>NZ_JBMDLF010000030.1:0-6008 GCF_048656465.1 Streptomyces sp. MAR4 CNX-425 | reverse complement strand
GCGATGGTCAAGCTGGCGGATGAGTCGTCCAGCGGGACGCGGGAGCGGTCGCTGTGGCTGTCCAGCGAGGGCCAGGACCAGCAGCTCGGCCCGCTGCTGCGGGTGATCTACGTCGACGCCACCGCCGCCTCGACGTACTACGCGCCGGGCACGCCGCAGCGGATGACGCCGAACACCACCTACGACGTCGAGGTGACGTTCACCAACACCACCGACTTCACCATGAACGGCAACAACCCCGACGGCTGGGGGCTGTCGTACCGGTGGACCCTGCCCGACGGCAGCACCCCGCCCGGCCTGGGCCAGCCGCTGCTCACCGACCTGCCGGAAAGCATCCCGCCCGGCGGGGAAGTCACCGTCACCGCGCAGGTCAAGACACCCATCAACTCCGACGCGGGCAACAAACGCACCGACTACCAGCTGACCTGGGACGTCTACGCACCCTCCCTGGACGCCTGGCTGTCGGACCGCCACCACATCCCTGCCCTGACCCAGCGGGTGGCCGTGGAGGACCCCACCTCCGACGAGCTGGGCCTGGAGACGTTCTACTCCTACACCGGCACCCCGACCGGCGCCGGCTCCTCGGTGATGAACAACGCCGCCGCCGGGAACGCGGTGTGGTCATACAACGCGTTCGCCAATCCCGGCCGCGGGCTGAACACCTTCTTCCGCATCGCCTACAACTCCCTCGACACGAGCGACACGGTCACCGGCCACGGCGTCTCCGCCCAGGCCGCCGGACCGCTGCGCCTCGGCGCCCCGCTGGACTTCCATCCCAACCCGCATCCGACGGAGGTGCGGTGGCCGGACGGCGACGGCACCACGCATGTATTCGAAAAGCAGGCTGATGGCAGCTTCAAGGCCCCGGCCGGTGTGCACTACAAACTTGCGCCGAAGCAGGGCCTGGACTGCACCCCGTCGAAGGACCCGATACCGGATGCGTGGACGGCGACGCGCCCGGACGGCACCCGCTTCCTGTTCGGCTGCGACGGCTACCTCACCTCGGTCGTCGACTCGAACGGCAACACGCAGACGTACACGTACACCGAGCGCAAGTCGAACAACAAGCCGGTGAAGTTCCTCGACTACATCACCGACCCGGCCGGCCGGAAGTCCCTGACGGTCGAGTACTACGAGAAGGGCGACGCGTCGTATGAGTACATCAACGACGCGGGTGAGCAGGTCGCCGGCTCGGGGAAGCTGACGAATTCGAAGATCTACGATCACGTCAAGTCGGTCACCGACATCTCCGGCCGCACCCTGGCGTTCTACTACACCGACAAGGGCCTGCTGGGGCGTATGACCGACGGCGCGGGCAGTGGACAGCCGAAGGTGTTCGACTTCACCTACGACGCCACCCAGGGCAACAAGAACGTCAAACTCGTCGCCGTCGAAGACCCGCGCCAGCACACCACCAACCTGGACTACTACGCCCCCAGTGAAGGGGATGACCCGGAGTATCACTGGTGGACCAAGCAGATCACCGACCGGCGCGGTAACGGCACCGGTTTCGTGTACATGGACAACGCGGGCACGCCGGAGTTCACCGACACCCGGGTGACCGACGCCGAGGGCAACGTCACCGACACCACCACCGACGACTTCGGCCGCCCGGTCACAACCATCAACGCCAAGAACGAAACCACCACCCTGGCCTGGGACGCCGACAACAACGTCACCTACCTCCGCGAACACAACGGCGCCGAAACCGCCTACTGCTACGACCCGGCCACCGGCTACCCCCTGTGGCAACGCGACGCCGAGCAGAACGCAGCCGCCGGCGGCGTCCCCGACCCCACCACCTGCACCGACGGCACCACCCCCGCCAACGCGACGGTCTTCCAGTACGCGGAACGCACTGCCGACGGCTATGTGAAGGACCTGTGGCGCAAGACCTCGCCCGAGGGCCGCGCCTGGACCTTCACCTACGACGCCTACGGCAACCTCAAGACCGTCACCGACCCCAAGGGCACCGCCACCACGGACGAGGGCGACTACACCAGCCGCTACACCTACAACGCCCACGGCCAGCTGGAAACAGCGACCGACCCGCGCGGCAACACCACCACCAACGCCGACTTCACCCCCACCGGCTACCCGCGGCTGATCACCGATCCGAAGGCCAACGGCACCGACTTCGTCTACGACGAACGAGGCCAGGTCACCAAGGTCACCGACGCACTCGGCGGGACCACCGAGCAGAACTACGACGTCTACGGCCGTCCGCTTGAGAACAAGGTCTCCAAGGACCACTCGGCCGGCAGCTACATCACCACCCCCGCCCCGGTCTACGACGCCAACGACAACGTCACCACCTCCACCGCCCCCAACGGCGCCGTCTCCACCGCGGTCTACGACCAAGCCGACCTGATGACCGCGGCCACCGCCCCGGACAACAACACCACCGGCCGCGAAACCAGCTACACCTACGACCGCGTCGGCAACCTGATCACCACCACCGAACCCAAGGGCGTGGCGACGGCCGAGATACCCGGCGACTTCACCACCACGAACCACTACAACGCGATCTACCAGCTCACCGACGTGGTCAACGCCGACGGTGACAAGCTGTCCTACCGCTACGACGACGTCGGAAACCCCACCCACGTCATCGACCCCAAGAAGAACACCACCCCCGACACCACCGACTTCACCACCCACACCACCTACGACCTCAACCACCGCCCCAAGACGGTCACCGACGCCGCAGGCGAAACCACCACCACCGCCTACGACAAGGACTCCCTGGTCATCTCCACCACCGACAAGGCAGGCAAGACCACCGAAGTCGACTACGACGAACGCGGCCTGCCCAAGACACAACGCGTGCCGTACACGGACACCATCACGCGCACCACGAAGTTCACCTACGACCAGGCCGGCAACCGCACCAAGGTCGAAACCCCCCGCGGCACCGCCACCACCACCGCAGACGACTTCACCCTCCGCACCACCTACGACGAACTCAACCGCCCGGTACGCCAATACCAGCCCTACGACCCCAACGACGCCCGCTACAACGACCCCGACATCTACACCGAAACCCGCTACGACGCCCTCGGGCGCGTCGCCACGGTCTCCGCACCGCCCTCGGCAGGCCAGACGGTACGCAACGACACCACCTACGAGTACTTCGACACCGGCTGGATCCGCACAGCCACCGACCCGTGGGACATCGTCACCCGCTACGACTACAACGACCTCGGCCAGCAGACCAGCCGACGCCTGATCTCCGCAGGCGAGGAAACCACCGAACGGCCGATGAACTGGGGCTACTACCCCGACGGCTCCCTGAAAACCCGGAAGGACTCCGGCGTCCCCGACGGCTCTGCCGTGGTCCTGGTAGACAACTCCGATACCCAGCACACCTCCACCACAGGCAGCTGGAAGAAGTCGAAGTCCATCGCCCTGTCCGGCGAACCGAAAGACACCGGCTTCAACCACCGCACCCAAACCTCAGACCAGGGCTCGTTCACCTGGCAGACCATCATCCCCCGCGACGGCGAGTACACCGCCTACGCCAAGTACCCCGAAAAGACCGACGCGGGCACCGCCACCTACCGCATCGACCACGCCGGCGGCAAGGCGACCAGCAAGGTCAACCAGGCCAAGAACCCCAACCGGTGGGTGAAGCTCGGCACGTACCGCTACAAGCAGGGCATCAAGTCGATCACCGTCACCGGAAGCGACCAGGGCACCATCAGCGCGGACGCCGTCAAGCTGGTCCGCTCCTACGACGCGGCGGCCGACACCGAGGAGAAGGTCTTCGGCTACCGCTACGACCGCAACGGCAACCTCACCGACATCGACGACACCAGCTCAGGCGCCCGGATCGACGCATACACGATGGCCTACACCGGCCTCAACCAGGTCGCCAAGGTCAGTGAGAACCTCGCCGGCGAGCCGAAGAAAGTCACCGCCTTCACCTACAACACCAACGGCCAACTCCAGACCGTCACCCACCCGGACGTGTTCCAGTCCTACGCCTACGACATCCGCAACATGGTCAACCACGTCGAGGCCGGCGACAGCGCCACCGACCCGACCAAGCGGACAACCTCTTACGAATACACCGCCCGGGGCCAGAAGCTGCGGGAGAACAAGGCGAACGGCAACTTCGTCGACTACACCTACTACGCCAACGGCGCACTGAAGACGACCCAGGAGTACAACAGCCAGCTCCTTGTCGCCTCCCACGCATACGACTGGGACGCCAACGGCAACAAATCCCGCGACGCGACGAAGAAGATGAACGCCGACGACCACACGGCGTACCTCGAATCGACCACGGCCTACACCTACGACCCGGCGGACCGGATCGCGAAGGTCACCAAGACCGGCAACGGGGCGGGCACCGAGACCTACGTCCACGACGCCAACGACAACGTCATCAGCCAGACGGTCAAGAACACCGAAACCACCTACACCTACAACCGCAACCGCCTGGTCACCGCAGCCACCGACGGCACCACAGACACCGCCTCCTACAACTACGACCCCTACGGCCGCCTCGACACCATCACCGCCGCCAGCCAGATCATCGAACGCACCATCTACGACGGCTTCGACCGCATCAGCGAACACAGCCGCCTCCAGGACGACGGCACCACGAAGAAGACCACCTACACCTACGACCCCATGGACCGCACCACCTCCAAGACCGCCAGTGGCAAGACCACGGACTACAGCTACCTCGGCTTGTCCGGCCAGGTCCTGGACGAACGCGTAGCCGGCGAGGTCACCAAGTCCTACCAATACGACCCCTGGGGCAACCGCCTCTCCCAGATCACCCACAACACCGACGGCACCGAGGAACTCGGCGTCTACGGCTACAACAGCCACACCGACGTCGAAACCCTCACCGACACCAGCGGCAACACCAAAGCCACCTACGGCTACACCGCCTACGGCACCAACGACGACTCCGAATTCACCGGAGTCGACAAACCCGACCCCACCACCCCCAACCAGGAGCCGTACAACCCCTACCGCTTCAACTCCAAACGCTGGGACCAGGCCTCGGGAACCTACGACATGGGCTTCCGCAACTACAGCCCCGGCCTCAACCGATTCCTCACCCGCGACACCTACAACGGCGCCCTCGCCGACATGAGCCTGACCACCGACCCCTTCACCGGCAACCGCTACGCCTTCACCGGCGGCAACCCCACCACAGGCATCGAACTCGACGGCCACCGCTACTCCTCCCTCGACTACCAGTCAGACGGCGACACCTGGATGCAGTACGAGGCATTCGACTCTCCCCAGGAGTTGGAAGGGGTTCTGGCAAATTCCGAGGGGGCCATGCCTGCCGGTGACGGATGGGATTTCCTCGCCGGCGTCGTCGACGCGGCCCTTGTTGAACCTGTCAAGGCCGGTGTGGATATTGTCGACCCCACCGGAACGGCTTCTGGGAAGATCGACGATTTCCAAGGCTGGGTCGAGGACAAGGCAGGCATCGACTCGACCTCCCGCCGCTACAGCGCGGGGCAGTTCTTTGTCGACATCGTCGGTGGTATCGGCGGAGTAGGCAGATCCGCCGTCAGAAGTGTCAATCGCGCCGCCGGAGCCGCTGACGCGGCTGGAGACGCGGCCACCACCTGCCGACGGAACAGCTTCACCGCCGACACCAAGGTGCTGTACGCGGACGGCACCACCAAACCGATCGAAGACGTCAGGATCGGTGACGAGATCGTCGCCACTGACCCCGAGACCGGGGAAACCAGCGTCGAGACCGTCACCGACACCATCACCGGCAAGGGCTCCAAGAACCTCGTCAAGATCACCATCGACATCGACGGCGACCGCGGCGACAAGCAAGCCACCGTGACGGCCACCGACGGCCACCCCTTCTGGGTCCCAGAACTGGACGAGTGGATCGACGCCACCAACCTCCAGCCCGGCCAGTGGCTGCAGACCAGCGCCGGCACCCACATCCAGATCACCGCCATCAAACGCTGGACAACCCACACCACCGTCCACAACCTGACAGTCACCAACCACCACAC
>NZ_JBMDLF010000029.1:0-7368 GCF_048656465.1 Streptomyces sp. MAR4 CNX-425 | reverse complement strand
CGTTGCTCCCCTAACCCTGTGGTTCCAGATCGTGGCCGCCGCAGGGGAGCAGGGCCTGACCACCGAACAGGTCGAGGCACTGTTCGCCGAGGCACACAGCGGCCAGCTCCGGCGACCGCGCCGGCGCAGACGCTGCGCTCCTTCCTCGCCAAGCTGCGGGAGGGATTGTCATGACCGGGCCGATGACGATCGCTGCCCTCGCCTTGGTCGCCGGCATCGTGGGGTGGGCCTGGCACACCCGCATCACCGGCGTGCTGGCCCGCCGCCCGAGGCCGCAGCCGCCGCACGCCGGCTTCAACCCCGCCGATGCCAACCGCGTGGTCTGGCTGACCTGTGTCGGAAGGCGTCCGCGGACACCCCCGGAAGACATGGCCTGCAGCTGGCCGCCCTGTCGGTTGCCGACGGCGCCGACCGCCGCCGCTGGTCCTACACCAACCCCGCTACCCGCAGCGCGCCGTACGCCGCAGCCTGGCTGCTGGCCCGCGCGGAGGGCGCCCCAGGACCGTTTCGGCCGCTGACCACCGTGCAGCGCGAGCGCATCGCCACCGTCGCCTCCGGTGCCGCTGAGCGGGTCCTGGGCGCGCTGGACATGGCCCGCTTGTCCCGCACTATCGACCAGCCGTGCCCGGCGCCGTGCGGCGGCCGGCTCGAGGTCCACGGCGGGGACGGCAGGTCACCGGCCGTGGTGTGCACGGCGTGCGGCCGCACCTGGATGGACGGAAATGCCCCGGGATCCCCGCCATGAGAATTCGCCGCGAAATTAAGGCAATTCCTTTTCTGAATCCATTGCAATGGAGGGGTCACGGAATAGGATATCAACAAGAGGAAATGAGGTCGCAAACCTCTTCCTCACTCACCGAAAAGAAAGGAAATGTAATGCCCGAAGGAGATGAGCCGAAACTTGGCAGTCTGGTGGTCCACCTGGAGCGCGTCTACGCAGACGTCGCCGCGTTATGCCTGAGGCTTCCGGTCGCCGTCAAGCTGCCCACCGGAAACCCGCTGTCCCAGGAGACACGGGTGGCCGTCGGTCGGGTCGCCGAGACCGCGCCGAAGATGCCCCTGCCCATCGACGGGATACACGAGCTGCAGATCGCCTGCCTGGGATGGCTCACCGCCGCGGAGATGAAGCACCTGATCACGAACGAGAAGGAGCTGACTGAACACCGCTTCGCCTGCGCCGCATTAGGGCTGATAACCGCCGAAGGCGCCCTGGTAGACCTGCGGATCGTCCTAGACGACCTGCGGCACTGGGACTAAACCCACAAGCCCCCGGCAGCCAGCCGGGGGCACCCGGCTGCCGACGGCCGGCAGGGCTGGGCCGAAGCCCACCGCCCTGGTAGGCGGTCACAAAACCCTGCCGACCCTCACCCTTAAGAAAGGGATGAGCCCATACTACGCGCGCACCCGCGCTTGTGGGCCTCGAACATGGCAACCGGCGCGCTGAGCGGCCTACTGCCGATCGTCGCCCGGGGAGCGCGCATCACCTGAGCCCCCTGTTCCCGATCCGTCCTCAACTTGCGTCTGCGGAGCCTGCATGTCTGCGACAGAGAGACCGAGCCGAACCCCCTGGATCAGGTAGTCATCTTCGAAGGCTCAGCCACAGCCAACTTATGCCACACAGGGCGAACGCTCCTAGCGGGGCCAGCCCCATGCTTCTTCCACTGGGCAAGAGGATCGTGGCTACGGCGAGGGAGGCGATGGCGAAGACACCGCATACTGTACGCAGGACCCCGACTGCGACGTGTTCCCGGTTTCGCTCGGTCAATTTCCCTCCAGCCATCTGCAGATGTGCAGTCGCAGTTCGCCGAGGATGTATACCTCAGACGCAGCTTGCGAGTGGACACGACCGCGCCCCGGCAGGACCGAGGCGCGGCCAAACGGCCGTTACGTGCTCACAGCGTGTCAGCGACGCGGACCATGTCCACCTCCACTACCTCCACCGTGCCTCCGTTTTCGGCCACCTTCGTAGTGCGCTGACCACCGCCACCGTTGGCGGGGATCATTTCAGGTGCCGGGAGCCTCGTGTTGACCTTGACCGGCTTCCCGTCCTTGTCGGTGACAACGCCACCGTCTGGGTCTGCGACCTTCGCCTTGTCCGGCATCTTCTCGGGATCCATCGTGCCGTCCGCATTCACCCATGGCGGCCGCGGCGCAGACTTCGTGGAAGCTGCGGTCTCAGCTGAGGAGGTGGGCCATCCCAGATTGTGATGGACTCCTGACCACAGCGGATTATTGAACGTGGGTGTCCAGTCGCCATCTGAGTGGATGGCAGCGTGGTTGTACAGGCCGTACGACCCGTCAGTGAAGCACATGCCTGCCGCAGGGGCGGTCCAGGTCAACTGCAGTGAGAATGCTTCTTTCGTGTTGTAGTAGGTCTTGTCTGTGCGCGCACAGAGGACCCACTCATTTGTAGCCGGGCTCACGACCCAGATCTGCATCCCATCAGCAAGGTGCCCTGCTGGCCTGTTGCGAGGGTACTCGCAGTCGACGAAGGGAACGACTTCGTTGAAGCCGCTCTCAGACCACCCCTTGAACTCGCCGCCGCCGCTCTCGCCGTCGCCTACCTGGCTCTTGTTGACCATGCAGTGGTCACCAGCTGAGTTGTGCCACGGGTAGTCCACGGAGTAGACGGCATGCGCGCTAGCTGAACCAGCGAAGCCGATGGCCATCACGACGGCTGCTAGTAAGGCGACCAGGCCTTGATGTATCCTTGCGTTGCGCATGTGTGCCTTTCACTCGAAGTACATGCGTACGCCCAGCCGCGTGGGCTCAGGCGGAGAACGTCACATGCTTCGCAGCACGCAAGCCTCTCACCGCATCGCGTGCTGAAAGACGTGATAAATCCCCCCAGGCCCATGCGCTGGGCACTCGCTCGATCACGTTCAGTAGAACATGCGCCCGGCGCGTGCGTCAACGAAACCCCTCAGCTGCGCCGATGCTGGCGAATACATGCCAGCATCGCCGTTTCGTTGGGCACGGCGGCTATTGAGGCAAGAACGCGAAAGTGCCTTCCTGACCTGGGACGATGAACTAGTGTCCTGCGTCATTGATTCGTGTGCAGTGAGCATTCCCGATCTACCCTCTCGCGAGTGAAGATCGCTTGTGTGTGATCCGAGGAGGGCGTGGAGCACGGCGGTGATGCGGTTCGGGCTGATCCGCAACAGGTTCAGTACGCGCCACCGCTTGAGTTCGGCGAAGGCGCGTTCGACGGGGGCGCGGAGTTTGGCGAGTTGGGAGTTGGCCTGCTTCTCCCATCCGTTGTGTCCCTTGCCCTTCGGGCGCTTGACGGGGGTGCGCACGGTGCCGCCGGCACCCTGGTAGCCGGAGTCGGCGGTGGTCTCCACGTCGGCGTCGGTGACGGCCTCGATGATGCCGTCGGCGCGGGCCGCGGTCAGGTCGTGGGTCGATCCGGGGCGGGCGTCGCCGAGGAAGACCAGGTGGCCGCTGGTGGCGGTCAGGCCCTGGACGTTCACGCCGTGGTCGTGGTGCTTGCCGCTGTAGAGCGGGTCGGCCTTGGCTTCTGTGGCCAGACCGGCACAGCGCCAGGTCGGTACGAGCGTTCCGTCCAGCAGCAGGCGGCGGTCCTCGCCCGAGGCCGCGAGGGCCTCCTCCAGAGTCGGTGCAAGCGGCGCGAGGGCCTCGATGCCTTCGTTGACGTACCGCCAGGCGGTGTCGGTGGACACCCCGAAGTGGCGCCGAGCTGCTCGAACGTGTCGCCCTTGGCCAGCCAGACCAGCAGCATCACAGCCTGGTCCCAGCTTGTCAGAGCACGCCAGGAGCCGCCCGCCTCACTCCTTCGGGCGGCAATCAGGTTCTCCAGCCAGGAAACCAGATCGGACGGGACATCGAGAGTGGCACGATAGGTGACCACGAAGCTCCTTGCTCCGCAGGATGGTTGACGCCTCTGCAACGGCAAGGAGCTTCGCGCGTCACGGGCCACCCCATCCCCCGATCCGGTCACGATCGGAAGAGCTCAGTATGCGGCGAGGGTTTCCAGGATCTCGTCGGCGGTCTTGGTTCACACGAACGGCTTGGGGTCCTTGTTCCACTCGTTGACCCAGCCGCGGATGTCGCGTTCCAGCTCGACGACGCTGCGGTGGGCCGAGCGGCGGAGTTTGCGGCAGGTCAGTTCGGCGAACCAGCGCTCGACGAGGTTGAGCCAGGACGCGGAGGTGGGGGTGAAGTGCAGGTGGAAGCGCGGGTGGCGGATCAGCCACTTCTTGACCGCTTCGGTCTTGTGGGTGGCGTAGTTGTCCAGGACCAGGTGCAGGTCCAGATCCTTCGGGGCGGCCGCGTCGATGGTCTTGAGGAAACACAGGAACTCCTGGTGCCGGTGGCGCCGGAAGTGCTGCGCTATGACCGACCCGGAGGCGATGTCCAGGGCGGCGAACAGGCTGGTCGTGCCGTGCCGGACGTAGTCATGGGTCATCTTCGCCGGCGTCGTCGGCGCCATGGGCAGCATGGGCTGGGTTCGGTCCAGGGCCTGGATCTGCGACTTCTCGTCCACCGCCAGGACCAGGGCGTTCTCCGGCGGGGAAAGGTAGATCCCGACGACGTCGCGGACTTTGGTGACGAACTGCGGGTCCGTGGACAGCTTCCACGTCTTTACCGTGTAGAGCTTGAGCCCGAACGCCCGCCAGATCCTGGAGACCGCGGACTGCGACATGCCCGTCGCCTCGGCCATCGACCGCGTCGACCAGTGCGAATCTCCGTACGAAGGCTTCTCGTCCAGGGTCTTGGCCACCAGTGCCTCGACCGACAACGTGTTCGTCCTGAAGCACGGCGTCGTCGAGGAACAGGGCCTCCACGGTCGACTGCGCTCCGCGGGCGGCGCCTACACCCGGATGCTCGCTGCTCAGAGGACGGCCGAAACCGGCCAGGACCCCAACCGCCCGGGCCCTGCCGACCACACACAGGAAGTGAGAACACACACATTATGAGTGACCGCGCAGAACCGCCGCGCCTGGGCGTCGGCCTCGGATACCGGAAGCCGCTGCACGAGCACATCGTGGACAACGCCCGGGGAATCGACTGGCTGGAGGTCATCACGGACCAGTTTCTGTACGACCCGGACGCGCGCGCGGCGCTCCGGGAACCCCGGGGCCACTTCCCGCTGGTGCCGCACGGCCTGGAGATGTCGGTGGGGTCGCAGGAGCCACTCGACGAGGACTATCTCCGCGGCGTGGTCGCCCTGGCTAATCTCGTCGACGCGCCCTGGGCAAGCGACCATCTGTGCTTTACCCGCGGCCGGGGGCTCGCCCTCGACAGCCTGAACCCGGTCGTGCGGACCGTGGACAACGCCCGGCACATCGCCGGGAAGGCGCAGCAGGTGCAGGACGCGCTCGGCAGACCGTTTCTGCTGGAAAACATCACCTACTACGTGGACATGCCCGGGGAACTCACCGAGGCCGAGATGATCACCGAGGTGATGGAGCACTGTACCTGCGGGATCCTCCTCGACCTGAGCAACGTTCTCATCAACGCCGGCAACCACGGCTTCGACCCGTACCGATTCCTCGACGAACTGCCGCTGGAGCGGGTCGAACAGGTGCATCTGGCAGGCAGTTCGCCTGCCGCCCACCGGGACGAGATGCTGATCGACCGGCACGACCACCCGCTGGGCGGCGACGTGCTCGCGCTGTTCGCGTACCTGCTGGAACGGTGCGACGTGAAGGCCGTCCTGATGGAGCGGGACGACGACTTTCCGGAGGATTTCCAGGAGATCGTGGCCGACCTGGACAAGGCCAGGCAGGTGGTAGGCGAACGGAGACCGCGGTGACCGCCGCCGGCGTACAGGATCTGCTGGCCCGCCTGATGGCCGACCCGTCCCTGTACCCGGAGGTGCACGCGGCGCCGGAGTCATTCGCCGCCCACTACGGCATTACCGTTGCGGACGTCGAGCGACTGTGCGCCGTCGGTGGGCAGGGACTTCTCGTGTCCTCGGCAGTCGCCCGCCGTAACAAACTCGCCCTGGTCGAGGGCGTGCTGCCCGCGACCCTGGCGCTCTGCCGCACGGCCCTCGACGACGCGGCGCTCTGCGGACGCTTCCTCGCGACATCCCGGCTGACCACGCCGGAGGGGATGGCGGAAGCCGGCATGCGGCTGGGCGCGTTTGCGGTCCGGCAGGCGCCGGACACCGACCGGCCTGCCATCGGGGACGTCGTGCGGTACGAGACGCTCCGGCACGACGCGATGTGGCGTTTCCGGGAGCGCAGGCCGCAGTTCGGTGCCGTGGGGCCGACGCTGCGGCCAGGGGTGGTCGTGGCCACGTTCGGCTGTCCGGTCGCCGCCGTACAGCGCCGGATCGCCGACGGCGCGCCCTGGCGGGACCTGGGCGAGCGTCGTACGCATCTCGTGCTGGCGCCGGCCGGCGGGGGCAGGGTCCTGGTGCACCGGATTCCGGAGGGGCTGCGGAGTCTGCTCGACCTCTGCGACGGCTCGCGATCGCCCGCCGAACTGGCGGAGGCGCGGGGGCTCTCCACGGAGGCGGTGGAGCGCGCACTGAGCAGTACGCATGACATGGCGATCACCCGCCCTTCTTCACGCTGACGTCGCGCGCCTGTGCGGCGCCGAACCGGCCTGGCGTTCCGGCCTGTCCGCCGTCGCCTGCCCGGTCGCTCGCAGGGTCGATCTCGACTCCGTACCCGGCCGCGCTATCGGCGGCCCGGCGGGCGGCCAAAACGCCCGGTCACCCGCCCCCGCCGCCGCAGTTGTAGGCGTTCACGGCGTCGAAGGCGGGGCGGTGGCGGTCGCCGTACACCGGGCCCAGGACGGCCCACGCGTCGCCGCCCTCCTTGAGATGGCCCGCGGAGGTCTCGATCGCCTTGAGCACCGTGCGGAGCTCGTCGGCGATGTCCGGCGGCGCGCTCGCCCGCATCGGCTCGCCGGTACGGGCGATCACGTCGGCCTTCCTCCGCAGCTCCTTGAAGTCCAGCGGTTCCCCGTCGATCGCCGCACCCACGTCGGAGCTGTAGGCGATGACGCCTACCTGGAAGAGCGTCAGGTTGAGGCAGAAGGGCGAGGTCGGCGAGGGGCTCGGGCGGGCGGTCGGCTTCTTGGCCGGCTTCTCGGTCGGCTTGCCGGACGACGGACGGGACGAGGCCGGGTCCGGTGCCGGCGCCGCGGCGTCCGGGGAGTCGGAGCAGGCCGCCGCCAGCAGCGTGGCGGCCAGCGCGAGGGTCCGGCTGCGTGGGACGGTCATGGGCGGAGGGTAAGCGGGGGATCCCGGGTGGGGTCCCCGCGGACGGGAGGCATGCCCCACGGGTGGCTGGTGGCGGGGCTCCCGGCCGGCCGCCGGCGCGGCGTGCACCAGCCCGGCCGGGGCGGGTCGGTCAGGGTTGGCAGCCGTGGCGGCGTGCCGAGGCTTCA
>NZ_JBMDLF010000028.1:0-7738 GCF_048656465.1 Streptomyces sp. MAR4 CNX-425 | reverse complement strand
TGCCCTGGGCGGCGGTGAGGTGGCCGGCGGAGCGCGGTGCGGAGGCGCGGCCGGGCCCCGGGACACGGGGTGCCGGGACCGGGGCGCGCGGCTGCTCGGCGCCACCGCCCGGCGGGGCGGCGCCGCTCGTGGTGTCGGCCATGACTGGAGCCTCGCCCGCCGGACCCGTGCGCGGCCATGGGCAGAAATGCCTCCCTGCGCCGAATTCCTGCCAGGTCTGCGCCCGCGACCCCGCGCCGCCGGGCGTTCCGCGACCGGTCGCGCGGGGCGTACGACCCGTCAGCGGGCCCGGGTCACCGCCAGGTGCGTACGGCGGTGGCGCGGCGACTCCGCCTCGTCCAGCAGCGCGACCGCGAAGTCCGGGTACGAGATGCGCTCCCGCGGGTCGCCGTGGGGGTGCACGCGGTAGCCGCCGTCCGTACGGCCGGCAAGTGGGGGTACCCCCGCCAGTAAGGGCGTAGCCGGTGGGGGAGGTCGAAGTCGCCGGCGGGGCTGACGTAGAGCCAGTCCAGCTCCGGGGGCGCGGCGCGGAGGATGTCCAGCCCGGCCGCGTGCGCCGCGCAGAAGGGGCGGAATGTCTGCGCTCTGATCCTGACCCGCGGCGAAGCCTCCCACATGACCCTGACCTGCGACTTCCTGTTGGCATGCGTTGGCTCCCGACGGCCGTTTGCGGGTGTCCTGCGGACTGGCTGCGGACTGGCCGGGGGCTCCGAGGCGGTGAAACCCCTGGCACCCCGGCGGGGGCTGCAGGAGACTGCGCAGGAGAGCGACTCCTACCCCTGCCCCTGCTGCGGGCACAGCGTGCTGGACGAGGTGTCCGGCTCGGACGAGATCTGCTCCGCCTGCTTCTGGGAGGACGACGGGTCCAGTTCCGCTGGCCCACCATGGTCGGGCGGGGCGAACAAGGTCTCCGTGATCGAGGCCCAGCGCAACTACCAGGACTTCGGCGCCTGCGACGAGCACAGCCGCCGGTTTGTCCGCCCGCCTGCTGAGAACGAGCCGCTCGACCCCGCCTGGCGCCCCATCGATCCGACCCGGGACCCTTCGAGGACTGGGCGGCCGAGGAGCGCGCCCATGGCTCCACGACCACACAGTACTCTGCTGGTGGCTCTCCACCTTCTGGCGCCGGGACCGACTCCCCTCTGTAGCATCATCTGACCAGGCGTTAGCAGCCCACCGAGACTGGGAGATCGGACGAGGGATGACGAGCACGCCGAAACCAGCGCAGCCGATCAGCCCAGCCGCCTACGGAGCCCTGGCCGGCGCGCTTAAGTCGATCTTCTGGTACAAGCGTGACCTCGAACGATTCATCCGCTTGTGGGCCACGGACCACCCTTCACTGCTGGCCCGCATGGACTTCAGCGGCTACAAATGGGCCACCGCAGATGAGTTCGTGGACCGGTTGATGGCAAATGAGCGCCAATACCGCGACCTTTCATTTCGGATGATGGCGGAGGTTTCTCAACTGGCGAGCTTCCCTGCACTGAAACGGCACGAGAGCGCCGAATCGCTGATCGCCGAAGCAAGGGAAGCAGTCGACCATCTCAGGGGGCTGGTGGACTGCCAGCGCGTTGTCCACGAGCAACAGTCGCAGTTCGATGAAGAGCTTCTCACGTACCGCGCTGTAGTGGAGGCCCAGCATGGCTTTGAAGCTAAGCTTGCCGCTCTCAAAGAACGCTTCCTCGGGCTGGAGCGCATGGATAATCGCCAGAAGGCAGGCAGGTTCTTCGAGCCATTCCTGAATGACGTCTTCAGGCTGTTCGACATGGAACCGCGCTTGTCATACAGCCTGGAGTACGAGCAAATCGACGGCTCGCTCACCTTCGACACGGACGACTACATCGTTGAAGCCAAGTGGTGGCAGGAGGCGATCCAGCCCCACCACCTCTACAGCTTCAATGAAAAGGTGAGGCGGAAGGGGAAAAATTCGCTTGGAATCTTTATCAGCGTAAATGGATTCACTAGCGGAGCCCGAGAAGCCTACAGAGAGAGTACGCCGTTCCTGACGATGGAGGGGCTCGATTTCTTCTACGTTCTCGACGGGCGCCTCACGCTCGACGAACTTTTGCGACGCAAGAAGCGCCACGCCAATGAGACCGGAAGTTGCTACTTTCCAGCCACGATGTTCCCGGGCGAATAGCCGAAACAGCCCGTCGCCGTCAATCCGGAGTCGACGGAATGCCCTGCAACCAAACTCAGGGTGCGCAACTAACGCCACCCTTTAAGTGACACCTGAGAACTACCGTGCAGGTACTGATGGAGAGCACTGGCAGTTGTTTCGACAAAGGCGTCGGGGATGGCGTTGGCATCGACCCAGCGGACCTGGGAATGCTTGCGAGGTTCGCGGTTTTCGGGTTCGCCAGTCCATTCGTGGGCGGCGAAGACGACGGTAAGGAAGCCGTTGGGGGCTTCGACGCCCCAGGCGCCGTGGATGATGTGGGCGACCTTGAGGGACTCGGGCTTCACGGTGAGGCCGGTCTCCTCGTAGAGCTCGCGGACCGCGGTTTCGGTGATGGGCTCGCCCGGCTCGCTCTTGCCGACGGGGAGGTCCCACATTCCCTGGGCGAACTTCGCGTTCTCGCTGCGTTGGAGAAGAACCACGCGGTTGGCGGCCTCGTCGTGGACGATGACGGCGGCGACCAGCAGGGTCATGGATTCGAGCGCCGGCTTCAGGGCCATGGGCTGGTCGTCGGTCTGCTGTGTCACGGTCTTCCCTTCGTCGGGCGGGTTGTTGGGCATGTTAGGCGAGGGCCTCGCGGGCACGGCGAGCAAGATCGGCGGCGCCGGGTACCTTGCGCCTCTGGTAGATCGCCAGGGTGGAACGGATCGAGGTGATCGCCTTGTGCGTCCGGTCGGAGGTCATGCCCTCCATGAGGACGAGGGCCTTGGTCCAGGCGGCGACGGCCTCATCGGCGCGGGCCTGGGCGGCGAGGCTGTCGCCAAGGTCGGCGTGGGTGAGGGCGTGGACGCGCTTGTACTTCACAGGGTCCCAGCGGGTGAGGGCGTCCCGGTGCTGCTGCTCGGTGCCAACGTGGTCTGCGAGGTCGGTCAGGGTGCGGGCGGTGTGGCTGGCTACGGTGCCGGCGGCGGGGCCGCTTACGCGGGAGTAGCTGGGTTGGGGGCCGTCGTCCCGTAGGAGGGCGTCCTCGGCGGCGAGTAGGGCGCGCGCGGCCAAAGGGTTCTCGTTGACCACGGCGTAGGCGCGGGCGTGCGTGATGTGGAGGAGCGCCTCGGTCTGCCCGTCGACGTGGCCGAGACCTGTGCGGAGGGCGCTTTCGACGAGGTCGACGCAGTGGTGGGGCTCCTTGAGGCTCAGGGCTTGGTGGGCGAGGGCGCGCATCATCCAGGCGGCGTGGCCGTGGGGGTCGGCTTCGCAGGCGAGTTTGTAGCCGACCTGGTAGTAGCGCTGGGCGGCGCCTTCCTGGCCGAGGTCGTGGTGCTTCCACCCTGCGAGGTAGGTGAGTTCGGCGACGGCGCCGAAGGCGGCCCGGCGTGAAGCTTCGCTGGGGAAGCGTCCGCGCAGCATGGGGGCAGCTGTGTCGGCGAGGTACGCGGTGACGGTGGTCAGTCCATGCCCGCCGCCGAGGCGCTCGTCGGCGGCGCTGAAGGCCGCCGTGATCTGCCGTACGACGTCCACGTCCTCCGTGCCGACCAGGGACGTGCCGGTGCGGGCTCGGAGCATGCGGGTGGTGGCTTCGTGGTCGTATCCGAGCGGCATGGCGACGCCGGCGGTGGTGAAGGCTGCGATGGCGAGGAAGCGGCGGCGCTCGACGTCGGCGCGGCCCAGGTCGGTGGCGGTGAGGACAGGGTCGGATTCCGCCGGCTCTTCGTCACCACCGGCCTGGAGGTCGATCTCGGTCTGGGTGACCGTGCGCCCCGCTCGGCGGGACAGCGCCTCGGCCAGGAACTGCCCTACCCGGCCGGACGGGGCGCGGGTTCCGTTCACCCAGTGCGAGACGGCCGACTTGTTGGTCTGGAGGATCTCGCCGTTCTCGGCGGCGATGCGCCGCACGTCTCTGGCCAGGGCCTCGTACGTGCAGCCGACCGCCTTGATGACTTCACGCAGACGGGAGTTGGCTTCTCTCTGCGCCGCCACGATCGCCTCCGCCCTGGAGCTGTAAACCGCGTATACCGCTTCAACTGCCTTCCACCGTACCCACTCAGCGTGACCACCGGTTCACTTATCAGTAGCCGCCCGGAACGGCGCGATAGTGATCCAGGCTCCCCCTGGTCCGGGCGGCACCCCGAAGTTCCGTACGCCCACACCAGGCTCGGGCATTCCTGTGCCCGAACCTGGCCGATCAGAGACGGAGACACGGTGACCACCATCGAGACCACGGCCATCACGGTCGAGCTGCCCGAGGCGTTCGACCCGCGCTGGAGCCGCCTGCCCGGCATCCAGGTCGACGGCCGGCGCACCATCATCGGCCCGGCCGAGTACTTCTTCCGCTTCGAGTCGAACACCTGGCTCGTCGCCGACTGGGAGCTGGTCAAGTCCCAGCTCCTCGGTGCGGACGAGACGACCGAGAGCGCGGTCGAGCAGCTCGCGCTCGACTTCATCAAGAACCACGGTGAGTCCACCTCCGACGCGGCCCGCGTCCTGGCCACCGCGTACGAGGTGTACGCGTACCTCTTCCGCGACGAGCACATGGCCAGCCTCGGCCTGCCGCAGATCACCGCCGATCATCTGCGGATGCTCCGCGAGGCGTCCACGCTCATGGCGCTCAACAAGGTCGAGCTCGACGGGCACATCTCCAACGTCGGCCCGTGCTGGTTCTTCCCCGCCGCCACCTCCGTCGTCTTCGACCTGGACGACGAGATGGGCGGGATGCTCGACGAGGTCTACCACGGCGGCTGGTTCAACGAGCACCGCCGCATCGAGTCCATCAAGGCCCACGCCGCCCTCGGCGGCCGGCTCGTGCACGGCTGCCAGTCCGTGCCGGACCAGTCCGGCGGCGTGGTCGCACCCTACGGTGCCTTGATGGCGAACTTCCGCGACGACCTCGCCGCGTTCAAGGCGGGCTGGATCGAGCAGGTCTACGCCCACCGCGTGAACCCCGCCGCATAACCACACCCGATCAGGCTCCGGGGCGGGCCGGCACCCCTCGCCCGCCCCGGACGCCACCACCTCTCCCCGGAGCCCTCACGTGACCACGAACCCCAGCGCCGGCCTCCTCGACAACCTGCTCACCGCGACCGGCCAGACCACCGCCGTACGGGAGGAGGTACGCGTGTGGTCCATGTCGGGAGTCGAGCGCGTCACCTTCCCCGACGGTGCCACCGCCATCTTCAAGTACGCCAAGAAGCCCTTCGACAGCGAGGACCAGGCCCTCCGCCTGGCCCACACCCTCGGCGTACCCGTCCCCCAGGTCCACGCCTCCGCCGTCCTGGACGGCTGGCTCGGCATGCTCATGGAGGACCTCGGATCGTCCGTCCGCGAGGCCGACGACCTCAACGGCGTCGCCGCAGCCGTGATCCTGCACGGTACCCGTACGGCTCCGCCCTTGCCCGTCCTCGACCAGGAGCGGCTGCGTTCGCTTCCGGCCCGGGCACTGGAGCACCTCGAACGGCTGCGCAAGGCCGAGCGGTGGCAGGACGCCGACGACGTTGAGGACGCGCTCGACCGTATCGCCCAGGCTGCCGAGGTCCGCTCGGCCGGGGCGATGACGGCGCCCTTCGGCTGGGTGCACTCCGAGTTCCACCCCACGAGCCTGCACATCGGCGAGCGAGGCTGGCGGCTGCTCGACTTCGCTCGTGCCTTCACCGGTCCCGGCCTGCTCGACCTCGCCAGCTGGCACGGCACCGTCGAGCCCCCGCACCCCGTGCGCCTGCGCGTCTTCCTGGAGCAGTACGTCACCGCCGGCGGCACCCCCGACGTCCTCGCGCCGCGCGGCGGGGCCACCGCCGAGAACTGGGCCCTGGGCTGGCACCGCATGTGGGCCGTCGAGTGGTTCATGGAACAGTCCATCCGCTGGATCAACGACCCGGCCACCGACCCCGCGTACATCAAGGCCGTCCGCCGACACCTCACCGATGTCCTCCACCTCCTGGAGATCTGACGTGCTCGCCCAGGCATCCCCCTGGCACGCCCACGCCGTCCAGCGCACCGCCGACGGACTCGCCGTACCTCTGGCCGTACCGGCCCGGATGGAATGGACCACGAGGCCGGGCCAAGGGCCCGGGGCCGAGATCCTTGGCCCCGACCTACGCGGCAAGCGGCTCCTGGAACTCGGCTGCGGCCCCGGCCACAACGCCGCCCACCTAGCCACCCGCCACGGCGCCCACGTCACCGGCGTCGACCTGGTCGGCCTCCAGGTCCGCCGCGCCCGCTCCCACTACGGACGGCTGAACAACCTCACCTTCGTCGCCGGCCACGCCCTGCACTACCTGCCCGCCTCCGACGAGCAGTTCGACGCGATCCTTTCCGTCTTCGGGGCCGTCGGGCTTGTCGCGCCCGCGCTCCTGTTCCCGGCCATCGCCCAGCGCCTCACGCCCGGCCGGGTGCTCGCCTTCTCCGTCCCCCACCCGCAGCGTGGCGGCCGAAGCCCCTCGGGCGACGACCGGCCTCGTCGCGACCACGTCACTCTTCCCGATCGCTCCCGCCTACCGATCGCCCGCTGGGAGTACGCCACGGATCGGTGGGAGAAGCACCTAAGCCAGGCGGGCTTCTGGCTCACCTCAGCCCAGGAGTTCCACGACCCGCGCATGGGCCACTGGCCCACCACCCTGCTGATCCGCGCCCGCAAGCTCTGACCAGTCATTCGCCCCGGCTTCCCTCGGAGGAACCGATGCGCCCGCCCTACCTGCTCCTCGACATCGACGGCGTCCTCATACCCTTCCCCGACGAGCACGGCTCGAGCCCAGCCACGCACGACCCTCACGATGTCGTCCCCGCCGGTTGCAGCGCCGACGACCCGGTCACCGTCTGGCTCAACCCCGACCATGGCCGCCTTCTCATGGATGTCATCCGCACCGGCTTGGTCACCCCGGCCTGGTGCACCAGTTGGCGCCAGGACGCCACCAACCTCATCGGCCCCCTTCTGGGCCTCCCGGCCCTGCCGTACGTTGATCTCCCGCGTCCGCAGATCACCACCAGCCACCCCAACGGCTACCTCTGGAAGCGCGACCACGTCGACGCATGGCTCGGCGACGCCCCCGCCGTCTGGATCGACGACGACCTCACCCCCCTCGACCACGCCTGGGCGGCGGAGCGCACCGCCCGCGGAACGGCGACTCTCTTCGTACAGCCCGAGCCACGCCTCGGGCTTCAGCCCGAGCACCTGACCGAGGCGACGAGGTGGGCCGCGCAGTTACCCACAGTCCGCGCCGCCTGACGACTGCTGCCCTCGCTGCCGTGAGCAGCGAGGGCAGCAGGGTGTGCCGTGTGGCCCGACTGCCTGGGTGCGGGTAGAAGTTGAGACTCAACTCAGGAGGGCTTGAGGATCAGAGACAGCCGCCCATTGCGCCGAGTGGTCAGGTGGATCGTCGCGTTCCAGCGACAGGAGTAAGGCAAGGTTCCGGCCCCGGCCTGGACACCGGCGACTGAGCCCGGTGGCGAGATCCGGGACGGGGCCTGGGTCGCCGAGATCGCAGGCGACTGCCTCAAGGGGTGGCCGAAGGGAATGCGGCTGATCGCGCGGAAGGAACGGCCCTATCCCGGCGCCCAGTTGCGGATCACCGACGCCGACGGACTGCGGCTGACCTGCTTCGCCACCAACACCACCGACATGCCGATCGC
>NZ_JBMDLF010000027.1:0-8409 GCF_048656465.1 Streptomyces sp. MAR4 CNX-425 | reverse complement strand
CCGCGGCCTGCGCGTCAGGCGCGTCCGCACCGCCGCGGGTGTCCGGGTTGCTGACCTGGGCCGCCGGCAGGCGTGCCGCCTGGCGCTACGGCACCGAGCAGGTACCCGGCTGCCCGCACATCGTGTGGTGGCGTGTCGGAAACCACGGGATCTTCATCGCCCCGTAGAGAGTTGTTCGGCGGCGGAGGCGAGGGGCAGGAGAAACCCGCGGCTCAGGTGAGGTCGACGTCGAGGTGGTCGATGTCGGTGACGGTGACTTCCAGGCCGGCGGCGCGGCGGCCGCGGTCCTGGAAGTAGGCGTGTCCGAGGCCGGCGCCGAGGAGGTCGCGCAGTTCGTCCTCGGCGGCGCCGGCGGCGTGGCGGGCGAGGAGTTGGGCGGTGGTGTCGGGGGGGAGTTGTTCGGTGATGCGGCGCATGCGGGGGTCGTCGGTGGAGCCGGGGGCGGCGGTGAAGCCGAAGCGGGCGCGGGTTTCGACGATGGCGCCGTGCTGGGCGGCCTGGCGGATGGCGCGGGCCCGTACGCGGGGTTGCCAGCTCTTGCGGACCTCGCGTTCCAGCGCCGCCGCGAGGCGGGGGGTGGGTTGTTTGGCCTGTCCGGCGAGGTAGCGTTCGACTTGGCGCTGGGAGCAGCCGAGGCGGGCGGCGGTGCGGCGGGTGGAGCCCCGCTCCGTCTTGACGAGGAACCGCATGCGGGCCTGCGGGCTCACTGGGATGGGGCGGGTGGCGGTGGCCTGGAGGGCTGCTTCGAGGGATTCGCCGATCGTCGCCATCGTCTACTCCTCCCCGTCGCGGGTGGGGTCGTCCTTGATGTGCCGGGCGGGGTTGAAGCCCTGCTCGATGATCTCGGCGGCCCACCACAGGTCGCGTACGCCCTCCACCTTGGTCATGCCCGGGGAGACGCCGAGGCGGAAGACGCCCGGGGCCGGCTTGCCGTCGGGGGTGCGGGGCAGCAGCTGAAGCGGTGACGGAGTGGGGGCGGGGTAGACGACGCAGTCGGAGAGCACCGCGATGGGGTAGCGGCCGTGGGCGGCCATCTTCATCATCTTGCGGTGCGTGTTGACCCGGGCCGCCGCGATGACCGCGGCGCGGATGTCGGGGCGCCAGGTGGGGCGGTCCAGTGCCGGCCACCGCTGGTCGTTGCGGAATCTCGCCTTGCCCTGGGCGCGTTCGCGGAGCTTGCCGATGCCGCCCTTGACGGTGGCTTTGATCGCGGAGAGCACCGCTGCGGCGGCTGGGTCGACCTCCTTGTGGCCGGTCATCGCCTCCACGTACGCGGCCTCGGAGAGGTCTTTCGTCACGCCGAGGTCGGCCATGGTGGCCAGGTAGGCGTCGCGCAGCCGCTCGTACCACGGGTCCAGGTACGCCCCGGCCTCCGGCCGCAGCCACGCTTCCAGCGGGGCTGGGTGGTGGCCGAGTTCGGCGGCGTAGGCGACGGTGGGGGTGGCGTACCAGGCCGGGCCGGCAGGCCGTTCGCCGGTCGGGGTGAACGGGCTGGGCAGGCGGGGGTCCAGCTCGATGTGGGAGAGGTCGACGTACCAGCAGCCGGGGGTCTTCTTGTCGAAGCGGGGGCCGTGGGTGTGCACCGGGGCCGAAAGGCCGACGCTCAGGCGGTTCGCCGCGGCGGCGAACGCCATGTTGACGTCCAGGCCGATCACGTGGGGCAGCTCGCACTCGGTGTCGGTGAAGCCGCCGGGGCGGACCCAGTCGTACGCCTCCTCGTCGAGTTCCTGCCCCGCCTCGCGGCCGGTCGCGGCGGGGTGCTCAGGCGGGGCCTCCGGCGGAGCCGGGTCCGCCGCGGCGGTGAGAGATCCCGGTACGGGGCCGGAGACCCAATTGGCGCCGTCGCGTACCGGGCGGGTCGGCGGGCGCAGCGCGGTCATCAGCTCCAGGCCGGTCACGGCGGTGGAGCCGCGGGGGGTCAGGACCCGGGCCGTGTAGGTGCCGAGCGTGCGCGCCAGGTCGGCGGGGGGCATGCGGTCGGTGCCGGGCCAGGCGCGGTCTTCCAGCGCGTCCCAGCCCAGGACGGCGAGCTGTACGCACTGCCGGCGGCCGGCTTCGGCGGGGCGGTAGATCCGCGGCCAGGGGCCGAAGCCGCGGCGGGTCAGCTTCCAGCCCGCGGTGAGGATCTCGCGTACGACCGGGTGGTCCTCGGCCAGGCGCATCCCGTCGTCGAAGGCGCGGTTGTCCAGCCGCGGCGGCAGCCCGAACCGCTCGGCGGCGGCTTCGGTGAGCACGACCAGCGGGTCGGCATCCTGCCCGTACCGGTGCAGCCGTTCGGCACCGAGCCCCGCCCGCAGCGCCCAGCCGGCCAGCTCGACCACCGAGCCCGCCGGACATGCCAGGGTGCGCCCGTGTGTGAGGTGGGCGGTGCCGTCGCCGTCCACCACCGCCAGCGGGCCCGCCGGGTAACGCCCCTCCCCCGCAGCCGCCGGGGCGGTGGGGGTGGCCTTCCGCGCGGACGGCCGTGCCCGCGGCGCCGCCGCCGCGGGCGCCGGCGACGACGGTTCGAAGTCCCTGTCCCTGTCCCTGGCGTCGGCCGGGCCGGTGCGTGCGGACGGCGGCGGCGGCGGGACGGTCTGCCGCGGTGGAGGGCCGGGACACACCGGTCCGGCCGACGCGTTCCCGGTGGACGCCACCAGGCGGGACTCGGAGGGCGGGGGGTACAGCTCGGCGAGCTGCTGCAGCAGCCGGGCGTAGGCGTCGCGCTCCGGCGGCCGCGGCTCCGTCCGGCGGGCAGGGTCCTCGCTCTCCCAGGCCCCCACCGTCGCCCGCCGCACGCCCAGCGCGTCGGCGACCTCCTGCTGCGTCAGCCCGTGCGCCACCCGCAGCCGCCGACGCTCCGCCGGCGGCGGCAGTACCCGCGAACGCGCCACCAGCGCGTCCACCGCGTCGTACAAACGAACCTCGTCTTCGCGACCCACACCAAGCAGAGTACGCCGCATGTACGGTTCAATGGGCGAGTTTGGTGCGGACAGGAGGGGTTTGGAGAAGGGTGCAGCTCGGTACCAGACGGACGCGAGCCGCACGTGCCGCTTTCTGGTGAGGACGTCCGGACGTCGGCGTCCTCACCGACAGAGCGCGGGCTCACTTAGGCTGTCGGATTCAGCACCGCCGGTAGAGGTCGGCGCAGTCGAAGACGGCCCATCCCGTACGGGTCTCGCCGCCCTTCCGGAATCGGACCTTGAGGTGTGGGAGGGCAAGCGGATCAGGGGCACGCCCTCCTTCCCCAACTCGGCGCGGGCCTCGGCCAGGCGGGCGTTGGCGACCTGGGTCTGCCGCGGCTCGGCCCCGGCGTGCGCCCAAGCGCCCCGCCCGCCCTGTCCTGTGGGGCCTGGCCGCCCCCCGGCCTTCGCGTACCGCGGCGTGTCGAGCGCTTCGGCGACGTCGAAAAGGGCCGGTCTAGACTGGTGCCGGTTCTACGGCGCAGGAGTTTCACCGGCGGGCACGTCATCCCCACCGGGACCGGGCCGCGCCGCGGGCCTTCGGACCAGGAACGCGGAAGAACACCATGACCGACACCATCAGCAGCGCCGCCAACCCGCTCGCCAAGCGGGTGAAGCTGCTTGCGAACCGTAAGCACCGGCGCCGTGAAGGAGCGTTCGTCGTCGAGGGACTCCAGCCGGTGTGGTGCGCCGTCGAGGCGGGCTGGGAGATCGAGACACTCCTGGTGGCACCGGAACTGCTGGCGGGCCGGGCGGCCCAGCACATGGTGGACGAGCAGGAACGGGCGGGAGTGTCCGTCGCACGGTTCAGCACGGATCTGTTCACCCGCCTTGTCGACCGGGACGGGCCCGGCGGTGTCGCGGCCGTTCTGCGGACCCGGGCAGGCGGGCTCGGCGGGCTGCGCACCGGGGCCGGGGCGGTGTTCGCAGCGCTGTACCGCATCGCCAATCCGGGGAACCTCGGCACCATCATCCGAACCGTGGACGCCGTGGGCGGAGCCGGCGTCATCCTTGTCGGAGACTCGGTGGACCCCTACGCACCGGCCGCGGTCAAAGCCAGCATGGGCTCACTCTTCGCCGTCGACGTGGCACACACCCCCAACGCCGCGGCGTTCTTCGACTGGGCCGCACAGCACGGAATCGACGTACTGGCCACGTCGGGGAACGCGGACGACGACCACTGGAACACCGCATACGAGCCGCCGCTGGCACTGCTGTTCGGCAGCGAACGGGAAGGCCTGCCCGACGAACTGCTGGACCGGGCGTCCCGCCGCCTGCGGATCCCCATGCAAGGCACCGTCGACTCCCTGAACATCGGCGTAGCCGCATCGATCATGCTCTACGAAACACGCAGATACCAGGAAAACAGTCCGGCACCCGGGTAAAACACCCCCCGGCCCCGGCCCGGTAGAACCACCCACCCGACGGCAAGGCCCCTCTCCCCCCGCCCCCACCACCGGGGCGACCACGCCGACCCACAAGGCCGCGGAAACCTCCGAGACGGCTTCCCGCCCGGATGGCCGGCAACTCCCCGGCGCCGGCCGGCGCTCACACACCCGCCCCCGTCCCCTGGCGGTGGCGCGGGCCGCCACCCAGGGGCGGCGAGTCCGGGACAAGGACGACGAACCCGCCGACGTACCGCTCACCCCGCGGACCCGGGAGAACACCACCGCACCCTCCAGCCGCGCCCGGAGACCACCGAACCGGGTGTGCCGCCGACCGGAAACCTTGAGGGAGTGCGCCGGAGTGCGGGGGTGCCGGGGGGGGGTGCGGGGGCGCCGGGGGTGCCGGGGGTGCGGGGCGTGCCGGGGTGCGGGCGGCGGCGGTTCAGCCGGCGACGTCCTCGGCCGACGTCGGACCCAACTGCGTGGCGTCGGCATACTCCGGCATCGTCATCGGCTGATCGAAGAGGAAGAACGACTGATTCGTGCCGACGGTGAACTCCATGTACGCCCCGGTCGTCGCATCGAAACCGTAATAGGCACTGCACGTCGAACCCGAATCATACGTACCGTCCATACCCGGCTGCGACACCACCACCTTCCCGTTCGACGACGAATCCACCCGCTCCGTCGGAGTGAGCATCTTGCACCGGGGAACAGGCAGCCCCTTCATGACGAAATACCCGTACTCACCGTTCGCGTTCTGGATGTAGACGTAACTCAACTTGCCCCGCTTGCCCCACGTCCTGACCCACTCATTGATAGCCTCACGAGTCGGCGAATAGGCCATCCTCCCAGCCGGCTGATTCCTCACCAGAAGATCATAGCTCTTCTGCTTCGCATCATTCTCCCTGCTCTGACTGGAATCATCCTCACAAGCGGCCAGAACGAAAACCGCAAGGAACACCCACACGGACACCAAGGCAGAACGGGCCATCACCTTCATACGCACTGTCCCCCTCCTCCGGACGCCGAGACCCACAGCACACACCCCGCCCGCCGGCGGCAACCGGGCCGAACGACGGCCCGGTGACGCGACACGGTGGGAGGGGTTCTGTACGGCAGCACTCGGCGGGATACCGGCACCGAGGCTAGAACCCGGCCCCCGGGCGGGGTCCCACACAACTACCGGTACTACCCCGCCAAGGAACCACAGCACGACGAACGACAACCAGGACGAAGATGAGGCCGGACGCCCGCCCCCGGGCCGCCCCGGTTCCGACCCGCCCCACGGACGCGCAGGGGCGGCAGGACGCCCGCGCACGACCGACACCCGGGGGCAGGGAGCCCGCGCACGACCGACCCCCGGGCGACAGGGAGCCCGCGCACGATCGACTCCCCCCCCCGAGGGGGGCAGGGAGTCCGCGCACGACCCGCCCCCGGGCGACAGGATGCCCCCGCCCCCCGGGGAGGGGCGGCGGGGAGCCGGCGCACGGCCGGCCCGCTTCGCGGGCGGGCGCTACGGAGCCGCCGGGCCGGCCGCCGTCGCGTGTGCCGCCGCCGCGGCGCGCACCACAGCGAAAAACCGCGCCTCATTGCCCGCCAACCCGGCCGCCGCCAACGCATCATCAGCATCGGCCAACGGGCCGGCCAGCACCACCGCCGCCAGCCCGACCCCGCCAAGCCCGCCAGGCCCAGCCGGCCCGGACCCGCCAAGCCCACCGGGCTCGGCCAACGCGGCCTGCGCACTGCGCACAAGCCGACGGTACGCCCGGGCCGCAGCCACCTCGGCGATGTCACCCGCCATCGTCGCCTCCAATCATCGGACCTCTTCCCACGCCCCCAGTGTGCCGACAGGCACTGACACCGACCGCCCCAACCGGCCAGTCGAAGCGCGGCCGGGCGACCGCGGGGCAATGACCGATCTGACCGAGCAACGACAGGTGGATGTCGCACACCCCCAACCCATCCGGCCCGACCCACCGGACACCACCGGCCTCATCGCTGACAGTCGCCTCGCCACCGACCGGACCGGCCAAGGGACGGTGACCCCGCACACCTGCCCGACCCCACCGCCGCCACGACGACGGGGGTCTCCTCCAGACACGCACGCACCACGCACTCGGCCGGCGACACCCCGATGCCCATCCCCCGCCCGACAGCACCCCAGGCCGGTGTCCCGGAACCACCGCAGCAACACCGCGCCGCCCGCCGCGCACGACCAGCACGCCGCACGCAGGGACCCGCGAGTCGGGCCGAGGCGCATGGTCGTCATGCGGGAACCAGCAAGTCGGGCCGGGGCGCCCGGTCGTCGAACCAGAACCCGCTCTCCCTAGCGCGTCAGGTACGCGTCGAGCACGTCCGCCTCCCGACGCAACCGGGCAGCGGCCTCGCCCCGTCCGGCCCTGTCATAGGTGCCGGCCTCGGTGCGGCGCTCCTCTATCTGCGCCCGCAACACAGCCCGTACATCACCGGCGGACAACACCCTCCGGCCCACCTCGGCCGACCCGACACCAGCACTGGCACCGGCGACGTGCTCACTCACCGGCGCCACAGGGGCCTCGACGGGCGCGACGACCTCGGCGTTGTCGAGGGCGGCCAGCGCGGTACGCAACGCCGACACAACCTCCCGACGACGCTCCTTCATCGCCACACCCAGGTCCACACGCAGCCGAGACCGCAATGCCTGCACATCCTCGGTCGTCTCCGGACCCGCGGACGGGCCCTCCCCAGCCGCTGTCATGCGCCCAACCTACCCTCCGCCGCGGGACCGTGGGCCAGATCAACGCCGGCCGGCGGGGCGTAAGACGACCTCGTTGACGTCCACCTCCGGCGGCTGCGCCCAGGCGTACGAGACAACGGCGGCAAAGACGCCAGGGCCCATCACACAGGGCACAACAACCCGACACAACCTCGACAACACCAGAGATCGGTGACGCAGTCGGCGAGCCCACAAACCACGACACCGGGCGAAACAACCACCACCCACACCGAACAACCACACACCAGCCACAACCCCCCAATCAGAAGAACGCGCTGTCGCCGCCGAACTGGACCGCGCCGCAGTACACCTGGGCAGCGCTGAGACATGCCAGATGGGACAGCCGATAGTTGTAACGGCCGCCGCAGATACGGCCCATCTCGCCGCGGAAGCGGCCATCGATCCAGCTCTTCGTCACACGGGCCCCGCCGAGCCTCAACCCGTACTTGACACCGAAACTCCGGCAACCGAAGCCGTGCCCCACACACCCAGGGCAAAACAACCCGCTGCAAGGCACATAACCGGCCGCCACCGAACAACCATCACCCACCCAGACGAAAGGCGGGACGTGCGGGGTGTTCGCGAAATCCCGGTAGGTGAGGTTCATGATGGCGTCAGCCCGCTCGCGGAGCTGCTGGAGTCGGGCCCGGAGTTCGCGCGGCTGTGGGCGTGGCACGACGCCCGCTGCGAGGCGTTTGGGCGCAAGCGCATCGTCCATGTGGGGGCGCTGACGCTGACGATGCAGACGTTCGACGTGCGCGCGGCCCCGGGGCACGAGCTCATCGTCTACCGCGCCGAGCGCCGGGGCGCTCGCGCAACTCGGCTAGCTCGCGGCCACGGGCCCGGGCTGGCGTCGCCGGTGGTCAGCCGCGCACGCGCAGCCGGTAGCCGTGGGTGCGGCGGTACGGGCGGAAGCCCAGCTGCTCGTCGAGGGCGAGGGCGCCGGCGTCGCCGTCGGCGGCGGCGGTCTCGACCTCGGTGATCTGCGGGTGCTCGGCGTGCAGCCGGCGCAGCATCTCGGCGGTGAGCCAGCGCCCGAGGCCGCGGCGGCGGTGCACCGGCACGACGGCGGTGTGGCACTGCTGCGCACGTGCCGCGGGGGCGGGCGGGATCAGCACCTCGGTGTAGCCGGCGACGGCGCCGCTGCCCGTGTGCACGGCGGCCACCGTCAACAGCCGGCCGTACCGGGAGCCGGGCGCGGCGGGGGCGAGGACGAAACCGGGGACCGCGGCGGCGAGGCCGTCGGCAGCCACGGGCGGGGCGGGGAGATCGTCGGGGACGGCGGCGGCCAGCGCGGATCCGGTACGGTACGGGACCGGGCCGG
>NZ_JBMDLF010000026.1:0-9721 GCF_048656465.1 Streptomyces sp. MAR4 CNX-425 | reverse complement strand
GGAAGCCGGCGGGGTCGAGGTAGGCACCGTCGTGCACGATCCGGATGTGCGCGTGCCCCAGCGTGTGCGGGCCGAAGGCGGCCCGCAGCGCGTTCCACCGGCCCTGGATCTCCAGGGGTCTGGTTCACGGCCTTCCTGGCCCTTTTCAGGCCGGCCGTGGGGCGAGTCGCGATCCGCCCGAACCGCGGAGACGGTCGGCTTGGGGAAGTTGCGCCAGCGCCAGTGCAGTTGCAGAAAGACCTCGTTCTCCCCGGCCATGTCGCCCTCGACACCGCCGAGACCAAGGCCGCCCGCCAGCGTCAGCCGCGTCAGTTCCACTCGGGCGGGCCGGCCCGTGATCCGGCGGCCGTGGGCTTCTCGGCCGCCTCCCGGCGGTGCTCTGCCCCCGTCCGCCGGGCGCGGTTGCGCCGGGCGGACGGTCGGGGGCGGCGGAGCGGTCGGGGGAGTGGTCGGGGGAAGGGCGGGCCGTCACCGCGGCAGGCACACCACGTGCGTGGCCTGGGCGCGCTCGGCCGCGGCCAGCATGGCGGCCCGTACCACCTCCGCCTGCTGCTCCGGCGACTCGCGCAGCTTGCGCGGCGTGACGTGCACGACTGTGATGCCCAGCCGCTCCAGGGTCTCCCGCTTCTTCGCGTACGCGGACCACACGGCCGCGTCGTCGGGGGAGCCGCGCCGCGGCGCGCGGGCGTCGATCTCCAGCGCGACCGCGTGGTCCGGCCAGTAGGCGTCGACGCCGCCGAGGCAGGGGCCGCCGGGGAGGCGGAGGTCGACGTTCCAGAGGGGGTCGGGCAGGGCGTGGGCCTCGACCATCTCGTAGAGGCGGCCCTCGGCCCTCGCCCGGCCCTCGGCGATCAGGGTGTCGACCGCGTCGACCACGTGCGGGCGGCCCAGCAGCCGGGCCTGGCTCAGCTCGCGCACCACCGCCGCCGCCTCGCAGTGGCCGCCGCGGACCGCCTCGGTCAGCAGCCGGTGGACCTCCGCGGCGTCGGTGAGCACCGCGACCGTGTCGGCGAGGGCGCGGGGCACCGGGGCGACGGGCAGGCCCGTGATGCGTTCGGGGCGGGGGAGGACGTGGGCGCGGACGAGGCGGGCGAGGCCGGTGGAGCGCAGCCGGCGGGTGCGGGGGAGGAGGACGTCGACGCGGGTGAGCGCGCGCAGCGGCGGGGCCGCCGCGAAGCCGTGCAGCGCGAGCGCCGCCGGCCCGGTGACCATCGCGTCGCCGTACGGGGCGAAGGCGGCGTCCTGCGCGGGGGCGGAGGCGGAAGGCGCGGGCGCGGGCGGGGAGGCGGTCGCGGAGTCGGGCGCGGCGGCGGGTGCGGCGGTCGGCGGCGTGCCGCGGGTCTGGGTCGGCACCGTGGTGCGCGCCCCGCGCCCGGCCGGCGTGCGGCCCGCGTACAGCAGCGCCGCGTGCAGCCGCTCCTCCGGCGTCGGCGGCCCGGCGTGCAGGAGGTAGACGCCGGGAAGGAGCTGCTGCCACGGCCCGCCGGGGCGGCAGCGCCGGGCGGCGTCGGCGGTCGGGACCCCGTGCTCGCGCAGCTGCCGGGCGGTCATGACCTGGCGGCGCGCGCCGGTGGCGTGGCTGAGCGGGCGCGGGTTGAGCGGTGCGGGGGAGGGCGAGTTCGTATTCATGGCCGCTGGATTCCCGGCCGCCCGCCCTCCCCTAACCGCTGTTACACGCCCGTCGAAGAATACGGACAAGCTGGGGCTAAAGTGCACACGTTCGACTGTCGAGTAAGGGAGTCACTGCTCCGTTCGTGTCACGCCCGCGGACCCGCAGGCCCGCCCGCCCGCAGTGCGCGCCGCGGCCTCAGCCCCGGCCGTCCCGCTCCTGCGCGCGCAGCGCCCGCGCCAGGTCGTCGCGCGCCTCCCACACCAGCCGCCGCAGCGCCGGCGGCGCCGAGCCCTCGGTGTCGCGCAGCCACGCGTCCGTGGCGTCCAGCGTGCCGCGGTGCGCCTGGAGCGCCGGGTAGAGGCCCCGTACGACCGCCATCGCGCTCTCGATCGTCCGCTCCCGCCAGATCCGCTCGATCGCCTCGAAGTACCGCGGCGCGTACGGCGCGAGCAGCTCCCGCTGGCCGGGCCGGCTGAAGCCGGAGATGGTCGCCTCGACGATCGCGTTGGACAGCTCGTCGGAGTCGACGACCGCCGCCCACGCCCGCTCCTTGACCCGCGCGTCCGGCCGGGCGGCCAGGCAGCGCACCTGGTGCCGGCGGCCGGACGCGGTGTCGTCGCGGGCCAGTTCGGCGTCGACGTCCGCCTGGTCGGCGGCGCCGTGGGCGGCGAGCGGGAGCAGCAGCTCCCACCTCAGCTCCTGGTCGACGTCCAGGCCGTCGATCTTCGCCTGCCCGTCGAGGAGGCCGCGGAGCAGTTGCAGGTCCGGTTCCGTACCGGCGACGGAGGCGAAGAAGCGGGCCCAGGCGAGCTGGTGGTCGCTGCCGGGCGGGGCGAGCCGCAGCTCGCTCAGCGCGCCCTCGGCGAGGCGCTGTTCGGCGGCGTCGCGGTGGCCGGGGGCGGTGTAGTGGTCGACGGTGTAGTGGGCCTGCTGGTGAAGCCCCTGGAGCACGCCGATGTCGGTCTCACGGCCGGCGAAGCGCCGCACGAGGCCGAGGTAGTCGCGGGCGGGCATGAGCCCGTCGCGGGTGAGGTCCCAGGCGGCGGCCCAGGCGATCGCGCGGGCGAGCGGGTCGGTGAGGTCGCCGAGGCGTTCGCGGACGGTGTCGAGGGAGTCCTCGTCGAAGCGGGCCTTGCAGAAGGTCAGGTCGTCGTCGTTGACGAGGATCAGCTCCGGGCGCGGCTGACCCGCCAGCTCCCCGACGACCGCGTGCCCGTCGACGACGTCGGCCTCGGCGCGCGCGTAGCGCACCAGCTCGCCGGAGGCGCCCGGCTGGGCGTACAGCCCGACGGCCACGCGGTGCGGCCGCGGCGGCGCGGCGGGAGCACCCCCGGCCCCGGTCTCGCTCCCGGTCCCGGTTTCCGGGCCCTCCCGTACGATCGCCAGCTCCGTGATCCGGTCGTCCGCGTCGTACGTCGCCTGCGGTGTCAGCGTGTCGACCCCGGCCGTCTGGAGCCACGACCGGGCCCACACCGACATGTCCCGCCCGCTGGTCTCCGCCAGCGCGGCCAGCAGGTCGGCCAGCCGGGTGTTGCCGAAGGCGTGCCGCTTGAAGTAACGCCGCGCGCCCTCCATGAAGGCGTCCCGCCCGGCGTACGCCACGAGCTGCTTGAGCACCGCCGCGCCCTTGGCGTACGTGATGCCGTCGAAGTTGAGCTTCGCGTCCTCCAGATCGCGGATGTCGGCCGTGATCGGGTGCGTCGTCGGCAGCTGGTCCGCCCGGTACGCCCACGCCTTGCGGCGGTTGGCGAAGGTGATCCAGCTCCCGGTGAACCGGGTGGCCTCGGCCAGCGCCAGCGCGCCCATGTAGTCGGCGAACGACTCCTTGAGCCACAGGTCGTCCCACCACTCCATGGTCACCAGGTCGCCGAACCACATGTGCGCCATCTCGTGCAGCACGACGTTCGCCCGCCGCTCGTACGCCGCCTCGGTGACCTTGCCGCGGAAGACGAACTCCTCGCGGAAGGTGACCAGCCCCGGGTTCTCCATCGCGCCGATGTTGTACTCCGGCACGAACGCCTGGTCGTACTTGCCCCACGGGTAGGGGTAGTCGAAGTGGTCGTGGAAGAAGTCGAGGCCCTGCTTGGTGACGGTGAAGACGTCGTCGGCGTCGAAGTGCCGCGCGAGCGACCTGCGGCACAGCGCGCCGAGCGGCACCACCAGCTCCCGCCCGTCGTCGAACGCGCGCGTGTAGCGGTCCTCGACGTAGGCGTACGGGCCGGCCACGACCGCCGTGATGTACGTCGAGATCGGCTTGGTCGGCTCGAACCGCCAGGTCGCCGAGCCGTCCTGGTGCGCCTCCGCGCGCCCGGCCTGCGCGCCGCCGCTGAGCACCGTCCAGTGCTCCGGGGCCGTCACGGTGAAGGTGAACGGGGCCTTCAGGTCGGGCTGTTCGAAGGTGGCGAACACGCGGCGCGCGTCGGCCGGCTCGTACTGCGTGTAGAGGTAGACCTCGCCGTCCTCCGGGTCGACGAAGCGGTGCATCCCCTCGCCGGTGCGGCTGTACGCGCAGCGCGCGTCGACGACGACCTCGTTCTCCGCCGCCAGATCCTCCAGCGCGATCCGCGAGCCGTCGAAGACCTCCCCGGGATCGAGGTCCCGCCCGTTGAGGGTCACCGCGGTCACGTCCGGCGCGACGAGGTCGAGGAAGCTCGCCGCGCCCGGCTGCGCGCAGCGGAACCGCACCGTGGTCACCGACCGGAAGGGCTCCGGCGCCGGGGCCGTCGCGCCGCGCAGGTCGAGCTCGACCTCGTACGCCTCGACCTCCAGCAGCCCCGCCCGCTCCCGGGCCTCCTCGCGGGTCAGGTTCTCACCGGGCACGGGGGGACTCCTTCGTCTCTCGCAGGTCCGACAGCGAAATCATGTCATGCGGGTTCCGCCCGGCGGTGCTGACGTACCAGGCCGGCCAGGGACAGCCCCACCGCCAGACCCGCGGTGGTCAGCAGCTGGGTGCGCGAGTCCGGCTCCCGCAGCATGAGCACCAGGATCCCGCCCATGGCCGCCAGCGCCGCCCAGGTCAGATACGGGTACGCCCACATCCGCACCGTCAGCAGCTCCGGCGCCTCCCGCTCCAGCCGGCGGCGGGTGCGCAGCTGGGCGGCGGCGGTGAACGCCCAGACGACGAGGATGGCGGCGCCGGTCATGTTCAGCAGCCACTGGAAGAGGGAGTCGGGCCAGCGGTAGCTGAGCAGCACGGCGACGAAGCCGAAGGAGCAGGTGGCGACGACCGCGCGGCGCGGCACGCGACGGGTGAGCCGGCCCAGGAACCGCGGGCCCTGACCGCGGGCGACGAGGGAGTACGCCATGCGCGAGGCCCCGTAGATGTTGGCGTTCATCGCGGACAGCAGCGCCACCAGCACGACGACGTTCATGATCTCACCGGCCGCCGGGATGCCGAGGTGGTCGAGCGCGGCGGCGTACGGACCGGCCTGCACGCTCGGGTCGTCCCACGGGATCAGCGCCACGACGACCAGCATGGAGCCGACGTAGAAGATCGCGATCCGGTACATCGCGGTACGCACCGCGCGCGCGACCCCGCGCCGCGGGTTCGCCGACTCGGCGGCGGCGATGGTCACGTTCTCCAGCCCCCCGTACGCGAACACGGAGGCGAGCAGGCCGACGAGCAGCCCCTCGGAGCCGTTGGGGAGGAAGCCGTCGCCGGCGCCGGTGAGGTTGTCCGTACCGGGCGAGTCGGTGCCGGGCAGCAGCCCCAGGACGGCGAGCACGCCCAGCCCCAGGAAGACGGTGATCGCCGCGACCTTCAGCCCGGCGAACCAGAACTCGGCCTCGCCGAAGTTGCCGACCGACGCCAGGTTGGTGGCGCAGAAGACGACCATGAACAGCAGGACCCACATCCAGGGCTCGGTGCCCGGCAGCCAGCCCGTCACGATCTGCGAGGCCCCGATCGCCTCGACGGCGATGGCGACGCCCAGCAGACACCAGAACATCCAGCCGGACGTGAACCCGGCCCACGGGCCGAAGGCCCGCTCGGCGTGCACGGAGAAGGTGCCGGAGGCAGGGTTCGCGGCGGACATCTCGCCGAGCATCCGCATCACGAGCATCACGAGCAGCCCGGAGACGGCGTACGCGAGGACGATGCCGGGCCCGGCGGCGGCGATACCGGCACCGGAGCCGACGAAGAGCCCGGCGCCGATGACGCCGCCGAGGGCGATCATCGTGAGGTGGCGCTGCTTGAGCCCGGTGCCCAGGTCGGACCGTACGGGCGTGGGGGGCGCGGCGGTGGAGCCGTGGGGGCGGGGGGTGGTGCTCATGCTGGTGCTGTCCTGTGGGGGGAGTGCGGGGACGACGATTCAGTGTGCGGCATGACGCGGGGTGCGGGTCGAGGCCGCGAGGCGTGGTTGGAGGAGTCCTACAGCCGCAGAAGAGCCCCGACACGGGTGTGTGGCCCGGCACGAAACCCGGCACTCGTGTGGTGAATCTCACGTGACCAGCCAGGATGCCGAAAACCGAGTCCGGGGGCCGGTGGCGGGGCGGGTGCGGGGGAGTGACAGGTATGTGCGCGGCGGATTGGCACCTTCCCACGGTGAGCGGCTCGCGGCCGTCGGTTAGCGTACGAGCGTCCCCGTACCCACGAGGGACGCGACGGACCCACGAACCGCGAGAACCGCGAGCCCGAGCCCCGAACCCCGAAATCCAAGCCCAGAGCCCCAAGCCCCAAGCCCCACCCCTCAACCCCAAGCCCAGAGCCCCGAGACCGGAGAGAACCCGATGAGCACTGCCGCCGTCCCCTCCCCGCAGTCGGCCGCCCGCCCCGGCGCCGTACTCGCCGACGTGCTGCCCGCCTCCACCGCTGCCCGCGCCCGGGCACGGGACATCGCCCTCGTCGTCGGCGGCGCGGCGCTCACCGGCGCCGCCGCGCAGCTGTCGCTCCCCGTACCGGGCTCGCCGGTGCCGGTCACGGGCCAGACGTTCGCGGCGCTGCTGGTCGGCGCCTCGCTGGGCACGGGCCGGGCGTTCCTCTCGCTCGCGCTGTACGCGCTCGCGGGGATGGCGGGGATGCCGTGGTTCGCGGAGGGCTCGTCGGGGTGGGGGATGCCGTCGTTCGGCTACGTCCTGGGGATGCTGCTGGCCGCGGTGGCGGTCGGCGCGCTGGCCCGCCGCGGCGGCGACCGCGACGTGTGGCGCACGGCGGGCACGATGGTGCTGGGCAGCGTCATCATCTACGCCGTGGGCGTCCCGTACCTGGCCCTCTCCCTCGACGTCCCCCTCACCGAGGCGGTCTCCCTCGGCCTCACGCCGTACCTCCTCGGCGACGCCCTGAAGGCGGCCCTGGCGATGGGCGCCCTCCCGGCGGCCTGGCACCTCGCGGGCCGCACGCACCGGAGCTGAGGGACTACGCCGCCCGGCAGTGGCGGAGTTCGAGGACGAGTTGGGACGCGAGAAACCAGCGGGCGGCCGGATGTCCGTAGGGGAGGCATTCGTCGTTCGGGGACGAGACGAGCGCGCCGCCGACGCCGGGGGTGACCAGGCCGCCGAACACCCCCCAGACACGAGGCTTGCGCACCCGTAGCGCGAGGGGGACGGTCAGGTGCGGGCAGTACCGGAGGGCAAGCCGAGCGCACGGCGCACACACCGGCGGCTTGGCGGACAGGGCGCCCTCCGGCCAGTGGGCCGGTTGTTCGCCGGGTCCAGGCTGCTGGAGGAGGAACAGCCACCCCCGTGCCGTACGCCCGGCCGGGGCGCCGCAGACCTGGCACAGCATGCCGAGCATGGCACGCCGCTGCCGGTGCGAGTGCAGCGAGCGGAAGACGGGCCGCCCCACCCCGGGCGCCTCGGTGAGCCGCGCCCACAGCACGCCGTGCCGGTCCCGGTCGAGGGCCCGCTCGTCCCGGTAGGCCAGCCCCGAACCGTCCTCGCGGATCGTAAGGGCGGCGCCCACGGCGGGGACTTCCCCGCTCCAGGCGGCGGCGTAGGGGACGGGCAGACTGTTCCGCCCCCAGAGCAGGGGCGGTGCAGTCTGGGTCGGAGCGTCGTGACGGTTGGCGCTGGTGCTGGTCATGGAGGGTGTCCTCTCCGCCGTGCCGTGCCGCGTGGTGCCCGCTGAACGTAGGGCGCACTATTGTTACGGCGCAATGATGTGACACCTAGATCCACCCGGTGGAGTGACTCGTGGCACAGTGGTCGCGACAGTCCGTCACGACAGAGGGGGAGGACCCGGATGCCGCCGCGTGGACAGCCTTCGGCACGCCAGGTGCGGCTGGGCACGGAACTGCGCAAGCTCCGCGAACAGGCCGGCCTGACCAGCGCCCAGGCCGCCGCGTCGCTGGGGTGGGAGCGCCCACAGGTGAGCCACATCGAGTCCGGCCGCTGGGGCGTCAGCGGCGAGCGGGTACGGCACCTCGCCGCGCACTACTCGGCGAGGGACGCGGCTTACATCGACGCGCTGGTGGCGATGGCGGAGGATCATACGAAGGGGTGGTGGAGTGAGTTCCGCGGGATCCTGCCCGCCAGCGCCCTCGACCTGGCGGAGCTGGAGAACCACGCGAGGTATCTCCGTACGGTCGAGACGTTCATCATCCCGGGGATGCTCCAGACCGAGGAATACGCGCGCGCGGTGTTCAGCGGCGCCATCACCAAGCGACCGGCGGCGGAGATCGATGCCGCCGTCCGGCACCGGGTCGCGCGACGTTGCATTTTCACGAGGTCGTCACCCCCGCAGTTCGATGCTTTTCTGCATGAATCTTCGCTGCGCGTGAGGTATGGAAGTCGCGAGGTGATGCGCTCGCAACTTGCCTTCCTAGAAGATGTTGCCGACCTGTCGACAGTAACTATTCGAGTCATCCCGCTGGGTGTCGAAGAGGTTTCCTCTTCCTTGCAATCACTCACCTATGCGGGCGGCCCCGTACCGCAACTGGACACCGTCCAGGTTGACAATGCTTTCGATGGCGCTTTCCTGGACGCTGTGGCCCAGCTGGGAACGTACCGCGCGCTTCTCGATCACGTCGAGCACCTCTCGCTCGGCGCTGACGAGTCGATGAAATTCATCCGGTCCATCACACGAGAAATGTGAGTCTACCGTGACGAACACCGACATCCGTTGGCAGAAGTCCTCCTTTTCCAGCGGGGGAGATGGCGGCCAGTGCATCGAACTCGCGGCAATAGCTGACAACATCGTCCTGAGGGAGAGCGACGACCCTGAAACCGTCGTGACCACGAACCGGCACAAGCTCCGGGCCTTCCTGCTCGGTGTCAAGGCCGGAGAGTTCGACCACCTGATCTGAAGCTCCTCAGAGCTTGTCTCACGTGGCGTGGGGTTGATGCGGCATGATGTTGTGTCATAGGTGTGGATCTGTCCCAGCGGCTGGTGCCGGACGAGCTCTGGTCGCTGGTAGTGCCATTGCTTCCACCTTTTCGCTCCGCGGTCGCAGGGGGGTGGTACGGCGCCGGTGGACGAGCGGGCGGTGTTCACGGCGGTGGTGTACGTGCTGACCAGTGGGTGCGCCTGGCGGCATCTGCCGGAGACGTTCGGTGTCTCGCCGGCCACCGCGCACCGGCGGTTCTCGGCGTGGACGGAGGATGGGCTGTGGCGGCGTCTGCACCAGGCCGTCCTGGACGAGCTCGGCGCCCGTGGTGAGGTGGACTGGTCCGCTGCGATCGTGGACGCGGCCTCGGTGCGTGCGAAAAGGGGGGATCGCTGACCGGGCGCAATCCGGTCGACCGGGGCAAGAAGGGCAGCAAACTCCACGTCCTGTCCGACGCCCAGGGCTTACCACTCGCCCTCGGTGTCTCCGCAGCGAACGTGCACGACGGCCAGGCACTCCTGCCTCTGGTCCTGGGCATCCCCGCCATCCGGTCCCGCCGCGGACCGCGCAGGCGCCGCCCGAACAGGCTCCGCGCCGACAAGGCGTATCACTCCCGCGCGCATCTGCGGTGGCTGCGCCGCCGGGGCATCATCCCGCGCATCGCCCGTCCCGGCATCGAGTCGGGCGAACGTCTCGGCCGGCAACGCTGGAAGATCGAACGGTCGATCTCCTGGCTCTTCGGCTACCGCTGCCTGACCGTCCGGTACGAACGGAAAGGCAGCCACTTACTCAGGTGTTCTCAGCGAAAGGGGCTGTGGGAGGGGGAGTTGAGGCGGTGGCGTGGCGG
>NZ_JBMDLF010000025.1:0-11304 GCF_048656465.1 Streptomyces sp. MAR4 CNX-425 | reverse complement strand
GTGGGCGTCAGGCGCCCGCCGGCGCCGTACCGCGCCAGTGCTCATACACCGCCGCGATGCCGTCCCGCAGCCCGATCTCCGGCCGCCAGCCCAGCTCCGTGATCCGGGAGACGTCCAGCAGTTTGCGCGGCGTCCCGTCCGGGCGGCTCGCGTCGAAGGCGATACGCCCCGGGTAGCCGACGACGTCCCGTACGGTCTCGGCCAGCTCCCGGATCGACAGGTCCTCGCCGCACCCGACGTTGACCGGCGCGTCGTCGTCGTAGCCGCGCAGCAGCGCGAGGCACGCGCCCGCCAGGTCGTCCACGTGCAGGAACTCCCGCCGCGGCGTCCCCGTACCCCAGAGCACGACCTCGTCCGCCCCCGTCTGGCGGGCTTCGTGGAAGCGGCGGATCAGCGCCGGCAGCACGTGGCTGGTCTCCAGGTCGAAGTTGTCGTCCGGCCCGTACAGGTTCGTCGGCATCGCCGAGATGTACGCCGCGCCGTACTGCCGCCGGTACGCCTGCACCTGCTCGATGCCGGCGATCTTCGCCAGCGCGTACGCCTGGTTGGTCGGTTCCAGCGGCCCGGTCAGCAGCGAGTCCTCGCGGATGGGCTGTTCCGCCAGCTTGGGGTAGATGCACGACGAGCCGAGGAACAGCAGCCGCCGTACGTCCGCGGCGTGGCTGCCGGCGATGACGCTCAGCTGGATGCGCAGGTTGTCCTCAAGGAACTGCACGGGGTAGCGGCTGTTGGCCATGATGCCGCCGACCTTCGCGGCCGCCAGCACCACCGCGTCGGGCCGTACGGCCGCCAGCCAGGCCGCCGTCCGCTCGGCGTCCCGCAGGTCCAGTTCGGCGCGGGTGCGGCTCAGCACCTCGTACCCGTCGGCGGTCAGCCGCCGGGCGACGGCCGAGCCGACGAGTCCGCGGTGGCCCGCGACGAAGACGCGCGCGCCGGGCGGGAGGAGATCGTCGCCGACGGGCGGGGACGGTTCGTTCGATGCAGTCATCGGACTTGCGGGGCGGTGGCTCCCGGGCTCAGGCCAGGGACGGAAACCCCTTCTCCCTTCGTTGGTGATGCCGTTGTCAGTGGCGGGAATTACATTCAGCATGTGTCCCGATACCGTCTGCGACCCACGAGCGAGCAGCAACGAGTCCTTGCCTCGCACTGTGCGCATGCCCGGTTCGTTTGGAACCTGGCCGTCGAACAGCACTCTTGGTGGACACCTCGCCGCGGGTCGGCTCCAGGGTATGTCGCCCAAGCTCGGCAGTTGACCGGGGCACGTGCGGAGTTCTCTTGGCTGCGGGCAGGATCACAGATGGTGCAGCAACAGGCACTGAGGGACTTCGCCCAGGCGATGGCGAACTACTTCGCCGGCACGCATGGACGCCCCACCTGGCGGAAGGCCGGACGGCACGAGGGCTTCCGGATTGTTGCGGTCAAGCCCGAGTGCGTTCGGCGACTGGGCCGCCATACGGCCGAGGTGCGGATACCGAAGGCCGGGTGGGTGCGCTTCCGCCTGTCCAGGCCGGTGCCCGACGGGGTGAAGTCGTATCGCGTGACGGAGGACCGTGCCGGCCGCTGGCACCTCGCCTTCGCCGCCGTGCCCGATCCGATCCCCGCCCCCGGCAACGGTGCCACCGTGGGTGTCGACCGCGGCGTGGCCGTGGCCGCTGCCTTGTCCACCGGCGAACTGCTGACCATGGCAGGGCTGCGTCCGTCGGAGGGTCGGCGGCTGCGCCGGCTGCAGCGGCGTCTGGCACGCTGCCGACGTGGTTCGAGGAGGCGGCACCGGGTGAAAGCGGCCGTGGGACGGATGCATGCCCGCGAAGCCGACCGGCGCAAGGACTGGGTCGAGAAGACCAGTACCGATCTGGCCCGCCGATTCGACACGATCGCTCTGGAAGCGCTGAGCATCCGGGCGATGACCGCCTCGGCACGCGGGACCGCGGCCCAGCCGGGGCGGGGTGTGAAGGCGAAGGCACGGTTGAACCAGGGCATCCTCACCGCCGGATGGGGGGCGCTGGCCCGGCGGCTGGAGCACAAGGCTCCTGGCCGCGTAGTCACCATTGACCCGGCGTACACGTCGCAGCGCTGCTCGGCCTGCGGGACCGTGGACCGGGAGGCGCGCGAGAGCCAAGCCGTCTTCCGTTGCCGCGCCTGCGGACATACGGGCAATGCCGACGTGAACGCCGCCAGAAACATCAGAACGGCTGCCGGGCGGGCAGTCGCTGCGCGGGAAGGGCCACGGGTTGCCGGGCCGGTGCACCGCGAACCTCAACGCGATCGCCTCTCGGTCTGAGTGTGGATCGGGTTGGAATCCCCGCCTCCGGGCGGAGGAGGACGCCAAAAGTACGGATTCTGCCATCCGGCGGAATAATCAAGGAGAGGGAACCCATGGGCAAGACGGCCCTCATCACCGGCGTCACCGGCCAGGACGGCTCGTACCTCGCCGAACTGCTGCTCGCCAAGGGCTACACGGTCCACGGCCTCGTACGGCGCTCGTCGTCGTTCAACACCGAGCGCATCGACCACATCTACGAGGAGCCGCAGGACCCCGGCCGCCGCCTGGTGCTGCACCACGCGGACCTCTCCGACGGCGTCGCGCTCGTGAACCTGCTGCGCGACCTGGCGCCCGGCGAGGTCTACAACCTCGGCGCGCAGTCCCACGTCCGGGTCTCCTTCGACGCCCCGCTGTACACCGCGGACGTCACCGGCCTCGGCTCCATGCGGCTGCTGGAGGCCGTCCGGGCCGCCGGGATCGACACCCGGATCTACCAGGCGTCGTCCTCGGAGATGTTCGGCTCCGCCCCGCCGCCGCAGAACGAGCGCACGCCCTTCCACCCGCGCAGCCCGTACGGCTGCGCCAAGGTCTTCGGCTACTGGTCGACGGTCAACTACCGGGAGGCGTACGACCTCTTCGCGGTCAACGGCATCCTCTTCAACCACGAGTCGCCGCGCCGCGGCGAGACCTTCGTCACCCGGAAGATCACCCGCGCCGTCGCGCGGATCAAGGCGGGGCTCCAGGACCGCCTCTACATGGGCAACCTCGACGCGATACGCGACTGGGGCTACGCCCCGGAGTACGTCGAGGCGATGTGGCTGATGCTCCAGCGCGACGTGCCCGACGACTACGTCGTCGCCACCGGGGAGGCGGGCAGCGTCCGCCAGTTCCTCGACGCCGCGTTCACCACCGCCGGGCTCGACTGGACGGAGTACGTCCGCTTCGACCCCAAGTACGAGCGGCCCAGCGAGGTCGACGCGCTCATCGGGGACGCCACCAAGGCGGGCGACCTGCTCGGCTGGAAGCCCCAGGTCAAGTGGCCCGAGCTGGCCCGGATCATGGTGGAGGCGGACATCGCGGCGCTCGACGCCGAGCTTGCCGGCACCACCGTCAGGATCGACAGGTAAAAGCGGATATTCTTCTCCTGGACTCGCGACGCGCGGCCGCAGGGGACGACGGCCCAGGGGGGCACATGCACAAGCGCAAGCACCGGCAGAAGCACAGAAGGACGCGGCAGTGGGGCGCGCTCGGGGCCGCCGTCGCGGTGGCGACCGGCACGCTGGTGACGGCCGGCGTCACGTACTCCTCGCCGGAGGCCGGTGCGGTCACCCCGCCGGTGGCGATGACCGCCGACGACCTGCCGACCTGGCAGACCAACGGCGTGGTGTGGTCCATGGCCGAGTCCAACGGCGTGGTCTTCGCCGGCGGTACGTTCTCCGCCATCCGCCCGCCCGGCGCGGCGGCCGGCACCGACGAGACGAAGGTGGCGAACTTCGCCGCGTTCGACGCCGCGACGGGTGAGCCGACCGGCTGCGAGCTGGACTTCACGATCGGCTCCGGCACCGCCACCGTGCGCGCCCTGACCGTCTCCCCCGACGGCAGGACGCTCTACGCGGGCGGCGAGTTCGCCTCCGTCAACGGCACCTCGCGCAGCCGCGTCGCGGCGATCGACATCGCCTCGTGCAGCGTGAAGACCGGCTTCGACGTCGGCGGCGTCTCCGCGCGCGTCTACGGGCTCGACGCCGCGGCGAGCGGCCGCCTGTACATGGCCGGCGACTTCAAGTCCGTCCGCGGGACCAGCCGGGTGAAGTTCGCCGCGGTGAACGCGAGCACCGGCGCGCTGACCTCCTGGAAGGCCAACGCGGGCCCGGACCGGGCCGGCCGGGTCATCGAGGAGACCCCGGACGGGAACAACGTCGTCCTCGGCGGCGACTTCAACGGCCTCAACGGCGACGCCGACGTGCACGGCCTCGCCGTCGTCCGCGCCGACACGGGAGCGACCGTACGGGCCTACAAGGGCGTCAGCAACAACAAGAACAACCCGTACGAGATGCACTGGAACTCCCTCGTCAAGGGCATCCACATCGACGGGACCGGCATCTACACCGCCCACGAGGGCCACGGCGGCGGCGTCTTCGACGGCCGGCTCGCGATGAACCTGGGCGGGTCCTTCACCGAGCGCTGGCGGGACACCTGCCTGGGCGCCACCCAGGACGTCACCGTCTACCAGGACGTGCTGTACAGCGTCTCGCACGCCCACAACTGCGGCAGCATGGGCCAGTTCCCGGAGCTGAACGAGCGGCAGCACATGCTCGCCGAGTCCGTGGACGACCCCACGCCGCTGCTGTCCTGGTTCCCCGACACCGACGACGGCCCGTCCGGCACCGAGCAGATCGGCCCGCGCGTCATGGCCACGTCGTCCAGCGGCGGCAAGGACTACATGTGGATCGGCGGTGAGTTCACCCGCATCCAGTCCAACGGCAACAAGAAGCAGCAGGGCCTCGTCCGCTTCGCCAACACCCCGGACAGCCGCAAGCCGGTCGCCGGCCCCACCGCCGTGACCGCGGCCAACGTCGACGGCGGCGTCCGGCTGCGCTGGAAGGCCGGCTGGGACCGGGACGACAGCAAGCTGACCTACACCCTCTACCGCAACGGCGAGGCGCTGGCCACCAAGCCGACGCTGGACTCCAACTTCTGGACCCTGCCGCAGGGCAGCTTCACCGACAGGGACGTCCAGCCCGGCACGACGTACAGCTACCGGATCGCCGCGAGCGACGCCGCCGGCAACACCACCGCCAAGTCCGAGGCCGTGCAGGTGACCACGCCGGGCACGCCGACGGAGACCACACTGGAGAGCACCGCGACCGCGGACGCGTACGTCAACGGCGCGGCGGTCGACGCCAACTACGGCACGCACAACATCCTGCTCGTCAGGAAGACCTCCCCGTACCTCGGCTACCTGCGGTTCTCGCTGCCCGAGGCGCCCAGCGGAATGACGCTGAAGTCGGCGAAGCTGACGCTGCGCACGACGAACGACGCCAGCGCGGGCACCTCGGACACGATCGGTGTGCGGCCGGTCACCGGCAGCTGGTCGGAGTCGGAGGTGACGTACGCCAACCGGCCGTCGCTGTCGTCGACCGCCCTCGGCGAGTTCACCGGCGCGACGGACCTGGACACCGAGTACACCGCGCCGCTGACCACCGCCGGCCTCACCGGCTCCCTCGGCGGCACCCTGGACGTGGCGCTGACCAGCGACGGCACCGACGCCTGGTGGGTGCGGGCGCGGGAGACCTCGTACGACCCGAAGCTGACGCTGACGTTCGGAGCGAACTGATGCGCGCCGCCCGTACGACACGCAGAACAGCCGGCACCCTGACGGCGGCGGCCGCCGCCCTGACCCTGGCCCTCGCGGGCTGCAGCGGCGACGACGGCGGGGACGACGACGCGGCGGCCAAGCCGTCCGCGTCCCAGCCGGCGGACGACCGCACCCCGAAGGACCCGGGGCCCGAGTCCGGGAAGTCCGACGACACCGAGAAGGTGCCCGAGGAGGACCTGGAGCGAGCGGAGGGCGAGTTCTCCGAGAAGGAGAAGACGTACCTCAAGGACCGGGTGCCCGAGGGCGTGGACCCGGCGGCGATCCTGGAGGCGGGCGAGGAGGCCTGCGCCAAGATCGAGAGCGCGGCGGCGACGAACGACGAGCTGGCCCGGGAGGCCATCCGCTCCGGTGACATCGCCCACGCCGAGGAAGCCGTCCGCACCCTGTGCCCCGAGTACGAAGACCTGCTGTAGGAGCCCGAGTTGAAGCCACTGCCCATCGTCGTCGCGATACCGACCAAGAACGAGGCCGAGAACATCGCGACGACGGTGCGGTCCGTCATCGACCACTTCGAGGCCGTGGTGGTGGTCGACTCGGACAGCACGGACGACACCCGCGCCCTGGCGAAGGCCGAGGGCGCCGAGATCGTCCCGTACACCTGGGACGGCAAGTACCCCAAGAAGAAGCAGTGGTGCCTGGACCACGTCCGCCCCGAGCTGGACTGGATGCTCTTCGTCGACGGCGACGAGACCCCCAGCCCGGAGCTGATCGCCGAGCTGCACCGCATCTTCGACCCGACCGCGGACGGCTCCCGCCGGGTGGCGCCGGCGGCGTTCGACATCCCCCTGGGCTACTGGTTCGCGGGCAAGCGCCTGCGCCACGGCTACACCATCGTCAAACGCGCCCTGATGGACCGCACCCGCGTCCGCTTCCCGGAGCTCGGCGACCTCGACGCCCCCGGCATGGGCGAGCAGGAGGGCCACTACCAGCCCCTAGCCGACGGCGAGGTGGTGCGGCTGCGGGCGACGCTGGAGCACGAGGACCTCGACCCCGTACGCACCTGGTTCGACCGGCACAACCGCTACTCCGACTGGGAGGCGTGGCTCGAACACCACCCGGAGGTCCGCGAGGAGATCCGCGTCGCCAAAACCCGCCAGGGCCAGCTCTTCCACCGCGCCCCGCTGAAGCCGCTGGTGTCGTTCGCGTACGCCTACGTGTACAAGCGCGGCTTCCTCGACGGCCGCGCGGGGCTCGACTACGCGCTGGCGATGAGCTTCTACCGCTGGCAGATCGGTCTGAAGACCCGCGAGAAGAACGCGTAGCCCGCGGTTCACCCTCACGGCGCCGGTGCCGTGGCGGTACTGGGGCAATCAGACGAGGCGGTGTCGGACCCGGACGGCATAACCCGCGAGGGGATGTTCGTGGCGGCGGTGGGCGACCGGCAGCGGGATAAGTTCGCGTCGTACTCGCAGGAGTACATGGCGTACGAAGCCGAGACGGTCGCCCTGAGCCGCGACCAGCCCCTCTACGTTGCAAACAGAGGAGTATGTCCGAGCGGGGCCTGCACCCCGGGCCTCCGGGACCCGCTCGTCATCCTGGAAACACCCGAACACGAGCACCCTGCCTACGCTGAAAGCCAGGCGGGCGGAGTGCTCAACGCTGATGCGCAGAGAGCCAATATCGCGATGTGCCGCCGTGACATGATCGCGGGCTTGGAGGAGCGATGAAGGACAGGCTCGACTGGTTCAAGTCCAGCTACAGCAAGGACGAAGGCGGCGCGTGCGTCGAAGTAGCTGTCGCCTGGCGCAAGTCCACCTACAGCAACAACTTCGACGAAGCCTGCGTCGAGGTCGCCCCCGTCCCCGGCGCCGTCCACGTCCGCGACTCCAAGGACCCCGCCGGCCCCCACCTCTGCTTCACCCCCGAAGCCTGGTCCGCCTTCCTCACCCACACCACCACCCCCGCCTGACCACCCGCCCCGCACCGTCGCGATCACGCGGATGACCCGGGCATGGGCTGGACCCCGGCCCGAACCATCCTTTGCTGTCCGGCCTGTCCTCACCCGGCGGGAGGAAGCGGCTGAGGAGGTATCGGTGGTGCCCTTGAAGGCTGCTCCCGAGCCGCGGCCGCTCCCCGCAAGACCGTGCCCGACACCGCCCGCACTCATCCCCGCGTCTTCGTCACCCTCACCGCACCCTCCTTCAGCCCGTCCACAACCGCCCCGACACGCGGCCCTGCCGCTGCGGCACCCGCCACGAACCCACAGACCCCCTGCTGGGCACGCCGCTCAACTCGGCGACGTACGACTACGCGAGCGCGGTCCTCTTCAACGCCCACGCCGGAGCCCTGTGGGCTCGCTTCACCACCTACCTGCGCCGCGAGCTCGCCGTCCGGCTCGGCCTCACCCAGAAGGCCGCCCGCGCCGTCCTGCGGGTCTCCTTCGCCAAGGTCGCCGAGAACCAGAAGCGCGGCCTGGTCCACTTCCATGCAGTGATCCGACGCGACGGACCCGACGGCAGCGACCAGCCCCCGCCCTCGGACGCCACCGTCGCCGTGCTCACCGACGCCATCCGCGCCGCCGCGCCGCGCGCCCGCATCTTCATCGAGTCCGACGCGGCCGGGGAACGCGAACTCGGCTGGGGCCAGCAGCTCGACGTGCGCGAGATCGCCGCTTTCGGCACCGACGCCGAATTCAGCGACCAGGCCGTGGCCGCCTACGTGGCGAAGTACGCCACCAAGTCCGCCGACGCCTCCGGCGCCCTCGACCGCTCCCTGTTCTGCCGCCCCTGCCAGGGACGCGGCGCCACCCTCCTGCCCCACGGGGCCCCTCTCCCGTGCACCGCCTGCGACGGCACCGGACAGACCCGGCCCCTGCTCCGCCTCGCCGTCGCCCGGCACGTCCGGCAGATGATCCGCACCTGCTGGGAGCTGGGCAGGCTGCCGGAGTTCGCCGACCTCAAGCTCTGGAAGTGGGCGCACATGCTCGGCTTCCGAGGCCACTTCTCCACCAAATCCCGCCTCTACTCCACCACCCTCGGCGCACTGCGCGACGCCCGCCGCGCCTGGTGCACCCAACAGGCCCGCGCCCACGCCGACCTGCCCGAACCCGACCCGACGACCACGCTCGTCGTCCGCCAGTGGGACTACCTCGGCTCGGGCTACAGCCCCGGCGCCGCGCTCCTCGCCGCCCACGTCTGGCACCGCAGGGAACAGGAACGGCAGCTCGCGGCCGAAGGGGGCTACTGATGGCCTCGCCCTCGCTCGCCGACCTCCACACAGAACTGGTCCCGGAGCTGGATCTGCTCACGGTGCCCCAGGTCATGGCCCGCCTCCAGCTCGGCCGCTCCGCCGTCTACGACCTTCTCCGCACCGGCCAGCTCGCCTCGATCACCCTCGGCCGCGCCCGCCGCATCCCCACCCACGCCCTCACCGACTTCATCCACACCCGCATGGAACAGGAAGCCGCCTGATGACCACGCCCCGCCCCGCTTCGTCCCGCCGCTCCCGTACCCGTGCGAACGGCGACGGACCATCTACCAGCGCAAGGACGGACGCTGGGAAGCCGCCGGATACGTACTCGCCCCCGGCAACACCCGCAAGCGCATCCGCGTCTACGGCACCACCCGCAAAGACGCGATGACCAAGCTCACCGAGAAGATCGCCTCCAGCAACCGCGGCCTCCCCGTCGCGACGGCCGACAGCACCGTGAGCGCCTACCTCGCGTACTGGCTGGACGGCGTCGCCGTGCACCACCTGCGGGAGAACACCCACACCCGCTACGCCGCCTCCATCCGCCTCCACCTCAACCCCGGTATCGGCGCCAAGAAGCTCGCCCGGCTCACCACCCGCGACGTCCGCACCTTCCTCGACGGACTCCGCACCACCTGCCAGTGCTGCGCCCAGGAACGGGACACCGACCGGCGGTCCTGCTGCGCCATCGGCCAGTGCTGCGAGAAGCGACTGTCACCGCTTACCGTGACGTATGTCCACGCGGTCCTCAAGTCCGCCCTGGAACACGCCGTCCGCGAGGACGAACTGCCGCGCAACGTCGCCCGGAACGTCAAGACGACCACGCCCCGCCCCAGGCGTTTCCAGCCCTTCACCGCCGCCGAAGCCCGGCAGTTCCTTCAGTCGGCCGGCGACGACCGGCTTCACGCGCTGTACGAACTGGCCCTGCGCACCGGACTCCGCAAGGGCGAACTCCTCGGCCTCCACTGGGAAGACCTCGATCTCGACGGCGGCACCGCCACCATCCACCGCTCGCTCCAGCGCACCCGCAGTCAGGGCCTGACCGTCCTGAACACCAAGACCCTGGCCTCCGAGCGGCGCATCGCCCTCCCCACCGAGTGCATCAACTCCCTCAAAATCCACCAGGAACGGCAGCAGGAAGAACGCCAGGCGGCCGGAACGGGATGGACGGACAACGCGCTCGTCTTCACCACCCCGAAGGGCAGGCCGCTCGACCCCACCAACCTCACCGCCGCTTCCGCCGCCTCCTCCACAAGGCAGGACTCCGGACGATCCGCTTCCACGACCTCCGCCACTCGACCGCCACCCTGCTCCTGGAACAGGACGTAGACCTCGTCGTCATCAAGGAACTCCTCGGCCACGCCCACATCGGCGTGACCGCCGGCGTCTACGCCCACGTCCGACTCCGCCTCCAACGCCAAGCCATCGACACCCTCGGCACCGCCCTCGGGTGGACTGACGACGACCTCAACGACCCACCTGCCGCAGCCATCGTCCGCTGACGTTGCCGTCACCGTTGCCGTCAAACGCCCTCCCAAACCACTGCTGCCCCCACCGGATTCTCCGGTGGGGGCAGCAGTGTAATTCCTCAGACATCCCTACAGGGAATCGCCCCAGGAAGGCATCTCAAACCTCGACCCGCACGCCTCCGTGCGAGAAGTCGAGAGATTTAATTCCTATTTCTTCGATCCCTCTCGGATTGGATTCCCACGGCCGGAACCCAACAATCGGACGCGGAGACCCGCCTCCCCAAGAATCCCAAGAATCGAAGTAGATCGAAGCTCTGACTATTGGCCCATAAGGACCAACAGCCACGGGCTCCTCAATCGATTGCTGGATGGCATCCAGTACTTGTCCCACCCGGCCAGCATCGACCCTCTCCTGAGTGCTCCAACAGCCGAGCCAGGACACCGGCGGCAGCGATTCAGGGGACCGCAGGCATACCCAGGTCCTCTCGGGAAGCTCACCATCCCCACGCAGCACGTACGCCGTGAAGTGTACGGAGGACTCCAGTCGGACAGCCCATGCCTCCACTAGTTCCCTCCAATCATCATTTCAATGAGTGTATCCGGGTGCATCCGCCCATCCAGAACGCGGTTCCTTATCTCCTCGGTTCTGTTATTTCCGTCAGCGATATGCAGCCGGGATCCGGGAAGATTTATATCATCCCCAGGAGCGAAATCCTTGAACCCGGTAATGGGTTCACGCCCATTCGGCCCACCGAATCGGATCAGGTCGTCATTACTCAGCGAAGTCACACCGCCATGCCCTGCATCGGCGCTGCCATACATCTGCTCGCGAGTCGCAGGGTTCCCCTGGATGCGGTCCAACATCTCACTCGCCTTTGCATAAAAACGCGTCGGCCTCTCATGGACCGGGAGGTCAGCGAGCTTTCCGTTGCAGTTGTGGACGAGGACCGGCGTGGCCCCCGCCAGCACATGGTACGTGTGCTACGCGACCCCTCTCTATCTGCGTA
>NZ_JBMDLF010000024.1:0-11960 GCF_048656465.1 Streptomyces sp. MAR4 CNX-425 | reverse complement strand
CAATGCCACGGAGAGCATGCCCGCGACCACTCGGAGAGTTACGGGCGGTCGCCACACCATGAGCGGGGGTTCCTCGTGATCGTGAAGCAATTCAGCCTCCATTTAACACCAACCGGGGGCCATGTACGTTGTGCCACATCCCAGTTGTCCATATAGTGACCCGCCACCATAAAAGGCACCGCGAAGCCACCTGTCCGGGGATGCAGCATGGCGTGGGCCAGCAGCATGCCTTGGCGCTCGTAGGTAGCGCGTAGCGTGACGCCCCAGAGGCAGAGTCGCCTTCTGTAGACCCCGCAGCGATGCTCCGCCCGCCCCGCCTACTGCGAGCCCGATAGCGTAACCCTTGACGTTTACGATGCCATTCTCGGCCGCATAACCCCATCCGTGTGTATACAGATCAGCCCCGAACTTGGCGGTAACCAGCACCAGCCCCGCTCCGGCACACATCCCAAACGAAGCAGCGACACAGGTCGCGAAAGTTGCTCCCTCCGCCATTCCTCGCCAGTGGTCTTTGGTGAAGTTCCCGACTGCTTCGAGACCGTCACCGGCTGCTTCGAAGCCGTCCCCGACCACACTGACGCCACCTTTCAGTACACCGCCTATTCCTCCCAGGATGGAGGACTTGTTGTTCTCCTTTTTGCGCCATTCTGCTTTGGCTTTTGCGGCGGCGAGGAGTTGGGCGCGTTTCATGCTGTCGAGGCGGTAGCGCTCTTCTTGGGCTCGGGCTTGCTGTGCGCGGGTCTGGGCCCAGTAGGAGTTGAAGCTTCTGGTGTTGTGGCGGACGAGGGCGCGGTATTTGCTGGTGGTGTGGCCTCGGCTGTTGGTGTAGCCCTGTTTGCGGTACCAGCTTTTGCGGACCTTGTTGTTGCCAAATCCCTTCTTGGTGACTTCGTCGTAGAGCATCTCACCGGTGGGGTCGGATGCGGTGACGGGGGTGTTGTTTGCGTAGGTGTAGGCGTTGGCCTGGAGGGGGTTGGCGGGGTCGAGGAGGGGGTTGGGGGAGATGAAGGCGCCGAGGGTGGGGTCGTATTCGCGGGCGCCTATGTGGGTCAGGCCGGTGTCGTCGCGGGTGCCGCCGACGAAGCCCTTGGTGCCGGGGAAGTCGGGGCCGGTGCCGGTGCCGGTGGTGGGGCGGGGGGCGCCGAAGGGGAGTTGTTTGCGGCGGATGACGGCCTGGCCGACGGCGAGGGAGACGGCCAGCATGGCGGTGCCCTGGTGGTCGGAGACCAGGAAGTGCATCGGGCTGCCCGGGGTGCGGACTGCGACGGTTTCGCCGTCGTGGGCGTAGTAGCGGGTGCCGGTGACGCTGCCGTCGGGGTGGAGGTGGAGTTCGTTGCCTTCGGGCAGGTAGAGGGTGGCGGTGTTGTCGCTGCCCGTGGCCAGCAGGCGGTTGCCGTCGGTGTCGTAGACGTAGCCGGTGGTGGTGCCGGCTTCGGTGGCGGCGGCGAGGTGGCCTTCGTCGTCCCAGGTGTAGCTCTGGTCGGCGGTGCCGCCGCTGCGGGTGGTCATGTTGCCGGTGGCGTCGTAGTCGAGGGCTTCGCTGGCGCCGTCGGCCGTGCCGCCCGCGGTGTCGACTCGGGTGGTGGCGTGGGGGCGGGGCTGGCCGGGGGCGGGCTGGGTGTAGGTGCGGGTGACGTCCTGGTCGGTGGCGGTGCCGGTAACGGCGTGCTGGGTTTCGGTGGTGCGGTTGCCGATGGTGTCGTAGGTGTAGGAGTGCCAGTACGCCTCGGGGCCGCCGCCGACGGTGGCGGGGTCGGGTTCGTGCGTGCAGGTGCCGGCGGTGGTGGTCCAGGCGTCGGTCAGGCGGCGCAGGGCGTCGGTGGCGTAGCACTGGCGGTCGGTGGTCTGCTGGGCGTCCTGGCCGCTGGTGGTGGTCTGGGAGGTGATGTTGCCGGCGTCGTCGCGCGTGTAGCGCACGTCGTCCAGCCGCTGGGGGCCGGTGGTGCGGTCGGTGACCTGGCGGGTGAGGTCGCCGGTGTGCTCGTCGTATTCGTGCGTGCGGTAGAGCTTGCGGTCGCCGGAGCCGTACTCGGTGCGTACGGGGCGGGCGAAGCTGTCGTACGTGACCTGGGAGACCAGGGCGACGCCGCCGCTGCTGGTGGCGGTGGGCAGTCCGAGGGAGTTGTAGTCGGTCGCCGTCCGCTCGTTCGGCAGTCCACCGACGCCGGGCTGGCTGATCGAGGTGCGCTTGCCGGTCTCGGGGTCGTAGGTGTAGCCGATGCGGTACGTGCCGGCCAGCGCTCCGGCGGCGTCGGGGACGGTGACGGTGGTGCCGGTGGGCTGGGTACGGGCGTTGTAGCCCTCGACGGCGGTGGTGTAGCGGCCGCCGTCGTGGACACGGGTGGTGGAGGTGAGCTGGCCCTTGGCGAGGGTGTCGTAGACCCATTCGGCGCGGGTCTGTTCGCCCTTCTTGACGGTGGTCGGCCGGCCGAGGGCGTCGTAGCTCGTGGTCAGCGCGATACCGCGGGCGTCGGTGACGGTGACGGGCTGGTCGGCGGCGTTGTACGTGGTGGTGGAGGTGCCCTTGTCGGGGTCCTTCGACTCGGTGACGTTGCCGCGGGCGTCGCGGGTCCAGGTCCAGACGTTGCCGGCGGGGTCGGTCATCTTCGCCAGCTGGTCGTGCTTGTCGTAGGCGTAGGCGGTGGTCTGGTGGGTGGTGCGGGCGGCGTTGGTGTACTGGCGTCGTTCGACCGTGTTGCCGCGGGCGTCGGTGAGGTCGGTGGTGGCGGTGCCGCCGTCGGGCGGAATGACGGTGGTCTGGTCGGCGCTGTAGGCGGTGGTGGTGCGCTTGGTCTCGTCGCCGAACTTGCGGGAGATGGCGGCGGTGACGCGGCCGGAACCGTCGTGGATGTTCTCGGTCATGTTCGGCACCGTGTTGTCCGCGGCTTCGACCAGGGTCGCGGACGGATCACCGGTGGCGTGATAGGCGTGGTAGATCTTGGTTTCCAGGCCGCGGGTGTCGTACAGGGTCTCGGTGATGACGCGGCCGCCGCCGGGCGCGGGGATCTGCGTCTCGCGTTCACGCAGCAGGCCGTCGTAGAGCGTGTAGGCGGTGGTGTACGTGCCGTCGGGCTGGATGGTCTTGGTGGCGATGACCGCCGACGCGGTCCTGGAGACGGTGTAGCTGTACTGCACGGACGGGGCTGAGGGGTAGTCCGCCTTGGCCCAGCCGGGTTGCCACACCTTGACCAGCCGTCCGAGGGCGTCGTAGTCGGCGTCGGTGCGGGCGCCGGCGGGATCGACCGTCGTGGTGGGAATGCCGCGTCGGGCATCGAGTTCGGTGGTCTGGGTGTGGCCGAGCGGGTTGGTCACCACGGTCTTGGTGGGTGCCGCGCCGGTGGCGGGCGTGTACGCGGTAGTGGTGGTCTCGCCGCGGGCGTCGGTCCGGGTGAGCGGGCGGCCGTGGATGTCGAAGGTGACTGTGGCGACGGTCTGGGTGCCGGTGCCGGCCTTGTCCTGCTCGTCGACGCGGGTGATGTCGCCCTTGGTGGGGCCCTGCCCGAGCGTGGTGGACCCGTCGTAGTACGTGCGCTTGAGCGACACCAGGTCCTTCGGTAGCGTCGCAGTGGCCCCGCACGTGGTGGCGACGGTCTTCTCCTCGGCGACGGCCTCGACGAAGTTCGCGCCGGTGCTGCGGGCGTAGGAGGTGGTGGTGCAGCGCTCGTCGCCGGTCTTGCTCGTGTCTCCGGTCTCGGAGACGGTTTTGACCATGCCGTACGAGTCGAAGGTGCGCCCGGTGGTGGTGCGGCGCCAGGTGCCGTCCTTCTTCAGCTCCCGCGTGGCCTCGGTCTTGACGCCGGTGTAGCGGGCGCTCTGGTCCGGCAGTCCGTCGCGGGCGTGGGTGGCGGTGGCCGGAGAGCGCCACGGGGTGTAGGCGGTGGCCTCGATGATGCCGCCGCCGGCATGTTCGTAGCCGATCTCCTCGCGGACCATGCCGGCGAACGCCTCGCGGTCGGTGACGCTGCTGCCCTCGGAGTCGGGGACGTTCGCGCCGTCGATGCCGCGGAAGTAGCGGGTCTCGGCGAGCGACTTCGTCTCGCTGCCGGCACCGACGCGGGTGCGGACGCGGGCGTAGCCGCGCCGCTCGGAGTAGGTGCGGTACTTGGCCTTGGTCAGCTCGTCGGTGTCCTTGGCCCACGCCAGGCCACCGAGGTAGTCGTAGGAGGTGGTCTTCACCGGTGCGCCGGCGACGTCGTCGGATTCCAGGACCTGGGTGGCGACGTAGGTGTGGAACCAGTCGCGGTAGGGCTCGAAGTCCGGGGCGGGCGCGTCCGGGGGCGACCAGTACACGGGGTAGCAGCGCTTGGTGTTGGTCGCCGGGTCGGGCAGGTTGCCGGCGGTGCAGTCCTCGGGTGAGTAGGTGACGCCGATGGTGCCGCCGGTCTCGGTCTTGATGCCGTAGACGCGGTAGCGGTTCAGCGGTGGCACGCCGTCGACTGCCTTCTCCACCCTGTTCTTCAGCATCTGCCCGGAGAAGGTGACGGCGGGCAGGGAGATGTCGCTCCCCCCGGTGTGGCCGGTGCGCTGGACGGACTTCAGCCACAGCGCGCGGTCGGAGCCGTCGCCGGTGGCCGGGAAGCTGTGCTCCAGCTTCCAGGAATCGACGGGCTTGTACGAGCCGCCGACCCGCACCTTGGTGGTGACCCCCGTGAGGCGCTTACGGGAGAAGAACGACGGCGAGTACGTCTTGCACTCCTCCCCCGACCCGCACAACTGGTCGTACGGGACGTCCGGCCAGTGCTTCGCGTTGGTGGCGTTCAGCTTGTCCTTCGCACAGTCGAAGGCGTCGGTGGGCAGGCAGCGTTCCGCCACGGCGAAATCGACCCGGGCCTGCGCGCCGTCGGCGGCGTAGAGCGCGTCACCGTCCAGGCCGTAGTCGATACGCTCCAGATGGCCGCCGCGGTTGAAGCGGGTGGGCGTGGCCTTGCCGGTGGCGTCGTTGACGTTCAGCCCGTAGTGGTTGTGCTCCTTGGCCCAGTAGTAGGTGAGGGCCTGGTCGTGCGGGTCGATAACGTAGTCGAGGTTCCAGCGCCAAGCCTGCTGGCACCAGGAGTCCTTGAACGCGGTGGCATGACACGGCTCTCCGGAGTGGTTGCCGAAGACCGGCACCGTCCACACCGACTGCGTCCTGGCGTCGCCGTCCTGCCAGCCCGGCAGCCGGTGGGCGCCGAAGTAGTAGCGCACGCCGTCGGGGGCGGTGACTCGCCAGTACTCGTTGTTGTTGTCACCGTTGGCCCGCTTGGAGGAGGACATCAGCTCGACCCGGGTGCCGTCGTCGTCCTTGAAGCGCCACTCGCCGCTGCCGTCGTCCTTAACCAGCTCGTGGGTCTTGCCGTTGAGGGTGAGGGTGGCATTGTCGGTCTTCCAGCACAGGTCACCGACCTTGGAGGACGGGTTGTTGCCGCCGGAGCGGTCGTCCTCGCATGCTACGAACCGGCGTTCGACGGCTCCCGCCGACATCGTCCAGCCGTCGCCCGCCCAGTTGGCCTGGTTATTGGTCGCGGCGGTCCGGCCGTCGACGGACTGTGAGGAGTACTCCAGCGCCAGGTCCGGCCGCAGGTCGCCCGCTATCTCGGGCACATCCAGGTCGTACGACCAGGAGAAACCGCCGGAGGAGCCGCCGGCGCTCCACTTGCCCGACGGCGACAGCGGGGTGGCGGAGAAGTCACCAGACGCCCCGGACGCCGCGGCCGTCAGCGCGAACAGAACCGTCCCCTCGCCAGCGGCGTAGCCGGTAGCCGAACGCTGCGCGGCCGGCCCGGACCACCAGCTCGTCGATCAGCTGGTCGTCCACCGTCGCCGGCTGGGGCTCAACCGCCTCGCCGGACTCGGCCTGGTTCACGTTGCCGCTGGTCATCGATGCATCTTCCTTGATCAGGAGTTACACCGAACGTTTTACAGTCCCGAAGTGGGCGACCACTGCGGAGAGGATGGCTTGGAAACATCGTCGGCTGCATGCTTGCCGCTTTTGACAGTTGACCGAGAGTGATCACAACGTATATTTGAGTGGTTGTTCACTTCTTGGGTGATGGACCAGCGTTGGGGAGGGACCAGGGGATGCTGCGTTCAGTGGGTCTGCGCATGACCGTGGTGGGGATCAGCTTATGGTCGCTACTTATCAGTAGTGTGCTCTCGGCAGGCCACGCTTCCTCAATGGCCGCCCCAGAGCAACGTGGGGGAGTTCAGGCGGGGAGCCCTGTAGCGGCGCGTATGTCGGGTCCGGTGCAGGCGGAAGAGCCGATGACGATGAAAGAACGCCGGGCGCAGGTGGCCGACTTGCGCGCACCCGAAGAGCCAGGCGCTGTGATCGAACTCCCGGACAGGACGCTCAAGGCACCGTCGCAAGATAGCAGTCCGGAGAAGGACGGACCGCCAGACAACAAGCCAAGGTTGCTGGCGATAAGCCCCGTGACGAACATGCGGGTGGCCCCGCACTCCTGGTTCGGGTTCGATGTCGAATGGGGTGATGTCAAGTGGGACAACCCTGCAGGACTCGAGTCGTATCACCGGGCTCTCTACCGAGCCTCGGACGATAGTCTGATCAAGCAGTGGTGCGACTCGGACCCTGAAGGGACGCGGCCCTGGACCCCCACTAATCAATGGTCAGTGTCCGACCCAACCATTCTGGAACTGGGTGTCGAGTACTACATGAAGGTCGCCGTATCGGCCGACCGAGGGACAAACGCGGATCCGCGCGGTTGGGGGTGTGCCACAGGGTGGAGTGAAGAGGTCAGGTCCCCCAACATCGCAGCTCAGGGTCCGCCGCTGCGTATTACTTCCGGTGAGAAGATCGGTTGTGTCTGCGGGGACACAAGCGGGCGACAGCCGTTCCAGGGATATCTTGGGGATCCGGTCAATACCGGTACCGGGGCGTTGAATGAGTCAGCAGTGGACGTCACGCTGGCGGCTCCCGGTATCCCCTTCGAACTTCGGCGCATCTATGCTTCGGACAACGACTACGCAGGCATGTACGGCCAAGGTTGGACATCTGCTTATGACGTGCGGCTTCAGGTAGCGGAGAGTAGCATCACCTATGTCTCTGACAGTGGTTCGCGCCTCACGTTCACCAAGGACGCCAGCGGAGCCTATCGCGCATCCTCGCTCGGTGTGACCAGCAGGTTGTCCGCGTTGAGCGGTGGCGGCTTCACCCTGACGACCAGTGCGCAGGAGAAGCTGACGTTCACCAGTGAGGGAAGGCTGACGGCCTGGCAGGATTCGGTCGGGGCGGGGTTGTCCTTCTCTTACAGCAACGGAGATTTGAACTCCGTCAGCGATGCCGCCGGCCATACCGTGCAGATGAATGTCGACCCTGCGACGCGTCTGGTGACGAGCATCGGCCTGCCCGGTGGCCGCACGATCAGCTACAGCTACACGGATGGTCGGCTAACGTCGGTGAAGGGTGCCGAAGGTGGAGCGGTCACATATGGCTACGATGCTGCCGGCCGACTGTCGAGCATAACCGACGCTGCGGGCAACAAGCAGATGCAGACCACCTACAACTCAAGCGGCCGTGTCACTGAACAGACCCATGCTGACGGCACCGTGGCGAAGTTCACGAGAGACACACTGCAGACCAACTACCAGGACGCCAACGGCGGCATCTGGACCGACCTGTACCACGGCAGTGTGCTGAGCTCCCGGATCGATCCGCTCGGCAATGTCACCTCTTACGAGTACGATGACAAGCTGCGACTGGCCAAGGTGAGGGCCCCCCGAGGTGTCCAGACGAAGCTGAACTACGACAGCTCCGGCAATCTCCTCAAACGCACCACGGGATCAGTGACCGAGTCATGGACATACACCTCCGGGAACAACGTCGCGTCTCACACTGATGCTCGTGGGGCGAAGACCACCTACACCTATGACAACAGTCAGCGTCTGATCGACGAGAACGGGCCAGCTGGCAGAACCAGCTACACGTACAACACCAAGGGTCAAGTCACCTCCACGACCTCTCCGCGAGGGAAGACCACGACCTTTGCATACGACGAACAGGGCTATCTGACCGCCCAGACCTCACCGTCCGGCGCCAAGCAGACGTTCACTTACGACGCCGCAGGAAAAATGCTGACGAGCACAGACCCGCGTGGCAACGTCACGGACGCAGACCCAGCCCAGTACACGACCACTTACCTGTACAAGGCGTCTGATCTGCTGGCATCGGTCACCGACCCTGCTGGCAACACCACCAGGTATGAGTACGACGCGAACGAAAACCGCACGAAGACCACGGACGCGACCGGCCAGGCCACGACCTACGAGTACGACAAGTTCGACCGGCTCACGAAGATCACCGGCCCTGATGGCACGTCTACGTCAACGAACTACGACGCGGTAGGAAACGTCACCGCGACAATCAATGAGCGCGGCAACAAAACCACCTTCCGATACGACGCGGCCAACCGACTGGTCGCCACCACCTCACCCCGCGGCAATGCCACCGGCGCGGATCCGGCAAAGTACACGACCACCTACGGCTACGACGCCAGCGGCAACCAGACCAAGAAGGTAGACGCGACCGGCGCACTCACAACCACGAAATACGACAACTTCAACCGGCCGACCTCGGTCACAGATCCGCTCAACGGAATCACGAAAACCAACTACGACGCCAACGGCAACGTCACCCAGATCACCGACGCCAACGGAAAGGTCACCAAATACAGTCATACGGCCGCAAACCTGCTGAGCAGCGTCACCAACCCATTAGGCCGGATCACCAACTACGGCTACAACGCCGACGGCGACCGGACCAGCCTCAAAACGCCATTGGGCAACAAGACCACCTGGACCTACGACGACGACGGCCGAGTCGCGAGCGAGGTTGACCCCCGCGGAAATGCCACCGGCGCGGATCCGGTGAAGTACACCACGACCTACCGCTACGACCAGGCCGGCAACCTCACCCAGGTCACCGATCCACTCGGCGGCACACAGAAGTCCGCGTTCGACCGAGTAGGCCGGCAGATCAGCACCACAAACCCCAATGGCAAGACCACCGAGACCAGCTACGACCCACTGGGCCGGATCAAGACGGTGACCGCTCCCGACGGCGGGACCACCAGCTACACCTACGACACCGCCGGGAACGTCAAGACCCGCACCGACGCCAACAACCACACAACAACCTACAGTTACAGCGACGCCCACCAGCTGACCTCCGTCACAGACCCGTTGAATCGGACAGTCACCTACGGCTACGACGCCGACGGCAACCGCACCACGGCCACGAACGCGCGCGGCAGCACAGCCACTACCGCCTACGACGCACTCGGTCGCCCTACCGCCGTCGACTACTCCGACACCACCCCCGATGTCCGCACGACGTACGACGCCGTGGGCAATCGCACCAAGGTCACCGACGGGACGGGCACCCGCACCTTCACCTACAGTCCAGTAGGTCGGCTCAAGACCGCCAGCGTGCCGGGACTTACGGCCGGTTTCACCTACACCTACAACGACGCGGGCCTTCGAGCCAAGACGAACTCGCCGAGTGGCACGGCCACCACCTACGGATACGACGCTGACGGCAACCGCACCACGTCAGTCACCAACAACCTGACCACCAGCTACACGTACGACGCGAACGGAAATCTCAAAGACACCACCCTGCCGGCCGCAAACGGCTACACCGAGAACCGCACCTACAACGCGGCCGGACGACTGACAGATATCGCCAGCAGTAAGAACGGCACGGTACTCTCCGGCTGGCACGCCGTCCTGGACCTCGCCGGTCAACCGACCCGCATCGACAACGCGCGCACCGGCAAGTCGGCCTACTACACCTACGACGACGCCGGACGTCTACTAACCGAGTGCACCTCTACAACCCAGACCACCGCCTGCCCCAGCGGCGAGCCTAGCGCCAGCTACACCTACGACAAGGTCGGCAACCGCACCGGACACACCACCACCGCCGGAGCGACGTCCACTTACAGCTACGACTCCGCCGACCAGCTCACCCAGAAGACCACCGGTACCAACAGCACAGCCTACGAATACGATGCCGACGGCAACCGCACCAAGGCCGGCAGTGTTACCTACGCCTACGACGCTGAAAATCGGCTGACCAAGGCCGTCGGGGACCGCACCAAGGAGTACACCTACGACTCCGACGGCAACCGCAGAGAGGTCGGCGGCTCCATCCGAGCCTGGGACATTAACAATCCGATTCCACTGCTGGCAGGCACCTATGACCCAGGCGCCAACAACCTCACCCGCGAATACCGCTACAACCCCAGCGGTCAAGTCGAAGCGATGCACAATGCGTTCACCGACAGATCGTACTACTATCACCGGGACCTGATCGGTTCCGTCACCAACGTGACATCTGCCGCCGACGGCACAACCCTGGAATCGTACAGCTACGATGCCTTCGGCATAGGCGGCCCCTCCCTAGGCACCAGCGATTCTTCCGTCAATCAGTGGTTTGGGTTCGCCGGCGAATACAAGGAATTCCTCGGGAACGAAAGCAGCCCCACTTCCGAAGACGGCGGCTACAACCTTCGCGCTCGCACCTACGACCCACTCACAGGGCAGTTCACCGGAACAGACCCACTCACGGCGCCACAGAGGGTGCCCGGAGAGTCCTCCTACGCCTACGCAGGCAACGCTCCCACATTCAAAGTCGACCCGGCGGGGACTTGCTGGTTGATTCCGGGCAGCGGCGATGAGGGTTGCTGGACTGCGGATATACCGGGTACTGATCTAATTCCCTTGTCCCCAGTTATCGAAGGAATTGGGAATGCGCTGCGTGATACGTGTGAGCAGGGGGCCGAATATGCACGCGAGAACGGCCGCTGGGGTTGGACTGGCTGTGTAGCTGAGTTCACCGGAATCAACGACATTCGGCGCGGGATCAACGCCTACGGAGAAGGCGACTACCTGAACGGAACCGCGTATTGCCTCGGCGGTGTGGGCCAGGTGGGCCTGTGGCTGATGCCCGCGCCTAAGTGGACCCCAGCGCCACTAAACCCAGCTAACCAGGCATCTCGGTTGGCCACATTCTTCAACGTTCCGGTGAAATCAATTGTTTCCCCCGCCCGAGTGTACCGGGGTGATACCCGTGACCCAATCACCGTGTATGTGAAGGGTGGATTCCGCCCCAAGGGAACGAATGTGGACATCAGGGAATATGCAACCAAGAACACTCCATCTGCCTGGGTGGGGACAAGCCGGATAGCGCGCGAAGCGGCAAATTTCCCACAGGGTGCGAGAGGTACTGGAACCTGGGTGTACGAGATTCGGAACCCCGGCCAGGGGATCAGTGTCAACAAGGCGCTCGGTGGTGCAATCCGTTCGCATTTCAGGGGCGAGTTCCCATCGGAACGCGAAATATTGTTCCAAGGAATCGACGCGTCGAAGATCGTCCAAGCAGAACGCTGGAGGTGGGGGATGCCCACGGGCGAAGTGATCAAGAATCCATGGTTCAAGGGATGACTGAGTGGATCAGCCTCCGGGCCTTCGTGGATGGCGAGCCAGTGGCGTGGACCGCCGCCGTTGACTACCACGAGGACGCCGGGTGGGAGGACGCCTGGCGGCTGACGATCGAGTCAGCTTCTGCCGTGGAGTGCGAAGCCTCAGGCGCAGACCTCTTCGAGGCCCTGCGACGAGCCAGGGGCCATCTTGAGCCAAGAGATATCCGCCTGTGCTGCAATGGCGCCCGTATCGATGCCTGGCCGTCCAGGCAGGCAAGGGAGCACGGTGCCTGGGTGGTATACATCACCCGCCTCTGGCTACCGCCCACAGTGCGTGACCTCGTGTCTGTTTTTGGTTTGGCAGACGCCGAAAGAATTGGCACAGTCGCGGAGCAGGACGAGTTCCACGCACGGCACTTGGCCAATCGGAAACACTGGTTCAATTTTGTCAATCCACTGTGGTGGATCTTTCTATACACCAGCTCATGGGGACGCCCCAAGAGCTTGAAGCCACCTTTCGCCTGATGGAGCAGGAGAAACAGT
>NZ_JBMDLF010000023.1:0-13630 GCF_048656465.1 Streptomyces sp. MAR4 CNX-425 | reverse complement strand
CGTCGAAGCGAACATGGGTACCGGCTGGCTGTTCGCACTCATCCCGCTGCTCCTCGGCGCGGTCTTCTTCGCCATCGGCTTCACGGGCATACGCCGCGCCCGAACCCTGCGCCGCACCGGCGCCACCGCAGAGGGCCGGGTCGTCCGCCTCGCCACCAGCTCGGGCAACAACGGCACGCTCTACCACCCGGTGGCCCGCTGGCACACCCCCGACGGGGTGCCCCACGAACACACCTCCCGCATCGGCAAGACCGCCGTCCTCAACTTCCGCCCAGGCACCCCGGTCCGCGTCCACTACAACCCGAAGAACCCCACCCAAGCCGCCATAGCCGGCTACGACGGCGCCGGCCCCGACCACCTCTTCGCCCTCCTCGGCGCCCTCCTCACCGCAGCCACCTTCACCGTCCTCACCGCCGCCTTCCTCACCCGCTAACCCCATGCTGCCGCGCCGCGGGCTGCCCGACTGGCGGTGCCCCGTGACAGCAGTGACGGGGCACCGAAGATGCCCACTGCTGTCGCGGGTGCCACCGGAGCCCGCCGAAGATCACGCACGCTCCTCGGGCTCATGCCCCGTTGGCCACAGATCCGTCAGGCACCAAGGGGAGGCCTGGGCAGCTGCTGCCGTACCAACTGGACAATCCGGCCGGCTGCTGAACTTGAATTCGTGATGTCGGTCAGCCGTGAATGGCCAGGCCAATGCTGGCCAGACAGCTGTCGACCAGGTCCACCGGTACTGGATCTGGTTGCATTGCGTTAGACGGCGCGGGCGATCCGGCTCAGGTCGGCTGCGGCGAAAACTGGCGTATCGGTTCGTCGAACGTGCAGGCAGCCCCACCCCACCAGCAATTCGCCGCTGGTGTCTCGATCGCAACATCGATCACCGAATCCCGTTTCCGGTGCCCCGTCCGCCATCCGCGATCACAGGCCTTGGAGGCGGACGGCTCCGTGGTGGGCCGGCCGAGGCGCTACACTGCCGAGCCGATGAGTAAGCCACGGCCCACCGCATGGAAGCGTCCGACGGGCTCCTGGGCGTCATCGCCCGGGAACCGCAAGAGCATGATGGGCAACCGAGGACGGGACACCAGACCCGAACTTGCCCTCCGGTCCATGCTTCACGCGGCCGGCCTACGCTATCGCGTCTCCGCCAAGCCGCTGCCGGAGATGCGGCGGACAGCGGACATCGTCTTCGGCCCTACACGCGTTGCGGTCTTCGTGGACGGCTGCTTCTGGCACCGTTGCCCCGAGCACTACACTGCTCCGCAGACGAACTCCAGCTTCTGGGACATGAAGACCGCCAGAACCGTGGAGCGGGACCGGGAGACGGACGCGCGTCTCGCCGAAGCCGGTTGGCTGGTGCTCAGATTCTGGGAGCATGAAGCAGCCGACGACGCCTTCCGAAAAGTCCGGAGGGCCGTCGAGAGTCGCCGCCCTCCCCCAGCCTCGCCCGGCCCTGCTCGGAACACCGGCGCCGGCCCATTGCCGTGAGACCAACGGGTCAAATCCCGTCAGCAGCAGGCGAAAACTTCTCTGACCTCGGGGTATCCGTCAAATCAACCTCGTACGATTGCATCCAGACAGCCCAATCAAGAAGGCTCCTTAGAGTCGAGGGGGGGCGGAAACGGTGGGGGCGGGAAACGATTTCGGCTCGTGGCTGCAGCGACAGCTGCGGCTCACCCGCGTCTCGGAGGCGGACCTCGCGGAGCGCCTGGATCTCACGCGAGCAGAAGTGTCCGCGTGGGTGAACGGCCGGGCTGTACCACACGACGAGATAAAGCGGACGATCGCAGAGGTGCTCGGAGTCGATCTCTCCGCCGTCTACGAGCACAGCTCCGACGTGGCGGTGACACCACCGCTGACCTGGCATCACCGTCCTGCCCACACAGACGGCGGGCGCGAGTACGGCAACGCCGCCGCGTTCGCGTTCGACGCCGACCTCGCTGTCCTCGCCCGCGAGGCGACCCAGAACTCTCTCGACGAGCAGACCGACCGCCACCGCCCCGTCCGCGTCCGCTATACGCTCCACGAGATCACCGGCGAACAACTCCACGTCTTTCTCGGCGCGCTGCGGTGGCACGAGTTGGGCAAGCACTACGACGCTGCGGCATCCGCCGAGCAGAAGGTGTCCCGCAGTCTGCGGGCCGCGCTGGACGACCTGCAGGAGACCGGAAGCCTTCTATTGCTTCGGATCGACGACTACAACGCCGCCGGTCTGACCGGACCTGAATACAGCGACGGCCGGTTCGCCGCCGTCGTGCGCCGGCAGTTGGACAGCCACAAGCAGGCAGGCGGTCGAGCAGGGGGGTCGTACGGCATCGGCAAGGCGACGTTGTGGGCGAACAGCCGCTTCGGGCTGGTACTCATGAACTCGACCCTCTCGAAGCCGCACGAAGGCAGGACCCGTGGCCGCGTGATCGGCCGCCTGGATCTGCCGTGGCGTGAGGTGGACGGCGACGCTTTCGCCGGTCCGGCCTGGTTCGGGGAGCCGGACTCCGATCCGGAACACGAGGGTGTCTCCAGATCGTGGTGGGCCGACGAGGAGACCCTGCGCCGGCTGCATCTGGAGCGTGTCGCCGACGAGCCGGGGACGTCCTTCCTCATCGTAGGCGCGCACGATGCGTCAGGCGACGCGGAATCCCTCCGGGATATGCACGAGAAGCTGGTCGGCTCCCTGGCCAAGGACTTCTGGGCTGCGATGATCGGCGGCGAGCGGGCGGGGCCGCTGCTCGACGCGCACGTCACGACACTACGCAACGGGCAGACCGTCATCCCGGAGGAACGTGTCGATCCTCACACCCGGCATCCGGCACTGTCCCGGGCCCTGCGGTCGTATCTCGACGGCAGTACCGTCGCCGAGCTGACGGCGGCCGAACAGGTGGCCGCCGCACACGTGCCGCTCAGGGTCACGCCTCTCAAGGGGCGCGGCCGCACACGGGACAAGGGTCGGGAGCATCTCGCGGTTCTCCTGCTCACGGCAGCGGACCAGGACGCGGAACAACCGAACCGAGTCGTCCTCATGCGCGGCAACCGCATGAGCATCTCAGAGCATCGCCCGCGTGAGCTCCCCCTTGGCGCTACGCCGTTCCAAGGGGTTCTGCTAGCGGGGTACGCCACAGAGCGGGACGGAGAGGACGTCGACCTGGCTGAGGCGTTCCTCCGCGCCTCCGAGCCGCCGGAGCACGACCGCTGGGACCGTACGGAAGAGCTCACGTCCCTCTACGAACGAGGGGCGCTCAGCCGTCTGCGCGAGTTCCGCAGCGAGATCGACAAGGCGGTGCGCGAATTGGTCGGCCGACGCGAGACGACACGCCAGGGCGGCCCGGCGGTGCTCCGCGAACTACTCAAACTGGAGGGTGCCGAGCCCGCGACTCTGCGCCGGACACAGGGCTTCCCGTCCGTCCGCAGGGTCGAGGCACGCGTGCTCGGCAGCGGCGCCTGGCACGTGCACGTCACGGTGAGGGTGCCTGAGGCGCAGGACGACTGGCAGCTCACGCCGGTCGCCAAGTTCGACGTGCGGTCAGGCGGAAGGCCGAGTGTCCGATGGGCAACGCTCTCCGCCACCGAGAACTGCCGGGTCGAGTCCGGCAAGCTGGTCATCGCCCCCCACGTACGCTCCGCAGAGTTCACCGGCGTGACAGACCCGGCCACACATCCGGTGCGCAGTGGGTTCGCGCGCCTTGTCGTGGATCTCGTCAAGGCACGTGGAGGTGCCGCGTGAAGCCGGTGTACCCCTACCCGACCCTCTTTGGCGAAGTCACCGCGGAGGTGTCGTCAGTCACGGTCGACGGTGCCGACCTCCCGTACGCGTACGTCTCCCGCTCCGAGCAGACAGTCGCGCTGCATCTGTCCGGCCGAGAGCGCTGGCACCAGGCGACGCTCCACCTGACCGCCCGCCTGCCCGAGCGGGAACTCGCGGAAGGCCCCTGGTCGGAGATCAGGTGCATGGCCGTGCTGTCGGAGAAGGCCACGAACGCCCGCGCCGTGGCAAGTCTGAAGCGCGGGGACAGCGGACGCTGGCACGGCTCGATCGACCTGTCCAAGACGCTCTTCCGCACTCGTGCGACGCTGAACCTCACGGTTGTCGGCACCCTCGACGGGGTCCCGGGTCGAATCGTCGGCACTGCCGAACGTGCCTGGTACGTGGACCTCAAGGGGGCCGTGCCGGTTCGCGAGAGTGAGATCCACATCCGCGAGACGGATTTCCGGAGCGGCGAGCCGGAATGGCTGCGCCCGTACGCCGATGCCCCATGGATCGTGGAGACCGCGGGCGAGCAGCCGACGGTCCACCTCAACACCGGAGCGGTCGAAGGCCTCATGGACGTCCTGAACGGCACGGGAGGGTCGCGTGCCGAGCGGATTCTTCGAGAGAGCACCGCGAGCCAGATCGCCCAGGACGCCTGGATCGCACTGTTCCACGCGTCCGTGAGCGACTTGGAGGCGGATGAGGACGGCACTCCCGTGATGCCTGACGGCTGGCGGGACTCCGTACTGCGCATGATGCTCCCCGACGTCCTGCCCGGCCGCAGCCTGGGCGACGCCCTGCACGAGATCGACCAACGCCGTAGTCAGGGCTACGGCTGGGCTGAACTGCAGACAAGCATCCAGTACGCCGCAGGCAGACGGAGCCGGATCGCCAGGAAACTCACCCATGCGGTCAGATCGGTGGACCGCACGGACAAGGAGGTCGTCCGATGACGAGTGCGCCCCGCCACGATCTCCCCGTGACTTTGGGCCTGCTCCCGGACGCCGTGGCGTCCAAGCACCTTACCCGGGGCGCCCAGTCAGGGCAGGAGCGTCCGCCCCACACCACACTCCGCCAGGCTGCCGAGCCGCTCCCCGAAGACGATGACCGGTGGCGTGCGGGTCCCGTCCGCGACCTCCTCGACGAAGCCATGGACCGCCACGTCGACAACCGCGTCGAGGCAGACGGCTGGCTCGCACCGCGTCTGCACGCCACGATTCGGATGACACGGGCGGAGGCTGCGGACAGCCGACTGTGGGCGTACATCGCCCTGCTTGTGGCCCCCGACTACGTCGTATGGCGCCATAGCGGTGCCGAAGGAGCTACGGCGGGTCGATTCACCGGGCCTCACTACACGCAGGCGTTCGCCCGCCTGTGGTGGGCGGCTGAACTCTTCCGGAACGGCCCGGACTACCGGCCGGTGGTGACCGCGTGTCACGTCCAGGACGTACTGAACACGACGATGCGCCTCGACGTCATCGACCACCGTCCGACCGCCCAGGCCATCCTGCGCATCGTCGCCCGGCTGCTCGCCGACGGGTCGCCAAGGCCCGGTGATCAGGTCAATGCGCTCTCGTCGGCAGTGAACTCAGCCGGCAGCACGCTCTTCTACGACCTGATGGCACCGGATGAACCGACGGACGACGATGAACTGGTGGCGTGGATCGGCGAGACGGGCCGGGTCGCGGCCGTTCCGTGGGATCGTCTGCCAGACGGCCCTGAGGACGGGCATGTGGATCCCCACGCGATAAACGCGCTTGTGCCGCTCTTCGAGGAGCTATTGGCCGAGGCTCCCGTAAGGATGCGCTCCAAGAAGGCTCAAGCGGTCCCGCATCCCTCTGTGGAAAGGGCAACCCAGACCGAGGCCAGCGACAGAACAGCGCCGCGGGCGCCGTCCCTCGACAGCGTCCGGTAGACGTCGCAGATCAAAAACCGTTATACCCCAAGACTGCCCCGCGCCGCCTCGCCGGGAGCCCGAGGGCCGTGATGAGGATGTGGGCGGCGAGAAGAGGCGGGATCGCGTTGCCGATCTGCTGCTGGACGTCCTTGCCGCGCCACGGGTAGTCGCGCGGGAACGTCTGGAGCAACCCGGCTTCTCGCTCGTCCAGACGCCCCAAGTCCCGTCCGTCGGGTCCGATGATCTTGTTGCGCCCGACCTTGCCGGTCACGGTGAATGCGGGTTTCGTGTGGTCACGGCGACCCCGGTTCTTCGGATCGCGCCCACTTCCGTAGTTGGACACGATGGTGAAGCTTCCACGCTTCAGAACCTCGCCCATGGATACCCAGGGGGCCAGCTTCTTGGGATGGTCCTTCGCCGCGACGGGGGGATGCCCCTTGCGATACCGTTGATGCGTAGATTCAGGGAAGTTCACCCCGCCCTTCTTCCGGGCGATGAGGACGGCCCGCTTGCGCGTCTGCGGAACGCCGTAATCCTCGGTGTACAGGATCTGGGCATCAGCGTGGTAATCAAGCTTCTCGAGGACGGCCACCATCTCTTTCCACACGGGGAGCACCGCCGGCACCTGCTCCAGGATGACGACCTCGAACGGGTTGTTGTTCTTCCGGGCCAGCACCCACTTGAGCGGCTCCAGCACCAGGCCGGTTCTCACGTCAGCCAAGTCGTCGAGTTCCTTGGTGACGTCCTCCTCTTCCGCCATCCGGCGGATGAACGCGGTGACCTGATCTAGATTCCGCCGGCCGGTGCCCTTACCGGCGACGCTGAAGGTCTGGCATGGCGGCCCCGCAGCGAGCACATTGGCCGTCTTGTAATCCAGAGGATCGAAGTCGCGGACGTCCCCGGGCTTAGTAATCATGCGGGGCCCGTCACCGTCCTTCGCTTCAGCGAATGCCGCTCGTGTCGCGCAAGCGTCGTCGTCGAGCTCGATGCCCGTGACCGGAATTCCGAGGCAGTGGGCGGCGACGTCCAGTCCGCCGGGGCCAGCGAACAGATCGACAATCTCGAAACCGCACACTTACACTCCAGTCCGTTCTTCATGCCACGCCCTGGCGCATGCGAAGGCAAGGGCCCCACCTGCGGTGTTTCCCACCAGCGGACCCACAGACTACCGGGTGGTCTCGCGCTACGATCGGTTGTCCCCAGGAAGCCGTCCCAGCACGCGCTGTACCGACTTTGATCCAGGTCAGGGATGCCGGATGCTGATCGAACGGCACTGCCCGGGGCTCGTCCTACCGCCGGGGGTGCGGCGTGGCCCACCTGGCGGCAGCGGGTCGTTTTGCAGCCGGGGGCGATCCAGCCTGGAGGGAGCCCCTGCAGCAAGGCCGCCGGCGCGACAGAACAACGTCGGCGGCCACAGGCCGTCGTGGATGCCGATCCAGGTCCAGGCCAGAGGCCCGTTTGGAACCCGTAAGGTCGAGGTCAGGCACCACCACGGTGCCACGACCCGCTGACGCGAGTGGGCACACCCTCATGTGCCTGCCCTTCCCTTCCCCTCTGGAACGCCCGCTGTCGGCCGCACCCTGCGACCGCCTCGGTTCCCCGAGACGGTCGCCGTCCCGGCGGTCAGCCGGCGTCGATGATGGGCCCCTTCGACGAGTCGATCGTCTCGAAGCGCACCACACGACCGTCGCTGCTCCGCGCCGAGGCGGGCGCCACGAATGCGAACGTCATGACCAGTTTGCCTGGATCGACAGCCCCCGAAGCCTCGACCTCCGGGCGGTTCAGCGTCTCGACGGCCGGATAGAGCACCACCACGCCGCGCCGGGGCGCCGTCAGAGCCTCGGTGGCAGTGTTCCCGGGCGCCGGGAGGGCTCCGGCGATCCGCATTGCCGCGGGAACGTGCTTGGGGTCGCGGATCGCACCGAACAACGGACCTCGCCTGCGGTCACGGGCGAACCACGAGTAGCCGCGTCCGCTCCCCCCGAGTGCGAGCCTGTTGCCTCCGCGGTTGTGCTGCGGGGCCAGAACGATCCAGTCGTCCACCTTCCCGGCCTCGTCCTTGGTGATCTTCCTCAGGAACGCCAGGTGAGGCAGGAACTTGGTCTCATCGCTCCATCGCAGGCCGCTGACGAGTTCAAGCATTCCCGTGGCGTCGAGCCGTCCTGTCAAAGCGGAGAAACGGTACTGACCGCGCCCGCCACCGGGGTGGGAGAACTCCGTCGTCTCCGCGGACAGCGATTCCAACACAGGGATCCACAGGCCCGTATTGTGGCGCAGGTCGGTGACCGCGCTCGGGTATGCGACAGGCTCCTGCCATTCGCCTGCCGACTCCCGCTCCACCAAGCGGGCGTTGTACATCTTGTTGGCGCTCGCCGGCTTTATGTGGGGCAGGTGCGCGGAGACGAGCGGCGCCACGTCCCTCGGGAGGATCTGCGGCTCGCCGTCGACAGGCCGCGCGTACTGCCGGATCTCCCAGCGGAAAGCCTCCTCATCAAGACAGACCGCCTCGAAGGCCTCGTACAGGTCCAACTCCCTCCGCCCCCTCGTCTCATGCCTGCCGAGGTAGAGGCGGACCAGGTCGCGGTATCCGTCGCGGAAGCCGAACCAACGCCCCATCTGCATCAGGGTGGAGGCGTTGTTCGCCGGGCGCCGGAAGTACGACACCGTCAATCCTTCGACCGTGAAACCCCGGGCCAACTTCTGGCCGCCGATGAGGATCTTCCAGATGGGCCGCTTGTCGAAGTCCGCCTCGCCCGTCTCGATGTCCTTGTCCCCGTTGACGACGATGATCGGCTTGTCGTCACCGCCGATGCGGAGGACTGCCGCCCCTAGGTGCCGGGCCAGTTCGTCGAAAGACGGGGGGACGGCGTGACCATCGGCCCTCGCCTGGGAGACCGGCAGGACGTCGGTCTCGAAGAGCCGGCGCAGGCGCTCGTGCCCGCGCGCTCCGGTGTAGCCGGCGTCCCACCACAGCTTGGTCACACGGCCCAGTAGTTCCCGATGGGCCATCGTGCGCACCGACTCGTGGACGAGCATCGTGTGGTGGCCGAAGTATCCGGTCCCCAGGCCGCCGTCCTCCTCGCGGTAGATCTTCATCGCGGCGGTGAGGACGAACATGTCCAGCGCCTCCTGAAGGCAGGCATCGTCGTCCTCGTCCCGGACCACGACATCGCGGACATGTGCCTTCTCGTTCGAGTTGGCGTAGGTCTGTTCCTCGGAGGGGATGGGGGTGTCGAGGTCGTGGAAGTCCCGGGCGCCCATGTAACCGTCGGGCCGCGGAAGGGAGATGATGAAGTCCTTGGGGTAGATGTCCTCCGCATCGTTCGGGTCCACGAAGACGTTCGCATACGGCGTCGCGGTGTAGCCGACATACTGGGCCCGCGGCAGCAGGTTGAGCAGTTTCGAGATCTTTTGGTTGATCGCCGTCCGCTCGGCGTCGGGCTTCGCGGGGTTGGCGGTATTGACGGATGCCTCGTCGGCCTCGTCGTCCACAAGCAGGACGGGGATCTCGGACAGCGGCGTCTTGATCTTGTTGAGGTCCGTTACCAGTTTGGCCAGCACCCTCTTGTTCTTCTTGACGACCATGAGGCGCGCCGAGGACCGATAGAGGTTCTGCGGGTCGTACAGCGGGAGCGCCGGCTCCTGCTTCTCGAACTCCAACGCCACGATCCCCTGCAGCAGGCTCTTGTAGTCGTCGACCCGGGTCGTCATCCGCACGATGTCGAACCCGCCGAGCATGGACGGGTGATCCCCGTAGGTGGCGAACTTCCCCCTCGCCCAAGCCGGGTCGTCCGCGTAGTCGGACTCGAACTCGTTGGCCCCCCGCAGTATGTTCTCGCGGCCGACGAGCTCCATATCGAGGCGGCGCTGAGTCTGTGCGCGCAGGAGGTTCAGCGTGCCGCTGAGCACGATCACGAGACGGTAGCCGGCATCCACGGCCTTGGCGATCACACCGGTGAAGTTGGCGGTCTTGCCGGACTGGACGTAGCCGACGACCAGGCCACGCGACTGGTAGACCGCCTGGTCGGACGGATCGGCCAGGCGCTCGACCACCTTGTCGGAGGCGTCGTCGAGGGCGCTGACGGCGTGCTCAGGCCAGCCTTTGTCGGCCAGGAAGTCCCGGTACTTCGGCCAGTAGAACTCACGGCCGTGCTTCGCCTTGGTGGAGTACCACTCGGTGTGTGTCTCGCTGATCACGACCGGGGCCTCGGCCTTGAACACAGGGACCAGGCCGCCAAGGAGTTTACCGGTCTCCTCCCTCAGGCCCAGCCGCTGATAGATGTCTCCGCGCCGTTCATCGGTGCGTGGCGCGGCCTGGGACCAGGCGGGCTCTTCGACGTAGTCCCAGCGCGTCAGCTGCTTGCGCCAGAGTTCGACGAGCTGGTCTGTGGAGCGGGCGTCGCGCAGCGCCTGCTGAAAATCCTGCTCCGTGGAGCAGGCCTCGGCCTGGTCCAGATCCTGCGGATCCACATCCTCCGCCTGGTAGGCCAGTGCCTTGTCCAGTCGCTTGGGTCGGCTGTAGCTCATGTCGCCCAGCGCGGCGCGGTGGAGGGCGATACGGACTTCGGCGATCTCTTTCACGGCTTGGTCCTTGCGGTCAGGGGAGGCGAAGGGCGGCGAGGTCAACGGGGCAGTCGGTTTCGGGCTGGGCTCCGGTGACATCCACGTCGTAGATGACGGTCGCGATCCGACCGGACTGCGTAGTGGGAAGCATGTCGAGGGTGAGCCTGGGCATCGCCTCAGCGTGCAGTGCCAACGGCTCACTGCGTACCGTCCAGCGCTCGTCATCCGGCTGGTCGGGGTTCCAGCCAAGAGAGGCGAGAGCATCGTCCAACTGCTGAGTCGCGCGCAGGTCCGACGCCGCGGCGGCTTCGCGTATGGCCTCGATAGACTCACTCAGGGTCCGGCCACCACGGCCGCCACGGGTGAGCTGAACGGAGACGAACCAGAGTCGTCGACCGGGCGCCTCCTGCAGCTGGCCCACCCCGTCGATCGTGTGACAACGCCTCTCGGAGGCTGTGGTCTTTACTTCGAGGTCGCAGTGCGCCAGTGCGAAGTCGTGCTCCTCGCCGTGGGGGCCTACCCAGGCGGCGCTGGCTGCCGCCCATCCGTCGCGCTCGGCAAGGCGCTGCAGCACGGCGAGTTCGCCGTGGATCCCGATACGCCGTTGCGCCCCCAGTGCATGCGGCCGGTTGAGCAGCGCGCTCCAGGCGTGCACGGTCAGATCGAAGGCACGTTCAAGGGTGCAGCCGTGGACGACGATGCGCTCGGCGACTGCCATCAGCAGGTCGTGGAAGTCGCGCCAGAGTTCCGGCCGGGTGGTGCTGAAACGCGCCATTCGGCGACCCTCGTGGGAGACCGGTTCGACGCGGACCGCGGCCAGCGGAGATCGCGGCGGCTGCTGGGTGCGTTCCAGTCCGACGAGCAGTGAGATGCCGTCGCCGCCACCCTCGATCTGGTACTGCACATCAGGGCGGGCCCCGCTGGACAGCGGGTAGCGGACTCCCATCCCTTCGGCGAGGCGCTCCTCTATGGTCGACCAGGCCACACCGGGGAAGCGCGGGTCACCCGGGGACATCGTCCACTATCCGATCGTCGGCGGCAGGAGCGGGCGGCGGCACCAGGACGCTCTTCCAGGACTGCAGGTTGTCGCGGGCAGCGCGGTCGGCCTCGGACTGCGCGGCGGAGAGCAGCACCGCCTGCCACAGCTGCAGGTTGTCCTTCTCGCGGCTGCCGCTGTACTCCTTCTCGAACACCCGGTGGAGCAACAGGTACATCAGGGACTTCAGCAGAGGGGCGTCGTTGAGACCTCCCCTGCGTCCGCCGAGAACCGCCTCACGGAAGCGTCGGTTCAGTACGATCGTCCTGCTGTCACGGTCGATGTCGAAGAAGACGTCGTCGTCCAGGAAGCGCCATCGTATGGCGATGGGCTCCTCGCGAGGGATGCGGGGAAGCTCCTCCTCGATGGCGTCCTTCACCGCTGGGTCGAACCCCTTGCCCGGCCCGATAACCGGCTTTCGGGTGGCGCCGGCCCGCTTGCGGGCGTCGCGGTAGACCGCCTCGGCCTCCTCCATGAAGCGGCCGAAGGTGCGGTCGTCACCGGCGCAGGCTGTTTCCAGAGCTGAGGCGAACTCCGGGCCGGTCTCCACCCCGTCCTTCCTCACCGTGAGCCGAAACACCTCCCCGGGTTTGCTCGGCAGATCCACAGCGATACGGGCAAGGGCAAGGTGCTGCTCGGGCTGCCTGTAGCCGTTCCAGCCGCCTGCCTGCACGAGCCGGTTGTGGCGGTAGAAGTAGAAGCCCTGCCGGTCCATGACCGAACCGACGGCCTTGTACTCGTCCAGCGAGGACCTCGCCGGCCAGATGTGCGCCGTCATCGGAACCTGCCCGACAGACGGCACGTCCGCGGTGAAACGCAGGGGGTACTCGCGGTGTCCAGACACCGGATAGGCGAACGGGTCCAACGGCTGCAGGCCGAAGTTCATGTACTCGGTTCCGGAGGACACGTCCTCCACTGCGATCGTGATGTTGAAGTCGTCACGGGCGAGGAAGCGGTGCAGGTACAGCCCGAGGTGCAGGCCGAGCTTGTTGATCGTGCGGTGGAGGTACCGGTCCGTCTGCCCACCGCCACCGTGCCGCGGGAAGTTCTTCACCCCGTCCCAGCGGATGACCGTGCCTTCCCACACGATAGGACGTGACGCATAGCGGTCAATCAACGACTGTGCAAAGTCGGCGTCCACGATGTCGCACTGGAAGCCTTCGACAGCGCGCTCCATGACCCACCGACGCCCGACGGCCCGGGTACGGCGAGTCTTGCTCACCACAGTCACAGAGGCGGCGTGACTGAGCGAAGCGGACTTCAGGCCGGTGCCGAACATGCCCAGCGCCTGCGCATCGTAGTCGCGACGGCCGCCCACGGTCATGGCTACGTCGAGCCCGTCCTCCGCCATACCCTCGCCGTCATCGATGACCAGCAGGCTGACGAGCTGGTCGCCGTCCCGAAGAAAGTGGATGACCACGTCCTTGGCGCCGGCGTCGATCGAGTTGTCGACCAGGTCTGCGACGGCCACTTCGAAGCCGTACCCCTGACTGCTGAGGGCTTCCATATAACGGGAGTCCGGCGGCAGGTGCTTACTGCCCGCCGTGGGGACCTCGTACTGCCATTTGCTGGTCATGACCTGCCTCGGAGGGTGGGACACGTTCGCTGAGAAGTCTTTCGAGGGTAACGGAACGTACCGTTATGACTGGGTGGATTCGGGCACGGCCTGGGTGACTCGGCAGGGCCAGCACACGGACGATGGTGGTCTTCGATCGGCTGGCCAGCACCAGCAGCCCTGTGACCAGCAGCCCGATGCGGAGTACAGCCTGCGCGGGAGGCTGGCCGTCGAAGCCGGAGGCGGTGTCCCGGATACTCGTCCGCGTCCGAGAACGCCTTGGGCGCACTGGGCCGGCCGAGGCTCCGAGTTCGTCTGCACCGAAGTCCTCGAATACCTCACCGGCACCGGACGGACGTGGGACGCGGTGTACTCCGTCTTCGGCGCCGCCAGGTTTACCGACCCGTTCAAGCTGCTCCCGCTCGTTGCCCAGTGCCTCGATCCCGGCGGCGTCTTGGCCTTCTCCCTGCCGCCGCCCATCCCCGTACCTACGGCCCGCAAGGCGGGTTCGCGGGAAAGCCCTGTTCACCAACCGCTACAGCTGCACCCCACGGAAGTGGCGCATCCTCCTGGAGCACGCCAGATTCACCGATGTCGCCGTCGATGCCCTCCCCGCCTTGGAGCGAGACCACATCGGCACCCTCATCGTCCGCGCCGAACGTCCGGCCGACAGGCAAACGGCCCACATCAGCCCCGGTTGTGCCGCAGCCCATCGCACGTCCTGGCCCAGCACTGCCTGCCCGGGTCACAGCTCCCTTCCGATTGCAGGCAAGGCCCAGCCACTCCTCCGGGCGGGGCGGCGAGGTGACGGGCCTTCGTTGCGCGCGTTCGGGGCGAGGA
>NZ_JBMDLF010000022.1:0-20232 GCF_048656465.1 Streptomyces sp. MAR4 CNX-425 | reverse complement strand
GGGTCGGGGTGCGCGGCGAGCCACCGCTGGAACTCGCGGTGGCGGAACTGGTACGCGCTGCCGGACAGCCGCAGCAGGCCGGCGTCGTAGGCGCGGGCGAGGAAGGCGCCCAGCCGCAGCGGCAGCCGGCCGCGGGCGGCGGCGCAGCAGACGAAGACCGCGTAGCGCAGGGCCGTCGCGGCGGCCATGACGAAGGCCAGGAGGGCCACCGAGAGGCCGAACAGGACGTACCACACCATGCTCCCGTCGGGCAGCTCCGCCCAGTCGGGCAGGCTGATGTCGCCCCGGCACCTGGGATCCATCTCGTACTCGCCCGTCGCCGGGTTGTACACCATGTCCCTGTCGGGGTCGAACTCGTCATCGCAGTTGGCGGGTGCCGCCACCTCGTCCCGCTGGCGCTCACCCGACTCAAGCGCGAGCGGCAGCACCACCGCGGTCACCGCCGTCAGCGCGAGCACGACGGCAGCGGCGGCCGCGCCCCGCAGCAGCACCCCGCGCAGCACGCGCCCCGGCAGCAGGCCCGGGGCCGCGGGGGCGGACGCGGAGCCCCACAGCGCCAGGGGCGTCACCACGAACGTGCCGGCCGCCATGAGCACACCCGCCGCCAGATGGCGGCCGTCACCGGGATCGCTGGCGATCACACCGGCGGCGGGCACGAGCAACGCGTAGACCGGGGGCAGCCGGAACGTCTCGCGCACGGCCGCGCGGAGCCCCGCCCAGGCCAGTGGCCGGGGCCGAAGCTCCGCCGCGGCCAGCGGCCAGGCCGTCAGCACCAGCATCGCCAGCCAGCCGAGCGCCAGGGACACGCCGAACGGCCCCACGAGCAGCAGCTCCCGCAGCGCGGGCAGGCCGGGGGCGCTCACCAGGGCCACGGTGAGCACGGTGAACAGCGCGATCACCAGGCCGCGCCCCGCCAGCGGCCACAGCTCGTACGGCCGGATGTCCGTGTCCCCGCCCAGGTGGCGGGCGAGGGCGGCAAGCCGGTGATGCGTCCGCTCCGGGTCGTCGCCGGCCGCCTGTCCCGGCCGCCCCGGCCGCCCCGCCGGACCGTCGTCCCGGAGCACCGCCGGGACCAGCCGGGCCAGCAGGTGTTCGTCGACCTCCTGTGCCGTGCGCAGCTCCCGCAGCTCGCCCGGGTCGCCGCCGTCGCGGTAGATCGTGGCGGCCAGGGTCAGCCGCCAGGGCGTGGACAGGGTGCGTACGAGCACCTCGTCGGCCAGCACGGCGCGCCAGCGGTCGGCGCCGCCGCAGCGCGCGGTGAGGTACGCCAGGGCCTCGGTCCGGCCGACCGGGTCGAGGCGTACGTGGGCGGCCTGGCGCAGTTGCTCGGCGTCGGCCAGCGCCTCGTAGTGGCCGGTGCGGCAGGTGAGCACGAGCGGGCCGCGGGTGTCGCCGTAGCCGTAGGCGTTCAGCTCCGCGAGCGCGGCGCGGGCGCGGGGCGCCGCCGGGTCGGGCAGCGGGCGGCCGTCGTCGTCCAGGACGGGCTCGCCCGCCTCGTCCGTCAGGGCCGGGTCCATCTCGTCCAGGCCGTCGAGGACGGGCAGGATCAGGTCGTGGTCGCGCAGCCGCACGGCCTCCCTGCGGGTGCAGCCGTAGGCGCGCATCAGGTGGTCGACGAGGAAGTCCGCGAGCCGCGCGCCCTCCGGCCACTGCGGCAGCGGGACGCGTACGGGCACGGGGGCGTCGTCGGCGCGGTCGGGCGCGGCCAGGGCGAGGACGAGCTGGAGCACGAGCACGGTCTTGCCGGACCCGGGGGCGCCGGTGACGACCAGCCGGGCGGGGCGGGTTTCGCGGTAGTACGCCGCGATGCCGGGCAGTTCTGCGCCGGCGCCGGCGTCCTGCGGGTCCGGCGCGGCCAGCCGCCCGCGCGGGTGCGGCGCCGTCGCCGCGCGCAGGCTCTGCCGCGCCACCAGGGTGTAGTGGACGTCGATCTGCTCGCGGTCGCCGCCGGTGAGCCGCCGCCACTGCCGGTCCTCGGCCTCCCGCACCTGCCGGGCGAGCGCGGCCGCGTCCCGCCGGGCCAGCGCCTCCGGGTCGGCGGTCGCGGCCCGGGCCTGCATCACCCAGCCGACGACCAGCCCGACCACGCCCAGCGCGCCGAAGACCGGCGCCGTGGGGTCCTCGACGCCGCGCCGGAGTGCGTACCCGACGGAGCCGGCGAGCGCGAGCCCGCCGACGGCCGCCAGCGCCCAGCCGGCGCGTCTGCGTGTCCTCCGCCCCGTCGCCATGCGGGGATCTTCCCGCACGCGGCGGGGAGTTGGGTACGGAACGGGAGCAACCGCGGGCTGTTCCGCGGGCCGCTCCCCGCACTACGGCGCCGTCTCCTCCGCCCGCTTGCGCAGCCGGCGGCCCTTCTCCTGGGCGAGGTCGTTCAGCTCCTCCTGGAACGCCGTCATCCGGGCGCGCAGCTCGTCGTCGTGGGCGCCCAGGATGCGGGCCGCCAGCAGGCCCGCGTTGCGGGCGCCGGCCACGGAGACCGTGGCGACCGGGACGCCCGCGGGCATCTGGACGATGGACAGCAGGGAGTCCATGCCGTCGAGGTGCTTCAGCGGGACCGGGACGCCGATCACCGGGAGGGGGGTGACGGCGGCCAGCATGCCCGGCAGGTGGGCGGCGCCGCCGGCGCCGGCGATGAGGGCGCGCAGGCCGCGGGCGGCGGCCTGTTCTCCGTAGGAGATCATCTCGCGCGGCATCCGGTGCGCGGAGACGACGTCGACCTCGTACGGGATCTCGAACTCGGCGAGGGCCTGCGCCGCCGCCTCCATGACCGGCCAGTCGGAGTCGGAGCCCATGACGATGCCGACCAGCGGGCCGCTCTCCGGGCTGGCCGGGCTTCCCGTGCTCATTCGCTGCTCACTCCGCTCACTCCGTGATCGTCCCCCGCAGGTAGTCGGCGGCGTGGCGGGCGCGTTCGCGCACCTCGTCCAGGTCGTCGCCGTAGGTGTTGACGTGGCCGACCTTGCGGCCGGGCTTCACGTCCTTGCCGTACATGTGGATCTTCAGCCCCGGGTCCCGGGCCATGCAGTGCAGGTAGGCCGGGTACATGTCGGGGTAGTCGCCGCCGAGGACGTTCGCCATGACCGTCCACGGGGCGCGCGGGCGCGGGTCGCCGAGAGGCAGGTCGAGCACGGCGCGCACGTGGTTGGCGAACTGCGAGGTGACGGCGCCGTCCTGGGTCCAGTGGCCGGAGTTGTGCGGGCGCATCGCCAGCTCGTTGACGAGGATCCGGGGCTCGTCCGCGGGGTCGCCGGGGCCGGGGGGCGCCTCGAACAGCTCCACCGCCAGGTGGCCCACGACGTCCAGTTCGCTCGCGATCCGCAGCGCGAGCTGCTGCGTCCGCACCGCGACCCCGGGCGGCAGCCCGGGCGCGGGGGCGATGACGGTGTCGCAGACGCCGTCGACCTGGATGGACTCGACCACCGGGTACGCCACGGCCTGTCCGCTGGGCGAGCGGACGACGTTCGCGGCCAGCTCGCGGCGGAAGTCGACCAGTTCCTCGGCCAGCACGTCCACGCCCGCGCGGAACGGCTCCGCCGCGTCCTCCTCGCTCCGTACGACCCAGACGCCCTTGCCGTCGTACCCGCCGCGTACCGTCTTCAGCACGACGGGGAAGCCGCCCCCCTCGCGTGCGAAGCGCGCCACGTCCGCCGGGCCGGTCACGGTCCGGTGCCGCGGGCAGGGGATGCCCAGCTCCGTCAGCCGGGCCCGCATCGCGCCCTTGTCCTGCGCGTACACCAGCGCGTCCGGGCCCGGCCGGACCACGACGCCCTCGTCCTGGAGGGCGCGCAGGTGTCCGGTCGGTACGTGCTCGTGGTCGAAGGTGATCACGTCGCAGCCGCGGGCGAACTCACGCAGCGTGTCCAGATCGCCGTGGTCCCCGACCACCGTGTCGCCCGCCACCAGGGCCGCGGAGTCCTTGGGGGTGCCGCTGAGGAGCTTGAATCTGATGCCGAGGGGGATGCCTGCCTGGTGGGTCATCCGGGCGAGCTGTCCCCCGCCGATCATGCCGACTACCGGGAATGTCACGCGCCCCAGGGTATCGGGCGGGGTGGCCGGACCCGTCCCCTCCGGTCGGCGGCCCGGTTAGCATGAGGGATCCGGCGCGCCGGAGGAGACCGGAACCAGGGGAACGCAAGCCGACCATCGGAGTCTGAGAATCTTTATGAGTGCACGGCACCCGGCGGTATCGCGGCTGCGCCGTCTGAGCCGCGAGGTGGCCGCCTTCGCCGCGGTCGGGGGCGTCGGCGTCCTGGTCAACCTCGCGGTCTTCAACCTGATGCGGAACACCACGGAGCTGCCCGTGGTCCGGTGCAGCATGATCGCGACGGCGGTGGCGATCGTCTTCAACTACATAGGCTTCCGCTACTTCACCTACCGGGACCGGGACAAGACCCGGCCGCCGCGTGAGTTCACCCTGTTCGTGGTCTTCAGCTCCGCGGGGCTCGTCATCGAGAACGGCGTGCTGTACGTGGCCACGTACGGGTTCGACTGGGACACCCCGCTGCAGAACAACGTCTTCAAGTTCCTCGGCATCGGGATCGCGTCGCTGTTCCGCTTCTGGTCGTACCGCAGCTGGGTGTTCCGCGTGGTGCCCGCCGCCGGGCCGGTCCCGGCCGGTGGGGCCGGCGAGGGGGACGCGGGTGAGCCGGGTGACATAGCCGCGGCCGGCGAGGTGCGGATTCCCGGCAGCCGGCGGGAGCCGAAGTCGCCGGGCACGGCGGGCGGGTCCGGTGAGTCCGGCGAGCCCGGTGACCCGGAGGAACCCGAGGCGCAGGAGGAGGCGGTCGGAGCGCGCGGGTAGCGCTGCCGTCCCGTACGCGCCCTCCCCCGCCCCCGTACGCCCCCGGGGCGCGCGCCTGCCGCGCGCCCGCCCCCGTACGACCGCTCAGCGGTGCCCGTGCTCCCGCGCGAGGAACAGCGCGAACGTCGTCGGCTTCTGCTGCACCAGCTCCAGCCGCCCGCCGTCCGCCTCCGCCAGGTCGCGCGCGACCGCGAGCCCCAGCCCCGTCGAGTTGCGCCCGCTGACCGTGCGCTCGAAGACCCGCGAGCCGAGGTCCGCGGGCACCCCGGGGCCCTCGTCCGTGACCTCCACCACCACCTGGTTGCCGGTGACCCGGGTGCGCAGCGCGACGGTGCCGGCGCCGTGCATCAGCGCGTTCTCGACCAGCGTCGCGAGCACCTGCGCCACCGCGCCCGGCGTGCCCACCGCGCGCAGGTCGTGCGTGCCGGAGCGGACGATCGCCCGCCCCTCGCCGCGGTACGCCGGCCGCCACTCCTCGATCTGCTGCTTGACGACCTCGTCCAGGTCGAAGCCCGTGCCCGCGCCCGACCCGGGGTCGCGGGACTTGGTCAGCAGCCGCTGCACCACGTCCGTCAGCCGTTCGACCTGGGTGAGCGCGACCGCCGCCTCCTCCTTGACCGTCGCCGGGTCGTCGGTGAGCGCGATCTCCTCCAGCCGCATGGACAGCGCGGTCAGCGGCGTACGGAGCTGGTGCGAGGCGTCCGCGGCCAGCCGCCGCTCGGCGGTGAGCATCCGCGCGATCCGCTCCGCGCTGACGTCCAGCACGTCCGCGACCCGGTCCAGCTCCGGGACGCCGTAGCGGCGGTGGCGGGTGCGCTGGTCGCCGGAGCCGAGGCGCTCCGCGGTCTCGGCGAGGTCGGTGAGCGGGGCGGTGAGGCGGTTGGCCTGGCGTACGGCGAGCAGCACGGCGGCGCCGACGGCCAGCAGCGCCACCGCGAAGATGATCAGGAGGGTCTGGCCCAGCTCGTCGTTGACCCGGTCGCGGGCCTCCATGACCGTGACCCGCTCGCCCCGGCTGCCGGTCTCGGTGACCTCGATGACCGACCCGTCGGGCCGCTCCCCCATCTTGATCGTCGGCCCGCCGGGCAGGTCCACCTCCGCGTACCGCCCGTCGGTGACCTGGCCGGCGAGGGCCTGGCGGGTCACCCGCTCGTCGTCGGCCATCTTGCCCTCGACGAGGCTGAACAGCCGCACAGCCTCGGACTGCACCCGGTCGTGCGCGGCGGCCTCGATGGTGCGGGTCTCGACGATGACGAGCGAGACGCCGAAGACCGCGATGACGACGAGGACGACCGCCAGGGTGCTGTTGATGAGCCTTCTGCGCATGGCTGCCGGGGGCCGCGGGGGCGGGCCTAGCTCTTCTCGAAGCGGAAGCCCACACCGCGGACCGTCGCGATGTAGCGGGGGTTCGCGGCGTCGTCGCCGAGCTTCTTGCGCAGCCAGGAGATGTGCATGTCGAGCGTCTTCGTCGACGACCACCAGGTCGTGTCCCACACCTCGCGCATCAGCTGCTCGCGCGTGACGACCCGGCCGGCGTCGCGCACCAGCACCCGCAGCAGGTCGAACTCCTTCGCCGTGAGCTGGAGCTCCTCGTCGCCGAGCCAGGCGCGGTGCGAGTCGGTGTCGATGCGTACGCCGTGGGTGGCCGGCGGCTGCGCCTCCGTGGCGCCGCGGCGCAGCAGGGCCCGGACCCGGGCGAGCAGCTCGGCGAGGCGGAAGGGCTTGGTGACGTAGTCGTCGGCGCCCGCGTCGAGGCCGACGACGGTGTCCACCTCGTCCGCGCGGGCGGTGAGCACCAGCACGGGGAAGCCGTGCCCGTCGGCGCGCAGCCGCCGGCACACCTCCAGGCCGTCGATGCCGGGCAGGCCCAGGTCGAGCACCAGGAGGTCGACGCCGCCGCGGAGCCCGGCACCGAGTGCCGCGGGACCGTCTTCGCGGACCTCCACCTCGTAGCCCTCCCGGCGCAGCGCGCGGGCCAGCGGTTCCGAGATGGCCGCGTCGTCCTCGGCCAGCAGTACGCGGGTCATGGTGCGATGGTAGACCTCCGGTCACCGAGAGTGTGCCGGTGGCGTCGGGTTCGCCCACCTCCCGGTACGGGGTCGAACGCGCCCGCGAGGGGCGCGCGCCGGTTCCCTCGCGGGGCGGCGGATCGCGGCCGGATCGCGGGGCGGGGCGGCGTCGGCGATCATGAGGGCACCGGGCCGCCCGGTCCGCGGAGAGGCGGGTGCGATGGCTGCGGCGGTACGGGGCCGGCGGAGGCGGCCGCTCGCGGGCGCCGCGCTGGGCGCCGCGGCGACGCTCGCCGCGGCGCTGCTGCCGCTCGCCGGGGTGCCGGGGGGCGGGGCGGCGGAGAGCGGCGCGGGACCGGCCGGGGCACGGGCCGGCGAGCGGGCCGGGGCGGGGCGGTCGCTGCGGGTCGGCGTCGAGGCGTACGGCCCGCACCCGCGGCAGCGGGTCACCGTCCGCTGGCAGCCGCGGCGCGAGCCCCGCGGCGGGCTCGTCATCCTGCACGGCGGCTACTGGTCGTACGACACCGACTGGGGCGGCTGGGCGCGGACGTTCGCCCGCCGCGGCTACGCCGTCTTCGAGCTCGACTACCGGCTCACCCCCGACGCCCCGTGGCCGGCCCAGCGCGACGACGTGGTGGCGGGGCTGCGCTGGGTGCGCCGCCACGCCGCGGGGTACGCCGTGGATCCGGCGCGTATCGCGGTGCTGGGCTCGTCGGCGGGCGGGCAGCTGGCGGTGGCCGCGGCGGTGCACGGCGCCGGGGCGGAGCGCGCCGCCGGGGTGGTGGCGCTGTCGCCGGTGGCGCTGCCGTACCGGGCCTGGCGGGACGGGGGCGCGCCGGGGGCGACGGCTGCGGGGCGGCGGCTGCGGGCGAGCGCGGAGCGGCTGGCGGGGTGCGTACCGGACGGCACGGCGGCGGTGTCCGAGGACCGGGCGTGCCGGCGGGCGTGGCGGTCGCTGGACCCGCGGCGGGCGGCGTCCGGGCGGGACGACGCCCCGATGCTGCTGCTGCATGCGGCGGCGGACTGGGTGCCGTCGTACCACTCGGAGGCGGTGGCGGCGGCGGAGCGGGCGCGCGGGATGCCGGCGCGGGACGTCCGGGTGCGGGTGGTGCCGGGCGGCGGGCACGGGATGAAGCTGCTGCTGGAGCCGGGGACGGTGGCGGAGGTCGAGACGTGGCTGCGGGGGCGGATCGGCTAGGCGGTCGCGTCGGCCGGGTGTCCGGGTAGCGGACAGGGCCGGGGCCGGGGGGCCGGGTGCGTACGGCGGGCTACAGCGGCGCCGACAGCTCAGCCCAGACCGTCTTGCCCGCGGTGCCCGCGTCCCGCTGCACGCCCCAGTCGAGGCACAGCCGCTGCACGATGAACATCCCGTGCCCGCCCGGGCGGCTGGCCCGGTGCGGCGTGCGCGGCTCCGGCGTGCCCGTACCACCGGAGTCGCTGACCTCCAGCCGCAGCACCTTCCCCGCCGTGCGCAGCCGCAGCTCGTCCGGGCCGCCGCCGTGCAGGCAGGCGTTCGTGACCAGCTCCGAGACGACGAGCAGCACGTCCTCCGCGGCGGCGCGCTGCTCCGCGTTCGCCGGGGGCAGCCAGCCCCAGTCCTCCAGCGCCCGGCGGGCGAAGTCGCGGGCGCGCGGCACCATGCCGCTGGCGCCGACGAGCCGCAGCCGGCGCACCTGCGCCTGCCCGGCGGCGGCGGACTCGGCGGCGGGGTCGGCGGCGGAGGCGGCCCGGGCGGGCTCCGGGGCGGGCGGCTCGCCGGCCGGGGCCGCCGCGGACGCGGACGCGCCGCCGCCTTGGTGCGCGGGCACCGCGGCGCCGCTGCCGGCCTCGCCCTCCGACGGCGGCACGCCCGGCGGCAACGACCTGAAGCTCATCGCCTCACGACACCCCCTTCGCGCAACCGCACGCCCGCTCGCGCACCCGTCCGCGCATTCGTGCCCATCCTGCTCGTTCCAGAAGTTTTCGCCTGGGCTTCTGCCCTGGGAGATCGCGGAAACACCCCCGACTTTCCCCAGGGCCCTGTGACGCGCATCACCTGTCGCTCCCACCCCACCCGGGGCAGGGGGCCGGGAGGTCACTCCACCAGCGCCGCTTCCACCGTGTCGTGCAGGGAGAAGACCGCCTCCGCGCCGGTGATCTCGAAGACCCGGGCGACGACCGGCTGCAGCCCGGCGAGGTGCACGCCGCCGCCGTCGGCCTCGGCCTTGAGGCGCGCGCCGAGGAGCACGTTCAGCCCGGTGGAGTCGCAGAACTCCAGGCGGGAACAGTCGAGGACGAGCCGGCTGCGGCCGTCGGCGATGCACCGCTCCAGCGGCTTCCGCAGCAGCTCGGCGGTGTGGTAGTCCAGCTCACCCGCGGGTGTGAGGACGGCGCTTCCGCCATGGACCCGCACGTCGACGTGCAGTCGGCCGCGGCTCGGGCTTCCGGCGGTTCCGGCGTCCATGCGCGCTTGTCTCCTGACCTTCGGACTGTCGTGCAATGCAGCACCGACCCTACGCCTTTGGTCACATGTTCGGCACCCGAACAAGCAACAAAATAGGGCAAATATGGACACACGATTCTTGCACCGGAGAGAAGAAGCCGGTAGGGCTAGAAGCACACAACACGTGGCCTTGGGAGGCGCCGCAGACCGTAACGGAAAGAGAAGGCATCGGCAGCCGTATGCCGAGAACGATGGAGGACAAATGTCACCCCGGCTCGACGCCGCGGCGAGCACGCCGCCGACACGACCCCAAGCCGAGCACGGCGACGACCACAGTGAGCACCACGGCGCGGACACCGCCGAGGCCACCGCCCTCGACGACGCGGACACCGACCTCGCGCTCCCGTTCACCGGGAGCCTCGACGAGCTGGACGGCATGGCCTTCGACGAGGTCGCCCCCGGTGACGCGCGGGCCATGTCGAAGACGCTCTTCGAGCGGCTCCTCACCCTCGAAGAGGGCACCCACGAATACTCGTACGTCCGCAACACCCTGATCGAACTCAACCTGGCACTGGTGAAGTTCGCCGCCTCCCGGTTCCGCTCGCGCAGCGAGCCGATGGAGGACATCATCCAGGTCGGCACCATAGGGCTCATCAAGGCGATCGACCGCTTCGAGCCCGACCGCGGGGTGGAGTTCCCCACCTTCGCGATGCCGACGATCATCGGCGAGATCAAGCGCTTCTTCCGGGACACCTCCTGGTCCGTACGCGTCCCGCGGCGGCTCCAGGAGCTGCGCCTCGACCTGGCGAAGGCGGGCGACGAGCTGGCACAGCTGCTCGACCGCGCCCCCACGGTCGACGAACTGGCCGAGCGGCTGGGCATCGGCAGGGACGAGGTCGTCGAGGGCATGGCCGCCTCGAACGCCTACACTGCCAGCTCGCTCGACGCGCAGCCCGAGGAGGACGACTCCGAGAGCGCCCTCGCCGACCGCATCGGCTACGAGGATCACGGCCTGGAGGGCATCGAGTACGTCGAGTCCCTCAAGCCGCTGATAGCGGAGCTGGCGCCGCGCGACCGGAAGATCCTGTCGCTGCGGTTCGTCGCCAACATGACCCAGTCGGAGATCGGCGAGGAGCTGGGCATCTCGCAGATGCACGTCTCGCGGCTGCTGTCGCGCACGCTGGTACGGCTGCGCAGAGGGCTGATGATCGAGGAGTAGGGCGCCCGCCCGGCACACCGGTCCCGGCCGGAGGCCGCCCGCGGGCGGCCTCCCCCGGTTTCCGGGGCGGCGGTGCCATGATCGCCGCATGGATCGCCCCACGGCCCCCGTGCTCGCCCGGCTCGCGGCGCTGGCGCTGGCGCCGGTGCTCGCGTGGACCGGCGCGTGCGGCGCGCCGGAGGACGGGAGCGGGCCGCGGCCGCCGGGCTCCGGCGCCACGCCGTACGAACCGGACCCGGCCGGCGACGAGTGGACCCCCTGCCCGCTGACCGGCATGGAGCGGCGCGAGTGCCGCGGCGTGACCGTACCCGTGGGCGGCGACGGGCACGAGACCCTCCGCCTCGCCCTCTCCCGGCTGCCCGCCCGCGACCCCGGCCGCCGCATCGGCGCCCTGGTCCTCGCGCCCGGCGGCCCGGGCCTCTCCGGCCTCCAGGAGGCCGTCTCCGCCGGCGTCGACTACCCGCGCGAGCTGCGCGACCGCTTCGACATCGTCGGCTACGACCGCCGCGGCACCGGCCGCAGCCACCGCGTCGACTGCGGCGAGCCCCGGGGCGCGCTGGACCGCCTCGGCACCGCGCGCAGCCTGCGGCTGGTACGGGACGTCACCGCCGCCGACGCCGCCGCCCGCGACTACGTCGAGTCCTGCCGCATCGGCTACGGCCCGCTGCTGGCCCGCCTCGGCTCCCGCGCCGCCGCGACCGACCTGGAGCGGGTCCGGCGGGCGCTGGGCGAGGAGCGGATCAGCCTGCTGCTGCACTCGTACGCGACGGTGGCGGGCCAGGTCTACGTCACCCGCCACCCGGAGCGGGTGCGCGCCGCCGTCTTCGACGGGGTCGTCGACCCGGACCGGCCGGGCACGTCCTATGTACTGAGAACGCTGCACACCCGCGAGGAGCTGGACGACGAGCAGGTGCCGGAGCCGACGGCCAGGACCGTACCGCAGGAGCCGCCGCGGAACGTGCCGCCGGACGTGCGGGCCGCGTTCGACGAACTCGACCCCGGGCCGCCGCCGCTGGCGCTGTTCCTGGGGGCGCACTGCACCGACTTCCGGTGGCCGGGCAACCTGCGCGCGCTGCTGCGGGAGCTGGACGACGCGGACGAGGCGCGCTGGCGCACGCGGACGGTCGCCCGCGACTACGCGCCCTGCGTGCACTGGCCGGGGCGCGGGGAGCCGCTGGGCGCGGTCCGCCCGGCGGCCGGCGGCCCGGACCCGGACCAGGGGGCGGACCTGCTGCTCGTCAACAGCGAGCACGACATCCGCACCCCGGCGGCGGGCGCCGAGCGGGTGGCGGTGCGGTTCCGGGCACCGCTGCTGACGGTGCCGGGCAGGCGGCACGGGCTGGTGGGCTTCGGCAACGAGTGCGCGGAGCGCGCGGCGGTGGACCACCTGACCGCGCGCCCGGCGGCGGACCCGGACGTCGGCGACGGCTGCTGACCGGCGGGCCGGTGCGGCTCAGCCGCCCGGCACCCGTACGCCCCGCTGCCACACCTGGGACACCAGCGGCACCCCCGGCCGGTACGCCAGGTGCACGTGGCTCGGGGCGTCCAGCAGCGCCGCGTCCGCCCGCGTGCCCGGCGCGAGGCGCCCCACGTCGGTGCGCCGCAGCGCCGCCGCGCCGCCCGCCGTCGCCGACCACACCGCCTCGTCCGGCGTCATGCCCATCTCCCGTACGGCGACGGCCACGCAGAACGGCACGGAGCTGGTGAACGACGAGCCCGGGTTGCAGTCCGTCGACAGCGCCACCGTCGCGCCCGCGTCCAGCACCCGCCGCACGTCCGGGTAGACCGCCCGGGTCGAGAACTCGCAGCCCGGCAGGAACGTCGCCACCGTCACCCCCGACGCCAGCGCATCCACGTCCGCGTCCGTCAGGTGCGTCAGATGGTCCGCGGACGCCGCCTCCATCTCGACGGCCAGCTGCACCCCCGGCCCGTACGACAGCTGCCCCGCGTGCACCCGCGGGGTCAGGCCGCGGGCCTTGCCGGCGGCGAGGACCGCGCGCGCCTGGTCGCCGTCGAACGCGCCCTTCTCACAGAAGACGTCGATCCAGCGCGCGTACGGCGCGCAGGCGTCCAGCATCTCGCCGGTGACCAGGTCGACGTACCCGCCCGGATCGTCCTCGTACTCCGGCGCGACGACATGGGCACCGAGGTACGTCACCTCCTGGAGCTGCCCCGCCGCCACCCGCAGCGCCCGCGCCTCGTCCGCCGTCGTCAGGCCGTAGCCGGACTTGGTCTCCAGCGTCGTCGTGCCCTGGCGCAGCATCTCCCGGACGAAGCGGGTGAGGTTCGCGGCCAGCTCCGCCTCGGTGGCGGCGCGGGTGGCGGCGACGGTGGTGCGGATGCCGCCGGCGGTGTAGGGGCGCCCGGACATGCGGGCGTGGAACTCGGGGGTGCGGTCGCCGGCGAAGACGAGGTGGGAGTGCGAGTCGACGAAGCCCGGGAGCAGCGCCCGGCCCGCCGCGTCGTACGCGAAGTCCGCGGCCGGCGCCGCGTCGGTCGCGCCGGCCCAGGCCACCCGGTCGCCCTCGAAGACGACGGCGGCGTCCTCCAGCAGGCCGAGCGGCCCCTCGCCGAGGGACGGGTCGTTGGTGACGAGGCTGCCGATGTTGACGATGGCCGTCGAGGTGGCCGTGGCGGTCATGTTCCTGCCCTCGGGGGTCGGTGGCTTGCGGGGTCGGGTGCGGGATCGGGTACGGGCACGGGTCAGCCCCGCAGCGCCGCGATCGCCGCGGTCAGCGCCCCCGGCACGTCGTCCACCAGCGCGTGCGCCCCGTCCCGTACGACGTGCCGGCCCGCCACCACGGTGTGCCGCACGTCCGCCGCCGTCGCCGCGAACACCGCCGTCTCCGCCCCCAGCCGCGGCATCGCGCCGGCCGTGCGCACGCTGTCCAGCGCGACGGTGGTGAAGTCCGCGTACCCGCCCCGCTCCAGCCGGGCCGGCCGGTGCCAGCCGAGCGCGGCGTAGCCGCCCTCGGTGGCGGCACGCAGCAGGTGGTGGGCGGTCCAGTGGCCGCGGCGGCGGGTGCGCAGCCGCTCGTTCAGCTCCATCGCCCGCGCCTCCTCGAAGAGGTCGACGACGGCGTGGCTGTCGCTGCCCAGCGACAGCGGGCTGCCCGCCCGCTCCACGGCCGGCGCCGGGCCGATGCCGTCGGCGAGGTCCCGCTCCGTGGTCGGGCACATGCAGACGCCGGTGCCGGAGCGGCCGAGGAGGGCGACGTCGTCGCCGGTGAGGTGGGTGGCGTGCACGGCGGTGGTACGGGGGCCGAGGACCCCGTGGTCGGCGAGGAGGCGGGCCGGGGTGACGCCGTGCGCGGCGGCGCACGCCTCGTTCTCGGCGGGCTGCTCGGAGAGGTGGACGTGGAGGGGGGCGTCGCGGTCGGCGGCCCAGGCGGCGACGGTGGCGAGTTGGTCGGCGGGGACGGCGCGTACGGAGTGGACGGCGGCGCCGACGCGGACGGTGCCGGGGGCGGCGGGGGTGTCGGCGCCGGCGTCGGTGTCGGAGGGGGCGCCGGGACCCGGGCCGGAGGCGGTGTCCGAGCCGGTGGCGCGGCTCAGCTCCGTCGCGCGTTCCGCCCACGCCTCCGCGTCCCCGTCGCTGAACCGCAGCTGCTGCCGCCCCGGCCCCTCCCCGAACCCCGCCGCCAGATACGCCGTGTCCAGCAGCGTCACCCGGATCCCCGCCGCCGCCGCGGCCCCGGCCAGCGCGTGCCCCATGGCGTTCGGGTCGCCGTACCGGCCGCCGCCGGGGGCGTGGTGGACGTAGTGGAACTCACCCACGCAGGTGATTCCGGCCAGCGCCATCTCGGCGTAAAGGGCGCGCGCGAGGTCGTAGTACGTCTCGGGGGTGAGCCGGTCGGCGACGCCGTACATCACCTCCCGCCAGGTCCAGAACGTGCCGGAGCCGACCTGGACGGTGCCGCGCAGGGCGCGGTGGAAGGCGTGGCTGTGGGCGTTCGCGAGGCCGGGGACGGTGAGGCCGCGCAGCACGGTGGCGCCGGGCGGCGGGGCGGCGACCCCGGTCCGTACCGCGGTGAGCTGCCCGAGGGCGGCGTCCGTCTCCATAACCACGCCGGGTTCGACGACGCCGCCGACCCACGCCTGCTCCGCCCAGTACGCCGTCACGCGGCCCCTTCCGCTCGTTCCGCTCGCCCTGTTCACCCGCCGGAGCCGGGGGCTCCGGCCAGGTCCGCCAGCACGTCCGCCAGCGCCCGCACGCCCGCCGCGCAGTCGTCCTCCGCCGCCGACTCGGCCGGCGCGTGCGAGACGCCCGTCGGGTTCCGTACGTACAGCATGGCCGCCGGCAGCGTCCCGGACAGGATCCCGGCGTCGTGTCCCGCCCCGGTCGGGAGCAGGGGCGCGCCCCCGAGGCGCGCGGCGAGGCGGTCGCGCAGGGCGTGGTCGAAGTCGACGACCGGCGTCAGCGACTCGCGCGTCACCGAAAGCGCGGTGCCGTCGCGGCCGGCGCGCTCGCGGGCGGTCTGCTCGACGGCGGCGACGAGGGTGCGCAGGGTCTCCTCGTCGGCGGCGCGGGAGTCGAGCCAGCCGCGGACGAGCGCGGGGATGGCGTTGACGCCGTTGGGCTCGACCGCGACCTTGCCGAAGGTGGCGCGGGCACCGGCCTGCGCGGCCTTCTTGCGGGCGGCGAGAACGGTGTGCGCGTACGTCAGCATCGGGTCGTGGCGGTCCTCCATGCGGGTCGTGCCCGCGTGGTTGGCCTCGCCGCGGAAGTCGAACCGCCAGCGCCCGTGCGGCCAGATCGCCGACGCCACGCCGACCGCGTGGTCCGTACCGGCGAGCGCCACGCCCTGCTCGACGTGCAGCTCGACGAACACCCCGATCCGCCCCAGCCGCTCGGGGTCGGGGCCGAGCGCGCCGGGGTCGTGCCCGGCGCGCTCCATCGCCCGCGGCAGCGTGACGCCGTCGGCGTCGCGCAGCTCGTGCGCGGCGGCGGCGGACAGCTGCCCGGCGGCGAGCCGGGAGCCGACGCAGGCCAGGCCGAAGCGGGCGCCCTCCTCGTCGCCGAAGTTGACGACGCCGAGGGGGCGGGCGGGGCGCACGCCCCGGGCGCGCAGCTCGTCGAGGGCGGCGAAGGCGGACACGACGCCGAGGGGGCCGTCGAAGGCGCCGCCGTCGGGCACGGAGTCGAGGTGGGAGCCGGTGACGACGGCGCCGCCGGCGGCCGGGTCGCCGAGCCAGGCCCACTGGTTGCCGTTGCGGTCGGTCTCGTACGCGAGCCCCCGCGCCTCGGCCTGCGCGCGGAACCAGGCCCGGCAGTCGGCGTCGGCGGCCGTCCAGGCGAAGCGGCGGTAGCCGCCGGAGGGCGCGTACCGCCCGAGGGGCGCCAGGTCCCGCCACATCTCCTGGAACGAGGCCGGACTCACTCGGCGCTCTCCGCGTGCTCGGGGGTCTCCCGCATCGGCACGCGCACGTCCCGCTCCGCCGCGATCTCCTCGGCCCGCTCGTAGCCCGCGTCGACGTGCCGGATGACGCCCATGCCGGGGTCGTTGGTCAGCACCCGGCGGATCTTCTCGCCCGCCGGCTGTGTGCCGTCCGCGACCGTCACCTGCCCGGCGTGCAGCGAGCGGCCCATGCCGACGCCGCCGCCGTGGTGGACCGAGACCCAGGACGCGCCGGAGGCGACGTTGACCATGGCGTTGAGCAGCGGCCAGTCCGCGATCGCGTCCGAGCCGTCGCGCATGCCCTCCGTCTCGCGGTACGGGGACGCCACGGACCCGCAGTCGAGGTGGTCGCGGCCGAGGACGAGCGGCGCGGCAAGCTCGCCGCTCGCGACCATGTCGTTGAACCGCTCGCCGGCCCGGTCGCGCTCGCCGTAGCCGAGCCAGCAGATGCGGGCGGGCAGGCCCTGGAAGTGGACCCGCTCACCGGCCAGCCGGATCCAGCGGGCCAGCGACTCGTTCTCGGGGAAGAGGTCGAGGATCGCGCGGTCGGTGGCGGCGATGTCCTTCGGGTCGCCGGAGAGGGCCGCCCAGCGGAAGGGGCCCTTGCCCTCGCAGAACAGGGGCCGGATGTAGGCGGGCACGAAGCCGGGGAAGTCGAACGCGCGCGCGTAACCGGCGAGCTTGGCCTCACCGCGGATCGAGTTGCCGTAGTCGAAGACCTCGGCGCCCGCGTCCTGGAAGCCGACCATGGCCTCGACGTGCCGGGCCATCGACTCCCGCGCGCGGGCGGTGAAGTCCGCGGGCTTCTCGGCGGCGTACGCGGCCATGTCGGCGAAGTCGACGCCGAGGGGGAGGTACGCGAGCGGGTCGTGCGCGGAGGTCTGGTCGGTGACGATGTCGACGGGCGCGCCCTCGGCGAGCAGCCGCGGGAGCAGCTCGGCGGCGTTGCCGAGGACGCCGACGGACAGCGGGCGGCGCGCGTCGCGGGCCTCGGCGGCGAGCCGCAGGGCGTGGTCGGGGCTGTCGGCCCGTACGTCCAGATAACCGTGCTCAAGCCGGCGCTCGATGCGCGACGGATCGCACTCCACGCAGATCGCGACGCCGCCGTTCATGGTGACGGCGAGCGGCTGGGCGCCGCCCATGCCGCCGAGGCCGGCGGTGAGGGTGACGGTCCCGGCGAGGGTGCCGCCGAAGCGCTTCGCGGCGACGGCGGCGAAGGTCTCGTACGTGCCCTGGAGGATGCCCTGCGTGCCGATGTAGATCCACGACCCGGCGGTCATCTGGCCGTACATGGTCAGCCCCAGGGCCTCCAGGCGGCGGAACTCCTCCCAGTTCGCCCAGTCGCCGACGAGGTTGCTGTTGGCGATGAGGACGCGCGGCGCCCACTCGTGGGTCTGCATGACCCCGACCGGGCGGCCGGACTGGACGAGCATCGTCTCGTCCGGGCCGAGGGTGGTGAGCGTACGCACCATGGCGTCGAAGGAGCCCCAGTCGCGGGCGGCCTTGCCGGTGCCGCCGTAGACGACGAGCTTGTCGGGGTGCTCGGCGACCTCGGGGTCGAGGTTGTTCTGAAGCATCCGCAGGGCGGCCTCCTGCGGCCACCCGCGGGCGCTGGGCCGGGTGCCGCGCGGGGCCCGGACGGGGCGGGGTCCTGCCATGCGTGCCTCCAGGCGCGCTCGACCTCTTTGAATGAATACCAACACATCGTGACGCGACTGAATCACTTCAGTCAAGACCGCCTCACGTCCGACACTTGGACGCCGTACGACAGCATTTGCGGACGGATGATTGACTGCGGCCATGTCCTACGACGAGCCCGCCCCCGCACCGCAGAGTCTCCCGCTCCCGCTCGCCGCCCGCCGCAACCAGGCCGTACGCGCCGCGGTCGCCCAGGGCCTCCTCTCGGAGGCCGAGCCGGTGGCCGGGCTGCTGGACGTCGCGGGCATCCGGGACTCGGCGCGCGCCCTGCGGGCCGCCTTCGACGAGGTGGTCGCGCCGGGGACGCCCGTGCTGCACTCCTTCGCGGTCAAGGCCGCCGCGCTGGTGCCGGTGCTGCGGCTGCTCGCCGACGAGGGCCTGGGCGCGGAGGTCGCCAGCCCCGGCGAACTGGAACTCGCCCGCGCCGCGGACGTCCCCCCGGAGCGCACCGTGCTCGACTCCCCCGCCAAAACCGCCGCCGAACTGCGCGGCGCGCTGGCCCTGGGCATCGCGGTCAACGCCGACAACCCCGAGGAACTCGCCCGCATCGACGGCCTCGTCCGCTCCGCACCCACCCGCTCGGTGATCGGCGTACGGATCAACCCGCAGGTCGGCGGCGGCAGCATCGGCGCGATGAGCACGGCGACCGCCACGTCGAAGTTCGGCGTCACCCTCCAGGACGAGGGCGCCCGCGACTGGCTCGTCCGCGCCTACCTCGACCGCCCCTGGCTCACCGCCCTGCACACCCACACCGGCTCGCAGGGCGTGCCGCTGCCGCTGATGGCGGCGGGGGTGCGGGCCGCGTACGAGCTGGCGGAGGAGATCAACGCGGCCGCCGGCCGCCGCCAGATCACCACCCTGGACATCGGCGGCGGCCTCCCCGTCAACTTCGACTCCGACGAGACCACCCCCGCCTTCACCGACTACGCCCGCCTCCTGCGCACCGAGATCCCGGGCCTCTTCGACGGCCGCTACGCCCTGATCACGGAGTTCGGCCGCTCGCTGCTGGCGAAGAACGGCCTGGTGCTGGCCCGCGTCGAGTACGCCAAGTCCGCCGGCGGCCGCCCCATCGCCGTCACCCACGCCGGCGTCCAGGTCGCCGTCCGCACCGTCTTCGCCCCCGACTCCTGGCCCCTCCGCGTGGCCGCGTACGACGCGCAGGGCCACCCCGCCACCGGCGCCCCGGTCACCCAGGACGTAGCGGGCCCGTGCTGCTTCGCCGGCGACCTGGTGGCCCGCGCCCGCGAGCTGCCGCCGCTGGCGGCGGGCGACCACGTGGCCCTGCTGGACACGGGCGCCTACTACTTCTCCAACCCGTTCTCCTACAACAGCCTCCCCCGCCCCGCGGTCCACGGCTTCACCACGACCGCCGACGAGGTCCGCTTCGCCACGGTCCGCCCCGCCCAGACCCTGCCCGAAATCGTCACCGAGTCCGGCGGCGCCCACGGCCGATCCCTCACCGACCTGACCTGACGCGTCCGGCGAGCATGCAGGGTTCCGCGCGCGAGGCTTGCCGCTCGGTACACATGTTCGACGAGTCGCTCATGTCAGCGAGTGGCGGCGTCGGCGGGTAAGAGCAGCCGTATGCTGGCCACGGGCCGCCCGTCGGGGCCAGAGTAGGCCCTGCCGGTCGGATGAGGAGGTGCAGGGGATGAGTGTCGCCAGCGATCACATCGGGCCGTGGACCGTCGCCGACGTCCTCGCCCTACCCGAAGACCGCACCATGCGCTACGAGTTGCTGGGGGAGTCCCTCGTCATGTCCCCCGCCCCCGGCATCCGCCACCAGCGGGCATCGCTCCGACTCGCCATGGTCCTGCACACGGCGGCCCAGGCTGCCAAGGCACCGGTCGAGGTGCTGGAAGCCATCAATGTCATCCTGCCGTCGGGCCTGGTGGTTCCCGACCTGGTAGTGACCGATGCCGGCGCAACCGCCGAAGACGGTGTCAGCGTCGACGCCGAAGGCGTGCAACTCGCGGTCGAACTGGTCTCCCCCGGCAACCGCACCATGGACCGCAAGGTCAAGCCGATGCTGTACGCCGAGGCCGCCATCCCGCACTTCTGGCGACTCGAATTCGACCCGGCGCCCATGCTCGCCGTCTACGAGTTGCAGAGCGGCCGGTACGTCGAGCGAACCACCGCACTCTCCGGCGCGACCACCCACCTGGACACCCCGTTCCCGGTCGCCATTGACCCCGCGGGACTCTCCCGGCAGTAGCCGCCTTCGATGGCAACCGAAGTCGCCTACGCCATCCACCAGCGAAACTCCCCGGACACGGAGACCAGAGAAAACTTCGGGAAAAATCACCGAATCCGTTCAACGATACCGGTCTCGATTCTCTCGACAATATCCGCTAGCTGACCGTCTGTCAGCACATCCGATTCATATGCACTGCGCCGGTATCTTACGTGGATGATGTACTGGTCATAACGCGCCCACGATCACCAGGTACGGCAGAGGTTTCCGGTCCATTGACCGCATATGAAGCGCGTCTCGTCTGCCGCAGAAAGATCAGCTCCGATCGGATACTCGGAGGCTCCGCTGAAAACGTCGGGGCTGACTTTTTCCGGAGGAGAGGCATGAAAGCTGCGCTTGGCGGTCTCCACATCGCGGTAGTGCAGCACTTGCAGCACGAGGTCGTCTCGCGGAATGCGAAACCAGCCCATCACAGCTTCATCCATGACAG
>NZ_JBMDLF010000021.1:0-26595 GCF_048656465.1 Streptomyces sp. MAR4 CNX-425 | reverse complement strand
ATGAACCGCTTCATCATGAATAGCAGCAGGCCAGGATGGTGTGCATGGCTGCGGCGGTGGGTCCGATGCGGACGGTGGAGCAGCGTGCTCGCCGCAGGGTTCGCCAGTTCTTGAGCCTGGCGAAGGCACTTTCTCCCGACCCACGGAGGCAGGCGTGGTCGGGGTTGTACTGCTGACAATGGTCGGGGAGGTCGCGGTTGCCGGGCCTGGAGGGAGCGCACCTCGGGGCCACCCGACCATCTGTATGTCAGTCCAACTGCCCAGCCCGACCCTAACGACCGTACCGGATACCGCCTGACCTGGGACGTCTACGCCCCGTCACTCGGGCAGTGGCTGTCCGAGCGGCACGGCACACCCGCCCTGACCCTGCACGTGGCCGTCGAGGAGACCACCTCCGGCCAGCTCGGCCTGGAGACGTTCTACCCCTACACCGGCACGCCCACGGGTGCGGGGTCGTCGGTGGTGAACAACGCCGCCAGCGGGAACGCGGTGTTCTCCTACAACGCGTTCGCCAATCCCGGCCGCGGGCTGAACACCTTCTTCCGCATCTCCTATATGGCAGCACACCCCTCACCGCCGAATGTGGGACAGGGTCCAGAAAACGGTGGATCTGGCGTACGGTGACAGCTATGACCGGCGGCTGACCAGTAGAAATCGCTCCTCGGAGAGATCACTTTCTGGGCACTCGCGCTCACCCCGTGCCGGAGGGCTTCGAGGTCGCCCAGTTCCGGGAAGCGGGTGCGGGTGCGGCCCAACATCGCGCTGAGGTTCGCCCGGGGGACCATTCAGCCCGGCGGGATCTCGAACGTCGTCGGTCGCCATGCGTGCGCTGAGCCGGTGGGGTTGCCGGACCCGGCAGGTCGGGGATGTGTCCAGACCTGGATCGTCACCGGGGGTGTGGGAAGTGTCACGCACCGCGGGTGTGACGTTTCAGCAGGGACCCGGCGCTGTTCAGGTGGAAGGCGCAGCCGACGAGCGTGGAGGGGATGCCCATGGGGCGCACGACCGAGTTACCCGAAGCCGCCGGGATGAGCCGGTACGTGGAGGGGGTGGTGGCCGGGTGGTTGCGGGGGGAGCGGCGGCTGCCGCTGGACTACTCCGTCGAGAGCCTGCGCGTGGCGGACCGGATCGTGGCCGGGATACGGGCCGGGCGGGAGGCCGACGAGCGGGCCGTGGCGCAGGCGTTGCGGGGGGTCGGGGCGTACGTCGGGGAGGTCATGGTCCGCGCCGGGGGCGGGAGCTGGGTGGACCTCGACGGCCGGCAGCGCGACTACTTCGAGCAGCCCGTGGGCGTACGGATGCCGGACGGGCGGGTGTGGAACCCGCTCGGGCGGGCGCTGCGGCGCTACGACCGCGGGAAGGGCGGCAGGGAGTCGCTGTACGTCTTCTACCTGCTGCTGCACGGGCGGGTCGGCGGAGGCCGGACCCTGGGCATCGCGCCGGGTTAGCGCGGCGCCGGCGACGGCGCGGGGCCGGGTACCGCGGCGAACGCGGTACCCGGCCCCGGTGCCGGAGCGCTGCGTCTCAGCCGTTGTTGCTGAGGCGCGCCGAGATGCCGACGGCGGCGAGCGGGGACAGGGCCATGAAGACCCAGGTCATGCCGCCCGCGTCCTCGCGCCAGTCTTTGAACAGGTCACCGAAGTGGTCGGTGAGGATCGTGGTCGTCGAGAGCTGGTCGCCGAACACCTCGCTGGTGATCATGGCGTAGCCGTACATCTCGCCCGCGAAGACGGCGAGGAGGGCGAGGACGCCGCCGACGACCCAGAGGCCGACGTTCCTGCCGCCGAGCTTGCCGATCGCCACGCCGACGAGCGCGCCCACGGCGATCGAGGCGTAGCTGATCTTCGTGATCTCGCCGGTCTCGTCGTCGAAGAGGGCCTTCAGGATGAAGGCGTAGATGACCGCGGCCACGATCGCGGCCACGATCGCGACGCCGACGGCGAGGGCCGGGTTGCCGGCGCGGGGCGGCGGCTGCTGGGCGTAGGGCGGCGGGGCGCTGTACGGCTGCTGGCCCGGAGCGCCGAACGGCTGCTGGCCCGGGGGCTGCTGGCCCGGGGCGCCGTACGGCTGCTGCCCCGGTGTGCCGCCGGGGCCCGGCTGCTGCTGATACGGGTTGGACATGAAGACTTCCCCCCGGAGATAAGGGTCCTGCCGTGCCCGGGGACAGGTGGTGGTGGGCGCGGTCAGTATGACTATGTGCAGGACGCTAACAGTTGAGCGCGGCCCGACAACACTGGCTTAAGGGGAGTCGTGACGCTACTGCGACATCCTGTTTCGAATCTCGGACACTCGCTGGCTGACCAGGAACGCTTCCGCGCCGGCGACCAGAAGGAACGACATGTCGTTCTTCCCGAACACCTCGGCGTTCCAGAAGTCGTACGCGTCGACGGCGTTGGCCGTGCCGAGGTAGACCGCGGTCGCGGTGATCTGGGTGAGGAGTACGCCGACGAGCGCCACCGGGATCGCCAGGAGCGCCGAGCCGCGGGCCTGCTCGCCCGCGCGGCCGACGACGGCGCCGACGAGGAGGCCGAGGGCCAGCGCCCAGTAGCCCAGCTCCAGCGCGCGCTCGCCCGCGAGGCCCTGCGTCACGCCCAGGACCAGCGCGCCCGCCAGGCCGGCGGCGGCGCCGACGGCGAGTGTCGGCAGCAGCCGGGGGCGGCTGTCGGCCGTCGTCATCACCGCGTCACCCATACGGCCGAACGGTAGCAGTTCCGGCGCCCCACCTCCGGTTGCGGCGCCCCGCGAGGCGGGTGATCCGTCCGCTACGCGCCCGCCGCCGCCCGGCCGCGCGCGGCCGCCCCTCACAGCCGGTGCGCGGCCCCCGTCGGCGCCGCGCCCCGCGTGTCCAGCAGCAGCTGCGCCTTCACCGCGAGCGCCTGGAGGTCGTACGTGCGGTGCGGCTGGAGCAGCACCGTCAGGTCCGCGTCGGCCGCCGCCTCGTACAGCGATCCCGCGCGCGGTACGGGCCGACCCAGCACCCGCCACGCCGGGACGTACGGGTCGTGGAACCCGACCCTCGCGCCCAGCTCCGTCAGCCGGGCCGCCACGTCGCTCGCCGGGGTGCGCTCCAGGTCCGCGACGTCCGGTTCGTAGGTGACGCCGAGGAGCAGCACGCGGGCGCCGCGGGCGGACTTGCCGTGCTCGTTGAGGAGCTGGGCGCAGCGCTGGACGACGTACCGCGGCATCCGGCCGTTCACCTCGCGGGCGAGGTCCACCATCCGCAGCGGGTGGTCGGAGCCGGCCGCGGTCCGGCCGCCCGGGTGCGGGACGCGGACGGGGACGCGGTCGGGGTCGACGGGCACCCCGTGGCCGCCGACGCCGGGGCCGGGGCGGAAGCCGTGCGCGGTGCCGAAGGGGCGGGTCTCGGCGCAGCGGATCACGTCCCACAGGTCGATGCCCCGGTCGTGGCAGAACCAGGTCAGCTCGTTGACGAGGGCGAAGTTCACGTGCCGCACGTTGCCCTCCAGCAGCCGCACCGTCTCCGCCTCGCGCGGCCCCCGGGCCCGGACGACCCGGGCCGGGAACCGGCCGTAGAACGCCACCGCCGCCTCCGTGCACGCCGGGGTCAGCCCGCCGACGACCTTCGACGCGGGGGCGGCGCCGGCCGGGTCGAGGGGGCCGGGGGAGTACGCGAGGTGGAAGTCGCGCCCCGCGCGGAGCCCGGAGCCCTGTTGCAGGAGGGGGCGCAGCAGGTCCTCGGTGCTCCCGGGGTACGCGGCGGACTCCAGCAGCACCGTCGTGCGCGGCTTGAGGTGCCGCGCCAGCTCGCGCGCCGCGTCCGCGACCGGCCCGAGGTCGAGCGCCCCGTCGTCGGCGAGCGGGGTGGGTACGCAGATCACGGCGGTACGGGCCCCGCCCAGGTCGGCCGGGTCCGCGGAGGCGCGGAAACCACTGGTCAGAAGCCTGCGTACGGCGGCGGCCGACAGTGAGCCGCCGACCGGCGGGCGGCCGGCGGCGAGGGCGGCGACGGCGCGCGGGTCGGGGTCGTATCCGACGACGGAGAAGCCGGCCGCCGCCGCCTCGCGGGCGAGCGGGAGGCCGTGGTGGCCGAGTCCGATGACGGCGACGTCTGCGGGCATGCTGCGGGCGGTCCTTCCCGTCGGTCCTTCCCGTCGTCCCGCCCCGGGCGGGCTGCGCCCGGGGCGGGAGAGGCTCTTGTCAGGCTACGGGCCTATATGACTGTTATTCAGTATTGGGCGCTTTGCGGGACCTGTGGTGTTGCGCGCACGGTGATCGCGTCCCGCGTGGTGGTGCAGCCGGTCGGGGGCTACGGCGATGCAGGTCGCAGCACCGGTCTGCGCACCGTACGGCCACGGGGTGCGCCCGGGCCTGGCGAGCGGCCGCCTCCCCGCCGCGCCCGACGCGGCGACGGCACCCGGACGCAGCAGGCCACGCCTCGGGGGCGCGTCGCCCCGCACCACCCCGCGGGACGCGCCCCGCACGGTGGCTGTACGCCGCGGGTGCGGACAGAATCGGACGTGGGCACGTGGACTGCCGCAACGGGGCGACAGGACAGGAGGCATCCGTGAAGACAGCGGTACTGGGGCCGGCCGAGCGCGCCGAGGCCCTTGCACAGATGGCGGAGCGCGAGCTGGACGTGCTGGTCGTCGGCGCCGGCGTGGTCGGCGCGGGCACCGCGCTGGACGCGGCGACCCGCGGGCTGGCCACCGGGCTGGTCGAGGCCCGGGACTGGGCGTCGGGCACGTCGAGCCGGTCCAGCAAGCTCATCCACGGCGGGCTGCGCTATCTGGAGATGCTGGACTTCGCCCTCGTCCGGGAGGCGCTGAAGGAGCGCGGGCTGCTCACCGAGCGCCTCGCGCCCCACCTGGTCAAGCCGGTGCCGTTCCTCTACCCGCTCCAGCACCGGGCCTGGGAGCGGGCGTACGCGGGCTCCGGCGTGCTGCTGTACGACGCCATGTCCGTCTCCCGCGCCCACGGCCGCGGCATGCCCGGGCACCGCCACCTGACCCGCACGCACGCGCTGCGCGTCGCGCCGTGCCTGCGCAAGGACGCGCTCGTCGGCGCCCTTCAGTACTACGACGCGCAGGTCGACGACGCCCGCTACGTCGCCTCGCTCGTGCGCACCGCCGCGCAGTACCGGGCGCACGTCGCCAACCGCGCGCGTGTCGTGGGCTTCCTGCGCGAGGGCGAGCGCGTCGTCGGCGCGCGGGTGCACGACCTGGAGCAGGGCGGGGAGTTCGAGGTGCGGGCGCGGCAGGTCGTCAACGCCACCGGGGTGTGGACGGACGAGACGCAGGCGATGGTCGGCGAGCGCGGGCAGTTCCACGTACGGGCGTCGAAGGGCATCCACCTCGTCGTGCCGAAGGACCGCATCCACTCCTCGACCGGGCTCATTCTCCGTACGGAGAAGAGCGTGCTGTTCGTCATCCCCTGGGGACGGCACTGGATCATCGGCACCACCGACACCGACTGGGACCTCGACAAAGCCCACCCCGCGGCCTCCTCCGCCGACATCGACTACCTGCTGGAACACGTCAACTCCGTCCTCGCCGTGCCCCTCACGCGCGACGACGTCGAGGGCGTGTACGCGGGCCTGCGGCCGCTGCTCGCCGGCGAGTCGGACGCGACCAGCAAGCTGTCGCGGGAGCACACCGTGGCGCACCCGGTGCCCGGGCTCGTCGTCGTCGCGGGCGGCAAGTACACGACGTACCGGGTCATGGCCAAGGACGCCGTCGACGAGGCCGTGCACGGGCTCGACCAGCGGGTCGGGCCGTGCGTCACCGAGGACGTGCGGCTGCTGGGCGCGGAGGGCTACGAGGCGCTGTGGAACGCGCGGGCGCGGACGGCGGCCCGCACGGGGGTGCACGTCGTCCGGGTGGAGCACCTGCTGAACCGGTACGGGTCGCTGGCCGACGAGGTGCTGGAGCTGATCGCCCGGGACCCGTCGCTGGGCGCGCCGCTGACCGGCGCGGACGACTACCTGCGCGCGGAGGTCGTGTACGCGGCTTCCCACGAGGGCGCGCGCCATCTCGACGACGTGCTCACGCGGCGCACCCGCATCTCCATCGAGACCTTCGACCGCGGCACGCAGTGCGCCGCCGAGGTCGCCGAGCTGATGGCGCCGGTCCTGGGCTGGGACCGGGACCAGGTCGAACGGGAGGTCGCGCACTACGAGAAGCGGGTGGAGGCCGAGCGCGAGTCGCAGCGGCAGCCCGACGACCAGACGGCGGACGCGGCGCGGCTGGGAGCGCCGGAGATCGTGCCGCTGTAGCGGCGCGGCCGCGGGCCGTTCCGGCGGCTCCGGGCCCTGCCCCGGCGGGCGTTCGCCCGGGCCGGGCGGCGGGGCGGGAGCGGAAGATCGATCAGGGCAAACGTCGCCCGCGGACGGGGGTGTCCGTGCCATGCGACACAATGGAGGTCTTGCCGGGGTGAATCGCTGAGGGGATCGATGGGGCGCGAAGGGGACGGCGCGACGGGTCGGCTGGTGGCCGGCCGTTACCGGCTCGGAGAGGTGCTCGGCCGCGGCGGCATGGGCACCGTCTGGCGCGCCACGGACGAGGTGCTGGGCCGCGCGGTCGCGGTCAAGGAGCTGCGCTTTCCCACCAGCGTGGACGAGGACGAGAAGCGCCGCCTCGTCACGCGAACGCTCCGCGAGGCGAAGGCGATCGCCCGGATCAGGAACACCGGCGCGGTCACGGTCTACGACGTCGTGGACGAGGACGACCGCCCGTGGATCGTCATGGAGCTGATCGAGGGCCGCTCGCTCTCCGACGCCACCCGCGACGACGGCCCGCTCACCCCGCGGCGCGCCGCCGAGGTCGGCCTCGCCGTGCTCGACGTGCTGCGCTCGGCCCACCGCGAGGGCATCCTGCACCGCGACGTGAAGCCGTCGAACGTGCTCATCTCCGACGACGGCCGCGTCGTCCTCACCGACTTCGGCATCGCGCAGGTCGAGGGCGACCCGTCGATCACGACGACGGGCATGCTCGTCGGCGCCCCGTCCTACATCTCGCCCGAGCGCGCCCGCGGGCAGCGGCCGGGGCCCGCGTCCGACCTGTGGTCGCTCGGCGGGCTGCTGTACGCCGCGGTGGAGGGCCACCCGCCGTACGACCTGGGGTCGGCCATCGCCACCCTGACCGCCGTCATGACCAAGCCCATCGACCCGCCCAAGAACGCCGGTCCGCTGGAGGACTGCATCTACGGGCTGCTGCGCAAGGACCCCGACGAGCGGCTCGACGACGCGGGCGCGCGGGCGCTGCTGCGCGCCGTCGTCGACGCGCCGGAGGACGAGCCGGACGGGCCCCCGGAGGCGACGGCGCCGACGCGGGTGGTGCCGCTGCCGGTGGCGCCGGACGCGGGCGCCGGGGAGCCGGGCGCGGTGCCGGCGCAGGCGCGGCGGAAGAAGGCGGTGCGGAGAAAGGCGGAGCGCGGGGACGCGGCGGGGGCCGGGTCGGCGGCGGGTACGGAGGCGGAGCCGCGCGACCGGCGGCGTGGAGCGGGGCGCGGCTCGACGGCCGGGGGTGCCGCCGCTTCGGGTGCCGGGGCGCGGGCCGCGGCGCCGGCCCCGCCGCGGACGCCGCCGCAGGCGCCGCCGCGGCCCGAGTCCCGGCCCGGTACGCCCGAGCGGCCGGCGTCGCCGCCGCGGCAGGCGGGCGCGGGTGACGCGGGCCGGTCCGGTGCGGCCGGGGCGTCCGGCGCGGAGGCCGGGTCCGCGGGCGCCGGGTCCGACGGTTCGGATGCCGCCGGGTCCGGGGCCGGGTCAGGGTCAGGGAGTTCGGGGTCCGGTGCGTACGCCGCCGGGGCCACCGCCCGTACGACGGCCGCCGCCCCACCGCCGCCGGCCGGCGCGCCCGCGGCCCGGGTGCGGGCGGGCGCCGGCGCGCTCTCGGCGCGGGTGGCCGCGCTGCCCCGGCGCACGTTGGTGATCATCGCCGCCGTGGTGGCGCTGGCGGTCCTCGGCACGGTCCTCGCCGTCGCGTGGGGCGGCGGCGACTCCGGCTCCGGCTCGTCCGGCAGCGACGGCGGGCAGAGCGCCGGCGCGGGCGCGCAGGACGCCAAGGACGCGAAGCAGGGCAAGGACGGGGCCGGTTCCGGCAAGGACGACGCCCAGGACGGGAAGCGCGGGCAGCAGGACGACGACGGCGGCGCGGCCGGCGACGGGGACGACGGCGCCGGCGGCCCGGGCGCCGACGACGACGCGGGCGAGGGTGAGGACGGCGGCAAGGGCGACGGCAAGGGCGACGGCCAGGACGGCGCCGGCCTCCCCGACGGCTACGCGACCGTCACCGAGCCGGAGTTCAGCTTCTCCGTCGGCCTCCCCGACGGCTGGCAGCGCACCGCCACCTCGCCGGGCGGCGGCGGCGCGATCTTCAGCGGGTCCTCCCGGTTCCCGCGCATCCAGATCGACTTCACGTCCCAGCCCAACAACACCCCGGGCGGAGCCCTGTCGAACTGGCGCGACATAGAGGACGCCGTGCGGTCGTCCAGCCCCGGCTACCGCAAGCTCTCCATGAAGGAGATCGAGTGGCGCGGCTACCCCACCGTCGCGGACTGGCAGTTCAGCCGCATACAGGACGGCCGGCGGATAAGGGTCCTGGACCGCGGATTCGCCGTGGACGACACCCACGGCTACGCGATAATGATCAGCTGCCCGGAGGACGAGTGGGACGGCGCGGAGTGCCGCCGACTGCGCGCCACGGCGTTCGAATCCTTCAAGCCGGTGGACTAACCCGCGCGAGCGGGGCGCATACCCACCGTTGAGCACGTATCGTGATGTCTCGCGGACCGTACGCATCCGGACCAGGCTGAATACCGACCGCATTCGGCCCGGTCCCAGGCTCATCGCGCGGTTGTGGGGAGGCGTTCGTGGACGACTACGCGGGCCGGGTGCTCGCCGACCGTTACCGGCTACCGGCTGCCGTCGACGCCGAACCCATCCACACGCGCGCATTCGACACCTACAGCGGGCAGGACGTCCTCATCGGGCAGGTGCCGCTGCCGGAGGTCGTCGAGGCCGAGCTGATAGAGGAAGACGGCGGCGCCGACCCCGCCGGGCACGGGGGCGGCGGCGCGGGCCGCGGCGGGGCCGCTTCGGCGGTGCAGCGGGCCATGGACGCCGCCCGCGCGGCGGCGGCGATCCCCGACCACCCGCGGCTGGCGCAGGTCTTCGACGTCTTCGAGGAGGGCGGCAGCCTCTGGATCGTCAGCGAACTGGTGCCCGCGCGGACGCTCGAAGGGCTGCTGGCGGAGCGGCCGTTGAGCCCGTACCGCGGGGCGGAGGTCGCGGCGGACATCCTGACGGCGCTGCGCGCGCTGCACGCGCACGGCTGGACCCACCGGAACATCACGACGCGCACGGTGCTCGTCTGCGACGACGGCCGGGTGGTCCTCACCGGGCTGGCGTCGGGCGCGGCGGAAGAGGCGCTCTGCGGGTACGACCCGCTGCCCCCGCCGCCGGGCCGCAGCGAGCCGCCGCGGCCCACGGGCAGCCCGGGCCCGCCGCCGGGCGCGGCACCGCAGGCCCCGGGCGGGCCCTCCGTCGGCGGCGAGCCGTACGGCGACCCGGCGGACGGCCGCCTGCCGCAACTCCCCGACCCGGCCACGGGGTTCCTCCCGGCGCAGCACGCTCAGCAGGAGGCGGGGCGGCCCGACGCGGGTGTCTTACCCCCGGGGTGGGACGACGACCCGGGGCCGTACGGCCCGTACGGCGACGGTGACGGGGGCGGTGCCGTCGACGGCGCGGACGCCCGGGGCGGCGCGGGCCCGTACGGCACACCGCCGTACGACGAGGACGACGAGGTGTGGCGCTCGGCTCCGTACGGGGCGGGAGGCGGTCCCGCCGGCGGGCGGGGCGCGCAGGGCGCGCGCGGCGGTCCGGGGTACGGGGACGCGCCGGGAGCGGCCGGGCCGGACGACGAGAGCGCGGACGAGTGGCCGTTCGGCGCGTGGCAGCGGGGCGGAAGCGGCGCCGGTGAGCCCGGGGGGCCCGGAGGGCCGGGCGGGCCGGGTGCCGGTGCCGCGGCCGGTCGACGGCCGGGACCGGCGGAGCCCGGTGGCGCGCAGGGGCAACGGCCGCAGGGCGGTCGGCCCGCCGGGGCCCCGGGCGGGCAGCAGGCAGGCGGGGCCCGGGGCGGGCCCCCGCCCGGCGCTCAACAGGCAGGTGCGGCTCACGGCACCCCCGGCAGCGGCGCCGGCGGCCCCGGGGCGCCGGGTGGCCGGGGTGCGGGCCAACGGCCTTATGTGGGTCGGCAGCAGGGCGGTCAGCGGCCTCCCGGCGGGATGCGTGACGGCGGCCCGGGGTACGGGAACCCGGCGCCGGAGGCCGCGCGGCGGCCCGCGGGGCAGGCCCCCGGGGGCGAGCAGAGCGGCGACCCCCTACCCGCGGCCCGGGCCGGGGTGATGGCCGCGTACCAGGCCGGTACGCGAGCCGCCGAGGCGCGCATCGCCGCGGGCAGCGGCGGTGCGGGCGGCGGTGCGGGCGGCGGCGGTGCCGCTGGGGCAGGGCCGCAGTCGCCCGGGCGCCCGGCGGTGCCGGGGCAGTCGGCGCGTACGCCCGCGGCCGGTCCGCGCGCGGGGGCGGCCGGACCGGCGTACAGCGACCGCATCGACATCGGCGGCAACCGCGCGGCGCCGGGCGACGGCGCCGACCCGCCGCCGCAGGCGGCCGGTTCACCGGACGCGGGCGCCCCCTGGGACGACCTGCCGCACGACGTGGACGGGGACGGGGACGGCTACGACGAGTACGGCACGGCGGACGCGTACGGCTCCGCGCGGGGCGGCGGGCCGGGGGCCGGTGGGTCTGGCGCGTATCGGAGCGCGGGGACACAGGGCCCGGGCGTCCCCGGTGGTGCTGTGGGCGGCGGGTCCGGCGGGTACCAGGGCGCGGGGGCGGCCGGTGGTTCCGGTGTGCCCGGTGGGGCTCCTGGTCCGGGGCGCCCCGGTGGCGGGCCTCCCGTGCCGGGTGGTGCCGTGGGCGGTGGAGCCGGCGGGTACCAGGGCGCGGGGGCGGCCGGTGGGCCCGGTGGTGCTCGTGGTGCGGGGCCCGGCGCATACGGCGGGCCCGGAGCGCCCGGTGGTGCCGCGGGTGGCGGGTCCGGCGCGTATCAGGGTGCGGGCGCGCCCGGTGGTTCCGGTGTGCCCGGTGGTGTTCGCGGTGCGGGGCCCGGGGCGTATGGGGGACCCGGCGGGGCTCCCGCGTCCGGCGGTGACCGTGGTCCGGGGCGGCCCGGCGGTGCTCGTCCGCCCGGTGCGTACGGCGGGCCCGGCCCCTCCGGCGGCGGCCCCGGCGCCCCGGGGCCGGGCGGCACCTCCGCGTCCGGCGGCTCCCACGCGCCCGGCGGCCACGGCGGCCCCGGCCACGGCGGCTCCTCCGCGCCCGGTGCCTACCGGGGCTCCGGCGCGTACCCCGGCGCCGGGCAACCCCGCGCTCCGCACGGCACCCCCGCCGCGCCGCCCTTCGCCGACCCCGAGCCCGAGCCCCACTTCCTCCCCGGCGGCGCCGCCTACGGCGGCAGCCTGCCCGGCGTACGGCCCGGCGCCTCCATCGCCGTGCCCGTCGGCGCGCAGACCGTGCCCGCGCCCCGCGGCGAGCAGCCCGGCACCGAGGCCGGCGGGGCCACCCGCTACCCCGGACCCGGCACCCGGCTCGCCGCCGAGCGGGCGCGGCAGACCCGGATGCAGGTCGTCGGCGCCGTCACCGAGCGCTGGGCGCCCGAGCAGGCCGGGCCGGTCCACGAGCACTGGCAGCTGGCGCCGCCCGTCGGCCCCGCCGCCGACCTCTGGGCCCTGGGCGCCCTGCTGTTCCGCGCCGTGCAGGGGCATCCCGCGTACCCCGAGGAGGACGTCGCCGAGCTGGTGCAGCTGGTCTGCGCCGAGCCCGCCGCGCACGCCGAGGAGTGCGGGGCCCTGCGCCCGGTGGTGGAGTCGCTGCTGCGCCAGGACCCCACCGAGCGGCCGGACTTCGAGGAACTGCGCGGCTGGCTGCGCTCCCTGATCCGCACCGCGCCCGAGCCGGGCATCGGCAGCCGTACGGTCACCGTGCCGCAGCAGGGCACCGGCCGTGGCGGCGATCCGCGGCGCCTGCCGATACTGCGCCGGCGCGGCGAGCTGATGCGCCGCCGGCGCGCCGGCAAGGCGCCGGTTCCGGTGCACGCGAAGCACAGGCGCCGCCGTTCGCGCCGCGGCCCCCGCGGCCCGCGGAGCCTCGGCCGTACGCTGATCGCGCTGATCTTCGTCGCCATGGCCGGCGCCATCGCGTACGCGGCGATGTTCATGCCGCAGGCCGAGGAGGGCACCGGCAACCAGCGCGGCGTGGTCGGCGCCGGGCAGGGCGACGAGCCGGGGGAGTCGGCGGCACCGACCGGCGACGGTTCCGGGCAGGACGAACCGGAGGAGCGCCGGCAGCCCAAGGAGTCCGACGACCCCGGCAAGCCGGACAACGGCGAGCGGAACGGCGGCGCGAGCGGCGGTGCCGACGGCGGAGCGGACTCCGCGCTGCCCGACGGCTTCACCCTCCGCGAGGACCCGGCCGGCTTCGAGGTCGCCGTCCGCGAGGACTGGCAGCGCGTCGGCGGGAGCGACGGCCAGGTTCGCTACGTCGGCGGGGACTACGAGCTCGTTGTCGTCCCCGGCCGCGACGGCGTCGGCGAGTTCGGCAGCGACCCGATGGCGTACCAGCAGCAGAGCGAGCCCGAGCTGGACCCGTACCGCGACGCGGCGTGGGCGCAGGCCGAGGGGCTGCGGCAGATCGAGGTCGGGCAGCGGGTGATGGCGGAGGGCGAGTTCGACTGGACGGAGAGCGGGGGACAGCAGATTCACGCGCGCAACCTGGCGATGATCTGGGACGACAGCTACCACGTGGTGCTGCTGATCGGGCCGGACGGCAAGGACGCGGAGGTGGAGCGGTTCCACCGGATCGCGGCGGAGAGCTACCGGCCGACGAAGTGAGGGCGGCGGCGGGGCCCGCCGCGGCCCCTCCCCGCCCCCCTCTGTTCCGCTACTGTCCCGCCCATGCCGGACCAGGCCGCCCCGCCCGCCCGCCGCGGCACCGCCCGCGCCGTCGGCGCCGTCTGCGCTGCCCGTACCGCCCGTACCGCCCCCCGCCCCCGCGGCGCGGAAGGGCGGGAGCGGTGACCGGGGGCGGCGGCGGTGACGTCCTCGCGCGGGCGCGCTCGCAGTGCCTCGCCGGGGGCGTGCGGTGCACCGGCGCCGAGGAGGTGGCGGAGCGCGTCTTCGCCGTGCAGGCGCAGGACCTCGACGCCGCGGCGCTCGGCCTCCGCGCCCGCTCGTACGGGCTCACCCGCACCGCCGTGCGCGCGGCGCTGGAGGAGCGGCGGACCCTGTTCCGCGGCTGGTTCATGCGCGGCACGCTCCAGCTCGTACCCGCCGCCGACGCGCACTGGCTGCTCGCGCTCTACGGCCCCCGCCTTTGCTCCCGTGCCCGCCGCCGCTACCGCGACCTCGGCCTGGACGAGGCGCTGCGCGAGCGCGCGGAGCGCGTCGTCGCGGACGCGGTCGCCGCGCACGGCCCGCTGACCCGCGCCGAGCTGACCGAGCGGCTGGCCCGCGTCGGCGTCGCGCCGGACGGGCAGGCGCCGGTCCACGTCATCCGCGGGGCGGCGCTCGCCGGGCTGGTCTGCCACGGGCCGCTGCGCGCCGGCGAGCCCACGTACGTCGCGCTGCGCGACTGGCTGCCGCCCCCGGCCGGGCCGCAGCCGGCCGGCGACGCCGCCGTGGGCGAGCTGGTACGGCGCTACCTGCGCGGCTACGGGCCCGCCGGCCCCGATGACTTCGCCGCCTGGTCCGGTCTCCCCGCCGGCGCGGCCCGCCGGGTGTGGCCGGAGGCGGCACCCCCGGCGGCGTACGCCCCGCCCGGCCCGGGAGCGGCCCCGCCCGGCCCGGGAGCCGCGCCGCCCGCCGCCGACGTCCGGCTCCTGCCCGCGTACGACAACTACTGGCTCGGCTGGCGCGACCGCGACGCCGCCATTCCGCGCGCCTTCGTCCGGAGTGTCCGCCCCGGCGGTGGCCAGATTCGCGCGGCTGTTACTGTCGACGGCTGTGCGGTCGGCACCTGGACCCGCCGATCGCGCGGAAACGTGCAGGTCAGTACGTTCGCCGAGGGCCCCGACCGGGTTCCGGCGGATGTCACGGCGGAGGCCGCCGATGTCGCACGTTTTCTACAGAGTTGATATCCAGGGGAGCGACCGCGCGGTAGTGCGCTATTGATGGTGCCATGACCAACGAGGGGGACAAGGTGGGGAACGAGCCCACGAGCTACGGCCTGCGGCCACCGCACGAGCACGCCGACGCCGCCGCCAGCGGCGGCGGTGCCGGCCCCGCGGGCCCCGCCGCGCAGCAGCCCGTGCCCACGCAGGTCGTCGCCGACCCCGCGGCGGGCCGGCTCCTCGGCGGGCGCTACCGCCTGGCCGCCCGCCTCGGCGTCGGCGGCATGGGCACCGTGTGGCGCGCCCACGACGAGGTCGTCGACCGCGACGTCGCCGTCAAGGAGCCGCGGCTGCCCGACCACCTCGACGAGCGGATGCGCGCGACGGTGTACGAGCGCATGCAGCGCGAGGCCCGCGCCGCCGCCCGTATCGACCACCCCTCCGTCGTCACCGTGCACGACGTGGTGGTGGAGGACGGCAAGCCCTGGATCGTGATGGAGCTGGTCCGCGGCCGCTCCCTCGGCGACCAGCTCACCGAGGGCACCCTCGACCCGCGCGAGGTGGCGCGCATCGGCGTCGCCGTCCTCGGCGCGCTGACCGCCGCGCACGAGGCGGGCATCCTGCACCGCGACGTCAAGCCCGACAACGTGCTGCTCGGCCGGTACGAGCGCGTCGTGCTCACCGACTTCGGCATCGCGCAGATCGAGGGCGAGCAGGGCCTCACGGAGACCGGCGCGTTCGTCGGGTCGCCGGAGTTCATCGCGCCGGAGCGGGTGCTCGGCCAGCGGCCGGGCCCCGAGTCGGACCTGTGGGCGCTGGGCGTCGTGATGTACGCGGCCGTCGAGGGCATGTCCCCGTACCGCCGCCAGACCGCGCCCGCGACGCTCCAGGCGGTGCTCTCCGCCGAGCCGGCGCCCCCGGCGCGCGGCTCCGGGGCGCTGGGCACCGTCGTGATGCAGCTGCTCCGCAAGGACCCGGCGGCGCGGCCGCCGGCCGACGAGGTGCGCCGGCAGTTGGAGGCGGTGGCCCGGCCGGCGCCGGCGGCGCCGACGATGCTCGCCACGGCCCCCGGCGCCCCGGGCGGCGGCACCGGCGGCACCGGCGGGCGCGGCGGGAAGCTGGCGGCGGCGCTGCCCAAGCGCCGCGGCGCGCGGCTGGGCGTGCTGGGCGGGGCGGTCGCCGTGGCGGCGGCGCTGGTGCTGGCGCTCGTGAACCCGTTCGGCGGCGGCGACGACGTACCCGCGGGCTGGCGGACGTACGACGAGAAGGAGCAGCTGAACGCGTCCCTGGCGGTGCCCGAGGACTACAAGCGCAGCGTCGACGACGGCACGGTCACGTACTCCGACCCGGGCGGCATGCCGCGGCTGTGGGTCACCCGCTCCTCCGGCTACGACGACAACGTGCTGCGCGAGGCCAACGAGGACCTCGACTGCGACACCGGCGAGGACATCGAATGCACCGCGCTGGGCGACGACGTCGCGGGCACGGTGAGCGAGTACGAATACCGGGGCAAGGACGCCGCCCATCTGGTCGTGAACTGGACGCACGACGCGGGCTTCGACACCGAGGCCAAGCTGCGCCGGCAGGAGTTCTTCTACGTCAACGACGACAACATCGGCTGGCACCTGACCGTGGAGATGCCGGCCGCGGGCGAGGGCAAGCGGGACGGCGAGCGGATCTTCGAGGGGGTCGTCGACTCGCTGGACATCAAGGACATGTGACGGACCCGGCCGTATGAGCCAGCGATCGCTGGCGGAATTCGGTTACCGGCGGGTACCCAAAGGGCCCGCCGGAGTCCTACCCTCGGCCTTATGACGGAGACCGCCGTAGGCAACCCCACCGCTCCCGCTTCCGACGGCGCCCGCACCGCCGCCGCCGTCGCCGCCGAGTTCGTCACGCCCGCGCTCGTGGAGCGCCTGACCCGCGGTGTCACCGGCTCCGGCACCGTCGCCGTCCGCTCCCCGCTCACCGGCGAGGTGCTGGCCGAGGTGCCCGAGGCGGGGCCCGCCGACGTCGTCGCCGCGTTCGAGCGCGCCCGCGCCGCGCAGCGCGCCTGGGCGGCCCGTCCCGTACGGCAGCGGGCCGCCGTGCTGCTCCGCTTCCACGACCTGCTGCTGCGCGACCAGGACGAGGTCCTCGACCTCGTCCAGCTGGAGACCGGCAAGGCGCGGCTGCACGCGCACGAGGAGGTGCAGGCCGTCGCCCTCGCCGCCCGCCACTACGGCCGCCGCGCCCCCGCCTACCTCGCCCCCCGGCGGCACACCGGCGCCCTGCCGACCCTGACCAAGGTCACCGAGCTGCGCCACCCGCGCGGCGTCGTCGGCCAGATCGCGCCGTGGAACTACCCGCTCGAACTCTCCGTCGGCGACGCCCTGCCCGCCTTCGCCGCCGGCAACGCGCTCGTCATGAAGCCCGACTCCAAGACCCCGCTGACCGCCCTGTGGGCGCGCCGGAAGCTGGTCGAGGCCGGGCTGCCGGAGGACGTGTGGCAGGTCGTGACCGGCCCCGGCGGCGTCGTCGGCCCCGAGGTCGTCCGGCACGCCGACTACGTCTCCTTCACCGGCTCCACCCGCACCGGCCGCGAGGTCGCCCAGGGCGCCGCGGCCCGGCTCGTCGGCGCGTCGCTGGAGCTGGGCGGCAAGAACCCCATGCTGGTGCTCGCCGACGCCGACGTGGAGAAGGCGGCGGCGGGCGCGGTGCGCGCCGCGTTCGCGTCGGCGGGGCAGCTGTGCATCTCCGTCGAGCGGCTGTACGTGCACGCCTCGATCGCCGACGCCTTCCTCGCCCGCTTCGTCGCCCGGACGAAGGCCCTGCGCCTGGGCAACACCCTCGGCTACGGCGCCGACATGGGCTCCCTCGTCAGCGCTCAGCAGCTTCAGACCGTCACCCGGCACGTGGAGGAGGCGGTCGGCAAGGGCGCCGAGGCGCTGGCCGGCGGCCGGGCGCGGCCGGATGTGGGCCCGTACTTCTACGAGCCGACGATCCTCGACGGCGTCGAGCCCGGCATGACCGTCTGCGACGAGGAGACCTTCGGGCCCGTCGTCTCCGTCTACCGCTTCAGCGACGAGGACGACGCCGTCGCCCGCGCCAACGCCACGCCGTACGGGCTCAACGCCAGCGTGTGGACGAAGGACGGGCGCCGGGGCCGCCGCGTCGCGGCGCGGCTGGAGACCGGCACGGTGAACGTCAACGAGGGCTACGGGGCCGCGTACGGCAGCGTGCAGGCGCCCATGGGCGGGATGAAGGACTCCGGGCTCGGCCGCAGGCACGGCTCGGAGGGGATCCTGAAGTACACGGAGGCGCAGACGGTGGCGCAGCAGCGGGTGGTGCCGCTGGCGCCGTTCGCGCTGGGGCCGCTGCGGTACGACGACGACAAGGGGTACGCGGCGTTCATGAGCCGCGGGCTGCGGGCGATGAAGGCGCTGCGGTTCCGCTGAGCGCCCCGGCGCCGCTGCGGGGCGCGCCGGGCGCGCGGGGCGCGGATACGGGGACGGCCGGCCCGGGCGTCCCCGGGGCCGGCCGCATCCCTGTCGTGACCGGACCGCTGTCCCCTGCCGCCCGGTCACCGCGCCCGGCCCAACGAGCGGTGACCCGTGCCGGTCACGGCACCCGGGCGCCGACCGGGTGACCGGAGAGAACGCATTTGCCCACTCCTGCCCCCTGTGCTGAAACCGTTCTGTGACCGGATGTTCCCGACCGCCCGTCGGATATCGGATCGTCACCGTAGGAGGTCTGGAACGCGGGGGTTCGTATGGCCTTGAATGCAGTGCCATGCACTTCCTCCGGCCCCTTGTGACGTTCCCGCGCGTGGTGCGCCACTACTCCTGGGTCGGTGCCGACCTGCCCCTCGACGACGACGTCCTGCTGGACGCCCCCGGGCCCTGCGTGCGCGCGGTGCTCCCGGCCGCCGGGGCGGGCGATTTCCGCCCCGCCCGCGAACTCCTCGCCGCCGCCGGGCGGGCCGCGGAGTGGGAGCGCCGGGACACGTTCGTCGCGGAGCTGGCCACCGCGGCGCTCGACGACGACCGCTGGCTGCGGCGCTGGCGGGAGTCCGACGCGGAGTGCGGGGACGCGGCCGTGGTGGAGGCGGAACGGCTGCTGCGGGCGCGGTGGGCGGCGGAGTTCCGGGCCCGGCGGCGGCGGTTCGACGGCTGGGGGGTACGGCGCCGGGGCGGGCCGGCGCGGGGTGCGGACGCGGACGTGGACGCGGGGGACGCGGGGGAAGGGGAGCCGGGGCCGGGCGGAGTGGCGGACGCGGAGTCGTGGCCGTGGTACGGGGTGCCGGGCGCGGGGCCGGGGTACGGCGGGGCCGGCGCGGGGTCGGCGCCGGGCGGGGGAGCCGGTAGCGGGCGGCCGGGCGCGGGCGCTGGCGCGGGCGCGGGCTCCGGCGGTGGCGCGGGGGCGGACTCCGGCGCCGGAACGGGGGGTTCGGCGCCGGGTTCCGGCCGGGGCCCCCGTAGCGGAGCGGCCGGCGGCGCGGGCGGCGGTGACAGGGACGGCGGCGGCGCCGGGCGGCGGGCGCGGGGCGCGTACGGGGCGGGCGGGCTCTCCGGCACGGACCCCCGGGCGGTGCTGCGCGACGTGCTGCCCCTCGTCCGGCTGGCCGCGGCGCGGGCGCCCGCCGACCCCGTACCGTGGCGCATCGCCCTCGACCACGCCACCGCCGTACGGGCGCCGCGCGAGGCGTTCGTCGCCCGGTTCGCCGAGGCGGTGCTCCGCGCGCCCGGCCACCACGGCGCGCACGTCGCGGCGCTGCGCTACCTCGCGATCGTCGGGGAGGCGGACGTCGAGGAGCTGATGGTCTTCGCGGAGGAGTCGGCGGAGGAGGCGCTGCCCGGCTCCCTGCTGCACGGGCTGCCGCTGGAGGCCGCGGTGCTGGGCGCGTGCCGGGAACGCGTCGGGCTGCCCGGCGGCCCCGACGCCGGCGACGCCCCCGACTCGTCGACCACCTGGGCCGTCGAGCGCGCGCTGGAGCTGTCGGCCCACTACGAACCGGGCGACGCCGAGGCCGCCGGCTTCCGCAACTGCCTCGCCGCCGCCCTCGTCCGCGCCCGGCGCTGGGACGAGGCGCTGGAGGTCTTCCGCGCCGTCGGCTCCGACGCCCGCGGCGGCCCCTGGGCGCAGCCCGGCGACGACGCCGAGGCCGTGCGCCGCCGCTTCCTCCTCGCCCGCCAGGAGGTACGGGCCCAACTCGCCCGGCGCGTCCCGCTGTTCGGCTCCCGGCCCGACAACGCCCCCGGCCCGGGGGCGCTGTTCGGGCCCTCCGGCGCGGGGACCGGCGCCGGTCCCGGGATCGGGGCCGGGATCGGGATCGGCACCGGTTCCGGCCCCGGCGCGGTGCCCGAACCGGTCCCGTACGCCGGCGTCGTCGTGTGCACCGCGCCGCCGTCCGCGGTCGCCAAGGCGGTGCACACGGCCGGTCTGCGCCTCCGCCTCGGCGCCGCGGGCGGCGCCCGCACCTGCGCCCAATTGCGCCGCCCGCGCCCCGAACCCGCCCACGCCCCCGTCCGCGCGCCGGGCCGCGCCCCGACCCGCTGGCCCCGGGGCCGTACGGCGAGGGCGGAGCCGCCCGCGCCCGAGGCGCTGCTCGCCGCGGCGGAGGCGCTGACGCGGGGCGAGCCGTGGCCGGCGGTGGCGCTGTACGCGGCGGACGGCGTGGCGGGGATCGCGGTGTACCGGGGCGGGGAGCGGACCGCGGAGTTCACGTGGCGGGCGTCCGGCACGGCGTCGGTGACGGCGACCGTCCGGGGGGTGGCGCCGAGCGCGTCGCCGGGGGGCGGCGGTGGCGCGGAGACCGCGGGCGCCGCCGGTGCGGGCACCGGCAGGGGTACGGGCAACGGGGCGGCGGGCCGCCGTACCGGCGCCACTACGGGCGGCGGCCCGGAGCGGGCGCCGGGGGACGGCACCGCGCGCGTGGCGCAGTTCACGGAGGTACGGGACACGGCGGAGGCCATCGCCGCCGCGCTGGCCGTGGCCGACGCCCGCCCGCTGACCGGAGTCCTGCGCACGGCGGGCACCCGGCGCGCCCGCAGCACGCTGGCGGAGGCGCTGCACAGCGTCGGCCTGCCGGAGCTCGCCCCGATCTTCGAGACCGCCTCCCCGGCGGACCCCGCGAAGCCGGGCCCGGACCCGCTGCCCTGAGCGGCCCCGCACCCCGGCGCCCGTCCCCCCGCCCCCGGCGCCCTCACCCCAGCAGCCGCCGCTCGTTGGCCACCGCCACCGCGGCCGCCCGCGAGTCGACGCCCAGCTTGTCGTAGATCCGGCCCAGGTGCGTCTTCACCGTCGCCTCGCTGATGAACAGCGCCCGCGCGATCTCCCGGTTCGAGCTGCCGCGGGCCAGCTGCGCCAGGATGTCGCGCTCGCGGTCGGTCAGCGCCGGACGCGGCGTGCGCAGCTGGGCCAGCACGCGGTCCGCCACCGGCGGGGAGAGCACCGTGCGGCCCTCGGCCGCCGCGTGGATCGCCGAGAAGAGCTCCTCCGGCCGCTCCGCCTTCAGCAGGTAGCCCGTCGCGCCGGCGGCGACCGCGCGGGTGATGTCCGCGTCCGTGTCGTACGTCGTGAGCACCAGCACCCGGGTGCCGGGGAGTTCGGCGACGATGCGGCGCGTGGCCGTCACGCCGTCCATGCCGGCGCCGAGCTGGAGGTCCATCAGCACGACGCCGGGCCGCAGCTTCGCCGCCGCCGCCAGCGCCTCCTCGCCGGTACCGGCCTCGCCGACGACGTCGATGCCGGGGGCGCTCGCGAGCAGGGCGAGCAGACCGGCGCGGACGACGGCGTGGTCGTCGCAGAGCAGTACGCGGACGGTCATGGCCAGGTCCCTTCCCTCTCCGGCACCGAATCCTGCCCGCCCCCGGCTCCACCACCGCCGCCCCCGTGGCCACCGCCGCCCCCGTGGCCTCCGGTCGGCACCGCCGCCGACAGCACCGTCCCCTCGCCCGGCGCCGACTCCACCGTCAGCTCCCCGCCGACCTGCCGCAGCCGCGCCCGCATCGCCGGCAGCCCGTGGCCGCGGGCGGCGCCCGGGCCGGGGACCGTGCCGGGGTCGAAGCCGCGGCCGTCGTCGGCGACGTCCAGCACCACCTGGTCGCCGAGGTCGCTGAGGGTCAGCGCCACGTGCGCGGCGCCGGCGTGCTCGCGGGCGTTGGCGACCGCCCCCTGCGCGACGCGCAGCAGCGCCGCCCGCGTACGCTCCGGCAGCTCCGGCGGCGTACCGTCCTGCCGGAACACGACCTCCGGACCGCCCTCCCGTGCCGCCAGCCGCGCCAGCGCCTCCGCCAGCCCGCCGCCGCCCGCGAGGTCGGCCGGGGTCAGGTCGTGGACGAAGCGGCGGGCCTCCGCCAGGTTCCGGTCGGTGACGGCCGCGGCGGTCGCGACGTGCCGCATCGCCGCGCCGGGGTCGGTCCGCCACGTACGCTCCGCCGCCTGCAACAGCATCCGCTGACTGGAGAGGCCCTGCGCCAGGGTGTCGTGGATCTCGGCGGCGAGCCGCTGCCGCTCGGCGAGGGTGCCCTCGCGGCGTTCGGTGGCGGCCAGCCGGCGGCGGGTGCGTACCAGGTCGTCGATCAGCGCGCGCTGGCGGGCGGACTGCCGCTGCATGGAGACGAAGACGGCCGCGGCCAGCGCGGCGACCGCGGGCGGGCCGAGGACGAGAATGGGCAGGTCGCCGCTGTTCCCGGCGATGCGCAGCTGGGCGCCGACGACGAGGACCGTCAGCCCGCCGATCAGCCACAGCGCGGCGCGGGCCGGCAGGATCCGCAGCGCGGCGTAGAAGAGCGGCACCCCGCTCCAGGCGAAGCTGGGCGCGCACACGACGAGCACCACCCACACCCCCACCAGCACCCCCAGCCACCCACGGCCCGCCGCCCAGCACACCGACATCGACGTCGACCACGTCAACGACCTCGGCTGGACCGCGCTTCTCGAAGCCGTGATCCTCGGCGACGGCGGCAAGGACCACCAGGAGGTCGTCGCCCTCCTCCTCGCCGCCGACGCCGACCCCGCCATCGCCGACAGGGACGGCGTGACCCCGCTCCAGCACGCCCGCAACCGCGGTTTCACGGAGATCGCCGCCCTGCTGGAACGCGGCTGACCGACGAGGGGGCCGTTCGGTCCCGCAACGCCGGGGCCGTCACCGCCTGGCCCGGACGTCGTTCCCGGTGGATCACCCTCGTGAGGGGCGACGGCGAAGCCCGGCCCCGCGAGGGCGAAGGTGCGGTACGGACCGCTCGCCCGAGGGGGTCCCGGTGCTCAGTCGCCGTCCATCACCGTGACCCCGACGGCGACGGCTTGCAGCAGCCGGGTGAGGCGCGGTGCGAAGTCGAGGGCGACGTGTCCCCAGCGGGGGTTCTGGGCGTACAGCTCGGCGAGGGTCGGTGTGGGGTGGGAGATCTGCCACAGGTGCGCGGTGAGACCGAGCGCCGCGGCGACCAGCTCCTGCGCCTGGGCGGTCGTCAGGGTCCGGGAGGAGGCGGTGAGGGCGTCGATGATGTCGTCGTAGGCGGTGAAGGAGTTGGTCTTGTAGCGCCGGGCCCGCTCGATGTCGACCTCGCCCTCCAGGCTGAGCGGCACGTGGGTGAGCAGGTCGCAGAAGAGGGGCTCGGCGGTGAGGGTCGCGGCCACGGCGGCGGCGGACTCGGCGGGGGTCAGGTCCCGGGCCTCCGCCAGGTGGGCGGCGAGGCCGTCGCGCCACTGGCCCCACCCGCGTTCCGCCAGCTCCAGCAGCAGTTCCTCCTTGCTGGCGAAGTACCGGCGCACAGCCGACGGGTGCAGGCCGGCGGCCTCCGTCACGGCCGCGAGCGTCACGTGCCGTACCCCTCCGCGGGCGGCGGCGAGGGTGCGCGCGGCGGCGAGCAGGTCCTCGGTGCGGCGGAGCTTGGCCTCGGGGGACCGTGCGCGGCTGTGCATGGCCCCACTTTAACGCATGCGAGGTGCGTTAAAGCCGGAGGCGTGGTAGCATGAATAACGCAACCAGATTGCGTTAATTCTGTCAGGCTGGAGACCCTCATGCATGCCGCCGTAGCCACGGACTTCGGTTCACCCGACGTCCTCGTACCGACCGATCTCCCCGACCCCGCGCCCGGCCCCGGCCAGGTCGCCATCGACGTCACCCACGCCGCCGTGGGGCTGATCGACGTCTACCTCAGGCAGGGCCTGTACAAGGACCAGCCCGGGCTCCCGCAGCCGCCCTACGTGCCCGGACTGGAAGTGGCCGGCACCGTCCGCGCCCTGGGCGAAGGGGTGGAGGGACTGCGGGTCGGCGAGCCGGTCGTGACCCTGTCGGGCAACGGGGCGGAGGGAGGCTACGCCTCCGTCGCGCTCGCGGACGCCGCGCTGACCGCGAGCCTCGACGGCACCGGCGCCGATCCCGCCCTCGCGGTCGCGGCCGTGCCCAACGCCGCGACCGCCTACCTGGCACTGACCGAGGTGGCACACCTCAAACCCGGCGAACGCGTGCTGGTGCACGGCGCGCTGGGCGGCCTGGCGTCGGCCTTCCCGGGCGTGGCCCGAGCCCTGGGCGCCGCCGGCGTGACGGGCACGGTGCGCCGCTCCTCACTGGACCGCGCGCGTGCCTCCGCACTGCCCTACGACGAGGTGGTCGCCGCCGACGACCTCGCCGAAGCCGTCGGCGACCGCCGTTTCGACGTCGTCGTGGACCCCGTCGGCGGCCGGGTGCGCACGGACAGCCTGGGCGTGATGGCCCCGATGGGGCGGATGCTGCTGGTGGGCAACGCCAGCGGCGACTGGCAGCACACGGTGCCCACGAACGCCCTCTGGGGCGGCAACCTCGCGCTCCTCGGCTACGCGGTCGGCTTCCACCTCCCCCACCACCCGGAACTGGCCCACCCCGCGGCCCGCGCCGCCCTGGAAGCGGTCCGGAAGGGCCTGGTGCCGATCGACGTCCAGACCCTCCCGCTGTCCGAGGCCGCGCAGGCTCACCGCCTTCTCGAAAACGGATCGGTCGGCGGAAGAATCGTGCTCACCCCCTGAGCGCCACCCCGCCGGGGCCGGGCAGGTCGGCGGCGCGATCCGGTCGACGAGGAATCTACGGGGTGGCTGCCTTCTCGATGGCGTCGAAGATGTCCGCGTCCGTCTCCTGCTGCCACCCGGGAAGCTCGGGCCAATCCGCCACGTAGCCCGGCTTCGGGTCCTCGATGCGGTGGTAGATCTGCGCGATCCAGCAGGTCGCGACGAAGCGCCCGCGTTGTTCCCTGCTCAGCCGACTCGTACCACCGCCGGAGAGCTCGACGAACTCACGCACCTGACGGCACACGGCCGCCGCGGACTCCCGCTCCCAGTCCGGGGTCTCCTCCCACGGCGTGATGTATCCGGGTTTCGGCTCGCCGGGAAAGTGCTTCCGGACACCCGCAATCCACGCCTCGCGAAAGATACGGCCTTCCTCGACGTCCACGGATTTCCCTTTCACCTTGAGGTCTTCAGCGTGGTCACGATTGCACCCCGGTGGTTCACTGTTCCTGCACCAGGGAAAGAACCCCGGGAAGCAGACCCGGAGTCACGGCAATGGTCTCGTCGGAGTCGATGTCGTGTGCTTCACCGGATGCGGAGACGACACGCGCCCCGGCTTCGCGTGCGATCACGACGCCCGCCGAGGTCCCAGGGGTTATTGGACATGATGACGCTCGCGTCGGTTTTCCCCTCCGCGACCCACACCAGGTCCAGGGCTGCTGTTCCCCACATCCGGATCCGCTGGACCCGTCCCGCAAGGCGCTCGGTAATCGCCAGCCGTCGCTCGTTGCGCACTTGTGCGCCGGTGCCGACGGCGTAGTCGCCGATGGAAACGATGGCGGCGTTGAGGTCTCGGGTGCCGCTGGCCTGGATCCGCCTGGATCCGCAGAATGCCCCGCCGCCTTCGGTGGCATGATACCGAGCATTCATGAACGGCAGATCGACAACACCGAGCACACATCGTTTACCGTCGAAGAGTCCCAGGGAAACGCAGCAGAGAGGAATCCCGCGAACAAAGTTCGCGGTCCCGTCCACCGGATCCAGAGCCCACAGGAACCGCCCTTCCTGCGGCGACTTCCCTTCCTCCTCGCCCACGAAGGAGATGTCCGGGGTCAAGTCGGCCAGATAGTGACGTACCGATGCCTCGACTGCGAAGTCGACCTCGGACGCCATGTCTCGGTCGCCTTTGGCCGTGATCTCGCCGGGGTCGCGGCTGACGACAATGGATCTGGCGAGTTCGACGGCGCCGTCGGCGATTTTGAGCAGATCCGGTAGATCGGTCATAGAGGTGTCGCTCGATCCCAGAGTGAGACGAAGACTTGCTCGAACGTATGGAACAACTCGCCGCCGTGCTTCCTGCGTTCGGCCAGAAAAGTCGGAGAATCTACTCCACGGGACTGCGGAAGATACGGCTGAATCACCCCGGTCGAGTCGTCGATCAGGATGATGTTGAATCGAATAGTCTCGGCGGAGACGCCGATTTCCACCCGGTCGCGTGCTTCCGGTGTCAACAGGGAACGCACACGTTCCTTCATGATCTTGAGGTTGATTTCAGTGAGACCGGCCAAGAATCCGGTTTCGTACCCTTCCTCCTGCTCGCGTACCTTCATGGCTTCGCTGTCCGGGTCGAGGAAGAGCGGCTGAAATCGTGTCCCGGATTCGACTAAGCGTCGAATTTGCGTGTCTGCGTAGTGCTGAGTCAACAGGTTCAGTGAGAGCCCGCTGGCTCGCACGACTGAAGCGTTTTCGATCATTTTGTACAGGGGTACCTCGGACAGGAACTGTGGCCTGGACATGAACACGCCTGCCAGGTCGAGGTGCCGGCTCTCTTCGCTTGGAGTCCGCCGATGTTCTCCCGAGCCCTCTCTTGGATCTTCTGTCCGAGAGCAGGGCGTGAAAAGCTCTTCGACGGACCAGCCGGGGAACATGGCCTCAAGAACTCTGCAAGAATCAGTGCGAGGCTTTCCGCTCCGCAGGTCCCCCTTGAGCCACCGGTAGAACTGAGCATGGCCAGGGTGGCTGCCGGTTAGTCGATTGTCAATTCCCGCGGCGACCCTCTCCCATTCCTGACAGAAGCCCGTGTAGCTCAGGTGGCGTTCCTGGATCAACGCCTTGATGGCCACCACTTCATCGCCCATGGATCGCCTCATCCTTGGCTGTTCAGGTCGCTCATGCTACCCCAAGTGAGACTTGGAAGATACAAGATGAGACCACGGGGAGCGAAGGTGAGATTCGGCAGGTATCGAAATGCGACGAGCTGCAATGCCACCGTGAGGCATGACCAGAGCAGTCAATCGAACACCAGCTTTGAGGCGAAACCAGATGCCGAGCACGGTGACCGAACGTTCGGACCCTTTCGAAACGCACGTGGTGAAGTGGCAGTGGCGGCGGCATCCGCGGTGCGTGGGGCTGGCGCGGGCGCAGTTGCGCAAGGCGCTGACCCGGTGGGGGATGGCTGGGATCGCGGAGCCGGCGGTGCTGGTGGTGTCGGAACTGGTGACCAACGCAG
>NZ_JBMDLF010000020.1:0-56465 GCF_048656465.1 Streptomyces sp. MAR4 CNX-425 | reverse complement strand
GGCGTAAGGCCGCCGCGCCCGGGTCGCAGCCTCTCCGCGTGCGCCTTATCGTGGCTGGTAAGCCACCGCCGAAGGGCGCGGCTCGACTGCACCCGCGCGGTCGCTCAGAGCGCCGACCGCGTCGGGAAGGGGCGACCTGATGCCCGACTCCACGGACCACTCACACGGAGTGAGCGGGGGCGGCCAGGTGCGCGGGAGGCCCGGCAGCACTCCCCCGCCGGTATGTCCCTCCCCCGCCCTCGTGGTCACCGACCGCGAGGGCCGGGTCGCCTACTGGAGCAGCCGGGCGGGGGAGACGACCGGGACGCCCCGTGCCCACGCGGTCGGGCACCGCCTGGAACACGTCCTGGGCGGCACCCCGCCGCTGCGCGCCCGGCTCGCCGCCGCCATCGACCTCGCCCGGCGGACGGGACGGCGTACCGGCCCGGTCGTGCTGGAGGGCGCCGGCGCCCGCCACCTCGCCGTCGAGTTCCACCCGCTGCGCCCGTCCGGCGAGGTGGCCGCGGTCCTGTCCGAATCGGTCGCGCCGTCCGGCCGGGGACCGCAGTGGGAGTACCTCAGGGCCGTCCTCGACAGATCCCCGGTGCCGATGGCCGCCTTCGACCCCGACCTGCGCTACATGCTCGTCAACCGCGCCCTCCAGACACTCAACAACCTGCCGGAGGAGATGCACCTGGGCAAGACGATCACGGAACTGCTGTACGCGGCCGGGTTCTCCGCCGACCAGGCCACCCAGGTCCAGGCCACCGCACTGGGCGTGCTGCGGACCGGCGAGGGGGTGCGCGACGAGGTGTTCGTCCCCAAGCCGGGCGTCGACGACCCCCGGCGCTGGAGGACGTCGTGGTACCGGCTGGAGGGCACGGACGGCGGCGTCCTGGGCGTCGCCGTGGAAGTCACCGAGGTCACCGAGCACGAGCGCGTCACCGCCGAGGCCCAGACCAGCCGCGAGCACCTGGCGCTGCTCGCCGAGGCCGGCAGCCAGACCGGCTCCAGCCTGGACATGGCCCTTACCTGCCGGCAACTCGCCGAACTTCTCGTGCCCCGGCTGGCCGACCACGTCGCCGTCGACCTCCTCACCTCCATCCTGCACCCGGAGCGGCCCTGGAGCTTCCGCGAGGACACCTCCGCGGACCTCCAGCGGGTCACGCTGCGGACGCACGGCCCCGGCGAGGCGACGCTGCGCGCCGGGGTGGCCGCGGTCGGCGAGGTCTTCCGGCTGCCTCCCGGCTCGTTGATCCACCGGTGCCTGACGCGCAACGAGCCGATCCCGCTGACGGACTTCCCCAGCCACCCGCAGGACGGCGAGGCACACGGCCGGGCCGCGCAGGAGGCGATGCGCGCCAGCGGCATCCAGTCGATGGTCCTCGTACCGCTCCACGCCCGTTCCACCCCGCTGGGCATCCTCACCCTCGCGCGCCACCGCAACCGGGCCGTCTTCGAGGACGGCGAAATCCCCCTCCTCCGCGAGCTGGCCTCCCGCCTCGCCGTCAGCATCGACAACGCGCACCTGTACGAACGGGAGCGCGAGGCCGCCCACGTCCTGCAACGCCGCCTGCTGCCCGAGCGGACGGAGCAGCATCCGGGCACCGAGATCGCGCACCGCTACCTGCCCAACAGCGCCTCGCCCACCATCGCCGGCGGCGACTGGCTCGACACCGTGCCCCTGCCCGGCGTCCGCGTCGCGCTCGTCACCGGAGACGTCATGGGCAAGGGCATGGGGTCGATGGCCCTGATGGGCCAGTTGCGCACCACGCTGCGGTCACTGCTCACCGCGGGCCTGCCTCCCGACGAGGCGCTGCACCACCTCGACCGGCTCGTGGCCCAGGCCGGGCCGTTCCAGCTCGCCACGTGTCTCATCGTCGTGTACGACCCGGCCACCGGCGACTGCCGCGCCACCGCCGCCGGCCACCCCCCGCCCCTGGTCCGGAGCCCGCAGGGCGACACCTATTACGCCGGCGTGCCCCCGGGGGCACCGCTGGGCGTCGGCGACGTCCCCTTCGAGACGGTCGACGTCCCCGCGCCGAGCGGAAGCCTGCTCGCCCTCTACACCGACGGCCTGGTGGAGAACGCGGACGCCGACCTCACCCGGGGAATGGCGCTGCTGCGCCGGGCGCTCACGCGCAACGACCGCGACGCGGAGGGCATCTGCGACCGGCTGCTCGACGAACTGGTCACCGAACCCCGCACCGACGACATGGCCCTGCTCGTCGCGCGCGTACGGACCCTGCCCCCGGACGCCGTCGCCTCCTGGGAGCTGGACCTGTCCCCGACCGCGCCCCGCACCGCCCGCAGCCTGGTCCGCCGCCAGCTGGCCACCTGGGGGCTGGACGACCTCGTGGAGACGACCGAGCTGCTGGCCAGCGAGGTCGTCACCAACGCCGTCCGCTACGGCGCACCGCCCGTCGTCCTCCGGCTCCTCCGCCTGGGAAACCTGCGCTGCGAGGTCTCCGACCGCGGCCGGATGCTGCCCCACCTGCAACTCGCCGACCCCGGCGACGAGGGCGGCCGCGGCATCCACATCGTCAGCCTGCTGTCGCGCGCCTGGGGCACCGACCGCACCGACCGCGGCAAAACCATCTGGTGGGAACAGGACATCACCCCCACCGGCGCCACCTGGTGACGATCCCCGTGAGCGCCCCGAAGCGCTGCCCACTCGGGGGTCCGGAACGGCCGGGGCGGCGGGCGCAGCCGGGCAGGGCGGTGGCCGCGTTCAGGAGAGGCGCAGGCTGACCAGCGCGTAGGGCGGCATCGTCCAGGCGAGGCGGCCTCCTTCGAGCGGCGGCAGCTCCGTGCCGGGGTCGGCGCTCTCGTCGAGTCGGCAGGCGTCCGCGGAGCGGCCGCGGGGGGCGTGCAGCACCGTGGGCAGCGGCGCGGGGGTCGGGTTGGAGACGCGGAGGATGAGCCCGTTGCCGTCTTCCGCCGGTTTCAGGGCGGTCAGCAGACCGCCCTGGACGCCGAGGCCGGGGTCCGGCCGGGGCGCGGGGGCGTCGCCGCGCAGCTGCCAGGCGCGCAGGGGCGCCCGGGTGGTCGCCGCCAGCTGGGCCAGCGCGTGGTCGTCGGCCATGGCCCGGCCGACCGCCGTGGTGAGGGTGAAGGCCTGGGGGCCGTGGCACTGGGCCTCGGGGGTGGGGAGCATGGGGCCGGCTCCGGTGGTGCGGGTGCGCAGGTCGAAGCGGGAGAGCCAGCCGACGGCCCGCAGCAGCGTGACGACCAGTTCCTCGCCGGCCCCGGTGCCGCCGGGGATGCCGCGCATCTCCGGCAGTCCGGCCGCGGCGACCGCGACGCGCTGCGCGCCGCGGCCCACGGCGCCGATGCTCTGCACCGGCGCCGCGGCGCAGACGGCTTCGTGGCCGGGCCGGTCCGGGAGCGGGCCGAGGTCCGGTGCGATGGGGCGTTCGACGAGTGCGTAGTGTCCGTCGCCGGTCCAGCGGCCGGCCGGGCCGCCGGTGGGGAAGTGCATGCGCAGCCGGTGGTCGGACGCGCCGTTGTCGAGTTCGACGGTCCAGTCCAGGGCGCCCCGGGGGTCGCCGTGCCACGAGGTGACCGTCACGCGCAGGGGGAGCGTCACGGTGTCCTCGGCGCGGCCGTCGCGGTCCCCGGTCAGGGCCGCCGGCAGGGTGAGCCCGGCGTCGAGCCGCAGCGCGGTGCGCACCGGGGAGGTGATGCGCCGCACCGTGCGCACGACCGGGCTGACGAGCCGGTCGCGGCTCGGCGGGTCGTAGGTGTACGTGTCGCCGCGGTCACCGCCGTCGACGAGCCTCCCCAGGCCGGTCAGCAACTCGCCGTCGGGCAGCCGGAGCGTGAGCGAGGCGTCGTCGCCGGCGGTGACGACCGTACCGTCCGCGGTGGTGAACTCCTGCTGCCCGTCCTCGGTGTGCGCCGCGGCCGAGGGATCGGGGTTCGCCGCCAGCCGTACGCGGTACGCGGCGCTCCCGAGCCCCGGCACGTCCCGTGCCAGCAGGCATATCCGGTGCCGCAGCGAGGGCCGCGAGTCGGGCAGCAGGTCGAGGTCGGCCTCGAACGCCGTCTCCTCGCCGAGGGTCTCGGCTTCGAAGGGGACCGGCGCGCCGTCCTCTCCGGCGACCTCGACCGGGTACCGGCCGGGTGCCGTGAGCAGTTCGACCGTCACCGGACCGGTGTGGGCGAAGCCGTGGGGGTTGAGGACGGCGAAGGAGGTCCGCTCCTTGGGGCGGTCGCCGTAGATGCGGGTGTCGAGGCCGGCGGCGCCCAGGGCGCGCAGCATCACGTGCTCGCCGCTCTGGGTGACCCGTTCATAGCGCACCCGGTTCTCGCGGTGCACCTCGTCCACGCTGCACCCGCAGATGGAGTCGTGCGGGGCGTTGTGCAGCAGGAGGTCCCAGGCGTGCCGCAGGTCCGCCAGCAGCGCCGGGTCGGTGGCCGCGTGCAGTGCCACCGCCGGCTCCGCCCAGCGTTCGAGGAGGGTCTGGGCGGCGGCGTTGGCCTGCTTGAGGTGGGTACGGGCCGACAGGGTGCCCGGCAGCAGGAAGGTCAGCCGGTCGCCCGGGTGCCGCAACTCGCCCTCGACCAGCGGCAGTCCGCCGGCGGGCGGGTTCCGGCGGGCGTGTGCGAAGAAGTCCTCCAGCGTGCTTTCCCGCAGCCCGGCGCCGGCTCGCCGGGCCGCGTCCCGTACGGCCGTCACGCGCTCGGCGGTGTTCCGCGGCGCGAGGTGGTCGCCGCCGTTCATCAGCAGCCAGGGCCCTCCGGGCAGCCGGGTGCGCTCGGCTTCGAGGAAGGTGGCGAGCCGGTCGCCGACGGGCGCGGCCGGTGGGCCGCCGTCCGCCCACAGGACTTCGGCTGCGTGGTACGCCTGGTTCACGGCGAAGACCTCGGAGCCGTCGGGCGAACGCCAGCGGAACCGGGCGTGCGCGGGCGGGGCGCCGCGCCAGACCAGGGCCGTGTCCATGCCGAAGCCGGCGAGGATGCGCGGCAGGTCCGCGGGGTGGCCGAAGGCGTCCGGCGAGTACCCGACGGTGGCCAGCGTGCCGCCGGCCACCCGCCGCGCGGTGAGGAGGTTGCGGATGAGGTTCTCACCGGAGACGAGCTGGTTGTCGGCGAGTACGTGCCAGGGCCCGACGGTGAGGCGGCCGGCGGCGGCGTGCGCGCGGACCCGGCCGGCGAGGTCGGGGCGCAGCTCCTCGATGTCGGAAAGGACGGTCGTCTGGCCGTCGAGGTGGAACGCGGTGATCCGCCCGGTGTCGAGCTCCGCGCACACGTGCTCGGCGAGTTCGACCAGGCGGGCGCGGAAGGCCTCGAACGGGCGGTACCACTCGCGGTCCCAGTGGACGTGCGTGACGACGTGGACCTCGGCGCCGGGGCGGTGCGTCATGCGGGGGTTCCTTCGTCAGTCACGTCGGTGGCGGCGGCCGGTCGGGCCGCCGGAACGGGCACGTCGGCGAGAGCGCCGGCGAAGCGGGCCGTGATGTCGGCGGGCCGGGTGATGGCACCGCCGACGACCACGGAGTGCGCTCCGGCACGGAGCGCGTCGGCCGCCTGGGCCGGCGTCGTGTACCGGCCCTCGGCGACGACCGGCACGGGCTGGGTCCGGCTCAACCGCGCCACCAGCTCCAGGTCCGGGCCCTCGCGGGGCGGGCTGGCGGGGGTGTAGCCGGAGAGGGTGGTGGCGACCAGGTCCGCGCCGGCTCCGGCGGCGGCCCGGCCCTCCTCGGGGGTGGACACGTCGGCCATCACGACCGCGCCCGCCGCGTGCAGCCCGGCGACCGTGGCGGTCAGGTCCAGGCCGTCCGGGCGTGGCCGGGCGGTGGCGTCGAGGGCGACGATGTCGGCTCCGGCCGCCGCGAGTTCGAGCGCGTGCGCGAGGGTGGGGGTGATGTAGACCCCGGTGTCGCCGTCCTTCCACAGCCCGATGACCGGCACGTCGACCGCGGCGCGGACGGCGGCGACGTCGGCCGGCCCGTTGATGCGGACGGCGCGGGCGCCGCCGGCGACGGCCGACCGCGCCATGGCCGCCATGAAGTGCGGGCCGTGCAGGGCTTCGCCCTCGCGGGCCTGGCACGACACCACCAAGCCGCCCGCGCAGCGGTGCAGGTACCGTGCCAGCGTTGCTGCGCGCCTGTGTGCGGGTGCCGTCTGGCGCTGTTCCACGTGCCGCCCTTTCCTGTGCTCCGGCCCGGTGCCGGAGGTCGTGCGCGGGTTCGCCGGTGCCGAATCCCGTCTCCGTACAGAACCCCGGCTCACCGGGCGGCCGGTGCGTCCACGGGGCCGAGCGCCCGGTCCAGGACGTCGCCCAGTGCCCGGGCCGCCTCCCCCCAGGTGCCCGGGGGCCGCCCGGCGTCCGCGGCGTCGCCGACGGGTCCGGCGGCGTCGAGGCGCTCCTCGCCGAGGAGCGTGCACGCGGCCCGGTGGAGCGCGGTCAGCTCGGCGCCGGTGGCCGGGTCCGCGGGCCGTACGGTCAGCTCGGCCGCGCGCGGTCCGGCGAGTCCGCCGGCGGCGGCGAGCAGGTGGGCGGCACGGGCTTGCGGATCGCCGCCGCCGGGCGGCACGTCCAGCAGCCACGCCAGCGGCACGCCGGCCCCGGTGAGGTGCCGTTGCAGCCGGGTGAGTTCCTTCCGGTCCCCCAGCACGCGGGCGGGGGTACGGGACCGGGCGACGCAGTGCGCGGCGAGGGCGCCGCTCGCTTCGCCGACGGCCCACTCGCCGTGGTGGACCCGGTAGGCGGCCGCGGCGACCTGGGTCGCGGCGAGGTTCTTGGCCGCGGCCAGCAGGTTGACGGGCTCGGTGGCGGCGAGGGCGGACAGCGGGACCTGGAAGGGCGCCGTGGGGGCGTACGCGCTGGTGGGGTGGCCGACCCGGGCGTGCAGGTCCAGGTGGTAGAGGGCGACGCCGCCGGCGTCGGCGAAACCCGCCGCGCGTGCGCTGCCCGGGACCGGCAGCAGGTCCTGCTCGCGGACGGTGCGGCGGCCGCGCAGCCGGCGCGACTCGCGCAGGTACGCCTCGGCGGCGAAGCCGTCGGCGGTGCCGGCGACCTCGGGCGCCAGCCGCAGTCCCGGGTAGCCGCGGCCGGTGCCGTCGTCGCGCGGGCACTCGGTGCGCAGCCAGTGCAGGAAGGCGGCGGACAGCGCCTTGGCGCGGGTGTACGCGCCGTGCGGGTCGGCGAGGCTGGAGCTGCCCGCGTAGTCGTTGCCGGCCCAGTTGATCAGGGCGGCGTCGCGGCCCCCGAGCAGGGCGCCGGAGCGCAGCCGGCGGTAGGTCCAGAACGGGAGGTGCCCGTCCGGGCCTTCTTCGAACATGCGGTAGCGGTGGGTGCGGCCGTCCCATCCGCCGATCTCCAGCGTGAACGGCTGGCCGTCGCGCAGGCGTTCATAGCCGTCCGGTGCGGCCGCGGTGTGGTCCTCGCCCGGGACGTGCTCGACCACGAAGCCGACGGTGCACGACTGGACGGCCTCGGGCTTCGGGCCGCCGGGCAGGGCCAGGGACTCGCCGAACCCGTCCGTACCCTCGGAGCCCGCCACCCAGTCGGCGCCGGCCAGGGGCAGCAGAACGCCGGCCTCCGTGGCGTCGAGGAACAGGTCGGCCCGTACCTCCAGCCGCATCGGTTCGGCGCCGCCGGCGCCGCCCGCCCGGCGCATCAGGACCGAGGCGATCCGGTCGCCGTCGCGGATGACCCGGTGGGGCACGAGGCCGGTCAGGACGGTGAGGCGGCCGTCGTCGCGGTAGGGGGCGAGCAGCGCGCCGAGGGCGCGCTCGGCGGCGCCCGGTTCGAAGCACAGTCTGCTGACCCAGCCGTCGCCGGGGTTGGCCAGGCCGTCGTAGGCGCCGCGGATCAGGTCGCGGAAGGCCCGGTAGGAACGGGAGATGCCGCCGGTTTCCACGTGCGGGTGCTCGTCCAGGGCGGGCACGAGCTGGGTGGTGGCCTGGCCGCCGAGCCGGTCGCCGGGCGCGGCCAGCAGGACCCGGCGGCCGGCGCGGGCGGCGGCCAGCGCCGCGGCGACGGCGCCGAGTCCGCCGCCGACGACGGCTATCTCGGTCTCCCGGAAGGGGCGGGGGTGCGTGGTCACGTGTGCTCCACAGAAGGGTGTGCGGTGAGGTCGAAGTCGGCCTCGAAGGTGCGCTGCCAGGGCAGCCGTACGGAGCCGGGCGCCGGGCGGTACTCGGTGAAGGCGCCGAGTTCGCGCCGGCAGGCGGCGAGCTCCCCCTCGATGACGCCGAGCACCGGGGAGTCGGCCGGCAGGCTCTCGTGGCGCGCGGGGTCGCTGCCGAGGGCCGCCCGGCCGGCGGTGCGCGCCCGGGTCATGTAGGCCCAGTCCTCCAGCAGCCGGTGCAGCAGGAGCCGGCGGTGCGCCGCGCGGTCGAAGCGGCCCGCCCACCGGGCGGCGACGGCGGTGACGCCGTGCGCGGCCGCGGTGCCCAGGGTGTTGCCGGCGGTGTTCCAGCCGGCGTAGCCGGCCAGCCGCTCCAGGACGCCGTGCCGGCGCAGGGCCCGTACCAGCAGCGGGTCGGCGCCGTTGGGCTGGCCGCAGTCGGCGACGGCGACCGCCTCCCCGGCGTCGAGGAGGGCGGCGGCGCGCCGGGCCAGCGCCGCCGCCCGGTCGTGGGCCGCGGCGGGCCGGGCGGCCGGCGGCGCGATCGCCCAGTCGGCGCCGCTGCCGTCCGGGGTGTGCACCAGCAGCCGCAGGTCGCACGGCTCCCCGGCGGCCACGGCGACGGCGCCGCACGCCTCGATCTGCCGGGTCGCGGTCTGCCCGACCGGGCCGTTCTCGTACGGGGCGACGCGCTCCAGGCCGGCCGGCTCGGCCGCCTCCACGGCGACCTTCGGACGAGCCGTGCCGAGCCGGTCCAGGACCGTGCGGGCCACGAAGACGGTGGTGGCCTCGTCGGCTCCGGGCCGGACGGACACCGCGTCACCGGCGGCCAGCCAGCCGGCCCAGTTGCGCAGCCAGTCCAGCTCGGCGGTGGCCAGCGCGTACGGCGCGGTGTCGTCGGCGCCGACGACGAGGGAGGTGACGGTGCCGGCGGCCAGCAGCTCCAGCGCGGCCAGGTTGAGGGCGTGGTTGCGCAACCGGCGCCGTACGAAGTCCGCGCGCACGCCCGGCGGCAGCGGCGGCTCCGCGGTCGCGGGGTCCCCGGCGCCCAGGGCCGTTTGGTGCAGGTGGGCGGAGAGCCGGTGCAGGTCCGGGCCGTGCGGGTCCCAGTAGGCGGGCTCTTCGAGGGCGTCGGCCGAATCCGGGGTGCGGGTGACGAGGGCGACGGCGTGCACCGGGACCCCGGCGTCGGCCAGGGTGCGCAGCGGAGCCCAGCGCGCGGTGACGCCGGCCACGGTGCCGGGGGCGGTGCGCGAGGCGATCAGCCCGCCGTACCCGAGGGTCTCCAGCGCCACCACGGCGGCCACCGGGCGCGCGGGCCGGGCCTGGTCCGCGAGCCAGCGGCCGAGCGCCGCGTGGTCGCCGGGGGTGCGCAGCCGCGGCATCAGGTGCGCCGGCGGCGTCTCCACCCGCAGGCCGGCCACCGCGGCGACCATGGCGGGGAGCCTGGTGCACACGGGCCGTTCGTCCAGCGGCAGCAGCGCGATCCGCTGCCCGGGCCGGGGACCGCCGCCGGCCGCGGCCGGTGCGGGGCCGGGGGCGGTCACCGTACGGCCTCGGTCCCGGCCGCGGCACCGTCGGCCGCCGGGCCCGCGCCCGCCGCGTGGGCGGCTCCGACCAGGACGGCGTCGGACCCGAGAGCGGCGGTGGCGACGCGCACCCGGGCCAGCGCGGGCAGCGCCGTGTCGTACAGCGCCGTCCGCAGCCCGTCGAGGTACCAGGGTCCCGAGTGGGTGACGCCGCCGCCGACCACGACGACGTCCGGGTCGAGCGCGCCGACGACGCCGCCGAGCGCGGTGCCGAGCGCCCTGCCCCCGGCGGCCAGCGCCGCCCGCGCGTCCGGATCGCCCTGCGCCGCCAGCGCGGCCACGTCCCGCAGATCGGTGACGCCGGGGCCGGGGTGCGCCCGGCGGAAGCGCTCGGTCATCGCGGGGCCGGAGGCCAGGGCCTCGACGTGCCCGGTGCGCCCGCAGGGGCAGACTTCGCCGTCCGCCCCGGGCACCGGTACGTGTCCCAGATGGCCGGCGGCGCCGTGGGCCCCGCGCAGCAGCCTGCCCTCGGCCCAGACCGCGCCGCCGATCCCGGTGCCGGCCATGACCCCGACCGCACCGTCGGCGCCGGCAGCCGCACCGGCCGTCACCTCGCCGAGCAGGAACGCCTGCACGTCGCCCAGGACGGTGACCGGCAGGCCCAGCGCGGCCTCCAGGCGGTCCGCCACCGGCGTGCCGGCCCAGCCGGGCAGCGCGTCGGTGGCGCCGGTGATGCCGCGGCCGGCGCGCCCCACCACCCCGGCCGAGCCGACGCCGACGGCCGTCACCCGCGGCCCGCCCGCCGTACGGGCGTCGGCCAGCGAGTCCCGGGCCAGCCGGGCGGCGGCCGTCAGCACGGCCCGGGGGCCGTCCGCGGCGGGGGTCCGGCAGGTCTTCCGGAAGCGGACACGGGTGCGGGGGGCGACCTCGACGACGGCGGTGGTGAGGTGCGTACCGCCGATGTCGACGGTGAGCGCGGGCGGGAGGGTGCGGTCGGTCATTCCTGCCGTTCCCGGGAGATGGTGACACGGAAGTCGTAGCGGTCGGCCCGGTAGTGGCTGATGGCGCGCTCCACCGCCCGGCCGCGGGCGTCGCGCGTGACGCGCTGCACGACGATCGCCGGGAAGTGTGCGGGCACGCCGAGCAGTTCCGCCTCCTCGGCGTCGACGACGGTGGCCCTGATGGTCTGGTCGGCCGTCTCCGGCCGGGCGCCCTGCCGCTCCAGCAGCTCGTACAGGGAGTCCAGCTCGCCCAGGTCGACCAGCCCGGGGGCGAACGCCTCCGGCAGCCAGACCCGCTCCAGGCACATGGGCTCGCCGTCGGCCAGGCGCAGCCTGCTGACGTGCACCAGCGGGGTGCCGGGGGCCACGAACAGGTCGCGGGAGCAGGCCATGTCGGCGGCCGTGGTGGCCAGGTGGAGCAACCGGCTGCCCGGCGTCATGTTCCGGGCGCGGATGTCCTCGGAGAAGCTCGTCAGCCGCAGCGACTTGCTGATGGTGGCGGGGTCGGCGACGAACGTGCCGACGCCGTGGACCCGGTAGACGCGGCCCTCCTGGACCAGCCGCTCCAGGGCGCGCCGCACGGTCATCCGGCTGACCTCGTAGCGCTGCATCAGCTCGCGTTCACTGGGCAGCGGCTGGTGCGGCGCCAGCCCGTCCTCGATCCTCTCGATGAGGGCCCGGCGCAGCGACTCGTGCTTGGCCGGGCGGGCCGACGCCGGTCGCCGTGCAGATGTCTGTCCGGTTGTCTCGCTCATCCCTTGACCGCTCCCTCACCGACGCCGCGGAAGAAGTACCGCTGCAGACCGAAGAAGAGGACGAGCAGCGGCACCACGGCCATCATCGTCCCGGCGGCGATCACCCGCTGGTCGTTGGTGAAGGTGCCGGACAGGTACTGGATGCCCACCGTGAGGGTGTAGTTGGCCGGGTCGGACAGCACCACCAGCGGCCACAGGAAGTCGTCCCAGGCGAAGACGAAGCTGAAGATGCCCACCACGGCCAGGGTGCCGCGCACCGAGGGCAGCGCGATCCTGGCGAAGCGCTGCCACTCGTTCGTGCCGTCCAGGACGGCCGCCTCCTCCACCTCGACGGGCAGCGCGAGGAAGGCGCCGCGCATCAGCAGCACGGACAGGCCCGTGACGGCCAGCGGCACCATCACGCCCAGGAGGGTGTCGTGGATGCCCAGGGAGCGGACGATGAGGAACTCGGAGACCAGGATGGACTCGAACGGGATGATGATCGTCGCCAGGAACACGGCGAAGGCGACCTTGCGGCCCCGGAACCGCATACGCGCCAGGGCGTAGCCGGCCATCGAGCCGAAGAGCATGTTGGTCGCCGCGCAGCTCGCCGCCACCACCAGGGAGTTGGTGGCGTAGCGCAGCACCGGCACCGTGTCGGTGACGGTCCCGTAGTGCTCCAGGGTGGGGTGGTGCGGCACCAGCTGCGGCGGGTAGCCGAAGACGGAGTCGCCGGCGCCCTTCAGCGAGGTGGACAGCTGCCACAGGAACGGGCCGACGGTCACGAGCAGGACCACCAGCAGCAGCGCGTAGCGCACGCCGCGGGCGGCGAGGCGGCGCGTACGGGCCGCGCGGCGGCCGGCGGCGCCCCGGTCCGGTCCGGGCGGGGGCACGGAAGCGCCCTTCGGGGGCCGGGCGTGGCCGCCGGCCCGCGGTGTGGTGGTGGTGCTCATGCCCGAGCCTCCCGGGTGTTCATGCGGGTGACGAGGATGGACAGGCCCAGGGTCGCGAAGAAGAGCACCACGCTCATGGCGGAGGCGTAGCCCGCCTCGCCGCCCAGGCCGAGGCCCGTCTCGCGGATGGTGTACACCAGGGTGCGGGCCTCGGCGCCGGGGCCGGCGCTGCCGTCGCTCAGGACGTACACCTCGGCGAAGACTTTGCCCGCCGCGATGGCGGACAGCGTTCCCACCAGCACCATCGTCGGCCGCAGGGTGGGGACGGTGACGCTGACGAAGCGCCGCACCGGCCCGGCGCCGTCGACCTCGGCCGCCTCCAGCAGGTTGCGGGGCACGTTGGCCAGGGCGGCGAGGTAGATCACCATGTAGTAACCCAGCCCTTTCCACACGGTCATCGCCATCGCGCTGAGCAGCAGCAGGCGGGAGTCGGTGAGGAACGGCACCGGCTCGGAGACCAGGTGCAGGCCGCGCAGCGCCGAGTTGACCAGGCCGTCGCTCGACAGCAGCCAGGACCAGATGAGGCCGACGACCACCATCGAGGCGACGACCGGCGAGTAGAACACGGCGCGGAAGAAGCCGATGCCGGCGATCCTGCGCTGCACGAGCATCGCCAGCAGCAGCGGCAGCAGCACGAGCAGCGGCACCACGACGAGGAGGTACAGGGCGGTGTTCCGCAGCGAGAGCCAGAAGGCCGAGTCGTCCATCAGCCGGCTGTAGTTGTCCAGCCCGGTGAACGTGCCGCCGCCCAGGGTGCTCGCGTCGGTGAAGGACAGCACCAGGGTGTTGCCGAACGGCACGATGAAGAAGGTGACGGCGAAGAAGAGCGCGGGTGCGCAGAACAGCCAGGGGACGTACCAGCGGTGGCCGGTCACGCGGGCCTCCAGGATCTCGGTGCGGGCGGGCGGAGGGCGGTCGGCGCCTCCCCTTGCGGCCCGGCCGGGCCCGGCGGCACGCCGCGGGCCCGGCCGGTGCTCACTTCTGGGTGATCGCGTCGGCCGCCTCCACCGCCTTGTCGAGCGCCTCCCGCGGTGACTGGTCGCCCTTCAGCGCCAGTTCGACCTGGCCGATGACGGCCTGGGTGACGCGCTGGTCGTACTGCACGGGCACGAGGTTCTCGGCCTTGGTGATCTGTGCGGCGGAGATGCGGCGGGCCTCCGCCTCCAGGGAGTCGTCGTCCTTCGCGGTGAAGTAGGGGTTCTCCAGGGACTTCTCGGTGCTCGGCAGGACGGTGACGATCTTGCTGAAGGCGAGTTGGTTCTCGGCGTTGCCGATGAACTTGCTGAAGGCGACCGCCGTGGCCTGGTTGTCGCTGGACTTCGGCACCAGGTTGCCCATCACGGACATGTTGGTGACGCCGCTTTCGCCGGTGATCTGCGGGCCGACGCCGGTCTGCTCGGCGATCCCGGGCGCGTTCTCCTTGATGATCGTCAGGAAGTTCGGGCCGGAGGGGAACAGGCCGATACGGCCGCCCTGGTACGCCTCGGTCTCCTTGCTGTGGTCCTGGGTGAGCGAGTCCTTGGGGTAGACGCCCGACTGATACGCCTCGACCAGCGAGGCCAGGTACTTCTCCGCCCGGGGGGTGTTGAACGTCCAGGTCCGGCCGTCGTCGGCGATGATCGGGACGCCCTGCTTGGCGAGGTCGGTGATGAAGCGGTTCTCCAGCGCCGGGTGGATCCCGTAGCGCTCGCCGTCCCCGGCCGCCGCCAGCTTCTCGCCGTCGGCCAGCAGCTCGTCGAAGGTGGCGGGCGGCTTGTCCGGGTCGAGGCCCGCCTGCCGGAAGTGCTCCTTGTTGTACATGGTGACCTCGGAGGTCAGGTACCACGGGATGCCGAACGAACCGGGCTTGCCGGCGACCGTGAACGCCTCCCAGGCGCCGGGGACGTACTCGTCCTCGACGTCGCCCGCGACCTGGTCCATGTCGACGAACATGCCCTTGGCCGCCAGCGCCTGGGCGAACTGCGGGTTGAGGTTCACCACGTCCGGCAGCGACCCGGCGCTGGCGTCCGCGGTGATCTTCTCCTGCGCGCCTTCGAAGGGGATGTCCACCCACTTCACCTCGGTGCCGGGGTGCTGCTTCTCGAAGTCGTCGATGACTCCTTCGATGTAGTCGGTGAACGTCGGCTTCAGCTGGAGGGTCTGGAAGGTGATCTCGCCCTTCACCTCCCCTCCGGCGGCGTCGGCGGAGTCGCCTTCGTCTGCTGAGCCGCCCAGGCCGCACGCGGTGGCGAACGTGGCGGCGGCCAGGGCGGCGACCGCAAGGCGGATACCTCTCGTCGTGGGCATGGCGCTCCTCGGGGATGCGACAGGGAGACCGGCACGACCGATAGTGGTCCGTACCAGTTGCTCGATGGAAGATGTCAGCCCGCCGGTCGGGTGTCAACACCTGCCCGTTCTTTGGGATCGAGCCTCGACCGAACCGTTGACTTGTACGGACCAGTTCCTCATAGTGCCGTGAGTCACCCCTGCCAACCGGAGGTCCCCGTGCCCCTCAGGCGACACATCCCGCTCACCTTCGTCTCCGCGGCGGCCCTCGCCGCATCGCTGCTCGCCGCCGCCCCGAACGCCGGCGCCGCGCCGCCGGCCGTCGCCCCGGACGCCTCCTCCCAGGCGACCGCCCAGGCGACCGCCCCGGCGGCGGACCCGGTCACCGCGACCCTGGACGCCGTGGACCCCTCGGCGGAGAACAACCCCGGCGGCCTGGACTCCAACGGCGCCTGCTTCCCCGGCTGCCGCGGCGCCGAGCAGCTCCTCGCGTACACGCCGGCCTACGGCGAGACGACCGGAACCAACGAGTACGGCACCGAAGTCGTCGTCGAGGACGGCCGCGTGGTCAAGGTCGGCGGAAGCGACTCCCCCATCCCCGCGAACGGCCTGGTGCTGTCCGGTCACGGCTCCCGGGGCAGGTGGCTGAGCGAGCACGCCACCCTCGGCACGAAAGTGGAGATATCCGGCAAGCAGCTGACCCTCACCTTCGACACCGAAGCGCACCTGGTACGGGCCCGCCTCGCCCGCGACGACGCGCAGGCCCGCCTCGAAGCCGCCCGGGACAGCTGCACGGTCTTCCCGGAATCGGACGTACGCGACCGGCTGGACACGGCGGACCGGCGGATCGAGGCCGCCGCGGCGGCGCTCGCCGACGGCCGGGAGCCCGACGCCCTGGCGCTCGCGGCCGAGGCGCGGGAAGCCGCCGCCGCGGCGGGCGACGGGACCCGGGAATCACGCCCGGTGGAAGGGCGCGGGGTGTGGGTACGCCCCACCGAGACCACTCCCGAGGAGATCCGGAACACGCTCGACCGGATCGAGTACGCCGGGTTCAACATGGTCTACCTGGAGACCGTCTTCCAGGGATACACGATCTTCCCCTCCGACGCCGCCGAGCAGGCCGGCATCGAGGCACAGCGCCCGAACATGCGGGGATTCGACCCCTTGCAGGTGTGGGTCGACGAAGCACACAAGCGCGACATCGAACTGCACGCCTGGACGCACACCTTCTTCGTCGGCGCCGACGGCGCCGGCGGCCCCGGCGCCGTCAAGGGCCCCGGCCCGGTGCTGAAGGCCCACCCCGAGTGGGCCGCCGTGGAGCGCGAGGACGTCGGCGCCGACGCCCCGCGGCCCTCCACCCAGGAGCCGGGCTACTACTTCGTCGACCCGGCGATGCCCGAACCGCGCGCCTACATCCGCTCGGTGTTCAAGGAGGTGCTCACCGACTACGACGTGGACGGACTGCACCTGGACTACATCCGCTACCCCGTCTCCCTGCCCTACGACTCCAGCTTCTCCTACAGCGACTACAGCCGGGACGCGTTCGAGGCGAAGCACGGCGTCGACCCCTACACGCTGACGGAGTCCGACCCGAAGTGGGAGGACTGGAACCTGTGGCGGGAGAACAACATCACCACCTTCGTCGAAGGCATCCGCAACCTCCAGCGGAACACCCGGCCGGACACCGCCCTGTCGGCGGCGGTCTTCGCCGACCCCGTCGACGGGCTGAAGAAGAAGTTCCAGAACTGGGGCGCCTGGGTCGACGCCGGATACCTCGACTTCCTGACCGGCATGTCCTTCGGCTCCTCGCCGGAGTCGGTCGGCGAGGACACCCGGGTGATGCGCGAGCGCGTCGGCCTCGCCTACCTCTACACCGCCACCTACGGGCCCTTCAACGGCTCCCCGGCCGCCCTGATGGGCGACCAGCTGCAAGCCGTCAAGGACGCCGACTCCGACGGCACCGCCCTGTTCGCCTACAACCAGCTCACCGACGCCCAGGCGACCGCGCTCCACCACGGCGCCTACCGCACCCCCGCCCGCGCCCCCCACTCCGACCCCGCCACCGCCACCGCCCAGGCCCTGGCCCCCCTCCGCGCCCGCATCGACGCCGCCGCCGAGTGCGTACGCCCCGGCGACGCCCGGCCGGTGACCGCCCGGCTGCTGGCCGCGGAGAAGCTGCTGAAGAACGGCACGAACCCCGACGCGGCCCTCCGCCAGCTCCGGCAAGCGACCGCCGCCGTCGACCGGTGGGAAGGCGCCCAGCCGGACTTCACCGCGGCAGTGGGACGCGACCTCCGCATGCTGACCCGCTGGCTGCAACAGGCCCGCTGAGGCACCCAAGCCGGACGGCGGCGCCCCACCGCCGCCATCCGGCCCGCCCCACCCGGCCCGTACGGCCCAGCGACACCGTCCCCCGGCTCCCGTGACGCGAGCCGAAAGCCCGGCGATGCGGTCGGCAGCCGCGGTCAGGGACAGTTCGTGGAGCCCGGCCAGCCAAGTGTGCAGAACATCATGGAGGGGTGAACTCGCGCAGTGGCTCGACCAGGTGCACGCGCAGGTTGTCCCAGACAAGCACGACCGGCCCGCCGACTGGATGTGCGCTCTGAACATCCGGGACCGCGTGCCCGGCTTGCCACAGATCAGCCCAGCCAAGGACACCCAACGAGAGCCCCGGCACGGACCACCGGCGTTACGCCCTCGCCTCCCCGGCCACTCGCTCACGGCCACGCCATCGACCGCCCGCCCTCGTCCTCGAAGACGACCCGGCCGTCACACGCAGCCGCGATACTCTCACCCCGCGGCCAGACCTCCTTCTTCCACAGCTCCACCGCGTCATCGTCACGCTCGATCGCGCGGCGCGCGGGCTGCTGCCAGGAAGTTCACTCACACCCAGCTCAACGAGCCAGAGAACTTACCGCTTCCGGTCAGTAGGTCAGCCTGGGAGGATTTCCAATAGTCCTTCAACTGTGGCGACCGTGGCGAATAGCATCCCAACTCCGATGAAACCAAAACCTACGACCTTATTGATAATTCGTTGCGCCTTCTTGTCACGCGCCGAAGTTGCGAAACGGCTGGCCACGTTGCGAACATCAAGGACAATGGCTACACCCAATCCGACGCAGAAAAAGCCTGCAAGAAGCGGGCCGAGCAGGCCCCAGCCATCGACCTGGGTTCCATTGGCAGTCAAGACCGCGCAGCAGTTTTGCATACCACCGCAGAGCTCCTAAGCATCAACCACTCCTGGCCTCACTCGAATTGGTGCAGCTAGAGCTATGGCCGCCTTGGTTTCGGCAGAGATAGGCAACGCGTTGAGGATTCCTCCCAGGATTGAGGACTTGTTGTTCTCGTTTGGTTGCCGTAGCCGTGTTTGGTGACTTCGTCGTAGAGCATCTCACCGGTGGGGTCGGTTGCGGTGACGGGGGTGTTGTTTGCGTAGGTGTAGGCGTTGGCCTGGAGGGGGTTGGCGGGGTCGAGGAGGGGGTCGGGGGAGATGAAGGCGCCGAGGGTGGGGTCGTATTCGCGGGCGCCTATGTGGGTGAGGTCGGTGTCGTCGAGGGTGCCGCCGACGAAGCCCTTGGTGCCGGGGAAGTCGGGTCCGGTGCCGGTGCCGGTGGTGGGGCGGGGGGCGCCGAAGGGGAGTTGTTTGCGGCGGATGACGGCCTGGCCGACCGCGAGGGAGACCGCCAGCATCGCGGTGCCCTGGTGGTCGGAGACCACGAAGTGCAGGGGGCTGCCGGGGTTGCGGACTGCGACGGTTTCGTCGTCGTGGGCGTAGTAGCGGGTGCCGGTGACGCTGCCGTCGGGGTTGAGGCGCAGTTCGTTGCCTTCGGGCAGGTAGAGGGTGGCGGTGTTGTCGCTGCTCGTGGCGAGCAGGCGGTTGCCGTCGGTGTCGTAGACGTAGTCGGTGGTGGCGGCGGCGAGGTGGCCCTCAGCGTCCCAGGTGTAGGTCTGGTCGGCGGTGCCGCCGGTGCGGGTGGTCATGTTGCCGGTGGCGTGCTTAAATTTTCCACATCCGAGAGTTCTTGCGACATGAATCGCAGAACAGAGACGCATCGCACGAATGAATGCACATTCACTCCCAAGAAGGCGTCGCTTTGCGGAAGTACGAGCGCGATCCCGAAGGGCTGCGCACGCCCCAGCTGCTGAAGTAGATCCCGCAGCGCATCCCAGTTGGGGGCAGGCCCGCCGGGGATCTTCAACTCCCTCCCGATCTCGGACAGGAATTCTTTTTCTGTCCGCACTCCAGAGAGGTCCGCCTCAGCGACAGTGAATCCAACATTCCTCAATTTCCCCATCACATCTGGAAGCAGGTCTGATTCCAGAAAGTAGGGTTCTTTCGGCAGCCAGGGTAGTACGTCACTTACATCGATCCACGACTTCCATCGATCCATCAATGCACACCCTTCATCAGCGAACCTGTACTACCGCTTCGTAATGATCGGCAGTTACCCCCTGCGCCCAAAATACCGACGACCTCCCTCGCTGCCCCCCGGTCCGCGCAGCCGATCCGCCCCACCTTCACGCCTTCTCCAGCCGACATCCAGCCGGGGTGCGGAGAACGACAGATGACGGCAGGCGACGAGCCGTCAGACCATCCAGCCAGAATCCAGCCACGGTATGCGAACGGGCCCGAGACCGGGACGCCCGCGGCTGACCTGGGGGTTGACTCGACCGGGCCACGGCACGGCGGGGGGCCAGACATTGAAGCGGAATAGCACGTTCATAGCTTTGACCTGCGGGTACGCCGGGGAGGGGGGTGGATCCAGCCGCCGGATACGGCTGGGCCGGGGGCTCGCGTTCACGCTGAGTCCACGAGCCCGGCAAGGGTCCATCCTGGGCCCGTGCCCTAGCCTCGCGCTTTCATGAAGTGGGCTGTCCGACAGGTGATCAGAACAGCAGAAAGTGCCTCTGAACAGCGAGAATGAGGATTGTCGAGGTCCTTGTTCCCGCCACCGTCGGAGGCACTTCCCAGGTGAAGAAGCGTATCGGGTCCTATCCGCATGTCCGCGTCGAGGGCGGCGGTCACGGCGTCGCCTCTCAGGCCGGGGCGGTCCTGCTGGTCGAGACGGTCCGCAAGACCGGCCTGGACACTGCGATATCGGCGGCACTCGCGCCGTGGCGCAAGCCGCGAGCGGTGCACGATCCGGGCAAGATCCTGCTGGACGTGGCGCTCGCGGTGGCACTGGGCGGGGACTGTCTGGCGGATGTGGGCATGCTGCGGGCCGAGCCGTCCGTATTCGGGCCGGTGGCCTCCGACCCGACGGTCTCCCGTCTGATCGACACCCTCGCCTCGGGCGGGCAGCGGACACTGGCCGCGCTCCGTGCGGCACGCTCCGAAGTCCGCAAGCGGGTCTGGCAGTCGGCCGGCGAGGCGGCCCCGGACGCGCACGGGCAGGTGATCGTGGACATCGACGGCGTCCTCGTCCTGGCGCACTCTGAGAAACAGGATGCCGCCGCGACCTGGAAGAAGACCTTCGGCCACCACCCGCTGACGGCGTTCGTCGACCACGGACCGGGCGGATCCGGGGAACCCGTGGCCGCCCTGCTGCGGCCCGGCAACGCAGGCAGCAACACCGCCGCCGATCACATCACCACCGCCCAGCTTGCGCTGGCCCAGTTGCCGAAGACCTACCGGCGCGGACGGGCGGACACTGATCCGCACCGACTCCGGCGGCGGCACCCACGAGTTCGTCGCCTGGCTCACGCAGCGCGGACGCTGGCTGTCGTACTCGGTCGGCATGACCATCACCGACGCCATCCACGCCGCCGTCCTCAAGGTCCCCGCCTCCGCCTGGACGCCGGCCGTCGAGCCCGACGGGGAGATCCGCGACGGAGCCTGGGTCGCCGAACTCGCCGGCGGCGTCCTCAAGGGCTGGCCCAAGGGAATGCGGTTGATCGTGCGCAAGGAACGCCCGCACCCCGGAGCCCAGTTGCGCTTCACCGATACAGACGGACTGCGACTGACCTGCTTCGCCACCAACACCACCGACGACGCGATCGCCGCACTGGAACTGCGCCACCGCCAGCGGGCCCGGGCCGAGGACCGCATCCGCGCCGCTCGCACCACCGGCCTGCGCAACCTGCCCCTGCATGATGCCGCGCAGAACCAGGTCTGGCTGGAGATCGTCCAGATCGCCCTCGACCTACTGGCCTGGATGCCGATGCTCGCCCTCACCGGAGAAACCCGCCGGTGGGAGCCCCGCCGCCTACGGCTGCGGCTCTTCTCCGCCGCCGGGCAGCTCGTCACCACCGGACGGCGCCGCATCCTCCGCCTCGCCGGGCACTGGCCCTGGACCGACGTGATCACCAGCGCCCTGCAACGAATCGCAGCCCTGCCGAACCCCGGCTGACCAGCAGCGTCCCGCCCTCACGAGCAGCACGACCCCGACCGGAGCCGTGGAACCCGGCGCCCACCCGACGCGACAGCCGGGCCCCAGCGCTGCCCGCGATCAGCCCACGCAACCGAAACTGCCCACCAGAGAATCCGACGGACCGTCACGAAAGATCGAGGCTAGGCACGAAGGCCGCGGAGGGAACGGGTCTGCTGCAACCTGGTGTCCGGCGGGAAGCGTTCGCGGAGGCGTCAGACTCCAGCACGGGCTTCTTCGGCTCCCTGACCGAGCGTGGGGACGCGGACGGGCCGGGGCTTGAACGAACGCGGGGGCCACAACCCTCACCGCCAGCAGGGTCCTCTCGAACCGGGCGACCGGCGGGGTGGGCGGCGCTGCCGAGTAGCTGCGCAGGCTCCGCCTCCCCGGCTGCGCCGGCTGATCGGCTCCCGGACCACCGCCCGCAGCTGCCGCCGCCCCGTCGCCCGGGCGGGTTGACAGTCCGCGAGTGTGAGTGGTTTATTACTCATATGGCGAAGACACCAACATCCGGGCGGCAGCTTTCGACCGCCGACGAGCGGAGGAAGACGGTCCTGCGGACCGCGGTCAGCGCGTTCGCGGAGCGGGGGTACTTCGGGACCACGACCACGGATGTGGCTCGGCGGGCGGGTATCTCGCAGGCGTATGTCTACCGGCTGTTCCCGGACAAGGAGATGCTGTTCGCGGCGGTGGTGGAGTACTGCTTCGCCCGGGTCCGCGAGAGCTTGGGCGACGGGGTGGCGGCGGCCGGGGGAAGTTCGCCGGAGGCGGTGCTGGACGCGATGGGGGACGCCTATGCGCGGCTGATCGCCGACCGGGATCTGCTGCTGCTGCAGTTGCACGCACAGTGCGCTGCGGCCTCGGAGCCGGTGATCGCCGAGGTGGTGCGGGCCGGCTACGCGCGTCTGGTGGAGTACGTGCGCGGCGTCTCGGGTGCGGCGGAGGCGGACGTGCAGCGGTTCTTCGCCACGGGCATGCTGTGCCACCTGGTGGCCGCAGTCGACGCCCCGCAGATCGACGCCCCGTGGGCCCGGACGCTCTCCGAGGGGCTTCGCCACTACTGACCGGGGTCCCGGAACGGGACGGGAGGAGGTGAGGACAATGACCCGCAACGTCGCGCTGCGCTGGACCGCGCTCGCGCCCCTGGCCGTTCTGGACGTGGTGCTGTTCATGCTGTGGCGCTGAGCACCCCACGTCCGTACTCCGGGGTCATTTTTTTGGCCCCGAGAGTGAGTGATTGACCACACATAACACCTGACTCGAAGGAGATCGCCGTGACCACTCCTGCTCCCTCCCGCGTCGAGCGCCTCGCCTGGCGGTCCGCGCTCACCGTCCTGATCCTCGCGCTGGCCTTCATGGTCACGCTCTGGGACTGACCTCCCGGCCGATCCCGCGAGAGGAAGGTTCTCCATGGCTGCCGTATCGACTCGGCCGACCAGGCCGCCCCAGGCCCCGCCGCGTCCGGCGCGCGCCGCGGTCCTGGCATCGGCGATGTTGACGATCATGTCCCCGGCGATCATTTCGCCCAGCCTGCCCGCGATGCGGGAGGTCTTCGCCGGCGTGGCCGGTGCGGATCTCCTCATCCGCTTCGCGCTGACCGTCACCTCTCTCGCGATAGCGGTCAGCGCGCCCGTCTCCGGGCTGGTCGCCGACCGGCTGGGGCGCAGGCCGCTGCTGGTGTTCAGCCTGGTGCTGTACGCCATCAGCGGCACCGCCGGATTCTTCGTCACCGACCTGTACCTGCTGCTGGCCACCAGGGCACTGCTCGGGGTTGCGGTCGGCGGGATCATGACGGCGGTCGGCGCCCTCATCACCGACTGGTTCGACGGGCCGCGGCGTGCGTCGTTCCTCGGCCGGCAGCAGGCCTTCGCCGGCCTGGGCGGCGTCGTGTTCCTGCCGCTGGCCGGACTGCTGGCCACGGTCAGCTGGCGGGCACCGTTCTGGATCCACATCGCCTCGGCCGCCGTCGCCGTGCTCGCCGTCCGCGCCCTGCGCGGCGAACCGCGCGTGGAGCGCGCCGCGGTGCCCGGCCGCTCACCTCGCCCGCGCCACCGGATGATGACCGGCGGCATCCTCGGCGTGTACGTGCTGGCGCTGGTGGCGACGCTGGCGTTCTACATGGCGCCCACCCAGCTGCCGTTCCTGCTCCGCAGCCACGGCAGCGGGCCCACCGTCGCCGGCGCGGTGCTCGCCGGCAGCACCCTGTCCAGCGCCCTCGGCGCGCTGGCCTTCCCCGCGCTGCGCCGGCGCATCACCACGCCGCACGTCACCGCGGTCGCCGTCACCCTGCTCGGTACGGGCTGGGTGCTGGTCGGCACCGCCGGCACCGTCGCGCAGATCGCGGCCGGGCTGCTCGTCGGCGGCCTCGGGGTCGGTCTCGTCGTACCCAACCTCAACCTGCGGCTCAGCGAGACCGCCCACCCCGACCAGCGCGCCCGGGTGCTCAGCGGCCTGGTCACGGGGATCTTCCTCGGGCAGTTCCTCTCCCCGCTGGTCGCCCAGCCCCTCATCCAGGCCACCGGCATCGCCGCCGCGTTCACCTGGACCGGATCCGCGATGGCGGCAGGCGCCGTCCTCGCCGCCCTCGCGTCGTGGCCGCGCCGCACCGGCGGGAGCCACGCCAACCCCACTGAAAACACCGCACCGAAAGGAAGAATCCGATGATTCACCACGGCATCCGCTTCACCTTCAAGCCCGGCACCACACCGGAACAGCGCGAGGAGGCCCTGGAGAGCCTGCGCAACCAGGGCCGGGAAGTCCCGTCCGTGACGTCCTTCGTCGTCGGCCGCGACTTCGGCGGCGCGTACGAGTGGGGAGCCACCTTCGCGATCGAGGACCTGGACGGCTACTGGGAGTACCTCATCCACCCCTCCCACCTCCACACCGACCGGATCGGGCTGCCGCTGGTCGACACGTTCGCGTCGTTCGACATCACCGACGACCTCTCCCCGGAGATGGGCGAGCGGATCGCCGCCCTGCACCAGCGGCGCTACGACAGCCTCCCCGACCTCACCCGGCTGGTCTCCGACCTCGGTGAGTACGAAGGCAGCGCGGCACCGGGTCCGCACGCCGCCTGACCGGCGCACCCCGCGGCGCGGGTGGGTACCCCGGGGTACCCACCCGCGCCGCGTCCGTCCGGGGGCAACCTGCCGTCGGCAGCTCGCGCTCCTCGACGGCCCAGTCGCTGCCGGGACGTACGCCCGCGCATCCGGTTCGTTCGCCGAGCGCGGCGCGGCCGTGCCGGTATACGGCCGGGTTGATCGGACGTGGTGGACGAGGTCAGCTTCGTTGGAAGAACTCGACCTCGGCCAGCGCCAGGTGACGGTCCTCGGTGAGGCCGACGGCGGAGCGCAGAACCAGGCGTACCGTCTTCACGTCGCTGATGCCGGTGGGGATCGGCTGGCTGCCCGGTTTGTCGCTGAGGGTGAGCTCCTCGTCGTACTTCTCGCCGTCCTGCGTCGTCACCTCCATGCGCATCTGGAGCGCGCGCGCCTGACCGGCGTACTCCTCCGGCTTCGCGGACGCGCCATTGGTGATGATCAGGTCGACCAGCCGGAACGGCTTGCCGAAGGTGTACGTCACCGAAGCGCCCGTCGCGGGAGCCCCCCAGTACCTGTCGCGCAGTCCGTCGGTGGTGTTCTTCGCCGGGTGCCCGGGGACCTCGGCGCTCGCCTTGACGTCCATCGGCGTCACGGGTGTGGGCTTGCCCAACTTGTCCCGTGTGTCCTCGAACAGGGCACGCCCGGCCGGCAGCAGCAGGAAGCCGCCCGCGCACAGCGCCACCACCACGGCCAGGACCACCAGCAGCCGCACCCCCCGCCCCGAACTCGCACGCACCCGGCGGCGGAACGGCCGCACGGTCCGCCACCACGGCAGCGGGGCCGTCTTCGCGGCGGGCTTCAACTCGGCCGCGCAGTGCCGGCAGAACCGGCGGTTCGGCGCATTGGGCGTCCCGCAGGAGGGGCAGGGCAGGCCCGCTCCCTCGTCCGGCACCGCCGCCTGTCGTACGACGGGGCGGGGGGCCACCGGCTTCGCGGGCTGCACGGGCACGACGGGGTTCCGTGCCGGTGCCTCCGAGGTGGGGGTGGCCGGGGGGCGGAGGCCGGGCGGGTTCGGGGTGGTTGGAGCGGGTGCGGTGGGGGGCGTCGGTGGTGGGGCCGGCTTCTGCGGGGGCCGTGCGGTGGTACCGGATGGGGCGGGTGTGGAGCCGGAGGACGCGGATGCCGCGGGCGTGGGGGTCGATGATCCGGGTGCCCCGGCGCGGGGGGCTTCCTGGGCTTCGTCGGCATGGGGGGACTCCCCGTTGCCGGTGGTCGAGCGGCGCGTGGCGGCGGGCGTGTCGGTTCGGGTGTCGTCGAGTGCGGCCGGGGACGGGGAAGTCGCGGTCTCGTCCCGGCCGGGGTGGGTGTCGGGCCCCTCGTCGGCGCTGGAGTCCGCGCCCGCGGTCGGCATGGCACTCGCGTTCGCGTCCCGCGTCGTGTCCGACCAGCCCAGATATGCGCCGCAGTTGCCACAGAAGTCATCGCTGGAGCCGTTGGACGCTCCGCAGGCGGAACACTCCCGCATGGCGTCATCTCCCCTCGTCGGCGGGCGGGCCGGACAGGGCCTCCACCCGGCAGACGGTATGCGCCGGGCACATGGCCTGGACGATCTCCTGGACCCTGGCCGCGTCCACCCGCGCCGCACGGCCCGGCCACACCCGGACCAGGATCTCGGCGGGGGGCTCCGGCGGCAGCTCGGTTCCGGCGGTGCTCGACCAACGCGAGCCACCGTCGTTGGCCACGTCGGCGTGTACCCCGAGCGCGAGGTTCAGGGCCTCGACCAGACCGCGTCTGGTGCCGCGCCACCGGTGCAGCTCCACCGCGCGGACGACCGCCTCGCGGCGCACCTCGACCGGCCACTGCGGGTCGTCGGTGGCACCCACCCACGACGCCAGCCAGGCCAGGAAGTCGACCGGCGTCACCCACGGGTCGAAGTACGCGGGCAGGTTGTCGAGGGTCGCGAACACCGGGGCGAGGACGGTGTCCAGACCGGCGGTGAACCGCTGCGCGAAGCCGTCGTCGGCGTACAGGGCGGGCAGTTGCTCACCGATCGGGTAGCTGCTCGCCAGCCCGGGTACGGCAGCGCGGCTCATCGCGGTACCTCCGGCTCCACGCCGGTGTCGGCCACGCTCATGCCCGCGCCTCCCGCTCCAGCGCGGTGACAACGACCTGGTGCTGGTAGGAGAAGACCAGCGCACCCGCAGCCACGTCGATGCGGTCTGCCGGGGCGCCCCGGCGGCCGGTGATCGGGTCGGCGGGAAACAGGCGGATCTCCTCCACCAGCGCATCGCCGGTGGCACGTTGCAGGATGCCGAAGACCTCGCCGTACTGCACGGGCCGCCCGAAAGGCCACCCGGTCCCGTCCGGGCCGCCGTGCAGCGGGTTGAGGTGGCGGAACAGGGCTTCGAGCGCCGCCTCGCGGACCCGGTCGGTGTCGCCCGGTGCCGTCACGAGCCGGGCGACCACGGTGACGCCCTGGTAGACCGGGGGCTCCACCACGAGACGGGTGCCGATGAGGCGTCGTTCGTCGAGGCTCACGGTGATCGCTTCGAGGACCTGGTCGGAGGGGATCAGCTGCTCGAAGCGGAGCCGGTTGTCGCCCTCGTCGGCCACCGCGTCCGGCACCACCAGGACCCGTACCGCGCCCGCGTCCTCCGCGGCGGGCAGACAACGGACCCGGCGTACCGAGGGCGCGGCCTGACGGCTGATGATCTCATAATCCTCGGCGGTCACCGCACGCTCCTGCATCCGCAGTACGTCCGGCGCCCGCAGCTTGGCGTTGGCAACGGTCTCACCTGCGACCCCGCCGCGCGCCGCCTCCCGGTTGACGACGCTGGCCACGTACGGAACGGAGCTGCGCAGCACGGAGATCGCGCCGCGGGCGACGTTTCCCGCCGGCCCGCCGCCGGTGCGGTAGCGGGCCACCCGGACCTGAGCCCCCTTGGGCGGTACGGCTCCGCACTGCCGCAGCGTGCCGTCCGGCTCGCGCAGCACCGGGGGGAAGGTGAACTCGCCCGTGGTGGTGTCCACGCGGACGTGGCGGTCGGTGGGCCCGGAACGGCCGAAGTGCTCCACCACGTCCCAGCGTTGCCACCCCTCGGCCGAGGACACCTCCACCACCGGAGGCTCACGGTCGAGGAGGACCGGCGGGCTGCCGAGCCGGAACGTCTGCCCGGCGACGCCCTCCGACGTGCCGAGCGGCACGTCGGTCACGGTCTCGGCGTGCTCGGTGAACACGGTGCCGCCGACGGTGAACACCGCTGCCTCGCGCACCGTCGGGGACTCCGAGTAGAACGGCTGGCCGGGCTCCACCTCGGTGACCCGGCAGCGTAGCCAGCCCGCCCGGGTCCCGCCGATCACCGACGCCGTGTGCCCGGCCGGTACGTACACGATGACCTCACCGGGCTGGTTCAGGCCGCCGGTGGTGTCCGTGCCGGTCTCGCAGACCTGCCAGCCGCCGCCGTTCCACGCCTCCCACACCAGCGGGGGCTGGCGCGGGTCCACGCCGATGCCCTCCACGCGGCTGTCCAGACGCAGCGCGACCACGCAGCGCGGCACCGCCGTCGGCAGGCCGAACAGCAGCGCGTCACCGGGCTCCGGTGCCGCCTGGAAGCAGCGGACGTCCCGGCCTTCGGCGAGCGTGCCGGTCATGTCGGTCTGCGCACCGGAGCGTGGCGCGGTCACCAGTCGGATCAACTCGCTCGGCAGGATGAGCAGCTCGTCCGCGGTCGTGAACACCACGGCCTCCTCGGACTCGCCGCGCGCGGTGGTCACCTCGGTGCCCGCGGGCAGGGCGACCGTGTCGGGCTGCGGGGCCGACAGCCAGAAGTCGACCTCGGCGCCGGCCGCGGCAGGCGGGAAGAGGCGGATGCCCAGCAGGTCCAGGAACGCGGTGTAGTTCTTGTCCGGGACCCGGTTCAGCCGGTACAGCAACTGGTCCACCATGTAGGCGAACGTCTCGATCAGGGTGACGCCGGGGTCGGAGACGTTGTGGTCGGTCCACTCAGGGGTGCGCTGCTGCACGTACCGCTTCGCCTCGTCGACGAGCTGCTGGAAGCGCCGGTCGTCCAGGTTGGGGGAGGGCAGGGCCATCAGTCCGCGACCGGTTCCTCGGCCCCCTCCTCGGAGGGGGTCGTGTAGAAGGGAAAGACCAGGTTGCGCCGGTCGTTGGTGGAGCGCACGGAGTAGTGCACGTCGATGTAGAGGGTGCCGTCCTCGACGGCGTCGAAGGCGACCACCACGTCGTCCACCGCGATCCGCGGCTCCCACCGCTCCAGCGCCGCGCGCACCTGCTGCGCGATGCGTCCGGCGGTGGCGCCGTCGACGGGGGCGAAGACGTAGTCGTGGATACCGCAGCCGAACGCGGGGCGCATGGGACGCTCGCCGGGGGCGGTGCCGAGCACCAGCCGGATCGCCTCCTCGATCTCCCGCTCCCGTTCGACCATGGCGATCCCGCCGGTCGACCCGACCCGCAGCGGGAACGCCCAGCCGCGGCCGATGAACTGCTCGCTCATCACACACCGCCGATCAGGACGTTCGGGGCGCCGGTGACGATCATGGCGCCGCACGACGTCTGGTCGCGGGCCTTTGCGGCCGGCAGCCCGCCGATGAGCACGGTGCCCGAGGCGGGCCCGGCCGGGTCGGGCACGATCACGTTGCCCGGTCCCAGGGCCGCGTGCGGCGGTATCACGCAGGTGTGCACGCTTCCCACGACGGCGGCGGGGCGACCGCCGACGAGCACGGTGGCCACCGCCCTGGCGGCGGGCGGCGGTGGTGCGGCGATCACCCCGCCGTGGTTGGTGGGGTCGCCGGTACGGGCTGCGGCAGGCATGCGGCGCTCCTTCGCAAGGATCGTGGGTACGGCGGACAGAGGTCAGTTGATCCGGATGAGCTTGGCCTTGAGGACGCCGAGCAGACCGCCGTCGACGGTGACGTCCGACGAGCCGTTGACGCTCACCCTGCGGCCGCCGATCTGCACCCCGACCCGGCCCTGGATGTCCACGTTCCGGCCCGACACACTCACGTTGCCCTGTCCCGCGTCCAGGGTGATGCCCGTCTTGTCGAGCAGGACGGATGTGAGGGGTTTCCGCCGGCCCTTCGCGGCGTACACCGTCAGCTCGATCCGGTCCCGTCGGTCGTCGAGGAACACTTCGAGGCGCTCGTCGGCGGACATGAGTCTGACGCCGGACCGGCCCGGAGCCCTCGCGTCCAGCAACTCGACCCGGTGTCCCGAACGTGACACGAAGGAGCGGCGGTTGACCCTCCCTGTGGTCCTGTCGATCAGCTGGACATCGTGCGGCGACGGCTTGTCCACGCCGTTGTAGAGCCCGCCGATGACGTACGGGCTGTCAAGCAGGCCCTGCTCGAAGCCGACCAGGACCTCGTCGTTGACCTCCGGGCTGACCACGCCGCCGCCGCCCCTGCCGCCCCACTGCACGGTGCGTACCCAGTCGCTGACGTACGTGTCGTCCAGCCAGGGAAACTTCACCTTCACGGCGCCGCGCTCGGAACCGGCCGGCTCGCGCACGTCCGTCACCACGCCGATCGCCAGCCCCGGCATGCGTGGCCCGCGGCTCGCCGCGTTGGCGCCGGTCACCAGGCCGGTCAGGGAGCGGTCGGGGCTGGCGCCCACCCACACCGTCGTCCGGTACCCGCCGTGCGGTTCGAGGACGTGCCGCACGGCCGTCGCCGTGTACCGGCCCGAGAACGCCTGCCCGACGTTGCCGAGCGCCACGGGCTTGCCGACCCGCAGCAGGGGGTTGCCCTCGGCCACCGCCTCCAGCTCCCCGAAGCCCGCGCCGACCTGATCGGCCACCGCGTCCGCGACCGCGGTCGTCTCGGCCTGGGTGCGGTACGGGGTGTCGGTGACGGTCAGCTTCGACGACTTGCCGAACCGGGCGGCGAGCGCCGGGCTCAGACCCGGCACCACCGTGTCGCTGGTGACCGACGGCTGCCGGGCCACCAGCGGCCGCTTCGTGGTGACGTCCCAGCCGCGCACCTCCACCTGCTGCGCACCGTCCGCGGCCGACAGCGAGGCCCGCAGCGACAGCAGGTTCCGCCCGTACTCCAGCACCAGGGGATTCCGGGCGGCCGAGGTCGACGGCGCGGGCGCGCCGGACGCCTTCCGCGGCCTGGTGAACTGCAGCAGCCCCTGGTCGTCGACGCGCACCTGCGCACCGCTCTCGGCAGCCAGAAACTCCAGGAAGTCCCAGTCGGACACGTTCGCCTGCGAGAGCTGCTGGTACGTGACCGGTGCGGCCTGCACCGTGCCGCAGGCCAGCCCGGCCCCGGCGGCCACCTTTCGGACGATGGCCGCCGCCGTCATGTTCCGGTACGCCACCACCTTCCGGCCGCGCTGAAGGCGGTGCGCCTTGGAGTAGGCCCGCACCACCGTGAACGAGCCCGTGCCGTCCCGGTCCACCTCCAGGGCCGTCACCTCGCCGTTGAACAGCCGCTCGCGCGCCCGACCGGACACGGTCACCACCGACACCCGCAGCGGGGTGCCGATGGTCACGCCGGTCGCCCGCAGGAACTCGTGATCGGGATCGCGGAAGGTGAGCACCGCCGCGTCCGGCAGGCCCACGTTCTCGTCCACCGCGCAGCTCATCAGCTGGGCGGCCCAGACCGGCGGCAGTTCGCCGGGCGTCTCCACGATGGGGTCCGCCGCGAACGACCGGCCACCCCGTTCTCCGGGTGCGGTCACCGCTCCTCCTCACCACCCGCGTCACGCAGCCCCGGCACCACCAGTTCGGTGCCGGGCACGAGCACCATCGGGTTGTCGATTCCGTTCGCCTCCGCGATGACCCGCCAGGCCGTCGCGTCGCCGTACTCCCGCCAGGCCAGCATGGCCAGGCTGTCGCCCGCCACCACGGTGTGCGTACTGCGGGCGGTGCGCGCGCCGGACGTCGGGTTCTGGCCCGGCGGGTCAACGCTCGCCTCCTCGATGGACAAGGCGCAGGTGGCCCGCAGGGGCTTGCCGTCCACGTCGAACAGCGTGTACGACACCGACAGGCTGGTGAGCACCCCGTCGAACGAAGTCGTCCGCGCGGTGCCCCACTCGAACCGCACCCACGGGCTGGCCGGCTTCTTGCGGCCCAGGCTGACCGGGGTCGGCACGCACGCCTTCATCAGCTTCTCCACCGCCAGCTCCACGGAGTTGTCGCGGGTGGCCGTGGCATCCAGGAACACCTCAAGGCTCAGCTCGCGCGGACCGCTGCCGACGAACTCGGGCAGCGCCGACTGCCCCGCCATCCGGGACGGCGTGCGACGCCACTCGGTGGACTTGCGCAGCTCCAGCGTGGCGGGGTTGAACTGGAGGTTCAGCCGCGCGATCGTCCCGCCGGGCTTCGCCCCGACCGAGGCGGGGGGCTCCTTCAGGGTCAACTGTGCCCTGGCCCGGCTGGAGCGGGACGCTGGGGACATGCCCCGACCTCCTTATCTGGTGCGCGCACGTGAACGGGGAGCCTTGCCGAGGAGGCGTCAGGAAGGGCGCAGCCCTTCGTGGGCGATCTCCAGGGTCTCCACCGCCGCCTGCGAGTTGCCGGGGTCGAAGGACGGCCCCTGCCAGCGCACCGGGACGATCCCGAACACCTGCCAGCCGGTGATCGGGGTCAGGTCCGGCTTCAGCGCCACGATCTCGCCGTCCTTGGGCTCCACCCGCTTCAGCGTCTCGTCGAGCCAGCGGGCGATCTTCGCCGTGTCGGCGGTGACCGGGCGGGTCAGCGTGATGTTCGACCAGCTGACGCGGCCGGGTAGCTGCCAGGTGAAGCCGTTGTTGCCGCCCTCCTGATAGCTCTCCATCTCCACCTCTGCGCCCATGCCGGAGCAGCTGTGGAAGGGGCCGAGGTCGTTGCCGCCTATGGCGAGCCTGAAGAACACGCTCGTGGCGAAGATGCTGTCCGTCATTCGTCCGTCATCCGTTTCCTGCCGTGCCCTCAGCGGCGTCTGTCGTGGGGGCGGCCGATACGTTCCCGCCCGCGCCGCAGCTCGGTGCGCAGCAGCCGGGCCATCGGATCGAACAGGCGGCGCGCCAGGTCGTCCAGGTCGATGCCGGCGTCCTGCGGCGCCCCAGCACGCTGGGCAGCGCTCCTGCTCGACGAGCCGGGGGCCGGCCGGGACTGACCGCGCGCCGGTACCGCCCCCGCGGGTACGCCCTCGGGCGCGGCGAGGTCACCGGCAGCGGAGGCCGGCTGCGACCGGCTGCGCGCCGGCACCGACCCGGCCGGTACGCCCGTGGGCACGTCGAGGTCGTCGGCGCCGGGGAGCTGACGCTGCACCGGCATTCCCGGTCCCCGGGCCCGGTCGCCCGCCGCCGGCGCAGGGCCGGGCGCAACGTTCCCCGGCCGGGCCACGGGGACGTTCCCCGCCGGTGCCGATGTCCGCGCCGTGACCGGCGTGCGGTCCGCGAGCGGCGGCAACTGCCGGGCGGCCACAGGCAGGGGCCGCCCCGGTACGACGGCGGCCGGGGCGGCCGATCCGGAAGGCTCCGGGTGGGGCGGCGCGGACCGGACGACCGGGGCGCGCTGCACGAAGGCCGCGGAACCGGCCTCTGGTCCACCCGGGTTGTCCGGGCCGGGTCCCTCGGGCGCGGCACGCTGGACGGAGGGCGTCGCAGGGGCCGCCGCGGAGGGTACGGCCGCCGCCGGGACCGACGCGGGCGGCCCGCTCATCGCAGGGGGCACCGCGGACGATCCAGGCGTGGGCCCCGGGGACGACCTGTGCGGCCGGTCGGAGTCTCCCCGGGCGTCAGCCGGTGCGCCCGGCCAGCGTGCCACCACGACCGGACGGTCGCCGGTGCGGGCCGCAGCGGGCGGTGCGACGCCTTCCGGGGGCCGGGTGTTCAGGGTGAATGGGCGCGTGGGGAGCAACTGAAGGGTTCGGGGCGGCGCCGCCGCTGCGGCGGAGGGCGGAGGGCGGCCGGTGCCGTCGGCTACCGCCCGGGCGACGACGACCGGGCCCGGGGAACCGGGGTGTGAGAGCCGCCGCGCGCCGGGAGCCGGATCGTCGAACGCCGTGCCCCCGGTGTCGGAGCGGTCAGCGGGGCTGCGCTGGACCGCGGACTCCCCCGGCACCGGGCTGTCACCCTGCTCCGGGCGTGCGGGCTCGGTGAGCGCCCGGTCGCCCTGGTGCACCGGTGCGCGCCGGACGGCCGGCGACGGACGGGAGTCCCCGGTACCGGACCCGGGCACGTCGGCGCTCGGCGGCAGCGCGGGGAGCGGTGCACCCAGGCCACCGCGGGCACGGGCGCCGGTCGGGCGGGGGGCGGGGCCGTCCGGGGGCGCTCCCTGCACGCCGCCGGCGGATGCGCCCGACGTGCCGCTCGTGCCGCCCGTACCGTCCGCCCGGCGCTGGACGACGGGAAGTGCCGGACCGGACACGGGACCGGCGTCGGACGAGGCGGAGGTACGCGGCGCCAGCGGCGTAGCTGTGGAGGGCAGTCCACTCAGCGGGGCGCCGAGGGGCGCGCCGCTTCCCCGGCGTGTGGCGGTGCGCTGCGCGGGGGTGATGGATCCCCCCGCCGCACCGGCGGGTGTGGTCGGCGGGGAGGGGCTGCCGGATGCATCGGGACCGGTGCCAGGCGACGGGTGCGCGGCGGGCCGCAGGGCGGGGACGCGGCGTACGGGCCCCGGCCGGCGTGGGGAGACGGTCAATCGAGGCCCCACTGGGCGGAGCCGGACCGCCGGGCCGGGCGCCTCGGCGGCGCGGGACGCCTGCGGCGGTGGGCCTGTGGCCTCGGTCGCGGTGCGCCTTCCAGCCGGGCCGGAAGGCGTACGGCTGCCCGGACCGGGCCGCGTCCGGGAGGCGCTCCCGGAGTCCGGCCGCGGCGCGCGTCCCGACCGTGTCCGGGAGCCGGGCGCACCGGACGCGGGCCGGTCCACCACGCCGTCGCCGGCCGAACCCGGAACCACGGCCACGCGTCGTACCAGCGGAATCTCCGGAGCGACCGACCGGCGGCCGGTGTCGGCGGGGCTCACGACCGGGGCACTGCCCGGAGCCACGGCTCGTGGGACAGGAGCCGACGCGGGGAGCACCGCGGGGGAATCCGTGGACGTGAGGCCACGGCTCCGGGGAGACGAACCGGATCCCGCCGAAGCGGAGCCCGCCGACCGTGCCTCCGGCCGTGTCCGACGTGCACCCGGTGCTGCCGGGTCGGCGGGCGACGGCGGCCTCGCGCCGTCCGGGTTCCCGGCGTCCGGACCGGCCCCCGGCTCGTCCGCTCCCGCCGCCCGCACGGCCCGGAGCAGCAGCGGTCCTCCCCCGGTGTGGCCGGGCGGTCGGGCGGCGGGGCGGGTGACGCCGCGGACCAGGCCGGTCGGAGCGGTGGACAGCACGGCGTGGCCGAGGCTGTCGCCGAAGGACGGGTTCCGCCAGGCGGCGAGCCCGGCGCGGAAGGCGAGACCGTCGCTGACGCCCAGCGGAGCGCGGCCCACGGTGAGCGCCGGCGGCGCGGTACGGCGCCAGCCGCCATCCCAGTCGGCAGGCACGGAAGGAGCCGGGGCACCGGACGCGGAAGAACCCGGATGCCCGGACGCCGCAGAGCCCGACGCACCGGACGTGCCCGGGCCCCTGCCGTCACCGGAGCCCGCCCCGGCGGCCCGGCGGCGCAGCCTGTCCCGCCATCCCATGTACTCAACCGCCTTCGTTCATACGGGTGTTGATACGGGCGATCTCGGCCACCCACTGCCGGCGTTCGCCGTGGGTGAGGTCGAGGATCTCCGCACGTGGCCAGTGGAAGTGGTAGGCGATGTACGCGATCTCCTCCCGGAGCCGGGGAAGGGCGTACGTCACGATTCCCCCAGGCGCCCACCCGAGAGGTCGACCTCGAAGCCGCCCTCGCAGTGCGGGCAGGTCACCGCCGCGCGGGTGTGGCCCTCGCTGTTGACGCGGCGGTAGAAGTCCTGGAGGAACGCGACGTCGGTGGCGTACATCCGCTCCACGATCCCGGCGTGCACGTCGGTGAGCGAACCGATCCGGGTGATCACCTGGCTGAGCAGCACCACGCTCAGATACGCCGGGTTCTCCTTGACCCGCAGGTCGATCTGGGGCCGCAGCTCGTCACGGGCCGTGGCCAGGCGCATCGCGCCGTGCCGGTGCACGGTGCCCGACTCGTCCACGTACCCGCGCGGCAGCTCGAACTCGAACTCCGTGCGCAGCCCCTGGTCCTCCCGGCGCGGCGGGGCGGCGGGGGTGGCCGCCGCCGGCTCCGCCGTCTGCTCCGCCGCCTGGGCGGGCCCCGTGACCTGGAGGATCTCCTCCAGGCCGCCCGCCGTCACCGTACGGCGCCTCATTCGACGACGATCTCCTCGAACACGATCGTGACGGACTCGGTGGCCGCGGACGACTCGCCCGCGTTCAGCGACGGGCCCTCCCACTTGGAGGCCCAGCCCTGCATCAGCTGGATACGGCGGACCGTGCTGCCCTCGGAGTCCTTGATCTCGATGGTGAGGTTCTGCCGGGCGGAGTTCACGGCCCCGTTGTTCAGGGTTTCCTTGATCCACTTGGTGAACTCGCTGCTCTGGTCGAGTCCCCGGGTGATCGTGATCTCGCCGGCCAGCCGGGCTCCCGGCTGCTTGCGGATGATCTGCTTGCCCTGGTCGCTGACCTGCCTGACCTCGACGACCTCCTCCTCGACGGTCAGCCCGCTGATCTCCTGGATCGACTCGACCAGGTAGCCGCCGAGCTGCACGCCGAAGACGTGGGTGGAAAGTGCATCGCCCGTTGCCATGTCCGTCTGTCAACCCTTCCTTGTGGACCCGCGGGTCACTCGTCGATGAGGCTGGTGCTGTCGGAGAACTGCGCCAGCCGGAACACCACGAACTCGGCGGGCTTGACCGGCGAGACGCCGATCTCGCAGACGACCCGGCCCTGGTCGATGGACTCCTGCGGGTTGTTGTCGCGGTCGCACTTCACGTAGAACGCCTCGTCGGCGGTGCGGCCGAAGAGCGCGCCCCGGCGCCATTCCTCGCTGAGGAACGCGGTGACGTTGCGGCGGATGCTCGCCCACAGCCGGTCGTCGTTCGGCTCGAAGACCACCCACTGGGTGCCCAGCAGGATCGACTCCTCCAGGTAGTTGAACAGCCGACGCACGTTCAGGTAGCGCCAGGCGGGGTCGGAGGAGAGGGTGCGGGCGCCCCAGATGCGGATGCCCCGGCCCGGGAAGGCCCGTACGCAGTTCACACCGATCGGGTTCAGCAGGTCCTGCTCACCCTTGCTGAGCCGGATCTCCAGGTCCACCGCGCCGCGGATCACCTCGTTGGCCGGCGCCTTGTGCACACCGCGATCGGCGTCGCTGCGCGCCCACACGCCGGCGACGTGACCGCTCGGCGGCACGGTCGTGTTGCGTCCGAGGGCCGGGTCGAAGACCCGCACCCACGGGTAGTAGAGGGTGGCGTACCGGGAGTCGTAGCCCGCCTCGTCGTTGCGCCAGGTGCGCACCTGCTGGGCGGAGAGCCCGGGCGGGGCGTCCAGGACCGCCACCCGGTCGCCCATCTGCTCGCAGTGCGAGATCACGGCGAGCTGCACGGTGCGGAGGCCCTCGGCGTCGATGGCGCCGCGCTGGTAGGCGCTCATCAGGTCCGGCACCGCGACCATGGTGATCTCGTCGATGGTCTCCAGGCCGGCGAACCCGGTGCGGGCCCCGGCGTCGCCGACGTACTCGGCCGGGTCGAGGCGGGCCACCTCGCCGGAGCCGCCGGCAGCGGGAACGGCGGCGGCAGGCGCGGCCGGGGCGTCGGCCAGCGCCACCGTCTGGTTGGCGGGCCTGCTCTGGGCGGCGCCCTGCTCCTCGGTGACCTCGATCAGCTGGGAGGCACGGGCCTGGGCGACCAGATACCCCTTGACGTTCTTGCGGGTGGAGACGTCGTACGTCTCCACCACCTGATCGCCCTGGCGGACCAGGACCTTGAAGCGGTCCGCCGGCGGCTTCTCGCCGTCCGCGTCGGCGATCTCCACCGACACCCCGGAGGCGCCGGGCCGGGCCGCGACCAGGAAGCCGCCGAGCTGTGCCGGCTGTGCCGCCGTGGCCCCCCGCCGGCCACCGCCGGCGGCCGGGGCGGAGGCGTCCTCGGCGGCGCCGCCGATCCGCACCACGTACGCGGCGCCGCCGCCGTTGGCGAAGTATCCGTAGACCGCGTGGGCCAGGTACGTGCCCTCGGTGAAGCCACCGAACTGCTGGGTGTACTGGTCCCAGTTGGTGACCAGCGTCGGCGTGTGGAACGGGCCGTTCCCGGCGAGCCCGACGAACGCGGCAACGGCGGTGCCGACTCCTTCGATCGGCCGGGCACCGGACTGCACCTCCTCCACGTACACGCCTGGGGTGAGGTACGTCGGCATGCTCGCTCCTTCAGGTCTGTACAGCCGGCCACCTGTGTCCAGGGCGAGTCTGCGCGAAGGGCCCGCCGGGGCGGCAGGGACGTACGGACCGGGCCGGGGGCAGGACCGTTACCTTTCCCAGCCGCCCCCCGACCGCCCGACCGCCACCCGCGGCTGCCCTTGCTCTGCCCGTACGGACCTGGACGCGCCGGGCGCCCACGCGGTCCCCTGGGGGCCGCACCGGGAGCGCGGCGAGCAGGAGGCAGCGGATGCAGACGTCCAGGTCGCACGCCGAGCGGGCCCGGGACGAGCAGCCGGCCCACGGCACCGCCGCCGGCCGGAAGACGCCCTCGGCGGGCGCCGCCGTACCGCCTCCGCTCACCGCCGGCACGCTGACGGCGTTGCAGCGCGGCGCAGGCAACGCCGCGGTTGCCGGCATGATCGCCCGCCGTGAACGGGCCACGCCCGCCCCGGAGCAGCCGGACCCCGGGGTGCGGGGCGTGCTGCGTGCGGTCGGCCGGCCCCTCGCCGCGCCGGTACGTCAGGAGATGGAGTCCCGATTCGGCACGGACTTCTCCGGTGTACGGCTCCACACCGGGCCCGCCGCCGCCCGCTCGGCCCGCGCCGTCGGGGCCCGCGCCTACACCTCCGGCAGCCACGTCGTCATCGGCGACGGCGGCGGCGACAAGCACACCCTGGCCCACGAGTTGACCCATGTCGTCCAGCAGCGTCAGGGCCCGGTCCAGGGCACCGACCACGGCGACGGACTGCGGATCTCCGACCCCTCGGACCGCTTCGAGCGCGCGGCGGAGGCGAACGCGCACCGCGTCATGGCGGGCCCGGCGCCGATCCGGCCGCAGGACGCCGCACCCCCCGTGGAGTCCGGCGGCCTGGCGACCGCCACGGGGGTGGTCCAGCGCAAGGGTTTCGAGGACCTCTCGGGATCGCTCCCGTCCTTCGTGCCCTCCGCGTCCGCCCCCGTGGCGTCCTTCCTCAAAACCCTCACACGCAGCCCCGTGCAGGAGGACCCCACGGTCCAGGCGGTCCGCCGTGACATCGAGGCGTACGACAAGGATCCCAAGCGCGACCCCGTCCACTGCCTCGGCGAGGTGGCCCGGCTCACCATGGCGGTCAGCGACGCCGAGGACGTCATCGGCGACCGGCCCGAGACGGAGGTCAGGGCGGTCAGGGAGTTCCTGACCGCGGCGAACGAGGCGCTGACGGCCGAGAAGAACCTACTCACCGAGCAGATGCTCCGGGACGACGCGTTCCCGGATCCCGCCCGCGGCCCCTTCGACGCGATGACCGGGCGCGGCATGCTGTGGACCGAGGAGACCTGGGCCGACAGCGCCACCGCGTTCGGCATGAGCGGGCCGAGCTACTTCCGCGAGCTGTCCGAGCTGAACCGGCACGGTATGGCCAGGGAGATCACGGGCCGCGGCACCCCGAACTGGGTGGACGGCCTCAAGTCGTCCCTGGAGACCGCGCTGCAGCAGAGCGTGCTGTGCCACTACACGTCGAAGGAGCTCGCGAGGCTGGTCGAGCAGGAGGGCCGCCTGAAGTCCAAGACCGACCTGCTGAAGGAAAACCCCCAGGCGCCCAACAACTCCGAGGCGTACGACACCCACGTCCTGGCCAACGAGGGCTTCGTCTTCTTCTATCTGGAGGAGCCCGGCAGCGACTTCCGTCGCAGCCGCTTCGGCGGGGACGACACCGGCGTTCCCGAGGCGCGCATCGAACTCCGGCTGGCGGAGTCGTCCCTGCGCACCGAGGGCTGGCTGATGCTCAGCGACTTCGCCCAGCGCGAGTATCCGACCATCAGGGCCGACCCGCAGCAGCCGGACCAGACGGCGAGCAAGCTGCCGACCCGCGTGGACGAGATCCCGGCGGCGTTCACCCTGCCCGTGCGGAGCTTCGACCTCGGGGCGGGCAGGGCGGACGTGGACGTCGAGAAGGCCGAGGTAAGGAGAGACGACGAGACGGACAGCGAGCGCAGGTCCCTGATCCTCACCGTGATGGGCCAGGCCGCGGCGGACCCGTTCAGCACGATGACCTACGGCGGCGGTGCCGGGGCGCCGGAGTACAAGGAGCCGCTGCGCTCCAACACGCTCCTGGGTCCCGACATCGTGCCGGGGCTGGCGGACCGCGCGGTGCTGGAGATCATGCGGCTGGAGGAGGTCAACCCCGCGCTGGCGACCCGGCTCAAGGCGATGGGCGGCCCGGAGCTCATGCGGTACCTGCTCAAGGACCTCCTGCGCCCGCAGGCGATGCTGCCCGGCACCGTCGACCTGAGCAGGGCCACGGTGACCTACAGGTCCTGACCCGGGCCCGGCACGGCTTCGTCGACAATCCGTGGCGGGCGGGGTCACGCCCCGGCCACCGCCAGATACGGGCCGAACTCGCCCTCCAGCAGCAGCCGCCCCAGCTTGCGGTACTCCTGCGCCACCGCCGTCACCAACTGCCCCATGGTCAGCGGCCCGCCGGACTCGGCCGCCAGATACGCCGCGGTCACCGCGCAGGACCGGATCGAGCCGCCGGCCAGTTCGAAGCGGTCCGCGCAGAAGCCGAGGTCCAGGTCGCCGGCCCGGGGCAGCCGGTCGCCCAGGCACCGTTCCCACAGGGCGAGGCGCTGGCCGGCGTCGGGTACCGGGAAGTCCGCCACCACGTCCAGGCGGCGCGTGAACGCTTCGTCCAGGTTGGCCCGCAGGTTGGTGGTCAGCACCGCGATCCCGTCGAACGACTCCATGCGCTGCAGCAGGTACGCCGACTCGATGTTGGCGTGCCGGTCCTGCGCGTCCCGTACCTCGGAGCGCTTACCGAAGATCGCGTCGGCCTCGTCGAAGAGCAGCACCGCGTTGACCGCCGACGCCTCGGTGAAGATCCGCTCCAGGTTCTTCTCGGTCTCCCCGACGTACTTGTCGATGACCGTGGAGAGGTCCACCACGTACAGGTCCATGCCCAGATCCGCCGCGACGACCTCGGCGGACATGGTCTTGCCGGTGCCCGACTCCCCGGCGAACAGGGCGATCACACCGTGCCCCCGGCCGCCGCCGGGCCGCATGCCCCACCGCCCGAGCACCTGTTCGCGATGGCGGGCGCGCAGCGCGAGTTCGCGCAGCCGGCGGTGGGTGAGCGGCGGGAGCACCAGGTCGTCCCAGCCGACCGCCGGCTCCACCCGGCGGGCCAGCCGGTCAAGACCCGCGCCGTTCTGGGCCCGTACGGCGGCCCGCAGGTCGTCGGCGTGGACCGGGCGGCCCGCGAGGCCGGCCGTGCGTACGGCCACGTCGGCGGCGCGGCGCAGCTGCCCGGAGTCCAGGCGGTGCGCGGCCACCGCGCGCGCGAGTTCCCCGGCGTCGCCGGTGACGGAGCCGTCACCGGCGGCGGCCCGCTCCAGGGCGTGCCGCCAGCGCGCGGCCTGCCGTTCGGGAGAAGGGGCCGGCACGGTCAGGACGACCGGGGTGTCGGGCGCCCACGCCGGGTCCCAGCCGACCGTGCCGTGCGTGAACAGCGGGATCCCGCGCAGCGCCGCGCACAACGCCCGCAGCGTGCGGGCCCGTTCGGCGGGCTCCCCGGGCAGCGCCTCCACCGGGCCGAGGACGACTCCCGCACCGGTCAGGCGCGCTTCACGGGCGACCACGCGGGCCAGCTCCGGCACGTCACCGGAGCGCCCGGCGAGTGCCGCCGCGTCCACGGCGAGCAGGTTCGGCCCGGTCGCGTGCAGGGCGGCGACCGCCAGGCCCTCCGCGTCGCCGCCCCGGCTGCGCAGGTGGACGAGGCCGGCGCCGGTCCCGGCCGCGGCTGCCGCCCGCTGCACGTCCGCCGCCTCGGCGGTCGGGTCCTCCCGGGCCTCGCCGAGCACCCCGGCCAGCCGGGCGTCGTGCTGCGCGCTGCCCAGGAGATGCCCGGTGACCCGGTCGGGCACCACCAGGACGCGGGAGAGCGGCGGCCGTTCCGGCTCGGTGACCGCCACCAGACCACCCGCGACCAGCGGCGCTCCGGTGGCGAGCCGGAATCGCCCGGACGCCGCCCCGGCGAGCCCGCACAGCTCCAGCGCGAGCCCGACCGTGGGCCGACGGCGCGTCAGGTCGTCGTTGAGGTAGCCGTAGAGCCGCTCGAACCGCGCGTCCAGATCGGGTGCCACCGCGACGAGCAGCAGGTCCAGGTCCAGCGGCGACAGCCCGAACCGGTCGGCGAGAGTGCCGAGGAGAGAACCGGCCGGGGGCTGCCGGGGTTCGTGGCCGGGTACGTCGAGACCGCCGGGCTCGTCCAGGATGCGTGCCGCCGCCTCGGGGGTGAGGTACTGCCCCCGGTACGGGTCGTCGGGGTCGGGATCGGCGCCACGCCGCGCCGCCACCGCCCGCCGCACCCGCTCCTCGACCAGGCGGAGCCGCGTCCACAGGTGCTCGACGCCGACCGGACGGGCTTCGCCGTCGCACCGGGCCCGGGTACGGGCGGTGGCGGGCGGCTCTGTGGTGCGGGTCACGGATGACGGTCTCCCCTGCGGCGGCGCCGGGCCGGGGCCGGGCCCCGCTCACGGGGGCCGGCGAAGCCCTCCGGGCCCGGATCGCCCGTCTCCGTGTAGCGCAGCCGGCGCCCCGGCTCCGTTTCCCCGCCCTCGTGGTCCCTGCCCTCGTGGTCTCCGTCCTCGTGGTCCTCGCGGTCCTCGTCGTCCTCGCGGTCCTCGCGCCGGGCGTCCCGGCCGGCGGAGCGCACGACGAGCCCTTCGGTGACCGGCGGCGCGGCGGCCGTGCTCACTCCGGCGAGCGGCGCCCGTACCCGTACCCCGAGCGACGCCTTCAGCTCCCCGCCGAGCGCCGACCACACATCGGCGGCCGCCGGTACGTCGGCCCCCGTGCCCGCGGTGTCCAGGCTCACGGTCAGGCCCAGTTCGGCGAGGGTGCCGCTGAGCAGCCGCCCGGGCAGGGTGTCGGAGGCCACCAGGCGGGCCAGCACCTGCGAAAGCAGCCGGTGTTCGTCCTGCGGGCGGCCCGCCCACGCCGTGACCAGGTACGTTAGCTCGAACCAGCGCGGCGGGGCGCGCCGCGCCACGACGTGCCCCGCCGTGTCGTACACCTCCCCGGCTCCGCTGCCGCGCCGACCGGTGTCCTCGCGGATGTCGTACAGGAAGACGCAGACCGTCGGTGCGCTGCGCCGCGCCGCCCAGTCCCGGGTGGGGGCGTCGAAGACGACCTCGACGCCCGCCACCTCCAGGCCGGACTCGGCGAGCAGCCGGCGCAGCCCCTCGTCGACCTCATGGATCACCGGCGGGTCACCTCGTCCGGCGGCTGCACGCTGCCGCTGACCACCAGGAAATCGGTCCTCGCCGGTGCGAACCCGGAGCCGGTGGCGGTGATCCGGCGCGGCCCGGTCCGGTCCTTGGCGAGGATGAGCAGCTGGCCGGTAAACGTGCCGTCCGGCTTCGGGACGGTCGGCGCCGCCGCCGCGGTGATCCCCGGCTTCCAGGTGAACCGCACCGGCGCTCCCGGCGGGAAGTCCTTGCCCCGCACGGAGGTGACGAAGCCGGGCTTGCCGACCTCCGGCACCGCGACGATGCGCGGCCGGAGGATCCGCAGCCGCTCCCGTGCGGTGTTGTCGCCGCGGTCGGCATCCGTCCCGGTGGTGGTGAGTTCTCCCGTGACGTGACCGGTCAGCGCCTCGTCGGGACGGAGGACGACCCGGACATCGATGCTGTCGCCCGGATCGAGATCCGGCAGCGCGCACACCCAGCGCCGGTCGCAGCCCGGGGGCGGCCCGTTGTCCGGGATGCCCGCGGGCAGCCCGATGCGCAGTCGCAGCCCGGTCGCCAGCGCGTTGCGGCCGTTGCGCACGGTGTACGTCACCACGACGCGTCCGCCGACGTATCCGGGGTTCGGCCGGGCGGTGACGCGCACCCCGGGTCCGGCATCCGGCTCCTCCGCCTCCGGGGGCACCGTGGGCGGTGTGCCGGGCGGAGGGGTGGGCGTCGGAGTGGGAGTCGGGGTCAGGGTCGGGGGCGGAGGCGGTGTCGTCGGGGGTGGCGCGTCCTCCTCGACCACCGGCACCACGGTGCGGCCCGTGTTGTCGCCGGGCTCCGGATCGAGGACCGTACCGGTGACCGACCAGTCGACCGGCGCGTCGCCGGGCACGAGTCCGGTGAGGGTCACGTCGACCGGCGTGGTCGTGCCGGGCTCCAGCACCCCGACGTCGCACTGGAGTGAGGCGGCGTCGCAGGTGCCGCCGGGCCGGGTGACCCCGGTGATCTCCACGCCGGCCGGCGGGGCGATGGTCAGCGTGGTGCCCGGGGAGACGGCGGGGCCGTTGTTCACCACGTCGACGCGGACCGTGGTGGACTCGCCGACGGTGACCGCCGGAACGGTACCGGGCGCCTCGACCGTGAGGTCCACGGACTGCTGCACCGTCGGTTCCTTCTGCCGGCCGGCCAGACCGGCGGTGAGGGGGGTGACGTCGCCGGACGCGACGTCCAGGACCCGTAGTTTCTCGGGGCTGTTGGCCGCGGGCCCGGTGCGGGAGCTGAACACGATGCCGGTTCCGTCGCCGGTCCAGGCGGCGTCCCTCGGCTGGTGCGGGCCGGTGACCGAGGTGTCCGGCAACTCCTGGCCGCAGGCGCCGGGCAGGTCCCGGGCGGCGGCGGGCAGCAGCACCCGGCAGTCGTCGCCCGACAGGGACGTCAGCAGCAGGCCGTTCTGTTCGTCGTCGGCGCCGCCGCCGTTCTTGCGGTTGAAGGCGATACCCAGTCCGTCCGGGGAGAACGCCGGACTGTCGTCGATGACCTGGCAATTGCCCGGGCAGTTCGCCGCGCTCAGGTCGCGCTGCGCGCCCCAGTCGCCCACGGGCACGGTCCAGACGTGCTTGTTGCCGCCGGCCCCGTCGATCACCTGGTTGCGGGTGAACGCCAGGGTAGACCCGTCGGGGGACCAGGCGGGCTGGGCGTCCTGACCCTGGAGTTGCCCGGCGGGCGGGACGATCTCACCGGTGATCGCGCCGGTGGCGACCTCCGCGACCAGTACGCGGCTGGGGCCCGCGGCATCCCCGACGCCGCCCGGCGACGTGCGGGTGAAGGCCAGGTACCTGCCGTCCGGGGAGAACGTCGGGTCGGTGTCCCAGTCGCCGGGGCCGCGTCCGGCGAGCGGCATGGGTGCCGCGTTGGCGCCGTCGGCGTCCGCCATCCAGATCCGTTCGATCCGGCTGCCGGGTGTGTCCCCCGTGTCCTCGAAGCGGCTCACCGCGATACGGCGGCCGTCCGGCGTGTAGTTCTGCCGCTCCGTCCACGGGTCGTAGCCGGGCCTGGGCCGGAACAGCCGGTCCTCGCTCGTGTCGGTATCGGCCTCCGGGTCCTCTTCGAGGATCGTCAGCCCCAGGTCGCGGGGATCGGCCCCGTCCATCCGTACGTCCTGCAGCGTCGCCACGTGCGGGCCGGCCGCCGAGGTGCGCTCCACCACCACACCGCCGCCGGCGAGCGGGCCGAGCCAGGTGGGCGAGCGGACCTCCCGGTCCTCGTCCAGCACGAGCGAGGGGACCTGCTCGGAGTGCGCGGTCGTCCGGAACACGTGGTCGTAGTCGCCCTCGCACTCGCAGGTGATCTCGGGGCTCAGGAACACCACGCCGTCCCCGTCGGGCAGCCACGTTGCCCCATGGGCACGCCACTCGGCCTGCGCGCCCCCGAGGAGCGGTTCGTCACCGGTCCCGGACGCGTGCGCCACCCGCAGCCGAGGGACGCTCGGCCCGTCGACCGGGGTGGTCGTGGCGGTGTACGCGATCCAGTCCCGGTTCTCGGCGTCGTCCACCGGGTTCCACACCGGCTCGGTGGCCGCGCCGTTCGCGGGATCGGTGACCCGGGTGGCGGTGCCGCCCGCCAGGGGACGTACGTAGATCTGCGGTCCGACCGCCTGGTCGCCGTCGCTGGAGTACGCGATCCGCTGCCCGTCCGGGGAGACCGTCGGGCCCTCCTCGCCCTCGGCCGTGTCGGTGAGCCGGGTCAGGCCGGTGCCGTCGGTGCGCACCAGCCACAGGTCGCGCTGCGTCCCGCCGTCCGGACCGCCGGGCTCGGCCGAGTCGAACACCACGGCCAGGCCGTCCGGCGTCAGCCGGGGGTGCGCTGCGTCCCGGCCGGTGGTGAGCTTGCGGACCGAACCGTCGGCGGACCTCAGATAGATCTGCGGGTTCTTCTCGTCGCGGCGGCTGGCGAAGACCATCTGGTCGCCGAGGGCGGACGGGTGGATGTCGTAGTGGGCCGGGCCGTCACCGAACAGCGGTGTGCTGGAGGTCGTGGTGGCGACCTGGCCGAGACTGCGGTGCCGGGTACCGGCGTACGCGACCCGGGTGTCCGCGGCGTCGACCGGGTCGACGGCGTCGGCGGCGTCGGCGGCGTCCTTCACCTGCGGCTCGGCGCTGCCCGGCCCGTCGGCCGCCGTCACCCCGAGCAACGGGACCACCAGCAGCAACGCCACGCCGAGTCTCCCCAGGCGGTACCGCCCGCCGGAGCCAGCGGTTTCCATCACGGCCCCCTCTTCGCAGATCTGACGCGGCATCTGGATGCGCCCCCGCCACCCTCCCTCACCCGCACACGGCGAGGCAGGGCCGCGGGTCCCCGCCCGGGGGAAACATGCGGTGCGCTTTCGGGCAGTGCCGGGTTCCCGGCCGTCACCCGTTCCGCTGCGACGGTGCCCCGGCCGATCGACGGCCGCCACGTCGCGGCCCCCGGCGGAGCGCTTCGCCGTCAGATCAGCCCGTTGCGCAGCGCGTAGCCGACCGCGTGGGCCCGGTTGCGCAGTTGCAGGCGTGTGATGATCTCGTGCAGCACGTTCTTGACGGTCCGTTCGGAGTACGCGGTCTTGCGGGCGATCTCCGCGGTGTCCAGGCCCTCCGAGACCAGGCGCAGCATGTCCGCCTCACGCGTGGTCAGCGTGGCGAGAGACAGCCCGCCGGGGTCGAGCTCCGGGCGCTGGAGGCTGCCCACGTGGGTGAGCAGCTTGCCGAGCAGGTCGCCGGGCAGCACCCCCTCGCCGTTGGCTATCGCCGAGATCAGATGGAGGAGTTGACCCTGGTCGGCCTCGGTACGCCGCAGGACCGCCGCGACGCCGCACTCGATGACGCGTTGCAGTGCGCCGGTCCCGAGAGTGCTTATCACCAGGCCGGTGCGGGTGACGTGGGAATGCCGCAGTCGGTTCAGCAGGGCCACCACATCATCGTCGACGATGTCAACGACCACCAGCGACACCTCGGCCTGGTTCGCGTCGGCGTCGTCGACCAGGTCGACCTCGGGGCGCTGACGCAGCTGATGGACCACGCCGACGCGCAGGACCGGATCGGCGGCGTACACGGCCACGGTCACCCTGCTGGCACGACCGGAGCGAGAGGCCCACGTGGCCCGGGTCCGGGTGGGCACCCGTAACGCGGCGTCGGACAGGGCGGGACCGTTCTCCTCGATAGAGGACATAGGGGAATATCCTTTCGCGAGTTCGTCGGGGAGAGGTGCAGGACCGGAGCGAACCACCGGGGAGCGGCGGCACACAGGAGACAACATGCGACATTAACGACTGGCCGTTACAGGAGGGTTGACGGTGACTTCCCGGGCACCATGACTGCCCGCGTGCTGCCCTCGCACTCCTCGCGGCAGCCCCGGGCATGTCCCTACCGTGAGCGCGTGACGCCTTCTCCAGCCCCTCCCGGCTCCGGTACGCCCGGTCTCGACATCCCGGCCGTGACGGTGGCGCCGGGCGACACCGCGACCACCAGCCTGACCGTGCGCAATGACAGCGACATCGTCGAGGCGTACAGCCTGGAGGTCGTCGGGGAGTGCCGCTCCTGGACCATCGTCGAGCCCCAGCGGGTCTCCCTCTATCCCGGCACCTCGGAAACGGTGACGATCCGGCTGACGCCGCCGCGCTCCCCCGAGATCCAAGCCGGCGAGAAGCCGCTCGGCGTACGGATCCTGCCGACCGAGCACCCCGAGTCGGTGCGGGTTCCCGAAACCACCGTGCGGGTCGAGCCGTTCCACGAGCTCCAGACCGGGCTCACCCCGCGCCGTCGGCGCGGCTGGCTGCGCGGCCGCTTCCGGCTGACGGTGCACAACCGGGGCAACACCCCGGTGCGGGTCGGCTTCACCCCCGGTCAGGCGGGTGAGGAACTGGGGTTCGCCTTCAGCCCGGCGCAGCCGGCGCTGGAGCCCGGCGAGTCGACGGAGGTCGGGCTGCGGGTCCGCACCGCGAAGCCGGTGTGGTTCGGCGCCCCCGTGGTGTGGCCGTTCACCGTCGAGACCGCCGAAACCGGTGACCGGGAAGAGGAGCAGGCCCGGTGGGACGACCCCGCGGCACGGGGGCCGCTGGACGCGGAGTTCGCCCAGATCCCGATCTTCCCGAAGTGGCTGCTTGCGCTGCTCGCGCTGCTCCTCGCGCTGCTCCTCGCCTGGCTCGCACTGGTCCGCCCGACGGTGCGCAGCGCCGCCAAGGACGCGGCCGAAGAAGCGGTCCGGCCGCGTCCCGCGCCCGCCGGGGAGCAGCTTCCGGGCACCGGCGCCGACAACGGTTCGGGAGCCGAGCCCGGCGGCCAGGAGCCGGGAGCACCATCCGGATCGGGCGGCGACGGCAGCACCTCGGGCGACAGCGGCACCACGGCCGGCAGACAGCAGAGTTCGGCGACCATCGACCTGAAGACCGCCGCCGGGGAGACCAGGACCGGTACCTACCGGGTGCCCGCGGACACCGTCTTCGAGATCACGGACATCGTCGTCGCCAACTTCCAGGGCGATGAGGGGGTGTTGACGATCACGTTCGGCGACCGGAAGATCACCACGATCGCGCTGGAAACCTTCCGCAACCAGGACTACCACTGGGTGACCCCCATCGAGATCCCTGAGAACGACACCGTGACCATCAACGTGACCTGCGCGAAGCCCGGCACCCCGGCCACCGGCCGTCAGGCGCAGGGGTGCCACGAGGTCCTGAACGTGAGCGGAGTGCACAGCCGTACCACGCAGTGAATCGATCCTTCCGATTCCAGAATATGATGGCCAATGTTGGTACTTTCTGTAAAGAACAGGATCTGTCCGGGTTGGAAGTCGATGGCCCGGGCCCGCGAATGGGCCCCAGCGCGCCCACCTGCTATTTCGCCCCAAAGTTGACCGTCCATCACGTCCTGCCAACCACGGTGTTCGTACCCGGCGAACCCGACGCTCCCCTGCCGGCCCTGCAGCGCTCCGCCGGGAACGCGGCGACAGTCCGCGCGATCACCGCCGCCAAGACAGACGAACGGCAGGACGTGGCGGCCGCGGTGCCCGTCCGAAAGCTGAGCTACGGGACATTGAGGTTTCCCCGTGATCTTGGACACTCGATTCTTACGTGGTGAGGACGTGTCCTTGCTCGTGTCGCTGCCGCCCCAGTCCGGGTGTCGGCGCAGGCGTGTTCTGTCGGAGAAGGTTTCGACGAAGGTGAAGATCTGCCTGCGGGCGATGGCCCGGTCGGGCCAGTGGCGTTGTCCCGGTCCGTGACTCGAAGGACCCCGCAGGCCCTGCCCTGGTCTTCCCTGTCAGCTCGTTCTCCGATTGACCGTGTAGGTTCGACCGCTGCTGCGCGACGTCCTCGCCAGGTACGACCAGATGAACACCCGCGAGATTGCGCTCTACCTGTCGTGGCTGGGTGGTCGCCTTCACGGACGAACGAGCCCGAGAAAGTGGATAGCACCCTTCGCGTCGTTCGGCCGAAGGCGTCGCTCCCCTACGACGGGGCCGGGCGCTTCCGCTGTGCGCTACGCATGTTCGCACCCGTTGCGGATCGGCTGGCTGAGGTCGAAGTCGGCAAGGTCGAGATGCAGCCAGACGAAGGCATGCGGGCCGGCGAGCGGTCACGCCGATCGAGCGCTGGTGAGGGCATTGGCAGGTCGTCGTAGACCAGCTCGCTCCGGTCGCAGTCTGCAGACGCGATGACGCGCAGCACCGCAAGCGCCTTTTGGCGCTCCGCCTGGTCGATGATGCGGTCCTGGTTGTAGTGGCGGTGCTCCGGGTTGTACTGGGACGACGACCACTGGTTCTCGTTGCCCGTCCACTTCGCCTCGACGAGGATGTTGTCGGCGGTCGGCCCGCCGTCCACGTGCACCTGGCGGCCGTTCTGCAGCTTGAAGACCTGTTCGTAGTCGGTGTGCGTGACGGAACCGCTGGTACGGGTACGAGACCCGCTTCAGCAGCGGGGTCCGTGCTCCGGGACGACCCCGCCACCGCCCGGAAACGGCTGTGGATGAACCCGAACACCGGCTTCGGCTTCGCCTGCACCTCCTGCCGCACCACCGCCTACGAACGCCAGGAACTGACCGTTCTCGAAGAGACCGGCAACCACTGGCAGACGGGTGCCAAACAGATCCTCGCCATCGGCGATGTCGACGGCCCACCAGACACCGACGACGGCCAGATCGACACCCCCGACCACCCCGACCTCCTCGCCGCCGGCGACCCCGTAGCCTCCGAACAATTCGCCAACTACCAACCCTCGGCTGAAGCGGGACCCGTCCAATCCACGGTGGGGGCTGCCAACCCGGCAGCCCCCCCTCAGGGGTCGGTTCGTGAGCCAGGAGTCGTCGCCCGCCATACCCCCGCCGGAAACAGCGGATCCATGGCCCTGTTCACGCTGGATCAACGGGCCGGGCTACGGCCCACCCTGCCCCTTGCGCCCCTGCGCTCGGCCGCGAGGGCGTCCGGCCGCTGGGCGTTCTACGTGATCGTTCAGCAACGGCACACGGGGGCGGGAACGAGGTAGCCGTACAGACCGACGATGGTCTTGCTCGGTGAAACGGTGGCATCACGCGATTGCCACACTACGCGGCGCGAACAAGACCTCCGGTTTCCGTCGCCTTCCCGTCAGACGGCTGAAGGCGGCGGGCACCTCCCCCGCGACAGGCGGTCTCCCTTCTCCTACTCGCCCCGGGCCACCAGGCATCTACCGATTCGTACTCGACTCAGGCTGGTGGCCAGCACCCCACGAGGATCACGCGCTGTGATCGCCTCGCGAGCGGGCAATTTCGTTCGTGATCGCCGCGATTACCCTGTCGCCCCTGGTTTCCCGGTGGAGCCAAGAAAACAGGCAGCCCTTTTCCACAGCAACGGGAATGCACTGACCAACCCTCCCCGCTGTAGATTGTCAAACCGCTGTAGCCCACCTCCATTGTGAGAATCTCCGCGAGTTCCGAAATTCACCGCAATCACGCGACGTAGGAGACAATGAGGTGCACATACCGCACATCCCAGACGTCACTCCGACTGCCGCCATGAACACCAAAGCCAGCCAGTCCGTCACCGAATCAAGACTGTCAACTGCGAGGTGAGAAACAATGAACAGGAATGCCCCCGCAGAACAGGCCCGCGACCACGCGGAGAGCTATCGGCGGACGCCAAACGCTAACCCAACAACATCACAATTGCAAAAACACACAAGCCGACAGAGATCAGAAGAAAGAAGAGACCGAACCCCCTGACATATCCGGGAGAGGGAAATTCTCCCTTCCTGTGGGTGCGCGTACTTACATTGAGAGACCGCAGAAATCTTGCCACTTCTTGATTACGAAAGAAACAGGTCAAGCCACACACGCCAAAGAGCAGCCCGACGGCCAACGCGAAAACCTTCGCTCCAAGAGGGTCACTTCCTGCGTACTCCGTAGCCGCGACACTGGCTAGGTATCCCCGAGAAATATCTCCGAGCATGCTCTAGATACTTTCCTTAATTGAATTCGAAAGGCCTGAACGTGCAGGAAGCTCCCCCGGTCATGTTGGCAGGTATCGCTGGCGGGAAGATAATTGAAGCCAGCCCCGACCCCCACCTGAGAGAAGTACACGAGATCACCCCTTGAATTGCGCGTTCCTCCGGTATTGATCGACTGATGTGCGGTCATTATCTCACCCTCGTTGACGTTCAGCTGGCCTGCCCATCCTCGAAGCTGATCTATATCGTCGGCATTCGCGCTCGCCGACCGTGGCGCCGCCTCCCGCGCCGTCGACCAGGACACACGCCCGCCGGCCCGCCCGGCACGGACAGCGGTCGCGGTGGACGGCAAGTCCCTGCGCGGCACGGCGCGCGCCGACGGCAGCTGCGTCCACCTGATATCCGCGTTGCGCGGTGACGGCATCGTGTCGGCCCAGCGCGAGGTCCAACACCCGCTGTCACCCCATCCTTTCAACCTCAGCGGCAAACGTCGCAGAGCCCTCATCGACATCAGTGTCGATGAGGGCTCGTGCACGCCTTTTCAGGGTTCTGAACCCTCAGCCGGGAGGGCGTTGAATTACAAATAACCCATTTCGGCAAGGTGGTGGCGCATCCTTCTCACTGAAGCATCCACTCCCGGCCAGGCCCGGGCCCGCGTCCGGCCCCTCGCTGCCCCCCCCCGTCCGCGCAGCCGATCCGCCCCACCTTCACACCTTCTCCAGCCGATATCCAGCCGGTGTGCGGAGAACGACAGATGACGACAGGCGACGAGCCGTCAGACCATCCAGCCAGAATCCAGCCACGGTATGCGAACGGGCCCGAGACCGGGACGCCCGCGGCTGAACTGGGGTTTTGTTAACTCGACGGGGCCACGGTACGGCGAGGCTAGACGTTGAAGCGGAACACCGGCTGCACAGTTTTGACCTGCGGAGGAAGCGGAAGGCCGGGCCGTATCCAGCCAGGATCCAGCCGCCGGAAACGGGGGACCCATGCCCAGTTCGCGCTGGAATTCCGGGCGCGGCCCGGAGCGATCCATCGTCACCGATCTGGATACCGCCCGTCCGCACTTCGGCGTGGCAACTCCCGAACTGACCGAGAGTCGACTGGATCGAAGTGGCCCGCGCCACCACCGAGCTGCCCAGCCTTCGACGCTTTGCTCAGCACGTCCTACGCGACCTGGACGCCGTCACCACCGGCTTCACCCTGCCCTGGAATTCCGGTGTCGTGGAGGGCCACGTCAACAGGACAAGATGCTCAAGCGCCAGATGTTCGGCCGCGCAGGATTCAAACCCCTCCGCAAACGCGTCCTTCTCTCTGCATAAACCTCGGGCCCTGCAAGAGATCACGATGTGAAGGATCGGTCTCCTCCACAGCCATCGAATCGATGAGGTCGGCGAACTCGCTTCGCTGGTCAGTCGACAGCTGAGTAACCAGATGGACGGCACCCTCCAAGACCTTGACCCGTCATCAGCATCCATCTGCTCGTCCTCGCTTCCCTCAACGAACCAGAGGACGTCGACCAAAGCTTCCGCCAGGGCGCGGGTCAGCGACGGGTACACAGACATTGGAACGATCTCCCGCCAGACAGCCGATAGAGCGCGGCCATCTAACTACAGGCCACGGACGCCAACCAGGAGGAAATGGTCAGCTAGCCGCCCAGGAACCCGTACATCACCTCGACGGCGAAACGTAAACGTCAGATTAATCGAATAGAGCCGATGAGCGCACAACACCATCAACATCCGCACACACCGCAAAAAGTGGTTCATGTTCATCTTCTTGAGGCCATACCACAATATGCGAGACCTTAATTCCACGCTCACGCCGCACACTCTCATCGAATTCCTGACGGTCCGAAACCATTGCAGCTTTCCTCAATGGATGACGAGACTTCGACAAAAGGCGAACATTACCATACGGAACTGACCCATTTTCGATGCGCGTCCAAAGTTCAGATTCTTCATCTTCGACCCTCAAGGATGAGGCCGCCGGGAAGAGAGCACAAATCGACCTGGGTGGCAGGTCTGCCTCAGCAGCGGAAACTTCACTACCGTCGTGGAGTAGGTACCACTTCTCACCAGCCATCCCTCCTGCCCACTGCACCAAGAGGACTGATTCACCACACCCGTCTACTGACTGGCGGACAACGTCCCAGAACTTTCCGTCTGCCGGTCGATACGGATGCACGCGTGGGCGAACGATCGCATATGGACTATGCCGCACACGCCTCAATCCAAGACACACGATATCCTCGGCTGCGGACGCATCCCCTATCCTTACACCGAGGTAAATTTCACCCTCACCCACATGAATGTCAAGGATGCTGGATTCCAGCCGGCACCAGAATCCTTCCTGAAGGAGCATGCTCTCGATCAAATCGGAGGCTGCCGCACTAGAAACGATCGCTCCGTCGAAGTGGCGCCACGGAGAAATATTTCTCAATTGGTTGTGCAGTTCTGGTTCCCGAATAGTGAGACGCCTTTCAAGGTTCTTCTCGAGCACCGCGTACACCCGCTCGGAAAGAGTCCGCGCAGCCTCCAGGTCAGCAGGGTTACTCACACTTGCCGTCAGGCGGTACCAGCTCACACGACGACTCATGGGTTTATCCACTTCAATCCAACGACTTGACCCTTCACGTCAATATCCACATCATACGTTCCGGGCCGAGTTTTCTTCGACCAAAGATCTTGGATCCTGTTGGCTCCCTTGAACACACCTCCGTTATGCTGATCAATATCCCTTGTGATGTACCTCGGTTGACCAGGCCCCGGCTTCTTTATTTCAAAGACGTTCGCCTTGCCGTGGTTGCCTGGAACCTTCTTGTATCCGAGGAACTTTGCAGTATCCGCCTGCTGTGCCGCCGTAAGTTTGCTGCAATTGTGTACAAGTACGGGTGTCGTGCCCCAGCACATAGTACGTGTGGATGTTGTTGATGGTGAGGTCGTGCGTGCGTTGGCGCTTCGTGTAGTGGCGGACGCCCTGGATGGTGGCGGTGGCGCCGTCCGGGGTGCGCAGGGTCTGGCCGACAGCGAGGTTGCCGGCGTTGGCCCACCCGTTCAGTTCCTCTACCCAGAACGGGTGTGTGGTGGTGGAGGTCAGGGTGGTGGTCCGGCCGTCGGTTTTGATACTGAGATCGACGAAGTTCTTGTCGTCCTCAGTGTTGCTCGTTGCGACGACCTCGCGGATGATGGTATTGCCGGTCTCCGGGTCGGTAGCGACAATTTTGTCGCCGATTCTAAGGTCCTCAATGGGTTTGGAGCTACCGTCGGCCAGCAGCACTTTAGTGCCGGGGATGAAGCTGTGACACTTCTTCGCTGCCTTGATGAGTTTGATCGGCTTGAGTGCCTTGGCCCAGGGCAGGTCGAGCGCGGCGGAGCCGCAGGCGCTGGTAAAGCCGGGGTTTTTCAGACATTCCTTCCAGGCGCCGATGTCAGGTGCGACGATCGACAGGACGAACTGGTCAAAGGCGGTCTGTGGCCGGTCAAGCCAGCCGAGGTCGCCTGCGACGGCGCAGAAGTCCTTACTGGCCGGAGCAGTCTCTTCTGGATCACACGACGCCCGGATGTGGTGGTCCAGCCGGTCCTCCTCGTTGCTGAGCGTTGGGTACGTCGACAGTGGTCTTGATCGATTTGTGCCGAGGCAGCGGGACACTTCGTGGATCGGGATGCCGTGGGCCAGGGCTGTGGAGGCGAAGAAGTGCCGCAGGCCGTGAGGGCGGTGGGCATGGTGCGCTTGCCGCGCTCGCGTAGGGCGAAGAGGGTCTCGACGCCGCCCGCCGTTCTGGTGCCCCATTGGCGTAGGTGGGTGTCGATCTCGTCGGCGAGGAAGGCGGGGGGTGGGGATGTCGCGGTACTCGTTCTCGGCGCGGTGCTGGAGTGGGATGAACCGGGTGACGCAGTCCTCGCGGTGGGCCTTGGCCCTGATCTGGCGGCGGATGCGGAGGAAGCCGTCGCGGTGGCAGTCGACGGAGAAGGCGAGGGTCTCGCTGATCCGCAGCCCGGCGGCGGACTGGAGGTAGACCGTGAGCCGGTACTGGGGTGAGATCTGCTTGGCGATGAGGTCCACCTCGTAGAGGGTGGGGATCTCGTCCTCATCAACCGCGTGGGATCCGGCGCGCGGGAGCCTGATGCCGTCGGTGGGGTTTCGTAGCGCCGCTTCTCCCTGATCGCGGTCTTCAAGATGCTGGTGACCATCTTCATGCGGTCGCGGACCGCGCTCGGGGCGAGTTTCTGGCTGATGGCGGCCACGAAGGTCTCGACGTCCCTGGTCTGGATGCCGATGACGGTCTTGTCCCCCAGGGGGGGACGAGGTGGATGCGCAGGAAGCTCTCGTAGTTGCGCCAGGTTGCTGTCGGCGATGATCTGGCGGGCCAGCCAGTCGGGGGCGTACTCGTGCAGGGGGGACGTGATGGTGATCTGAGGGCCCGGCGACTATGACCCTCTGTAGTTCCCCTCTGCCCGGTGTCCGACCCAGGGCCGAACAACGCTTGGGCTCAGAGAGGAAAGATGGACTCGATGGTGATCCGTGCGGCCGGTGACCAGGGCAGATGGCCGGTTCCCATCTGTGTGGTGCCCTGCCGACGGTCCGAGGGGAAACGGGACGGCCGAGCGGCCACCCGGCGGCCCTCGCGGGCACCGACAGTGCCGTCCACACACGCCGGGCCCCGGGGCGCGTTCCCCCGATCGCTCGGCCGACGCGGGCGTACACGCCGTCTGCGCGTACCCCCTGCGCATTACCCGCCGGTCGGCGCTCTCCAGCCGATATCCAGCCGGTGTGCGGAGAACGACAGATGACGACAGGCGACGAGCCGTCAGACGATCCAGCCAGAATCCAGCCACGGTATGCGAACGGGCCCGAGACCGGGACGCCCGCGCCTGACCTGGGGTTTTGTTAACTCGACTGGGCCACGGTACGGCGAGGCTAGACGTTGAAGCGGAACACCAGATTCACAGTGTTGACCAGCGGAAATGCTGGAGAGTGAGGCTGGATCCAGCCAAGATCCAGCCGCTGGAAATAAGCTGAGCCATGACCCTGTTCACGCTGGATCGACGGGCCCGTTGAGGACCCAGCCTACTACTCGACCCAATCGAGCAAACAGCGTTGAATTAATACTCGGCTCAGGCTGACGGCCGGAGCCTCATGAAGATCACGCACTATGATCACCTCGGGAACGGGAAATTTCATTCTCGATCGCCACGATCACCCTGTCGCCCCTGGTTTCTCGGTGGAGCCAAGAAGCCAAGCGGCTCTTTTCCACAGCAAGAGAATGAACTGACCACCCCTCTCCACTGTATATAGTCAAACCGTTATAGCCCACCTTCATTTCGAGAATATCCTGAAGCTGAATGCCTGTTTTGTACCCAAGATTCTTCGCGATCACGCGAGTAGACGTAAGCGACAACGAAGTGCACATGCTGTACATTCCGGACGCCACTCCGACCACCACTGCGAATATCACAAACAGCCAGGCAGCCACCGAATCAAGGCCAACGACTACTCCTAGTGTCGCGATAGACAAGAA
>NZ_JBMDLF010000019.1:0-59936 GCF_048656465.1 Streptomyces sp. MAR4 CNX-425 | reverse complement strand
CGGCTGGCGTGCGGCCCGCGCACCGCCGAGCAGCTGCCGGCCGCGTTCGTCTTCCAGCTGACCTGGCCCACGCTGCCGGCGATCCACTACGGCGACGAGATCGGCATGCGCTACGTGACCGGCCTGCCCGACCACGAGGGCAGCGTCCTGGGCCCCCGCTACAACCGGGCCGGTTCCCGCACCCCCATGCAGTGGGACGGCGGCCCGAACGCCGGCTTCTCCACCGCCCCCGCCGACCGCCTGTACCTCCCGCTCGACCCGGATCCGGACCGTCCCACCGTGGCCGCCCAGCGGGCCGACCCCGCCTCCCTGCTGCATCTGGTACGCCGCCTGATCGCCCTGCGCAAGGCCGCCCCGGAGCTGGGCAGCGGCGGCGCGGTGGAGGTGCTGTACGCCGGATACCCGCTGGTCTACGTCCGGGGCGGCAGGTACCTGGTCGTGGTCAACCCGGGCCGCTCCCCCGCCACGGCGGCGATGCCCGCGGGTGCCCGCTGCACCGCCCTGGAGGCGTCGGGCGTCACCGTCGGCGAGTGCGGGGAGATCGGGGCGGCGGGCTTCGGCTACGGCGTGTTCGAGATCGGCTGACCCCGCCCCGCCCGGCGGCACCCCCGGCGCCGACCCGGCCCCGGGGAGCCCTTCGCGGGTGCCGGGGCCGGGGAGTCCCTCCCGGGGGGGGGCCGGGCCCGTTCTCCGTGACGGGTCCGGCCCCCGGTCGGGCGCCGGTGCCGGGTCAGGGGCGCGGCGCGGCCGCGAACTCCTCCACGGCGATGGACGGCTTGAGGCGTGCCGTGACCGGCCCCCGGACGAAGTACTCCCGCAGGCTGTCACCGGACAGCGCGTTGCCCAGGCTCGCCATCACCATGCCCTGGTCGAGCAGCAGGTGCTCCTCGTTCAGCTCGCCGGACTTCACCGCGACGGCGTCCAGGAAGCCGCCCTCGCGGTAGACGGGGAAGTCGCGGCGGAGGTTGGCGAGGTTGGCGAGGGCCTCGTCCGGGGCGTACCGCAGGCCCAGGAAGGCGGCGTGCGGGGTCACGACACCGTCGCCGTACTCCTCCGGCCGCGGCGGCGGCTCCGCCGCGCGGCAGCCGGGGAAGCCCGGTTCGACGGTGGTGGCCTCCTGGTCGGAGGTGTAGCCGGCCGGGTTCATCCCGATGGCGTCGACGCCGTACGCCCGGTAGCCGGTGGGGGGCTGGTTGGAGGGCGAGAAGCCCCAGTAGCCGTACCCGGCCTCCTCCATGCCGTGCTCGATGTGAGCGCGTACATAGTGGGGGTGGTTGATCCCCCAGCTCTTGGTGCCCCACTTCTCCTCGGGGACGAAGAGGTTGGCCATCAGGCCCTCGAACATGGAGCCGCCCCAGGTCGGCATGATCTTCATGCCGCGGTACGCGTAGGCGCCCTCCCAGACCCGCACGCCCCGGTACTCGCGGTAGAAGCCGGTCGGCTTCTGCTCCTGCGCGCAGTTGTCCGGGGCGAGGCTCCGGTTCGGGCCGAAGTACGCCTCGGGCGGGATCTGCCCGAGCGCCATCCCGACGTAGGTGGCCATGCGGGTCTCGCCGAGGGCGCCGTACCGGCCGCAGGTGAGCCACACCTCGCCCTTCTTCTCCGTGCACTTGCCGGCGGGCGGCTCCTCGCCGTAGAAGCCGCCGTGCATGAGGCCGCCGCCGGGGTTGGCGCCGGCGGCGTCGGGGTCGTAGAAGTACCGGAAGTCCATCCGGCCGAGCAGCTTCGCGGCCTTGCCGCGGAGCTCGGGAAAGGCGTTCCTGACCACCATCAGCCCGGTGGCGGCCCAGGCGTTGTCGACGCTGGAGAGGAACCTGTCGTCGCGGGTGCTGTCCTCGCGGAAGTCCCCGGTGTCCGGGTCGTACCAGCGGTAGAACATGCCGGAGGGGCGGTGGTAGGGCAGCTCGGCGAGCCCGTCGAGCGTCCGCTCGACCTTGTCCTCGGCCTCGTCCTGCGTGAGGACTCCGCTGCGCCAGGCGGCCGTCGCCGACCAGAGGTAGGAGCCGAAGGGCGTCGGCGCGGTCCAGCGGCTCCGCTTCTGGAGGCCGGGGTCGACGGCGTTGGCCGGCAGGCCGGTCTCCGGCGAGGTCATCGCGTCGATCGACTTCCAGGTCGCCGACGCGTACTCCGCCAGCACGGCGGTCTGCGCGGCGGTGAACCCGTCCGCGCGGGCCGGCGGTCCGGGGGCGGCCCGCGCGGGGGCGACCGCGCCGGCCACCAGCGTGACCGGCACGGCGACGGCCAGCAGCACCTTCTTGATGTCTGATCTCACTCGGTGACTCCATCCTGGACTCGGGCGGTGTAAGCGCATACATGAGTCTGTGAGCGACACCGCGGAGAGTCAATGCCGCGCACGGAGATCATCCGGCGCGGCGGCGGAGCCGGCGGGACCGGCGGGATCAGCGGGAGTGGTCGGGCACTCGCACGTAGAACCTGCTGAAATACTCCGGCCCGGGCGGGACGAACTCGGGTCCCTGCGGCACCTCGGCGCGCCGCCAGAGCCGGTGGGAGCCGAACGGGCCGAAGTCGGCGAGGGCGGACTCCTGCTGCCGGAGGAAGTCCCACAGCTGCGGCGGAGCGACCCGCTCGGGATGCGCGGTGTCCGGCCAGACGGCCGGGGAGTCCGTCGGCCGCAGCAGGCAGTGCGCGGACGCGGAGAGGTACGTGCCCACGGAGCCGGAGACCGCCAGCCGGCGCAGGGCCAGGTCCGGGGGCAGCTCCTCCGGGACGTCGTCGCCGCCTTCCCCGAAGCGGCGGCAGTACTGCTCCTGCGCCCGGCGGACGAGCCGGTCGCCGGTCGCCGTGCGCGGGGAGACGCGGCCGACGACCCGGTGCGACCAGAGCATCAGCAGGCCGGATCCCGCGGCCATGGCGAGCCCCGCGGCGAGGTACGGCAGGCCGGCCGCGACGTCGCGGGCCAGGGCCATGCCGGCGAAGGTGCCGTAGATCACCACCGCGAACCCCAGCGACATCGACAGGACGAGCAGCAGGCGCGCGATCGCGTAGCGGCCCCGGGCCCGGTGCAGGTGCCGGTCGTGGGGGCGCAGCCCCCGGGCCGCCAGGCTCTGCCACAGCTCCTCGGCCTCGTCGGTGAGCAGGCCCCACCCGAGGACCTGCTTGAGCGGGGCGGGCTGCCGCTTCGGGAGCTGCGCCAGCAGCGCACGGTGCGGCGGGGACGGCGCGGCGTCGTCCCGCTCCGGCCCGTCCGCGCGCGCCGCGACCGCGTACTCGCGCAGCCGGGGGGTCCGGGTGAGCTCCAGGCGCCCGGCGAGATACAGCTCGGTGAGGAGTACCCGGGTGAGCCGGGCCGGCCCTCCGGCCAGCAGCGCCAGCTCCGCCGCGCTCAGGTCGTCGGGCTCCGGCGCGTCCTGCGGCGGGAGCGCCCCGGCGGCCCGCGCGTAGTCGGCGAGCACCCGGCGCCGTACGAGCGGAATCCACGCCCACGTCAGCAGGGTGAGTCCGCAGAGCGCCGCCACGACGGCCTGGAGGGCGTGGGCACCCAAGGAGAACCTCCCGAACGGACGACGTGATCACCTGGCAGCTACCCGCCTACCCGCCCGCGCGGCACCGACTCCCGGCCGCCGCGCCACCGCACCGCCCGGACGGTGCCGCCGGGCGGCGGCGCCCGTTCCCCGGCGGACGGGTTAGCCTGCTGGTCGCCGCCCCGTCCCGCCGCCACCACCGCGGCATGGAACCGGACCGGCGGGTGGCAGCGTGCTGTTCGCCGAGGCAACAGCTCTGATCAGGCGGTGACTGCTGGGAGGGCACGTGAGTACCGAGAGGAACTTCCCCCATCTGGGCTTCGACCCGGCCCCGGGGGATCTCGACGACCTGTCGACCCTGGTGTCGCTGGTGGGGAAGGTGAGCGGCGAGGGCAACTCCGCGCACACCGAGATCAACAAGATCGGCACGTCGGACGGCATCTGGGTGGGGAAGGCCGCCGACAAGTTCAGCGAGAGCGTCTCCGAGATACCGCCCTACCTGAAGAAGGCGCTGGGTTCCCTCGACGAAGCCCACCGGGCGCTCTCGTCGTGGCACACGAGCCTCACCCGATTCCAGGCCACGGCCCGCCGCCTGGAGAACGAGGCCGCGGACGCCGCCGGGCGGGTGTCCACCGCGCAGGGGGCGGTGGACGGCCTGCCGACCGACACCGCGGGTATGTCCGACAAGGAGAAGGAAGACCACGAAAAAGAACAGAAGGGCAAGAAGCAGGCGTTGACCGACGCGCAGGGCGAGCTGGACGGCATCCGCAGCCGCGCGCGCACCCTGAACGGCGAGTTCAACACCGAGGCCCGGTACGCCGCCCGCAGGCTCCGCGACGCCGCGGACGACGCCCCGCCGAAGCCCAACTGGTTCGAGCGGCGGATCAACGATCTCGGCAACATGCTGGAGAACGCCTTCGCCTCGATCACGGACCCCGACTTCTGGAAGGCGATCGGGGACTTCCTCGCCGACGCCGCGATGGTCGTCGGCATCCTGGCCCTCCTCGGCGTCCCCGGGCTCGGCTGGATCGGCCTCGCCCTGGCGGGCGGCGCGCTGCTGTTCCACGGCGCCGCCCTCCTCGGCGGCGCGGAGGGGGTGACGTGGCAGACGCTCGCCTGGGACGCGGCCGGGCTCTTCGCGGGCTTCCGGGCGGTGAAGGGGATGCGGCTGGCGAAGGCGGGCAAGGACCTCAAGAGCGCCGGCACCGCCATCCGGACCCTGGGCACGGACAGCCTCAACGCGGCGAGAACCCTGAAGAACACGGCCGGCTTCAAGGCCATGGCGTCCAACTTCATGCGCAAGCCGTGGAAGGTGGGCGAAGGGCTCAAGGGGTTGCGTACGGGCGCGCAGAACTCCCTTCAGGCGTTCCGGGAGATGCGGCAGTCGTACCGCTGGATCGACAAGGGGAACAGCCTGATCCGCCAGGGCGAGTCGATGATCTCGTCGGGGCGGCTGAAGGACCTGCGGTGGACGCAGGCCGGCGTCGGCCTGGCCGGCGGTTCCAACATCAACGGCCGGTACCTGTTCGAGGACGGCGCGCCCTGGTACGGGGACTGGAACACGGGCGACATCCCCCTGGTCGGCACCGCGCCGAAGGTGTGGGACTTCGTCGAGCCCAACCGGGACCTCAGTCAGCCGCTCGCCTCCGCCGGCAACGCCTTCGACAGCGGCATCTCCCCCCGGGCGGTCGGCGCGTGACCGCCGGCCCGGCCCCGGAGGGGGCCCCGACCGAGAACGCCCGCTACGCCTTCCGCTACGAGCTGCCCGGCGCGTTCGTGCACGTCCGGGATCCGATCCGGCTCGACGGCTGGCAGGAGGCGGCCGTCGAGCTGCTCCCCGGCGCGGACGAGGCCGAGCGCACGGCGTACGCCCGGCAGATGCTCCGGACCCTGCCCACGCTCCTCGTGGCCGAGGAGACCCTCGTGGACGTGGCGGTGTGCCTGGGAGTCGAGGACGGCGACGACGGCTACCGGCTCTCCCAGGGGCTGCTGGCCGTCTGCGCCCGCCCGAGCCGGCACGGCGACCGGCTGCTGGCCGCGGAAGGCATCTACCGGGCGAAGGAGCAGACGTTCTTCTCCGGCGAGCGGGACCTGACCGAGATCGACCTCCCGCGGGCGAAAGGCCGGCAGGGCAGCAAGGACACCCTGCTCGCCGTGCACCTGCCGTGCGGCCCCGGGGTGATGTCGGCGTCGGTGCGCGCGGTCACGCGGGCGGGCATCGCCGCGTCGATGCAGGACGGGGATGCGCCGCCGGCCGGCAGCCCGGCGATGGTGCCCGAGACCGTCTCCCTCGCCGCCCTCCAGCTGATCATCCCGGCGCCTCGGGACTACGTCGTGTACGTCACCATCTCCACGCCCTGCGTCGACCTGCTGACGGAGTACACCGAGCGGCTCTCCGCCATCGGCCGGACCTTCTCCTTCGACGACCCGGACGACCCGGACGAAGGGGACGGGCGGGACGAGGCGGCGGGCGCGGCGGCTCAGCGCTCCGCCCGCGCCGTCACCGGCGGAGGCCACTGAATCCCCTCGCGCGCCAGCAGCCGCAGGTACGCCGCGCGGCGCCGGCGCATGAACACCTTGGAGAACACGATCAGCAGGATCAGCCCCGCGGCCAGGCCGCCCCCGGCGACGAACGCCAGCGGCTCACCGACACCCCCGCTCACCAGCACGGCCACCATCAGCACCGCGAAGACCTTGACGGCCAGCCCGCGCACCGGCTCCCGGCCCACCACCCCGAAGTAGTCGGCCTTGATCCGGGCGTGCAGCAGCCGGACCTCACGCCGGGCGGGCCCCCGGGCGGTCAGCGGTACGCGCCAGGGAAACATGCCGGGCAGCCGGCCGCCCCGGAGCGCGCGCGGATAGTCCTGGCCGGTGCGCTCGGCGCGGCGGCGGGCGTCCGGCAGCCGGCGGAAGGTGTGCAGCGGCGGCCGCAGGTCGGCGGGGACGCCGGTGGCGAGCCCGGCGTAGCGGTAGCCGAACTGCTCGGCGCAGTAGGCGAACTTGGCGAAGAGCCAGACGGACGGCCACGGGATCGGTGTGTGGAACTCCCCGAGCGCTTCGCCCTCTTCGAGCATCTTGCGCAGGTATCGTCGCATCCGCATGAGGGCTCCGCTCAGCCGCCCTTGCCCATCAGCTCGTTGTAGAGCTTCTCGTCCAGCTTCTCGAACTCGTCGGCCGCGGTCTTCGTGAACGACGACACGCCCTTGGTCATCTTCGACAGCTGGCTGAACCCGTAGTCCCAGGATCCGGCGAAGTCGTCGCAGGCGGAGTGGAGCTCCTCGTGCCCGATCCTGGTCGCGTCGGCCCGGGTCATCTCCTTCGAGGCGCCCTTCATCCGGCTGCCGCTCTCCTCCAGGGTGCGGGCCATCTCCCTGACCTCGTCGTAGGCGAACCTCAGAAACGACACCGGACGCTCCCCTCAGCGCTCACCGAAGAACCTCCGCCACCGTACCAGCGGCCCGTGGACCCGGGTACGAGCCGAGACCGCCCGCCGCCGGCGCCGGTTCAGGAGCGGTGGGCGTCGCGAGTCGTGCGCGCCGACCCGGGGTTGCGGGGCGAGTAGACCGGTCGTATAGTGAGTGCGGAACACGGCAGCCAGCCACCGAACTCCCTGAAGGGGAAGACATCATGGGACGCATCAAGGTCGGCACGGAGAACAGCACCGACATCGAGCTGCACTACGAGGACAAGGGGACGGGGCAGCCGGTCGTCCTCATCCACGGCTACCCGCTGGACGGCAACTCCTGGGAGGGCCAGGTCCCGGCCCTGCTGGACGCCGGGTACCGGGTCGTCACCTACGACCGGCGCGGCTTCGGCAAGTCCAGCCAGCCCTCCACCGGCTACGACTACGACACGTTCGCGGCCGACCTGAACACCGTCATGGAGACCCTCGACCTGCACGACGCGGTCCTCGTCGGCTTCTCGATGGGCACCGGCGAGGTCGCCCGCTACCTGTCCACCTACGGCTCCGGCCGGGTCGCCAAGGCCGCGTTCCTCGCGTCGCTGGAGCCGTACCTGGCGATCACCGAGGACAACCCCGACGGCGCGGCCCCGCCCTCCTTCTTCGAGGGTGTCTCCGAGGCGGTCAAGAAGGACCGGTACGCCTTCTTCACCGGCTTCTACGCCGACTTCTTCAACCTCGACGAGAACCTGGGCACCCGGGTGAGCGAGGAGGCCGTACGCAACGCCTGGAACGTGGCGGCCGGCGCGGGCCCGATCGCCTCGGCGGCCGCCCCGCTGAGCTGGCCCACCGACTTCCGGGCGGACATCCCCCGCATCGACGTCCCCGCCCTGATCCTGCACGGCACGGCCGACCGCACCCTGCCCGTCGACGCCTCCGGGCGCCGCTTCGCCAAGGCCCTGCCCGCGGCTCGGTACGTCGAGATCGACGGCGCGCCGCACGGGCTGCTCGCCACCCACACCGCCGAGGTCAACGAGGTCCTCCTGGACTTCCTCGGCCGGTGACGCGCCGGCCGGTGCGGGCGACGCACGGAGGTGGACAGACGACTGGTCTAATGGGCGGTACGATGGGGTGCATGGCAGCCATCCATGGCGACACGCGCCGCAGCATCCTCGACGCCGCCCAGCGGATCATGTCCCGTAAGGGGTTCTCCGCGGTGGGCATCAACGAAGTGCTCACCGCGGCCGGGGTGCCGAAGGGGTCGTTCTACCACTTCTTCGGCTCCAAGGACGCCTTCGGCGAGGCCATGATGCGGGCCTACTTCACCGACTACCTGGCGGACATGGACCGCATCCTCGCCGAGCCGGGCCTGACCTCGGCGGAACGGCTGATGAACTACTGGCGGAACTGGCGCGAGACGCAGAGCGTCGACGAATGCCAGGGCAAGTGCCTGGCCGTCAAGCTCGGCGCGGAGGTCGCGGACCTCTCGGAGAGCATGCGGCTCGCCCTGAAGGAAGGCACCACCGCCATCGTCGACCGCCTGGAACGGACGATCACGGCCGGCCGCGAGGACGGGTCGATCACCGTCGACGGCACCGCCCGCGACACCGCGCAGGCCCTGTACGACATGTGGCTCGGCGCGAGCGTGATGGCCAAGATCCACCGCGACATCGGCCCGCTGGACACCACGACGACGATCACCCGTCACCTGCTGCACCTGTAGGACCCGACCCAACTTCGACCCAGCCCGACCCACCCGGGAGCACAAGCCCGGACACCGGTCACGCCCTCGCGAAGACGACCAGTCTACTATTGGAGAAACCGCGTGAAGATCCTTCTCGTCCTCACCTCGCACGACGAACTCGGCGACACCGGCCGCAAGACCGGCTTCTGGCTGGAGGAACTCGCCGCCCCCTACTACCGCTTCAAGGACGCCGGCGCCGAAGTCGTCCTCGCCTCCCCCAAGGGCGGCAGGCCGCCGCTGGACCCCAAGAGCAACGAACCCGGCTTCCAGACCGACGAGACCCGCCGCTTCGAGGCCGACCCCGAAGCCATGGCCGCCCTCGCCGGCACCGCCCGGCTCGACTCCCTCACCGCCGACGACTTCGACACCGCCTTCTACGCCGGCGGCCACGGCCCCCTGTGGGACCTGGCCGAGGACCCCGACTCCGTCCGGCTCATCGAGACCACCCTGCGCGCCGGCAAGCCCCTCGCCCTCGTCTGCCACGCCCCCGGCGTGATGCGGCACGCCGTCAACCCCGACGGCACTCCCCTCGTCCGGGGCCGGAGGGTCACCGGCTTCACCAACGGCGAGGAGGCCGCCGTCGGCCTGACCGACGTCGTCCCCTTCCTCGTCGAGGACGAGCTGAAGAAGCTCGGCGCCGACTACTCCAAGACCGGCGACTGGCAGCCCTACGTCCTCACCGACGGCCTGCTCGTCACCGGCCAGAACCCGGCCTCCTCCGGCCCCGCCGCCGACACCCTCCTCGCGCTCCTCGCCGACACCCCCGCATGACGGGCGGGGTGACCACCACCGGCTGAACACCGGACGGCCCCGGCGGGCCCCCCGGGCCGCCCACGCCCGCTGCGACGTACGACCGAGAAGAGAAACACACATGAAGACCTTCATCGTGGGCATCGCCGGCGGCGTAGGTGCCCGCCTGGCCCGCCTGCTGACCTCCGCCGGCGACCAGGTCGACGGCCTCTACCGCCGCCCCGAACAGGGCGAACACCTCGCGGCCCACGGAGTCCACGCCACCCACGGGGACCTGACCCGCCTCGACGCCCCCACCCTCGCCACCCACCTGGACGGCACCGACGTCCTCGTCTTCGCCGCCGGCGCGGGCGGCGAAGGCGGCACCGCCGCGGTCACCGCCATCGACGGCACCGGCCTGACGACGGCCATCGAGGCAGCCCGCCTCGCGGGTGTCCCACGCCTGCTGCTCGTCTCCGTGTTCCCCGAGGCATGGCGCGACCGCGAGGTGTCCGACACCTTCGAGCACTACATCGACGTCAAGAAGAAGGCGGACGCCGCGCTCGCCGCCACGGACCTCGACTGGGTCATCCTGCGCCCGGCCGCCCTCACCAACGACCCGGGCACCGGCCGCGTCAGCCTCGCCCCCGCCCTGATCCACACCCAGGTCACCCGCGACGACGTCGCGGCAGTCCTCGCCCGGCTCATCCACACCCCGGGGATCCGCCGCCGGATTCTCGAACTCACCCAGGGCCCGGATCCGATCAGCGACGCCGTCCGCCGGCAGATCGAGAAGTGACCGCACCGACCCACCGCCCGCGCGGACCGGCCCCCGAGTGCCCCGCCCGCCCCCGCGACATCCCCACGCCTCCGCACGCCACCAACTGCCCCGCATGACCAACTAGTTCCCCACACCGGGACCAACGCCCCGGAGCACCCGCCGTCCAGGCCCGCCGAAGTCGCCCTCCGGCCTCGAACTTCTCGCGACGATGCAGGTGACTGGGTATGGTGCGGCAATGCGGTCACATGACTACGCGGCGGTGTTGCCGTTCCTGAGCGACATCGAGGTCGTTGCCTCCACGATCGTCGCGATCTGTACCGCGATCACCGGAGTCGTCGCTCTCGCCCGCGCCATCCGCTCCAACCAGCGCACGGTGCGGGCGAACAGCCTCAAGATCGGCTGGCAGGTCGACTCGGGCCCCGACGCGACAGGTGCCCTCGTCCTCAACGAGTCCAACACCACGTTCCAGAAGCTGGTCGTCACCGTCACCTGTGGCGCACGCCTGCGTACGGCCCGCAAGGACATCGCCGTCCTCAAGGCGGGCGACGAGCATCTGTGGCCGAGCGGCGACGTCCACCGGTCGGTGCCCGCCGAGCCGTCCCCCGCGGATGCCTCGGCCAGGCACCACGGCACACCGCACGATGTGCAGATCACCTTCCGGGACGGCAAAGGCTACTGGTCCCGAAACGACGAACGGCTCGACCGGGTGCGCTCGCTGGTGGTCTGGGCGGAGCGGACCCGGGCCCGCACTCTGGCGAAGTACTTCGGGTCTTCCAGCCCTTTCCGCAGAACGTACGCGGTCTCCGTCAAAGTGGAGTCCTTCGACCGCACCGAGGCGCTGGAAGAAGCGTTCACCAGACTCGTCGCGACCGGCCGCCCACCGCGCGGCTACCACGTTCCGGACGTGGTAGCCGGGCCGCATGACTGGATCGGGCGCGTCGTACGGGAAGGCTCGGTCCTCGAACCACCGTTCAGCCCCGCCGGGCTCGCCCGGATCTCCCCTGTCGCCGTGGCTGCCCTCACCAGCCAGGAACAGCTCTACGCGATACCGTACGTCTTCGACAGCGTGGCCCTGATCCGCAACAACGCGCTCACGGGCGGCGGTCCGATGCCGACGACGTTCGACGAGGCCGTCCACGCCGGTGCCGCGGCCGTCGAAGCCAAAGGGATCGAGGACGGCACCGGAGTCGCGCTCCAGGTCGGCTCCCCCGACCCGGCGGGGAATGCCGGCGACCCGTACCACATGTGGCCCCTGTTCTCCAGCTGCGGCGGGACGTTCTTCGGCCTGGGCGGAACGCCCTCCGAAGCGGGCGGCGCGGCCGGGTTCGAGGACATCTCGGCGTGGCGCGAGAGCTTCGTCCACGCGTTCGTCGAGCTCAGCAAGCTCGGCACCGGCCCGGGCGGAAGCGGCGCGCTGAACCCGGACCTCGGCCGCGCGGAAGCGTTACCGCTGTTCTTGGCGGGCCGCGCCCCGTTTCTGGTCTGCTCGTCACGTGCCCTCGCCTCGATCAAGGACAAGCGCATGGACGTGACCGTGGCCGCGGTGCCTCCGCTGGGTGACAGGCCGGCCGTGTCGATGGTCTCGGTGTACGGCTTCTACATCTACCGGGACGCACCGAACATTCCCGCGGCCCGCGACCTGGTGACCTCCTATCTCTCCCAGCCCGACGCGGGTGAAGACCTCAACAGGCTCCAGCAGCTGGTGCCCGTACAGGAGGAGGCGATGGACACCGTCGCCGCCCGGGACGCGGTCCTGCGCCCGTACATCGGCCAGTGCGACGACGGCCAGGTGATGCCGTCGTGGCCGGAGATGCGTGACGCGTGGCGGCTCCTCGGACAAACCGAGTACAAGGTGCTGGCCGGCGGGAGCGACCCGCGCGCCGTGGCCGGGGAGGCCGCCGAGGCCGGATGGGAGCTGCTCCGCGAAGCACGCGCCTCCGGACAGTGACCTCCCCGAAGCCGTCCCCGGAGCCGCCTCGGAGCCCGAGCAGGGAACGTGCCGACGCAGCGCAAGGCCGGTGCGCCGACACGCGCCCACCGGCAGTCGCCGTGCGCCTCGCCACGGCTCGGGGAGAGGCGGTTGCGAGCCTGCGACCCGCCGCTCGCCGGAGCCGGTAGTGACCGCGTACCTCGGGCTGCCGGTGCCGACCCGGTTCGCCCGGGGCGGAGGCCCTCGGGCTCACCGAGTCAGATCGCCGAGCAGATCGTCGATGACGCTTTCCTCCTCGACCCGGACCCCGAGTTCGGTGAGGGCAGCGGTCAGCCCGGGGTCCCAGGGGGCGGGCTCGGGGGTGCCCCGCAGCGGGGGCGCGAGTGGCGTCGTGGCCGCCGCCGCGCGGTAGTCCGACGCCGTGTAGCGCCAGGGGCGCCACGGTACGCGGCGCAGCAGGCCGCCCGCGATGCGCAGGCCGCCCCAGTCGAAGTCGCCGTGGTAGCGCAGCCCCGCCCCGCTCGTGTGCAGCAGCCGCAGCAGGGTGAGCGCGGCGGCCGAGGGCTGGCCCTGGAGGCAGACCAGGGGTGCGCAGGCGGCGCCGTGTGCGTCGGCCGCGGCGGCGACGACCGCGGGGTTCTCGCACACGTACACCGTGGGCGCGGCGGCGAGCGCGGGGGGCGCGCCGCCGGCGAGCTGGCGCAGGGGCAGCACCGTCGGCTCGCCCGCGTCGGCCAGCGCGTCGAGCGCCGCGGTGCCGCGCACGCCCAGCACCAGCACGGTGGCGGACAGGGCGTCCTTCAGCAGGCCCGCCGAGGCCCAGGCCGCCCGGCGCCACTCGGCACCCTCGCCGTCGGGGAAGCCGGTGAGGGCCCGGACGCCGGAGCGCACCAGGGTGGCGAGCGGGGCGCCGTCGTCGAGGGCGTGGGCGTCGCCGAGCGTCTGGGCGGCGAACTCGGGCAGCGGGCGGGGCGGGGCGGCGGGGAGCGCGGCCAGCGCGGAGACGGTCGCGGCGAGCAGCTGACGGGCCGTATCGGGGGTGCGGGCGAGACGGCGTACGAGGCCGTCCCGGCGAATGCGGTCGGCCCACCCCGCCAGGCCCGCGGGCAGGGCGGCAAGTGGCGCGTACGCCTCCTCCCATGCGCGCGCCTCCCGCTCGCGGGCCTCCGCGAGCGGCGGCACGGGTCCGCTCAGCGCGGTCACGGCGGCGGCCAGGCCCGCGGGGCTGACCCGGGAGCGCCGCAGCACCGCGTCGACCTCGTCCAGCCGTACGCTCAGTGAGCGACCCGGACGCGGGGCGCGGCCCAGCAGCCGTTCGGTGGCCGCGCGCTGTGCGGCCGTGGCGGCGGCGAGCGTGACCGTGCCGGTCAGAGGTTCGCCGCGGGCCATCCGGCGGCGGGCGCGCTCCACCAGCCAGTCGAGACCGGGATCGCCGAGCAGGCGGGACAGCCGCTCGGGGTCGCGGCGCGCCGTGTCGTCGGGGACGTCGGGGACGTCGGGGACTTCGGGGCCGCCGGGGCCGGCCGGCCGGTCCCGGCTCACGTCCACAGCGCCTTGGTACCGGACTCCTCCCCGCCGTCCCGCGGCACGGGGACGCCGCCATGCGCCGCCGCCGCGCGCTCCGGCTCCACCCCCCGGTCCCGCTTCGCCCCGTCCCACTCCCAGCGCGTGACCAGCACCGCGGCGATCTCGTCCACCCGCGACAGCTGCGCGATCGCGATCCCCGGCACCTGCGGATAGCAGGCCCACTCCCGCTCGCTGGTCATCACCACGTCGAGGTCGAAGGCGTGCAGCAGGCCGAGGCACTTGGCCCGGGAGTCGTCGTCGACACCGGCGAACGCCTCGTCGAGGGCGACCAGCCGCGGCGCGTCCGGCGCGGCGGTGGCGTAGTGGGAGGAGGCCGCCGCGAACAGCGGCACGCTCATGGCCAGCACCCGCTCTCCTCCGGAGGCGGGTCCGGTGGCCGGTACCCAGCGGCCCTGCTGGTGGCGTTCCACGCCGAACTCGTGCCAGGAGCGGTAGTCCAGCGCCGCGGTGAGCACCTCCAGCCAGCTGCCCGGTCCTCCTCCCGCCCCTTCGCCGGTCTGCTGCCGCGCGATCTGGGCCTGAAGGAACTCCCCGACCGCGGCCCGGTCCTCCGGCGCCCAGGCGTCGGCGGTCTGCCGCAGCCGCGTCCGGGCCCGGTCCAGGCCGGCCGGGGCCCTGCGGGAGGGGCGCCAGACCAGCCGCAACCGCATCCCGGTGGAGGTGGGGCGGTGTTCCAGCTCGTCGTTCATGCGCCGCACCTGCCGCTCGGCGGCGCCGATCAGCTCCTGGAGGGTGCCGGCGACCTCGGTGAGCAGGTGGGTCTCCAGGATCTCCCGCTCGTGCGCGGACAGGATGCGCTGCAACTCGGCCACCTCGACCGCCAGCGCCTCCGCGAGCTCCGGCACGGCGCGCTCCCTGCCCTGATAGCGGACGTCGACAACCATGCCGTCGTCGGTCATCCGCGCGCTGGCACCGTGGCCGCCGCGGGAGAGGGCGTCCTGGAGCTTCTTGTACTCCTCGCCGAGCCGCTTCTGCACCCGCTCCCAGGCGCCGTCGGAGTCGTCGACACCGGCTTCCGCCAGCTCCGCCTCCACGGTACGGGCGAGCGCGATGGCGGGCTTCGCCGCCCAGCCGCCCGGGTCCTGCGCCGGCACCGGCACCTCCGGAAGCGCCACGGCCAGCAGCCCGGTGGCGGCGAACCGCCGCAACCCGGCGATCGCCTCGGCGCGGGCGGCGGTGGCCTCCCGGGTGTCCTTCTCCAGTTGCTCGATCCGCCCCTCCGCGTGCCCGGCACTCGTCGCCGCCGCGGTGTGGTCCGTACGCGCCTGCCGCTGACCCCGCTCGCACGCTTCCCGGGCGGCCGCGGTCTCCGCCAGCCGCCGCTGGAGCTCGGCGACGGCCGCGCCGACCGTGCCGCTGAGGGTGGCGTGGCGTTCCTGGGCAGCCGCCGCCGTACGGGCCGACTCCTCGGCGCGTACGGCCAGTTCCGCCACCCGTTCCCCGGCCCGCTCGGTCTCGCCGCGGTCGTCGGCGGCGGCGCGCGCGGCGGCGGCCCGTTCGCGCAGCGCCGGCCACAGCGCCGCCAGCACGGCGGTGTAGTCGGCCAGGGCCTGCCGTACGGCGGTCAGGCCCGGCCGGTCGGGGGGCAGGTCCACGGCCGCGGCGGTCTCCGCCAGTTCGGTGGCGGCCGCCTCCTCCGCGCGGGCTGCTTCGCGGGCTGTCGCGGCGTCCTCGTCGCGGCGGCTCCGGGCCCGGTGGGCGGCCTCCGCGGCGGCGGCGGTCCGCGCGTGGGCGTGGCGCAGGTCCGCGTCGTCGGGGACGGCGGCGAGTTCGGCGTCGAGGGTGCGGCGGCGGGCGGCCAGCGCGTCGCGCTGTGCCTCCTGCTCCCCCTGCGCCGCCGCCAGTTCGCCGAGTTCGCCGCGCAACGCGGCGATGCGGGCCCGGCGGGCCTCCTCGCGGGCGCCTTCGCCGACGTACACGGCGGCGTCCTTGGCCCAGCTGCCGGTCAGCGCGCCGACGCGGAAGCGGCCGTCCGGAGCCACCCAGGTGTCACCGGGCCCGGTGCCGCTGCCGCCACCCGGCCCGTCGCCCGGCCCGCCACCCAGGCCGATCGCCCCGAGCAGCCGGACCACCGCCGCCTCCCCCACCGCCGCGGCCCGCGCGTCGCCGTGGTCCACCGCCGGGCGCAGCGCCCCGTCGAGCCGCGGGCGTCCGGTGAGCGGAGCACCGGGGGCGAGGAGGACGTCGTACCCGTCCGCCGCGAGCGCGGTGCCGTCGGGGCACACCCGGGCGTCCAGCAGCCCGGACGCCTCCAGCGCCGCCTCCAGGCCGGCGCGTTCCGCCGTACCGACGTGCTCGTGGAAGTCGACAAGACGCCACAGCGGCGCACCCGGCGCTTGTTCCCGGACCCCGGGGGTACGGGTGTGGGGCACCGGCGGCCCGACCTGCCCGCCCGCTTCGAGCCCGGCCAGTTCCGCCTCGGCCGCCTCCCGCCGGGCGCCGAGGTCCGCCAGCCGCCGCCCCAGCGCGGCCGACTCGTCGGCCAGCCGCGCGGCGCGTACGCGATGGGCCCGGGCGGCGCGCTCGCGGGCGGGTGAGGGGCCGGTCAGGTGCGTCATCCAGTCCGTCAGGACGTCGAGCAGCCCCTCGGAGTCGTCGACGGCCAGCTCGGCACAGCCCCGGAGATGGCCGCGTACGGCGGCGACGAGCGCGGTTCCCGCCGCGGCGGTCGCGGCCTCGGCCTCGGCCTGCCGCCCGGCGGTGTGCCCGGCCTCCCGCTCGGCCTCGTCCAGGCGGCGGGCGGCGGCGCGGCGCTCGGCCGCGGCCTGGTCGGCCTGCGCCGCGAGGTCCGCCACGTGGTCCACGGTGCGCCGCCGGCGTTCGACCGCCTCCCCGGCCGCCCGGCGCAGGTCCGCCTCCGGGACGCCGTCCGTCGTCAGGCCGCCGCCGAGCCTGGCGGCCCGGGCCGTCTCCCGCTCCTGCTCCTGGGTCCGCGCGAGCTGCTCTTCGGCGTCCGCGAGCCGGGCGGTGGCATCGGTGAGCCGGCCCAGCGCCCGGGTGTGGTCCTGTGCCGCCTGCTCCCGGTCGGCCTCGGCGCGCCGCAGCTCCGCCGCCGTCCGCCGGGCGTCGGCCGCGGCCTGCTCCAGCTCGCGGGCGCTGCGCATCTCCGGTCCCGCCCGCAGCGCCTCCTCCTGCGCCGTCAGCCGCGCGGCCGTCTCCTCCAGCTCCGCGATCCGGGCCCCGGCCGCCTGCCGGTCCGCCGCCGCCCGCGCCAGCTCGTCGCGCGCGGCGCCGAGGTCGCGGCCCAGCTGCTCGTAGCGGGCGTGCTCGGTACGCGGCAGCCGTGCGCGGCGGCGGGCCGCGACGCGGGCGTAGCGGCGGTAGTGATCGAGGAACGCGGCGGAGGCCCGCTCCGCCTCGGCCGCCTGCCGCAGCTCCTCCTTCTCCTCGTCCAGCGAGCGGAACGCCTCCGCCACGTCCGCGACCACCGCCTGGTCCAGCGGCGGCAGCGCCTCCGTCAGCGCCCGGGACAGCGCGGCCTCGCTGGGACGCTTCGACAGCTGCGGCTGGCGCAGTTGGACGAGCAGGTCGACCAGGGCGGCGTAGCGCCGCTCGCCGAGCCCGAACAGCGCCTCGTCGACCGCCCTGCGGTACGCCTTCGCCTGGTCGTAGACCATGCCGCGGCCCGCGACGGCCTCCGTGAGCCGGTCGCGGGACAGCGCGGTGCCGGTGGCGTCGACGAGGCTCAGCTCAGCGCCGATCCGCTGGTCGGTGACCGCGTACCAGTGGCGGGCGATGCCGCGGCCCGCGACCGCCTTCAGCCCGCACAGCAGGGTGGCGAAGTGCGGCCGCCCGGTCGCGGGGTCGAGGCGGCCGAACTCGATCCAGGTGTAGCCGAGCCGCTCGGGGTGCGGGTGCTCGCCGCCGAGCAGCAGGTTCCACTCCATCCGCTTGCCCGGGTCGGCGTCCGGCTCCACGCGGCGCGCGGACAGGTCGCCGTCCAGCAGGAACGGCAGGGTGAGGGCGAGGACCTTGGACTTGCCGGTGCCGTTGTTGCCGCGCAGGAGCAGGCGCCCGTCGCGGAACCAGAACTCCTCGGTGTCGTAGTAGAAGAGGTCGACCAGGCCGATACGCAGCGGACGCCACCGGCCGGGCTGGGGGTGCGGGAGGTCGGTCACTGCTCGGGGGCCTTTCCGGAGCCGGGGGCGGGGCGTACGACGGGTTCGCCCACCGCGTAGCGGGCGAGTGCCGGCCGCGGGACGACTCCCGCTGCCGTACGGGCCACCAGGCCCAGCGCGGTGAGCCGCTCCAGGGCCTGCCCGGTCAGCTCCGCCTCGGCGCCGGGCTGCCGGGCGCTCTTCGCCCAGAACCCGGCGTGCTGCCGGGCCAGCTCCCGCACCCGGGCGCCGAGCGCGGCCTCGGCCACCGGCCCGCTCGCCGCGGCCAGGTGCTCGGCGAGCAGCAGCGTGACGTGTCCGTACGTGCCCTGCTCCGGCATGCGTACGTCGGTCAGGTCCAGGGCGGCGCCGCCCGGTCGCAGGTCGCCGGGCGGGTCCACCATGGCGATGCCCTCGGCCCGTACTTCTGCGACGAGCCCGGTCAGTTCGGTGATGCGGGAGGTGAGGAAGGCCCGCTGGCGGGTCAGATACGTCAGCTCGTCGTCGCTCAGTTCGTCGTAGTACAGCACCGGGTCGTCGAGGAGCCGCCGGGTGAGGCGGTGGCGGATGGCGCGGAAGCGCAGCTCGTCGCTGTCCAGCGCGGTCTCCGCGGTGAGCCCGGCGAGCCGCTCCGCGAAGCCGTCGGCGGTGATGAGCGACGGGCCGCGCCGGGCGGCCAGCAGCCCGGCCAGTACCCGCCGCTCCACGTCGTACAGCACGTCGCCGGAGCCGGAGACGTACGCGTCCTCGTCCCCCGCGACCCGCCGCAGCACCCCGAGGTGCAGCAGGAGCCGTACCACGGCCGCGAGGTCGAGGCGCTCGTCGCGCCGCTCCAGGGTGAACTCCAGCCCGGCCGCGGCCAGGTGATCATCGGCGGCGTCGAGGACGACCTGCTCGGCGAGCCGGCCGAGCGCGATCTGCGCCTCGCCGCGTTCCAGCGCCGCCAGCGCCAGGCACAGCAGCACATAGCGGCGCCGGGTGAACGGCGCCCGCGAACGGCTCACTTCGCGCGCCGGATGCGTGGGGTCCGCCGCCGTGCCGGGGGTGCGCAACAGCCGCGCGGACTCGGCGTCCACGCGCAGCGGCCAGCCGGTGTTGCGGTCGAACCACTCGCGCAGCTCGGCCGCGTAGCGCCGGACGAGCCGGAAGCCGTCCGCTTGTGGACCGCCGGCGAGCAGCAGCGGCTCCCGTAGCAGCGCGCGAGCCGCCTTGTGCAGCTCGGCGCCGCGGTGGGCGTCCAGGAACTCCCCGAGGGGGCTGCTCATACGCGTACGCCCGGGGCCACGGGAACGTCTGCGGGCACGTCCACGACGGCGGCTGCGGCGCCTTGCGGGGCGGTGATCTCCAGCAGGTGGTCCGGCCCGCGGAACACCCCGCCCGGCGTGCGCACTTCCGCCCGGCCGCCGTCCCGCAGAGCGGTGAGGCGGATCTCCATCGCGCCGTCGGTGCTGGTCGCCGTCGTGGTCAGGGTGTCCGGGCGCCAGGTGGCCAGCGCGTCGCCGAGCAGTTGCAGGAACAGGCCGAAAGCCACCGGGTCGAGCTCGCCGACCTGGGACAGCCGGATCTCGCCGCCGGTGGCCAGCCGGGCCCGCGCCGCGGCGATCTCGGCCGTCTGCCTGTCCGCGTACTCGGCGAGCCGCCGCCGCTCGGCGGAGCGGTCCCGTACCCGCCGCGGTTTGCCGCGCCGCTCGTAGCTGCCGGTCCGGCGCAGCTGCGGGCTGATCCTGAGCGGCTCCGCCGCCGCCCACGGCGTCGCGGGCGGCACCGGCTCCGCGGCCCGCGCCGCCAGGGTGTCGGCGTCGACGGTCAGGTGCCGGGCCGGATAGAGCCCGAAGGCGGCGCGCCACAGCCGGTGCCGGGCCGCGTCGTCGGGCGCCTCGGCGAACCAGCGCGCCATAGTGCGGAAGTCCGCGGAGCGGTCGGTGCGCCCGGCCCGCCGCTCGTTGAGCTGCCGTACGACGGCCAGCAGCTGCGGGATCGCGCCGAGCGCCCGGCCGCGCAGCAGCCGCGCCTGCGACTCGCGGCCGTCCGCGGAGACGAACCAGGCCGCCAGCCCCGACCACCGGGCGGCCCACCTCTCGTACGCCCGCGCCTGCGAGGTCGCCGCCTCCTCCGGAGCGGCGTCGGCCGATTCGCGGGCGGCCGCGAGCCGCAGCAGCGTCTCCACCCGGCCCTGCTGCTCCAGCTCCCCGATCAGCCGGGCGATCCGCCCGCCGAGGGCGATGAGGTCCTGGATGAACCGCTCCAGATACTGGATCAGCCGGTCCTTGTACGCGAGGAAGACCTCGACCTCCACGCCGTGCAGGTCGATGGTGCGCTGGAGCGAGCCCATGAACGCACGCGCGTTCTCCGCCAGCGCGGCGAACCGGTCCGCGAGCGCGGCCAGCGCCAGATGAGCCTTGGCCGCGTCCGGCTCGTCCTCCGCCGCGAGGACCAGCAGCGCCCGCAGGTGGGTGACGATGTCGTGCAGTGCGACGGCCTGGAGTGCGCCGCGCTGCCCCAGCGCCTCGTCGTACGCCGCGATCGCCAGCTCCACCGCCTCGCCGGCCGGAGTGAGCTGGTAGATGAACCGCTTGCGGTAGAAGTCCTCGACCGCGGTGACCCGCGAGGTGTCCGGGTCGGCCCGCAGGTTGCCCCACTGCACGAGACTGTCCAGCGCCTTGGCCACGGCCTCCGCCTCGGCCGGCCGCTGCTCCGGCGGCAGCGCGGCGTGGACGTCCTCCGGCCGCAGGTGCACCGCGAAGCGCTCCTTGGCCGCGGTGAAGACGGCCATCACCTGCCGGTAGCGGGCGGCATGGGGAACCGTGAGGTGGGCGAAGGGGCCGTGCCCGCCCCCGTGCCGCGCGGATTCGGGTGTGCTCATCGCAGCGCATTCTTCCCGAGCGACCCCGGTCCGTGGTAGCCGTAACCGGATCCTCACCCACCGCAACCGCTTTCCCGCACGGACACCGCCCACCGCGGCCACCCGCCGGACTGCCGACGTCGTGCTCACCGCCACCGGGACCACCGGGCCCGATCGCCGGACAGGCTTGCGGTCGGACGACGTCGGTGCAGCGCTTGATCGCCCAGTTAGAATGCGACATCCAGGGCTTTGAGTGAGGTGACCAAGATCCCCAAACAGGATTATGTGTGACACTCTCCCGCCCAAAGCCCCAAAACGGACTCACTGCACTCGTCTTCCGTACCAACTCGCCCTTGTCAGGAGGTCTCGGTGACCCCGCCCGCCCGACCGGCCGAGCCGACTGGCACCTCTGCGGACCGCGAACGATGGTTCCAGCCGCGGCGCTCCCCGTACCCCTGGGAGCAGGAGGGGCTGGAGCACGTCCGGCAGCTGATGCCCCCAGCCGAGCCCTACCGGGCCTGGGCGACGTTCCAGTTCACCGGCCCCTCCGGCCGGGTGAACGAGTGCGACCTGCTGATCGCGGTGCCCGGCGGGCTCTATCTGGTGGAGCTGAAGGGACATCCGGGCCGGGTGGTGAATCACGGGGACACCTGGCGGTTCCACGACGACCGAGTGCGCTCACTCAAGAACCCACTCCACCTCACCGACCTCAAGGCCAAAGAACTCAAGGGGCAGCTCACCCGGGCGGCACGCGCCGCGGGCGAGGACCCCAGGCGGGTTCCGTTCATCAAGCCGGCCGTCTTCCTGCACGGCACCGGCCTCGTGAGCGGACTCGACGAGTTCCAGCGGATTGCGGTCTACGGGCGCAACGATGTGGAGAGCGGGCTGCCGGGAATCTGGGACGGACTGCTGAGCCTGCCGCCCGAGCGCGAGAGCTGGCGGGTCACCCCGCAGGCCAGCCGGCTCCTCGAAGAACTCATGAAGCGCATCGGGATCAGCCACTCCACCGCCCATCTGCGCTTCGGAGACGACTGGCGCCTCGAACCGCGCGCCCTCGACGGCGGCCCCGGCTGGGAGGACCGGTTCGCGCATCGGGACGACGGGCTGGTCCAGGAAAGCGGCCGGGTGCGGATCTACCTGGCCGGCGAGGCCGCATCGCAGGAGCAACGGCGCAAGGTCGACCGCGCCGCGCGCCGCGAGTACCAGGTGCTGCAGGGCATCAACCACCGCGGCATCGTGCAGGCCACACAGATCCGCGAGCACGTCAGCGGCCCGGCGATCCTGTTCCGGCACCGCCCTTCAGACCTGCAACTCGACGCCTACCTCGACGCGTACGGCGGCCTGCTGTCGCCCGAGGTCCGCCTGGACCTGGTGCGACAGCTCGCCGAGGCGGTGCGCTACGCACACAACCGGTCCCTCTACCACCGGGCCCTGTCCGCACGCTCGGTGTACGTCTCGTCGAAGGAAGACGGCAGAAATCCGGTCCTGCAGATCGCGGACTGGCAGACCGCCGCCCGTGACTTCGAGACCAGCCTCGGCCGCACACTCGGAGACACGCCGCTTGACGCGGAGATGATCGCGGACAGCGCGGAGGTGTACCTCGCCCCCGAAACCGACCAGGAGTTCGCCGATCCGGTCGATCTCGACGTCTTCGGGCTGGGCAGCCTCGCGTACCTGCTGCTCGCCGGAAGCCCGCCGGCCGACCGCCGCACCGCCCTCAAGGACCGGCTGAGAGAAGAGGGCGGACTGCACCTCTACGCGGTCGCCGACGGCGTATCCACCGCCATAGATTCCCTGATCTTCCAGGCCACCGCGGCCGACGTGCGCGACCGCCTGCCCTCGGCAGACGAGTTCCTGCGCCTGCTGGACGCGGCGGAAGCCGACAGCGTCCCGCCCGAAGTACCGGGCGTAGCGTCCGCGGATCCCCTGACGGCCCAGCAGGGCCAGCGTCTTGACGGCAGGTGGACGGTCGTGCGAGTGCTCGGCACCGGTGCTACCGCCCGTGCGCTGCTGGTACGGCCTGCGGTGGACGAGCCGGGTGCCGATACGGACTCCCCCCGGGTCTTCAAGGTGGCGCTGGACCGTGAGAAGGACGCCCGCCTGTACGCGGAGGCCACGGCGCTCAAGGAGGTGGGCGGCGGCCGCGTCGTCAAGCTGCTTGCCGAGCCCCGGGAGATCAGCGGGCACACGATCCTGGAGATCGAGTACGCGGGCGGCTTCCGCTCTGCTGACGACCAGGACCCGGTCAGTCTCGGCTCGCGGCTCCGTGCGCACGGGCCCCTCGGCTACGAGCAGCTTGAGCGCTTCGGCAAGGACCTCTTCGACGCCTTGGACAGCCTCGCCGCCCGCGGGGTGCGCCACCGCGACATCAAGCCTGACAACCTGGGCCTGTTCAAGCGCAACGACGGTTCCTGGCAGCTGATGCTGTTCGACTTCTCCCTGGCGGACGCGTCCGACCTGGACATCCGAGCGGGTACCCGCGGATACCTCGACCCCTTCCTGGGCGGCAGCGGACGCGAGCGCTACGACGACCACGCCGAGCGATACGCCGCCGCGGTGACCCTGCACGAGATGGCCTCGGGCGAGCGCCCGGTGTGGGGCGACGGCCAGAGCGACCCGCTCACCGTGCCGGACGCCGAGCTGTACGTCGCCCGCGAGTTGTTCGACCAGTCGCTCAGCGGCGGCCTGACGGACTTCTTCCGGCGCGCTCTGCACCGCGACGTCGAGCAGCGCTTCGACAGTCTGCACGAGATGCAGGAGGAGTGGCGCCGGCTGTTCCGCACCGCGGATGCGGCGCGGCCGGCCACCACGCCTGCCACAGTGCGCCTGACGGGCGAGGACATCGAGGACGTACGGGAGCAGGCCGCCACGGCCGCGGATCTGGAGACGCCGCTGGAGGCCGCGGGCCTGTCTCCACGCGCCGTATCCGTCGCCGCCGCCCTCAACGCCTCGACGGTGAAGGCCCTCCTCGATATCCCGCCGCACACCATCGCCCGCGCCCGCGGCGCCGGCAACGTGGTGCGCAAGGAACTCAACCGCCGCCACCGCCAGTGGACGCAGGTCCTGCGCAGGCGCCCCGCCCCCCGCACGCCGGCGGCGGTCCCGGCGGACGCCCCGGAGGAGGCCCTGGAGTCGGTCGAGACGCTGGCCGCCCGGCTCATGCCCCCCGAGGGAAAGAGCCGTGCGAAGCCCCGACGCGACGTCGTGCTCGCCACGCTGCAACTCCCGGGCGGCGAGCGACTGGAACCGTGGCCGGCCCAGCCCGCCATCGCCAGGGCCCTGGGGATCAGTCAGCCCACCGTCTCTCAGCACCAGTTGGCCGCGATCGGGCAGTGGGCCGCCCTGCCCTGGCTGGCCCGCATCCGCAGGGAACTGGTGGCCGTGCTCTCCGAGCAGGGCAGGGTCATGACCGCCGGGGAACTGGCCGCCGAGCTGCGTGCCCGGCACGGGGCGGGCGACGGCGCTCCCGCCGACACCCTGGCCCAGGCCATGGCCGTGGTCCGGGCCGCCGCGGACACCGAAGCCCGCAAACGGGACGAGGACGCCGGCCCCGGCGCCGAGGACACCGCTGCCCGGCTGGCCGTCCTGCGGCGGGGTGGACGGGTGGTACTCGCTCTGGAGGACCTGCCCGACACCGAGGAGCCGACGCCCGCGGAACTGGCCGACTACGCGACCGCGCTCGGCGAGGCGGCACGCCGGATCGCCGACCTGGAACCGTTGCCGGGGCGGGCGACGGTCCTGCGCGAACTCCGGGCGGTGCCCGCCCCGGAAGGACTGGCGACGCTGGCCGACACCCGCCTCGTCGATCTCGCGGCGGCCATGGCCGGGGGCGTCGCCGTCTCGCCGCGCCTGGAACTCTTCCCGCTGGATCTGAGTCTGGTCCGGGCGCTTCGCATCTCCCAGGCGCCCGCGGGAGTGCGCGACGGCGGCATCAGCACCGCGGACCTCCTCACCCGGATCCGCGTCCGGTTCCCCGGGCTCACGGCATTGACAGACATCACGTACGTGGAGCTGGACGAGGCGCTGGCCGAGGCGGAGTTCCCGCTCGCGTACGACAGCCAGCGCAAGCGGTTCATGCCCAAGGTGCGCGGCACGGCCGGGGAGAGCGCCGGGCCGACGGTCTCGGAGCCGGTCCGCACAGAAGCGCTGATGGCAGCGGCACACCGGGACCTGGGACGGGACCCGCGCCGGGTGCTGGAGGCGCGGCTGCGGGCGGCACACCGGCGCGGCGGCTTCCTCGCCCTCACCCTCAGGGGCGCCGAGCTGCCGGACGTGGCGGCCCGACTGGCGGAGCGGTTCGGCGTCGTGCCCGTCTCCCTCGACGACCTCTTCCTGACGGCGCTGCGGCAGCTGGCCGAAGAGCAGGGGGTCGAATGGCAGGCGCTGCTGCGCGCGGACGGCACGTTCACCACCTCGGGCTCTCTCGGAGCGGGCCTCTCCTCCTACGCGCGGGCCGCGTCCGAGCGGGTCGTCGCGCGTGCCGTCGCCCTGGCGGAACAGTCGGGCCCGCGTACGGTGCTCCTCCTGCACGAGGCCGCGCTCACCGCCCGCTACTGGGACGCCGGCGGCCGTGAGCTTCTGGTCGCGCTACAGGGGGCCGCCAGGCGTCCGGCGGACACCCCGCACGGCCTGTGGCTGCTGGTCCCCATGGAGGACCCGGAGGCGTCGCCGGCACTGGACGGACGGACGGTGGACGTCGTCGACCGGGTGAGCGAGTGGGCGGTCCTCGACCGTCTGTCCCTGAAGGACCTGCGGAACGGGTCCGCAAAGGCAGGAGCGTTGGCGGGCAGCGGCTGACGCGAGCCCGCCCGCGCGGGCCCGGGATGCGTACCGGCAGGGGCGGGGGTGTGGTGCGCGGGTTACGGAAAGCCGGCGGAGCCGGGCTGGCAGTATGGCTACGCACTATCCCGTACGGTCGAAATGTCTGAAAGAGAAGGGTTCGCCGGTGTCGACGGAGAAAACCCGGACCGCCGAGGCAGGTTCGGCGGCTACGCCGCTGAACCATGACGCGCTGCTCAAGGATCTGCAACGGCAGGTAACGCTGCTGGAGCGGGACCTCGGGGAGCGGGCGCAACTGGAGGAGTTCGCCACCGACCTCAAGGCCGAGTACGCCCGCGCGAAGGAGTCGGAACGTATGGCCGCCTCCTACGAGTCGTGGCTCGACGAGCGCCTGGTGCAGATCGCCGCCGCCTGGGTCCTGGCCTGCGTCTTCGTCCGGTTCAGCGAGGACAACGGCCTGATCCCGGACGCCTGGCTCTCCGGCCCGGACGAGCGGCTGGCCGAGGCACAGGACCGCTACGACGACTACTTCCGCACGCACCCGGCCCACAACGACCGCGACTGGCTGCTCGCCGCCTTCCACGAACTCCGCGACGCCCACCCCACAGCGGCGGGCCTCTTCGACAAGCGCTTCAACCCGCTGTGGGAGGTCACCCCGTCGTACACCGCCGCCAGCCGCCTGCTGGCCTTCTGGCGCGAGCGCGGCGCCGACGGCGAGATCCGCCACAACTTCTCCGACGCGAAGCTGGACACCCGTTTTCTCGGCGACCTGTACCAGCACCTCTCCGAACACGCCCGCAAGACGTACGCCCTGCTCCAGACCCCCGTCTTCGTGGAGGAGTTCATCCTCGACCTGACGCTGGAGCCGGCAGTGGAAGAGTTCGGCCTCGACCCGCTCTGGAAGCACAATCCGGTGGGCTGGCGGGGCGAGGCGGACGACGACGGCCAGGTAAGGGGCCTGCGCTGCATCGACCCGGCCTGCGGCTCCGGCCACTTCCTGCTCGGCCTGTTCCAGCGCGTCTTCGACAAGTGGCGCGAACTGGAACCCGGCACGGACCGCTGGGTCCTCATCCGCCGCGCCCTGGAATCCGTCCACGGCGCCGACAAGAACCCGTACGCGGTCTCCATCGCCCGCTTCCGCCTGCTCGTCGCGGCGTTGCAGGCGGGCGGGGTACGGGAGCTGCGGGGAGCGCCGGCCATGCCGATCAGGGTGGCGGTGGGCGATTCGCTGCTGCACGGCCGGGAGGCGGGCCAGGAGGCGGACCCGACGCTGGACGACGCGGAGCGCGAGGTCTTCACGTACCGGACGGAGGACGTGAAGGAGTACGTGCGGGAGGTGGACCTGCTGGGGCGGGGGTCGTACCACGTGGTGGTGGCGAACCCGCCGTATATCACGGTGAAGGACAAGCAGGAGAACCTGAACTACCGGAATGTGTACTGGGCTTGCTCGGGAAAGTACGCGTTGACGGTGCCGTTCGCGCAGAGGATTTTCGAGCTGGCGCTGCGAGCCGGGGGCAGCAGTCAGGACGGGGGCTTCACCGGGCAGATCACGGCGAACTCCTTCATGAAGCGGGAGTTCGGGAAGGTCCTCATCGAGTCGTTCTTCCACGGTCGGCCTTACAAGGACCCGAAGACCAAGCACAAGCGCGACTTCGGCGGCGTGGACCTTACCCACATCATCGATACGTCGGGAGCCTATATTCCGGGGCATGGTACACCGACGGTGATCCTTGCGGGACGGAACCAGGTGACTCGGCAAGCGAGGCCGATTCGCGCGGTGCTGGGCGTGCGGGGTGAGGCCAGCATTCCGGAGGATGGCGCCCTTGGGCCAGTTTGGCTCGCGATCACAGAGCAGGTGAAGAGGCCGGGTAGCGAATCGGAGTGGGTAAGTGTCGAGGATGCGGAACGGGCGCGTTTTGCGTTCTTTCCGTGGTCACTCAGCGGGGGAGGCGCGGGTGCAGTGATTGAGACGGTAGAAAGCCGTGGCGTCCGCCAACTGAAGGACGTCATCGAGTCCACCGGGTTTCATGACATCTTGGGCGAGGACGATGTTTTCGCTGCCGAACACCTCCCCACCCTCTGGAAACAACATCAAGCGGCCCACAAGACCCTCGTCACGGGTGACGCCCTCAGGGATTGGGCCATCAGCACGAACACGGTTGTGCTGTGGCCATATCGAAATGAAACGGCCGACGGCACACTACAGAATACCGCGCTCTTCTGGCCGTACCGAAGCAACTTGAGGGCGGGGTTGACCTTCGGGAAGACTCGCGAAGACCGAGGCATGGCATGGCACGAACACATCATGTTGTCGTGGGATCGCACGAATGCGCCTGCACTCATCTCCTTCTCCTTTGTCGCCACGCATAACCACTTCGTGTTGGACCGTGGCGGGAAGGTCTTCAACAGGTCCGCGCCGGTGATCAAGCTGCCGGAAGGGGTCAGCGAGGAGCAGCACCTGGAGCTGATGGGCGCGCTCAACTCTTCGACCGCCTGCTTCTGGCTGAAGCAGGTGAGCCACGACAAGGGAAGCCAAGGTGTTAACGAGGGGTTCAAGTCTCAAGAGTGGGAACGGTTCTATGAGTTCACGGGCACCAAGCTTCAGGAGTTCCCCGTTCCTGAAACTCTCCCCCTCCCCTTCGCCAGCGAGCTGGACCGGCTTGCGAAGGAACTGGCCAAGCACGAACCCGACAACATCACAGCGTCCAGTGTCCCTACCCGGACCGCGCTGAACGAGGCCCGAGCCGCCCAGCGCCAGATCCGTGCTCGGATGATCCTGCTTCAGGAAGAGCTGGACTGGACCGTCTACGGGGCATACGGCCTCCTCACCCCCAAAGAGGTGGCGGCCACCACTCTGCCTGGCGAGCCCGCCGAGCTGACCGACGCCGACGTTCCGCATCTCGCGCTCGGCCAGCGCGCCTTTGAGATCCTGCTGAAGAGGGACGTCGACGACGGCAAGGCCGAGACTGCCTGGTTCGACCGGCACAGGTCCACCGACACCGCCGTCTCCGAGATCCCGGCGGAATGGCCAGAGGCATACAAGAAGGTCGTGCAGGCCCGGCTCGACATCATCACGTCGAACAAGGACATCCGGCTGATCGAGCGCCCCGAGTACAAGCGCCGGTGGTCCACCGAAGAGTGGGACAAGCGGGAGGCCGCCGCTCTGCGCACGTGGTTGCTGGACGCGGCTGAGCGCAAGGAGCTGTGGTTCGGGGAGCGTGGCGAGTACACCGCGCCCCGCACCCTCACCATCTACCAGCTCGCCGATGCCCTGCGGCACGACAAGGACGTCCAGGCCGTCGCCGCGCTCTACGCCGCCGATCACCTCGGCAACCCCGACGCTCCCCTCGCCACCGTGCTCCAGTCCGTCATCGAGCCCGAGCACGTCCCCTACCTCGCCGCCCTCCGCTACAAGGAGACCGGCCTCCGCAAGCGTGCGCAGTGGGAGCGGGTCTGGGAGCAGCAGCGGGAGGAAGACGACGACGGGGAGCGGCATGAGATCACGGTTCCGCCGAAGTACGCGGGAGCCGACTTCCTCAGGCACTCCTTCTGGTCAAACCGGGGCAAGCTCGACGTGCCGAAGGAGCGGTTCATCTCCTATCCCGGGGCTTCCACCGACGGCGACCCCTCGCTCCTCCTCGGCTGGGCCGGCTGGAACCACCGCGACCAGGCCGAGGCCGTCGTGAACCTCATCACCGACCGCGTCTCCCAGGACGGCTGGGCAAAGGAGGACCCCCGGTTCGTTCCTCTTCTGGCCGGGTTGCAGGAGATCATGCCCTGGGTTCACCAGTGGTACGACGAGCACGACGAGGAGTGGGGCGACAACCCCGCCCGCGAGTTCCAGACCGCGCTGAACGTCGGGTGCGCGGACCGCGGCCTCTCGACGGCCGACCTCCGCGCCTGGCGCCCCGAGAAGCGGGGCCGCGGACGCGCGAAGGCCGCCGAGTAGCGGGATCGCGGTGGGGCGGGCCGTTCAGTCGGGCCCGTCCCCCTCGGTCCCGTCGCCGGGAGATCCCGCTTTCCCGATGACGTAGGTTCCCTTCGCCGGCAGGGTGGCGACGAGCCCGCGTCTTCGCAGCTCCACGATGGCACGACGCACCGTGCCGATGCTCACGCCGTGCAGTTCCGTCATGGCCCGCTCACCCGGGAGCGCGGCGCCCGGCGACAGCTTGCCGGACGCGATGTCGGCGGCGATGGCATCCGCGAGCTTCACGTACTCGTACCGGGGAATCTCTGTCACCCCTTCACGGTGGCGCACTCGAACGCGCTATGCAGTAGCAGGACGCGTTCTGACGCGTCGGAACGCGGTGGAACGCAGTAGGGTGCAGAGGGACGCAGTTGAGGGTATGGTCGTGAACAGAAAGACCCCGGCGAGGTGGATGAGACCTCCCGGGGCGCGGCCAACGCTGACAAGGAGCGTCGACATGCATGACCTTATCTTCCGCATCCCTTCCGGGAAGACGGCCGACTGATGGAGCCGCCCACCCACCTCCGCCTCCTGCCCTGGCTCTCCGCCGAAGGCAAACCCTGTTTCCTGGCCCCCGCCGACAAGGGCGGGTACCTCTCAGCTCTCGCCGACGAGACCGAGTCCCTGCAGATGGACGCGGGCACAGAGGCACTCGTCTGCGCCCGGCGGGTGCTCGACAACCCCTGCGTCCCGAACGTCGAGGTGCGCTACGCGGCCATCCGCCTCGCCGAGTGCCTCGGCGACATCCTGCGGGTGGCGGAGTCCCGCGGACACCGTCTGGCCGCCTCGGCCGCAGCTGCCGCGGCCGAGGACGACGACCCGGTGGAGGACGCCGCGGACGCCTGCTGAGATTTGCCGTGTGATGTCGCCTGGCCCAGCCTTGTGGGCTGCGGAGACGGTCGACGTGCGGGCGACTCCACTCGAAGACCATCAGTTGTCGTCGACTTCGCCGCCGCCCGGGTCCCCCCGGCCGGCGGCGAAGACCTTGCCCGCCCCCGGGCATGCCCTCACCGGCGTCGGCTGCCCCTCACCTCTCGTAGTGGAAACGACATGCCACGACGTGAATGACGTCGTCCTCGTCGATGCGGTACACCAGTCGGTGTTCGGAGTTGATGCGCCGCGACCAGTAGCCGGAGAGGTCGTTCCGCAGCGGCTCGGGTTTGCCGATCCCCTCATGGCCGTTGCGATCGATGTCGGCAATGAGCTGGTTGACCCGCTTCAGCAGCTTTCGGTCATTTGTCTGCCACCACAGGTAATCGCTCCAGCCGTCGTCGAGGAACAGCACCTTCACGCGGCGCCCTGCGCGGGCGGATCATCGGGGTCCACCAGCTCACGGACCGTGCCCCGGCCCGCACGATCCTGCTCGATCGACCTGCGCAGCCGCTCCGCCATCGCGGGCGACCGCAGCAGGTAGTCGGTCTCCTTCAGCGCCTCGTACTCGGCGAGCGAGACGACGACCATCGGCTCATGGCCGGCTCGGGTGATCACCAGCTCCTCGGCGTCGTTTTCGACCGCATCGAGGGCGTCAGCGAGTCCGGCGCGCAGTTCGGTGACACTCATCGTCCTCATGACGTACACGATAGCGTACAGAGAGGGGTGCGGCCCAGGCGTCTCTGCACCCGCCGCCCTGCCCGAGGGCTGGACTACTGGTGATCTTCGAGTGGAGTCGCCCGCGTCGACCGTCTCCGCAGCCCACAGGACTGGGCCATGCGACATCACACGGCGAATCTCAGAAACCGTGACCCAGACCGGACCGCCTCACTCCCCGCACTGCCCTCACCCCACCCCCACGGCTGGCAAGATGGTGGCGTGAGGGCGGAGCGCAGGTGGCTGCTGGGCTTCGCCGGGGGTCCGGCCGGACGGCCGGGCGGGACGCTGCGGGTAGCGGGAGCGGTTGATGGGCAAGGGGAGCAACGTCGTACTGCGGGACGTTCTCGACATCAAGGAGGACGCCCACGCAGGCGATTACAAGGTCGAGCTGTCCCGCGGATTCGGCGATGCCACGGCCGGCTCGGTGGACGAATACGTCGTCACCGAGCTGCTGGCCAAGGAGTTCGACAAGGCTCTGAGGCTGGTGCGCGGCGCCGTCCGGAAAGGATCTTCGTACGCCGCCTACCTGCACGGCTCCTTCGGGTCCGGCAAGAGCCACTTCCTCACCGTGCTGCACTCCGTGCTCAACGGCGACCCCGCCGCCCTCGGCAAGCCCCGGCTGCGCGAGGTGATCGCCGAGCACGCCGACTGGCTGCCCGGCCGGAAGTTCCTCATGGTGCCCTACCACCTGATCGGGGCGGCGAACCTGGAGTCCGCGCTGCTCGGCGGCTACGTCAAGGTCGTCCGCGACCGGCATCCCGACGAGTCCACCCCCTCGGTGTACAAGTCGGACGCGCTGCTGGCCGACGCCCGCGCCATGTGGGATTCGGTGGGCGACGAGGCGTTCGCCCGGATGCTCCCCACCGGCGCGGCGGCACCCGCCGAGGACGGGGTCGCGCCCATCGGTTCCGCGCCCGCCGCCTCCTGGACCGGCGCCGACCTCACAGCGGCCTTCAAGGCTCCCGCCGGTGACGAGCGCCGCGAGCGCCTGGTGTCCGCTCTCATCAGCGGGCCCATGAAGTCGTACGCGGCGACCGCGGCCGGGAGCGCGGACGCGTACGTCTCCCTGGACGACGGTCTCAGCGAGATCAGCAAGCACGCCCGTTCGCTGGGTTACGACGGGGTGGTGCTGTTCCTCGACGAGCTGATCCTCTGGCTCCAGGCCCGGATGCGTGACCGCACCTGGGTGAACGAGGAGATCCAGAAGCTCGTCAAGCTCATCGAATCGGACAATCCCGACCGGCCCGTGCCGCTCGTCTCCTTCATCTCCCGCCAGCGGGACCTGTCCCAGCTCGTCGGCAAGGACATCCTCGGCTCCGACGTGCAAAACATGGAACAGGCGCTGGAGTACCTCAAGGAGCGGTTCACCGTCATCAACCTGGAGGACCGTAACCTCCCGGAGATCATCAAGAAGCGGGTGCTCAAGCCCAAGCCGGGGCAGGAAGCGGTGGTGGAAGCCGCCTTCGCCCGCATCGACACGTCGAATCAGCAGGTCAAGGACATCCTGCTCGACGACAAGGGCGTCACGCACGCCGACTGGGACGACTTCCGTGCTGTCTATCCGCTCTCGCCCGCGCTGCTGAACGTGCTCGTCGCGCTCTCCGGGGCGCTCCAGCGGGAGCGCAGCGGTCTGAAGATCGTCCAGCAGCTGCTGGAGAACAACGCGGATGCCCCGCTCGGCCGGCTCATCCCGCTCGGCGACCTCTGGGACGTGCTCAACGACGGCACCGGGGCCGCGTTCACCGACGAACTCAAACACGAGGCGAAGGCGGCCGAGAAGTTCCAGGCCAAGGCCCACCAGTTCCTCCTGGAGAAGTACGGGCAGGCGGACCTCCCCGAATTCCGCGCCGACGAACTCTTCGTCAAGACCATGCTGCTCGCCGCGCTCGCCCCCCGGGTACCCGCGCTGCGCAGGCTGACCGGTGCCCGGCTCGCCGCCCTCAACCACGGCTCCGTCCACTCGCGGACCGTGCCCGTGGGCGACAAGGTCGTGGTGCGGATGCGGTCGCTGCAGGGCCAGTTCCCCACCGAGGTGCGCACCGAGGGCGAGACCGACCCCGTCTTCTCGATGCACCTCTCCGACCTGGACATCGAGCCCCTGCTCGACGCCGTGGCCGGAGAGGACAAGGACGGCGCGCGCCGCGTGTGGGTCCGCGACCGGCTGTGGGAACTCTTCGGCGTCCGGCAGGGGCACATCATCGACGAGAAGGACATCGTCTGGCGGGGCACCAAGCGCACCGTGGAGTTCGTCTTCGGGAACGTACGCGACACGCAGAAGCTGCCCGACGAGCAGTTCACGCCCCTCACCGAGGGCAACGTCCGGTTCGTCGTCGACTACCCCTTCGACGAGGACGGCGGCTACCCCACGTACGACTACCAGCGGGTCAAGGAACTCCAGCAGAGCGGCGTCGACGCACCCACCCTGGTGTGGCTGCCCGACTTCTTCTCCGAGCACCGCAAGGTCCAGCTCGGGCGGCTGATGCGGATCTCGTACCTGCTGGAGCGCAACCGGCTGGGCGACTACACGCGCAACTACGCCCCCGACGACCGCGAGAAGGCGCGGCGCCAGCTGGAGCTGGGCCGTGAGGCGCTCACCAGCACACTGGTGGACGCGCTCGGCGAGGTGTACGGCATCTCCCAGCCCCAGGAGGACACCAAAGCCGCCGAAGTGGTCGACGGCCGCCACGTACTGTCCCTGCTGCCGACGTTCCAGCGCCCCGAGCCCGAGGGCGGCAAGTCGTTCGCCGACAACGTGCTCCACCTCGCCGACGGCGTCTTCGGCGCGCTGTACGACAAGCACCCGGACTTCGGCCCCGACTCTCGCGGGCAGCGCAAGGCCGTCACCACGGGCGAGCTGCGGACCGCCCTGGAGTGGGTCACGCGGGCCATGGACACGGACGGGCGCGTCGACATCGACACCTCCCAGAACGGGGCCGTGGTCAAGCGCATCGTGGAGCCCCTGGAGGTCGGCACCGTCCACGACGGGCCGCTCGTCCTGCGGTCGGACTGGCGCAGCCGCATCAACCAGGCCGCGGCCAGGAACGGGGAGCGAGGTCCTCTCGACGTCGAGCACATCCGCCGCTGGATCGCCGACGACCTCGGTTACACCGGCCTCGACAAGCAGACCGCGAACTTCCTCATCGCCGTGTACGCCCTGCTCGACGACCGGGCGTGGGTGTTCCACTCCGGCCCGGAGAAGGCGGCACCCGACCTGATGGCGATCGGGCACGGATGGGCGCTGCGCTCCCAGCCGCTGCCCGGGAAGGACGCGTACGAGGCCGCCAGGGACCAGGCCGCGCGCCTGTTCGGGGTCCCGTCCAAGCCGAGCCCGTACGCGCGAAACGTCAACCAGCTCGCGGAGGACGTCCGCGCCAAGGCGAAGGAGTTCGAAGAGAACGTGCAGGGCGTCCGCACCACGCTGGACCGGCGCGCCGCTCTGCTCGGTCTCGACGGCGCCGGCACCGCCCCGCGTGTTGCAGTGCTGCGGGAAGCGCACGGGCTGCTGGCCCGGCTCGGCCGGCACCCGGCCGACGCGACCGCCCTGGTGGAGGAGCTGGCCACCGCCTCGTACGAGACTCCCCACAAGGAGCTGGCGCACGCGATGTCGAGCGCCAAGGGCGTGCTGGACGCACTGGACGAGACCGACTGGCGGGTCCTGCAGAACGTGCGCAACCTCAGGGACAGGGACGACGGCATCGGGGACCGTGCCGGCCGGCTGCTCACCCAGCTCGCCGAGGCTGCCCGCGTTCCCGAGTTCGAGCGGTCGCTGGTGCCGGTGCTCCGCGATGCGCGGGAAGCCGGTATGGCCATCGTCGAAGCGGCGCTCAAGGTGGAAAATGGGGCCCCGGTGACGCCGGAGCCGCCCGCCACCGGCGCGGAAGGGGTCCCGCTGACGGACGGGAATCCGTCGGTACCCTCGCAGCCGTTCCTCCCGCGTCCCGGCGGCGGGCAGACCTCCGGGACGGACTCGGCGACCCCGGCGGGCGGGGGCTCTTCGGCCCGCGCCGCCCGCAGGGTCATCGGCGGGGAGAACAGCGCGCTGGAGACGCTGCTGGCGAGCGAGCTGGCCGCCGTGCGGCGGGAGATCGAGGAGTTCCGCTCCGCTCATCCGGACACCGAGGTGGAGATCATCTGGCAGCCTGTCGGCGGCCCGGTACGTCAGGCGCCGGACGTACCGGGATCCGCCGCCGCGTCCGACACCGGCGGTGAGCCCACCGGCGAGAACGCCGGAGACACCCGCTGATGGCCGCACGCCCCGTCGTAGGCCGGCGCGCTATCGAGGTGCTCCTGCAAACCGAGCTGCCGCGGGCCGGCGGACGGCGGCTCGTCCTGGTCGACGCCGCGTACGAAGACCGGGGGGAGGAAACGGAGTTCACCGTCGAGATCGAGGGACGGGCCCGTCGCGTGCACGTCACCGACCAGGACTCCCTGCTCGGCATCGCCGACGCCTGGCGCTGTCACCGTGCCGAGGCGGACCCGGGCGGTGACAGCGTCCTCGTCGTCACCGGGCACGTCCCCGCCGGCCAACTGGGCTGGGACCTGCGGGCGCACGCCGTACGGCGCAATCCCCTGCCCGTCGACCGGGCCGACATCGTCAAGCAGATCTTCGGCGCCGCCGACCTGGACAGCCGCATGGTCGGGGAGCGCTGGCTCCTTGACGCGCTGCTGGAGGCCGAGCCGGTCGAGGGCTGGCCGCGGGCGGGCGCCGTCCTCACCCGCGACCGGGCGGTGCGGGCACTGCTCGCCGCCCGTCTCGGACTCGGCGACACCACCTCCGAGACTCTCGACCTCGACGCCGACACCCTGTTCAGCTGGTCGCGTACGCCTACGGGCCCGGCGCGCTACGCGGAGTTGCCGGACGCTGAGCGCACCGGAGTCGCCGAATGGCTGGAGCAGTCCGTAGGGCCGGTCGTGCCCACGCTGCTGGCTCTCGCCGCCGACGGGCGCGGCGCTGACGCCCTGCCGCTGGGGGCGCTCGCTTCGGCCGCACTTTCCGCACCGGCGACGGAGGCCGCCGGGTTCGCCCTGGGCACCCTCTTCGGCTCGGCGCTCTCCTCCTTCGAGGCGCTGCGGCCCTTCGCGGACGCTGCCACGGGGGTGCTCACGCGCTGGATCGCCCAGGCCGAAGGCAGCGGGCCGCAGCGGCGGGAAGCGCGCGACCGCGCCCTTGACGTCCTCGACCACGCCGACCGGCTCGCCGCCGAGGCCAGGCTCAGTCCTCTCATCGGTACGGACCGGCTGCTCCCCTCCGGCTATCAGGCCCGGCTGCGCCACCTGGCCGCCGCCCTCGACGGGTCGGCGGAACCCGCCGAGGCGGCCCTGCGGGAGCTGGCAGAGCACCACCTCAGCGGCCTCTACGCCGAGTCCACCGACATGGCACGCACCGCCGTGCGCCTGGTGCGCTGGACGCAGTCGCCGCTGCCGCCGGTGGAGTCGGTGGCCCAGGGTGTGCGCACGCACCTGGCCTCCTCCAGTTGGGCCGACCTCGCCGTGGGCATCCTGTGCGAAGGAGAGATGTCCTGGGACCAGTCCGTCGCGGTCGCGTACCAGCGGCTGATCGAAACCGCCCGTGCCCGCCGCGGGCGGCTCGACGAGGCGTTCGCCCGCAGGCTCGCCGTATGGACGGAAACGGCGTCCCAGCAGGCCCCCGCGGGGGCTCTGCTCATTGAGAACGTGCTCGCGGAGGCAGCCGCGCCGCTGGCCCGCGACGGCGGCAGGCCGCTGATCATCGTCCTGGACGGCATGAGTGCCGACATAGCGGTCCAGCTCGCGGACGAACTCGACCGGCAGGGCTGGACCGAAGTGGTGCCCAGCCCGCCGGCGGGCGCGGAGGCCGCGCGGCAGGCCGCGGTGTCGATGCTGCCGTCCGTGACGAGGGGCAGCCGCACCTCGCTCCTGTGCGGCCAGCCGGCCGTGGGGGGCCAGGACAAGGAGCGGGCGGGATTCGCCGCCTTCTGGAAGAAGCGTCATCGGCAGGCGCGTCTCTTCCACAAGGGTGATTACGAAGGCCCGCCCGGTCACCGGCTGGCACCGGAACTGCTCGACGTCCTTGCCACCGACGATGTCGTCGCCGTCGTCGTCAACACCATCGATGACGCGCTGGCCGACGGCCGCGAAGGCAGCGGCGACCGGTGGTCCGTCGGCGATATCGGCAAACTGCGCGACCTGCTGAACGCGGCGAAGCAATACGGCCGGCCGGTTGTTCTCGTGTCCGACCACGGCCACGTTCTCGACCGCTCCCCGCGTGAGCAGGGACGAACCGACGCAGAGAGGGCGGAGAGCGCCCGCTGGCGTACCGGCACCCCCGGCGACGGCGAGATCCACGTGGCCGGTCCGCGCGTGCAGGGCGGCGCCGGGCCGGTCGTCCTGCCGTGGCGTGAAGACATCCGCTACACCACCCGGAGGGCCGGGTATCACGGCGGCGCCTCCCTCGCCGAGGTGACCGTACCTGTGATCACCTTGGTACGGAACGCCGAGCAGATCCCCTCGGGCTGGACTCTGCTGCCGGTCGAGCAGGTCGCGCCCGGCTGGTGGCGGGACGGGGACGAGAGCGTGCCCGACACCGCCGCCCCCGCCGAGCCCCCGGGCGGCACGCGGCGCAAGAAGCGGGCAGAGCCGCAGAGCGAAGGCATCTTCATGGTGCCCGGCCAGGGCACCGCGGGCGAGCGAACCGTACAGTCGCCTCCGTACCGGGAGCAGCGCAAGTTCGTGCGGCAGGCGCCGAAAGACAAGGCGGTCACCGCCGCACTCGACGCGCTGGTCGCGGCCGGCGGCAAGCTGTCGCCCGGCGCGGTGGCGGCCGCGGCCCAGACGGCCACCGGCAGGTCGCAGCGCAACCCGGAGCGATTCGTCACCGTTCTGGAGCGCCTCCTCAACATCGACGGCTACCCCGTACTCCAGCTGATCGAGTCCGGACGCACCGTCCAGCTGGACAGGGCGCTGCTCGGCCAGCAGTTCCTGGGAGAGTGACCACATGGGGACACCTGGACCCGAGGTCAGCGCCGCGCGCAGGCGGGACGTGATCGACGCCTTGCGGCGTGGCACGGTGCCACAGGCCGGCCTCGGGCTGTTCGCCGTCGGCCTGCAGCGCTTCGAAGCCGCCCTCGACGACGACCTGGCCACCGCGGCCCGGGGCGGCTCCGCCTTCCACGCGCTGCGCGGCGAGTACGGCTCGGGCAAGACGTTCTTCGCCCGCTGGCTCGCCGAACGGGCCAAGCGGAACGGCCTCGCCGTGAGCGAAGTCCAGATCTCCGAGACCGAAACCCCCCTGCATCGTCTGGAAACCGTCTACCGCAGGCTCATCGAACGCCTCACCACGGCCACGCACCAACCGTCCGCGCTCCGGCCGGTCATCGACTCCTGGTTCTACGCCCTGGAGGAGGAGGTCCTCGACGGTGGCGACATCGCCGACGACGACGAGGCCGCACTGGCCCAAGCGGTCGACGAGCTGCTGGAGCGCCGGCTCGCCGAGGTCGCCCGAACCACACCGGCCTTCTCCGCGGCGCTGCGCGGCTACCGGCGGGCGGTGGCGGACGGTGACGGCGCGCATGCTGAGGCGCTGATCGCCTGGCTCGGCGGACAGCGGTCCGTCGCGGCCTCCGCGAAGCGGGCGGCAGGCGTCAGGGGCGACCTCGACCACTTCGCCGCCCTCGGCTTCCTCCAAGGCTTGCTGACAGTCCTCCGGGACTGCGGTCACCCCGGACTGCTCCTCGTCCTCGACGAGGTGGAAACCCTCCAGCGCGTCCGCGGTGACGTGCGGGAGAAGTCCCTCAACGCGCTGCGCCAGTTCCTCGACGAGATCGACGCGGCGCGTTTCCCCGGTCTGTTCCTTGTCGTCACCGGCACCCCCGCCTTCTACGACGGACAGCAGGGCATCCAGCGTCTGGCCCCGCTGGCCCAGCGCCTGGCCACGGACTTCACGACCGAGCCTCGCTTCGACTCCCCCCGCGCGGTCCAGCTCCGCCTCCCCGGTTTCGACCTGACGTCGCTCGGCGAACTCGGACGCAAGGTGCGGGACCTGTACGCGGGAGCCGCCCGGCACCCCGAGCGCATCACCGGCCGCGTGGACGACGGCTACCTCGACGAACTGGCCCGTGCGGTCACCGGGTCCCTGGGCGGCAAAGTCGGCGTCGCTCCCCGCCTGTACCTCCGCAAGCTCGTCGCCGACGTCCTGGACCGGGTCGACGAGTTCGCGGACTTCGACCCGAGGGCGCACTACGCGCTCACGCTGCACTCCTCGGAACTCGACGAGGCCGAACGCAGCGCGGCCGCCGGCGCCGGGGACGTCAAACTGAACATCGACGCAGACCTTGACCGGGAGCCGTCGTGACAGAGAGGGCCGATCCGTTCGACCTCCTCGACCCCGTTCTCGGCCATCACATCGTCAACACCCTCGGCTGGCGCTCACTACGCCCCCTGCAGGAAGACGCGATCAAGCCCCTCCTCGCCGGTGACGACGCCCTGCTCCTCGCCCCCACCGCGGGGGGAAAGACCGAGGCAGCGGCTTTTCCGCTGTTGACCCGCATGAACCGGCACGGCTGGAAAGGCACCAGCGTGCTGTACGTGTGCCCGCTCAAGGCCCTGCTCAACAACCTGCACCCTCGCCTGCGCGCGTACGCGTCGTGGGTGGGCCGCACCGCCGAGCTGTGGCACGGAGACGTGACCACGGGGCAACGGCGCCGCATTCTCACCGGTCGCCCCGACATCCTCCTGACTACACCGGAGTCCCTGGAATCCATGCTGGTCAGCACGCATGTCGACCACCGGGCGTTCTTCGCTGGACTGCATGCCGTGGTGATCGACGAGGTGCACGCCTTCGCAGGTGACGACCGCGGCTGGCACCTGCTGGCGGTGCTGGAACGACTGAGCAGCCTCATCGGGCGGCCACTTCAGCGGGTCGGCCTCTCGGCCACCATCGGCAATCCCGGGGAACTGCTGACCTGGCTACAGGGATCGAGCCGGGCCCTACGCCCCGCCCGCGTGGTGGCACCTCACCTCGTTCCGCCCACCGGCACCGTCCCGTCGACGGGAGACCGAGCCCTCAAGGGAGCACCCCCGGGAGACATCGAACTCGACTACGTCGGCTCCCTCGCGAACGCCGCGACGGTGATCACGGCTCTGCACCGCGGCGAGAAGCGGCTCGTCTTCTGCGAAAGCCGGCGCGCGGTCGAGGAACTGGGCGAACAGCTGCGCCTGCGGGGCGTGACCACGTTCCTGTCGCACGCTTCGCTGTCGATGGACGAGCGGCGACGCGCCGAGGCCGCCTTCGCCGACGCACGCGACTGCGTGATCGTCTCCACCAGCACCCTGGAACTCGGCATCGACGTGGGAGATCTGGACCGCGTCATCCAGCTCGACGCGCCGAACACCGTCGCCTCGTTCCTCCAGCGTCTCGGCCGCAGCGGGCGCCGTTCCGGCACCACACGCAATTGTCTCTTCCTGGCGCTGGGCAGCGAAGGGTTGCTCTCCGCGGCGGCGCTGCTCCTGCAGTGGGCCCGTGGCTGGGTGGAGCCCGTGGTCGCTCCCCCCGAGCCCCGCCACCTGGTGGCCCAGCAGTTGCTGGCACTCTGCCTGCAGGAACACCGAGTCGGAACGAATCTGTGGCACGAATGGTGGGGCGGCATGGGCCCTTTCGGGCCGGGCGCGACCCCGATCACACGTCACTTGGTCGAGCAGGGATACCTGGAACTGGACGGAGAGCTGCTCTTCATCGGTCCCGAAGCCGAACGCCGCTACGGGCACCGTCACTTCATGAACCTGACGGCGGTGTTCACCGCTCCACCGGAGTTCACCGTGTACAACGGCCGCACCGAAATCGGCCGCACCGACCCCGACCTGCTGACCGAAGAGGTCGAAGGCCCGCGCAAGCTGCTCCTCGCGGGTCGCAGCTGGCTGGTAACGTACGTTGACTGGAAGCGCAAGCGCTGTTTCGTGGAGCCCTCCGACGCGGGTGGACGCGCCCGGTGGAGCGGCTTCGGAGCCGAGCGCATCCGCTCCTTCATCCTTACCCGCGCCGCCCGCGACGTCCTGCTCGGCGAGAACCCGCCGGTCCGCCTGACGGGACGGGCCAAGGCCAAACTCGCCGAGGCCCGCAACACGCACCTCCACACCGTCCACCCCGGCGGGACCGTTATCCTTCGCCACTCCGAGGGAGACGTCCGCTGGTGGACGTGGGCAGGCCATCGCGCAAACGCCACGTTGGCCGCCTCGTTGTCTACCGTGGTGGCTCCCCATCGGCGCGTCAACGACCAGTGGATCCCCCTCCGGGACGACGAGGACACGGCGGCCCGGCAGCGGGCCTTCGCAGACGCCCGAGAAAGACTGTGCCTGCCCGAAGTCGACGGGCGCGCCGTGCGCGGCCTGAAGTTCGGGGAGGCCCTTCCGCCCCGACTCGCTGAAGCCACACTCGCTGCCCGCATGGCAGACGAGATGAGCGCGGCCGAGGTTCTGACAGAGCCGGTCCGCTTGGGCAGAAGTATGGATGCGTAGCGTGCTTGGCACGCACGTCCTTCTGCATGGATGACGAGACATCAGACGAACCAGCACGGATTCCGCGCATGAGAGCGACTCCTTCACGTGCCGGTCGGGGGTGGCACACGCCCCCGGTTCGGCGGCGGTCCTGCCGAACTCCCTCCAGTCGACCCGCACCGGACCGTCCGGGAAGACGAGGTGCAGCGGGAACGTGCCGTCGCTCGGCGCCAGGTCCAGCGTCACGTTCTGCCAAGTCGCGGCGCCTTCGTCGCCGAGGCCCTGCGGTTCATCCGCGACCGCTCGGACCAGAACCTCGCGTCACCGCCGTCCTCCGGCACGTCGGGCTCTCCCGGCGCGCGCTCAACCACCGGTTCCCCAAGGGCCTGGGCCGGACGGTCCACCGCGAGATCGTGCGCGTCCGGATGGCGCACGTCGCCGAGTTGCTGTCCTCGACGGACTGGACGCTCCCGCAGATCACACACGGGCTCGGCTTCAGCCACTCCGAGCACATGAGCGTCGTCTTCAAGAAGCACACCGGCAAGTCACCGGGCCAGTACCGCCGGTCCGTGAAACGGAGCCGTGGCACGTCAGACCTTCCGGGGAGGAATAGCCGCCCCGAAGCGATCCGGGCCCGGGACGGCCGGACGGCACGGCGAGGGCACGGGGCCGAGGTGGGATCCACCACGTGCGGGCCCGGCGACCGGCGCCGTCACGCGGGCGGGCGCCGGGTGGATTCGCGGATGACGAGCTCCGGCTGGAAGACGACCTCCCGATGGCGGTGGCCGGACTGGTTCTCGGAGAGCAGAAGTCCGGCGGCGGTGCGCCCGAGTGCGTACGTCGGCTGCCGGATGGTGGTCAGGCCCGGGGACAGCTCGGCGGCGAAATCGATGTCGTCGTAGCCGACGACCGATATCTCTCCCGGCACCTCGATGCCGTGCTGCCGCATGCCCCGCAGCAGCGCGAGTGCGGTGAAGTCGTTGAAACAGATCACGCCGGTGGGGCGCGGCGCGTGGGCGAGGAGCCGTTCGACCACCTGGCGGGCGATGAGGTCGATCTCCGTCGACCGCTGGGTGGTGGTGACCTCGACGAGAGCCCGCGCCGGGTCGTGTCCGGCCGTTCGAAGGGCGCGCCGGACGCCCTCGGCCCGGTCGGTGACGCTGCGCACCGGCTGGGTCGCGCGGACGAACGCCAGTCGCCGGTGGCCGAGGCCGAGCAGGTGGCGGGCGGCGAGTTCGCCGCCCCTGACGTTGTCCACGGTGACGGAGCACAACTCGGCCGCACCGCGCGGGTGGTCCAGCAGCACGAGGGGCATGCCCCGCGGCCCCTGCCGCTGGATGTCCACCAGGTGGTCAAGGCCGGCGCCGACGGGGTTGACCAGGATTCCGCGTACGCCCTGTTCGCGGAGGAGCCCCAGGAAGTAGGTCTCCCTCTCCGGCCGGACGTCCGTGCTGCACTGCACGAGCACGCATCCCTCCTCTGCGACGCGGTCCTCCGCACCGCGCGCGAGAACCGAGTAGAAGGGGTTCGCTGTGTCGAGCACCACGCAGCCGACGACGCGGCTGGGGGCACCCCGCAACTGCCGGGCGGCGCCGTTGCGGACGTAGCCGACCTCGTCCATGGCGGCCTCGACGCGGCGGCGCGTGGCGGGGGTGACGATGTGCGGACGGTTCAGGACGTTGCTGACGGTGGTCATCGACACGCCCGCCGTCGCGGCGACCTCCCGGATGCCGACCCGGCCGATCTTCCCCTCCACCTGCCTCGACGAGCGCATTCGACACCTCTCCGCCGGTCACTTCGCGCCACCGGATGCCGCTGGCGGCCGCGGTCGAGCGCCGCCGCACGGCAACTCCCGTGCACCGTATTGACAGAGGATTTTAACGTCACAAGAATGGGAGCGCTCCCAATTCCGCGATGTGCAACCCACACCGCACCCCCCACCACCGGAGATTGTCATGATCAGATCACTATGCGGGCGACGCCGTCCGGCACCGGCCCTGTCCGTGCTCGCCGCCGGCGTCGCCGGCCTGCTCTCTACCGCCTTACTCATGCCGAACGCCGGGGCCGAGGAGCCCGCGCCCCCGTCCGCCGCCCCGACCGTCTACGAGGCCGAGGACGGCGAACTCAGCGGCGTCACCGTCGACACCGCGGTCGAGGGCTACTCCGGCACCGGCTACGTCACCGGCTTCGACACCGGGACGGACAAGCTCACCATCACCGTCCCCGACAGCTCCGCGGGCCTGCACGACCTCACCCTCCACTACCGCGCCCCCTCGGGGGAGAAGACCACCTCCCTGCGGCTCAACGGCGAGGGCGCCGGCGACGTCGTCCTGCCCCAAACCGAGTCCTGGAGCACCGTCCCGGCCGGGCGCGTCCTGCTGGAAGAGGGCAGCAACACCGTCGGCATCGTCAGCAACTGGGGCTGGTACGACATCGACGCCATCAGCCTCGCACCCAGCGAGCCCCGCCCACCGCACCAGGTCTCCGGCATCCCCGTCGACCCCGACGCCACCCCCGAGGCCCGCGAGCTGCTGGCCGACCTCACCGCGAACTACGGCGAGAACATCCTCAGCGGCCAGCAGGACATGGGCTCCCTCACGTGGCTGGAGGACAACGTCGGCAAGACCCCGGCCGTCGCCGGGCTCGACATGATGGACTACTCCCCCAGCCGCGTCGAGCGCGGCACCACCTCCACCGAGGTCGAGAACGCCCTCGCCTGGGACGAGCGCGGCGGCATCACCACCTTCACCTGGCACTGGAACGCCCCCACCGGCCTGATCGACGAGCCCGGCAAGGAGTGGTGGCGCGGCTTCTACACCGACGCCACCACGTTCAACGTGGCCGAGGCGCTGGCCCACCCCGACTCCGAGAACTACCGCCTGCTGCTGCGCGACATCGACGCCATCGCCGCCGAGCTGCTGCGCCTGAAGGACGCGGGCGTCCCCGTGCTGTGGCGCCCGCTGCACGAGGCCGAGGGCGGCTGGTTCTGGTGGGGCGCCCACGGCCCCGGACCCGCCAAGGAACTGTGGAACCTGATGTACGACCGGATGGTCAACCACCACGGTCTGCACAACCTGATCTGGGTGTGGAACTCCGTCGACCCCGAGTGGTACCCCGGCGACGACACCGTGGACATCGTCAGCGCCGACACGTACCCGCCCGTCGGCGACCACGGGCCCGTCAGCGCCACGTACGAAAAGCTCGTCGAGCTCGGCGGCGACAAGAAGCTCGTCGCCCTCACCGAAACCGGCTCGATCCCCGACCCGGAGCTGCTGCGGGCGTACGAGGCGGACTGGAGCTGGTTCACCACGTGGAGCGGCGACTTCATCCAGGACGGCCGGCACAACCCGCCGGACTTCCTGGACCGCGTGTACAACGACCCGGGTGTCATCACCCTGGACGAACTCGACGACTGGCGCTCCGCAGCGGGAGGCTGACGCCCCTCCGCCCTCAACGCCATGCCCCCGGAGGCTGCCGGTGCGGATCCGGCAGCCTCCTCGCCGCGTCACGTCTCCCCCGGACGGTCCGGGCGCATCGGCGCGTCGATGACGCCGCGAGGTCGGGGAAGGCGACGGTCCCCCGGGTGCCGGCGGCTCCCGGGGGACCGAGGGGCGTGAGTGCCCTGCGCGAGTGCGCCTAGAGGGTGACCGCCGAGCGGTCCGCGACGAGGACGGGCGAGTCGTAGACCGGCACGTCGGTGAAGGTGTACGTGTCGCCCCGGACCGACCAGTCGGCGTCGGGGATGTCGAAGACCGCGCCGGTGCGCACGTCGACGTAGACCGGGTCCTTGAACTCCCCCTTCTCGACCGTCAGGTCGACGGGAGTGCGCTCGTTGCTGTCGCCCGGGACCTCCGTTCCGTTCCACACGGCGACGGCCTGGCGGCCGGTGCCCCGCTTCTCGAAGGCGTAGAGGGTGAGATCCGCGTCGCCGGTCGCGGTCCACCCGTAGTCCGGGAGCGGGCTCATGGTGCTGTCGAAGACGGACGCGGCGGTCTGGACGGCGTAGTAGGAGGGCTTGGCGTAGCGGATGCTCTTGTCGGTGTTGGTCTGCAGCAGGCCCTTGGTGTTGACCTTCGAGGGATAGTGCAGGTCGGAGATGGTGAACACGCTGGTGCTGACGTCGTGGCCGAGGTCGTTGAGCACCCGGCGCAGGAACCACTTGGACTGGCTCAGCTCCGTCCAGTCCAGGTCGCCCAGGGCTCCGAAGCTGCCCGGCGTGCTGGGCGCGCCGTTCTCCCCCTGCCGGACCTCGACGTCCAGCCCGTGCCGGGCGGCGTGCGCGCGGATCATGTCGACCCGGTCGAAGATCCAGTACGTGTCCGGGTTCGCCAGGTACGGGTGGTAGGTGATCCCGTCCAGGAGGTCGATGCCGTCCTCGTCGGCCAGGTGGTCGAGGAACTCCCCGACGTAGTCGGAGTTCACCCAGGTGACCACGCCTCCGTAGAGGACGGCGTCGGGCTGTTCGGCCCGGACGATGGCGGCGGTGCGGGCGTAGAAGGCGGCGTAGTCGGCGGGGTCGATGCCGCCGCCGTCCGGCTCGTTCCAGACCTCCCACTCGTCGACGCGGTCCTTGTACCGCTCGACCATGGCGGTCACCCACCTGTCCCACGCGGCCAGCGCCTCCGGGGAGGTCGGCAGCCGGCCGCCGAGGCCGGAGCCGCCGCCGCCGGGGTAGGCGCCGTTGCCGTACGAGAGCTGCACCCAGGGCTTGACGCCCCGCCGGTCGGCGTCCTCGACGATGTGGTCGAGCCAGGTCCAGTCGTAGGTGCCCGGGGTCTTCTCCGTCTTCGCCCAGCCGCCCTGGATCCGTGCGCCGGTCGCGCCGAGCCTGCCCAGGTAGGGGGCGTAGGCGTCGTAGTCGGCGTAGTCGCGGTCCAGCGTCTCGGCGCCGACGAGGATCTTCGACGTGCCCACCTCCTTCGCCGTGCGCGGGGCGACCGTGCCGAGCTGCCGCCAGCCGTCGGGGGCGGACTCGGGGACGACGCGCACGTCGTCCAGCCAGGCGGTGCCGGTGCCGGAGGTGGAGACGCCGGCCTGGATGCCGTTCAGCGGGGCGGCGGGGGTACGGAACGCCAGGTCCGCCGCCGTGCGCACCCCGTCGACGTACAGGTCCGCCGAGGCGTCGCCGGGCCGGGCGACGAGCCGTACGTCGTACCAGCGGTCCGGCTCGTACGTGCCGAGCGGGACCCGGCGGCCGCCGTCGTAGGTGTACCAGCGGCCCTTGTCGCCCAGGGCGACGGTCACGCTGTGGCCCGCGGCGGAGTCGAGGTGGACGCCGACCGTGGCCGACGTCTGCGCCGTGCGCAGCCGGAACCCGGCGATCACCGTGTCGGAGGTGGTGCCGAATCCGGTGCCGGCGGTGACGGGCGCGGTGGTGGAGGTGTCCCGCAGCCGCAGGCTGCGGTCGACGGTGCCGGGCACGTCCTGCACCGTCGCCTCCCCTCCCGTGGTGTCACCGGTCCAGCCGGGTGCGGCGGTGCCGGGGGGCACGGCGCCGAAGTCCGCGCGCACCTCGGCGTCGTCCGGCGGGGCGGCGGTGGCGGCGGGCACCGCGGAGGACAGCAGCCCGCCGACGAGGGTGAGGGACGTACCCACGAGGACGAGGCTTCTGCTGGGCTTGCGGCGTGCGGGAATTACCATGGTGACGCCTTCTTCCATCGGAGGGTGAACCGATCGGACGGACCGCCGCGGGGGACCGCCCGCGGCGGCGGCTTGTTCATTCGGTGACGGGCAGCGCCTCCTGTTCCCGCCGGTAGGCGTGGCGGGTGGCGCTGTCCGGTGGATACGTGCCGCGCAGCGGCGCCCCCTCGGCGACGCGCCCGGTGATGAAGGTCTCCAGCCGCTCCTGCTCCCGCGCCTGCCGGGCAATCACCGCGACGAGGTGGCGCGGTACGCAGACCACCCCGTCCGCGTCGCCGACCAGCAGGTCGCCCGGGTAGACGGCGACTCCGCCGCAGCCGATCGGGACTTGCAGGTCGACCGCGTGGTGCTGGGCGAGGTTCGTCATCGCGGACGCTCCGGTGGCGAACACCGGGAGCGGGAGCCGGCGGATCTCCTCCATGTCGCGCAGGGTGCCGTCCGTGACGAACCCGGCGGCGCCGCGCACCGACATGCGGGTGAGCAGGATGTGGCCCGCGGACGCCGCTCTGCCCTGGCCCCGGCAGTCCACGACGAGGACCTGGCCGGGGCCGACCTCTTCGACGGCGCGGCGCTGCGGGTGGTCGTAGTCGTCGTAGACGTCGAGGGTGTCGATGTCCTCGCGGGCCGGGATGTAGCGCAGGGTGAACGCCTCGCCGAGCAGCCGGGGCGCCCGCGGGGTCACGTGCTGCACGCCGGCCAGAAAGGTGTTGCGCAGGCCGTGGCCGAAGAGCTGGGTGGTGATCGTGGCGGTGCTGGCGGCGCCTAGAGCAGCCAGGTCGTCCGGGTCGAGGGGGGCCTGGGGCGTCTCGCTCATGGAGTGGTTCCTTCGTGCGGGTGGGTGGGGCGCGGCCGCGGCGCCCCGGCGAGGGCGTGCGGCAGGTCCAGGGAGGCGTCGAGGCCCGGGGGCCGGATCTGGGCGCTCAGCCCGCCGTCGACGGTGAGCACCTGGCCGGTGATGAAGGCGGCGTCCGCCGAGGCGAGGAACGCGACGGCCGCCGCGACGTCGGAGCCGTCGCCCATGCGGCCCAGCGGAACGGGCTGGATCCGGGCGCGCTGCCGGACGGCGTCGAGGGCCTCGAACCGGTCGTTGGCCACGGGGCCGGGTGCGACGGCGTTGACGCGGATCCCCCAGGGGGCCAGTTCGAGCGCCGTCGCCCGGGTCATGGACTCCACGGCGCCCTTGCTGGCGTCGTAGGCGACCGCGGCGCGGTGGGCGCGGGCGGCCCCGACGGACGAGATGTTGACGATCGCCGAGCCGGTCGCCATCGCCCGGGCGGCGGCCACCGTGGCGAGGAACACCCCGCGGGCGTTGACCGCGAAGCTGCGGTCCCAGTCCGCCGGGTCGAGGTCGAGCAGCGGGCCGCGCCCGGCCAGGGGGGCGGCCGCGTTGTTGACGAGCACGTCGAGCCGGCCGAACGCGTCGGCCGTGCGCGCGACGCAGGCGTCGACCTGCGCGGCGTCGGAGACGTCCCCGGGGGTGGCGAGCGCCCGGGCGCCGCTTTCACGCAGCGACGCCACGGCCGCCTCCGTCTCGGCGGGGTCCGGGCCGTTGACCGCCACGGCGGCGCCCTCGGCCGCCAGCCGGCGGGCGATGGCCAGGCCGATGTTGCGTGCGCCGCCGGTGACCAGGGCGACCCGGCCCGCGAAACGCCCGGCCGGGTCGCCGCCGCCGTCGCCGGGGCGCGCCGCGGGCGGCCCGTGTCCCGTCATACGGCGCCCGCCTGCCGGTCGACGACGCCCCGGGCGCTGGTGGCGGCCCAGGTCAGCGGGCCGGCCGCGGCCGCGACCAGCTCCGGGTCGAGCCGCATGCCCAGGCCGGGGCCTTCGGGCACGTACAGGTGGCCCCCCTCGTACCGCACCGGGTCGCTCACCACGTCGCGGGTGTACAGCAAGGGGCCGACGGGGTCGCTGGGCAGGGTGACGGCGGGCATCGCCATCGCCACGTGCGCGGCCGCCGCGGTGCCGACGGACAGCTCCTGGGTGGTGCCGACCAGGCAGGCTTTTCCGGCGGCCTCGGCGATGGCGAAGATCCGCCGTGCCGGGGTGATGCCGCCGATGGCGATCACGCTGACGTTGAAGACGTCGACGGCGTCGGCGGCGACCAGGTCCAGCGCCCAGCGGTAGCCGTAGACGTGCTCGCTGACCGGCACCGGCAGCCGGCCGCGGGCGTAGGCCAGGCCCGCCACGTCATGGTTCGGCGCCGGCGCCTCCACCAGCTCGTAGCCGACGTCGGCGACCTTCTCGGCGAAGGCGCAGGCGGTCTTGGCGTCGAGGAGGTTGGAGAAGTCCAGGGACTTGATGCCGAGCCGGTCGCCGAAGCGGTCCCGGGCGGCGCGCAGGAACCGTTCGTCCAGGTCCGGCCGGCGCCCGACGTAGACGCGGACGTACGCGAAGCCCTCGGCGAGCCGCCGCTCCACCAGGGCGAGGTTGCGCTCGACGTCGTCCTCGCCCTGCTGCCGGAAGACCGGGTAGGCGATCGGCACCGAGGCCCGGACGGCCCCGCCGAGCAGGTCGCACACCCGCACGCCCAGCTGCTTGGCCGCGAGGTCCCAGAAGGCGATGTCGACGCCGCACTTGACGGCGCGGCTCTTGTCGTAGATGTAGCCGGCCTGCGGGAAGTTGTCCTCCATGCGCCGCTCCACCTCGGTGAGTTGGAGCGCGTCGAGGCCGACGAGGATCTCGTTCAGCGTGGCTTCGAGTTCGGGTACGTCGAAGTGGTACCGCGGCAGGTGCTGGAGGTCGGACATCTCGCCGACGCCCGTGAGCGCGTCGTCGTCGGTGAACAGCTCGACCAGCACGTGCCCGCAGGTGATGCTCCGATGCCTGGGGGTGTTGATCGAGGTCAGCCGCACCCGGGTCACCTTGGCCACACCGTGCTCCTCTCCTTGGGCCGCTGCCCGGCAGCGGCGCTGTGCTCGAACCCGGGGGCCATGGACAGCAGCTCCCGGGTGTACGGATGGTCGGGCGCCTCGTAGATCCGCTCCGCCGGCCCTTCCTCGACGACCCGGCCCTCCTTCATCACGGCGATGCGGTGCGCCACGGACCGGACGACGGCCAGGTCGTGCGTGATGAAGAGGTAGGCCACGCCGTGCTCGTCCTGGAGGTCGGCGAGGAGGTTGAGGATCTGCGCCTGGATGGAGACGTCGAGGGAGCTGACGGCCTCGTCGCAGACGATGAGGCGGGGCCGGAGCGCCAGGGCGCGGGCGATGGCGATGCGCTGCCGCTGGCCGCCGGAGAACGCCGCGGGGAACCGGTCGAGGGCGAAGGGGCCCAGGCCCACGTCCCGCAGCAGGCGCGTCAGCGTCTCCTCGTCCGCCTCGCGACGGTGCACGCGCAGCGGTTCCGCCAGCAGCCGGCGGACGGTCATGCGCGGATCGAGGCTGGCGTAGGGGTTCTGGAAGACGACCTGGATCTCCCGCTGGAGCCGGCGCAGTTCCCCGGCCGTGGGGCGTTCGACGTCGATGCCGTCGTAGCGGAGGGTGCCGCCGGAGGACGTCTCCAGCCGCAGCAGCATCTTGGCCAGGCTGGTCTTGCCCGAGCCCGACTCGCCCACCAGGGCGAGCGTCCGGCCGGGGGCGAGGCGGAGGTCGACGTCGCGTACGGCCTCGACGTGGCGGGTGACGCGGCGCAGCGGCCCGCTGCGGACCGGGTAGCGCAGGCTCACCGACGCGAACTCGACCAGCGGCCCGCCGCTCCCGGGCCCGCCTTTCGGCCCGGGTACGCCCGGCGTGGCGGGGCCGGCGGCGGGTTCGGGGGCCGGCAGCTCCCGGGGCGAGTCGGCGAACAGGCAGGCGGCGGCGTGGCCGCCGGGGAAGGTGGCCAGGTCGGGCACGGTGTGTGTGCAGGCGTCGGCGCTGACGGGGCAGCGGGGGGCAAAGGAGCAGCCGGGGGGCCGCTCGGCCAGCCGCGGCGGGCGGCCGCCGATCGAGACCAGCCGGGTGCGGGCCGGGGCGTCGAGCCGCGGGGTCGCGGCCAGCAGCGCCTGGGTGTACGGCATCCGCGGCCGGTCCAGCACCACGTCGGTCGGCCCGCTCTCGACCACGCGGCCGGCGTACATCACCGCGATGCGGTCGGCCCGCTCGCCGGCGACGCCCAGGTCGTGCGTGATGAGGATCAGCCCCATGCCGAGGTCCGTGCACAGCGCCCGGAGCATGTCCATGATCCGGGCCTGGACGCCCGCGTCCAGGGCGGTGGTCGGTTCGTCGGCGATGAGCAGCTTCGGCCGGGCGGCGATGGCCAGGGCGATGGCGGCGCGTTGGCGCATACCGCCGGAGAGTTCGTGCACGTAGCTCTTGAGCCTGCTCTCCGGCTCGGGCATGCGGGCCCGTCGCAGGGCGTCGACGGCGCGGGCGCGGGCCTCGGTGCGGCCGAGGGGTTCGTGGGCGCGTACCGCGTCGACGAGCTGGGTGCCGATGGTCAGCAGCGGGTTGAGCGCGGAGCTCGGGTCCTGGAAGACCATGGCGACGCGGCTGCCGCGCATCCGGCGCCGGGCGCGCTCGTCCAGCTCCCGCAGGTCGGTGCCGTCGAGCCGGATGGATCCGGTGATCTCGCAGGCGGGGGCCGGCGGGTGGAGTCCGAGCAGGCTCAGCGCGGTGGCGGTCTTGCCCGAGCCGGACTCGCCGACGAGGGCGAGGATCTCGCCGGCGTCGAGTCGCAGGCTGACGTTGTCCACGGCGCGGACCGGCTGCCCCCGCGTGCTGTGGAAGGTGACACCGAGGCCGGTGACGTCGAGAAGGCTCATGGTGCTCTCCTGCTGCCTCAGGCGGCGAGATGGGCGTGGGCGAGGCGCCACTGGCCGTCGATGTCCAGCTCCAGGCCCTTCAGGTCGGCGCTGTGGATCAGTGGCGACTTGGCCTGGTGGAGGAAGACCCAGTAGTGCTGGGCCAGGATGCGGCGCTGGATGTCGACGTACGCGCGCGTGCGCGCCGCCTGGTCCGTGCTGCCCGCCGCCTCGTCCAGCCGGGCGTCGAGAACGCGGTCGTCCAGGCCCGACCAGTTGTTGGGGCCGTCGCTGGCGAAGTACGGGTCGAACGTCAGCGACGGGTCCAGGCGGGGGACGTCGATCACCAGGAGCCCGGCGTCGAAGTCCTGCTTCTGCAGGCGTTGCAGCAGCGTCTGGAACTCCAGCACCTCGACCTCCGGGGCGAAGCCCACCTCGCTCAGCTGGCTCTGCAGCAGCTCGGCGATGGTCGGGTCGGGCGCCCGGCGGCGGGCCACGATGGTGATCGGCACATTGCCGCCGAGCCCGGCTCTGCGCAGCGTGCTGCGGGCCCTGTCCGGGTCGTAGGCCGGCGCGGGGAGGGAGCCGTCGTAGAACCAGTCGCCCGAGGTGGCGAAGGAGGGGGCGATGTCGAACTCGCCGGCGGCGGCGGCCTTGCCGACAGCCCGGGGGTCGACCGCCAGGGCGAACGCCTCGCGCACCAGGGGGTCCTTCAGCGGGCCCCTGGTGACGTTGAGGGCGGTGTAGTAGGAGCGGCGCACGCCCGCGTCCTCGATGGTGAGCTGCCCGTCGCCGGCGAGCTGCTTGTACTCCTCCGGGGGCAGGGTGCGTACGAGGTGCAGCCCGCCCGTGGTCAGCTCGGCGCGCAGGACCTTCGCCTCGGTCATGAAGCGCACGACGACCTTCTCCAGCTTCGGAGCGCCGCCGCCGGTCTTCCCGGCCCAGTAGGAGGTGTTGCGCTCGGCGGTGAGCTGGACCTTCGAGCGCCACTCCCGGAAGGTGAACGGCCCCGTCCCGACCGGGTGGCGGCCGAAGTCCCCGGGGTTCTCGCGGAGCGCCGTCGGCGAGGCCATCATGCCGGTCTCGTGCGCCAGCTGGATCAGCAGCAGCGGGTCGGGCTCCTTGAGCGCGAGCCGCACGGTCCGCGGCCCGCGGGCCTCGACGGAGGCGACCTTGGCCAGCGCGGCGGCCTTGGTGGAGTGGGTGCCGGGGTCCATGACGCGCTTGAGGTTGAAGACGACCGCGTCGGCGTCGAACCGGGTGCCGTCGTGGAACGTCACGTCCTTGCGGAGCGTGAAGGTGACCGCGGAGTCCTCGGCCTCCCACCGGGTCGCGAGCGCGGGCGCGAAGCTGCCGTCGCGGCGCTGGCGCAGCAGGCTGTCGTAGAAGAGGTTGAGGATGTTGCGGTCGGAGGAGATGGCGGCGCTCAGGGCGGGGTCGAGGGTGACGGGCTCGTTGTCGAAGCCGGCGGTGAGCGTGCCGTCGCCGCTCGACGACGTGGCGCCTCCGCAGGCGGGCAGGGTGGCGACGGCGGCGGAGCCGGCGGCCGCGGCCAGGACGGAACGCCGGGGCAGGGCGTACGGGAGCAGGGTCATGGGGAGCACTTCCTGTGTCGCGGTACGAGGGGTGGGCGAGGGGCCCGGAAGGGCCGGGGCGGGACGGGGCCCGGTCAGCGGGCCGGCGCCAGTTCCGGCCGGTGGGCGTCGAGTGCGTCGCGCAGGGCGTCGGCGAGGAGGTTGAAGGCGGCGACGGTGAGGAGGATGGCGAGGCCGGGGAACACGCTGAGGGACCAGCTCGCGTCGAGGTGGTCGGTGCCGCTCTCCACCATCGCGCCCCAGCTCGGCTGCGGCGGCTGGACGCTCAGCCCGAGGAAGCTGAGCGCGGCCTCCGCCATGATCGCGGTGGAGACCTGGAGGGCGGCGAAGACCAGCAGGGTGCCGGCGAGGTGGGGCAGGAGGTGGCGGCGCATGACGACCGTCTCGGACACGCCCATGATGCGGGCCGCGGAGACCCACTCGCGGGTGCGCAGCGACAGCACCTCGCCGCGGACGACACGGGCGAACCGCGGCGTCGTCACCACGGCGATGGCGATCAGCGCGTTGTGCAGCCCCGGGCCCAGGGCCGCCACCACGGTCAGGGCGAGCACGAGCAGGGGGAACGCGAGCAGGCCGTCGGAGAGCCGCATGATGACGGCGTCCAGCCAGCCGCCGCGGTGGCCGGCGATCAGGCCGATCACCGTGCCGACGACCAGGGACGCGCCCACCGTGAGGGTGGCGACCTCGACGGTGACGACGGCACCCGCGATCACCCGGGACAGCACGTCGCGTCCGAGTTCGTCGGTGCCCATCCAGTGCTCGGTGCTCGGCCCGGCGAGCAGCCGGGACGTGTCGGTCTCCTTCATCCGCCCGCTGATCAGCGGGCGGGCCGCGGCGGCGAGGACCAGAAGCAGCAGCACGGGCGCGGCGAGGCGGGCACGGCGGTCGCGGCGGAGCCGGTCCAGGACCGGGTGGCGGGAGACCTTGGCGGGCGGGTCGGTGGCCATCATCGCTCCAGTCAGTACGTGATGCGCGGGTCGAGCCACGCGTAGATCAGGTCGGCCAGCAGGTTCACGAGCAGCACGAGCACCACGACCATGAGCACCGCGCCCTGGACGACCGGCAGGTCGCGGCTGAAGATGCCGTTGACGATCAAGGTGCCCATGCCCGGGATCGTGAAGACGGTCTCGGTGACGACGGTGGCGCTCACGAGCGCCCCGATCTGCAGCGAGACGACGGTCACCACGGGCACGATCGCGTTGCGCAGGGCGTAGACGCCGACGATGCGCCGCCGCGTGAGTCCGGTGGCCTCGGCGGTACGGATGTAGTCCTCGCCGAAGGCGGCCAGAAGCGCCGCCCTGGTCTGGCGCATGGTGACCGCGGCGATGGTGGAGCCGATCGTGACGGCGGGCAGGATCATGTGCCGCAGGTTCTCGACCGGGTCCTCGGTGAACAGCACGTAGCCCGAGGGCGGCAGGACCCGCAGCCAGATGGAGAAGACCAGGATGAGCAGCGCCGCGAGGTAGAAGTGCGGTGCCGAGAGCGCCAGCAGGCCGGCGGAGTTGAGCGCGGTGTCGGTGGCCTTGCGGTGCCGTACCGCGGAGAGGATGCCGGCGGGAATCCCGATCACGACGGCGAACAGCAGCGCGACGACGCCGAGTTCCACCGTGGCCGTCATCCGCTCGGAGAGCATGGTGCCCACCTGCTCGCTGGTCAGCCAGGAGCTGCCCAGGTCGCCCCGCACGATGCCGCCGATCCAGTCCGTGAACTGCCGCCAGATCGGCTCGTCGAGGCCGAGGTCCGCGCGCAGCGCCGCCCGGTCGGCGGCGGTGGCCTCCTGGCCGAGGATGTCGACCGTCGGGTCGCCGGGCATGAGGCGCAGCAGGGCGAACAGCACGACCGAGACGATCAGGACCACGGGGACCAGCTGGAGCAGCCTGCGTATGAGATATCCGGTCACGGTGTCGTCTCCCGGTCCGAGGGGGCGGCCGTCAGCGCGGCCGGGGCGTCCGGTGCCCCGGGCAGCCGGCGCAGCCAGTTCAGGCGGGGGGCGGGGAACAGGTCGTAGGCGTACAGGGCCAGCGAGGCGGCGCGGTGCTCGTGCGCGAGGCGGCCGATCCCGGCGAGTTCGTCCTCGTCGGCGGTGTGCGCGGCGCACAGACTCCACCCGGCGCGGACGGTCGCGCCCGTGCGCCCGGCGGCGGCGAGGTCCTCCCGCAGCCGCGCCGTGCGGCCGGTCAGGTCGGTGACGGTGAGTCCGCCCGCGGCGGCGGCCAGCTCTCCCAGATCGCCGGCGGACTTGCCGTTGCACGCGTAGGGGTCGCTCGTGGCGCGTACCGAGACCGGCATCCCTCCGGCGGCTGCCGTGGCTTCCCGTACCAGATCCGTCGTCACGTCCGACCGCACCGCGACGACGGCGTCGTGCAGCTCATGTCCCAGCGCGGCGGAGGCGAGATCGGCGATGCCGGGCGGCGCGTCGAGGTCTTCGAAGTCGGCCAACCCGTCGAGGTCGTCGAGGTCGGCGCCGACGGGCTCGGCGAGCTGCGCCAGAATGGCCGCCCTGGTCCGCATCCGCACCTCGGCCACGTCGATGCCCGCCTCGATGAAACGGGCGGAACAGGCAGGGCAGAAGCAGAGCGAGAGCAACCACCGGTCGACGGGGCGCAGCACGGTGCCGTACTTGTCGTGCGCGCTCGCGTGCTGCCAGCCCAGGTAACCGAACGCTTCCAGCTCCACGCCCGAGACGCCCGGTATCCGGACGGCATCGGAGACGAGCGCGTGGGCGTACTGCCGCACCCGGAGTGCCGCGGGGCACAGCGCGTGCCGGTACCGGTGGCCGAAAGCGTTGCGCAGGGCCAGCTCGGGGTGGCACATCGCCAGGTACGACTGGTGCAGGCCGACCAGCCAGGCCGTCACCGCCACCCCGGAACGGACCAGGGCCGCCGAGGCCGTCGTCGCCTCGTCACCGAGGACCGGCAGGCTCAGCGCTTCGCCGGGTCCGGTTTCCTCCCGCGCCGGCGTCGCGAACCAGCGGCCGGCGGGGAAGTCCACCACACCGGCCGGTTCGCTGGTGGTCAGCAGCCACCGTCCGCTGTGGTAGCTGAAGGCCAGACAGACCCGGTCGGCCCCGTACGCGGCCAGGCGTTCCGCCTCCGCGTCCGCGGCGCGCCGGAACGAGACCGGGTGGGCGAAGACCTCGACCGTCATGGCCGGTCTCCCAGCGCCCGGGTCAGGATCTGCTGTGCCTTGCGGATGTGGGCGAGGGTGAGCTGGTGCGCCTGATCGGCTTCGCCCCGCTCCATCGCCTCCAGAATCTCCGCGTGCTCCGCCGCCTCCTCCTCGAAGGTGGCCAGCACCCGCCAGCCCACCGTCGCGACGAAGGCGGTCAGGTCCTGCATCTGGTCGAGGAAGCCGCAGAGGAAGCCGTTGTCGCAGGCGGTGTAGAGCTCCCGGTGGAAGCGGCGGTTGACCATGCCGAGGCCCCGCGTCTCGCCCGCGGCGATGAGCGCGGTGGCCTCCGCCAGCGCGGCCCGGGCGCTCGGGTACGCCCCGGGGCCGCGCTCGACCACCGCCAGCCGTACGGCCTCCGGCTCGGCCGCGCACCGGGCGGTGTACAGCTCGCGCACCAGCCCGTCGTCCGGGCGCCGGACGCTGACGCCCTGGAAGGCGTTCATCTCGACCAGCCCGGTCGACCGGAGCTGCTTGAGCGCCTCGCGCACCGGGGTCTTGGAGACCCCGTACACCTCGGCGAGTTCGCGCTCCACCAGCGCCCGGCCGGGAGGCAGCGCTCCGGTCAGGATGGCCTGGCGCAGGGCGTCTCGCACGCGGTCCGTGCGGGAGACGGCATGGCCGAGCGGCGGCAGCACGACCTGCGCGGATGCCGCCTGTCCTGCGGCTACGGGATCACTATGTGGCATGGCGGCATGCTGGTATACCAGAATCCGGAAGCACAACCCCCCGGACAGAACTATTTCCGGACGGGCCGCCGTGAGCGCGTTCCACGGCAACCGGCATGACGGCCCGTCAGAACATTGACAACCTGTTCCGCTTGCCACCGCATCCGGTTTCTGTCAGCGTCACACCCGCATCGCACCCCCCACGTAGCGGAAATCCGAGTAGCCCCGGGTGCCCGACGCACAGCCGGCACCGGTACTCGCGCTTTCCCGCAGGACCACACTCCGCAACAGGGCTGCCCCTCGGTGGAGTTCATGCCTGCACGTGACGACTTCGAAGAAAGGAAGCGATGATACGCATGCGCACGCCGGGCATGGTGTCCGCACTGCTTGCGCCGTCCCTTCTGCTGGGCACGATCGGTGCAGGCACGGCCCAGGCGGCAGACCAGACCTATTACGTGAGCGAGAACGGCTCCGACAGCAATGCGGGAACGTCTCCCGACGCACCGCTGCGCACCATTCAGAAGGCGGCCGACCGCACCGAGCCCGGTGACACGGTTTCCATCATGAACGGCACGTACACGGAGCCGTACAAGGGCGGAGACGTCCTGAACATCACCCGTTCGGGACAAGCCGGCGCGCCCATCACCTACCGGGCGCACCCCGGGCACGACCCGGTCATCCACCCCGTCACCGGATGGAACGGGATCGGGATCAACGGGGCCGCGCACATCGTCATCAAGGACCTGGAGATCAAGGGCAACAGCGCCAACCTGAACCTGGCGGACGCCGAGCGCCTGGCGGACCCGAAGGACCCGACGTACAACACCAACTGCATCTGGGCCCAGCCGGACTCCTCGGGCGCCGAACCCCACCACATCGACGTCGTCGGCAACACCGTCCACCACTGCCCCGGCCTGGGCATTGGCGCGCGGGACGTCGACCACATGACGATCGACCGCAACCACGTCCACTCGACCTCGTGGTACACCGTCTACGCGACCAGCGGCATCTCCATCCTGGAGGCGCTGGACTCCGGCGGCGCGGGCGGCGACACGTACAAGATCCGCATCACCAACAACGTGGTCCACGACAACGAGACCATGGTGAAGTGGGAAGCCTGCAACTGCTACTCGGACGGCAACGGCATCATCGTCGACACCCTCAAGGACAAGCCGGGCGGAGGGCCCGCCTACCAGGGCAGGGTCCTGGTCGCCAACAACCTGTCCTTCGACAACGGCGGCTCCGGGATCCACTCCTTCAAAAGCCAGCACGTCGACATCGTCCACAACACGGCGTACCACAACAGCCGCAGCAGCCGGATGGAGAGCTACGCCAACATCTTCGCCGCGAAGAGCGAGGACGTGCGGATCCTGAACAACGTCTCCTACGCCCGCTCCGGTGAGAACACCAACCCCGCGCACGAGAACGTCGACGTGACCTACGACTACAACGTCTACTTCGGCGGCAAGGAACCCGAGGTGCAGGGCGAGAACGACGTGATCGCCGATCCGAAGCTCGTCGATCCGGGCACCGGCCCCGACGCCGACTTCCGCCTCCAGGAGGGTTCCCCGGCCATCGGCACCGGCACGTCCTTCCCCGCGGTCACCACGGACATCACCGGCGCGCCCCGGGATCCCGAAGCCCCCGACCGCGGCGCCTATGTCTACGGCGCCGAGAGCGGCGCCCCGGCCGCGGGCAAGGAAAGCGCGGCGGAATCCGGAGGGAATCCCGGCGCCGGAGACGGGAGCGGAACGGAATCGGGGAAGCAGCCCCAGGGCCATTCCCGGCCCCTCGCGGCGACGGGGACGGATCTCACCTTCCTCGGCGTCGGAGCCGCCGTGCTCGCCGTCGGCGCCGGATTCGTGTTCACGGCCGTCCGCCGTAAGTCACACCTGACCAAATCCGCGGGATAATCGGGCCAGGGCAGCACAGCGGCCCGTAATCCCCACCCGCCGTCCCGGCCTCCCCCGACCGGGACGGCGGGCCTATCCTTGGCCCCCTCGTTCCCGGCGGAATTCCGACACCGCCGGGCCGGGAACCCACTGCACGGACAGACGTACTTTTATGCACAGTCACGAGAACGCCGGCGAGACCGCGCCCGGCGAGGAACGACCCGACCCGCCCCGCCTCGCCTGGCGCAAGGAGATGAGGGAACGGGTCCTGGCCGCGGCGCACGAACTGACCTGTGCCGCCGGGTGGGACCAGGTGAGCATCTCCGCGGTCGCCGAGCGGGCGGAGGTGTCCCGCCCCTCGGTGTACAAGGAGTTCGGCAACCGCGCCGGCCTCGGCCGCGCGCTCGTCGTCCGGGAGACCCGGAGCTTCCTCGACGGCGTCGTGGACGCGCTCGGCCCCGCGGACCGGCACCCCCGGGCCGGCCTGGAGGGGGCGGTGCTCTTCGCCCTCACCGAGGCCGAGCACAACCCCCTGGTCCGGGCCGTCATCACCGCCGCCCGCCGCGGCTCGGACAGCCTGCTGCCCTACCTCACCGCCCGCACCGACCCCGTCTTCGACGCCGCACAGCACATTCTGCGCGCCTGGCTGACCGAGCGGTTCCCCGCCTGCGGCGAGGAGGACATCGACGTGGCCACCGACCTCATCGTCCGGATGACCATCAGCCACCTCGTCCTGCCCACCTGGCCGCCGCCGACGGCCGCGGAACGCCTGTCCCGGGCCGCGCTGAGGGCGCTGGGAGAGACCTGAGCGGGCGGGTCGCGGGAAAGCGACAGAAAACCCCCGGCGGACCGGCCCGC
>NZ_JBMDLF010000018.1:0-67223 GCF_048656465.1 Streptomyces sp. MAR4 CNX-425 | reverse complement strand
CAGCGAGCGCAGCGGCAGGCCGTTGTCGCCGCCGCCGAACTGGAGGAAGAAGTCGCCGTGGAAGCCGGCCGGGACGGCGGTCGCGGGGTCGCCCCACTCGGACAGCAGCACGGCCCGCGGGTGCGCGGCGTCCAGCCAGCCGCGCAGCTCGGTCCACAGCTTCGCCGTCTCGGCGTGCCCGGGGTCGTCCTTGACCAGGGACGCGGCCAGGTCGACGCGGAAGCCGGCCAGGCCCAGGGCCAGCCAGTGGTCCATGATCTCGCGCAGCGCCCGCCGGTTGGCGCGCGGGCCCTCCGCGTCGACCGGCAGGCGCCACGGCTCGCCGGCGTCCGTGCGCGCGTAGCCGAAGTTGAGGGCCGGCTGGGCGGCGAAGAAGTTCGGCTTGTACCAGCCGGGGCGGCTGCCCGGGGAGGGCTGGAAGCCCGGCGGGCGCGGCCCCTCGGGGGCCCAGATGTAGCGGTGGTCGCCGGGGTCGCCGGCGGCGGCGGTGAACCAGGGGTGGCGGTCGGAGGTGTGGCCCGCGACCAGGTCGAGCAGCACCCGGATGCCGCGCCGGCCGGCGCTGTCGACGAGCGCGGCCAGGTCGTCGTTCGTGCCGTAGCGGGGGGCGACGCTCAGGAAGTCGGCGACGTCGTAGCCGGCGTCCTGGAACGGTGAGGTGAAGCAGGGGTTGAGCCAGACGGTGTTGACGCCCAGCCAGGCCAGGTGGTCCAGCTTCTGCTCGATGCCGGCGAGGTCGCCGACGCCGTCGCCGTCGGAGTCGGCGAAGCTCTGCGGGTAGATCTGGTACAGGACGGCGTCGGCCAGCCAGGCCGGAGGGGGAGCGGTCACGCGGCCGCCCCCTCGGGCAGCCGGCCGTCCGGGGTGTCGCCGACGTCGCGTTGCAGCGCCTCCAGCCGGTCGGTGAGGTCGCGTACGACGGGGGCGTACCGCGGATCGTGGTAGCGGTTGTGCAGCTCGTGCGGGTCCGTCGTGAGGTCGAACAGCTCCCAGGCGGGCGGGCGCGGGGTGTCCTCGGCGCCGTCGGCGCCGGAGCCGTGGCCGGGGTAGCGGATCAGCTTGTGCGTCGCCGTGCGGATGCCGTAGCTGGCCTGGACGTGGTGGCAGACGTCCAGGTGCATGTAGTAGCGGTAGTAGACGGCGTCCCGCCGGCGGTCGGGCTCCTCGCCGCGCAGCAGCGGCACGAGCGACTCACCCTGCATCCGCGGGTGGGGGGCGACGCCGGCCAGGTCCAGCAGGGTGGGGGCGAAGTCGACGTTCGCCACCAGCTCCCGGCGGCGCGTCCCCGGGGCCGTCCGGCCCGGCCAGCGGACGACGAGGGGGATGCGCATGCCCTCCTCGTACATGAAGCGCTTGTCGAACCAGCCGTGCTCGCCGAGGAAGAAGCCGTGGTCGGAGGTGTACGCGACGGCCGTCCCGGCGTCCAGGCCGCTGACGTCGAGGTAGTGCAGGACGCGGCCGACGTTCTCGTCGAGGGCCGCGATGACCCGCAGGTAGTCCTTGATGTAGCGCTGGTAGCGCCACTCGCGCTCCGCGCGCGGCGGCATCCCCGGCGGCACCGGTACGCCCTTGAGGTCCTCGGCGGTGAGGTCCTCCATGGTCATCGCGGCCTCGCGGGCGGCGGGGGCGCGGCCGGCCAGGTCGTCGTGGAGGGTGGGCGGCGCGGGGATGTCCTCGTGCTCGTACAGCCGGGCGTGCCGCGGCGCGGGCTCGAACGCCCGGTGCGGCGCCTTGTGCTGGACGAGAAGGCAGAACGGTTTCTCCGGATCCCGCCTGTCCAGCCAGTTCAGCGCCAGGTCGGTGATGATGTCGGTGACGTAGCCGGGGTAGGTCCTGCGGCCCTCAGCGGTCAGGAATTCGGGGTCGTGGTAGACGCCGTGCTCCGGCAGGATCTCCCAGTAGTCGAAGCCCTCGGGGTCGTGGCCGGGGCCGTGGCCGAGGTGCCACTTGCCGACGATGGCCGTCTGGTAGCCGGCTTCCTGGAGCATGCGGGGGAACGACGGCTGGGTCGCGTCGAACCTGTGGGTGGGGCCTTCGAGCGAGGTCATGCCGTTGACGTGGCTGTAGGTGCCGGTCAGCAGGGTGGCGCGGGCCGGGGAGCAGATGGCGTTGGTGCAGAAGGCGTTCTCGAAGACGGTGCCTTCGGCGGCGAGGCGGTCGACCGCCGGAGTCCTGTTGAGCACGCTGCCGTAGGCGCCGATGGCGGCCGGGGCGTGGTCGTCGGTCATGAAGAGGATGATGTTCGGGCGCCGGGGCGCGGCCATGCTGGTGAACCTCCGTGGTGCGGGGCGGGCGCGGGTGTCTCAGCCGATCGTGAGCGTGCAGCGGGCGTCGGTCAGGGAGCTGGTGCCGGCGTACACGTCGATCCGGCCCGGCTCGACGACATACTGTCCGGCCGGGTCGTTGGTCCAGAAGCCGAGGTCCTCGGCGCCGAGGGTGAAGCGCGCGGTGCGCTTCTCCCCGGGGCCGAGGGTGACGCGGGCGAAGCCGCGCAGCCGGCGCACGGGTTGCGCGATGCTCGCCACCGGGTCGTGCACGTAGAGCTGGACGACCTCGTCGCCCGCGCGGTCGCCGGTGTTGGCGACCTCGACCTCGATGCCGACGCGCTCGCCCCGCGCCAGCGCCCCGGCGGTGACCGTGTCCCGGTCGGGGCGGGGCGGGCCGGTGCGGAAGCGGGTGTAGCTGAGGCCGTGGCCGAAGGGGAACTGCGGCCCGTCGGCGAGGTCGAGGTACTTCGAGGTGTACTTCTCGTCCGGGTCGTACGGGCGGCCGGTGCTCTCCCGGTTGTAGTAGAGGGGGAGCTGGCCGACCGAGCGGGGGAAGGTCACCGGCAGCTTGCCGCCGGGGTTGACCGCGCCGAACAGCACGTCGGCGACGGCGTTCCCGGCCTCGATGCCGGGGTGCCACGCCTCCAGCAGGGCCGGGACGCCGTCGGCCCAGTCGCCGATCGTCAGCGGCCGTCCGTTGACGAGGACGACCGCGAACGGCTTGCCGGTGGCCGCCACCGCGGCGATCAGCTCGCGCTGCCCGGCGGGCAGGGAGATGTCGCTGCGCGCGGCGGCCTCGCCGCTCAGCCGGGGGTCCTCGCCGACCACGACGACGGTGGCCTCGGCGGCGCCGGCCGCGGCGGCGGCCCGCGCGGGGTCGGCGCCGGCGTGGGTGACCGCCGCGCCGGTGGCGGCGGCACGTACGGCGTCGAGGACGCTGACCGAGGGGAACCGCCGGCAGCCGGGGCCGGCCCAGGTGCCGTGCAGGTCGGTGGAGTCCGCGAACGGCCCGACGACGGCGACGGAGCCGAGGCCGCGGTCCAGCGGCAGGACGCCGTCGTTCTTCATCAGCACCATGGAGCGGGCGGCGGTCTCCCGCGCCGCGGCGCGCGCCGCGGGCGTCGGCGCGTCGACGGCGGCGCCCGCGTCGGTGTACGGGCTCTCGAAGAGGCCCACCGCGAACTTCAGGTGCAGCACGCGCGCGACCGCGTCGTCGATCCGGTCCTCGCTGATGAGCCCGGCCGCGAGCAGCTGCGCGCCGTGGCCGGCGATGCGGGTGCTGACCATCTCCATGTCGACGCCTGCGGCCAGGGCCAGCCGTCCCGCGTCGGCGCCGTCCTCGGCGTACCCGTGCGCGATCAGCTCCTCGACGCCGGTGTAGTCGCTGACGACGAGCCCGCCGAAGCCCCACTCCTCCTTGAGGACGCCGGTGAGGATGCGCGGGTTGCCGTGCGCGGGGACGCCGCTGACGGTGTTGAAGGCCGCCATGACGGTGGCCACCCCGGCGTCCACGGCCGCCTTGAACGGCGGCAGGTAGTGGTTGCGCAGCCGCTGCTCCGAGACGTCCACGGTGTTGTAGTCGCGCCCTCCTTCGGCGCCGCCGTACGCGACGAAGTGCTTGGCGCAGGCCGCGAGGCTGTCGTCGGCGGCGAGGCCGCCGCGGTCGCCGCCCTGGTAGCCGCGGACCTTGGCGGCCGCGAGCACGCCGCCGAGGTACGGGTCCTCGCCGGAGCTCTCGGCGATCCGCCCCCAGCGGGGCTCGTGGGTGACGTCCATCATCGGCGAGAAGGTCCAGCGCACCCCGTTGGAGCGGGCCTCCCTCGCCGACACCCGGGCGTCGCGCTCGGCGACCGCCGGGTCGAACGCGGCGGCCTGGGCCAGCGGTATGGGAAAGGTGGTCCAGAAGCCGTGGACGACGTCCTGGGCGAACAGCAGCGGGATGCCCAGCCGGGACTCCTCCACGGCCATGCGCTGGAGCGCGTTGGTGTGTTCCACCCCGTGCAGGTTGAGTACGGAGCCGAGCAGGCCGGCCCGGGCCGCGCGCTCGACCTCCTCCGTCTGGCCGCCGCCGGGGCCGGTCGCCCCGGTCCAGGTCAGCTGCTGGAGCTGGCCCAGCTTCTCCTCGACGGTCATCCTGCCGAGCAGGTCTTTGACCTTGTCTTCGTGCGGTCCGAGCATGTGAATACGTGGTCCTCTTGCCTTGGTCGCGCCGCCGCGGCGGGCCGCCGGCGATGTGAGCGCATACATACGGATGGTGCGTGTTCCCCCGCGGGCCCGCGCCCCTGGCGCGGGGCGCCGCAGACCCGCGGGGCCCGTCAGCCCCGGCGCACGGTGGACTCCCGCCGTACGACGTGCCCCGGAGCGCCGGGGGCGGCGACCGGCCGGGCGCTCATATCCCGAAGTCCTCCGCGGCCAGCAGCGGCTTGAGGCGGCGGCGGAAGCCGCCGGTGCGGAACGGCCGCTGCAACAGGCCGGGTTGGAGCACCTGGGCGAGGGCCGCGGCGGTCATCCCCTGGTCCAGGGAGAGCATCCGGTCGCTGACCGTGCCCGTGCCGACGTTGACGGAGTCGTAGAAGCCGTAGCCGTCCTCGTACGCGTCGAAGTCGCGGGCGATGCGCCGGAGGTTGTCGTAGGCGTACCGCGGCGTGACCATGAGCGCCATCGCGGCGGCGTGCGGGGTGACGACGCCGTTGGTGTAGGCGTCGGCCTCCGGCTCCTGGGGGTACGGGAAGTAGGTCTTGTCGGTGTTGGAGTGACCACCCTCGGGCGAGATGCCGCAGTACTGCACGGCGTAGGACGAGTAGCCGCCCTCGGGAATGTTGCAGGGCGAGAAGCCCCAGTAGCCGTATTCCGCCTCGTACAGGCCGTGCTCGCGGTGGACGAGCGCGTGTCCGGTGATGTTCGTGCGCCAGGTGCGGTTCCACCGGGCGGAGGGCACGAACAGCTCCGGCATCAGCGGGCCGAAGAGGGTGCCGTTCCAGTTGGGGATGTAGGAGTGGCCGCGGTGGGTGTAGTGGCCGTTGAAGTACGTGACCCCGTCGCGGCGGGCCCAGTCGCCGCCCGGCGGCATCTCCTGCGTCGCGCCGGGCTCCAGGGTGCGCAGCATGTGCCAGTAGTGCTGCCGGGGCACGGTGCCGTCGGAGATGCCGAGGTAGCTGGAGATGCGGGTCTCCGCCATGAGCGCGCCGTAGAAGTTGGGGGTCAGCGCGTCGTCGGCGACGCGGAAGCCGGTGGACATGTGGCCGGGGCGGGCGGCGGGGTCGGCCGGGTCGTAGGGGACGTACATGAAGGACCAGTCGATGTCCGCGCGGAGCCTGCGGATGCGCCCGCGCAGGAGCGGGTCCGCGTCCTCGGCGATGCGCAGGGCGACGTCCAGCCAGCCGTTGTCGACGGTGGAGAGCAGGTGGTTGACGGGGGCGCCGCTGCCGGGCCACTCGTCGAGCACCTCGCCGGTGAAGGTGTGGTACCAGTTGAACCAGAATCCGTGGAGCCGCTCCATCCGCTCGACGGTGGCCACGGTGCGCGCCAGGCGCGCGTGCATCTCGCGCTCGCCGATGACGCCGAGGCCGGCGGCGGCCACGGTGGACCAGATCCAGCAGCCGATGTTGGTGACCGAGGTGTTCTCGGTCAGGACCGGTTCCCGGCCGCTGAGGTCGATGTTGTCGGCGGGCAGCCCGTTGTCGGCGACCATCGCCTCCAGCGAGCGGTACGTGTCCTCGAACCAGCCGGTGAGCACGGCCTCCGGGGCCTGCGCGGGGCGCGCGGCGGCGTGCCCGGCTCCGGCGCCGAGCGTGGCGGCTCCGGCGGTGGCGGCCGTGGCCGCGAGGAAGGTGCGGCGTTCCATGAGCGATCCAACTCCCTTGGCAGCGGGTGTCCGTGTGCGGGAAGGCACCGCGGTGCGGTGGTCGGGGGCGGTCTGCGGGCGGCGGGGCGTACGGGACCGCGGGGTGTCAGGGTGCCCGCGGTCCCGTACGGTCCGGGGGGCGGCGGCTACTTCAGGCCCGCCGTGGCGATGCTCTGGGTGAAGAACCTCTGCAGCAGGATGAAGACGACGAGCACCGGCAGCACCACCAGGAAGGCCCCGGCCATGAGCACGCCGTTGGAGCCGTCGGCCTTGGTGGGGTCGGTGGCGAAGGTGGCGAGCGCCACGGGCAGCGTGTACTTGTCGGCGTCGTTCGTCGCGACCAGCGGCCACAGGAAGTTGTTCCACGAGCCCAGGAACACGAAGATCGACAGGGTCGCGAGCGCCGGCTTGACCTGCGGGATCACGATGCGCCAGAAGATGTACCACTCGCGGGCGCCGTCTACCCGGGCGGCCTCCAGCAGTTCGTCGGGGATGCTCGACATGAACTGCCGCATCAGGAAGACGCCGAAGGCTCCGGCGGCGAACGGCAGGATCAGCGCCGCGTAGGTGTCGATGAGGCCCAGCTTGCTCATCATCACGAACTTCGGCATGAGCATGAGGTTGCCGGGCACCATCAGGGCGGCCATCACGACGCCGAACACCAGCTTCTTGCCGGCGAAGTTCAGTTTGGCCAGCGCGTACCCGAGCATCGAGCAGAACAGCAGGTTGCACAGGGTCACGGCGACCGCGACCACGGTCGAGTTGAAGAAGTAGAGCGGCGCGTCCAGCAGGTCCAGCAGCGTGCGGAAGTTGTCGAGCGTCCACTCCCGGGGGATCCACCGGGGCGGGCTGGCGGACAGCTCCTCCTCCGTCTTGAACGCGGACAGGGCCATCCACAGGAACGGTGCCGCCATGGCCAGCAGTCCGAGGCCGAGGAGCACGTAGGTCGCGGCCCTGCGCCGCCGGATCCGGGCGTCGCGCTTCGCGTAGCCGCGGTGCGGTGCGGTCGTGGCGCTCATTTCGTCTTGTCCTTCAGCAGCCTCAGCTGGAGCAGCGTGACGGCGAGAATGATCACGAACAGCGTGTACGCCATCGCGCTGGCGTAGCCCATGTGGAAGAAGTTGAACCCTTCGCGGTACATGTACAGCGAGACGGTCAGGGTGCTGTCCGAGGGGCCGCCGTCGGTCATCACGAACGGCTCCTCGAAGACGTTGAGGAAGCCGATGCTGGTCATGACGGCCACGTAGAGCATGGTGGGCCGCAGCAGCGGCAGCGTGATCCGGCGGAACTCCTGGAAGGCCCCCGCCCCGTCGATCCGCGCGGCCTCGCGCACTTCCGCCGGGACGGACTGGAGCCCGGCGAGGAAGAGCACCATCGCGGTGCCCATGTTGCGCCAGACGGCCATCACGATCAGCGAGGGCATGGCGAGGGTCTCGGACGCCAGGAAGTCCGGGGCGGTCAGCCCCACCTGGGCCGCCAGCCCGGCGATCAGGCCCTCGGTCGGGTCGAGCACGAAGCGCCAGACGACGGCGACCGCGACGATGGCGGTGACCACCGGGGCGTAGAAGCCGACCCGGAAGAAGGTGCGCAGCCGGTCGATGCCGGAGTTCAGCAGCACCGCGGCCACGAGCCCGCCGCCGATGGTGAGCGGCACGCCGAGGACGACGAAGTAGCCGGTGTTGAAAAGCGCCTGCCGGAACTGCTCGTCGCCGAACAGCTTGCTGTAGTTGTCCAGGCCGGTGAAGCTGACCGACAGCGGGTCGGTGACGTTGCGGAGCCCGAAGTCGGTGAAGCTCATCAGGAGCGTGGCGACGATCGGGAACGCCATGAAGGTGAAGAAGAACGCCAGGAACGGGGTGGAGAACAGCCAGCCGGAGAGGTTGTGCCGGGACAGCCGGTCGCGGCGCAGGGCCGCCCGGGGCGGCGGCTTGCCGCCGGCTCCGGCCGGGCCGCCCGCCCGGGGCGCCCGCCGGCCGGCGACGCCGGGTTCGACGGTGGAGGAGGTCATGGCTCAGCCCGCCATGTCCTCGGTCTTCTCCTGGAGCTCCCGGGCCAGTTCGGCGGGGTCGCCGCCCTTGCCCAGCTCCTCCAGGGTGACGTCGATCTCGTGGGCGATCTCCTCCCAGCGCGCCAGCGGCGGAATCGTGCCGGCGGTGTCCAGGGACTTCTGGAAGACCTCCACGTCGGCGTTCCGGAGCGCCGGCTCGTCCCAGGCGGCCAGGTTGGCCGGCAGCGACTTCGCCATCTCATACCAGTCGGCCTGGGTCTCGGCGTCCGTGAGGAACGCGGTGAACTCCTGCGCCGCCGCCTTGTGCGCGCTGTCGCTGAAGGTGACGAGGGAGGCGCCGCCGACGATGGAGGCGGGCTTGTCGCCGGCCGGCAGCGGTACGACGTCCCACTTGCCCTTCAGGTGCGGGGCCTGGTCCGCGATGTTCCGGACCATCCACGGGCCGGAGGCGAACATCGGCACCCGGTCCGCCCCGAAGTCCTTGATCACGTCGTAGCCGGGGGCGGCGGCGGTGCTCTTGGCCAGGCCCTTGTCGAAGTACTTCTGGTATTCGGTGAAGGACTCGACGGCCTCGGGGGAGTCGAGGGCGAGGTTGCCGTCGCCGTCCAGCAGCGAGCCGCCCGCGGAGAAGAAGTACGGCATCCAGTTCTGCCAGGCGCCGTCGCCGCCGGCCGGGAGCGAGAAGGCCCACTTGGTGCCGTCCAGCTCCTGGTACGCCTCGGCGAGGGCGAGCTGGTCGGCCCAGGTCTCGGGCGCCTCGTCGACGCCGGCCTGGGCGGCCAGGTCGGTGCGGTAGTACAGCGCCCGGGTGTCGACGTACCACGGGACGCCGTAGACCTCGCCGTCCCGCTCGTTGCCCTCCCAGGCGGCGGGGAAGAAGTCGCCGGCGGAGAAGACGCCGGTGTCGACCGGTTCGAGGACGCCGAGCTCGATGAACTCGCCCATCCAGGTGGAGCCGAGCTGCGCCATGTCCGGCAGCTTGCCCGCGGCCGCGGCGGAGACCAGCTTCTGGTGGGCGACGTCCCAGCCGATGGGGGTCACCTTGATCTCGACGTTCGGGTGCTTCTCGTTGAACTTCTCCGCCACGCTCTCGATGCGGGCACCCTCCTCCCCCATGGCCCAGACGGTGAGGGTCTGCTCGGCGTCGGCGCCCACCTCGCCGCCCCCGCCGTCGCCGCAAGCGGCCAGTCCGAGCGCTGAGACGACGGCGAGGGCGGTGGCGATCCGGACTCTGCGGGCCATGAGGGCTCCTATCACGTGCACACGCGGGTTTGTAAGCGCATACATGACCCTGCGGGACGCGCGTGGTGTGCCGCAAGGGTCGACTCAGTAACGCTTCAATAACGGAGCGGGAATCCGGTGGACGCCCCGTCGCATGTGCCGTCCGGCTCTCAGGCGGGGCAGCCGCAGCTCGCCCGGCGGACCAGGACCGTGGGCAGGGTGCGGGACACGGCGGGCAGCCCGCGGTCCGCCAGCCTGGCCAGCAGCACCTCCACCGCCTCCTCGCCCAGGCGGCCCATCGGCTGCCGGACCGTGGTGAGCGACGGGCTGACCGCCCCGCTCAGCGGGATCCCGTCGAAACCCGTGACCACCATGTCCCCCGGCACGGCGATCGACCGCTCGGCCAGCGCCTGCAGAGCGCCCGCGGCCATCTGGTCGTTGGCGCACACCAGGCCCCGCGGGCGCGGCCCGTCCCGGTCCAGCAGCTCCGCCACCGCCTTGCGCCCCGCGGCCAGCGTCAGGTCTCCCCGCGTGTCCGGCTGCTCCGGCAGCTCCAGCCCCGCTTCCAGCAGCGCCGCCTGGAACCCGCGGAACCTGGCCTGCGCGTCCGGGGAGTCCTCGGGCCCGCCGAGGAAGGCGAGCCGGTCGAGCCCGTGATCGGTGAGCAGGTGGCGGGTGAGGGTCAGCTGGCCGTCGAAGTTGGCCACCTCGACCCGGTCGAGCCCGGCGTGCCGCTGCCCGGCCAGCACCACGAGGGGCAGCCGGCGCGCGACGATGTCCAGCTCCGCGGCGGGCCACTGCTGGGCGAGCAGCGCCAGCCCGTCGACGCGGCCGGCGATCTCCGCCATCGACTCCCCGGCCCGGTCGGCGGCCGAGGCCGAGATCAGCAGGGCGTAGCCGCGCCGCCGGGCGGCCCGCTCCATGCCCCGGATCACCTCGTCGCCGTACAGGCTCAGCTCCGCGTCCGGGGGGCCGGCGGAGTCGTCGGCGGCGGGCTCGGCGAAGTCGGGAAAGCACAGCCCGAGCACCCCGGTGACCCGGCTGGCCAGCCCCCGCGCGCTCGCACTCGGCACGTACCCCAGCTCCCGGGCGGCGGACAGGACCTTCTCCCGGGTCTCCGCACGCACGGTGTCCGGGCTGCGGTACACACGTGACACCGTCGCGATGGACACGCCGACATGCTCGGCGACGTCGTACACGGTGGGACTGCCCATGGAGTCTCTATCCTCGGCCCGCGGACTGGTCGGATGGAAGCGCATTCAGGATAGCGCAGCCGCCCGGTGGCCCCGAGCGGAATCAACCCCGGAACCGGTGGGTGCCGGGGCCGGCCCGCTCGGCCGTGCCGCTGCCGGGCAGCCACACCTCGGCGGTGGTGCTGGGCGGGACGGTGTCGACGACGTCGGCGCGCCGGCGGTCGCGATGAACCTGCACACCGAAGGCGCCGTCGACCTCGTCGGGTTCGGCGTCAACGCGGACAGCGAGTGGGGCGTGCGCTGCGCCTCGGTGTTCCGCCACGTCTACGGCCTCGACTTCCCCGTCGGCGTGCGCGGCGGCATCCTCGACGAGCCGGACCGCCGCGACTACGTGCACGCCCGGGCCGGCCGAGCTGGGACCCGCTGACCGTCTACGCGGCCGCGTACCCGCACACCCGCCTGATCGGCTGGAGCGAACCGGGCCGGGTCACCGTGGCCGCCGACGGGACGAACCACCGGCCGCCGGACCCGGCCGGCCGGCACCGGTACGCCGTCCCCCGGGCGGGCCGGGAGGAGACCGCGGCGGTGCTGGACGGCATCCTCCGCCTCCCGCCCCTGGTCTCCGCCGAACGCGCCGCCGAGGTCCGGGCGATGACCCGCGCCTGGACATCGCTGCCCCGGAACGAGAGGTGGGCCCGCCGGTGACCCCGCCACGCACCCGCCGCCCGGCCGCAGGCCCACCGGGAGAGGCGGTGAGCGGCTCGTGATCGCCGTCGTCGGCAGCCTCAACCTCGACGCCGTGACCCGGGTGCCCCGGCACCCCGTCCCCGGCGAGACGGTCCTCGGCGGCGACACCTCCCACTACCCGGGCGGCAAGGGCGCCAACCAGGCGACGGCCGCCGCCCGGCTGGGCGGCGAGGCCGCCCTCGTCGGCCGGGTCGGAGCGGACGAGGCGGCGCGGATCCTGCTGGACGCGGCCCGGCGGGAGGGCGTCGGTACCGGCCACGTCACACCCACGCCGGGAGCGCGGACCGGCCGCGCCCTGATCACCGTGGACCGGGCCGGTGAGAACGCCATCGTGGTCAGCCCCGGCGCCAACGCCCGCGTCACGGCGGCCGGCTGCGAAGCCGCCGCGGCCGTGCCGGCCCCGGCCGCCGTCGTCCTTCTGCAACAGGAGGTGCCCGACGCGGCCAATCACGCCGCGGCCCGACTGGCCGCCTCCGGCACGGTCGTCTACAACCCGGCCCCGGCCACCCCCGGCGCCGTCTTCGCCGCCCGGCGCCGACGTGCTCGTCCCCAACCGTACGGAACTGGGCGCCCTCGCCGGCACGCCCGTACCCGGGTCGCTGGACGAGGTCGCGTCGGCGGCCCGGAAGCTCGCCCGTACGGGCGCGGTGGTCGTCAACCTGGGCGCGGAGGGGGCGCTCGTCCTGGACGGCCCCACGCTGATGCACATCCCCGTCTTCCCGGTACGGCCGGTGGGCACCACGGCCGCTGGCGACGCGTTCTGCGCCGCCCTCGCGGTCGCCCTGGCCGAGGGCCGCCCCCTGCCCGACGCCGCCCGCCGGGCCTGCGCGGCGGCGGCCCTCGCCACGACCCGCAGCGGCGCGCAGCCGTCGTTGCCGCGCCGGGACGACGCCGACGCGCTCTTCAACCGGTCCGCGTGACCGGCGCGTTGGCGACGGGCGCTGTTCACGCCGGGGGCGCACGGGCGTCCCGGAGAGCCACCTCCGCTTAAGATCCGGCGCATAGGAACAGACTCTCGTCGCAGGGGTGGAGGCCATGGACCGGGATCAGCCGGGGCGGGAGAACTTCCGGGTCGGCCAGCGGCTGGCCAGCCAGCGGCACATCGGCCACTGGACGGTGCTGGACGTGCGCCGCGGCGGGTTCGGCGTGGTCTACGTGGTCCGCTCCAGCGACACCGGCGGGCGCAAGGTGCTCAAGACCTACGACACCCGGCTGCTGTGGAGCGACGCGGACCGGGCCCGCTTCGAGCGCGAGGCGCTGACCTGGGTACGGCTGCGCCCGCACCCGCACGTCGCGCCCGCCGAGCACGTGGAGTGGATCGAGGGGCTGCCCTGTGTCGTCACCGAGTACGCCGAGGGCGGCGACCTGGCCGGCCTGCTGGCGGCCGGGCCGCTCCCGCCCGCCGGCGCCCTGCGGTTCGCCCGGCACCTGTGCGACGGCCTGCGCCACGCCCACGACCAGCTGGGCCTGGTGCACCGCGACGTCAAACCGGCGAACTGCCTGCTGACCGGCGACCTCACGCTGCGCGTGACCGACTTCGGGCTGGCCCGCGCCTTCGACACCGGCGACGCCGGTCCCCCCGCCGCCCCCGGCGAACCGCCGCCCGGCACGGGGGCGCCGCACACGTCGGTGGCCGGCACGCCGCACTACATGGCGCCCGAGCAGTACGTCCCCGGCGCCCCGCTCGACACCCGCGCCGACGTCTACGCGTTCGGCGTGGTGCTCTTCCAGATGGTCACCGGCGAGCTGCCGCCCGGCGGCGGGCGGGCGAGGGCGTACGTCGACCGCGCCACCGGCTGGCGCGCCCGCCGCACCCGGCTCCACCGGCTGATCCGCGCGTGCACCGAACCGGACCGGGAGAACCGCCCGCCGGACTTCGCGGCCGTACGCGACCTGCTCGACGGGGCGCACCGGCAGGTGCTCGGCCGTCCCGCGCCTCCGCCGCCCGAGTCACCGGTCCTGACCGCCGAGGAGTACGTCTCCCGCGCGGTGGGCCTCGTCCACCTGGGCCGCTTCGACGAAGCGCTGGAAGAGGCGGCCCACGGCCTGCGGACGGCCGGGCGGGACGGCGACGGCGACGTCGTCCACGGCAAGCTGTGGCAGGTGCGCGGCATGGCCCTGGGCAGGCTGCGCAGCGCACAGGACGCGCTGGCCGCGTACGACCGCGCCGTCGAGCTGAACCCGGACGAGCCGAGCGCCTGGCTGAACCGCGGCAACCAGCTCCTCTCCCAGCAGCGCCACGAGGACGCCCTCGCGTCCTACGACCGCGCCCTGGAGCTGCGGCCCGACATCGGCAACGTGTGGGGGAGCAAGGCCAACGCGCTGACGGGCCTGGGCCGCTACGAGGACGCCGAGGAGGCGGCCTCACGCGCCGTCGAGCTGCGGCCCCGGGACCCGAACATCCTGGTGATCCGGGCCCTGCTGCGGGGCCGGCAGTACCGGCACGCCGAGGCCCTGGCGGACCTCGACCGTGCCCTGGCCGTCGAACCCCGCTCGGTCGACGCGCTCGCCAACAAGGGCAACACGCTGCTGCTCCTGTCGCGCCCCGCCGAGGCCCTCGACGTCCTGCGCCGGGCGGACGACCTCCGCCCGGACGACCCGAACATCTGGTGCAACCTCACGCTCGCGGCCTACCGGCTCGAACGCTACGAGGAGGCCCGGGACTGCTGCGAGAAGGCACTGCGCCTGGCCGGGGACACGGCCGAGCTGCTGGTGCACCGGGGCCTGCTCCACGGCAGGCTGGACGGCCCCGGCGAAGACGAACTGGCCTGCTACGACCGCGCCGTCGCGGCGGCGGACGCCGACGACCACTGGCGGGCCACGGCGTGGGGCAAAAAGGGCGCCGCCCTGGCGGCGCTCGGACGTCTTCAGGAGGCGCTGGCCTGCTACGACGAGGGCCTGGAGATCCTGCCGGACACGTCCTGGCTGCGGGACGGCAGACGCGCCGTCGCCGCCCGCCTGACCCCCTGAGCGGGGCCGTACGGCGCGGCGGCCGGTGTGCGTGCCCCGAGTGCGTCGGGTCACCCGAGGTACGAGAATGGACGCAGCTGCGGAGGTGAGACGGATGGGGCTGGCCGAGGTGCTGGCCGCGGCGGCGGACGCCGCGCCGATGGCCTCCCTCAACGTCGTGGCCGACGAGCTGCGGGACCGGTTCGGCGCGCGGGACGTGTCGTTCCTGTTCGTGGACATCGTCGGCCGGCGGCTGGTGCGGGTCGGTGAGGAGGCGGCCTCCCGGGGCGGGCAGATCGAGCAGTTCCCGCTGGCCGGCAGCGACTACGACGAGGTTCTGCGCACCCAGGAGCTCACCGCGGCCCCCGGGGACGGCCCGCTGCGGCGGGTGCTGGCCCCGGTCAGCAACCGCGGCGACACCATCGGCATTCTGGAGCTGTATCTCCCCGACGTCCGCGCGGAGGTCCTGGAGCGGGTGGAGGAGGCCGCGCACGCGCTGGCGTACATCGTCGTCACCGACCGCCGCTTCACCGACCTGTACCAGTGGAGCCGGCGGACCACGTCGGTCAGCCTGGCCGCGGAGATCCAGCGCGAGCTGCTGCCGTCCGCCTCCTCCTGCGAGGCGGCCGAGTTCGCCCTGGCGGCCGCGCTCGTCCCGGCCGACAGCGTCGCCGGCGACACCTACGACTTCACCCTCGACCGCCACAGCCTGCACCTGTCGGTCACCGACGCCATGGGCCACGACACCGAGGCCGCCCTGACGGCCACCCTGCTGGTCAACGCCTCGCGCGGAGCCCGCCGCGCCGGCGCCGACCTGGCCGAGCAGGCCCGCCGGACCCACCGGGCCCTCCTCGACCACGCCCGCCACGCCTTCGGCACCGGCCTGATGCTGCGCGTCGCGCTCGACGGCGGCGGCGCGCGGCTGGTCAACGCCGGGCACCCCTGGCCGCTGCGGCTCCGCGACGGGCGCGTCGCCGAGGTGCCGCTCGCCGTCGACATGCCTCTCGGAGTCACCTACCAGGGCGCGTACCGCGTGCAGGACCTCGACCTGCGCCCGGGGGACCGCCTGGTGCTCTACACCGACGGCATGCAGGAGCGCCGGGCCGAGCACGTCGACCTGCCCGGCCTGGTCCGGGAGACCGCGGCCGGCCACCCGCGCGAAGTCGTACGCGACCTGACCTCCGCGGTCGCCGACGCCTGCCGGGACCGCATGGACGACGACGCCACCGTCGTCTGCCTGGACTGGCACGGCCCGGCCGCCGGGCGGCAGCACGCCGGCGCGGGCGCGTAGCAGGCCCGGCGCGCAACGCCCGCCGCGCTTGCAAGGGACCGGCGGCAGGCCGCCTAGGGCGTGTGGGGGGTCTCCGGGTGGGTGCGGGCGCGTTCGGGGTCGGAGCCGGTGACGAAGGCGTCGCGGGGGTGCTGGACGGACTGGAGGGAGACGATGTCGCGGCCGAAGAGGGCGGCGGTGCTCCACACGGCGAGGACGCGGATCTTGCGCTCCCAGGTGGGGACGGCCAGGACGTGGTAGCCGCGGTGCATCAGCCAGGCCGGGAACCCCTTGATCACGACGCGCTTGTACTGGAAGATGCCCCGCCCGATCCCCAGGGTCGCCACCGTCCCGAGGCTGTCGTGGCGGTACGGGCGGATCCGGCGGCCCCGCAGCGCGGCCAGGATGTTCCTGGCCAGCTGCTTGCCCTGCCGGACGGCGTGCTGGGCGTTGGGGATCGTCAGTGCGCCCGGCGCGTCCGCGGCCAGGTCGGGGATGGCCGCGTCGTCGCCGGCCGCCCACACGTTCTCGACGATCTCGCTGTCCGTGCCCACCCGCAGGTCGGGGCGGGTGATGAGCAGCCCGCGCTCGTCGACCGGCAGGTCGGTGCGGTTGTGCACGACCGGGTTGGAGGCGTTGCCGGTGGTCCACACGATCAGCGCCGAGTCGAACTCCTCGCCGTCGGACAGCACCACGTGCCCGCCCTCGGCGGACTCGACCTGCGTGTTCAGGTGCACCCGCGCGCCGCGTTCCGTCAGGGAGCGCACCACCCAGGCGCCGGGCTTGTCCGTCACCTCGGGCAGGATCCGGTCGCGGGCCTCGACCAGGTGGAACGACAGGTCGTCGGCGCTCAGCTCCGGGTAGGACTTGAGCAGCGCGTGGGCCAGCGACAACAGCTCCCCGAAGCCCTCGACGCCGGAGAACCCGCCGCCGACGAAGGTGACGGTCAGCAGCGCCCGCCGCCGCGGGCCCGCGGGCAGCGACGCGGCCTGGTCGAACGCGGTCAGCAGCCGGTCGCGGATGGCGACGGCCTCCTCCACGTGCTTCAGGCCGATCGCGTGCTCGGCCACCCCCGGGATGGGGAAGGTGCGGGTCACCGCGCCGGCGGTGACCACCAGCACGTCGTAGGAGAGCGGATAGTCCTCGCCCTGCTCCGGCCGGACGGTCACCGTGCGCTCCGCGTGCCGGATCTCCGTCACCGTCCCGGCGATCACCCGGCTGCGCCGCAGGTGCCGCCGCAGCGACACGGCCGCGTGCCGCGCCTCGATCGATCCGGCCGTCACCTCGGGCAGGAACGGCTGGTACGTCATGTAGGGGCGGGGGTCGACGATCGTGACCCGCGCCTCGCCCTTGCGCAGTTTCCTCTCCAGCCGCCAGGCGGTGTAGAAGCCCGCGTAACCCCCGCCGACGATCACAATCTCGCGCATGACTGCCTCCGGCCCTTCCCTCGGGGAGACGAGAGAGCGTACCCGGACGTGACGGCGCGTTCACCGCATCGGACCGCAGCCCGGTCGCCCGTCAGGGGCCCGGGCGGTCCTCCAGGTAGCGGGAGTGGGAGCGCTGGCGGCCGTCCTCCTCCGCGTGCAGGGCCGCCGCCAGGCCCTTCGCCTCCTTCAGCAGCAGCGTCAGCTGCCGGTCCAGGTGGGACTCCGGCGCGTCGGCGCCCGGGGACAGGCGGGACCACCAGCGGGCGCGCGCGTACGCGTCGACGGACTCCGGGAGGTCGCGGCGGATCATGCGGGCCAGGGCGTGCAGGGCCTCGGGGTGGCGGGGGAGGGCGTCCGCCGACCAGCGGGGGTCGAGCAGGGCGTCCAGGGTGGCGGTCAGGGCCCGCATCCGCCCGGCGGCCTCCGGCGGCAGGGCGGTCTCCGCGGCGTAGGCGGTGAGCGCGGTGAAGTCCCGGCGCAGCTCGCCCAGCTGCGTCGCCGGGTCCGGGAACGCCGGCGGGGCGACCCGCTCCGGCGGCGCGAGCAGCGCGCCCGCGCCGTACAGGCCCGCCACCACCGCCGGCCAGTACGGGCCGGCCGCGCCGGTGAAGGTCAGCGCCAGGCCGCCGAGTCCGGCGGTCGCCCCGGCCAGGTTCTTCTTCGAGCCCAGGTAGGCCAGGAGCCGGTCACTGATAGCCACGGATCTCCTCGAAGGCCGCGTCGAGCGGGCCCTTGGACGCGTCGAAGAGGCGGCCCCCGGTGAGGTCCGCGATGCCCGCCAGCTCGTCGCGGTCGGAGTCGCCGAAGACGATGGGGAACACGGGCGTGGCCCGCTGGTCGCGCGGCAGCGCGGTGTAGAAGCGGCGGAAGGCCGGCGCGTCGGCGCCGGTGGTGTTCTCGCCGTCCGTCATCAGGACGATCGTGGTGAGGTACGGGCCGTCGCCGGCCGCCCGCGCCAGGTGCCCGTACGCGGCCCGCAGGCTGCTGAAGATCGCGGTGTCGCCGTGCGCCGCCAGCGCGTCGACGTCGGCGCGGATCGCGGCGAGCGCGGCGTCCGGCCGGCCGGGGCGTACGACGTGGGTGCGGGTGCTCTTCACCGCCGAGCCGAACGGCATCAGCGTCACCTCCTCCCGGTCCCGGAACCGGCGCCCCGCGGGCGACGACGCGGTGCCGGTCAGCTCCGTCAGGGCCGCCTTCAGCGCCGCGAGCCGGCCGCCCGCCATGGAGCCGGAGGTGTCGAGCACGTACACGGTGCGCGCCGGGCGGCGCAGCTTGTGCTCGTACGACGCCAGCAGCGCGTCGGACACCGACCGGCTGCCCGGGTACGGCAGTTCGCGCCGCTTGCTCGCGGGCAGCGCGGGCGCGGGGCCGACCGCCGGGGACACCGGGCGGCGCAGGGTGCGTTCGGTGATCAGGCGCTGGGCGGGCTCGCTCAGCAGGTAGCGGGTCAGGGCGCGGACGGCGTCCCGGCGGCCGGGGCCGGCGGAGGTCAGCGCGGCCAGCGGGTAGTCGGCGGTGACCACCCCGTCGCGGGGGCGGATCACGGTGAGGCCCGCGTCATGGTCGCGGTTGAGCGACAGCAGCACGGACTCGTAGTTGACCAGCGCGTCGACCGTGTCGCCGCGGTGCAGGTAGGCGTCGGCCAGCCAGCCGGAGGAGCCCGAGGTCAGCGACTGGCCGGTGAAGAACTCCGCCAGCCCCGGCGTGGCCCGCCGCACGTCCGCGCCGGTCAGCGCCGACTGGGCGTCCGACAGGGCGGAGGCGACGGCGATGAGCGCGGAGTAGCCGGAGTGGGAGCGCAGCGGGTCGGTCATCCCGTACGTCAGCCGCCCCGCGGCCACCGCCCGCTGGATCCGCGCCCAGGTGACCCGCTCCGGGTCCGTCCAGCCGAGCCGGTCCGCGGCCCGCGCGCCGACCCCGAACGCGACCGGCGAGGTCATCACCGGCGTCTGCGACACCACCTTGCCGCCCGCGGCGGGACGCAGCCGCAGCTGGCCGGCCGACGCGGGCCAGACGGCGTCGTACGTCCCGTCCGCGCGGCCCGACGCGACGGCCTCGACGGCGTCGAGGGTGCCGCTGTAGGTGACGTCGACGCCGATGCCGGTGGCCCGGCGGGCGGCCTCCAGCACGGGCTCCATGTCGGCGAGTTCGCTGGCGGCCAGGACGCGCAGCGGCGCGCCGGGGTCCGCGGGCCCGTCCCGCCGGGCGCCGCCGTCCCCGTCCCCGTCGTCCCCCGTGCAGGCCGCCGCCGGCAGCACCGCGGCCGCCGCCAGGGCCGCGCCGAATGCGCGGCGGTTCACGCCGGCCCACCGCCCTCCGGCTCACCGCGGCCGCGGGTGCGCTCCAGGTGCGCGTTCGCCGCCTGCAACTCCTCCGTCAGCGACCGCACGGTCGCCGCCATCGACTCCGTCGCCTGCGCCTTGTACGCGTCGATCGCGTCCAGCGTCCGGTAGATCTGCTGGAACGCCCCGCGCAGCGTCTCCGCCCCCACCGCCGGATCCGCCGCGATCCGCTGGATCTCGCCGCTCTGCGTGGCCAGCATCTCCGCGTTGCCGCGGATCAGCTCCTCCGTCGTCCCGCGCAGCGCGTTCACCTGCTCGGTCACCTTCCGCTGGCTGTCCAGCGCGGCGGCCAGCGTCACCGCGATGCGCAGCGCCGAGACGGTGGTGGTCGCGGCCCGGTCGACGCCCTTGATCAGCTCGTCGTTGCCGCGGCGGACCACATCCATCGCCAGGTAGCCCTGGGCGCACACCGCCAGCTGGGTCAGCAGGTCCTGGTGCTTCTGCCGGACCGGGAAGAGGAGGTCCGCGCGCAGCGTGTCGGCCCGCGCCGGATCGGTGGCCTCCGCGGTGGCGACGCGCTGCTCGACCGCCGTGTCCAGGGCCTCCGTCAGCACCGCGGCCTCCTGGAGCTTGCCCATGGTCTCCCAGAGCCGGGTGCGCTCGGTGTGCAGCGCCGCGTTGTCGCGGCGCAGCTCGTCCTGGCCGCCGCGCAGGGCCGAGACGATGTGCTGCAAGGTGCCCTGGGCGGAGGCGTAGCGGGCGACGTGGTCGCGCAGCCGGTTGCCGCCGGGCAGCCGGGACAGCAGCCGGCGGGCGCCCCTGCCGGGCGTGTCGCGCGGGTCGAGGTCGTCGACCGTACGGCGCAGCTCCACCAGCGACGACGACACCCGCGACCGGGCGTCGCCGCCCCGGCCCGGCAGGGAGCGCAGGGTGCGGTCCAGCATCCGGTTCGAGGACTGGGCGGCGGCGCGGATCTCCCCCGCGCCCAGGGCGGCGACCTCGCCGACGCGCTCGGCGAACTCCGGCGAGCGGACGTCGAGGCCGGCGAGCCCGGCGAGGTAGTCGTCGGCGCGGCGCGCCAGCTCCTCCCGTACGGACTCCGCCAGCGGGACGAGGCCCGCGGCCCGCTCCGGCGCGATCGGCTCGACCGGCTCGGGCGGGGTGAGGGTGAAGGTCTGGTCGTCGGTCACGATCTACGCTCCTCACCGCGGGCCCGGGTCGCCATCTTGCGCAGCACCTCGGCCGTCGGGACGGGGGCCTGCCGGATGCCGGTCAGCTTCTGGTTGAGGTGGTCGGTGTGCGGGGCGGTGGCCGCGGTGAACTCGGCGGCGGCGCCCTGCGGGCGGAAGCCGTGCCGGACGGCGAGCGTGCGCAGCCGGTCGTCGGTGCGCAGGAGTTCGCCGAGCCGGCGGCCCTCCTCGGTGACGGGAACGACGGTGTGGTCGCTGGAGACGGTGGTGTCCGGGTAGAGGACGGTCAGGTCGCCCGGGTCGTACTTCGCCAGCAGCAGGCCGGCGACCTGCTGCTCGTAGACGAGCACGAGCGGGTTGCCGACGCCGCTGACGAAGTCCCGGAACGGGCCCTCGGAGCTGGGCTGCTGCGCCCCCTGAACCCGGGTCAGCTTGCGCAGCAGCCCCTCGGTGCGGTCCAGGCCCGCCGGGCCGGCCACCACCGTGCCGCCGTTGGCGACGAACGAGGCCGCGGCCAGGTACAGGGCGCCGGAGTTGGAGCTGAGCGGGTCGGTGGTGGAGACGAACAGCGTGCCGGTCAGCTCCTGCCGTCCGGCCGTGCCCTCCAGTTGCTGCCACGTCGTGTCCCGGCGCGCGGCGCGCAGGTACTCCGCCATCCGCAGCGTGCCGGTGGTCCGGTCCGGCCCGCTCAGCGTGGCCAGGCCGTTGTCGGCGAGGACTTCCGCGGCGGCCTGGTGGGCGACCACGACCAGCGGGGAGTAGAACGGCCGGATCAGCCCGCCGCGCACCTTCGTCCAGCGGCCCAGCTCCTCGGCCGCCGACGAGCTGGACGGGAAGGCGAAGTCGTACTCCTTCAGCGGCAGCTCCCGCATGCTCCACGAGCCGGCGGTCTCCACGCGCACGGTGAGGCCGTGGTCCGCCAGGGCCTCCACCACGTCGGGATCCTCGAAGAACGCGGCCTTCTCCGAGCCGATCACTCCGCGCACGGTCGTCGTTGCCGCGCGGGCGCCCTCCTCCTCGTCCCCCGTGCCGCGGCCCGCCACCACGGCGGCGGCGACGCCGCCGATCAGCAGGACGGCCAGGACGACTCCCAGAATTCGTCTCACGGGGGCACGATGCCCTCCGGAGTCAGCGATTCCGCCCGCCCCGGGTGAACGGCGGGTTGCCGGCCCGTCTCAGCTGCGCTGCGCGCCCCACGCGCGCGTGACGCGCCCGCGCCGCGCGCCCGCGGCCCCGATGTCGTACCCGCTGCGTAGCCTGCGTGACAGAACCCTGCGGGACAGAACGAGAAAGGACCCCGCCATGCCGCAGCCGCAGCAGCCCGTGACCGAACTGGACGCCCGCTACAGCGCCGCGCTCAACCCGCGCCCGGGCGCCGCGGACGTCACCGCGACCGACTGGGCCGAGACCCGGCGCCGGCTGGAGGACGCCGAGGTCTTCTGGATCACCACCGTCCGCCCGGACGGCCGGCTGCACGTCACGCCGCTGATCGCCGCCTGGTACGACGGCGCGCTGCACTTCAGCACCGGGGCGGCGGAACAGAAGGCGAAGAACCTCGCCGCCAACGCCCACTGCGCCCTCACCACCGGGGACAGCTCGCTCGCCGGCGGACTCGACGTCGTCGTCGAGGGCACGGCGGAGCGGGTGACGGACCCGGCGCGGCAGGACCAGGTCATCGCCGCGTTCGAGGCGCAGTACGGGGACCACCTCACGTCGCCGGAAGGGGTCTTCCACGGCTTCGGCGACAGCATCCGCACCGGCGCCGACCTGCTGTTCGCGGTGGCCCCCGGCACGGCGTACGGCTTCGGGCACGACGGCCAGGTGTTCAGCCACACCCGCTACACCTTCTAGCGGCCCCGCCGCTATCGCGGGTAGGCGCCCGCCTGGCCGCCGAGTACGTTCAGCAGCGCCAGCGCCTCCGCGCCCGGCGAGCCCGCCGGCGCGGAGTAGAGCACGAGGTGCTGGTCGCGGTCCGTGAGGGTGAGCTCGTCGCAGTCCACGGTCAGCTCCCCGACCGCCGGGTGCCGGATCGTCTTCGTGAGCGTCGGCCGCGCCTGCACGTCGTGCCGCTCCCACAGCCGGGCGAACTCCGCGCTGCCGTCGCGGAGTTCGCCGACGAGCCCCCGTACCGCCGGATCGGCCGGATAGCGGGCGAGGGCCGACCGCAGCCCCGGGACGACGTGCAGCCGGAACTCCGCGAGCTCAAAGGCGTCGTACCGCGCCGCCTCGGCGTCCCAGGGCCCGAGGAACGCCCAGCGCGCGAGGTTGCGCTCCTCGGGGGTGAGCGCCCCGAAGTCCGCCATGAGCGTGGCCGCGAGGTCGTTCCACGCCAGCACCTCGTACGCCGCGGAGAGCACGAACGCGGCCGTCTGCGGCAGCCGCTCCAGGAGCGCCAGGATGCTCGGGCGGACGTCGCGGCGGTGCAGCCCGCTGCGGCTCGGCGCCGTGCCCGCGAGGAGGTGGAGGTGGTCGGACTCGGCGTCCGTGAGCCGCAGCGCGCCCGCGATCCCCGCGAGGACCTCGCCCGACGGCCGCGGCGCCCTGCCCTGCTCCAGCCGGACGTAGTACTCGGTGGAGATGTGCGCGAGGACCGCCACCTCCTCCCGGCGCAGCCCCGGCGTCCGGCGCCGCGCCCCCGAGGGGAGCCCGACGTCCGCCGGCCGGAGCCGCTCCCGGCGGCTGCGGAGGAACGACCCGAGGTCCTTCTTGTCCATACGCCCAGTCTGCCCGCCGCACGGGGACGGATCCTGGTACCGGTTGTGCCTGTCTCCGGCCGCCGGCGCGGCCCGACACTGCGGTCATGACGTACGACACCGACACCACCACCAGCGCCCCCGCCACCCCCCTCGGCCTGCTCACCGGCAAGGCCGTGTTCGTCACCGGCGCCAGCCGCGGCATCGGCGAGGCCGCGGCCCGGCTCTTCGCCGCCGAGGGCGCCGCCGTCGTGCTCGCCGCCCGCGGCACCGACGCGCTCGACCGCATCGTTTCCGGTATCCGCGCGGACGGAGGCGTCGCCGACGCCGTCCCGGTGGACCTCGCCGACCCGGCGAGCGTCCGCGCCGCCGTCGACCGCGCCGGGGAGCTGCACGGCCGCCTCGACGGCGCGTTCAACAACGGCGCGGCGGTCCAGCGGCCCGGCCCGCTCGACACGACGAGCGACGAGGACATCGACGTGCAGTTCGCGGTGAACTTCCGCGCGCACTGGACCGCCATGAACGCCGAGGCCGCCCTCATGCGGCGAACCGGCGGCGGCGCGATCGTCAACACCTCCAGCGTCGGCAGCCGCCGCGCCAACCCCGCCCTCCCCGCCTACGGCGCCATGAAGCGCGCGCTCAACAGCCTCACCGAGACCGCGGCGGTGAGCTGGGCGGGCGCGGGCATCCGGGTCAACGGCATCACGCCCGGCGGCACCGCCACGGAGATGATCGACAGGTGGGAGGAGGCGACCCCCGGCGTCGTCGAGCGCATCAGCGCGTCGACGCCGCTCGGCCGCATGGCCGAGCCCCGGGAGGTCGCCGAGGCGGCCGCGTGGCTGCTCAGCGACCGGGCGTCGTTCGTGACCGGCGCGATCGTGCCGGTGGACGGCGGCGCGGGGGCGTGACCCGGTGGCGCGGTGACGCCGTGGGGCGCTGACGGTGAGGGGTGGCCCGGCGCTCAGCCGTCGCCGGGGGCGGGCATCCCGGCGCCGGCGAAGGTCGCCTGCGCGGCGATGACCCGCCAGTCCCCGCCGTCGCGGAGCCAGGTCCGGGTGTAGCGCATCCGCGCGGTCAACGGCCGCCCGCCGACCGAGCCCTCCAGCGCGCCGAGGAACCAGGTGACGCCGGCGTGCGGGGTGGCCCGTACCCGGAGGTCCTCCTCCTTGAGGGCGGTGAGCACCTGGTGGCCGGTCTCGTGGGCGCGCAGGTCGTCGGCCTTCGTGGAGAGGCTGCCGTCCGGGCCGGTGAACAGGACGTCGTCGGCGAGCAACTCGTCCAGGGCGCCGACGTCGGAGGCGAGCTGGGCGGCCTGGAGGCGGCGTTCGGCGGCGCGGAGGGTTGCGGCGTGGCCGGCGTGGTCGTCGTACGGCATACGCCCAGCCTGCGGGCCCGTGGGGCGGCGCACCAAGCCGTTCTGCCGCCGGCAGATCCCCGCGCCCCAGGCCCGCCCCGGGGGCCCTCCCTTGCCTCACCGCTACATGTTCATGCAAAAATCGCGATGACGACCGCACAACCTCGGGGGAGATCACGTTGTCAGCCGTCACGCAACGGAGAAGGCCGGCGCTGGTCGGCGGCATCGGCGGGGTGGTCCTGCTCGCCGGTGCCGGGATCCTCGCCCTCCTCCTGCCCGGCGCCGTGCAGGAGGGCCGCGACTACGACGCCGCCCCGCGCTGTCCTGCCCCGCAGCCGGAGCCGGAGTGCCGATGGCAGGGGCCCGTCACCGTCACGGACAAGGAGTACCGCTCCGGCAGGCCCGGCAGTTACCACCTCCAGCTCACCCGCGGCGGCCGGGCGCCGCAGTGGGTGAAGATGAAGGAGGGGGGCTTCGGCGGCGGCGACGTCTACGAGGCCGTCGACCCCGGTGACACGGCCGCCGCCACCTACTGGCGCGGGGGCGTGCGCGAGGTGGCGTTCGGGGAGCTGCGGCAGCGCACCGAGGACCATCCGGCGCTGGCCTACCGCCTGCCGTACGGCGGCGGACTCGCCCTGCTGTCCGTCGGGGCCTGCCTGCTCTCCGCCTACCGGCACGTCCGGCGCTTCGCGGGCCGGCCTCCGGTCCGCAACGACTGGCGCGTCAGCATCCCCGTGGCGTCCTGTGTGCTCTTCGGGGTGGCGAGCCTCGTCATCTCCATGTACGTCACCGACTCGCTCACGTCGGCCCTGGCCGGCAGCGCCGCCGCCGGTGCCGTCATCCTCGCCGTCGCCCTGCCCCGCGCCGCCGTGCAGCGCCGGCGGGAGAGGCGGCCGAGCCCGGCGATCCCTGTGCCGCCCCAGGTGCCGTACGGCGAGGTCGTCGTGCCGGGAAAGGTCCTCGGCGACGTCCCGTACGCGCTGCGGGGCCACACCCATCTCGTAGCCGCACCCGGGGTGCTGGCCTCCGTCCCCGGTGGCCGCCCGGCGGGGCGCGGCAAGTACCCGAAGCCGCTCCCCGGCCCCCGCGCCTTCCTGCCGCCCACGCTGATTCCGCTGCGGGTGCGCGCGCCCCGCGCCGAGGACCCCGCCGGCGGGCCGAAGAAGTGCCACATCATCGAGTGCCGGGACGGCGACCGGCAGGTCTTCCTGGCCGTCGACGAGCAGGCCACCGGCCAGGTCCTCGGCGCACTCACCTCCCGCAGCCCCGCCCCCATGCCCTGAGCCGCCGCGAGCGCGTGCGCAGGACCGCCACCGGCCCCGTACGGCCGGCCGAGACCATCCCAGAGGAATGTGCACCCATGACCGTCAGCCTCACACCCCGCCTGCTGGGAACGGCGCGCAGGAACGGGCAGGCCACCGCCTCCCCCCAGCCGCTCCGGGACACCGTCCACCTCGCGGGCGACGGGGTGCCGGAGACCCGGGTCCTCGCGTACGTGGAGCGCGAACTCCCGCCCGGCGGCGTGCCCGCGTACCGCGCGGCGCGGAAGACCGGTGCCCGCGCCATCGTGCTGTGGGCCGACGAGCACCGCGGCCGGCAGGTGGCGCGGCTCGTCACGCGGTCGGCGCAGAAGGGCCGTGCGACGTACGACGTGCTGGACCCGCACGGGCAGGTCATCGGCACGATCACGCGCCGCAAGGCGTTCCGGGGCGGCGGGCTGCGCACCCGCTGGACGGTGTCGCAGCCCGGGGGCCCGGAGGCGGTGGGCTACCAGGGGCGTCTCTTCTGGTGGGGCGTCTGCTGGCTGCTGTCGCCCCTGATCCCGTTTCTGTTCATCGGCGCGCTGTTCGAGAACGGCGACCTTCCCCGCGCCCCGCGGCGCGTGCGGTGGCGCGCGGGCGGCCGGACGGTCCTGGAGAACAAGCCCTCCTCGGAGGCGGTGCTGCTCCACGCGCCCGGGTCGGACCCCCGGACCGGCGCCGCGCTCGCGGCCCTGCTGGAGTCCTTCAAGGGCTGGTACCGCAGGTCGTGGGACGACCACAAGGAATAGGCCCGCGGCGGGCCGCGGCGATCAACGTTCCGATCGGTTCACGGCGTCGTCCCGGACCGGTTCCGGCACGGGCGCGGCGGGCCGGCGGCGGTTAGCCTCACGACCGCGGGAGCGGACACCCGTTCGGGGATGCCGCCTGCTCACTCTGCTGATCACACGACTTGACGGGGGATAGCGCATGCCGAAGAACCAGAGCGCGCCGGGAGGCATACCTTCGCGGCGGCGGATGCTGCGGCTGGCCGGCGGCGGCCTCGCGCTGACGGCCCTGGGAGCGGGAGCGGGCGGCTGCCGCGAGGATACGGCCGGCGCCCCCGGCGACGGTTCACCGGAGGCCACCGACGGCTCGTCCGTCGCTCCGGCCGAGGACGCGTCCGGCGCCCCCACCGAAGGCGGGCAGGCCGTCGCGCCGCTGTGGACGAAGACGACCTCGGCGCAGACCTACGGGGACAACGACGAACTGGTGGCCGTGGCCGGTGTGGTGATCGCCACCGGCGATCCGCTCACCGCCCGCGACGCGCGGACCGGCGACCAGAAGTGGTCACCGCCGGACGGTGCCGTCCCGGGCGCGCCGTTGCTGCTGGGCGACGGCACCCTGTACCTGGCCAGCGGCACGTACGACGGCTCGGTCCGCGGGTACGACCCGGCGTCGGGCGAGCAGACCTGGCGCAGCCGTCTGGGCGAGGGGTACCGGCAGCCGAGGCCGATCGCGGTGGACGGGGACCAGGTGTACGTCGTCGCCGAGATCCTTGAGGCCGACGGCTCCTCCCACACCAACGTGATCGCCGCGCTGAGCGGCAGCACCGGCAGGGTGGTGTGGAAGGAGCAACGGGACCTCGGCACCGAGCAGAACGGCATCCACGCCGCCGTCGTGGGCCGCCACCTCGTCTACACCGACTTCAAGCAGAACCTCACGGTCCGCGACACCGCGAGCGGCGGTCAGGTGTGGACGCAGAAGACCAGCAAGACGAACTACGGTGCCTTCGCCGTTCACGGGGATCTGGTCATCGTTCCGCAGGGGAACAGACTCCAGGCCTTCACCCTCGCCGACGGGGCCCCGCGGTGGTCCGTGAAGACCGACCGCTTCAGCAGCTTCAGCGAGCCGGCCGTCCTGGAGGACGGGCTCTTCGTCGCGGACAGCGGCAAGACGCTGTGGCACCTGGACCCGCGGACCGGCGGGGAGGTCTGGCGGTCCCGGGACCTCGCGGACGCGCACGCCCCGGCTCCCCGGCAGTTCGTCCTCGCGGGCGGCACCCTCTACGGGGCGACGGACCTGGACAGGCGGGGCGGCGTGCACGCGTTCGACGCCGGGACCGGTGCCCTGCGGTGGACGTTCAACGACGGGACCGGTGACTACCACGCGTGGCTCGTGGCCACCGACGGCACGCACGTGTACGCCCTGCACGGCAGGAAGCTGCACGCCCTGCCCGTCTAGACGCGGTCGCGGTTGCCGGTCCGGGCGTCGCCGGCCGCCGCGCGCGCACCGGCCCGGTGCCGGGGGCGGCACCGGGCCGGTACTTGGCGCACCCGCCTGACGGGGGTCAGCGGGTGCCGGGCGGGCGGCCGGGGGCAAGGCCCCGGGTCACTCGCCCGCGTACGTGGTGATCTGGGTGGTGTGCGGCATGTCCAGCGTGGTGATCTGGGTGGTGTGGCCGGGCTCGGGGACCTGGGAGACGGACAGGTCCTCCGCGGTGGCGTAGGCGGTGTAGCCCTCGATCAGTTCTGCCGCGTTCATGGCACTCCTTGAATTCAGCGAGGAATGGGGGAAATCCATTTCCGGAGAAAGGGATCCCCCCGCAGACACAGGCAGTCAAGCACGAATGCTTCTCCCGATGACAGGGGGTTCCGGAAGAACGTATGCGGCGCGTATGTGTCAGCGCGCAAGGTTCTCCAGGGCCGCCGGGAACGGCGAATGGAGATTCCGGTAATACGCGTCCGGCGCTATGCCCGCGGCGCGTACCTGTTCCGATACGTGCTCGTGCAGCGTGCGTTCCGGGTTCCGTTCCTGTGCGTGCGCCAGCACCGCGTCGGCGATGACGGTGGCGCGGTGCTGGCCGAAGCTCATTCCGCGGTAGCCGGGGCGGTCGTCCTCGGGCTCCCAGGCGAGGGCCACCCCGGGGGCGACGGCTCTGGCGAAGGCCGAGGTGCGGGGGTGGGGCCCGTTGGTACGGGCGGGGGGTGCCGCCGCGACGATCAGGGGTGCCGCCCGCCAGGCCGCCGGGCCCAGGTAGACCACCAGGCCGTCGCGGCGCGGGTAGAGCGGGCGGGCCGACAGCACCTTGGCGCGGTACGGGACGGCGGAGTCCTCCAGCGCGCGCGTGACGGCACGCCAGGTCCGCACCGCTTCCGCCGGGTCGCCGACGTGCACGTAGACCCGCAGCACCGGACGCCGGGCCGCCCCCCGCCCGCGGGAGCCGTCGACGAGGAAGTAGCCGGGGGAGAGGGCGGGGCGGTGGGCGGGGAGGCGTACGGGCTCGCCGGGGGAGGCCGGGGCGTCCGGCAGGCGGACCCGGACGCCGTCGACCAGGACGACGCCGGTGCCGGCCCGTGGGGCGGCCGCGAGCGTGGTGGTGTGCGGGGTGGCCGCCTTCAGCTCTGCCTCGAAGGCGCGGTCGCGGACGAGGGGGGCGGGCGTCTCCCCGGGCCGGTGGCCGGAGTGGAAGGTCTCGTAGAGCGCGTTGACCAGCCGGCGGTGCAGCTCCCGGGCGTTGTCCGCGTGCAGGTCGCGGCCGGCGACGGTGGCGTGCCGCAGCCCCGCGGCCACGCTCACCCGGGCCAGGACCGGCGACAGGTGCGGCGTCGACTCCATCTCACGCCTCCAGGCCGAGCGCGGCGGTGAACTTCTCGGGGTGCAGGACGGCGGACCGCCCGATGCCGGCGGCGGCGCGGTCCACGGCGGTCAGCGCGGGGCGGGTCTCGGCCGCGGCGAACATGCGGTCGATGAGGTGCCAGCCGGCGAACGCGGCCGCGCGGACGGCGAGTCCGGGGTCCGCGGCGGGCCGCGTACGCCGGTAGCCGTCCCAGAAGGCGGCGGTTCTGGTGCGCAGCCGGGCCAGCTCCCGCACGCCGCGTGCGACCACCTCCTGATGGGACAGCGGGCGGGACCCGGCCCGGGCGGGGTCCCCGTCCGGGCCGTCGTCCTCCTGGGACGGGACCTCCAGCACGGCCCGGTACAGCCACTCGCCGGCGAAGGCGCCCACGTCGCGCGCCGGGTCCGCCGGCCGGAACTCCTCCCAGTCGCAGAGGTGGAGGCGGCCCTCGAAGCGGAGGAACTGGTCGAGCCGCAGGTCGCAGTGGGCCGGGGTCCGCGGGGCGCGGCTCTCCCGGGCACGGAGGTCGCGGAGCGCGGCGGCGAGGCCGGTGTCCGGCTGGAGCATGCGCCACCCCTCCAGGCAGGCGCCGCTGGCCTCGGTGAAGTAGTCCAGCGGCAGGTGGTCGAAGAGGGCCACCGGCGGGAGCCGCGGCGGGTCGGCCGCCGGGTCCGCCGCCTGGTCCGCCGCCGGGTCGGGGTCCCGCTCGGGCGCGAGGGAGTGGAGGGTGCCGATCATGTGTCCCGCCGTACGGGCCAGGTCCTCGTCGAACTCGCCCGCCGCCGCCAGGTCGTGTCCCGAGCGGGCGCCGCCGAGCCACTCCCAGGCGACCACGAGCGCGTCCTCGTCCCAGCCCAGGCAGGCCGGGGTGGGCAGCCCCGGCGGGCGTCCGCCGGCCGCGACGGTCTCCTCGAAGCGCCGCAGCCGCCCGAACCGCCGTACGGCCTCGGGGCGGCCGCCCCGCAGGCGCTTGACGAAGACGCGGTGCCCGGTACTGGTCGTACCGGCGTGGTTGTCGTTGCGGCCGGGAGGGGATTCGCCGTCGCCGGGGTCCAGTTCACCGAGGCCGAGGCGGTCCAGGAGAGCGCGGGCGTGGTCGAGCGTGCCGACGGTGGTCATGCGGGCGGATCACCTTCGCCTTTCCTGGTGGAATTCCCGGGTCGATTACTCGGCGGTTTCCGGTTGCAGCGTGCCGGTGAGGATCTGCCGCTGGAGCTGCTTGAGCGACTGCATGGGCTCCAGGCCGAGTTCGGAGACCAGGTGACGGCGGAGCGTGTGGTAGACGCGCAGGGCCTCGTGCCGGTGCCCGGCGAGGAAATAGGCCCGCATCAGCAGGGCGTGGGCGTGTTCGCGCACGGGGTGGTCGGCGGTCAGCGAGCCGAGCTGGAAGATGGCCTCGGAGTGGCGGCCGGCGGCCATCAGCGCCTCGCCGCGCTCTTCGAGGGTGCGCAGGCGCAGCTCCTCCAGGCGGGCGGCCTCGGCCGTCAGCAGGGCGCCGCTGGTGCCGCCGAGCGCGGTGCCGCGCCACAGCCCCAGGGCGGTGTCGTACGCCCCGAGGGCGCGCCGCGGGTTCCGGGCGGCCAGCGCGGCGTGCGCCCGGTCGACGAGCGCGGAGAAGCGGTCGAGGTCCAGCTGGCCGGGGGCGACGCGCAGGGTGTAGCTGGACGGGAGGGTGCGGAGGGTGCCGGGCGGGGCTTCGCGGAGCTTCTTGCGGAGTTCGGACACGAGGGTCCGTACGCGCATGTCGGGCGCCGCGGGCAGCGCGCTGCCCCACAGCGCGTCCATGATCTTCGGCACCGGGACGGACTCGTTGGCGCGCAGCAGCAGGAGCGAGAGCAGGGAGCGCTGCTTGCCGTTCAGGTTCGGGCGGCGGGTTGCGGTGCGGACCTCGACGGCACCGAGGACCTGGTACTCCACATCGTGCGTCATCGCGATCTGCTCCGGTGGGGCCGTGGTGCCTTCGGCGTTCAGCGTGCGGCAGCGGGGCGGGCGCTGTCGGGCTGATTCGGGCTGGGGTGAACAACGACGTACCCGGGCGGCCGGAACGTACCGGCACGATCCGCCCCCGGCCGCGGCGTGTCGCGCTGCGTGGTCAGCTCGCCGGCCCGCCGGGCGGTGAGGTGAGGACGGCGAGGCCGAGGGCGGTGGGGCTGTGGAGGGCGGTGTTGCGGTACCGGACGGTGCGGACCAGGCCCGCGGTGCGCAGCGTCGTCGCGTGCTCGCTGGCGCTGGAGGGCAGGATGCGGGCGAGCGCGGCGAGTTCGCGGGTGGAGCAGCCGGGGTGTTCGGCGATGGTCTGGAGCACGGCGGCGCGGGTGGGGCCCAGGAGCGACGCCACCGCCGACCGGGCCCGGGAGGCGGCCGGGGCGGGCCCGGCGGCCGGCCCGTCCGGTGGCGTACCGCCGCCGGACGGGCCGCCGCCGACCGGGTAGCGCAGCACGGGCTGGGGGTCGGCGTCGATGTCGACGGCGGGCGCGCCGGCTCCGAAGACGGAGGGCGTGAGCAGCAGCCCGCTCCCCTCCAGGCGCAGGTCGCCGTCGTATCCGGAGGGCAGCGCGACCTCCAGCACCGGCGACCGCCACCGGATGCTCGGCGGGTGGAGCTGGCCGAGCAGGTGCGCCACGCCGCCGGTGAGCACCTGCCGCATCCGCAGCCCCCGGTCCGCGACCGCCTCGTCGGTGATGTGCGCCCAGTGCGGGGACAGCAGGACGTCGTACACGTGCGCCACGCTGTCGCAGAGCCGGCGCAGCAGCGCGGGGTCGTCGGCCAGGCCGCGCGCCCACGGGGGGAGCGGCTGCCACTCCGCCACGTGGGCCAGGTCCCGGCGGATCTGCGAGCGGGGCGTGGCCCGGATACGTTCCAGCAGGTCGGCCGGGTCGCCGGGGCGGGCGGCGGTCAGGAAGGTGGGCGCCCAGCCGCGTGCGGGCACCAGGTCGAGCACCATGCGCGCCTCCGGCCGGAGGCAGGCGAGCGCCGCGTGCCGCCACGCGCCGAAGTGCAGCGGGTGGCCGCGCGTCTGGAGCGTGCGCACGGCCGCGCCCAGCTCCAGCAGCGGCAACGGCTGCGTCACGCGCGTGCGCGCGAGGTCCTCGGTCGTGAAGTGAATGCGGTACGCCATGGCCGGTCCACTGTTCCCCCTGCCCGCGGCTGCCTCCCGGATTCCCCCCGGATTCCGCGTGCGGGCCGCGTCCAGGCTAGGAGGCCCGCGCGGGGGCCGGGGGCGCGCGTGCGCAGGTTGGCCGAAAGCCGCCCGCGGGGTGGGGCGGCGGCGGTCGCCCCCCGTGCCCAAAATACCCCCCGGGGTAATTGTGCTACGGTCGGCTGTATACCCCCCGGGGTAATCAGCCACATGAAAGGAGTGCGTCGTGTTCTTCGTCGACACCATCGAGGTGCCGGGCCTCGGCAACCGCGGCTACCTCGCCGGCGGCGCCCGCACCGCCGTAGCCGTCGACCCGCCGCGCGACATCGACCGGGTCATCGGCGCCGCCGCGCGGCGCGGGGTGCGGATCTCGTACGTCGTCGAGACGCACCTGCACAACGACTACGTCACCGGCGGGCTGGAGCTGGCGCGGACCGCCGGGGCCCGGTACCTCGTGCCCGCCGGCGCCCGCGTCGCCTTCCCGCACGAGCCCGTACGCGACGGGGACACCGTCGACGTCGACGCCGGCCTCCGGCTGCGCGCGCTGGCCACGCCCGGGCACACCCCGCACCACACCTCGTACGTGCTGGCGGAGGACGGCGCCGCCGTCGCCGTGTTCACCGGCGGCTCGCTGCTCATCGGCACGGTCGGGCGGCCCGACCTCGTCGAGCCGCGGCTCACCGAGTCGCTCGCCCGGGCCCAGCACGCCTCCGCGCACCGGCTGGCGGCCGAGCTGCCCGAGGAGGCGGCCGTGCTGCCCACCCACGGGTTCGGCAGCTTCTGCTCCGCCGCCGGGTCCGGCGGCGGGGGCGAAGGGACCACCATCGGCCGGGAGAAGGCGGCCAACGAGGCCCTCCTGCGGGACGTGGACACCTTCGTCGCCGACCTTCTCGCCGGCCTCGACGACGCCCCCGCGTACTACGTCCACATGAGCCCGGTCAACGCCGCCGGCCCCGCCCCCGTGGACCTGACCCCGCCCGCGCCCGCCACCGCCGACGAGATCGCCGCCCGGCTGGCCGCCGGGGAGTGGGTCGTCGACCTGCGCGGCCGCGTCGCCTTCGCCGCCGGGCACGTGGCCGGCTCGGTCAACTTCGAGGCCGACGGGCAGCTCGCCACCTACCTCGCCTGGCTGATCCCCTGGGGCCGGCCCGTCACCCTGCTCGCCGAGTCCCCCGGTCAGCTCGCCGACGCCCAGCGCGAGCTGGTGCGCGTGGGCATCGACCACCCGGCCGCCGCCGCCACCGGCGGCCCGGCCGACTGGGTGCCGGACGGTGACGCCCCGGCCTCCTTCCCGCGCGGCACCTTCGCGGAGCTCGCCGGCCGGGCCGCGGACGTCGTCGTCCTGGACGTGCGGCGGGACGCGGAGCGCCGCGCCGCCGGGCACGTCGAGGGGTCGGTCCACATCCCCGTCCACACCCTGCACCGGCGCCTGGGCGACGTGCCCGCCGGCGAGGTGTGGGTGCACTGCGCGGGCGGCATGCGCGCCGCCATCGCCGCGTCGCTGCTGGACGCCGCCGGGCGGGACGTCGTCGCCGTCGACGACTCCTTCGCCGCCGCCGCGGACGCGGGCCTTCCGGTACGGGCCGGCTGACGTGCCCGCCGACGTGCCCGCGTACGGCCCCCGGAGCGCAGCCCCGTGAGCACGCTCATACTCGCCCTCGCCGCCGGCGCCCTCACCGGCCTCGCCCTCGGCGCGCTCGGCGGCGGCGGCAGCGTCCTGGCCGTGCCCGCGCTGATCTACGTGCTCGGCTACGGCCCGGTCGCCGCCACGACCGCGAGCCTGGTCATCGTCGCCGTCACGTCCGCCGCGGCGCTGGCCGCGCACGCCGCCGCGGGCCGGGTGCGGTGGCGTACGGGGCTGCTCTTCGCGGCGGCCGGGGCGGGTCCGGCGATGCTCGGCGGGGCGCTCGCCGAGCGGCTCCCGGCGGCGGTGCTGACGGCGGCCTTCGCGGGGGTCGCGGCGGCGGCCGCGGTGTGCGTGCTGCGCTGCCGCCGGGGGGCGCGGGGCGGGGCGGAGGACGCCCCGCGGACCGCCCCGGGAAGCGCCCCCGGGAGCGCCGCGCGGCGCCCCGCCGCCGTACGTCCCGGGCGGGCCGCCGCGGCCGGGGCGGGGCTCGGCGCGGTCACCGGTGTCGTCGGCGTCGGCGGGGGCTTTCTCGCCGTACCGGCGCTGACCGGCGTGCTCGGCCTGCGCATGCGGGTGGCGGTCGGCACCAGCCTGCTGGTCATCACCGTCAACTCACTGGCCGCGCTCGCCACCCGCGCCGGTCCGCTCGGGAGCCTCGACTGGGCGGTCGTCGGGCCGTTCACCGGCCTGTCGGTCCTCGGCGCGTGGGGCGGCAAGCGGCTGGCCGGCGGGGTCTCCGGGGAGACGCTGCGGCGGATCTTCGCGGTGACGCTGCTCGCCGTGGCCGCGGTCATGCTGGCCGACGCGGCGGTGCGGGCGTGAGCCGGGCGTACGGAGGGCTCACGCCAGCGACAGGAAGAGCTTCTCCAGCCGCGCCCGCATCGCCTCGGGGTCCTCCCCGTTCTTGCGGCCCGACTCCATGTCGAGCACGCACTGTTGCAGGCCCGTCGCGATGATCGCGAACCCGGCCCGGTCCAGCGCCCGCGAGGCGGCGGCCAGCTGCGTGACGACGTCCTCGCAGGCGCGGCCCTCCTCGATCATCCGGATCACCCCGGAGATCTGGCCCTGGGCCCGGCGCAGGCGGTTCAGCACGGCCTTCAGGTCCGCGCCCTCCAGCTCCAGTTCCATGCTCACTCCTCCGCCGAAAATACCCCTAGGGGTACTGTACGTCCCGGCCCGGGACGCCGTCGAACCACGAACGCCACCCGAACAGTAAGGACCGCACCCGCCATGACCCGCACCCCCGCACCCGCCACCCTCGGCCCGGACCAGGCGCGCACACGCCTGGACGACCTCGTCGTCCTCGACGTGCGCACCCCCGCCGAGTACGCCGCCGGCCACGTGCCCGGCGCCCTGAACATCCCCCTCGACCACGTCCGCCGGGCGCTGCCCGACATACGGGCCGCCGCCGAGCGCCGCGACGTCCTCGTCGTGTGCGCCTCCGGCGCCCGGTCGGAGAGCGCCTGCCGGCTCCTCGCCGGGCAGGGCGTCGCCGCCGCCGGCCTCGCCGGCGGCACCGCCGCCTGGGCGGCGGCCGGTCACGACCTGCACACCCCCGGCCCGCGCACCCCGGCCGCCGGCGCCGCCCGGACCGGCTGGAGCATGGAGCGCCAGGTCCGCGGCACCGCCGGCGGCCTGGTGCTGCTCGGCCTCCTGCTCGGCGTGCTCGTCCACCCGGCGCTGCTGCTGGTGCCGGCGGCGATCGCGGGTGGCCTGGTCTTCTCCGCGCTGACGGACACCTGCGGCATGGCGGCCGTCCTCGCCCGGCTCCCGCACAACCGCCCCCGCGGCGCCGACCTGGAGGCCGCGCGCGCGTCCCTCCGCGGCGTCTGAGCCGCGGGCGCGCGCGGCCGTCAGGTCACCAGGCCCTGACGGTAGGCGTAGACGACGGCCTGGACGCGGTCGCGCAGGTCGAGTTTGGTGAGGATGCGGGACACGAAGGTCTTGACCGTCTCGGGGCTGAGCTGGAGCTCCGCGGCGATCTCGGCGTTGGACAGACCGCCCGCGAGCAGCCGGAGCACCTCCAGTTCGCGGGGCGTCAGCGGGATGTCGCGCGGGGTGTCGTCGGCGGGGCGGATGCGGGCGGCGTAGCGGCCGACCAGCCGGCGGGTGACCTCCGGGTCCAGCAGCGCCGCGCCGGTGGCGACGGTGCGTATGCCGTGCAGCAGCTGGGCCGGCGGGGCGTCCTTGAGGAGGAAGCCGGCGGCGCCGGCGCGCAGCGCCTCGTAGACGTACGAGTCCAGGTTGAACGTCGTCAGCACCAGCACCTTCGCGGGGTGCGGCACCCGGGCGCCGGCCAGCCGGCGGGTGGCCTCGATGCCGTCGAGCACCGGCATGCGCACGTCCATCAGCACGACGTCCGGCCGCAGCCGGCCGGCGAGGTCCACCGCGGTCCGGCCGTCGCCGCACTCGCCCGCCACCTCCAGGTCGGGCTGGGCGTCGATGATGGTCACCAGGCCGGTGCGGACGAGGTCCTGGTCGTCGCAGATCAGCACGCGGGTCGGCGCGGTCACGGCGCGCCGCCCGCGCGCGCCGGTATGCGGGCCCGTACGACGAAACCGCCGCCCGCGCCGCGGCCCGCGGTGAACTCGCCGCCCAGGACGTCCACCCGCTCGCGCAGGCCCGCCAGCCCCCGGCCGCCGCCGCCCGGGGAAGAGGCCGGGGCGGCGGTGCCCTCCGTGCTCACGGCCACGGTGATCTCGCCCGCGCCGTGGTGCACCTCGACCGACGTGCGGCTGCCGTGCGCGTACTTCAGGGCGTTCGTCAGCGCCTCCTGGACGACCCGGTACGCCACCAGGTCGGCGCCGCCCGTCGACTCCGGCGGCGTGCCCTCCTCCGTGAACTCCACCGGCTGCCCCGCCAGCCGCGTCTGCTCCACGAGCGTCAGCAGCCGGCCCACCGACGGCTCCGTCGACGACGGCCCGGCCGCGCCGCCGTAGTCGGGGTTGAGCAGGTCGAGCAGGTGCCGCAGGTCGGTGATGGCGCGGCGGCCGGTGTCGGTGACGGCGGTCAGGGCGGTGTCGAGGCGGTCCGGCGCGGCGGTCAGATAGCGGGCCGCCTCGGCCTGCACGACCATCGCCGTCACGTGGTGGGTCACGACGTCGTGCAACTCGCGGGCGATGCGGGTGCGTTCGGCGGTACGGGTGTCCTCGGCGACCCGGCGCCGGTGCGCGGCCTCCGCCGCCCGGGTGGCGCGCAGCCACGACCCCGTGCCCCACACCAGCGCCATCGCCAGGTAGTACAGGACGAACTCGCTCGGCCCCTCCGTCCCGCCGGCCCCGACGAGCGCGAGCGCCAGCGCCACGTACGCGACGGAGAACGCCAGCGCCACGGCGCGGCGGTGGCGCTCCAGGTGGGCGCCGGCGCTCAGCAGGGCGATCGCCTGGGCGGTGCCGGCGAGCGAGTGGTAGCCGCGGAGCTGGTCGACGGCGAACCCGGCCGTCACCAGCACCAGGCAGACGAGCGGCCGGCGGCGGCGGATCGCGAGGGGCAGGCACTGGAGCGCGACCGCGGCCACGGCGAGCGCGTCGAACTCGCGGCCGGGGAGGCCGCCGAGCTGGGTGCCGTGGGTGTGGGACGCCGGGAGCAGCGCGGCGACGAGGATGAGCAGCCCGAGCGGCAGGTCCCGGACCGTGACGTCGAATCGGCGCCACAGCTCCTTCAGTCGGCGCGCACTCGTCACCGGGGGAGTGTAGCCGCGGCCCGGGCGGGCGCCGCGGGCTCGTCGCCGTACGGGCCCCGCCCGCTCCGGCCGCCCGCGCCGCCCCCGCACCGCCGCCTACTCCTTCGGCTCCGCGCCGGTCGCCGCCCGCGACGTGACGCGCCGGATCGCGCGTACGGCGACGTCGGGCTCGTCGGCGTAGATGTGGTGCCCGCTGTTCTCCGCGGTGCTCAGCGAGCTGCGCTCGGACAGCGCCAGCCACTTGCGCTGCCCGGCGAGCCAGGCGCGCTCCAGCCCCGGCCCGTACTCGGGCACCTGCGCGAGGTACTCCTTGCCGTGCCGGATCACCTCGACCGGGATGTCGCCGGCGGAACGCACCTTCCCGTCCCGGACCGTCAGCTTCTCCGGGCCCCGGCCGCCGAGGATCGCGAGGGTCTGCTCGCGCAGTTCCACGGCCGGGCCGGTGGCGGACTCGGGGATCTCGCGGACGAGGTCGGCCTTCTGGGTCGGCGAGGTGGCGTCCATCAGGACCAGCCCGCCGACGCGGCCGGGGTGGCCGGGCGCGTAGCGGGCGGAGATCAGCCCGCCCAGCGAGTGCCCGGCGAGGACGGCGGGCCGGCCGCCGGCGACGCGGTCGAGGACCCCGGTCAGCACCTCGCCGGTGGTCGCGATGGTCTGCGGCCCTGCGGGCTTGTCGCTCGCGCCCTGGCCCAGCCGGTCGTACGAGCAGACCCGGTCCTTCGCGCTCAGCTGCTGCTGGAGGCCGGCGAGCTTGGTCAGGTCGTCGCCGCCGCCGGAGAGCAGGACGACGACGGGGCGGCCGGGCACGGGCGTGCCGGAGCACGAGACGTTCACCGACCGGCCGCCGACGTCGATCTTCTCGGTGCCGGTGAGGAGAGCGTCGCCGTCGCGTTCCCCGGAGGCGGCGGGCTTCGCGCCGTCGGAGTCCCGCGAGCCCTCCGAGCCCTCCGGGTCCTCGGAGCAGCCGACGAGCCCGGCGCCGGCCGCCGCGCAGCACAGCCAGACGAGTGCGGTCGCGGTACGGGTGGTGCGGGTGCGGGGGGTACTGCCGAACACGGTGTCCTCCGGGCTACGGGAATCGGGAATCGGGGCCGCCCAGAACGCTAGGGACCGGGCGGCCCCGGAATCGTCACCGCCGGGAGGACACCTGCGCGTAGCTCGCGCGGGGGACAGGGGCGCCGGCCGGGCGCCCGCGGTCAGCCGCGGGCCATGGCGATGACGCCGGAGAGGCGGCCGCCGGCCTCGTAGATCATGTACGGCACGCCGCGGTCGGTGCCGAACGCGGGGGCGGCGGCGCGGCCGTTCTCCGGGGCGGCGGCGCCGGAGTCGTAGAAGACGCCGAGGTGGTCGCGGCGGGAGAAGTCGGCGCCGACCTCGGTGATGAGGATGTTGCCGCCGCTGCCCTTGTCGGTGTGGTAGACGACGTAGGTGCGGCCCTTGCGGCGCAGCAGGTGCGCGCCGGAGACGTCGGAGGCGCCGACGGCGGCGTGGTCGATGAGGGGCTCGGGGTCGAAGGACCAGGTGCGGCCGTCGGGTGACCAGCCCCAGCCGATGTCGCGGTGGTTGGCGCGGTCGTTGCGCATGAACACCATGACGTAGCGGGCGCCGCGGCCGGGGATCTCGTGGGGGAAGACGCGGGCGTACGAGGTCTCGGTGGTGCCGGCGGGGAGCATCGCGGTGGTGAGCACGGCCTTGTCGTACCGGAAGTGGATGCCGTCCTTGGAGCGGGCGAGGCGGGTGGTGTTGTTCTCGCCGTGGAAGTAGAGCCACATCTCGCGGCGTCCGGCGTGCCACATGACGTGCGGGGAGGAGACGTGGCTGACGTCGTAGTGCGGCCTCCAGACGTTGCCGACGATCGGGTTGCGCGGGTACTCGGTGAACGGGCCCTCCAGGGAGTCGCCGTAGGCGAGGCAGATGCCGCCGGGCCGGTCGTGGGGGGCGTAGTAGAGGTAGTAGCGGCCGAGGGGCGCGGGGAGGCGGTCGTAGACGCCGCGGACGCAGGGGAAGATGATCTCGCCGGTGGGGTTGTAGGAGAGGTCGCCGGGGACGAGCAGGGTGCGTACGTAGCGGTAGTCGGGGAAGCCGCCGGGCGCGGCGAGCGCGGTGGCGGCGGGCGCGGGGGCGGCGCCGGCGGCGGTCTCGCCGAGGGCGAGCAGGGTGCCGCCGGCGGTGGCGGTGGCGGCGGTGCGCAGGAAGCGGCGTCGGTCGAGTGTCATGGCGGGGTGACTCCTTGTCGGCTGCGGGGCTGGGGCGGCTGCGCGACGCGTGGTGCTAATGCGTATTACCTAGGGAGCGGCGCCCGGTGGGGCGGGAGCTGTTGTGGATGAGCAGGACTGTGCCGCCGCACCGCGAACCCCGTCAAGACGAGCCGCGGGCTAATCACGGGTAATCTCCGGCCGGGTGCGGTGCGCGGGTGCCGTCCGGGCGGGGCGGCGGGGGCCCGGTGGTCCGCGGGGGAAGGGCCGGATAGTCTCGACTTCCCTCGTGCGCCGGCCAGTTCGGACGTTCCTGAGACTGAGGAGAGTGGGCGATGACGCCTGACGAAGGACCCGCGATACCCGGCATCCCGACCGACCGCCCGACCTCCGCGCGCGCCTACGACTGGATGCTGGGCGGCAAGGACAACTACGAAGTCGACCGCGACATGATCCGCGCCGGATTACCGCGGTTCCCCGAGGGCGTGGACATCACCCGGCAGAATCGTCTCTTCCTCTACCGGGCGGTGCGCTACCTGGCGCAGGAGGCCGGGATCCGCCAGTTCCTCGACATGGGCTGCGGCCTCCCCACGGACAACAACGTCCACCAGGTCGCCCAGGAGTTCGACAAGGACACCCGCGTCGTCTACGTCGACATCGACCCCATCGTCCTCGCCCACGGCCGCGCGCTGCTCGCCGACGACGACTCCACCGTCGTCATCACCGCCGACATGCGCGACCAGGAGGTCGTCCTCGGCCACCCCGAACTCCAGCGGCTCATCGACTTCAACGAGCCGCTCGCCGTGCTCTTCCTCTCCGTGGTCCACCACCTGCGCGACGAGGACGACCCGCGGACCATCCTGCGCACCGTCATCGACCGCGCCGTGCCGGGCAGTTACCTCGCGCTGTCCCAGGTCGTCACGGACGACGAACAGCACGCCAGGGTGTCGTCCGAGTACATGAACAACAACAAGGTCCCCTGGCAGACCCGCACCCCGCAGCAGGTCGACGCCTTCACCGACGGCCTGGTGCCGGTCTCCCCGGGCATGGTCAACCTCGCCGAGTGGCGTCCGGACCCGTTCCAGCCGCCGCTGCAACCGGTGCCGGCGGAGCTGAAGGAGTACGTCGGCCGGACGAAGGAGAGCAACCGGCTGTACGAGTACGGCGGGCTGCTCCGCAAGCCCTGACGGCGGAACCGGAGCGGCGGTGAATCTCAGAGAGTTCTGAGTCCGCGCCGCTAGCGTCCGGTCCATGACGCGTACCCAGCCCGAGCAGTTCCCCGGCGGCGTCCTCGACCTCCTGGAGGACGCGGGCCGCCGGACGGTCTTCGAACACGCCGGCCGGACGGTGTCCGGGGCCCTGCTGCTGGCGGCGGTGCGCCGCGCGGCGGCCGGGCTGCGGCGGCACGGCGTCGGTCCCGGGGACGGCGTGGGCGTGCTGCTCGGGGTGAGCCCGGAGGCGTTCGCCGCCGTGATCGCGGCGCACGCCGTGGGGGCCCGGGTCGTCGGGGTACGGCCGGGGCTGACCGGGCCGCAGCGGGAGCACCTGCTCGCGGACACCGCCTTCGTCCTCACCGAGGCGCCGGACGGCCACCCGGCCGCCGGCCCGCCGGGCGGCTCCGCCGCCGGGCGGCCCCGTTCCGTACTCCCGCTCCACGACCTGCTCGCGGCCCCCGACGACGGCCGCCGGCCGGAGGTCTCGGCGCGGCCCGCGGACACCGCCCGGCTCATCCACACCAGCGGCAGCACCGGCCTCCCCAAGGCGTGCGCGCAGACGTACGCGGCGATGACGGCCGCCTGGGCGCTCCGCCCGGACGCCTGGCCGCCCGTCATCCGCGAACTCGCCCCGCGGCTGGAGCGGTTCCTGGTGTTCGGCACCCTGGCCAGCCAGGTGATGCTGGAGTACGGGCTGCTCTCCCTCGCCGCCGGCGGCACCCTGGTGGCCGCCGACCCGGCCGACCTGTCCGGCGGCCTCGCGCGGCACCGGGCCACCGGCAGCGTCATCACCGCGGCCCGGCTGACGCGGCTGGTCGCGGAGCGGCGCGCGTCGGCCGCGGGCGCGGGCGCGCTGCGCGCGCTGATGCTGTCCGGCTCGCCGGTCCCCCCGGGGCGGCTGCGCGAGGCCGAGGCCGTGCTCGGGCCGGTGGTCTTCCACGGCTACGGGCAGACCGAGACCGGCATGATCTCGATGGCCGCCCCCGGCGAGGAGCCCGGCTGCCTGGGCGTGCCGCCCGTCGACGTGGAGGTCCGCGACGCCGGCGGGCGCGCGGTCCCGGCCGGGGAGGACGGGGAGCTGTTCGTCCGTACGCCGGGACAGTGCGCCGGCTACTGGAACGAACCCGGCCGCACCGCCGAGGTGTTCACCGGCGGCTGGGTGCGTACCCGCGACCTCGGCCACCTGGACGCCGCCGGCCGGCTGTGGCTCACCGGGCGGACCCGCGACGTGGTCATCGTCAACGCCAACCTGTACTACACCGGCCCCGTCGAGCGGGTGCTCGCCGCCCACCCCGCGGTGGCCGAGGCGTACGTCGTCGCCGTGCCCGACGACGCCACCGGGGAGGCCGCCCACGCCTACGTGGTGCCCGCCGACGGGCACGTACCGCAACTCGCCGGGCTGCGCGCGCTGGTGGCGGCGGAGCTGGGCGGGGAGTGCGCGCCCGCGCGGCTGACGGTGATCGAGTCGGTGCCGCTGACCCCGGCGGGCAAGCCGGACAAGCGGCGGCTGGCGGCGGCGGCGCGGGCGGCGGCCGGGGCGTAGCCCCCGTACGGACCGGCCGCCGGGGCGGAGCCCCCGGGGCGGGGGCTCCTGGTCGGGGGCCCCGGGCCGCGGCCGGCGGGCGGGCGTACGGGGGCTCAGCCGCGGTCCGCCGCCAGCCCGTGCGACCGTGCCTCCCGGCGCCGCTCCACCCGCTCGATCAGCGCGATCAGCGGCGTCGCCGCGACCGTGGTGACGAGGGCGACCACGACCAGCGCGCTGAAGATCGCCTGGGTGACGATGCCCGCCGCCAGGCCGAGGTTGAGCGCCACCAGCTGCATCAGCCCCCGCGCGTTCATCAGCGCGCCGACCCGCAGCGCGACCCCGTTCGGCTCCCCGGCGGCCCGGGCCGCCAGCCAGCAGGCGCCGAACTTCCCGGCCACCGCGACCGCCACGCACCCCACCGTGAACAGCAGCACCGGGCCGTCGCCCAGCAGCGTGAAGTCCGTGTTCAGCCCCGAGTACGTGAAGAACAGCGGCAGGAACGCCGCGCCCACCGGCGTCAGCTTCTCGACGGTGTGGTCCAGCCGCTCCGAGCGCGGGAACACCAGCCCCAGGCTGAACGCGCCGAAGACCGCGTACAGACCGACCGAGTCGGTGTACCAGCCCACCAGGAACAGCGCGCCGACCAGCCCGAGCAGCAGGTTCTCCGGCGCCACCCGCTCGGCGAGCCGCACGGCCCGGCCCCGGGCCCGCGCCACCAGGGCCAGCAGCACGACGAGCCCCACCCCGCCCGCGACCGCCTCCGAGACCAGCGACGGGGTGCCGCCGGCGAGGCTGAACACCCCCGCCAGCAGCACCCACGCCACCACGTCGTCGACCGCGCCGGCGCCGAGCGACAGCGCCCCGTACCGGGTGCCGCCGAGGCCCCGTTCCGTGATGATCCGGGCCAGCATCGGGAACGCCGTCACCGCCAGCGCGACCCCGACGAACAGCGCGGACACCGTCAGCGACACGCCCGGGGCCAGCGCCCCGGTCCGTTCGCCCGCGACCAGCGTCAGCCCGGCGCCCAGCGCCACCGGCGCCGCCATCCCCGCCGCGGAGACCTTCAGCGTCGACCCGGCGACGCCGCGCAGCCGGTCCACCCGGAACTCCCAGCCGACGTGGAACATGAACGCGACGAGGCCGATCTGCCCCACCACGTAGAGCACCGGCCGCAGCTCCCCGGGGAACAGCTCCTCCTCGACGCCGGGCAGCAGCGCCCCGAGCACCGAGGGCCCCAGCACGACGCCGGCGAGCATCTCGCCGACGACGGGCGGCTGGCCGACCGTCTGGAGCAGCCGGGTGACGAGGCGGCAGACGACGAGGATGACGACGACGGCGAGGAAGAACGCGGGCGCGAGCTCCGCGGGGGTCACGTGCCCTCCCCCTCCGGACGGGCGGCCGGACAGGACGCCGGCGGGCCGCCCGCTTGCGGACCGGACTCCGGTGGGGGCGCGCCGGGCGGGCGGGTCGCGAAGTAGCGCGCCGCCGGCCGCAGCCGCCGGGCGTGCAGGACCATGACGGTGCCGAGCACCAGCTGCCGTACGCCCCGCGTCACGTCCTCCGCCGCGTCGCGCCGCCGGACGAACGCGCGCAGTGCCGCGAGCCGCCGCGGCCGGGGCGGGAGCCCGCGCGGTATCAGCAGGCAGGGCGCGCGGTGCGGGAGGGACCGGGTGTGCGAGGCGGTCGAGTCCAGGCGGAAGCGGCGCAGCACCTCCCGTACGGCCGCGCGCAGCACGAGCGGGGAGATCCGCCAGGCCGGGCAGGGGCGGTTCGCCGCCACGCCGAAGGGGATGTGGTGGGCGTCCTTCGCGGAGAGCGTGGCCCACCGGTCGGGGTCGAACTCGTCGGGGCGGTCGTATCCCGTGGCGTGGTAGTCGGGGTAGCTGAAGCAGACCACGGACCCGGCGGGCAGGGTCGTGTCCGCGTCGAGCGGGACCGGGCCGGTGGTGATGCGGTGCGCGATGCCGAAGAGCGGGTACAGCCGCATCGTCTCGTCGAGTACGCGGCCGAGGTAGCGGTCGTCGTCGGGGCGCTCCGCGACCCGCCGCTGCACCCGGTGGTGCGTGGCCAGCGCGAGCAGCACGTGCGCGGTCGCCTCGGACAGCTGCACGACGGCGGTGTTGAAGAACGTCCCCTGGAGGTAGTGCACCTGCTCGGACGGCGACAGCGAGGCGGGCAGCCGGTGCGGTACGTCGCCGGCCGCGACCCGGGCGCGCAGGTACGCGGTCAGCCGCGCCCGGCGCCCCGGGTGGCGCAGCCCGGTGCACTTCAGGGAGCTGATCACGTCGCTCGCGTGCGCGGTGATCAGCTTCCGGGCGGGCGGCGGGCACGGCTCGCGGAAGACCAGCTCGTAGGCGAACTCGGCCCAGGCGGGCATCACCAGGTCGCGCAGCCGGACGAGGCTGACGCGGCCGGCGGGGAGCGCGTCGAGGAGGCGGGCGAAGACGGCGGCGGCGGCCGCGGTGTGGGCGGCGGAGTCGCCGGCGAGGATGCGGCGGGTGGTGGCGGCGACGTCGTCGTAGCGCGGCCCGGGCTCCAGGTGCTCCTGGTGGACCTCGGAGCCGGGCGCCAGCCAGTACCAGAACAGGTCGGACAGGGCGGCGCCGGCGCTGCGGCCGTCGACGGCCGGGTGCGCGTAGACGCGCTCGAACACCTCGGGGCCGTGGGCGGCGTTGGGGAGGGTGAGCGTCCGCTCGCCGTTGACCCGGGCGAAGACGCGGCCCCGCAGGGCCACGACGCCGCGGGGCAGCCACCAGGAGCCGGCGGCGGCGGCCCGGTCGGCCCCGGTCACCGCTCGGCGCCCCGGCGGACGACCATGTCCCGCGTCAGATCGGCGTTCCGCCGCCCCCCGCACAGGGCCAGGGTGTGGTCGTACCCGTCCAGCAGCGCCGCCAGCACCCGCCGTACGCCCGCCTCACCCGCCGCGGCCAGCCCCCACAGCACCGGCCGCCCCACCCCCGCGGCGGCCGCGCCCAGCGCCAGCGCGACGGCGACGTCGCTGCCCCGCCGCACCCCGCCGTCGAGCAGCACCGGCACCCGGCCGGCGACCGCCTCGGCGACCGCCGGCAGGCAGTCGACGGCCGCCGGGACCGCGTCGCACTGCCGGCCGCCGTGGTTGGAGACCAGCACGCCCGCCGCGCCGTGCTCGACCGCCAGCCGGGCGTCCGCCGGATGCAGAACTCCCTTGACCAGGACGGGAAGCGCGGTCGCCCGCAGCAGCGCGGTCAGCTCCGGCCAGCCGACGCCGGCCGACATCGGGATGTCGGTGAGCCCGCCCGGCGGGGCGCCCGGCAGGTCCCGCATGTTCTCGGCGGCGTAGCCGGGCGGCAGGTCGGTGAACCCGTTGCGCACGTCCCGGGGACGGCGGCCGAACACCGGCGCGTCGGCGGTCACCACCAGCGCCGTACAGCCCGCGTCCTCCGCACGGCGCGCCAGCGCCTCGGTGACCTCCCGGCGCGGATGCAGATACAGCTGGAACCACACCGCGGGGTCCGCCGCCGCCTCCCGGGCCGCCGCCACCACGTCGGCGACCGCGGTGGTCGCGGCGGCGCCGGTCACCAGCACGGCACCCTCGGCCGCGGCGGCGCGGGCGGTGGCGCGCTCGCCGTCCGGGTGCAGCAGCCGGTGGAACGCGGTCGGCGCCACCACCACCGGCGCCGCGCGCGGCGCGCCGGGGAGCGCGGCGGTACGGTCCCGGGCCCCCGCGCCGCGGAGCACGCGGGGCAGCAGGGCGTACCGGTCGAAGGACCGCTCGTTGCCGGCGAGGACGCGTTCCTCGCCGGCGCCGCCGGCGACGTAGTCGTAGGACGCGGTGTCCAGCGCCCGGCGCGCCGCGTCGTGCAGCTCGCGCAGCACGTACGACTCCCCGAGCCGCTCCGCGTCCCCGAAGCGCTCGGCGTCCCCGAGCCGCTCCGCGTCCTCGCGCCGCCGCACGTCCGCGCGCCGCCCCGCCCCGCCGCGCTCCCGGACCGTCACCGCGCGACCGGGGCGACGGGCCCGCGGCGGGCGGCGAGGAACGCGCGGAGCGGGGCGCGGTGGACGACCTCGTCGTCCCACTCGTTCTCCAGGTTCTCCGTCACGTGGTGCGTGCCGACGAGCTCGCCCGCCCGGTACCAGCGCACCACCGGATGCAGATACCGGCCGTCGAGCCCCGACACGTCGCGCATCGACGGGCGGCTCGCGGTCACGTCGAACGGGTCCACCCGGTCGTGGCCCGCGCCGTACTCCAGGGTGATCACCGCGTACGCGGCCACCTCCCCGAACTCCCCGTCGTGCACCGCGTGGGGCACGTGCCCGACCGGGACCTCCTCGGCGTAGCGCATCGCGCCGTCCGGTGCGACCAGCAGCACGTCGCCGAGGACGGAGTGCTGCTGCCACAGGGCGGAGGACCGGTTGACGCGGTCGAGGACCGCCCCGACGGCCCGCTCGGGGTCGTCCGACAGGTCCGTCACCGGCCACGGCTCACCGTGGTGCCGCAGCCGCAGCGTGCGGTACAGCGCGCGGACCGAGTAGCGGAAGCCGTGGATGAAGCCGGTGGTGGAGCGGCGGAAGTCGGGGCCCTGCATGACGGTGCCGGCGAAGTACAGGCCCGGCACGTTCACCGACTCGCCCACGGGCGTGACGGCCGGGAAGCGGTCGTTGACCATCAGCGCCGGCGCGCAGTCGCCGTCGAAGAGCGAGGCGTCGAAGCGGAAGCCGGTCGCCAGGATCACCCGGTCGTAGTGCAGGTCCCGGGCGACCTCGTCGACCCGCTCGAACGCGACGGGCACGGTGAAGCCGCCGCCGGGGGCGCGGCGGATGGCGAGCGGGCGGCCGTCGAGGAGGGCGTTCTGCGACTTCAGCTGGTAGGTGTCGAGGAAGTTGTTGTTCACGGCGCGCAGATGGCCCACGTAGTGCGTACGCCAGGCCAGCGGCAGCGAGCCGGAGCCGACGACGTGGATGACCGCGGCGGTCTCCATCAGGCTGTCCGCCGTCTCGAAGGCGGAGTTGCCGCGGCCGACGATGAGGACGCGCTGGTCGGTGAAGGTCCCGGGGTCGGGGTCGAACGTGTCGTAGCGCTCGGCGAGTTCGACGCCCGGCAGGGACGGCAGGTGGGGCAGGGTCATCCCGGTGGCGACCACGAGCCGCCGCGTGTGCCGTACGTGGCCGGTGTGGTCGGTGACGGCGAAGCCGTCCGGGGTCCGGCGGACCCGCTCGACGGCCGTGTCGTAGCGCACCGCCACGCGGGTGCGGGCGGCGAAGTCGCCGAGGTAGCGGACCATGTCGTCGGCCGGGGGGAAGTAGCGGGGGCTGTAGCGGGTGAAGAGCAGCTCGGGGTCGTCGCTCAATAAGGAGTTCCAGTCCATCCGCAGCCGCAGCTCCGGATCGTCGTAGCCGGTGTGGACCTTGTTGCTGGAGATCAGGCGGCGGTGGCGGGGGAAGCGGGTGAAGAACGCGCCGGGGACGCCGTCGCGTTCGAGAACGACGTAGTCCGCACCGTCGCGCTCCAGGAACGAGGCGAGCTGCAGCCCCGCGGGCCCTGCTCCGATGATGAGGTAGTCGTGGGTCATATTCCGGACGTTAGCCGCCGGATTTCAGAGCCCTCTGAGATTCCCCGCCTAGGCTCCCCGGCGTGCTGACCACCACGGACACCGTCTCGCTCGCCGGCTCGCCGGACACCGCCACCCTGCGCCGCGCGGCGGCGCCGCTCACCGTCACCGTGGACGACGGGACCCGCGCCCGCATCGAGCGCGGCCGGCGCCTCTTCCGCGACCTGCGGCACGGACCGCCGGGCGCCGGGTCCGGAGACGGCGACGGAGGCGGCGGCGTCGACGGCGACGGCGGCGGCGGCGGCGGCACGGGAACGCGGATCTACGGCGTCACCACCGGCTTCGGCGCCCTCGTCGGGTACGCCGGCCGCGCCGACGAGGCCGACCAGTGCGACAACACCCTCGCCCACCTCGGCGCCGGCCAGGGCCCCGACCTGCCGCACGAGATCGCGCGGGCGGCGCTGCTGCTGCGCGCCTTCTCGCTCGCCCGCGGCCACTCCGGAGTGTCCGCCGAAGTCGTCGACCGGCTCGCCGCCATGTTCGCCACGACGTTCACGCCCGCCGTCCCCCGCTACGGCTCCGTCGGCGCGAGCGGCGACCTCATCCCCCTCGCCTACGCCACCCAGGCCCTCCGCGGCCGCGGCCACGCCTACCTCGACGGCCGCCGCAGACCGGCCGCGGACGCCCTCACCGCCGCCGGCCTGCGGCCCCTCACGCTCGACGGCCGCGACGCCCTCGCCCTCGTCAACGGCACCTCCGTGACCACCGCGGCCACCGCCCTCGCCTGCGCCGCCGTCCGCGCCGCGCACCGTTCGCTCACCGCCCTGACCTGCCTGCTCGCCGACCTCCTCGGCTGCGACCCCGGCTTCGCCGACGACGACCTCCTGCGCGCGTACGGGCACGCGGGCGCCGTCGACGTCGGCGCCCGCATGCGGCGTACGCTCGCCGGCCTCCGCCCCTCCGGCACCCGGCCGCTCCAGGAGCCGTACAGCATCCGCTGCGCGCCGCAGCTGCTCGGCGCGGCGGAGGACGCGCTGCGGTACGTGGACCGGGTGGTCGCCGCCGACCTGGGGGGAGTCAGCGACAACCCGCTGTTCTTCGCCGCGGACGACGGCGGGGACACCGGGGCAGGCGGGAAGGTGGTGCACGGCGGGAACTTCTTCGGGCAGCCCGCCGCCTTCGCCGCCGACATGCTCGCCTCCGTCACCGCGCAGCTCGGCAACCTCGCCGAGCGCCAGCTCGACCTGCTGGTGGACCCGGCCCGGAACGGCGGGCTGCCGCCGATGCTCACCCGCACGCCGGGCGCGCAGCACGGGTTGCAGGGCGTGCAGCTGGCGACCACGGCGTTCGTCGCCGAGATCCGGCACGCGGCGACGCCCGCCGGCACGCAGAGTCTGCCGACGAACCTGCACAACCAGGACGTCGTCCCCTTCGGCACGCAGGCCGCGCTGCGCTCGTACGACACGGCGCAGCTGCTCGGGCTGCTGTGCGGATCGCTCGCGCTCGGCCTGCGGCAGGCGGCGTACGCGGGCGCCCGCACGCCCACGGCCGCACGCTGCGGCGAACTCCTCGACGCCCTCGCCGCGCTCATCGCGCCGGTCGACCCGGACCGCCCGCTGGACGCGGACGTCCGGGCCGCGGCGCGGCTGCTGGCGGCGGGGGAGGGGGGCGTGGGGGAGGTCTGAGCGGGGGCGCCGCCGCCCGCGCCCGCGGGGGAGCGCGCGGCGCCGCCTGTGCGGGGCCGCCTGTGCTGGAGCACCCGCACGGGTCCGCCCGGGCGGACCCGACCGCAGGGGCCGCCCGCGCAGGCCCCGAGCGGGAGCTCCCGTGCGGGGCCGCCTGCACGGGAGCGCCCGAGCAGGGCCGCCTGCCCTGGAGCGTCTACGCAGGACCGCCTGTGCTGAGGTACCCGGGGGCGCCCACGCGGGACCGCCCTACGAGGGAGCACCCGCACAGAGCCGCCCCTGCGGGGCCGCCCGCGCTCCCTCCCCCCTCCTTACGGGCGTCCGCCCGGCGGCACCCGCGCTCGCTGCCGGGTCACCTGCATCACGTGACTCACCGGCGTACCGCGCCGACCGCCCCCGCCGCACCCGTACCCGCTCCCGCCTCCGCCCCCGCGGCATCCGCGGACTCCGGCAGTTCGATCGTGAACCGCGCGCCGCGCCCCGGCCGCCCGGCGGCCGTGACCGTGCCGCCGTGCGCCGTGACGACCTCCCGCAGCAGCGCCAGCCCGAGCCCGTACCGGCCCCCGGCACCCCCGCGGTGGAACCGTTCGAACAGCCGCTCCGCCTCCGCCGGGTCGAAGCCCGCGCCGGTGTCGGTGACGGACAGGCCGACCGTGCCCGCGGCCCGTGTCAGCGTCACCTCGATCCGGCCGCCCGCCGGGGTGTGGCTGATCGCGTTGGACAGCAGTTCGCCGACCGCGCGGCGCAGCGCGGACTCGATGCCGTGGACGAACAGGGAGTGCGGCGGCCCGGCCACGCTGACGGACAGGCGGGCGCCGCGCGTGTACTCCGCCACCTCGGCCGCCACCGACCGGGCCAGCGCCGCCAGATCGACCGCCCGGCGCTCGGCGGGCCGCGCCGGGTCCGCTTGCAGGCTCGCGGACAGCAGCAGGTCGTCCAGTACGTCGCCGAGCCGGCCGACCGAGCCGACGAGCCGGTCGAGGCCGTCGCGGTACGGGCCCGGCAGTTCCTCGGCGGCGGCCCGTCGCGAGAGCAGCTGGGCCCGCGCGTACACCTGGGTGATCGGGGTGCGCAGCTCGTGGCTGGCGTCCGCGACGAACCGGCGCTGCCGGGCGAGCGCCTCGGCGAGCGGGGCGACGGACAGCCGCCCGAGCACGATCCCGGTCACCGTGGCGGCGGCGAGCCCGACGAGTTCGGCGACGCCCAGGGCGTACCAGAGGTGTCTGCGGTCGGCGAGCTGGAAGCGCATGTCGAACACCGCCTGCACGACGCGGCCGTCGGCGCGGACGGTCGAGCGCACCCGGTAGACGGTGTCGTTGCGCTCGACGGTGCGCTCGACCGCCGCGCCGGTGCGGCGCGCCCGGTCCATGTCGGCGCGTACCGGGAACCCCTCGGGGGCGTTCGCCAGCGGCTCCGCGCCGGGTGTGAACAGCCAGGTGCACACCGGTGGGCTCGACGGGTCGGCGCGCTCGGCGCCGTAGCGCAGCTCGCGCCACACCTGCTCGCTCTGGGCGTGCGTCATGACCGCGTCGGCGACGCCGCCGACGACCGCGAGGAGCAGGGTGATGGTCGCCGCGGTGATCACGCCGATCCGCAGCCGCGCGCGGCGTACGGCCGACAACTCCGCGGACGCCGAGGACGACTTCGGCTCGGCCACCGGCACGGACCTCGTAGCGAACGGGGACCTCACAGCGCCCCCAGCCGGTAGCCGAGGCCGTGGACGGTCCGTATGACCCGGTGGCCGAGCTTTCGGCGCAGGTAGTAGACGTAGGTGTCGACGATGGACTGGGCCGACGCCTCCTGGAAGACCAGCCCCCGCAGCTGCGCCCGGGAGTAGACGAGGTCGGGGCGGGCGGCGAGCGCCCACAGGAGCGCGAACTCGCGCGCCGCGAGCCCGACCCGCTCCCCGTCGGCCAGCTCGACCTCACGCGCGCCGATGTGCAGGCGCCCCGCCCCGATCCGCAGCACGCCGGCGCCCTCGTGGCCGCGTCGGCACAGGACGCGTAAGCGGGCGCTCAGCTCGTCGAAGGCGAAGGGCTTGGTGACGTAGTCGTCGGCGCCGGCGTCGAGCCCGTCGACCCGGTCGTGCACGGTGCCCATCGCGGTCAGCAGCAGCACCGGCGTCCGTACGGCCCGTGACCGCAGTCGGCGCAGCAGGTCGAGCCCGTCGAGCACCGGCAGCCGCCGGTCGATGACGAGCACGTCGTACGGCCGGGTCAGCCCCAGGTGCAGCCCCCGCTGCCCGTCCCTGGCCGCCTCGACGACGTACCCCTCGCCGCTCAGCACCTCGACGAGCATGGAGACCAGCTCGCAGTCGTCCTCGACGACCAGCAGCCGCCGAGGATCCCGTACATCTTGAACCGCCACGTCGGCACTCCTCAGTCCCAGGCCCCTCGGCTGTTGCACGGGAGGTACGTAGGAGACGGGCGGTCTGTTCAGGCGGCACGAACTCATGCCCGAAATGCGCAGACGTGACCGATCTCTGAGTCGAACCCGCCGTATGACGTGAAGATACTGTGACGTAAGTCTCGGAAGTGCCGTGAAGAATTGCCCGGATTATCGGGAGTTGTGGTCTCGTCCAGGCATGATCGGTGTCGCTAGGTTGACGCGACGTTACGTTCAGTCGTCTCAGGGGTGGGGCTCTGTGGTGTCGCGTGGTCGTGGGCGGGGTTGTCGGGCGTGGTTGACGGCGGGGTTGGGCACGGTGCTGCTGCTGGGCACGGCGCCGGTCGTGGAGGCGAGTGAGACTCCGGGCAGTGCGCACGTGCCCTCGGCGGTTTCGTCGGACGCCGGTGCGACTGCGGGGGGTGCGGCGGGTGCGGCGACGGAGGGCGAGGCGGCGGCGCGGGCGGAGCGGACCGGTGAGCCGGTGGAGATCCTGTCGTTGCGGGGTGAGTCGAGCGAGGTGTTCGCGACTCCGGACGGGTATCTGGAGGCGCGCGAGTATCTGCGGCCGGTACGGACCAGGGTGGGCGGCGCGTGGAAGCCGATCGACACCGGGCTTGCCGCGGCCGCGGACGGCATGGTGGCGCCTGGGGCGACCACGGTGGGGCTGGAGTTCTCCGGTGGCGGGCAGGGGCCGTTGGTGCGGATGGCCAGGGCGGGGCGCGAACTGTCGCTGTCGTGGCCGGGCGGGTTGCCGCAGCCGCGGCTGGAGGGGGATACGGCGGTCTACCCCGAGGTGCTGCCGGGGGTCGACCTGCGGATGGGTGTGCAGGCGGACGGGTTCACCCAGTTGCTGGTGGTCAAGTCCGCCGAGGCGGCGGCCAACCCGGAGCTGGCGCAGCTTCGGCTGCACTTGGACGCGGCCGGGATGGCCGTGCGCGAAACCGCGGTCGGCGGGTTGGAGGCGGTCGACGCCGGGGCCGGAGGGGCGGTGTTCGAGGCGCCGCAGCCGATGATGTGGGACTCCAGCGGAGGCGCCGCCCCCGCCGCCCGGGCTACGGCTGACGGCGATCCGGGGGCGGGGGAGTCGGGCAAGCTCGCGCCGGTCGGCGTGGAGGTCGCCGAGGCGTCCGGGCAGTTGGTGCTGACGCCGGACGCGGGGGTGCTGCGGGGTGCGGACACGGTGTATCCGGTGTTCATCGACCCGCAGTGGTATACGCCGGACGCGTCGGCGTGGACGTTCGCGTCGAAGTACTGGGCGTCGTCGCCGCAGTGGCGGTTCAACGGCGATTCCAACGCCGGGATGGGGTATTGCGGCTGGGACTACTGTGCGCCGCACGACACCAAGCGGGTGTTCTACCGCATCCCCACCTCCAGGTTCGCGGGCAAGTCGGTGTTGTCGGCGGAGTTTGTGGTGCGCAACGTGTGGTCGGCGTCGTGCTCCGATCGCGGCGTGGAGTTGTGGCGTACGAAGGACATCAGCTCGTCGACCACGTGGAACAGCCAGGATGCCGGGTCGGGCTTCTGGCTGGACAAGCTGGACACGCGTTCCTTCGCGCACGGCTACGACGGCTGTGCTTCGAAGGACGCCGAGTTCGGCATCAGATCGGCGGTGCAGCAGGCGGCGAACAAGAAGTGGTCGACGATGACGTTCGGTCTGCGGGCGGGCAGTGAGTCGGACAAGTACGCGTGGAAGCGGTTTGCGGATAGGGCGTTTTTGCGGGTGAAGTACAACCGGCCGCCGCCGCAGATCAAGATGGCGCAGCTGACGATGCAGTACGGCGGGGTGTGCAAGCGGCCCGGTGAGAAGGCCCGTATCCGCACGCTGGGCAGGATCTACGCCCGGGATGTCACCGATCCGGACGGCGACAGCGTCGCGGTGCAGTTCCAGGCCAAGTGGCAGGGTTCGGACGGCACCATCGAGCGGTGGAAGCCGGAGCGCAGTACGTTCAAGCGGTCGGGTTCAACCTTTGCTCCGTCGCTGCCGTCCAGCATCCCGCGGGACACGAACGTGCACTGGTACGCGCGCGCCTATGACGGGGCGCAGTGGTCGCCGTGGTCGTATGCGGGGGATACGAAGACCGGCTGCTATTTCGTCTACGACACGAATGTGCCCAAGGCGCCCACCGTCACCTCGGGGCAGTATCCGGAGTCCGATCCGGAAAACCCGGACGACCCCTGGCTCGACGGAGTGGGCCGGTACGGGACGTTCACCTTCGACTCGCCGGATTCGGATGTGGACCGCTACCGCTACGGCATCAACGGCGACCCCGACCCCGGCAACGAGGTCTCCACCTCCGGCGGCGCGGCCAGGGACGTGAAGATCCTCCCGACCCGGCCAGGACTGAACTTCGTCACCGCCGAGTCCTTCGACACCGCCGGAAACAGGAGCAGCGAGGTCCGTACCTATATGTTCCGGGTCAAGGCCGGGCAGCCGGAGCGCGCGACCTGGCAGCTCGATGAGCCCGCCGGGGCTGCTCAGGCCGAGGGCTCCACCCCGCCCAGGACGTTGGACCTGCGCGGTGGTGCCACCACGGGGGCGGTGGGGGCGCGCGGAAACGCGATCGCCTTCGACGGCGTCGACGGCCATGTGGCCACCGATATCCCGGTGGTGGAAACCACCACAGCACATGCGGTCTCGGCGTGGGTGAAGCTGGACGAGATACCTCAGGGCAATGCGATGGTCGCCTCCCACCCGGGCAACTCGCGCTCCAGTTTCGCGCTGTTCTACCACGCCGGGCTGCAGCGGTGGGTGTTCAACCACCATGCCGCCGACGCGCCCGGCGGTGTCACCCGGGCCATGGCCGATGCCCCCGGCGGCGTCACCGCAGGGGAGTGGACGCACCTGGTGGGCTCCTACGACGGGCACAACCAGCGCATCGAGCTGTTCGTCAACGGGCAGCTCGCCGGCCAGGCCGACGTCACCGGCTTGTGGGACGCCAGGCGGGGGCTGATGCTCGGGGCGAGTACCAGCGACGGCAGCCCGGCGCACTTCCTGCCCGGCGCGCTGGATGAGGTCCAGCTCTTCGACCGTCGGCTGAACCCGGAGGACGTCGCCAAGCTCTATCAGCACCAGATGGTCGGCGACGACCCCAGCCGCCCGGCGGTGGCCGTCTTCGACCTCGATGAACCGGCCGGCGCCACCCGGGTATCGGGCCAGGCCGAAGTGATCCCCGCCACCTATCACGGTGGCGTGACCACCGGGACTGCCGGGGTGGCCGGCAAGGCAGCCTCCTTCAACGGCACCGACGGCTACGCACAGATCGGCCAGAACCGGGGTACCCCCTTCGACAGCCGCCGCAGCTACGCCCTGGCCGCCTGGGCGAAGATCACCCCCGGCTCGTACCAGGGCCGCAAAGCCGTCATCTCGCTGCTGGACAACCAACGGCCGGTGGTCAGCCTCTTCTACGCCGCCGACAAGGACCGGTGGGCCGTGGGCGGATTCGACGCCGACACCACCGACGCGCAACTGATCTACGCCGGACAACCCGACGGCGCCGCCCACCAGGACACCTGGGCCCACATCGTCGGCGTCCACGACGCCGTCACCCAGACGATCACCCTGTACGTCAACGGCGACCGCATCGCCCGGGCGGCGTGGACCAACGCCCGCTTCGCCGACCGCCCCCTGCTCATCGCCGCCAGCGAACTGTCCGGCACCACCGGCGAGTACTTCCCGGGCACCATCGACGACGTCCGCATCTTCGACCGCCCGATCTCCACCCCCGAAGTCCAGCAGCTCTACAAGCACCGTCCCCTGGTCAAGGGCCGGTGGAAGCTGGAGGGCACCGATGGTGCGACCCCTCCGGTCACGGCGGACGACTCGCCGGGCGGTCACGACATGACCCTGCACGGCGGTGCGGCGATCGGCTCCGGCTGGGTCGACACCGGCGCGATGGACCTTGATGGAGTGGGCGCCTATGCGGCTACCTCCGGGGTGCCGGTGGACACGGGCGGGAGCTACACGGTCACCGCCTGGGCACAAGCCGCCGCTCTGCCAGACGGCCCGGCCTCGCTCGTCAGCGCCACGGGTAGCAGGCAGAGCGCGTTCGCGGTGCGGTACGTACCAGCCGCAGATTCCGCAGCCGGCGCGGGGAGCTGGCAGATAGCGCTGCCGGGGGCCGACACCGACACCGCAGGCGTGGTGCGTGTGCGGAACGAGCAGTTCTGGGATGTGCGGGAGTGGAACCATCTCGCCTTGGTCTACGACGGCTTCGCCAAGGAGGCGCGGCTCTACGTCAACGGCGAACTGGAGGAAGTGGCCTGTGCCGACGCCGACGGCGACGGGACAGCGGACGATCCTGCCTGCACGGACCGGCTCTCCTGGGCCCAGGATGTGCTGACCTTCACCGCCGGCGAGTCCTTGCAGATCGGCCGGAGCAAGACGGGCGGTGCGTGGGGCGAGTACTGGCCCGGCGCGGTCGACGACGTGTGGGTCTTCCAGGGGGCGCTGACCGGCGGCCAGGTCGCCCTGCTTGCGCTCGGTATGCCGGACGTCGTCACCGACGTCCCTGACAACAGTTGATATCGCACTCCGCCCGGCGCTGCCCCCAACGGCGCCGGGGCTCTCACCCCATTCACCAGCACCCGGCTTCCACCGGCGGCCCGCACGCGGGCGATGGTGGCGCGGCAGCGGAGACGAGGACGACGGGATGAACCGGAAGGTCAGCAGGCGCGTCAGATGGACGAACGGCAAGGTGGCGTTGGGGGCGGCGGCCCTGATGGTCGCCACCCTTCTGCAGAGTGTCACGACGACGCCCGACGCGGTCGCGGACGGCGGCAGCGGCAGTCCGGACGTGCCCCGGGCGGAGCAGCCGGTCGCCGGTGAATCGGCGACGAAGATCAAGCCGCGTCCGCGGCCGGATGGTCCGAGAACGCCGCGGAAGGAGCCTGACGCCGCTTGGCCGGAGCCGGCGACCGCCCGGGTCGAGCTGAGTTCCGCGGGTGTCAGGAGCACCCAAGATCTGCCGAGCGCCACGGCCCTTCCCCTCTCCTTGGACGTGCCCTCCGCGGACGGTGGGCATCCCGCGGCTGCGGCGGAGGCGGCAAAGGGCGCCCGGGGCACGGTGACCACGCGCGTCCTGGGCCGTCAGGCGGCCCGGCAGGCGGGCGTCGACGGGGTGCTGTTCGCGCTGGAGTCCGAACCCGGCTCCCAGCGCGCGGCGGGTGAGGTACGCGCGACGGTGGACTACGCGGCCTTCGCCGAGGCGTTCGGCGGCGACTACGCCTCCCGGCTCACCCTCGTCGAGATGCCGGCCTGCGTCCTGGACACGCCCGACAAGCCCGGGTGCCGCGCGAGCGAGCCGCTGCCGACGGCCAACGACGCGGAGAAGCGGACGCTCACCGCCGACACGGTCCACCTCGGCACCCGTGAACCGACGGTGCTCGCCGCCGTCGCCGCCGAGGAGGGCGGGAAGGGGGACTACAAGGCCACGTCGCTGGCGCCGTCGTCGTCGTGGAAGGTGAACCTCAACTCGGGGGATTTCTCCTGGTCGTACGGTATTCCGGTCCCGGAGGTGCCCGGAGGGCTACAGCCGAGCGTGGGCATGTCGTACTCGTCGGGCGCGGTCGACGGCCGCACCGGAGGAACCAACAACCAGTCGTCCTGGGTAGGCGACGGGTTCAGCTTCTGGCCCGGGTACATCGAGCGCCAGTACAAGCCGTGCGCGGACGACGGTGTCAAGCACGCCGACGGCAGCAAGCCGGGCGACCAGTGCTGGGGCCACGACAACGCGTTCATCTCCTTCAACGGCAAGGGCGGCGAACTCGTCCCGGCCGGCAACGACCAGTGGAAGCTGCGTGACGACGACGGCACCCGGGTCACCCGCCTGGACTCGGCCGCCCGCGGCAACGGCGACAACAACGGCGAGTACTGGCGGGTCACCGATCCGCAGGGCGTGCGCTACTACTTCGGCTACAACCGGCTGCCGGGCTGGACCGAGGGCAAGGAGACCACGGGTTCGGCCTGGAACGTCCCGGTGTTCGGCGACGATTCCGGCGAGCCGTGCCACGACGGGGCCGGCTTCGGCTCGTCCTGGTGCCAGCAGACCTGGCGCTGGAACCTCGACTACGTCGTCGATCCGCACGGCAACGCCCTCGCCTACTACTACCACCAGGAGAAGAACTCCTACGGCCGCAACCTGAAGGCGGAGAACAACACCCGCTATACCCGCGGGGGAACCCTGGACCGCATCGAGTACGGGCTGAAGCATTCCTCGGTGTACGGCACGAAACCGCTGGCCAAGGTCGACTTCAGCAGCGGTGAGCGGTGCCTGCCCAATGCGCAGACCGACTGCTCGTCCATCGGCACCGACGCGGCCTACTGGTACGACACCCCCTGGGACCTGAACTGCGGAGAGACGGCCGACTGCGATCAGGGCCGGTACGCGCCCAGCTTCTGGAGCCGCAAGCGACTGACCAAGGTAACCACCCAGGTGCTCAAGGGCGACGGAACGTACGGCACCGTCGACTCCTGGAAGCTGGCACACCGCTGGGGAATGGCCGACACCGACTACCAGCTGCTCCTCGACTCGATCCAGCGCACCGGCCACACCGCCGCGCCGGCGATCACTCTGCCGAAGACCACGTTCGTCTACACCCAGCTGGCCAACCGGCTGGACAAAACGGGGGACGGCTACGCGCCGTTCATCAAGGCCCGGCTGTCGTCGGTCGCGGACGAGTACGGCGGCCGGATCGACGCCAACTACTCCGCCGCTGCCTGCGACTGGAGCGCGCTGCCCACCCCGCAGACGAACACCACCCGCTGCTTCCCCCAGTACATCGGCGGCAGCGACACCGCCGACCCGGAGCGGCAGTGGTTCAACAAGTACGTCGTCACCTCCATGACGGAGACCGACCGGACCGGCGGCGCTCCCGACTCCGTCACCCGCTACGAGTATCTGGGCGGGGCGGCCTGGCACTACGACGATGACGACAGTCTGACGAAGGAGAAGTTCAAGACCTGGTCGCAGTGGCGAGGCTACGGCCGGGTGCGGGTCAAAACAGGCGGGCTGCTCGGCGAGGCGGCCATGGTGTCGCAGTCCGACACCTACTTCCTCCGCGGCATGCACGGAGACCGCGAGAGTCCCACCGGCGGCACCAAGAGCGTGTCCGTCAGCCTCGGTGCCGGGGAGGGCGACCCGATCACCGACCACGAGTCGGCCGCCGGCTTCGCGTACAAGACCGTCGACTTCACCGGCCCCGGCGGCAAGGTCCTGAACAAGACCGTCAACCGGCCCTGGCACCACCGGACGGCGAAGAAGGAACGCTCCTGGGGCACGGTCACCGCCAACCTCACCGGCACCGCGCGCACCAAGACCTGGACCTCCCTGGACAACGGCGTTGGCAACGACTGGCGGGTGACGTCGAAGGCGAACACCCACGACACGGTCGCCGGCCGGCTGACCGAGGTGAACGACTTCGCGGACAACTCCACCGCGGCCGACAACCGGTGCACCCGCACCACGTACGCCACCAACGCGGACAAGAACATCCTCACCCTGCCCGCGCGGGTGGAGACGGTCACCAAGGCGTGCGGCGACCCCGTGGACCGCACTAAGGACGTCCTCACCGACGTCCGCACGGCCTACGACGGGTCGGCGATCGACGCCACTCCGACTCCGCCGACGAGGGGCGACGCCACGGCCACCGCCGTGCTGAAGTCCCGTACCGCGGACGAGGCCGTCTACCTGGAATCCACCGCAGAGTACGACGCCTACGGCCGCGAGCGGGCCAGCACCGACCTCACCGCGAACCTGGCCTTCGACGCGAGCGGGCAGCTGAAGTCGCGCGACGCGCGCACGGACGGACGCACCTCCACCACCGCCTACACACCTACGACCGGCCTCGTCACCCGTGTCGAGGAGACCACGCCGCCGGCCACCCCCGGCGATGCCACCACGGCGCTGACCTCCACCACCACCTACGCGCCGGCACGCGGGCTGCCGCTCACCCAGGCCGACACGAACGGCAAGACCACCACGTCGGCGTACGACGCCCTGGGCCGTACGACAAAGGTGTGGCTGCCCGACCGGCGCACCAGCCTGACGCCGAACTACGAGTTCACGTACCAGGTGACCGAGGGGAAGCCGGTCGCGGTCGGCACCAGGACCCTCGGCAACTCGGGCGCCCAGCGCACCTCGTACACCCTCTTCGACGGGTTCCTGCGCGAACGCCAGACCCAGGCACCCGGGCCCGGCGGGGGCAGGCTACTGAGCGACATCTTCTACGACGAGCGGGGCCTGGTCGGAGAGACCTTCGCGCCGTACTACACGGACAAGCTGCCGTCCCCGGAACTTTTCCTCCCGCAGGACACGATCACCGTGGACACCCAGTACCGGCACACCTACGACGGTCTCGGACGCAGTATCCAGACCCAGCAGGTGGGCGGCAGCGGCGACGGACACACCGTTCTGGCGACGACCACCACCCAGTACCGCGGCGACCGCACGACGGTGATCCCGCCTGACGGCGGAACCACCACGACATCCCTCGTCGACGCCCGGGGCCGGACCACAGCCGTGCGCCAGCACCACGCGCCGAGCCCAGAGTCCACGTACGACGAGACCGGCTACCGGTACACGCCGCGCGGCGAGCTGGCGAAGGTGACCGACCCGGCCGGGAACTCATGGACGTACCGCTACGACCAGCTCGGACGCCAGATCGAGGCGAACGACCCGGACAAGGGCACCACCACGACGGTCTATGACGACCGCGGCCAGGTCGTCTCCACCACCGACGCCCGCGGGACCAAGCTCGTCAGCCTCTACGACGGCATCGGGCGCCAGACCGAGCTGCGGGAGTCCTCACCCACCGGCATCCTGCGCGCGTCCTGGACGTACGACACGGTCAGCGGTGCCAAGGGGCATCTGGCCTCGTCGACCCGCTACGTGGACGGCGAGGCGTACACGAACAAGGTCGTCGCGTACGACCGGCAGTACCGGGTGCTTCGCTCCACGGTCACCATTCCCGCCTCCGAGGGCGCGCTGGCGGGGACGTACCTGTCCTCGACGACGTACAACGTCTCCGGCACCGTGCAGGCGGTCGGCTTCCCGAAGGCCGGGGCGTTGCCGTCGTCGGGTGTCACGTTCACGTACGAGGACGAGACCCTCCGCCCGATCGAACTCGGCGGCGACCAGGGACTGAAGGCGACCATCAGCTACACCAAAGACGGCAAGCCGCAGCTCTACGAGCTGTCGAACAGCGGCAGCAAGACCGTCACCGTGGCGAATGTCTACGAGCGGGGGACGCAGCGCCTCGCCACGTCGCGCGTCGAACGACAGGACGTGCCCGGCGTCGACCAGCACAACACCTTCACGTACGACGCGGCCGGAAACGTGCTGTCCGTGGCCGACGTCTCCCGGTCCGGCACGGACAACCAGTGCTTCGACTACGACTTCGCCCGTCGGCTGACGACGGCCTGGACCGAGGGCGACACCGAGTGCTCCGCCCAGCCGACGGCCGCGGCGGTGGGCGGGCCGGCACCGTACTGGCACTCCTACACCTACGGCAAGGCGGGCAACCGCCTCACTGAAACCCGGCACGACACCGGCGGCGACACCGCCAAGGACACGGTACGCACCTACGCCTACCCGGCCTCGGGCAGCCCGCGCCCGCACAGCCTCACGTCCGTCACCAGCAGCGGACCCACCGGCACGGCGCAGGACACCTACACCTACGACGCCGCCGGCAACACCGCCACCCGCAACCTGGGGGGCGACACCCAGACCCTCGAATGGGACGCCGAAGGCCACCTGGCCAAGGTCACCGAGCCGGTCGAGGGCGGCGCCGACAAGGTCACCAGCTACCTCTACGACGCAGGCGGCAACCGCCTCATCGCCCGCACCCCCACGGAGACCACCCTCTACCTCGGCGCCACCGAGGTCACCCTGCCCAAGGGCGCCACGGCGGCGAAGGCCACCCGCTACTACGACCTCGGCGGCGGCCACCAGGCGGTCCAGGAGGACGACGGCAGCGTCTCGTTCACCCTGGCCGACCACAACGGCACCGGCCAACTGGCCGTCGACGCCGCCACCCAGACCCTCGACCAGCGCCGCAGCCTGCCCTTCGGCGCCCCCCGCGGCCCGGAACCCGCTTCCTGGCCGGGCACCCGAGGCTTCGTCGGCGGCACCGACGACACCGCCAGCACCGGCCTGCAACACCTCGGCGCCCGCGAGTACGACCCGGACCTGGGCCGCTTCATCAGCGTCGACCCACTCCTCGAACTCGACAAACCCCAAACCCTCAACGGCTACACCTACGCCGCCCAGAATCCGCTGACGTTCAAGGACCCCACGGGCCTGGGACTGGACTGCGGCAGAGGATCCCCGAGCGGTGTCAGCTGCGGCAACGCGCAAACCCGCGCGGACGGCAGCCGCGGTGACGGCATGAACCAGACCGGCGGCGGCGTCATGGGCAAACCGTCCGTGAACCACCCCCACAACGGCAACACCTCGTCGCAGGGCCCGAGCCAGACCATCCACATCACCCAAGAGGACGGCGTGGTGTGGATGGAGGGTTTCCGCCTGCCCTCAGCCCTCGAACTGGAGCGGATGTACCCAACGCTCAGCAACGAGGAGGACCGGCTGGACCACCACATCCGGGCGTCGTGTGATCCGGGAGAGATTGCTCCGGGCAGTAAGGACTTCTGCGCCGTCGCAGGCGACCTCGGCTGGCTCGACCGGCCACAGACCGCCTTTGACCAGTTCGTCCTCTCGATCGTCGCACCCGACATCGGCGCCTGGAAGGAATGCCTGAAGAACCCGGGCTTCACCAGCGCCTGCGGCTCTGCCGCCCTCGACCTGCCGTGGGCCAAAGCACTCAAGCCGATCAAGTTCCTCAAGGCGGCGAAGAAGTGTCACAGCTTCATCCCCGGCACTAAAGTGCTGCTGGCCGACGGTAGCTCCAAATCCATTGAGGACCTTAGAATCGGCGACAAAATTGTCGCTACCGACCCGGAGACCGGCAATACCACCATCCGCGAGGTCGTCGCAACGATCAACACTGAGGACGACAAGAACTTCGTCGATCTCAGTATCAAAGCCGACGGCCGGACCACCACCCTGACCTCCACCACCACACACCCGTTCTGGGTAGAGGAACTGAACGGGTGGGCCAACGCCGGCAACCTCGCTGTCGGCCAGACCCTACGCACGCCGGACGGCGCCACCGCCACCATCCAGGGCGTCCGCCACTACACGAAGCGCCAACGCACGCACGACCTCACGATCAACGACATCCACACGTACTATGTGCTGGCGGGGGCCACGCCGGTACTCGTTCACAACAGCAACTGCGGCGTCGCCCGTAACGAGAAGGGGCAGTTCACGTCTGGGGAGAATGCGGACGCGGCCCGTGGCCGTCAGACACACTTGAACTACAAGAATGCCTTGGGGGCCGGGTACGACTTCGAAGTCAGGCTTCCGAACAGGCTCCGGCCTGATGCGGTCGACTGGAAGAACCGTGTCGTGCGTGAGTTGAAGTCGGATGCGCCGAGCAGCCAGGCGGCGGGGCGGCGACAGTTGCAGAAGTACGTCGCCGAGTTGGAGGATATGACCGGTCAGAGCTGGACTGGCCATCTCGACACGTATAAGAGGTTCGGCTGATGGTTAACTCTATTCTCCTGGAGACTCTCAATGAAGTCTTCAAGCCGCTGGGTTTTCGAAAGAAGTCGGCGAACTGGTACAGAGTGTCTGGCGATCTCTACTGTGTAGTTGGCGTCCAGGAGTCCCGCTGGGATGAGTCGTGCTACGTAAATGTCGGATTCGCGCCAGCGGTCAATGCCAAGGCGGGGTGGCTCCCGGAGTCGAAATGTCTCGTCAGGTTCAGGGCGGACGCAATCACCTCCATTTCCCGCGACGATCTCGACCTCCTATCTGGACAAGCAGCGGAGGCGCGTGGTGAGGATTCCCTTCGAATGGACCTTGTCGAAAAGATTGCAACTCCAGTAGCGCGGGCGGTCAATCCGATTGAGAGCATTCAGGGCTTGAAGTCGCTGCTGCGTACGAGCGTTAGCGATCAGGTGTTCATTCATCGTGAAATCAGGGGTGAATTGCTTGAAGAGGGGTGACGCAGCGTCCTTGATTCCGAGCCGACAGGTTCACTTGCGTGGTCAGGGACGGTCGAGGGAGTTGCCGAGTGCGGTCAAGGCGTCCTGTTGGAGGCGGAGCCGTACGTGGGCGTAGACAGTGGCGGTGACGCCGATGTGGGGCGTGGCCGAGGAGTTCCTTGATCATGACGAGTTCGACGCCCTGTTCCAGGAGCGGGGTCGCAGTCGAATGGCGGAGGTCGTGAAAGCGGATGCGGCGGAGGCCGCCCTGACGGAGGAGCGTGGTGAAGGCGCGGCTGAGGTTGGTTGGGTCGAGCGGTGTGCCCTGCGCAGTGGTGAACACGTGCCCGCTGTGCTGCCACGCGGCGCCTGCGGCCTCCCGCTCGCGCTGCTGCTGCTCACGGTGGAGATTCAGAAACCGGACGCAGCGGGCGGGGAGGGCGATGCGGCGCTCGGAGGCTCGCGTCTTGGTGGGCAGCGTGGTGAGACCGCCGGTACCGGTGCGCTGGAGTGTGCGGCGGATGGCGGCGGTGCCTGCGTCGAGGTCGACGTCTCCCCAGTGGAGGCCGAGGAGTTCGCCCTTGCGGAGTCCGGTGTGCAAGGCGAGTTCGAACAGGGCATGCAGCCGGTGGCCTTGGGCCGTGGTGAGGAGCTGACGGGCTTCGTCGACAGTGAGGGGTTCGAAGCGCCGGGGCCGTGGGGTGCCGGTGCGGACGTTGCGGGCGACATTGCGGGGGATCTCTTCCTCGCGTACGGCGTGCTCCAGGGCGGACTTCAGTACGGAGTGGATGTAGGTGAGCGTCAGCGGGGAGAGCAGCTTGTGGCAGCACTGGCCGGCGGCACAGCAGCGGGGCTCATCACGCCGGGCATTGATGCCGCGCGTGCAGCACTGGCAGGTGGTGCGGAGCCGGTCGAGCCAGGTGCGGACGTCCTTGGCGGTGAGCTTGGCCAGCTTCTTCTTGCCGAGGCCGGGGATCAGGTACCGGTCGATGCATGCGGCGTACCGCCTGTGGGTGTTCTCGCGGAGGTGGTGTACGGCGATACGGCGACTACATGCCGGACAAGTGGAGGGCGATACGGGGAAATTTATACCGAACAGCAAATTGCGGGGCGTCAAGAGATGATCGAGACTACCGACGAGTTCGTACGGCTGCGCAACAGCTCAGATCCACAGGAATGCCGCAGGGCGGCAGTTGAGGAGGCGCCCGCGCAGGTATGGATGGAGGTCGTCGATCGATATCCGGAAGAACGGGTGGCAGTTGTCCAGAACAAGACGGTGCCGTTGGCTGTTCTCGAAATACTGATCGACGACCCAGATACTCGCGTCCGCTTCATGGTGGCCATGAAGCGGAAACTGTCACCGGACCTTCTCGAGCGCCTCGCTCACGATGAGGACGAATCAATCAGAATGAGGGTTGCGCAGCACAGGAATACGTCGAGGGAGACATTGGAATCCCTTCGGCACGACCCCTGGAGCGAAGTTCGCGCGGCCGTGGACGACCGACTGGGCGGCACCGGCAGCGATCTCCTTTGAGGTGAGTCGATCGGCCTGAAGAGCCCCACCGAGTTGTGTTTCGGTGGGGCTCTTCAACGGTTTGACGGCAACGCTGACGGCAACGTCAGCGAACGACGGCTGTGGTGGATGGGTCGTCAGGGAGGTCGGTGACCCCGCCGAGTGCGACGTTGAGGGTGTCGATGGCCTCGCGTTGGAGGCGGAGGCGGACGTGGGCGTAGACGCCGGCGGTGACGCCGATGTGGGCGTGTCCGAGGAGTTCCTTGATGACGACGAGGTCGACGCCTTGTTCCAGGAGCAGGGTGGCGGTCGAGTGGGAGGTCGTGGAAGCGGATCGTCCGGAGCCCTGCGCTGTTGAGGAGGCGGCGGAAGCGGTGGGTGAGGTTGGTGGGGTCGAGCGGCTTGCCCTTCGGCGTGGTGAAGATGAGGCCGTTGTCCGTCCAGCTCGTTCCGGCTGCCTGGCGCTCTTCTTGCTGCTGTTCCCGGTGGATTTTGAGGGAGTTGATGCATTCGGTGGGGAGGGCGATGCGCCGCTCGGAGGCCAGGGTCTTGGTGTGTAGGACGGTCAGGCCCTGGGTGCGGGTGCGCTGGAGGGAGCGGTGGATGGTGGCGGTGCCGCAGTCGAGGTCGAGGTCTTTCCAGTGGAGGCCGAGGAGTTCGCCCTGGCGGAGTCCGGTGCGCAGGGCGAGTTCGTACAGGGCGTGAAGCCGGTCGTCGCCGGCCGACTGAAGGAACTGCCGGGCTTCGGTGGCGGTGAGGGGCTGGAAGCGCCTGGGGCGGGGCGTGGTCGTCTTGACGTTCCGGGCGGCGTTGCGCGGCAGTTCGTCCTCGTGGACGGTGTGTTCCAGGGCGGACTTGAGGACGGCGTGGACGTACGTCACGGTAAGCGGCGAGAGCCGCTTTCCGCAGTACTGGCCGATGGCGCAGTAGGACCGTCGGGCGGTGTCCCGTTTCTGGGCGCAGCACTGGCAGGTGGTGCGGAGTCCGTCGAGGAAGGTGCGGATGTCGCGGGTGGTGAGCCGGGCGAGCTTCTTGGCGCCGAGGCCGGGGTTGAGGTGGAGGCGGATGGCGGCGGCGTAGCGGGTGTGGGTGTTCTCCCGCGGGTGGTGTATGGCGACGCCGTTCAGCCAGTAGGTGAGGTAGGCGCTCACGGTGCTGTCGGCCGCTGCGATGGGGAGGCCGCGGTTGGTGGCGGCGATCTTCTCGGTGAGTTTGGTCATCGCGTCTTTGCGGGTGGTGCCGTAGGCGCGGATGCGCTTGCGGGTGTTGCCGGGGGCGAGGACGTATCTGGCGGCTTCCCAGCGGCTGTCCTTGCGCTGGTAGATGGTCCCGTCGCCGTTCGCACGGGTCCGGGAGCGGCGGGAAGAAGTGGGGCGGGGCAG
>NZ_JBMDLF010000017.1:0-68718 GCF_048656465.1 Streptomyces sp. MAR4 CNX-425 | reverse complement strand
TCACGGCACCCGGCCCACCGAGGACCACCTCGTCGAACTCCTCCTCTGGCCCGCCGACGGCCACTACTGGCTCGCCGTCTCCGACCCCGGCCCCGGCACCCCCACACCCGCCACACCCGGAGCGCGGACGCGGGCTCCTCCTCGTCGACTCCCTCGCCGCCGCCTGGGCCGTGGTCCCCCGCCGCACCCGCGGCAAAGCCGTCGTCGCCGGGCTGCGGCTCGACGGCGGGTGACTACGGAGACTACGGACGGGTCGCCGGTGGATGCTGTGCTGGGACAGGCTCGGCCCCGGCGGGCAGGCCAGGCTCCAGGAGAAGGCCGGCGGTGCCCTGGAGCGGTGGGCCCGCCTGGACCGCGCGGGCAGCCCGCGCGCCGTGGTCCTCGGGCCGCTCGGACCTTCGCCTCCGGCTTCCGGCCCCTGCCCCGCGGCCGCTCCCCGCAGCAGGCACACTGGGAAGTCGAGTGCTACCACGCCCCGGTACGGGGCCGGGGCCGCGCCGGCTCCTGAGGCCCGCCGCCCGCCGCGCCGCCCGCGTCGCCGCCCGCCGCGCCGCCCGCCCCGCCCTCCGGCCGCCCGGCCGCCGCGTGGTATTTGCGCCGATTGGCGTGAGCCGAGCGCCGTGTGGCACACTATCCAGGTTGCTCGGCTGAGCGTCGATGCTGCGCGCCTCCCGCCGGGAGGACCGGAAGCGAGTCCCACGTATTCGTCGCCCCTCGTCAGGGGCGGAAGTACGGGAATCTTCCGGGAAGCGTCAGCGGGGTGCAGGCCAGGGCGCTCGGTGGGATCCTCCCCTCCTCTTCCGGCAAGGAAACTCCTGCGGACCTCCGTGGGAGAAGTGCTTTTGCGGGAGAAATGCGGAGAGGATCGCGACACGCCCGACCGCGTGGGTCGGGGAACGGGTCTGCGGCTTCCTCGCGGAAGACACCGGGTGCCGGAGCGCTACGAGAACAGGACTGCTGAGAAGCCATGGCGGGACAGAAGATCCGCATCCGGCTCAAGGCCTACGACCACGAGGTCATCGACTCCTCGGCGAAGAAGATCGTCGAGACGGTGACCCGCACTGGTGCGTCGGTCGCGGGCCCGGTGCCGCTGCCCACTGAGAAGAACGTGTACTGCGTCATCAAGTCGCCGCACAAGTACAAGGACTCGCGCGAGCACTTCGAGATGCGCACCCACAAGCGTCTGATCGACATCCTCGACCCGACCCCCAAGACCGTTGACTCGCTGATGCGCCTGGACCTTCCGGCCGGCGTCGACATCGAGATCAAGCTCTGAGAGGTCGCTGAGAGATGGCTAAGCAGATCAAGGGTGTCCTGGGCGAGAAGCTCGGCATGACCCAGGTCTGGGACGAGAACAACCGCGTCGTCCCGGTGACCGTGGTCAAGGCCGGCCCCTGCGTCGTCACCCAGGTCCACACCGCAGACTCCGACGGCTACGACGCCGTCCAGATCGCCTTCGGCGAGATCGACCCGCGCAAGGTGAACAAGCCCCTGAAGGGCCACTTCGCCAAGGCCGACGTCACTCCCCGCCGTCACCTCGTGGAGATCCGCACCGCGGACGCCTCCGAGTACACCCTCGGCCAGGAGGTGACCGCCGAGACCTTCGAGGCCGGCGTCAGGGTCGACGTGACCGGCAAGAGCAAGGGCAAGGGCTTCGCCGGCGTGATGAAGCGGCACGGCTTCTCCGGCGGCAAGGCCAGCCACGGCGCCCACCGCGTGCACCGCAAGCCGGGTTCCATCGGCGGCTGTGCCACTCCCGGCCGCGTGTTCAAGGGCATGCGGATGGCCGGCCGGATGGGCAACCAGCGGGTCACCACCCAGAACCTGACCGTCCACGCCGTTGACGCGGAGAAGGGGCTGCTGCTCATCAAGGGCGCCGTCCCCGGTCCGAACGGCGGCCTCGTCCTGGTCCGTAGCGCGGCCAAGGGGGCCTGAGGTAATGAGCACCGTTGACATCCTTTCGCCGGCGGGCGAGAAGGCCGGGACCGTCGAACTCCCCGCGGAGATCTTCGACGCGCAGGTCAGCATTCCGCTGATCCACCAGGTCGTCACCGCCCAGCTGGCCGCTGCCCGCCAGGGCACGCACAAGACGAAGACCCGCGGCGAGGTCCGCGGCGGCGGCAAGAAGCCGTACCGCCAGAAGGGCACCGGGCGGGCCCGGCAGGGCTCGATCCGCGCGCCGCAGTTCGCGGGCGGCGGTGTCGTGCACGGCCCCGTGCCGCGCGACTACTCGCAGCGGACCCCGAAGAAGATGAAGGCCGCCGCGCTGCGCGGTGCCCTCTCGGACCGGGCGCGGCTCGGCCGGATCCACGTCGTCACCGGCGTGGTCGCCGGCGAGGTCTCGACGAAGGCCGCCAGGACCCTCCTCGGCAAGGTCAGCGAGCGCAAGAACGTGCTGCTGGTCATCGAGCGGGACGACGACCTGTCGCTGCTGTCCGCCCGGAACCTGCCCGACGTGCACATCCTGGACGCCGGTCAGCTGAACACGTACGACGTGCTCGTCTCCGACGACGTGGTCTTCACGCAGGCCGCCTTCGAGCGGTTCGTGGCCGGTCCCGTCCAGGGCGGCGGCAAGAGCCAGTCTCCCGTCGACGCGGTCGAGCTCCAGAAGGCTGAAGGGAGCGACGCCTGATGGTCGACATGGAGAAGACCGAGACCGAGGCCGCGGAGGAGGCGGAGACCGCGTTCTCCGTCACCAGCAAGACGTACGACGACCCGCGCGACGTGCTGCTCAAGCCCGTCGTCTCGGAGAAGAGCTACGCGCTGCTCGACGAGAACAAGTACACGTTCATCGTCGACCCGCGGGCCAACAAGACCCAGATCCGGCAGGCCGTGGAGAAGGTCTTCCAGGTCAAGGTGATCGGGGTCAACACGATCAACCGCCAGGGCAAGCGCAAGCGCACCCGCACCGGCTACGGCAAGCGCGCCGACACCAAGCGCGCCATCGTGACCGTCGCCGAGGGCGACCGCATCGACATCTTCGGCGGCCCGGTCTCCTGACGGAGACCGACAGGGCTGTCCGTCACGGACGAGGACTGAAGAAATGGGTATCCGCAAGTACAAGCCGACGACTCCTGGCCGTCGTGGCGCCAGCGTCGCCGACTTCGTCGAGGTAACGCGGTCCACGCCGGAGAAGTCGCTGGTCCGCCCGCTGCACAGCAAGGGCGGCCGAAACAATTCCGGTCGTGTGACCGTCCGCCACCAGGGCGGCGGCCACAAGCGCGCCTTCCGCGTGATCGACTTCCGTCGGCACGACAAGGACGGCGTGCCCGCCAGGGTCGCGCACATCGAGTACGACCCGAACCGCACCGCGCGCATCGCGCTGCTGCACTACGCCGACGGCGAGAAGCGCTACATCCTCGCGCCGGCCGGCCTGAAGCAGGGCGACCGCATCGAGAACGGCCCCGGCGCCGACATCAAGCCGGGGAACGCGATGCCGCTGCGCAGCATCCCGGTCGGTACGGTCATCCACGCCATCGAGCTGAAGCCCGGCGGCGGCGCGAAGTTCGCCCGCTCCGCCGGCGCGCACGTCCAGCTGCTGGCGAAGGAGGGCCGGATGGCCCACCTGCGGATGCCGTCCGGCGAGATCCGGCTGGTCGACATCCGCTGCCGCGCCACCGTCGGCGAGGTCGGCAACGCCGAGCAGTCGAACATCAACTGGGGCAAGGCCGGCCGCATGCGCTGGAAGGGCGTGCGCCCGACCGTCCGCGGTGTCGTCATGAACCCGATCGACCACCCGCACGGCGGTGGCGAGGGCAGGACCTCCGGTGGTCGCCACCCGGTCTCGCCCTGGGGCCAGAAGGAAGGCCGTACGCGCTCGCCGAAGAAGGCGAGCAACAAGTACATCGTCCGCCGCCGCAAGACGAACAAGAAGCGCTAGGAGCGGGTGGAGTAGAGATGCCGCGCAGTCTGAAGAAGGGGCCCTTCGTCGACGACCACCTCCTGAAGAAGGTGGACGTGCAGAACGAGGCCGGCACCAAGAACGTCATCAAGACCTGGTCCCGCCGCTCGATGATCGTCCCGGCCATGCTGGGCCACACCATCGCGGTGCACGACGGCAAGAAGCACGTACCGGTGTTCGTCACCGAGTCGATGGTCGGGCACAAGCTCGGCGAGTTCGCGCCTACCCGCACCTTCAAGGGCCACGTCAAGGACGACCGCAAGTCGCGTCGTCGCTGACCGGAGTGCGAAGACCATGACTCACACCGAAGGGACAACCATGGAAGCCAGGGCCTCCGCGCGCTACGTGCGGGTCACGCCCATGAAGGCCCGCCGGGTGGTGGACCTCATCCGTGGCATGAACGCCACGGAGGCTCAGGCGGTCCTGCGTTTCGCCCCGCAGGCCGCGAGCGGGCCCGTCGGCAAGGTGCTGGACAGCGCCATCGCCAACGCCGCGCACAACTACGACCACACGGACGTCGACAGCCTCTTCGTGAAGGAGGCGTACGTCGACGAGGGCCCGACCTGGAAGCGGTTCCGGCCCCGCGCGCAGGGCCGGGCGTACCGGATCCGCAAGCGCACCAGCCACATCACGCTGGTCGTCGGCAGCAAGGAAGGGACCCGGTAATGGGCCAGAAGGTAAACCCGCACGGGTTCCGGCTCGGCATCACCACCGACTTCAAGTCGCGCTGGTATGCGGACAAGCTGTACAAGGACTACATCAAGGAAGACGTCGCCATCCGCCGGATGATGACGAAGGGCATGGAGCGCGCGGGCATCTCCAAGGTGGAGATCGAGCGCACCCGTGACCGCGTCCGCGTCGACATCCACACCGCCCGGCCGGGCATCGTCATCGGCCGCCGCGGCGCGGAGGCCGACCGCATCCGCGGCGAGCTGGAGAAGCTCACCGGCAAGCAGGTGCAGCTGAACATCCTTGAGGTCAAGAACCCCGAGACCGACGCGCAGCTCGTTGCGCAGGCCGTCGCCGAGCAGCTGTCCTCCCGCGTCTCCTTCCGCCGGGCCATGCGCAAGAGCATGCAGTCCGCGATGAAGGCGGGCGCCAAGGGCATCAAGATCCAGTGTGGCGGGCGGCTCGGCGGCGCCGAGATGTCCCGCTCGGAGTTCTACCGCGAGGGCCGGGTGCCCCTGCACACGCTGCGCGCCAACGTCGACTACGGCTTCTTCGAGGCCCGTACGACCTTCGGCCGCATCGGCGTGAAGGTCTGGATCTACAAGGGAGATGTGAAGAACATCTCCGAGGTCCGCGCCGAGAACGCCGCGGCCCGCGCCGGCAACCGCCCGTCCCGCGGCGGTGGCGGCGGTGGCGGCGGCGACCGTCCGCGTCGCGGCGGTGAGCGCGGTGGCCGCGGCCGTCGTCCGCAGCGTGAGCAGCAGCAGGCTCCGGCCGCCGAGGCCCCCCGGGCCGAGGCCGCGAGCACCGCCGCTCCCGAAAGCACCGGAACGGAGGGCTGACCCCATGCTCATCCCTCGCAGGGTCAAGCACCGCAAGCAGCACCACCCGAAGCGCCGCGGTCTCGCCAAGGGCGGCACCGAGCTGGCGTTCGGCGACTACGGCATCCAGGCCGCCACGGCCGCGTACGTCACCAACCGGCAGATCGAGGCCGCGCGTATCGCCATGACGCGGCACATCAAGCGCGGTGGCAAGGTGTGGATCAACATCTACCCGGACCGCCCGCTGACCAAGAAGCCCGCCGAGACCCGCATGGGCTCCGGCAAGGGCTCGCCGGAGTGGTGGGTGGCGAACGTCAAGCCCGGGCGTGTGATGTTCGAGCTGTCGTACCCGAACGAGAAGACCGCTCGTGAGGCGCTGACCCGCGCGGCTCACAAGCTTCCGATGAAGTGCCGGATCGTCCGGCGCGAGGGTGGTGAGTCGTGATGGCCGCCGGTACGAAGGCGACCGACCTGCGCCAGCTGTCCAACGATGACCTCGTGGAGAAGCTGCGCGAGGCCAAGGAGGAGCTGTTCAACCTCCGCTTCCAGGCGGCGACCGGACAGTTGGAGAACCACGGCCGGCTGAAGGCCGTCCGCAAGGACATCGCCCGGATCTACACCCTCATGCGGGAGCGCGAGCTCGGCATCGACACGGTGGAGAGCGCCTGATGAGCGAGACGAATGTGACCGAAGAGAACAAGACCGCGCGCGGCTTCCGCAAGACCCGCGAGGGCCTCGTCGTCAGCGACAAGATGGACAAGACCGTCGTCGTCGCCGTCGAGGACCGCGTCAAGCACGCGCTGTACGGCAAGGTCATCCGCCGTACGAACAAGCTCAAGGCGCACGACGAGCAGAACGCCTGCGGCGTCGGCGACCGGGTCCTCCTCATGGAGACGCGGCCGCTGTCGGCGACCAAGCGCTGGCGCGTCGTCGAGATCCTCGAGAAGGCCAAGTAAGCACTCCCGGGGAAGCCCCCGGGAGCAGGTTCCGCCAGGCTCGGCGGGTGCCCTCGTACGAGGGTCCCGCCGGGAACCGGCAGACGATCAGGAGATAGACGTGATCCAGCAGGAGTCGCGACTCAAGGTCGCCGACAACACGGGTGCGAAGGAGATTCTCTGCATCCGTGTGCTCGGCGGATCGGGCCGCCGCTACGCGGGAATCGGTGACGTCGTCGTCGCCACCGTCAAGGACGCGATCCCCGGTGGCAACGTGAAGAAGGGCGACGTCGTCAAGGCGGTCATCGTGCGCACCGTCAAGGAGCGCCGCCGGCCGGACGGTTCGTACATCCGCTTCGACGAGAACGCCGCCGTCATCCTCAAGGCCGACGGCGACCCTCGCGGCACCCGTATCTTCGGCCCGGTCGGCCGTGAGCTGCGCGAGAAGAGGTTCATGAAGATCATCTCGCTCGCGCCGGAGGTGCTGTAACTCATGAAGATCAAGAAGGGTGACCTGGTTCAGGTCATCACCGGCAAGGACCGGGGCAAGCAGGGCAAGGTCATCGCGGCCTTCCCGCGCGAGGACCGCGTCCTGGTCGAGGGTGTCAACCGGGTCAAGAAGCACACCAAGGCCGGCCAGACGGCCCGCGGGTCCAAGACCGGCGGGATCATCACGACCGAGGCCCCGATCCACGTCAGCAATGTGCAGCTGGTGGTGGAGAAGGACGGCAACAAGGTCGTGACCCGGGTCGGCTACCGCTTCGACGAGGACGGCAACAAGGTCCGCGTTGCCAAGCGGACGGGTGAGGACATCTGATGACTGCCACCACCACCGTCCCGCCGCGCCTGAAGCAGCGCTACCGGGACGAGATCCAGGACAAGCTGAAGGACCAGTTCTCGTACGAGAACGTCATGCAGATCCCCGGCCTGACCAAGATCGTGGTCAACATGGGCGTGGGCGACGCCGCCCGCGACTCCAAGCTGATCGAGGGCGCCATCAAGGACCTCGCCACGATCACCGGCCAGAAGCCGTCCGTGACCAAGGCCCGGAAGTCCATCGCGCAGTTCAAGCTGCGCGAGGGCATGCCGATCGGCGCCCACGTCACGCTCCGCGGCGACCGGATGTGGGAGTTCCTCGACCGGCTGCTGTCGCTCGCGCTGCCGCGCATCCGCGACTTCCGCGGCCTGTCGCCGAAGCAGTTCGACGGCCGGGGCAACTACACCTTCGGTCTCACGGAGCAGGTCATGTTCCACGAGATCGACCCTGACAAGATCGACCGGGTCCGGGGCATGGACATCACCGTGGTCACCACGGCGAGCAACGACGACGAGGGCCGCGCCCTGCTTCGTCTCCTCGGCTTCCCGTTCAAGGAGGCATGAGCCGTGGCAAAGAAGGCTCTGATCGCGAAGGCGTCCCGTAAGCCGAAGTTCAAGGTGCGCGGTTACACGCGCTGCCAGCGCTGCGGCCGGCCGCACTCCGTCTACCGCAAGTTCGGCCTGTGCCGCGTGTGCCTCCGTGAGATGGCGCACCGGGGCGAGCTGCCGGGCGTGACCAAGAGCTCCTGGTGATCCGCCGGATCACCGGGACGCTTTGACCGACTACTACGCCGTAGGTCCCCGCACCACACCCGTCCCCACCGCGATGCGGCTGGGGGAGAGGGACGGAGCAGACAGGAAACCGCGGCGAGAGAGGCCGAAGGCCATCACATGACCATGACCGATCCGATCGCAGACATGCTGACCCGTCTGCGGAACGCGAACTCGGCTTACCACGACACCGTGGCCATGCCGCACAGCAAGATCAAGACGCACATCGCGGAGATCCTCCAGCAGGAGGGCTACATCAGCGGCTGGAAGACCGAGGAGGCCCGCGTGGGCCAGAGCCTCGTCCTGGAGCTGAAGTACGGCCCGAACCGCGAGCGCTCGATCGCCGGCATCAAGCGGATCTCGAAGCCGGGTCTGCGGGTCTACGCAAAGTCCACCAACCTGCCGAAGGTGCTCGGCGGCCTGGGCGTGGCGATCATCTCCACCTCCCACGGGCTCCTCACCGACAAGCAGGCTGGCAAGAAGGGCGTGGGCGGGGAAGTCCTCGCCTACGTCTGGTAACGGAAGGGAACGGAGGTAAAGCCATGTCGCGTATTGGCAAGCTGCCCATCCAGGTTCCCGCCGGCGTGGACGTCACCATCGATGGCCGTACGGTCAACGTGAAGGGCCCCAAGGGCACCCTCTCGCACACCGTGGTCGCGCCCATCGACGTCGCCCGCGGCGACGACGGCACCATCGTCGTCTCCCGCCCGAACGACGAGCGCAAGAGCCGCGCGCTGCACGGCCTGTCGCGCACGCTGGTGGCGAACATGGTCACCGGTGTGACCGAGGGCTACGTGAAGAAGCTGGAGATCAGCGGCGTCGGCTACCGCGTCCAGGCCAAGGGCTCCGACCTGGAGTTCTCGCTGGGCTACAGCCACCCGATCTTCGTCGAGGCCCCCGAGGGCATCACCTTCAAGGTCGAGAACCCGACGCGCTTCAGCGTCGAGGGCATCGACAAGCAGAAGGTCGGCGAGGTCGCCGCGAACATCCGCAAGCTGCGGAAGCCCGACCCGTACAAGGCCAAGGGCGTCAAGTACGAGGGTGAGCGCATCCAGCGCAAGGTCGGAAAGGCGGGTAAGTAAGCCATGGCATACGGTGTGAAGATCGCCAAGGGCAGTGCCCGCAAGGCGGCCGCCGTGAAGCGCCGGCACATCCGGGTGCGGAAGAAGCTCTCCGGTACGCCGGACCGCCCGCGCCTGGTCGTGACCCGCTCGAACCGCCACATGGTCGCGCAGGTCGTCGACGACATCGCCGGCCACACGGTGGCCTCGGCCTCCTCGATGGACACGTCCATCCGCGGCGCCGACGGCGACAAGACCGCGCAGGCCAAGCAGGTCGGCGCGCTGGTCGCCGAGCGGGCGAAGGCCGCCGGGATCGAGGCCGTGGTGTTCGACCGCGGTGGCAACAAGTACGCCGGGCGCATCGCCGCCCTGGCCGACGCCGCCCGCGATGCCGGGCTGAAGTTCTGAGAGAGGAAGACCAATGGCTGGACCCCAGCGCCGCGGTGGCGGCGCCGGCGGCGGCGAGCGGCGGGACCGTAAGGGCCGGGACGGCGGCAACGCCGCCGACAAGACCGCGTATGTTGAGCGCGTTGTCGCGATCAACCGAGTCGCCAAGGTAGTGAAGGGTGGTCGTCGCTTCAGCTTCACCGCGCTGGTCGTGGTGGGCGACGGCGACGGCACCGTGGGTGTCGGGTACGGGAAGGCCAAGGAGGTGCCGGCCGCCATCGCCAAGGGTGTGGAGGAGGCCAAGAAGCACTTCTTCAAGGTCCCCCGCATCCAGGGCACCATTCCGCACCCGATCCAGGGTGAGGAGGCCGCGGGTGTCGTGCTGCTGAAGCCGGCGTCGCCCGGTACCGGTGTGATCGCCGGTGGCCCGGTGCGCGCCGTGCTGGAGTGCGCGGGCATCCACGACGTGCTGAGCAAGTCGCTCGGCTCGTCCAACCCGATCAACATCGTGCACGCCACGACGGCCGCGCTCAGGGGCCTGCAGCGTCCCGAGGAGATCGCCGCCCGCCGTGGCCTGCCGCTGGAGGACGTGGCCCCGGCCGCCATGCTGAGGGCCCGCGCAGGGGTGAACGCCTGATGGCACGGCTGAAGATCACCCAGAGCAAGTCCTACATCGGGAGCAAGCAGAACCACCGGGACACGCTGCGGACGCTCGGCCTGCGCCGGCTGCACGACAGCGTGACCCGCGATGACAGTCCCCAGGTGCGCGGCATGGTGCACTCCGTCCGCCACCTGGTGACGGTCGAGGAGGTCGACTGACATGGCCGTGCAGGACGAGGCGGAGAAGAAGCCGCTGAAGGTCCACAACCTGCGGCCGGCCCCGGGCGCGAAGAAGCCGAAGACCCGCGTGGGTCGCGGCGAGGCGTCCAAGGGCAAGACCGCGGGCCGCGGCACCAAGGGCACCAAGGCCCGCTACCAGGTGCCGGAGCGCTTCGAGGGCGGGCAGATGCCGCTGCACATGCGGCTGCCGAAGCTCAAGGGCTTCAAGAACCCCGCCCGCAAGGTGTACCAGGTGGTGAACCTGGACAAGCTGGCCGAGCTGTACCCCGAGGGGGGCGAGGTCACGGTGTCCGATCTGGTCGCCCGGGGCGCGGTGCGCAAGAACGAGCTCGTGAAGGTGCTCGGCAACGGCGACGTCTCCGTGGCGCTGCAGGTGACCGTCGACAAGGTCTCCGGCTCCGCCCGCGAGAAGATCACCGCGGCCGGCGGCTCGGTGACCGAGCGCGCCTGAGTGTGACGGGCAACCGGGGATGTCCCGCATGGGCATCCCCGGTTGGTCGTTCCACGGCAGCGGCACCCCCCGGTAAGGTGGCGTGCACTGTCCCTACCCATGCGGGCGCGCGCCCGCATGGGACGTGTCCGACCATCCGCTGAACAAATGACCCGTCAGCCCTCGTGATCAAGCATGGGGGCCGCAGGAGGCACCGTGCTCACCGCGTTCGCCCGGGCGTTCAAGACACCCGACCTGCGCAAGAAGCTGCTGTTCGTGCTGGGCATCATCGTGATCTACCGGCTCGGTGCGCAGGTTCCCGTCCCCGGAACCGACTACCAGGCCGTGCAGCAATGCATGGACGAGGCCAACGCCAACCAGGGCCTGTTCGGCCTGGTGAACATGTTCAGCGGTGGGGCCCTCCTGCAGATCACCATTTTCGCGCTGGGGATCATGCCGTACATCACGGCGAGCATCATCCTGCAGCTGCTCACGGTGGTGATCCCGCGGCTGGAGGCCCTGAAGAAGGAGGGCCAGTCCGGCACGGCGAAGATCACACAGTACACGCGCTACCTGACCGTCGCCCTCGCCGTGCTCCAGGGCACCGGCCTGGTGGCCACGGCCCGCAGCGGCTCGCTCTTCCCGCAGTGCCAGGTCAACGACCAGATCATCCCCGACGACTCGATCTTCAAGATCATCACGATGGTGATCTGCATGACCGCCGGCACCGCGGTGGTCATGTGGCTCGGTGAGCTGATCACCGACCGCGGCATCGGCAACGGCATGTCGATGCTGATGTTCATCTCGATCGCCGCCGGGTTCCCCGGCGCCCTGTGGAACATCAAGCAGTCCGGCAAGATCATCGACGGCTGGGGCGAGTTCGTCGTCGTCATCGCGCTCGGCCTGGCGATGGTCGGCCTGGTGGTCTTCGTCGAGCAGGCGCAGCGCCGGATCCCCGTGCAGTACGCGAAGCGCATGATCGGGCGCCGCTCCTACGGCGGCACCTCGACCTACATCCCGCTGAAGGTGAACCAGGCGGGTGTCATCCCGGTCATCTTCGCGTCCTCGCTGCTCTACATCCCGGCCCTGATCGTCCAGTTCACCGGCTCGTCCTCGGGCTGGGCGCAGTGGATCGAGGAGAACTTCGTCACCGGCGACCACCCGGTCTACATCATCACGTACTTCCTCATGATCGTGTTCTTCGCGTTCTTCTACGTGGCGATCACGTTCAACCCCGAGGAGGTCGCCGACAACATGAAGAAGTACGGTGGCTTCATCCCGGGCATCCGGGCCGGCCGTCCCACCGCGGAGTACCTGAGCTTCGTACTCAACCGGATCACCTGGCCGGGCTCGCTCTATCTGGGTCTGATCGCGCTGGTACCGACAGTGGCGTTGGTGCTGTTCAAGGCGAACCAGAACTTCCCCTTCGGCGGTACGAGCATCCTCATCATCGTGGGTGTCGGGCTGGAGACGGTGAAGCAGATCGAGAGCAAGCTGCAGCAGCATCACTACGAAGGGTTCCTCCGCTGATGCGTATCGTCCTCGTCGGGCCCCCCGGTGCGGGCAAGGGCACGCAGGCCGCCCTGCTCGCCAAGAACCTGTCCATCCCGCACGTCTCCACCGGCGACCTCTTCCGCGCCAACATCAGCAAGGGCACGGAGCTGGGCCGGCAGGCGAAGGCGTACATGGAGGCGGGCAACCTGGTGCCGGACGAGGTAACCGTGGGGATGGCCTGGGACCGGATGGAGCAGCCCGACGCCCGGGCCGGCTTCCTCCTGGACGGCTTCCCGCGGAACGTGGCGCAGGCGGTGTCCCTCGACGGCCTCCTGAAGGAGGCCGGGCTGGAGCTGGACGCCGTGCTCGACCTGGAGGTGCCGGAGGACGAGGTCGTCAAGCGCATCGCCGGCCGGCGGACCTGCCGCAACGACAGCAGCCACGTGTTCCACGTCACGTACTCCCCGCCGGAGCGCGAGGGCGTGTGCGACATCTGCGGCGGCGAGCTGTACCAGCGCGACGACGACGACGAGGACACGGTCCGGCGCCGGCTGGAGGTCTACCACGAGGAGACCGAGCCGATCATCGACTACTTCAAGGCCCAGGGCCTGGTGACGACGATCTCGGCGCTGGGCTCGGTCGCCCAGGTCACCCGGCGGGCGATGGAGGCCCTGCCCGGCGGGGTGTCCGCGGAGCGGTCCTAGCCCGGCCCCGGGACCGCCGTCTCGGCCTGTCGCCGGCTCCGCCCGAGGGGGCGGGGCCGGCGAGGCCGTTCACGGGCCCGTACGGGGTCGCGTCCCGCGAGGTGGTGCAGGCGATCATGAGCTTCGCCTTCCGGCGCCGGGCTTGCGATGATCCCTCCGTGGGCGCGGAACGCGAAGTGGCCCGGTCGGGCACCGGTGGTGCCCCGGCCGGGCCGCCATTCCGTGCGGGCGTCACAGGGCCCGTGAGGGGCCTCGCGGGGTTCGTTCGGACCTCTGTACGGCCCGCGCCCGCCGGCCGGCCGCGGCGGGCACGTATCGTGGACGGGAAGCATCCCTCGTCGGCCCAGGAGGCAGCAGCCGCCATGGTGGAGATCAAGACCCCGGAACAGATCGCGAAGATGCGGTCCGCCGGCCTCGTCGTCGCGGCCATGCACCGCGAGTGCGCCGCCGCCGCCGTGCCCGGGGCCACCACGAAGGACCTCGACGAGGTCGCCGCCAAGGTCCTCGCCGACCACGGCGCCAAGCCGAACTTCCTGGGGTACGGCGGCTTCCCCGGCAACATCTGCACGTCGGTGAACGACGTCGTCGTCCACGGCATCCCGGACCGCGCGACGGTGCTGCGCGAGGGCGACGTGATCTCCATCGACGCCGGCGCGATCGTCGACGGCTGGCACGCCGACGCCGCCATCACCGTCTTCGTCGGCACCGGCCACCGCGCGGAGCTGCACGAGCTGAGCCGGGTGACGGAGGAGTCGATGTGGGCCGGCATCGCCGCCGTCCGCAAGGGCAACCGCCTCGTGGACATCTCCGCGGCCATCGAGGGCTACATCCGCCGCCAGCCGCGCCCCGCCGCCGGCAAGTACGGCATCGTCGAGGAGTACGGCGGCCACGGCATCGGCTCGCAGATGCACATGGACCCGCACCTGCTGAACTACGTCGACAAGCGCCGCGGCCGCGGCCCGAAGCTGGTCCCCGGCTTCTGCATCGCGATCGAGCCGATGGTCAGCCTCGGTACGCCCCGTACCCACGTGCTGCCGGACGAGTGGACGGTCAAGACGGACGACGGCAGCTGGTCGAGCCACTGGGAGCACTCCGTGGCCCTCACCGAGGCCGGCCCGCTGGTGCTGACCGCCCCGGACGGCGGCCGGGAGAAGCTCGCGGGGTACGGGGTGACGGCGGCCCCGGACCCGCTGGACTGACGCCCCGCGGCCGGGCGGGGCCCGGCCGGGCGGACGCTTAACGATCTCGCGGAGCGGGCAGACTCCCGATTTCGCCTTTCGGGGGCGGTCGCGTAGACTGGCTCGTCGGTCCCCGTGCACCCGTGTGCCCCCGGACCATCCAGGTAGCCGAATCCGGAAGGTGAAGCGCTCAAGCATGGCCAAAAAACAAGGGGCCATCGAGATCGAGGGCACCGTCGTCGAGTCTCTGCCGAACGCGATGTTCAAGGTGGAACTCCAGAACGGGCACCAGGTCCTCGCGCACATCAGCGGCAAGATGCGGATGCACTACATCCGTATCCTTCCCGACGACAGGGTCGTGGTGGAGCTGTCTCCGTACGACCTGACGCGCGGACGGATCGTCTACCGCTACAAGTAGATCTTGCTTCGTCCCGCTCCCGTGGGGCGGGGCACCGACCCGGAGAACCTCCAGACATGAAGGTCAAGCCGAGCGTCAAGAAGATCTGCGACAAGTGCAAGGTGATCCGCCGTCACGGCCGGGTCATGGTCATCTGCGAAAACCTGCGCCACAAGCAGCGCCAGGGCTGACGTACGCCGACCTGATCCACCACCTCGCACCGCTCGCAGCTCGTCGCGCGACGCACGCGAACAAGTGAAGAAGCAGCCACCCGACCCCCACGAACGTGTGTGGGACGACACCCCCGGCTCGGAGGCCGGGGACCCGGCTCGTAGCGAACCACGGGAACGGTGCTGCGGAAGACCTCCGACAAGACACAGGAGCCATGAATGGCACGCGTTGCAGGTGTCGACATCCCACGCGAGAAGCGCGTGGAGGTCGCCCTCACCTACGTGTTCGGCATCGGCCGGACGCTCTCCCAGCAGACGCTGGTCGCGACCGGGGTGAGCCCCGACACCCGCGTCCGCGATCTGTCCGAGGAAGAGCTCGTCAAGATCCGCGAGTACGTGGACAACAACCTCAGGACCGAGGGTGACCTCCGCCGTGAGATCCAGGCGGACATCCGGCGCAAGGTCGAGATCGGCTGCTACCAGGGCCTGCGGCACCGCCGCGGACTGCCCGTACACGGCCAGCGCACCTCGACCAACGCCCGCACCCGCAAGGGTCCGCGTCGCGCCATCGCCGGCAAGAAGAAGCCGGGCAAGAAGTAGTCCGCAGCGGTCCGCTCTGTGCGCCCGCATCGCTGCAGGACCGACCACCTCCACGGGAGATAACACCGAATGCCTCCGAAGAGCCGAGCGGCCGGGGCCAAGAAGGTCCGCCGCAAGGAAAAGAAGAATGTGGCCCATGGCCACGCCCACATCAAGAGCACGTTCAACAACACGATCATCTCGATCACCGACCCGACCGGGAACGTGATCTCGTGGGCCTCCGCCGGCCATGTCGGCTTCAAGGGCTCGCGCAAGTCGACGCCCTTCGCCGCCCAGATGGCCGCCGAGTCCGCCGCCCGCCGCGCCCAGGAGCACGGCATGCGCAAGGTCGACGTCTTCGTGAAGGGTCCCGGCTCCGGCCGCGAGACCGCGATCCGCTCCCTCCAGGCCACCGGCCTTGAGGTCGGGTCCATCCAGGACGTCACGCCCACCCCGCACAACGGCTGCCGCCCGCCGAAGCGCCGCCGGGTCTGAGAAAAGCGAAGTAGGAGACGACTAGACATGGCGCGTTACACCGGGGCCGACTGCAAGCGTTGCCGTCGGGAGAAGCAGAAGCTCTTCCTCAAGGGAGCCAAGTGCGAGAGCGCTAAGTGCCCGATCGAGATCCGTCCTTACCCCCCGGGTGAGCACGGGCGCGGGCGCACCAAGGACAGCGAGTACCTGCTGCAGAAGCGCGAGAAGCAGAAGTGCGCGCGCATCTACGGGGTGCTGGAGAAGCAGTTCCGCGGTTACTACAACGAGGCCAACCGGCAGTCCGGCAAGACCGGTGAGAACCTGCTGCGTATCCTCGAAACGCGGCTGGACAACGTGGTCTACCGGGCCGGCTTCGCCAAGTCCCGCGACCACGCCCGCCAGCTGGTCCGGCACGGCCACATCACGGTCAACGGGCGCAAGACCGACATCCCGTCGGCCCGCGTCGTGCCGAACGACATCGTCGAGGTCCGCCAGTCCTCCCGGAACCTGACCCCCTTCCAGGTGGCGCAGGCGGAGGCCGGCGACAGGACCGTCCCGGCGTGGCTGGAGGCGATCCCGTCGAACCTGCGGATCCTCGTGCACAGCCTGCCCGAGCGCCAGGTGATCGACACCCAGGTGCAGGAGCAGCTCATCGTCGAGCTCTACTCGAAGTAGTTCTTCGGGGCAGTGCTCGCGGGTGCGGGCGGTACGGCACGTTTGTGGCGTACCGCCCGTATCCTGGTCAGTACAGCGGACGTCAAATAGCGGGCGTCCACGACTGAAGGAACACACACATGCTGATCGCTCAGCGTCCCTCCCTCACCGAAGAGGTCGTCGAGGAGTACCGCTCCCGGTTCGTCATCGAGCCGCTGGAGCCCGGCTTCGGCTACACCCTCGGCAACTCCCTCCGCCGTACGCTCCTCTCCTCGATCCCGGGTGCGGCAGTCACCAACATCCGGATCGACGGCGTCCTGCACGAGTTCACCACCGTGCCGGGCGTCAAGGAGGACGTCACCGACCTCATCCTCAACATCAAGCAGCTCGTCATCTCCTCCGAGCACGACGAGCCCGTCGTGATGTACCTGCGCAAGCAGGGCCCGGGCGTGGTGACCGCCGCCGACATCGCCCCGCCGGCCGGCGTCGAGGTGCACAACCCGGACCTGGTCCTGGCCACGCTGAACGGCAAGGGCAAGCTGGAGATGGAGCTGACCGTCGAGCGCGGCCGCGGCTACGTCTCCGCCGTGCAGAACAAGCAGGTCGGCCAGGAGATCGGCCGGATCCCGGTCGACTCCATCTACTCGCCGGTGCTCAAGGTCAGCTACAAGGTCGAGGCGACCCGCGTCGAGCAGCGCACCGACTTCGACAAGCTGATCGTCGACATCGAGAGCAAGCCGTGCATGCGCCCCCGCGACGCGGTGGCCTCCGCCGGCAAGACCCTGGTCGAGCTGTTCGGCCTCGCCCGCGAGCTGAACATCGACGCCGAGGGCATCGACATGGGCCCGTCCCCCACGGACGCCGCCCTGGCCGCGGACCTGGCGCTGCCGATCGAGGAGCTGGAGCTCACGGTCCGCTCGTACAACTGCCTCAAGCGCGAGGGCATCCACTCGGTAGGCGAGCTGGTGGCCCGCTCCGAGGCGGACCTCCTCGACATCCGCAACTTCGGCGCGAAGTCGATCGACGAGGTCAAGGCGAAGCTGGCCGGCATGGGCCTGGCCCTGAAGGACAGCCCGCCCGGATTCGACCCGACGTCGGCCGCCGACACGTTCGGCGCCGAGGACGACGCCGACGCGGGTTTCGTGGAGACCGAGCAGTACTGAGCAGCACTGAGCGGCACTGAGCAGTGCTGATGTCCCGGGGGGCGGCCGCCCCCCGGACCCCGATCACCGGTACCTGACACGGCCGGTGCGGTAAAGGAGAAACACCATGCCGAAGCCCACCAAGGGCGCCCGTATGGGTGGCGGCGCGGCGCACGAGCGCGCCATGCTGCGGAACCTGGCCACCGCTCTCTTCGAGCACGGCCGCATCACGACGACCGAGGCCAAGGCCCGCCGGCTGCGTCCGTACGCCGAGCGACTGGTGACCAAGGCGAAGAAGGGCGACCTTCACAACCGCCGGCAGGTCATGCAGGTGATCTCGGACAAGAGCGTGGTGCACACGCTGTTCACCGAGATCGGCCCGCGGTACGAGAACCGGCCCGGTGGCTACACCCGGATCACCAAGATCGGCAACCGTCGCGGCGACAACGCCAAGATGGCGGTCATCGAGCTGGTCGAGGCGCTCACCGTCAAGCAGGAGGCGGTCGGCGAGGCCGAGGCGGCGACGAAGCGCACCGCGAAGGACGCCGCCGGCGACGAGGCGGCGGCGGGTCTGAAGAAGGACGCGGCGGAGGCCGCGGCCGACGACGCCGAGGTCGAGGACGCCAAGCCGGAGGCCGCGGCCGAGGCGGCCGAGGGCGGCGAGGCCGACGAGTCCGGCGAGGGCAAGGACGCCAAGGACGCCTGACGCGCGTTTCGTGCATGTCGACGGGCCCGTTCCCCTCCGGGGGAGCGGGCCCGTCGCGCTGGGAGGAACAAAGCTGTGAGTGACGAGGTGGCGGACGGCTTCGTACGGGTGCGGCTGGACCTGTCGTACGACGGGAGCGGCTTCTCCGGCTGGGCGCGGCAGCGCGAAGGGCAGCGGACCGTGCAGGAGGAACTGGAGACCGCGCTCCAGGTCGTACTGCGGCAGCCGGGGCCGTACGAGCTGACGGTGGCCGGGCGCACCGACGCCGGAGTGCACGCGCGCGGACAGGTCGCGCACGTCGACCTGCCGGCGGACGTGTGGACCGGGCAGGGCACGGGCACGGGCGCGGGCGCGGGCACGCGGGGCGCCAGCGGAGCGCCGGGCGAGGTGCTGCTGCGGCGGCTCGCCGGGCGGCTGCCCCACGACGTGCGGGTGTGGCGGGTGACGGAGGCGCCGCCGCACTTCAACGCCCGGTTCTCGGCGATCTGGCGGCGCTACGCCTACCGGGTCGGCGACGACCCCGGCGGCGTCGACCCACTGCTGCGCGGCCACGTGCTGTGGCACAACCGGCCGCTGGACGCCGAGGCGATGAACGCGGCGGCGGAGCGGCTGCTCGGCGAGCACGACTTCGCGGCGTTCTGCAAGCGGCGGGAAGGCGCGACGACGATCCGGCGGCTGCTGGAGCTGCGCTGGGAGCGGCGGGCGGACGGGCTGCTGGAAGCGACGGTGAAGGCGGACGCGTTCTGCCACAACATGGTGCGGGCGCTGGTCGGCGCGATGCTTTTCGTCGGCGATGGGCACCGGGAGCCGGAGTGGGCGGGGCGCGTGCTGGGGGCCGCGGTGCGGGATTCGGCGGTGCAGGTGGTGCGGCCGCACGGGCTGACGCTGGAGGAGGTGGGGTATCCGGCGGAAGCGGAGCTGGCGGCGCGGAACCGGGCATCGCGGCGGGTACGGACGCTGGGCACGGGGTAGCCCCCCACCCCGCCCCTCCCCGAACCCGGGGGCCGCGCCCCCGGACCCCGTGCGGGGGCTGCGCCCCCGGGCCCTCTGCGGGGGCTGCGCCCCCGGACCCCCGGCGGGGGCTGCGCCCCCGGGCCCCCTGGGGGCTTCGCCTCCAGGCCCCCTGGAGGGCTTCGGCCTCGGGCCCTGTGCGGGGGCTTCGCCCTCCGGGCCCCCTGCGGGGCTTCGGTCCTGGGCCCTGTGCGGGGGCTTTGCCCCCCGGGCCCCGTGTGGGGGCTTCGGCCTCGGGCCCCCTGCGGGGGGCTATGGCCCCGGGTCCCGTGCGGGGCTGCGTCCCCCCGGGCCCCCTGTGGGGGGCTGCGCACCCAGGCCGCCTGGAGAGCTTCGGCCTCGGGCCCCATGCGGGGGCTGCGCCCCGGGCTGCTGTGGGCTTCGGCCCCGGGCCCTGTCTGAGGGCTTCGGCCTCGGGCCCCTTGGAGGACTTCCGTTCTGGGCCCTGTGTGGGCCTCCTCCGAGGGCTTCGGCCCTGGGAGCCTGTGGGGCTTTGCCCCCGCCCCCGCCGGCTCCCGGCCTCCGCCGCCTCGCGGGTGACGTGCTGTCGCTGTGCCGTGTGGCGTGGCCCTTCGTGGGCACCGCGTCGGTTGGGTGGTCCCATGCGTCTCAAGGCCGTCTTCTGCGTCCTCCTCCTCACCCTCGTCGCCGGCTGCGCCGCCTCCTCCGGCGCCGCTCCGCCCGCCCGCCGCGGTGGCTGCGACGGCGTCGACGACTGCCTCTCCCGCATGACCCTCGCCGAGAAGGCGGGTCAGATGATCCAGCTCCAGAACGCCTTCCTCGACGATCCCCGCGACCTCGCCCGCCTCGGCGTCGGCGCCATGCTCAGCGCCGGCGACGACGGCGGCCCCCGCCGCGGTGGCAACGACGCCGCCGCCTGGGCCGGCATGGTCGAGCGCTTCCAGCGCGCCGCCCTGCGCAGCAGACTCCGCATTCCGCTGCTCTACGGCGCCGACGCCGTGCACGGCATGAGCGGCGTCACCGGGTCGGTGATCTTCCCGCACCACATCGGCATGGGCGCCACCCGCGACCCGGGCCTCGTCGAGCGCGCCGAGCGTGTCGCGCGGGACGAGACGCTGGGCGCCGGGGTGCGGTGGGCGTTCACGCCGTGCGTGTGCGTGCCGCGGGACGTGCGGTGGGGGCGGACGTACGAGGGTTACGCCGAGGATCCCGGGGTCGTCGGCGAGCTGGGCGCCGCCTCCGTGCGGGGGTTTCAGGGCGACGCGCTCGGGCCCGGCTCCGTCCTGGCCACCGCCAAGCACTTCGTCGGCGACGGCGGCACCGCCTTCGGCAGCGCCGCCGGGGAGGGCCGGCTGCTCGACCAGGGCGACGTACGGGTCGGGGAGGCCGAGCTGCGCCGGGTGCACCTCGCGCCGTACCGCGACGCGATCGCCGCCGGCGTGGGCTCCGTCATGGCCAGCTACAGCAGCGTCCACGGCGTCAAGACCCACGGCGACCGGCGGCTGCTCACCGGCGTGCTCAAGGGCGAGCTGGGCTTTGACGGCTTCGTCGTCAGCGACTACGACGCCGTGCAGCAGCTCCCCGGCAAGGACCTGGCCGCCCAGGTCGCCCGCGCGGTCAACGCCGGCATCGACATGGTCATGGTCTCCCGGGACTACCGCGGCGTGCACCGGGCGATCGTCGAGGGTGTGGAGAGCGGTGACATTCCGCGCAAGCGCGTGGACGACGCCGTGCGCCGCATCCTGGACGTCAAGGAACGCCTCGGGCTCTTCGACGACCCCTTCACCGACCCCGCCCTGACCGCCGAGGTCGGCTCGCCCGCGCACCGGGCCGTCGCCCGGGAGGCGGTACGGGCCTCGCAGGTGCTCCTCCGCAACGAGGGCGGCGCGCTGCCGCTGCCGCGGCGCGGCTCGTACCGCATCGTCGTCGGCGGCAACGGCGCGGACGACCTGGGGCGGCAGCTCGGCGGCTGGTCGGTCGGCTGGCAGGGCGGTACGGGGCGGACGACGGAGGGGACGACGTTCCTTCAGGCGCTGCGGCGGGCGACGGCCGGGACGGACATCGAGGTGGCGACGGAGGGGCGGGGCGACGTCGGGATCTGGGTGGGCGGCGAGGACCCGTACGCGGAGTGGTTCGGGGACTCCGGGACGCTGGCGCTGGGGGAGCAGAACGAGGCGGACCTCGCGGACGTGTGCGGGCGCGCGAAGACGTGCGTGGGCGTGCTGTACTCCGGGCGGCCGGTGGTGCTGGGGGACGCGCTGGAGCGGACGGACGCCTTCGTGGCGGCGTGGCTGCCGGGTACGGAGGCGCGGGGGATCACGGACACGCTGTTCGGGGCGGGGTTCCGCGGGCGGCTGCCGGTGACGTGGCCGCGGCGGGCGGCGGACGCGGCGGTGTCGCGCGCGCCGGGGGCGGACCCGCTGTTCCGGTACGGGCACGGACTGCGGCCGTACTGAGGGGCGCGCCCGGTACGAAGCGCCGTACCGACCGGCGGCCCCCTCCCCCTACCGGGCCGGGAACAGCTGCCGGAAGCCGTCGCGCCACGTCGGATGCGCCGGCCGCCACCCCAGCTGGCTCTTCGCCTTGTCGTTCGCCGCCCCCCTGCCGTCCGTCATCACCTCCGCCACGAACGGCCCGGCCGCCAGCCGCGCCAGCCACACCGGCACCCTTCGCGGCGGCCGCGCGCCCATCGCCGCCGCCAGCCGCGGCACCCACTCCCGCTGCGCCGCCGGGTCGTCGTCGGTGACGTTGTAGATGCCCGGGGCGCCGCGCTCGACCGCCGCGGCCGTCGCCTCCGCGGCGTCGTCGATGTGGACCAGCGACATCACGCCGTCGCCGCTGCCCACCACCGGGAGGCGCCGCTTGCGTACCATCTCCGCCTGCTCGCCGCCGGGGAAGAGGGACGTGCCGGGGCCGTAGAAGCCGCCGTAGCGCAGGACGAGGCCCTCGATGCCGGGGGCGGAGGTGACGGCGTCCTCCAGGTGGCGGATGGCGGCGAGGGTCTGTTCGGCGCCGCCGGGCGGGGAGGGGTCGAGCGCGTCCTCCTCGGTCTTGATCCGGCCGCCCTCGCGCGCGTACGGCCAGCCGGCGAAGCTCTGCGCGACGAACCGCCGGGTGCCGGCCGCCGTCGCCGCGGCCAGCAGGTTGTCGGTGCCCTCGGTGCGCAGCCGGTTGGTGCCGGCGAAGGCGTTGTCGAGGCGGCGGAGGTCGCGGGCGCGCACGTCGATGCCGGAGGACAGGGCGGTGGCCTCGTGGACGAGCACGTCGGGGGCGGTGTCGCCCACGGCCTCGTGTACGGCCGCGGCGTCGAGTACGTCGAGCACGACCGGCTCCGCGCCGGCCGCCCGCAGCCGCTCCTTCTTCGCCTCGCTCGTCGTGGTGCCGACGACGGTGTGGCCGGCCGCGGTGAGCAGCGGCACCAGGCGGCTGCCGAGGGCGCCGGTGGCGCCGATGACCAGGATCCTCATGTCCCCAGCCGACCACCGCACCCGGCTGCGCACCACACCGGCTGCGCCTTTCGGTGGGTGCCGCCCCCCGGATGGGCCGCGGGCGGGCGGGGTCTACTGCTCCGTGGACTTGAGCGCCTGCTCCCGGCCGCGGTCCATGATGCGGCGGTACACGTACGCGCCGGTGTCCCGGACCGCCTCGCTGGTCGGGGTGTCGTCGGCGGTGACGGCCTTGCCGTTCACGTAGCCGGCGATGGTGAAGTAGGCGTAGCGGCCGAGGGTGTTGCTCGTGAGGCGGCAGGCGGTGGCGCGGCAGAACTCGGGCACGCCGTCGCCGGGCAGCGACTCCAGGTTGCCGTTCGCCTGCTCGGCGGCGCGGCCTGCGGGGCCCTCGTCGGCGAAGACGGCGACGCCGACGGTGACGGCGCTGCCGTCGCGGGTGAAGGTGGCGCGGATGAGCCGGTCGCAGCCGTTGGCGGTGAGGACCTTGCCGAGCTTGGTGGAGGCGGCGGCGGTGCACGTGCGGGTGCTGTGGGTGGCCCGGCGCTCGTACGTGTGGCCGCTGACGGTGATCTTCGCGTTGGGGAAGAAGCTGTCGACGGTCAGCGGGGCCGTGTCCTTGTCGGCGGAGGCGATGAACTCCTTGGGGTCCGGCGGCGGGGCGACGGACGAGAACGACGGGTCGCCCTTGCCGCTGTCGCTCGCGGCGCCGGATATCCGGTCCTTCGAGGCGCTGCTCGACGGGTCGTCGTCGCCCCCGGAGGTGGTGACGACGGCCGCGGCCACGGCGCCCGCTATCACCACCGTGGCCACGGCGCCGCCGACGATCGTGAGCAGCCGCCGCTTGCGGCGCCGCTCGGCCGCCGCGGAGTCGGCGAGCGCGCCCCAGTCGGGCGCGGGCCCGCCGGATCCCGGCGGGCCGAAGCCCGATCCCTGCCCCTGCCCCCCGGGGCCGCCGTAGCCCCCCTGCCCGAAGCTCATGGCGGGCATCTTATCCGGGCGCGCCGGCACCCGGACGGCGGTGCCGGGGCCGGTGGGGGCGGGGTGGCCCGGTGAGCGGGGAAAACCCGTTTCACCGCGCCGCCGCGGGCCGCGAGGATGGGGGCATGGGACATCTGGAGGCCGCGCACCTGGAGTACTACCTGCCGGACGGGCGGCCGTTGCTCGGCGGCGTCTCGTTCCGCGTCGGCGAGGGCGCGGCCGCGGCGCTGGTGGGGGCGAACGGGGCGGGGAAGACGACCCTGCTGCGGCTGCTCGCCGGCGAGTTGCAGCCGCACGGCGGCAGCGTGGCGGCGGGCGGCGGGCTGGGTGTGATGCCGCAGTTCGTCGGCTCGGTGCGGGACGAGCGTACGGTGCGCGACCTGCTGGTGTCCGTCGCCCAGCCGCGGATCCGTACCGCCGCCGCGGCCGTCGACGAGGCCGAGCTGGCGATCATGGAGCGGGACGACGAGCCCGCCCAGCTCGCCTACGCGCAGGCGCTGAGCGACTGGGCGGAGGCCCGGGGGTACGAGGCCGAGACGCTGTGGGACAAGTGCACGACGGCCGCGCTGGGCGTGCCGTACGAGCGCGCCCAGTGGCGCGAGGTGCGCACGCTGTCGGGCGGCGAGCAGAAGCGGCTGGTGCTGGAGGCGCTGCTGCGCGGTACGGACGAGGTGCTGCTGCTCGACGAGCCGGACAACTACCTGGACGTGCCCGGCAAGCTGTGGCTGGAGCACCGGCTGCGCGAGACGCCGAAGACCGTGCTGTTCGTCAGCCACGACCGGGAGCTGCTGGCGCGCAGCGCGGAGAAGATCGTCAGCGTGGAGCCGGGCGCCGCGGGCAGCGACGTGTGGGTGCACGGGGGCGGCTTCGGGACGTACCACGAGGCGCGCAGGGAGCGCTTCGAGCGGTTCGAGGAGCTGCGCCGGCGCTGGGACGAGGAGCACGCGAAGCTCAAGCGCCTGGTGATGATGTACAAGCAGAAGGCCGCGTACAACGCCGAGATGGCCTCGCGCTACCGGGCCGCGCAGACGCGGCTGCGGAAGTTCGAGGAGGCGGGCCCGCCGCTGGCGCCGCCGCGCGAGCAGGACATCCGGATGCGGCTGCGCGGCGGGCGGACCGGGATGCGCGCGATCACCTGCGTGGACCTGGAGCTGACCGGGCTGATGCGGCCGTTCTCGCTGGAGGTCTTCTACGGCGAGCGGGTCGCGGTGCTCGGCTCGAACGGCTCGGGGAAGTCGCACTTCCTCCGGCTGCTGGCCGGGGACCCCGCGGGCGGGGCCGTGGCCCACACCGGGACGTGGAAGCTGGGCGCGCGCGTGGTGCCGGGGCACTTCGCGCAGACCCACGCGCACCCGGAGCTGCGGGGGCGCTCGCTGCTGGACATCCTGTGGAAGGACCACGCGAAGGACAAGGGCGCGGCGATGCCGGCGCTGCGCCGGTACGAGCTGGACCGGGCGGCGGAGCAGCCCTTCGAGCGGCTTTCCGGCGGTCAGCAGGCGCGGTTCCAGATCCTGCTGCTGGAGCTGGCGGGGGCGACGGCGCTGCTGCTGGACGAGCCCACGGACAACCTGGACCTGGAGAGCGCGGAGGCATTGCAGGAGGGGCTGGAGGCGTACGAGGGGACGGTGCTGGCGGTGACGCACGACCGGTGGTTCGCGCGCAGCTTCGACCGCTACCTGCTCTTCGGCGCGGACGGCCGGGTCCGGGAGACGCCGGAGCCGGTGTGGGACGAGGGGCGGGTGGCCCGGCGGCGCTGATCCGCGGCGGTCCGGGGGCCCGGGGCGGTGCGGGGGTGTTTTGACCTGGTGCCGCGGGCCCCGGTATTCTGCTGGATTGTTGTGCGTATTGGCTGCTCGTTCTCACGCGTGAGGCCGTTACGCCTGGTCCACCAGGACGATTGATCAGCGATCAGCCGTCGGTTTGCGTCGCCGGCGCGGTCTACTGCTGCCGTGATCTCCGGGTGACCTTGTCAGAGAACACCCACTGAAGAAGCGAAGGCTACGACCGTGCGTACGTACAGCCCCAAGCCCGGCGACGTCCAGCGTCAGTGGCACGTCATCGACGCCACCGACGTCGTACTGGGCCGCCTGGCCTCCCAGGTCGCCCAGCTGCTGCGTGGCAAGCACAAGCCGGTGTACGCGCCTCACGTCGACGCTGGTGACTTCGTCATCATCATCAACGCCGACAAGGTGCACCTCTCCGGCAACAAGCGGACCCAGAAGCTGGCCTACCGCCACTCCGGCTACCCCGGCGGTCTCCGCTCCGTCCGCTACGACGAGCTGCTGGACAAGAACCCGGAGAAGGCCGTCGAGAAGGCCGTCCGCGGCATGCTCCCGAAGAACACCCTGGGCCGTCAGATGCTCAGCAAGCTGAAGGTGTACCGCGGTGCCGAGCACCCGCACGCCGCCCAGCAGCCGGTCCCGTACGAGATCACCCAGGTCGCGCAGTAGTCCCGGCCACACCCCTAGAGACAGAGAAGCTGAGGAGAATCGTGGCTGAGACCACCGCTGAGGCGCCCGTCGAGGACGTCGAGGAGTACACCACCGAGACGCCCGCCGAGGACTACACCACCGAGTCGGTCGCGGCGCACTTCGGTGACCCGCAGCCGGCCGCGGGCACCGGCCGCCGCAAGAACGCCATCGCCCGGGTGCGCATCGTCCCCGGCTCCGGCAAGTGGAAGATCAACGGCCGCACGCTTGAGGGCTACTTCCCGAACAAGGTGCACCAGCAGGAAGTCAACGAGCCGTTCAAGGTGCTGGAGCTGGACGACCGTTACGACGTCGTGGCGCGCATCGCCGGCGGCGGCATCTCCGGCCAGGCCGGCGCGCTGCGCCTGGGCGTGGCCCGCGCGCTGAACGAGGCGGACGCCGACAACAACCGCGGCGCGCTGAAGAAGGCCGGCTTCCTGACCCGTGACGACCGCGCGGTCGAGCGGAAGAAGGCCGGTCTGAAGAAGGCCCGCAAGGGGACGCAGTACAGCAAGCGCTGATCATCGTACTGCTAGTGTGCTCAGCCCCGGCGGCCCCCGGAGAGATCCGGGAGGGCGCCGGGGCGCGCTTGTATGGTCGGCATACGGTCGGCGGGTATGGTCACGTAAGGACTTTTTACGGTCTGTAGCCGATCGTATTCGCTCAGATTTGAGCACTCGCGAGCACTCGGAGGAGATCAGTGGGACGACTCTTCGGCACCGATGGCGTGCGCGGCGTCGCCAACGCGGACCTCACCGCGGAGATGGCCCTCGGGCTGTCGGTGGCGGCGGCACACGTGCTCGCCATCGCCGACACCGCCCGGCCCGCCGGCCAGCGCCCGAAGGCGGTGGTCGGGCGCGATCCACGGGCGTCCGGAGAGTTCCTGGAGGCGGCCGTCGTCGCCGGACTGGCCAGCGCGGGCGTCGACGTGCTGCGCGTCGGCGTGCTGCCGACCCCCGCGGTCGCGTACCTCACCGGCGCGCTCGGCGCCGACCTCGGCGTCATGCTCTCCGCCAGCCACAACCCGATGCCCGACAACGGCGTCAAGTTCATCGCCCGCGGCGGCCACAAGCTCTCCGACGAGCTGGAGGACGCCATCGAGGCGCTGTACCGCAAGCACGCGCGCGGCGAGCCGTGGGAGCGCCCGACCGGCGCCGGCGTCGGCCGCGTCGAGTCGTACGAGCAGGGCTTCGACACCTACGTCGCCCACCTGCTCGGCGTGCTGCCGCACCGCCTCGACGGGCTCAAGGTCGTCGTCGACGGCGCCAACGGCGCCGCCGCCCGCGTCTCCCCGGAGGCGTTCCAGCGCGCCGGCGCCGAGGTCGTCCCCATCGGCACCGACCCCACCGGCCTCAACATCAACGACGGCTGCGGCTCCACCCACCTCGACCAGCTCAGCGCCGCCGTCGTCGAACACGGCGCCGACCTCGGCGTCGCCCACGACGGCGACGCCGACCGCTGCCTCGCCGTCGACGCCGCCGGCCGGGAGATCGACGGCGACCAGATCCTCGCCGTGCTCACACTCGGCCTGCGCGAGGCTGGCCGGCTGCGCAAGAACACCGTCGTCGCCACCGTCATGTCCAACCTCGGCTTCAAGCTGGCGCTGGAGCGGGAGGGCGTGGCGCTGATCCAGACCGCGGTCGGCGACCGCTACGTGCTGGAGGAGATGAAGCGCGGCGGCTACGCGCTGGGCGGCGAGCAGTCCGGCCACGTCATCGTCCTCGACCACGCCACCACCGGCGACGGCACGCTCACCGGCCTGCTGCTCGCCTCCCGGGTGGCGGCCACCGGCCGGCCGCTGGCGGAGCTGGCGGCGGTGATGGAGCGGCTGCCGCAGGTGCTGGTCAACGTACGGGACGTGGACAAGGCCCGCGTCGCCGACTCCGCGGAGCTGCGCCAGGCGGTCGTCGAGGCGGAGCGGGAGTTGGGCGCCACGGGGCGGGTGCTGCTGCGGTCGTCGGGGACGGAGCCGGTGGTGCGGGTGATGGTGGAGGCCGCGGACATCGACCAGGCCCGGTCGGTGGCGGGGCGGCTGGCGGACGTGGTGAAGTCGGCGCTGGGCTGAGGGCGCTGGGCTGGGAGCACTGGGCTGGGGGCACTGGGCTGAGGGCGCGGCCCCGTACGCCGTACGGGACCGGGTGCCCCCGGCCGCGTACGGCGTACCGCGCTCAGAGCCCCCGGTGCCCGTGGTGGTGCGCCGCGCGCGACTGCTGCACGCGGTGCACGTGCTCGCCGAGCGTCTGCTCCGTGTGCCAGGCCCAGAACCCCTTCTGCACCAGCAGCGTCAGCGTCCCCGCGACCACGATGCCCAGCAGGTTGAGCAGCAGCTGCCCGGACGAGCCGCGGGCCTGGTCCCACTGGCCGTAGCTCAGCGCCACCGCCGCGTTGGCCGCCGCCGGCACCGTCGTCACCGAGATCGCGACGCCGACCAGCGCCCCCGACTTCGACGACGTCAGCGACAGCGTGCCGGCCGCACCCGCCAGCAGGGCCACCACGAACGAGAACCGGTCCGGCGCCCAGATGAACCCCGTCTGCGGCCGCGCCGCGTCCAGATGCCCCGCCGTGAACATCCCGAAGGCGTCCATCACCGTGCTGAACGCCACCGTCAGCGCCATCGCCACCGCGAACCCGGCGAGCAGCGCCCCCAGCGACCGCCCCGCCAGCCGCGGCCGCCGCTGCACCAGCGCCACGCACACCCCCGCCACCGGCCCGAACTCCGGCCCCAGCGCCATCGCGCCGACGATGAGGATCGCGCTGTCGATCATCACCCCGCACGCGGCGAGCAGCGTCGCGACCCCGAGCATGGCGAGGAACGTGACCGACAGCGCCGACTCCTCGTGCGTCTCCTCGACCAGCGACTCCCACACCACCGCGTCCGCCGCCTCCCCCGGGGCGGCCTCCTCGGCCCGGTCGGCGCGGCGCGAAAGCGTCAGGCCGACGTGGTCGACGCAGACGGCCCCGTCGTCGTACAGCCCGCGGCCGCGCAGCTCCCCCAGCAGCCTGTCCGCGGCCTCGCGGGCGACGTCGCACATCACGACGTCGCCGGCGGGGTCGAGGGAGGCGCCGCGGAGCACGGCGAGGTGGGCGGTGCCGACGGTGTCGCGCAGCAGCCCGACGACCTCGTCGGTGCGGGCCGCGGGGCACTGGATCCGCAGGTGCAGCATGGGGGGAGGCTAACGGCTGCGGGGGGCGGGTCCCGCGCACTCCGCGCCCTCCTTGCCCTCCTTGGCCCTCCGCGTGCTACAGCTTGCGCAGGGAGAGCCGCTGGACCGTGTGGTCGGGTCCCTTGCGGAGGACGAGGGTGGCGCGGCCGCGGGTCGGGGCGATGTTCTGGCGCAGGTTGGGCTCGTTGATGGTGCGCCAGTTGCGTTCCCCGTACGCCGTCGCCTCGGCCTCCGGGACGTCGGCGTAGCGGCGGAAGTACGAGAGCGGGTTCTGGAACGCCGTCTCGCGCAGCGTGCGGAACCGCTCCATGTACCAGCGCGCGATGTCCTCGGTACGGGCGTCGACGTACACGCTGAAGTCGAAGAAGTCGGCGAGCGCGACGCGGGTGCGGCCGTCGTGGCCGGGGAGGGCGGGCTGCAGGACGTTGAGGCCCTCGACGATGAGGATGTCCGGGCGCTGCACCTTCAGCCGCTCGCCGGGGACGATGTCATAGGTGAGATGCGAGTAGACGGGGGCGGTGACCTCGTCCTTCCCGGACTTCACGGCGGCGACGAAGCGGGTCAGCGCGCGGCGGTCGTACGACTCGGGGAAGCCCTTGCGCGCCATGAGCCCGCGGGCCTCCAGCTCGGCGTTGGGCAGCAGGAAGCCGTCGGTGGTGACCAGCTCCACGCGCGGGTGCTCGGGCCAGCGGGCCAGGAGCGCCCGCAGCAGCCGCGCGACGGTGGACTTCCCCACGGCGACACTGCCGGCGAGACCTATGACGAAGGGGGTGCCGGCCTGCGGTTTCGCGGTCCCGCCGGGGCCGCCGAGGAAGGTGTTGACGGCGTTGCGGAGGCCGTGGGTGGCGCCGACGTACAGGTTGAGCAGCCGGGAGAGCGGCAGATAGACGTCCCGTACCTCGTCGAGGTCGACCACGTCCCCGAGGCCGCGCAGCTCTTCGACCTCGGCGGCGCTCAGCGGCAGCGGGGTCCGGTCGCGGAGGGCGCTCCACTCGGCGCGGGAGAGATCGACGTAGGGGGAGGAGCTGTACGTGCTCGACGGCGAGGCCACGGGGCCATTGTGCGCGGGGCCGGGCGGGCGCGCGCGGGTGGGGTCGCCGTACCTCTGGTCTGGACCGGAGCGGAAGGCTAGGGTTCGTATGCGTATTCGAATCCTGGGCGTTCGGGGGCGAGATGTCCGTACTGCATGCCGTATGGCGCCGAAGACCGAACCGGTCGGCGGCCGCCCGAGCCGCGCGGGAGCAACTCGCGGGCCGGATCCTCGAAGACCTCGCGGCGGCGCTGCCCGACGAGGACCTGGGGGAGGACCTCGCGGAGTCGCTGGAGCTGTACCGGGTGGGCAGCAAGCCGCGGTGCGAGGAGGTCGAGTACCTGGACCTGCTGGAGGAGGCGGTGGAGCGGCTGGCGTGGGGCAGATGAGCCCCTCTGGGCTTGCTCTGCCGCTCAGCCCTCCGCGATGACGACGGCGGAGGCGACGCCGGCGTCGTGACTCAGTGACACGTGCCAGCTGCGCACCCCCAGCTCCGCGGCGCGCGCGGCGACGGTGCCGCGTACGCGCAGATGGGGCCGCCCGTTGTCGTACACGCACACCTCGGCGTCGTGCCAGTGCAGCCCCGCCGGCGCCCCCAGCGCCTTCGCCAGCGCCTCCTTGGCCGCGAACCGCACCGCCAGCGAAGCCACCCCCCGCCGCTCCCCGTCGGGCAGCACCTGCTCCGCGGGCAGGAACAACCGGTCGAGCAACTCCGGCGTCCGCTCCAACGCGGCCCCGAACCGCCCCACCTCGGCGACATCGATGCCGACTCCGACGATTCCGCTCATGCGCGGCAGGGTAACCGGTGACGCCACCGCGCCGCGGCGCTGTCAGGGTGCGACCGCCGCTTCCGAGCCGCGGCCGTCAGGGACGGGCCCGTACCGAACGATCGCCCAGACGGTCTTGCCGATGCCGGAGGCCCGCGGGGCCACTCCCCACGCGTCGGCCAGCGCGTCCACGATCCGCAGCCCCCGGCCGCCCTCCGCCTCGTCAGGCGCGCGCATCACGGTGGGTGGCGTGGAGGCGGCGTCATCGACCTCCACCTGCAGTCGGCCCGCCCCGCGGGTGATCCGTACGAGAAAGCGACGGCCGGGTACGCGGCCGTGTCGCACGGCGTTGCCGGTGAGCTCGGCCACGACCTGCGTGGCGTCGCAGATGGCCGCCTGGCCGACACCCCAGGCGGCGAGGGCGGCGGCGACGTCCCTACGCGCTTGGTGGGCCGTGCGCGGGCTGGGTTCATACATGCGTCCCCAGGTGCTGAACGGAGGGTTGACGGGACTGGGGGACACGGTGGGCCGTAAGGGCGTGGTGGGCATGGTGCCTCGCTGAATGGTGAGCGCGATCAGTAGTGATGCCGCGACTCATAGTGGTCCGGTGGACCGGTCCAGTCAAGCGACGCTCAGTGATCTCCGCCCATCGGGTACTGGTCGCTGCGTTCCCACAACTCCCCGGGCGTGACGCCCTCTTCGCACACCAGCGGCCGCCCGTCGCCGTCGTACGCCGTGTGCAGCTCCACCGCGACCGCCAGCGGCAGCGCCCGTTCCAGCCGCTCCGCCTCCGCCGCCGTGGCCAGCCGCACGCCCGCGGTGTCGACGCCGCGGGCCGGCGGGCGGCCGGTCCGGCGGGTCACGTAGTGCGTGGTGCCCTCCGCCAGCGGGCCCGCCTGCGCCAGCCGGGGGCACGCCTCGGCCACGTCCGGGGGAAACCACGCGCTCACGTACGTCAACGGGGTGTCGTCCTCCAGCACCACCAGCCGGTCCCTGCGCAGCGCCCGCCCACCGGGCCCCAGCTCCAGCGCCTGCGCGATGTGCGGCGGCGGCTCCTCGTCACCGGGGCGCCCCACGCGGCGGAACGGATGCCCGCCCGCCAGCCGGCTGCTCCCCGAAGCCCGGTGCCCGGCAGGCCGGGCCAGCGGCGTCTCCACGACCCTGAAGCCCTGGCCCTGCCGCTCCCGGTCGATCACCCCGTCGAGTCGCAGCACGTCCATCGCCTTGATGGCGGTGGCGCGCGAAACGCCCCATCGTTCACACAACTCCCGCTGCGAGGGCACCAATGCGCCGGGCGTCAACTCGCCTTCGGTGATCCGTGCCCGGATCCAGTCCGCGATCTGCTCGTACTTCAGCACGGCCATGGGCCCTCCTGATGCTTTCCGCTCGAAACTGGACTGGTCCACCGGTCAAGGTAGAGCATGGCCGACATGAGCCTCGATCCCCAAGTCGACCCCGAAATCCTGCACTTCTACGGCACCGAGTTCGACGAGGCCACGCGGCTCACCGGGGCCGCGGACGGGCGGCTGGAGCTGGTGCGTACACGGGAGCTGCTGCGGCGGCATCTGCCGGGGGCACCGGCGGACGTGCTCGACGTGGGCGGCGGGCCGGGAGCGCACGCGGCGTGGCTGGCGGGGGACGGGCACCGGGTGCACCTGGTCGACCCGGTGCCGCGGCACGTCGAGGCCGCGCGCCGCGCCGGGGTCGACGCGGAGGTGGGCGACGCCCGGGCGCTGCGGGCGGCGGACGGCTCGTACGACGTGACGCTGCTCCTCGGGCCGCTGTATCACCTGCTGGAGCGCGCCGACCGCGACCTCGCGCTCGCCGAGGCGCGGCGCGTCACCCGCCCCGGCGGCCTCGTCGCCGCCGCGGCGATCGGCCGGTACGCCTCCGTCTTCGAGCACACTGCGACCACGCTGCTCACCAAGGACCGCGTCCACGACGCCGTCCGCGACATCCTCACCACCGGCCGCCACGACCCGGGCCGCAAGGGGTTCACGGCGGCCTATTTCCACACGGCAGCGGGGCTGGAGGACGAGATGCGCGACGCGGGGCTGGGCGAGGTGAAGGTGTACGGGGTCGAAGGGCCGGGGTGGGCCCAGTTGAAGTCGGTCGAGCAGCACACGGGGCGGCCGTTGCCCGCGGACCACCCGGCCTTCGAAGCCGCGCTGCGCGCGGCGCGGCTGGCGGAGGGGCATCCGGAACTGCTGGCGGCGGCGTCGCACCTGCTGGCTGTGGCCCGGCGCTGAGGGGGCGGTGCGGGGGCGCCGGGGCGTGTCCGGATGCTCGCGCTGAGTGGTGGTTGCCGTTGCTTTGACCACGGGGGAGGTGACAGCGTACGGGCTGAGTGGAACGCCGTATCCGACCTGAGGAGATAAGCCGCATGACCGAGGCCGAAGCATCCAACGGAGACTCAGAGCGCGCGCGCAGCCAGCCTGTGGGCGTCGGCTTTACAATCGGCTGCACCGCGGTCTTCGCACTGATGTTAGGTGGCGCAGTCGGCGCTTTTATGCTGCTGGTGTTGGCATTTGACGATGTCGTACCTGACGATGGAATTCCAGCGCTCTTTACCGGGGGAGTGGCGGGCGGCGGCGTTTCCATGCTCTTCATCGCCTTGACCGTCATCGGCATGGTGAGCGGAACTCCGGAACATCCGCGTATAGCGTTCCGGGAAGGGTTGCACCAGATCGCCGGAACGCTCTTTATCTGTGTGCTTCCGGCCATCGGGTCGGTCCTTCCGGCCCAAGCCGGAAGGTTGTTCCCGCCATTTATGGTGGGTCTCCTCTCGCTCGTCTTTGTCGTTGGTGGTTTCATCCTCCTCGGTATCCTGTTTCCCTGGGCGCGTCTGGGACGCGGCAAGCAGCGTGCGATGTGGCGTAAATCAGGAAAGGCGGAGAGTTAGGGCCACCTCGTCGGCAAGGGCGCACAGCAATTCGCCCAGGCCGGTGGCGTTCCACCTCATGAGCAGTTCCAAGGCGCTGTCCGGATGCTGATCGGGAAGCACGTAGTAGGCAACCCCCTCGACCGTCTGTGCGGTACCGTCGCCGATGCTCTCAGGCTCCAGCCGGTGTTCGCGCACGGCAGTGCCCACGGGAAGGTCGACCGTCGTAAGTTCCGGCGGGCGGAACAGGGGAGATTTGACGTGTGCGGCGGCCTCCCGAAGGTGGGCCAAGTCGTACTCTCGGGGTGCCAGATGCAGCTCCCGCAACTGGAGCAGTGCCAAAATTGGTTCCTGCCGAGGCGCCAGTACTGCGGCCGATATTGCGTTGCGCGCGACGGCGGCCGCCGTGCACGAAACGATGTCCGCGGCGAATGCTTCGTGGAGTACGGCACTCCGCTGGTCACCGAGGTGACCCTGTGCAGTCGAGAGCGCCCATGCCTCGGTGTCGGGTGCACCTAGGTCAAGGGCGATCCAGTTCTCCGGAATCGGCATCGATACGGAGCAGTGGGACCAGCCGTGCTCGTTGTCTGTCACAGCGGCAGCCTCCCGGACTGGCCGAACATGAACTCGTCGACGAAGGATCCATCAGCGGTGGCCATTCCCGCCTCCCTGATCGTCTGGCTGTCCATGTATCCACCGGCACCCATCGCACCGAGGTAGGCCCCGGCGAATCTGTCCGCCTGTCTGAAAGCATCGGGAGTCCCGATTTCGGCAAGTGTGGAGCGACTGATGGCGTTGATACGGGCCATCTCGTCGACCGAGGCGGCGTCGTCCCACATGGCTCCGGCGCCACGAATGCCACCGGACTGCCACGCACTTCTCAGCGAAGCGAAGTGATCGCCTGCGCGCATGCTTCCCCGCCAACTCGAACCGATCGTTCTCAGATCGCTGACGAAGTCGCCGCGCAGGCCGCCGAAGGCGGTGCGGAGCGAGACGTCGGGCCTCGAAACGGCCCCCAATCGGGCTCCCTGTCGAGGTCCCACCAGCTGCTCGACGCGCGCACGTCGCTGCGCCGAGTTCAGCTGGGGCGCGGTGCGTCGCACGTACGCGTTGGCGGCGTCCCACGCCCTGGCCCGTCCCCCCAGCGCGCTCACCCTGGCGGCGGTCATGCAGACGCGGCCGATGCCGAAGGTGGCGATTCCGATGACGTCCGCCGCAATGTCCATCCACGTCGCGTCGCCGTTGATGGCGAGCGCAATATGGCAGACCAAGGACACGGCGGTGGCGATGAGCGCGATCGTGCCCATGACCCCGGCGATTGGCTGGCCGATAACGGGGATCCACCCGAGGAGTAGTGCCACGACGCCACAGAACGCGGCGATCAGCCCCGCCACGTTGGCGATCGCCGTCAGGGCGCCGGAGATGTCGTCCAGGAAGCCGTCGTTCAGGCCGTCGCCTTCCACCGCCTCCCTGATCCGGCGGGCCGCCGTGTCGCCCGCGTCCTCGTGCCATGCCTTCAGCGGCTCCAGGCGGCGGCGGATCGCCGCCAGGTGGGCTTCCGCGTCCTCCGCCTTGAAGTCGAGCTTGTCCAGGGCCTCGGCGCCCGCGTCCTGCGGCGGGCTGTCCGCCTTGTTGCGGGCCTTCTTCGCGTCCTCGGCGGCGATTTCGGCCTGGGCGAGGAGGCGGTCGGCCTCGTCCTGGATCTGTTCGAGGTCGGTCCAGAACTCCTTCACCGCCGCGCCCGCCTCCGCGTAGCGGCTGTGGGCGCTGCGGACGGTCTCGGCCGTCGACCTGGCCTTCGCGGAGAACTCGAAGCCCGCCGGCGAGTCCCAGCTCTTCAGGTCGCCCAGGCGTTCCAGGGCCGCCGCCGTCTCCTTGATGGTCTCGGCCGTACTGCTGAGGCGGCGGGCGAGGGTTTTCAGTTCGGCCACGTCGCCGGGGACCGGGTCCTCCGCCTCACCCAGGGGCTCCCACTTCCAGTCGGCGGGGCGGCTCATTTCTTACCGCCCTTGGGCTTCTTGCCGAGGAGTGAGTCGACGAGCTGGGTCTCGATCTCCCGGTACGCCTCGCCCGCCTTCTGGGCGACCTCGCCCAGGCCCATGATCTCGTCGACCATCTTCGCCCTGGTGTCGTCCCAGCCGTCCGAGAAGTCCTGGAGTCGCTCCCAGAGCCACTGGTGGCCGACGGTCTTCCGGTCGTACTGGCCCATGTACCGGTCGAGTTGCTCGAACTCGATCGCCACCCGCCGCATGCCCGAGCCCGCGGTGATCAGGTCCTCGGTGTCGACCTTGAGCTTGTCCCCCATCAGCCGGCCGCCTCTCCGGCCGTGGCCGTCCGGGGCCAGCGCAGGGTGCCGGCGACGGCGTCGAAGAGCCCCGTCATCTCGTCGGCCAGCGGCTCCAGCGGGGTGCTGAACGTCAGCAGCAGCAGCTCCGGACGGCCCGGTACGGGGACGAAGTACTCCACGATCGTGTCCGCGAACGTGCTGCCCAGCTTCTGGGTCTGCCTGCTGCGCTCGGTCCGCCGGCGGCGGGTCGCGCGGCCTGCCGCCGGGAGGTCGACCTCGGTGGCTCCGCCGCGGGCCGTCAGGGCCGTGGCCGTACGGAGGGGGTCGGCGTGTTGCGGTACGAGGGACACCAGCAGGGAGGCGGAAAGGGGGACTCCCGCGGCGTCTAAGTAGGATAAGTACAGGGTTACGCCGCCCTGTTCGGCACCGGCCGCCGCGGCGCCCTGTAATTCCTCCTCCGTCTTGCGGCGCAGGATTGGCTGGTTGTCGACACCCGTGAATTGCCGGTCCACCATCGCCTTGATGGACGCCGTCCGCTGTGCGGCCGGGTGGAGCGGGATTCGATACCAGTCCGCCGGGGTGAGCAGTCCGAAGCCGGTTCCTGAAGTAATGGCGTGCGTCGTCATCGTCCTTCTCGGGGAATCGGGGGAAGCGGGCATCAGAAGAGATCATGCCTCTGCGTGATCGACTGATTACCCTAACGTCCGGGTGGTCGGGAGTACCACCTCGTTCGGTGTCCCCGGCCAAAGTTGGCGAGGGTCGGCCACCCACCCCGCTGCGGGCCCTCCCGGGGCGGTGGAGGATGGGGGCATGAGGACCGCGTACGGGGTGGAGACGGTGCGGAGTGCCGAGGCGGCGCTCATGGCGGAGTTGCCCGCGGGGGCGCTCATGCAGCGGGCCGCGGCGGGGCTGGCCGCCGCGGCGGCCGGGTTGCTGGGGCGGACGTACGGGCGGCGGGTGGTGCTGCTCGTGGGGAGCGGGGACAACGGCGGGGACGCGCTGTACGCCGGGGCGCGGCTGGCGCGGCGCGGGGCGCGTGTGACGGCCCTGCTGCTCAGCCCGGAGCGGACGCACGGCGGCGGGCTTCGCGCCCTGCGGGCGGCCGGGGGACGGGTCGTGCCCGCGGAGGGCGGGGCTGCGGACGGTGGGGCTGCGGGGCTGGGTGGGGGAGGGTCCGGGCTGCGTCGGGTGTTCGGCGGTGCCGACCTCGTCGTCGACGGCATCGTGGGCATCGGCGGGTCCGGCGGGCTTCGGTCCGCCGCCGCCGCGCTCCTGCGGCTCGTCCGCGACACCGGCGCCCCCGTCCTCGCCGTCGACCTCCCCAGCGGCGTCGAGGCCGGCACCGGGGAGGTGCGGGGTGAGGCCGTGACCGCCGCCGCCACCGTCACCTTCGGTACGTACAAGCCCGGCCTGCTCGTCGACCCCGCCGCCGAGCGCGCCGGGGCGCTGCGGCTCGTGGACATCGGGCTCGGGCCGTACCTGCCCGCCGTGCCGGAGCTGGAGGCGTTGCAGCACGCCGACGTGGCCGCGCTGCTGCCGTCGCCGACCGCCGAGAGCGACAAGTACCGGCGCGGTGTCGTCGGTGTCGTCGCCGGGTCCGAGCGGTACCCCGGCGCCGCCGTGCTCGCCGTCGGCGGGGCGCTGCGCGGCGGGGCGGGGGCCGTGCGGTACGTGGGGCCCGCGGCGCGGGCGGTCATCGCGCGGTATCCGGAGACGCTCGTGCACCCCGGGCCGCCCGCGAAGGCGGGCCGGGTCCAGGCGTGGGTCGTCGGGCCGGGGCTCGGGGACGGGCCGGGGGCGGCGGAGGTGCTGGAGCAGGTGCTCGCCGCCGACGTGCCGGTGCTGGTGGACGCCGACGGCCTGCGGCTGCTGGACGCGGTACGGGTACGGGGCCGGTCCGCGCCGACGCTGCTCACCCCGCACGCCGGGGAGGCCGCCGCGCTGCTGGGCGTGGACCGGGCGGAGGTGGAGTCGGGCCGGCTGGCGGCCGTACGGTCGCTGGCGGCGGCGTACGGGGCGACGACTCTGCTGAAGGGGTCCACCACCCTCGTCGCGGAGCCGGACGACAGCGGCGGTCCCGTACGCGTCAACCCCACCGGCACCCCCTGGCTGGCCACCGCCGGCAGCGGCGACGTCCTCTCCGGCCTCACCGGCTCCCTCCTCGCCGCCGGCCTCGCCGCCCGCGACGCCGCCTCCGCCGGCGCGTACCTCCACGGCCTCGCCGCCCGCACCCTCGCCGCCGGCGCCCCGGCCACCGCCCACGAACTCCCCGACGCCCTCCCCGGCGTCTGGCGGGACGTCCGCGGGGCGGCCGCGGAGCGGCCACGGGGCGGTGGCGGGAAGGCGGGCGGCTGACCACGGGGGTGCGGTGCCGCGGCGCGGGCGTCCGGCGCTGTCGTGGGGCTGCTCCGTCGCGCGGGGGCCGGGCCTGCTCCACGGCTGCCCGAACCCCGGCCGCCCGGCCCGGGTGCTCGTGCGCCCGTCCGCACGGCCTCCACTGCCGCCCCCGAGACCCGGGTGCCCCGGGCCTCGCGTCCGCGCCCGCCGCCCGCGGTCCGACCCGCCGCGCCCAGCCGCAGGCGTTCCCGCAATGCGACACTGGCCACGATGACCGACTCACCCCTCCGCGCCCGCGCGGAGATCGACCTCACCGCGTACGGCGCCAACATCCGCGCCCTGCGCGGTCTCGCCCCGCGCGCGCAGTTCATGGCCGTCCTCAAGGCCGACGCCTACGGCCACGGCACGCTGCCCTGCGCCCGCGCCGCCCGCGCCGCCGGCGCCGAGTGGCTGGGGACCGCGACGCCGCACGAGGCGCTGGGGCTGCGGGCGGCCGGTGACCGCGGGCGCATCCTGTGCTGGCTGTGGACGCCCGGGGGGCCGTGGCGGGAGGCCGTCGAGGCGGATCTCGACATCACCGTCAGCGGCCTCTGGGCGCTGCGGGAGCTGCTGCCCGCCGCCCGCGCCGCCGGGCGTACCGCGCGCGTGCAGCTCAAGGCCGACACCGGTCTCGGCCGCAACGGCTGTCTCGCCGGCGACTGGCCCGGTCTGGTCGCCGCCGCCCGCGCCGCGGAGGCCGATGGGGCCGTTTCCGTCACCGGCGTCTGGTCGCACTTCGCCCGCGCCGACGAGCCCGGCGACCCCTCCGTCCGCGGCCAGCTCGACGCCTTCCACGAGGCCCTCGCCGTCGCCGAGCGCGCCGGGCTGCGCCCCGAGGTGCGGCACATGGCGAACTCCCCGGCCACGCTCACCCTCCCCGCAGCCCACTTCGACCTCGTGCGGCCCGGGGTCTCGTCGTACGGGCTGTCGCCGAGCCCCGAGGTCGGTGTGCCCGCGGACTTCGGGCTGCGGCCGGTGATGGCGCTCAAGGCGTCTTTGGCGCAGGTCAAGGAGGCGCCGGCCGGGCTGGGCGTCTCGTACGGGCACCACTACGTCACCCCCGGCCGCACCACCCTCGCCCTCGTCCCCCTCGGCTACGCGGACGGTGTCCCGCGGCACGCGTCGGGTACGGGGCCGGTGCTGGTCGCCGGGAAGTGGCGGACGGTCGCCGGGCGGGTGGCGATGGACCAGTTCGTCGTGGACCTGGGCGGGGACGCGGCGGCGGCGGGCGACGAGGCGGTGCTGTTCGGCGCCGGGGACCACGGCGAGCCGACGGCGGAGGACTGGGCGCGGGCGACGGGCACGATCGGGTACGAGATCGTCACCCGGATCGGGCCCCGCGTTCCGCGCGTGTACGTGGGCGCCGCGGGGGATGCCCACCCCATGAACACGGACACGGAGACGAGCACAGGCACAGACACGGGTACGGGTACGGGCACGCACACCGGCACCCACGGGGCCCTCCATGGCTGACCCCCTCCCCGCCCCCGCCCCCGCCGGCGGCTGGGCCCGGGCGGGCCGCCGCGCCGGGATCGCCGGCGCCGCCATCGGCGTGCTCGCCGCCGGGGCCGCCGCCGGCGTCGCGGTGGAGCGGCTGGCGATGGGCCGCGGCGTGCGCCGCCGGGCCCGGGAGGCGCTCGACGCGGCCGGGCCGTACGGCACCCTCCGCGGCACCCCCGCCGCGGCCGTCGCGGACGACGGCACGGAGCTGTACTACGAGGTGGAGGAGCCCGGCGACTTCCCGCTGCCGGAGGACGACGCGGCGGCCCCCCGCCGCCGGCGGCGCCGCTTCGCCGCGGGCCGCCGCGAGCCCGCGCCCCTCACGGTCGTGTTCTCCCACGGCTACTGCCTCACCCAGGACGTGTGGCACTTCCAGCGCGCCGCCCTCCGCGGCCGCGTCCGCGCCGTCTACTGGGACCAGCGCAGCCACGGCCGCTCCGCCCGCGGCGTCTCCCAGCTCGCCGGCGACGAGCCGATCACCATCGAGCAGCTCGGCCGCGACCTGAAGGCCGTCGTCGACGCCGCCGCCCCCGAGGGCCCGCTGGTGCTCGTCGGGCACTCGATGGGCGGCATGACGGTCATGGCCTTCGCCGACCAGTTCCCCGGCCTGGTACGCGACCGGGTGGCCGGCGCCGCGTTCCTCGGCACCTCCGCGGGCGACCTCGGCCGGCTCACGTTCGGCCTGCCGGCGGCCGGCGCCTGGGCCGTACGGCACTTCGTGCCCGGCGTGCTCAAGGCCCTCGGCAGCCGGGCGGAGCTGGCCGAACGCGGCCGGCAGGCGACCGCCGACCTCTTCGCCGGGATCATCAAGCACTACTCCTTCGGCGCCGAGGGTGTGGACCCGGGCGTCGCGCGCTTCGCCGAACGGCTGCTGGAGAGCACGCCGATAGACGTCGTCGCCGAGTTCTACCCGGCGTTCGCCGCGCACGAGAAGGGCGAGGCGCTGGCGCTCTTCCGCGACCGCCCCGGCCTCGTCCTCGTCGGGGACCGGGACATGGTGACGCCCCCGGCGCACAGCGAGCGGATCGCGGCGCGGCTGCCGGACGCGGCGTACGAGGCCGTCGGGGACGCCGGGCACCTCGCCATGCTGGAGCGCCCCGACCGGGTGAACGAGGCGCTGGCCGCGCTGCTCACGCGCGCGGGTGCGCCGGACGCGGCGGGCGCGGCGGAGGCGGGCGCGCGGCCGGGGACGGGCCCGGACGCGCGGCCGGACGCGCAGGCGGCGCCGCGCCCGGGGGAGCGGCCCGTACGGCGCACGCGCGGCCCGTCCCGCCGGACCCCCTAACATCCAGTGCCATGAGCGCTGCCGCGACCACCACCACCGCCGTCCAGCTGACCGTCGAGACGCCCGCGCGGATGCAGGACCTGGGCCGCCGGCTGGCCGCCGTGCTGCGCGCCGGGGACCTCGTGCTGCTCACCGGGGCGCTGGGCGCGGGCAAGACGACGCTCGCGCGCGGGCTGGGCGACGGGCTCGGGGTGCGGGGGGCGGTGACGTCGCCGACGTTCGTCATCGCGCGCGTGCACCCGTCGGTCTCGGGCGGGCCGCCGCTGGTGCACGTCGACGCCTACCGGCTGGGCGGCGGCCTGGAGGAGATGGAGGACCTCGACCTGGACGTGTCGCTGCCGGAGTCGGTCGTGGTGGTGGAGTGGGGCGAGGGCAAGGTCGAGGAGCTGGCCGAGGACCGGCTGCACGTCGTCATCGAGCGCCGGACCGGGGGCGCCCCCGCGGCGGAGGCCCCCGACGCGGACGACGACCCCGACGACGGGGCCGACCCCGACGACGCCGACGCGGCCGACGTACGGCACGTCACCCTCACCGGCGTCGGCGACCGCTGGGCGCACGGCGCGCTCGCCGCGCTCGCGCGCGCCTGAACAGCAGTGCTGTACGTTCCGACAAAGATCCCGACGCTCCGTCGGCATATCGTTGCCCCCGTCCGGCGCGCGTGGTCCCATGGGCGTATGGCACCTGAGGAACCCGAGCGGCAGCGCCCCGCCGTGGGACTGGCCGAGCTGCTCGCCGCCTCCGCGGCGGCCGAGGCGGTCTCGACGCCACCCGCCGCCCCCCGGCCCGAAGCGCCCGGGAGCGCGCCGGGGGCCGAGACGGCCGGCGAGGCGGCCGGCGAGCCGGCACCCGCTCCGGCACCGGCGCCGGAGCAGCACGCCGCGTAGCGCGGGCGCCACTCCCGCCCCCGCCGCCGCGGCCGTCTAGGCTGCGCGGCATGGACATCGGCATCGGACTCCCCTCCACCATCCGCGGCATCCCCGGCACCCTCATCCCCGAGTGGGCCGTCGCCGCCGAGCGGGCGGGCTTCTCGACCCTGGGCGCCATCGACCGCGTCGCCTACGGCAACCTCGAAACGATCCCCACCCTCGCCGCCGCGGCCGCCGTCACCGAGCGGATCGGCCTGGCGACGACCATCCTCATCGCCCCGTTCCGCGGCAACGGCGCGCTGCTCGCCAAGCAGCTCGCCACCGTCGACGTGCTCTCCGGCGGCCGGCTCACCGTCGGCGCCGCCGTGGGTGGGCGGGAGGACGACTACGAGGCCGCCGGCGTGCCGTTCGCCGAGCGCGGCCGGATCTTCGACGAGCAGCTCGCCGAGATGCGCGCCGTCTGGAGCCAGGACGCCCGCGGCCGCGCCCACCCCGTCGGGCCGGCGCCGGTGCAGCCCGGCGGGCCGCCGATCCTCGTCGGCGGGGACGCCCCCGCGGCGTTCCGGCGGATCGCGGAGTACGGGGCCGGGTGGATCCTCGGCGGCGGCCGCCCGGAGCAGCTGGCCGCGGGCGCCGACAAGGCCAGGGCGGCGTGGCGGGCGGCGGGCCGGGAGGGCGAGCCGCGGATCGCGGCTCTGGCGTACGTGAGCCTCGGCGACGACGCCGCGGAGCACGCCCGCGACTACCTCCTCGACTACTACGGCTTCCTCGGCGACGTCGCCGAGATGATCGCCGGGTCCGCGCTGACGACGCCGCAGGCGGTCGCCGCCGCGCGGGCCGCCTTCGCGGACGCGGGCTGCGACGAGCTGGTGCTGTTCCCGTGCAACCCGGACCTGGCGCAGGTCGGGCTGATCGCCGAGGCCGCCGGGCTGTAGGGGCGAGGGGCGGGAGCCCGGGCCGGGGTCCGCCGGCGGGGTCCGCCGTCGGCGGGCCCCGCTACTTCACGACCCGGACCTCGACCCCCACCGTCGCGAAGCGCCACAGCGCCTTGCCGTCCGGCCGCGACGAGCGCACGCCGCCCGTCTTCTCCTGCGCGTCCGGGTCCGGCCGCGACCCGTCGAGCGCGGCGCTGAACCCGATGACGGTGCCCTCGGACTCGGTGAATATCACCACGTGCTCCACCGGCACCCCGTCCGAGCCGGTGACCTGCTTCGCCCGCGAGGTCACGCTGTACGTGCCGGGCGGCGGGTCGACGGAGCTGGGCGTCACCTTGTACGTCCGCAGCACCGAGTCGTCCTCGCCGACGAGCCAGACGCGCCGGTCCTTCAGCGCGTACACCACCCGCAGCCCGGAGCCGGAGCGGGCGGGCAGCGCCAGCTCCTCCTTCTCCTTCGACGCGGACGGCGAGGGGCTGGCGACGCCGGGGCGCTCGCGGGCCAGGGAGTCCGGCACGTTGGCGTTGGCCTGGTAGGCGAGGAAGGCGACCACGCCGAGGGCGGCGGTGGTCAGCCCGGCCACGAATTTCCCGCTGCCTGCCACGCGGTACGCCCCTTCCGGTACGGCCGCCGTGCGACCGCTCTGCCGAAGCCTGCCCTGCCCTGCCCTGCCCTGCCTCGTGCCCGCCCGGGTGCCGGCCCGCCGGGTCCGCCGGGTCCGCCCCCGCCTGCTCCGCCCGACGGTAGCACCCGCCCGGGCGGGCGCCGGGGCGTACCGGGGCGGTGAGTCAGCGGTGCGTCACCGGCCCGGGGGACGCGGTCCGGGCACCCCGCGCGCGCGACTACCCTGAAGGGCGTGCTGCTCGCCATGGACACCGCCACCCCCGCCGTCGCCGTCGCGCTCCACGACGGCACCCCCGGCTCGCCCGCGCTCGCCGAGTCGCACCAGGTCGACGCCCGGCGCCACGGCGAGCTGCTGCTGCCCGCCGTGGAGCGGGTGCTCGCCGGGGCCGGGCGGGAGCTGAAGGACCTGACCGGCGTCGTCGTCGGCGTCGGTCCCGGCCCGTACACGGGGCTGCGGGTGGGGCTGGTGACCGCCGAGGTCCTCGGCATGACGCTGGACGTCCCGGTGTACGGGATCTGCACGCTGGACGGCATCGCCTACGCCGCCGGGCGCGACGGCCTCGGCGGCGCGGACGGCCCGGACGCCCCGGGCGGCGCGGACGGCGCCGGGGGCATCGACGGGCCGTTCACCGTGGCCACCGACGCCCGCCGCAAAGAGGTCTACTGGGCCCGCTACGCCGACGCCCGCACCCGCCTCACCGAACCCGCCGTCGACCGCCCCGCCGACCTCGCCGGGCAGGTCGCCGGGCTGCCCGCCGCCGGCGCGGGCGCCGCGCTGTACCCCGACGTCTTCCCCGACGTCCGCCCCCCGGCGCACCAGCGCGCCGCCGCCCTCGCCGCGCTCGCCGCCGAGCGGCTCGCGGCGGGCGGCGCCGGGCTGCTGCCGCCCCGCCCGCTGTACCTGCGCCGCCCGGACGCGCAGGTCCCGGCCGGGTACAAGGCGGTCACGCCGAAGGCGGCCGGCCCGAAGGCGGTCAGCCCGCGATGACCGCGCGCCCGGCCCCGTGCGGGAGGGTCCAGGGCCCATGACCGCCGTCACCCTGCGCGAGATGCGGTGGTGGGACATCGACCCCGTGCTCGACCTCGAACGGGACACCTTCCCCGAGGACGCCTGGTCCCCGGCCATGTTCTGGTCCGAGCTGGCCCACGCCCGCGGCCCCGGCGCCACGCGCGCGTACGTCGTCGCCGAGGACGCCGCCGGCCGCGTCGTCGGCTACGGCGGGCTCGCCGCCGCCGACGGCACCGGCGACGTCCAGACCATCGCCGCCGCCCCCGACCACTGGGGCACCGGCCTCGGCCCGCGCCTGCTGGAGGCGCTGCTCGCCGCCGCCCGCCGCTTCGGCTGCCGCGAGGTGCTGCTGGAGGTGCGCGTCGACAACGGCCGCGCGCAGCGCCTCTACGAGCGCCACGGCTTCGCGGTGATCGGCGTCCGGCGCGGCTACTACCAGCCCGGAAACGTTGATGCGCTCGTCATGCGCCGTACCGAGAAAGAGTCAACTACCCGGCCCTGAAGCTGAAGGACCGGGTTTGCAGGCAGAGTGAGACGTGATGCCAATGCCCCGCTGTGGGATCCTGCGTCCGGAATGGCTAGGCCGTTCTGGGGCGGTTGACTGCGCCCCGCTGCCACACAGCATCGGCCCGGTGGGCGATGTTGCGGGAGCCGTTGTGGTCCGCGTGCAGGATCGTCCCGCAGGACTTGCACACGAACCTCGCTTGGTCGGTCCGGTTGGACCGGTGGGTGTGCCAGCAGTTGGAGCACTGGCGGGAGGTGTTGCGCGGGTCCACGCGGACCACGGGCACTCCCGCTCGCCTGGCCTTGTATTCAACGAAGGAGCCGAGCTGGGCGAACGCCCACGAGGAAAGCCGTGCCCGCTGGTCCTTCTTGGCCGTAACCCTCTGCCGGATGCCGGTCAGGTCTTCCAGACCGATACCCCGGGAGGTGCGTTCAGCGGTGGCGACGAGCTTCTTGGCGATGATGTGGTTGCGCTGGGTGGCGTAGCGGGCCTCCTTGCGCCGCTGGCGCACGAGGACCCGGGCGGCGGAGGTGGTCCGCTTCTTCTGGAGCTTGGAGCGCAGGTCCCGCTTGCGTTTGCGGTAGCGGTTGACCTGCCGTCCGGACATGACCTGCCCGTCAGAGGTCGTGGCGATGTTGACGATCCCGAAATCCACCCCGAGGAAGCCGTCCGGCTGCGACACGGGCGGTTCGGGGATGTCGATGGTCGCGATCAGGAAGAACATGCCGTCGCGCATCACCAGATCGGACTCGCCCTTACGGCAGGCAAGGAGCTGCAACGCCTCGGACGAGCACACGAAGGGGACACCCTTCAGGCGCCCGGCCAGCGTCCAGATGCTGACCGTCTGCTGGTCGAGGTTCCACGTCAGGATGCGGTCGTCGTAGGGCTGGGCCGCCGTCTCCCGAAACCGGATCGGCCTGGACTCGGCCCGCGCCCGGCGCTTGGAGCCCTCCGGGCCGCAGTTCCCCGCCCGCAGGTTGGCCTTCAGCGTCGCGTACGCGTCGCACACCTTCTTCACCGTGCGCACAGCGGCCTGCGCCCCGAGATCGAAGTCGGCCCTGATCCGGTGGTACACCGCATCCTGCAACACGTTCCGGCGCTTGAGGCCCTTCGCGAACGCCACCTCGGAGGCTGCGTTCGCCGCCCGGTTGCAGGCACGCAGGGTCGCCGCCAACGCGTCCGCATCATGAGTGGACGCAGGCAGCAACTTCACCTGCGAGACAATCTTCACGCAGAACAACCTATGAGCTTCCGGTCAGGGAGGACAAGTTGAGGTACAAGCACGGTCTTTCACCCTGGGGGTCCCGCCCCGCCACGTGGGATCGTCGATTCCTCCCCGCCCCAAAGGACGGGGCATCTTCGAAGGACACCCGGTGAAAGCCCCCATGGCTGACGAACCCCTGGTGCTCGGCATCGAGACGTCCTGCGACGAGACCGGCGTCGGGATCGTCCGCGGCCACACGCTGCTCGCCGACGCCGTCGCGTCCAGCGTCGACGCGCACGCCCGCTTCGGCGGCGTGGTGCCCGAGGTGGCCAGCCGGGCGCACCTGGAGGCGATGGTGCCGACCATCGAGCGGGCGCTGCGCGACGCCGGGGTCGCGGCCCGCGACCTGGACGCGGTCGCGGTGACGGCGGGCCCGGGGCTGTCCGGGGCGCTGCTGGTCGGGGTGGCGGCGGCCAAGGCGTACGCGTACGCGCTCGGCAAGCCGCTCTACGGCGTCAACCACCTGGCCTCGCACATCGCCGTCGACCAGCTCGAACACGGCCCGCTGCCGGAGCCGACGATGGCCCTGCTCGTGTCCGGAGGGCACTCCTCGCTGCTGGTGTCCGCCGACATCACCGCCGACGTGCGCCCGCTCGGCGCGACCATCGACGACGCGGCGGGCGAGGCGTTCGACAAGGTCGCCCGGGTGCTCGGGCTCGGCTTCCCCGGCGGCCCGTACATCGACCGGGCCGCGCGCGAGGGCGACCCGGCCGCGATCCGCTTCCCGCGCGGGCTGACGGGGCCGCGGGACCCGCTGTACGACTTCTCCTTCTCCGGGCTGAAGACGTCCGTCGCCCGCTGGGTGGAGGCCCGGCGCGCGGCGGGGGAGGAGGTGCCGGTGGCGGACGTGGCGGCGTCGTTCCAGGAGTCGGTGGCGGACGTGCTGACGCGCAAGGCGGTACGGGCCTGCCGGGACAGCGGCGTCGGCCACCTGATGATCGGCGGCGGCGTGGCGGCGAACTCGCGGCTGCGGGCGATGGCGGAGCGGCGCTGCGAGGACGCGGGGATCGTGCTGCGGGTGCCGCGGATGAAGCTCTGTACGGACAACGGCGCGATGGTCGCGGCGCTGGGCGCGGAGATGGTGGCGCGGGGGCGGGCGGCGTCGGACTGGGAGCTGTCGGCGGACTCGTCGCTGCCGGTGACGGAGACGCACGTACCGGGGCACGGCGCCCACGGCCACGACCACGACCACGTGCACGAGCTGGCGAAGGACAACCTCTACTCATGACGGTCGCGCTGATGTGGGAGGCGAAGGCGGCGCCCGGCCGGGCGGACGAGCTGCTGGCCTGGGCGCGTGCGCAGCGCCTGGCCGCCGGGGCCGCCGGGCCGCTGCGCCGCGAGACGTTCACCGCGCCCGGCGAGCGGGTGCTGGTCATCACGTGGTGGGACGCGCCCTACGACGCGGAGCTGCCCGAGCTGCCCGCCCCCGGCGACGGCGGCCTGCTGGCGCGGCCCGCGCACCGGTGGCGGTTCACGTCGCTGGGGCCGGACGGCCCAGCAGCACCGTAGGGGCGCCGGCGACGCGGGTCAGGAAGACGGTGCAGGACACCGCGGGCGGGCCGCTGAGCTTCAGCTTCCGCCGCAGCTCCGCGGGCTCCACGGCGGAGCCGCGCTTCTTGACGGTGACGCTGCCGACGCCGCGTTCGCGCAGCAGCGCGCGGAGCTTCTTGACGCCGAACGGGAGCGTGTCGGTGATCTCGTACGCGGTGGCGTACGGGGTCGGCGCCGGGTCGTCGGCCGTGACGTAGGCGATGGTCGGGTCCAGCAGCCGCCCGCCGACCTGCGCCGCCACCTCGGCGACGAGGTGCGCGCGGATGACGGCGCCGTCCGGCTCGTACAGATAGCGCCCGACGGGGCCGGGCGCCGGGTCGGGCAGGCCGCGGCCGGTGAGGGTGACGTCGGCGGGCAGGAGGGTCGCGCGCCGGGCGCCCGGCTCGGTGCCGAACCAGAGCACGGCCTCCTTCACGTCGCCGGCGTCGGAGACCCACTCCGCCTCGGCGGCGTCCGGCACGGCCTCGTGCGGGATGCCGGGGGCGACCTTCAGCGCGGCGTGCGAGACGCGGCCGGCGACCTCGACGGCCCAGGAGAGCGGCGGGGAGTACGCCTCGGGGTCGAAGATGCGCCCGCGTCCGCCGCCGACCCGGCGGGCCGGAGCACCCCCTCCGATCCGGCGGGCCGGATCGACGAATACCGCGTCGTACCCGGAGATGTCCACGTCCCCCACCTCCGCGCACCGCACCTCGATCAGCTCCGCCAGCCCCAGCGCCGCCGCGTTGGCCCGGGCGGCGGCGGCCGCCGCCGGGTCCCGGTCGACGGCGAGCACGGCGATCCCGGCCCGCGCCAGCGCCACCGCGTCGCCGCCGATACCGCAGCACAGGTCGGCCACCCGGGTGACGCCGAGCGCCGCGAACCGGGCCGCGCGGTGGGCCGCCACCGCCGTACGGGTCGCCTGCTCGACGCCGTCGGGGGTGAAGTACATCCGCGCCGCGTCCGCCGCGCCGAACTTCGCCGCCGCCCGCTGCCGCAGCCGGGCCTGCCCGAGCGCGGCGGAGACCAGCGCGGCGGGGTGGTCGCGGCGGAGCCGGGTGGCGAGGGCCAGTTCGTCGGCGGGGTCGTGGTCGCGCAGCTCGGCGAGGAGTGCCTGGCCGGCGGGGGTGAGGAGGGGGGCGAGGGGGTCGTGCATGGGCCCATTGTTCCGCCGGCCGGAGGAGCGTGCGGCGTGGCGGCGCGACCCCCCGTTCCGTACTGGGAGGATGCGGATGTACCAAACTAATACGACAAAAGGATAAAATGATTCCACGCGCAGCTCTCCGTGCGGGCCTTCTCGCCCTGTCCGCCGCCTCCCTCCTCGCCTCCGCCTGCTCCCACGAAACCGCCGGGCACCCCCGCCCCCTCACCCCCTCCCACGAGGACGCCAAGCCCGCCGCCGCCGGCGCCCCCGCCGCCGCGCCCGCCCGCGCGCTCGCCGCCACCGCGCGGCACCAGCAGCGCGCCCACGCCCGGCGGCTCGCCGCCGCCCGCGTCTGGGGCCTGGACGCCGCCCCGCTGCTGCCGCCCGCCCCGCCGCGCACCAAGCCCGCGCTCACCACCGAACCCGGCTTCGGGACCGAGGGCGGCGGCGCCGGCCTGCCGCCCGTCATCACCCGGGTCCCGACCGACGACCGGGTCATCTTCCTGACCATCGACGACGGCTACCGCAAGGACCCCGAGCTGCTGCGCATGCTGCGCGAACTCGACGTCCCCGTCAGCGCCTTCCTCACCGACGCGGCGGCGCGCGACGACTACGCCTACTTCCGCGCCCTCCGCGACCTCGGCACCACCATCAACAACCACACCCTCCGCCACCCCGACCTGCGCGAGCTGACCTACGCCGAGCAGCGCGCGGAGATCTGCGGCCAGCAGCGCGTCCTGAAACGCGAGATGGGCACCGCGCCGCGGATCTTCCGCCCGCCCTACGGCAACTACAACGGCGACACCCTGCGCGCCGCGAAGGACTGCGGCGCCGACGTCGTGCCGCTGTGGCAGCAGGAGGCGTTCCCGGGGCGCTGGACGTACTCCCGCGGTGACACCGACTTCCACCCCGGCGATATCGTTCTCACCCACTTCGAAGGCCCTTCCGAATTCGGCGGCACGATGGCCGATGTCGTCCGTACGGTGCTCCGTAAGGCGAGAGCCGAGGGCTTCGCCGTCGCCCGTTTGGAGGACTACGTATGAGGCGCAGCCGCGCCGGCCGGCGGCGGTCGTCCGCCGCCGCGATAGCCGCCGCCTGCCTGCTGGCGCTCACCGCCTGCGCGGACGCCGCTAGGCCGCCGGAGGAGTGGTTCCCGGAGACCACCGGCGACTCCGCGGGGGACCGGCGGCACGACGGCAAGCCGCGGGCGGCCGGCGAGGGCCGTACGCCCCGCGCGCTGCCCGGCGGCGGCAAGGAGGCGGCCGCCGGCGCCGGCCGCGCCGCCGCCCCCGGGGCGTACCGCCGCTGGGGCCTCGACCGCCCCCTCGACCCGCCGCCGGAGCCGCCCGCGAGCCGTCCGGTGCACCCCGCGGACACCGGGCTGCCGGCCGTGGTCGACCGGGTGCCGACGCGCGACAAGGTCGTCTTCCTCACCATCGACGACGGCACGGAGAAGGACCCGGAGCTGATCGACATGGCGGCCGACCTGGGGCTGCCGTTCAGCATGTTCCTCGCCGACTCCTCGGTCAGGGGAGGCGCGGGCGAGGACTACGGGTACTTCGAGGAGCTGCGCCGGCTCGGCAACTCCGTGCACGGCCACACCCTCACCCACCCCGACCTCACCTCCCTGCCGTACGCCGCGCAGCGCCGCCAGATCTGCGGCCAGCAGCGGCGCGTCGCGGACCGCTTCGGCGTCCGCCCGACGCTCTTCCGCCCGCCCTACGGCGAGTACGACGCGGCGACGCTGAAGGCCGCCGCCTCCTGCGGCGTACGGGCCATGCCGATGTGGCGGGTCGAGCTGAAGGCGAGCGGGCTGGAGTACCGCAGCGGCGACCGGCTGCGCCCCGGCGACATCGTGCTGGCGCACTTCCGCGGACCGGGGCAGCAGGGCGGGCGGACGATGACGGACGTGGTGGCGGAGCTGCTGCGGGAGGTCCAGCGGCAGGGCTTCACGGTGGCCCGGCTGGAGGACTACATGTGACACGGCCGTGCGGGTTTCGTACGGCCGTACGGGTGCGGGGGCGGCGACGCGGGCGGCAATCTGGCACTCGGCTTGACCGAGTGCTAAAGGGCGGCATAACCTCGGCTCTGGCACTCCCCGAGGGAGAGTGCCAACACAGCGACGAGGCGGATCCGGCACCCGCGACGACGGGTCCTCCTGGGTCGCCACCCCAGACATTCAACCCCGCGAGATCTCCGAAGGGGGAGGTCGGATCGTGACGACCGCCAGCACCAAGGTTGCCATCAAGCCGCTTGAGGACCGCATCGTGGTCCAGACGCTCGAAGCCGAGGAGACCACGGCTTCGGGCCTGGTCATCCCGGACACCGCCAAGGAGAAGCCCCAGGAGGGCGTCGTCCTGGCCGTCGGCCCGGGCCGCTTCGAGGACGGCAACCGCCTGCCGCTCGACGTCTCCGTCGGCGACGTCGTTCTCTACAGCAAGTACGGCGGCACCGAGGTGAAGTACAACAACGAGGACTACCTCGTCCTCTCGGCCCGCGACGTGCTCGCGATCATCGAGAAGTAACGGGGCGCACCCGCTTCTTCAGCACCCCAGGCCGCGCCCCGGATCCGTTCGCCGAGCAGGACATATCGAAACGGGCCGGGGCGTCGGCGCTCCCTACGCGCCCTTTGAGAGGATCCACGTTTCATGGCGAAGACTCTGAAGTTCGACGAGGACGCCCGCCGCGCTCTGGAGCGCGGCGTGGACAAGCTCGCCGACACCGTGAAGGTGACGATCGGCCCCAAGGGCCGCAACGTCGTCATCGACAAGAAGTTCGGCGCCCCGACCATCACCAACGACGGCGTGACCATCGCCCGTGAGATCGAGGTCGAGGACCCCTACGAGAACCTCGGCGCCCAGCTGGTGAAGGAGGTGGCGACCAAGACCAACGACATCGCGGGCGACGGCACCACCACCGCCACCGTGCTGGCCCAGGCGCTCGTCCGCGAGGGCCTGCGCAACGTCGCCGCCGGGGCCTCCCCCGCCGCGCTCAAGCGCGGCATCGACGCCGCCGTCGCGGCCGTCTCCGACGAGCTGCTGAAGGCCGCCAGCCCGATCGACTCCAAGTCCGACATCGCCGCGGTCGCCGCGCTCTCCGCCCAGGACGAGCAGGTCGGCCAGCTCATCGGCGAGGCCATGGACAAGGTCGGCAAGGACGGCGTCATCACCGTCGAGGAGTCCAACACCTTCGGCCTGGAGCTGGACTTCACCGAGGGCATGGCCTTCGACAAGGGCTACCTGTCCCACTACATGGTGACCGACCAGGACCGCATGGAGGCGGTGCTGGAGGACCCGTACATCCTGATCACCCAGGGCAAGATCTCCTCCATCCAGGACCTGCTGCCGCTGCTGGAGAAGGTCATGCAGGCCGGCTCGTCGAAGCCGCTGCTGATCGTCGCCGAGGACGTCGAGGGCGAGGCGCTGTCCACCCTCGTCGTCAACAAGATCCGCGGCACCTTCAACTCCGTCGCGGTCAAGGCCCCCGGCTTCGGCGACCGCCGCAAGGCGATGCTCGGCGACATGGCCACCCTGACGGGCGGCACCGTGGTCTCCGAGGAGGTCGGCCTCAAGCTCGACCAGGTGGGCCTGGAGGTCCTGGGCACCGCGCGCCGCGTGGTCATCACCAAGGACGACACGACGATCGTCGACGGCGCCGGCAAGTCCGACGAGGTCGCCGGCCGGGTCGCGCAGATCAAGGCCGAGATCGAGGCCACGGACTCCGACTGGGACCGCGAGAAGCTCCAGGAGCGGCTGGCCAAGCTGGCCGGCGGCGTGTGCGTCATCCGCGTCGGCGCGGCCACCGAGGTCGAGCTGAAGGAGAAGAAGCACCGCCTGGAGGACGCCATCTCCGCCACCCGCGCGGCGGTCGAGGAGGGCATCGTCTCCGGCGGCGGCTCGGCGCTCGTGCACGCCGCGAAGGCGCTGGAGGGCAGCCTGGACCGCACCGGCGACGAGGCCACCGGCGTCGCGGTCGTGCGCCGCGCGGCGGTCGAGCCGCTGCGGTGGATCGCGGAGAACGCGGGCCTGGAGGGGTACGTCATCACCTCCAAGGTCGCCGAGCTGACGTCCGGCCAGGGCTTCAACGCCGCGACCGGCGAGTACGGGGACCTGGTGAAGGCCGGCGTCATCGACCCGGTGAAGGTGACCCGCTCGGCGCTGGAGAACGCGGCGTCGATCGCGTCGCTGCTGCTGACCACGGAGAGCGCCGTGGTGGAGAAGCCGGAGCCGGAGGAGGACCAGGGCGGCGGCCACGGCCACGGCCACGCGCACTGACCGACTCCGGTCGGGGCGGCGGGTTCGCCGTCCCCCGGGCTGTGCACACCGCAGGGCCCCGCCACCGTACGGGCACGTACGGGAGCGGGGCCCTGCGGCGTGCGGGGTGCGGCTCGTGCGGCCCGCGGGCGGGGCAGCGGTCCGTCCGGTCCGAGCCGCCGGGGTACGGCCGGGAACCCGCCGCGGCGGAGCCGCGCGGCACGGGGGCCCCGGGGGCGGGGCCCCCGGGTTTCGGGAAGGGGCGGGGCCGGGGAACCTCCCGGCCCCCGTCACGGTGCGCCCGTCGTCGGGGCGCGCTCGTCGAGCAGACCCTCCGCGCGCAGGTCGGACCACACGCCGGCCGGGATCTCCACGCCGAACGCGGTGAGGTTGTCCCGCACCTCGTCCGCGCCGCGCATGCCGACCACGACGCCGGCGACGACGGGGTGCAGCAGCGGGAAGGCCATGGCCGCCTGCGGGACCGTCACGCCGTGCGCCTCGCACACGTCCGCGATCCGGTGTACCCGGCGCAGCAGCTCCGGCGCGGCGGGGACGTAGTCGAAGCGGGCCCCGGGCTCCGGGCGGCCGGTCGCCAGCAGGCCGGAGTTGAAGACGGAGGCCGCCAGGACGGCGACCCCGCGCTCGGCACAGGCGGGCAGCAGCTCGTCCAGCGCGCTGTGGTCCAGCAGCGTGTAGCGGCCGGAGAGCATCACCACGTCCGCGTCGGTCTCCCGCACCAGGCGGGTCAGCTTGCCCGGGTGGTACATGCCCGCGCCGATCGCGCCGACCACGCCCTCGGCGCGCAGCTCGGCCAGCGCCGGGTAGCCGTGCCGCAGCGCGTCCTCGAAGTGCTCCTCGGCGTCGTGCAGGTACAGCACGTCGATCCGGTCCACGCCGATGCGGGCGAGGGAGTCCTCGACGCTGCGCCGGACGCCGTCGCGGGAGAAGTCCCACACCCGGCGGTGGGTGGCCGGCACGGCGAAGCCCTCGTCCATGCGCCCGGCCGGGTCCTGGGGCACGAGCAGCCGGCCGACCTTCGTCGACAGCGTGAACTCCGTCCGGGGCTTGCCGCGCAGCAGGTCGCCGATGCGGCGCTCGGAGTGGCCGATGCCGTAGTGCGGGGAGGTGTCGTAGTAGCGGATGCCGCCGTCCCAGGCAGCGGTCAGGGCCTCCGCGGCGGTGGCGTCGTCCAGCGGCGCGAACAGGCCGCCCAGCGGGCCGCCCCCGAAGCCGAGTTCGGTGACGTCGACGCCGGTGGTGCCGAGTCGTTGGGTACGGATGCGGGGGGTACGCATACGGCGGCTCTCTTCCTGCGTGCGGGGCGTAGGCCGGTCAACGAACGTACCGTCTCGCTCCGCCGGCCGGGCGCCCGTCCGGCCGCCCCCGGCCGCTACCGGGGGCCGTACTTCCGGCCCGCGCCCGACGAGACCCGGCCCAGCAGCCCCCGCGGCACCAGCTTCGCCGCCCCCAGCAGCGCCTTGTACCGCGGGTCCGGGATCGACAGCGTCCGCCCCCGCCGCAGGTCCCGCAGCCCCTCCGCCGCCACCCGGTCCGCGTCGAGCCACATCCAGCCCGGGATGTTGTCCGTCGCCATCCCCGCCCGCTCGTGGAACTCCGTCCGGATGAACCCCGGGCACAGCACCATCAGCCGCACCCCGCTGCCCGCCAGGTCCCGCGCCACGCCCTGCGTGAACTGCACGACCCACGCCTTGCTCGCCCCGTACGTCCCGCGCGGCACGAACGCCGCCGACGACGCGACGTTGAGCACCGCGCCCCGCTTCCGCTCCCGCATCGCCGCCGCCGCGGCCGTCGTCAGCCGCAGCACCGCCTCGCAGTGCACCTTCAGCATCGTCAGCTCGTCGGCGACCGGCACCTGGAGGAAGCGCCCCTTGAGTCCGAAGCCCGCGTTGTTGACCAGCAGGTCGACCGGCCGGCCGGGGTCGCCGAGGCGCTCCTCCACCGCCGCGAGGCCCTCTTCCGCGGCCAGGTCCGCGGGCAGCGCCGACGCCTCGACGCCGTGCCGCTCGTGCAGCTCGGCGGCCTGCTCGTGCAGCCGGTCGGCCGTTCTGGCGACGAGCACCAGGTCGTGCCCGGAGGCGGCCAGGCGGCGCGCGAAGGCGGCGCCGAGGCCGGCCGTCGATCCCGTAATCAGCGCAGTCGTCATGCCCGCACGCTAGCGGGCCCGCTCAGTGTCCGGAATGACCTTCGGCATCTCCCGGGGGCCGGCCTGCCTTCCCGCCCGGCTCCACGACGACGAACTGCCCCATCATCCCGCCGTCCTCGTGGCTCAGCAGATGGCAGTGGTACATGTACGGCACGTCGGGGTCGGGCGGTCCGTCGAAGCGCAGGACGATCTTCACTTCCCGGCCGTCCGGTACGTAGACGGTGTCCTTCCGCCCGCGCAGCTCGGGCGGCGGCGGCGCGCCGTCCACTTCCAGCACGCGGAACTGCACGTCGTGGACGTGGAAGTTGTGCGTGACGCCGTCACCGTTGCGCAGGGTCCAGACCTCGGTGGCGCCGCGCTCGACGGTGGCGTCGATGCGGTCCATCGCCATCGGGACGCCGTTGATCCCGCTCATCCGCAGGTCGAAGCCGCGTTCGCGGGAGGCGTCGGCCGGGTCGGGGAGCTCGACGTCGACGAGCCGCGCGGGCACCTCGGGCGCGGGGCGCAGGGTGTCCGCGGCCCGCAGCTCCAGCACGTCGAAGGAGTCGTCGCCGCCGGAGAAGCGGGACTGCCAGAAGTCGCCGCCGCCGGGCGGGTGGCTGCGCAGTACGGTCCGCTCGCCGGGCCGCATCCGCACCAGGATCTCGGCGCGTTCGCCGGGGGAGAGCAGGACGCGGTCGGTGCGGTGCGGTGCGCCGAGCAGGCCGCCGTCGGTGCCGATCAGGTCGAAGGCGCGGTCGTCGGCGAAGCCGAAGTCGTAGACGCGGGCGGTGGAGGCGTTGAGCAGCCGCAGCCGGACGAGTTCGTCGCGTACCCGCTGATACGGGGCGAGGGTGCCGTTGACCATCGTCTCGTCCCCCAGGAAGCCGGTGTTCCGCATCATCCGGTGGCCGTGGTCGAGGCGGGAGCCGTCGAAGCGGACGTCCTGGACGACGACGGGCAGGTCGTTCACGCCGTACTCGTCGGGGAGGGGGAGGTCCCGCGTGGGCGCGTCGTCCACGAGGAACATCCCGGCGAGTCCGCGCTGCACGTGCTTCTCGGTCTCGCCGTGCGGGTGCGGGTGGTACCAGAGGGTGGCGGCGGGCTGGTCGACGGTCCAGTGCGGCCGCCAGTCGCCGCCGGCCGCGACCATCTGGTGCGGGCCGCCGTCCATGGCGGCCGGCAGGTGCATGCCGTGCCAGTGGACGGTGGAGGGTTCGTCGAGCCCGTTCTCGACCTCGACGCGGACCTTGTCGCCCCGTTCGGCGCGCAGCGTCGGGCCGAGGTACGTACCGGGCCAGTCCCCGGCGGCGGCCGTCCGGGGGCTGGTGAACCCCCAGGTCGGGGTGGGCTGCCCGGGTCTGAACTCCGTCTCGCCCGCGCGCATCCCGAGCTGGAACACCCGGGTGCCGTCCGGCCGCACCTCGCCCTCCTCCAGCGGCGGTATCCGCAGCTCGTTGGCGAAGTCGACCTTGCCGACCGTGGAGATGTCGGCGCCGGTGTAGAACCAGATGCCGGTGCCGACGGCCACGCCCGCCACCGTGCCCCCCACGGCGGTCAGCGCGAGGAGGACGCGCTTGAGCCGCCGCCGTGTATGCGTCTTCGTCATGTGTCAGATTTTTCTGACGGGTGGGCCCCGGGGGCATCGGGAATCGCACGGGTCCGCCCCGGAGGCGACCCCGAGGGTGATCTCGGGGGGACCCCCGAGGTGCGGCCGGGTCAGGACTGCCGGGCGGCCGCCTTGCGGGCCTTCTCCAGCGACTCCGGATGCAGCGCGTCGGCGGCGGCGAGGAGCCGGGGCAGCAGCTCGCGCTCCAGGGTGCTCGCGCGGAACCAGAAGGCGGCCGTCACCTCGTGGTCCGGGCGGTGCTCGACGCGGACCTCGTCCCCCGCGCGTATCTCGCCGGGCTCGATCACGCGCAGGTACGCGCCGGGGCGGGCCGCCTGCGTGAAGCGCTTGACCCAGCCCTGCTCGCCGAGCCAGCCGGCGAACGTACGGCACGGGATGCGCGAGCTGCTGACCTCCAGGAGCAGGTCGGGGCCGATCCGCCAGCGCTCGCCGATCCGCGCGCCGCAGACGTCGACGCCGGCGGTGGTCAGGTTCTCACCGAAGACGCCGTTGGGCAGCTCGCGGCCGAGCTCGGCGGCCCAGATGTCGAGGTCTTCGCGCGCGAACGCGTACACCGCCTGGTGCGTCCCGCCGTGGTGCCGCAGGTCGCCGATGACGTCGCCCGCGACGCCGCTGCCGCCGACGCCTGCGGGGCCGGGCTCCTCGACGCGGACGGGGCCGTCGGCCGGCCGCTTGTCGATGCCGGTGACGAAGCCGGGGGCGTCGGTGAGGCCGGGGGCGGTCTGCGGACGGGCGAGGTTCACGGAGAGCACCTGCATGCCTCGACGGTAACCGGCCGCTCCGACAGCGCTCAAAGCACTTTCCGATCTTCGCGGGTGGCGGGGCGGGAGGCAGCAGGCGGGAGGCGTGCGGCGCGGGTCCTAGGCTTGGGGCATGTTCGACGCCCGCCACCTGCGCGTTCTCCGGGCCGTGGCCGCGGCCGGCTCGTACTCCGCCGCCGCCCGCGAACTCGGCCTGACCCAGCCCGCCGTCAGCCAGCAGATGAAGGCGCTGGAGCAGACCGCGGCCACGCCGCTGCTCGTGCGCGCGGGCCGGGAGCTGCGGCTGACGGAGGCGGGCGAGGCGCTCGTCCGGCACGCGGGCGGGATCCTCGCGGGGCTGGCCGCGGCGGAGGACGAGGTCGCGGCGCTCGCGGGGCTGCGGGCGGGGCGGGTGCGGCTGGTGTCGTTCCCGAGCGGAAGCTCCTCGATCGTGCCGGGAGCGCTGGCGGCGATGCGCGCGGCGCACCCGGGGACGCGGGTCTCGCTGGTGGACGCGGAGCCGCCGCGGTCGGTGGAGATGCTGCGGGAGGGGGAGTGCGAGATCGCGCTGGCGTTCCGCTACCCGTCGGCGGAGCCGGGCGCTCCGGGGTACGGGGACGGGGCGGACGGCCCCGGCGCCGCGGCCGATGGCGGTGACGGCGGCGGCGCCGGGGGGCCGGCCGGCGACGACTGGGACGGGCTCGTCGTCCGGCCGCTGCTCATCGACCGGCTACTGTGCCTGACGCCGGCGGACCACCCAACCGCGGCCGCCGGCCGGGTCGAGCTGGCGGAGCTGGCCGCCGAGCCGGTGATCGCGGGCTGTCCGCGGTGCCGGCGGCACCTGGTGGCGCTGTGCGAACGGGCCGGCTTCGCGCCCCGTATCGACTTCGCGACCGACGACTACCCCGCCGTCGTCGGCCTCGTCCGCGCCGGGCTGGGGGTGGCGGTGCTGCCCGGGCTCGCGGTGCGCGCGGTCCCGCCGCGGGGCGTGGCCACGGTGCCGCTGGTGCCGGCGGCGCGGCGGGAGGTGGTGGCGCTGACGCTGCCGGACCTGGCGCGGGTGCCGGCGGTGGCGGCGATGCTCGGCCACCTGGCGACGGCCGCCGCACCTGCGGAGGCCGCCGGGGACACGGCGGGCACCGGGCACGCGGCGGGCACCGGGGACGGGGACGCCGCGGCGGCCGCGGCGCCGTCCCCGTAGCGCACCTGCTCAGTTGTGGGGCGCGGGCGTCCGGTGCCGGGCGCGGCCCAGCAGTTCCTCGCGCTCGTCCTCCGTCAGCCCGCCCCACACGCCGTACGGCTCACGCACCGCCAGCGCGTGCGCCGCGCACTCCGCGCGCACGGGGCAGCGCATGCACACCTCTTTGGCGGATGCTTCCCGCGCGCTGCGGGCGGCACCCCGCTCCCCTTCCGGGTGAAAGAACAGCGAACTGTCGACACCGCGGCACGCCGCGACGAGCTGCCAGTCCCACAGGTCGGCGTTCGGTCCCGGCAGACGGGAGAAATCAGCCATTTTGTATCACCTTGGAAGCGCCGCGGAAGACCCCTAACGGTCGCGACACTACCTCTCCGGGCTTACTAGATGTAAATAGTACTCATAGGGAAAATGGAAAATAGCTGTTCAGAGCGGAATGAATTGGTGCATTCGGGTCACGAGGCGGCGCGGCGCCGCGACTCCTCCCCGGTTCCGGCTCTGTGACCGATTCCTCACGTAGAGTGGCGCCGTGTGCGGCCCCCGTCCCCGTCGCGACCCGTGGCGACAGCCGTCGCAACAGGTGCCGGGAGCCCCCGTAACTCTTTCGGGTGACCGTCGTTGAGAGTGCGGAAGCGGTTGACCGCGAGTGCGTTCGTCCCGGGCGCACCCGACGCGCGGTCGACCGCCGAAGGTGACGATACGTACCAGCCCTGGAGGCTCAAGGTGACGCGCATCAGCTCCGGAGGGCGGCCATGACTTCCGTCCTCGTTTGCGACGACTCCCCACTCGCCCGAGAGGCGCTGCGCCGCGCGGTCGCGACCGTACCCGGCGTCGAGCGCGTGACGACGGCGGCTAACGGCGAGGAAGTGCTCCGCCGCTGGGGCGCCGATCGTTCGGACCTGATTCTGATGGACGTACGGATGCCGGGCCTCGGCGGCGTCGAGACCGTGCGCCGGCTGCTCTCCGCCGACCCGGGAGCGCGGATCATCATGCTGACCGTGGCCGAGGACCTCGACGGCGTGGCCCTCGCGGTCGCCGCCGGCGCCCGCGGCTACCTGCACAAGGACGCCTCCCGCGCCGAGCTGCGGGCCACCGTCACGCAGGCCCTCGCCGACCCCACGTGGCGGCTCGCGCCCCGGCGGCTGCGCTCCACCGAGATGGGCGCCGCGCCGACGCTCACGGCGCGCGAGATCCAGGTGCTCGAAGGGATGAGCCACGGGCGGTCCAACGCGGAGATCGGCCGCGAGCTGTTCCTCTCCGAGGACACCGTGAAGACCCACGCGCGCCGGCTTTTCAAAAAGCTCGGCGCGTCCGACCGGGCGCACGCCGTGGCGCTCGGGTTCCGCTGGGGTCTCGTACGCTGACCTGCCGCGCGTCCGCCGCGCCGGGGCTTTCCGCCCCGGCTCTGCACACCCGCCCCGCACCCGGCGGCGGGCCCGCGGGCGGGGGCCGCGGGGCGCGGGGCGGCCCGGTTTCGCGCGCGAAGGCGCATGCTTGAGGCATGGGTTCTTCGGAACGACGCGCATCGGGCACAGCGGAATCCCGGACGGGGCGGCGAAGGGAGGGCGCTCGTGGTGACTGTCCGCGCAGTGGCGCATAACGCTTCGGTCTACAACGACGGCCGCGATGCCGCGGAACGTTCGGCGGCGAGGCACCATGGACGGATGCGCGGCAACGAGACCACTGTTTCCCAGACGGCCGAAAGGCCGGGCGAGATCAGGGGCCTCGTACAGCTTGCCGCCGGCGGGGACGAGCGCGCGACGCACGATCTGCTGGCTCACGTGCACCCGCTGGCGCTCCGCTATGTTCGCACGCGGCTGCACCGGTTGCCGGGCGACGCACGGCACTTCGTCGACGATCTCGCCCAGGAGGTCTGCATCGCGGTGCTCTGCGCGCTCCCGCGCTACCGCGACACCGGCCGCCCCTTCGAGGCGTTCGTCTTTGCCATCGCCGCGCACAAGGTCGCGGATCTCCAGCGGGCCGCGATGCGCGGCCCCGGCTCCACCGCCGTGCCGTCCGACGAGATGCCGGAGCGGCCGGACGACTCGCTGGGGCCCGAGGAGCAGGCGCTGCTGAGCAGCGACGCGGAGTGGGCGAAGCAGCTGCTGGCGAGCCTGCCGGCGAACCAGCGGGAGCTGCTGCTGCTGCGGGTCGCGGCGGGCTTCAGCGCGGAGGAGACGGGGCGGATCCTCGGGATGACGCCGGGCGCGGTGCGGGTGGCGCAGCACCGGGCGCTGAGCAGGCTGCGCGCGCTGGCGCGCCAGTAGGGCGTACGCACCGGGCCGGGCGCGGCGGCGCCGTCCCGTACGGTCCGAAGACCCTCCGGCCGGCGGACTTCGTACCTGCGTGCGCCGGTCACCAGCCCCGTTACGGACCTGCCCGGCGCGCCGTTACCATGGTCAGTCCCATCGGGCAAGACCCACCGGAAGGGTGTCATGACAGAGCGCGCCGCCGACGTCCCTGACAAGTTCGCCACCATCGGGCTCACCTTCGACGACGTGCTGCTGCTGCCCGGCGCCGCCGACATGGCCCCGGGCGAGATCGACACGGCCAGCCACGTGTCGCGGAACGTCCGGGTGAACATCCCGCTGCTCTCCGCCGCCATGGACCGGGTCACCGAGTCCCGGATGGCGATCGCCATGGCCCGCCAGGGCGGCGTCGGCGTGCTGCACCGCAACCTCTCCATCGAGGACCAGGCCAAGAAGGTCGACCAGGTCAAGCGCTCCGAGTCCGGCATGGTCGCCGACCCGATCACCATCCGCCCCGACGCCACCCTCGCCGAGGCGGACGCGCTCTGCGGCCGGTTCCGTATCAGCGGCGTGCCGGTGACCGACGAGGGCGGCCGCCTGGTCGGCATCGTCACCAACCGGGACATGGCCTTCGAGCCGGACCGCAGCGTCGAGGTCCGGTCGATCATGACGCCGATGCCGCTGGTCACCGGCCGGGTCGGGATCTCCGGCGCGGAGGCCATGGAGCTGCTGCGCCGGCACAAGATCGAGAAGCTGCCGCTGGTCGACGACCGGGACGTGCTCAAGGGCCTCATCACGGTCAAGGACTTCGTGAAGGCCGAGAAGTACCCGAACGCCGCCAAGGACGACGAGGGCCGCCTGCTGGTCGGCGCGGCCGTCGGCGTCGCGGGCGACGCGTACGAGCGGGCGCAGGCGCTCGTCGAGGCGGGCGTCGACTTCATCGTCGTGGACACCGCGCACGGCCACTCGCGGCTCGTCGCCGACATGGCCGCCAAGATCAAGTCGAACAACGCGGCGGTCGACGTCGTCGCCGGCAACGTCGCCACCCGCGACGCCGCCCAGGCGCTCGTCGACGCGGGCGTCGACGGCATCAAGGTCGGCGTCGGCCCCGGCTCCATCTGCACCACCCGCGTGGTCGCCGGCGTCGGCGTCCCGCAGGTCACCGCGATCTACGAGGCCGCGCTCGCGGCCCGCGACGCCGGCGTCCCGGTCATCGGCGACGGCGGCCTCCAGTACAGCGGCGACATCGCCAAGGCGCTGGTCGCCGGCGCGGACACGGTGATGCTCGGCAGCCTGCTGGCGGGCTGCGAGGAGTCGCCGGGCGAGCTGCTGTTCATCAACGGCAAGCAGTTCAAGTCGTACCGCGGCATGGGCTCGCTGGGCGCGATGCAGTCGCGCGGGGGCAGCAAGTCGTACTCCAAGGACCGCTACTTCCAGGAAGAGGTCAAGAGCGACGACCAGCTGATCGCCGAGGGCATCGAGGGCCAGGTCCCGTACCGCGGCCCGCTCGCCTCCGTGGTGCACCAGCTGATCGGCGGGCTGAAGCAGTCGATGTTCTACGTCGGCGGGCGCACCGTCCCCGAGATGAAGGACCACGGCCGGTTCGTCCGCATCACCTCCGCGGGACTGAAGGAGAGCCACCCGCACGACATCCAGATGACGACCGAGGCCCCGAACTACTCCCGCCAGGGCTGACCGGACGGACCGGGGGATACTGGGGCGGCAGCAACCGTCTGGAAAGGGCAGCTATCCGTGACTGAGATCGAGATCGGCCGGGGCAAGCGCGGGCGCAAGGCGTACGCCTTCGACGACATCGCCATCGTGCCGAGCCGGCGCACCCGGGACCCGAAGGAGGTCTCGATCGCCTGGCAGATCGACGCCTACCGCTTCGAGCTGCCCTTCCTCGCCGCCCCGATGGACTCCGTCGTCTCCCCGGAGGCGGCCATAAGGATCGGGCGCCTGGGCGGGCTCGGGGTGCTCAACCTCGAAGGGCTGTGGACCCGTTACGAGAACCCGGAGCCGCTGCTCGCCGAGATCGCCGGGCTCGACGAGCACGACGCGACGCGGCGGATGCAGCAGGTCTACGCGGAGCCGATCAAGGAGGAGCTGATCGGCCGGCGGCTCGCGGAGGTCCGGGAGTCCGGCGTGGTGACGGCGGCGGCGCTGTCGCCGCAGCGCACGGCGCAGTTCTCCAAGGTGGTCGTGGACGCGGGGGTGGACATCTTCGTCATCCGCGGCACGACGGTCTCGGCGGAGCACGTCTCGTCGGCCGCCGAGCCGCTGAACCTCAAGCAGTTCATCTACGAGCTGGACGTGCCGGTCATCGTCGGCGGCTGCGCGACGTACACGGCGGCGCTGCACCTGATGCGCACGGGCGCGGCGGGCGTGCTCGTCGGCTTCGGCGGCGGCGCGGCCCACACCACGCGCAACGTGCTGGGGATCCAGGTGCCGATGGCGACGGCGGTGGCCGACGTCGCGGCGGCCCGCCGGGACTACATGGACGAGTCCGGCGGGCGGTACGTGCACGTCATCGCGGACGGCGGCGTCGGCTGGTCCGGCGACCTGCCGAAGGCGGTGGCGTGCGGGGCGGACGCGGTGATGATGGGCTCCCCGCTGGCGCGCGCGACGGACGCGCCGGGGCAGGGGCACCACTGGGGCATGGAGGCCGTCCACGAGGACGTGCCGCGCGGGAAGGTGATGAACCTGGGCGCGGTGGGCACGACCGAGGAGGTCCTGCTGGGCCCGTCGCACACGCCGGACGGTTCGATGAACTTCTTCGGCGCGCTGCGCCGGGCGATGGCGACGACGGGGTACTCGGAGCTGAAGGAGTTCCAGCGGGTCGAGGTGACGGTGGCGCGCTCACGCTGAGCGCGCGGCGACGCCGGGGGCGGGTGGCGCGGTACGCGCCGGAGCCGGTCACCTCGTAGGTGACGGCGTAGGCCCGCTCCGATAACCCGTCGTCCTCGTCTCCGCCGCTGATCCACAGGAAGAGCCTCATCCCGACGCCGCCGAGGGGCACCGCCCCGACCCCGAACAGGAGGGCAGTCCCGTGGGGCCGGGGGGTGCGTTCACGAACCGCCGCGGCGGTCCCGGACTTCTCCTCGCCGCCGCCCAAGCCCGGGACCACCGTCAGCGTGCGATGGCGCGGCGGGATCGGCACGAGCGGGCTCCTCTGCGGCGCGTACGGTCCGGACCCGCAGTGCTTAACCCCCGCCCGCGGCCACATGCAAGTCAGCGGACACCCAACCCAATTCCGACTAGTCGCCCTTGTCTCGCAATCCGCGGCATCTGAGAACAGAGGTCAGCTCCCCGGAACCGGTACGCGGCAGCGGATCTGCTTGCCGATCGGCGAGCGGACCACGTGCCACCCCGGGGCCAGTAAGTCCACCAGCCCCAGCCCGCGGCCCGACTCCGCCTCCGGGTCATCGAGGTCTGCGGCGCTGCGGAGCGGCATCCGCCCGGGCTCCGGGTCGTGGACGTTGACCGCCACCCCGAACGCGGCGACGTTGACCTCCACGACCAGAGGTACGTGGTCGCCGCAGGCCCGGATGGAGTTCCCGGCCAGCTCGGAGATGACGAGTAGCGCGTTCTCGGCCGGCTCGGCGGCAAGCCCGAGCTGGGACAGCGCGGTGGTGGTGAGCTTGCGCAGGCGGCACATACGGGCGGGGGAAGCGTTGAAGTGGACGACGAACCCGCGGCTGCGGTGGCGGGCGTAGAACCCTGGCTCGGACGGGAGTAGTTGGGGCAGGGGTCGGTCGTCGATCCGGTACATGAACGCACCTTTGCCTGGCTCCGTGTGCGACCAACTGGCTTTGCCCGCGTACGACTCGACGGCTGGTCGCGCCTTGACGCGGTTAGGATGCACCCTTGAGGGGCGCATCTTCAAGTTTGAAGGTAAATCTCTCAAGGGTGGCACATTCGTTCCATCGACTTGGAGCTTATTGCGATGTCAAACTGCCCCAATGGCCAACTATCGCGTGCTCCCGACGGTCCGTAGGCGCCGTTTGGGCGACGCATTGCGCAGGTTCAGGACCGAAGCTAATTTCAGCCTGGAGGCAGCCTCGGGGGCGATGGGGTGGGATCCCGCGAAGCTGTCCAAGATCGAGAACGCGAAGGGGCGGATCCGTCCGGCAGACGTCGAACCGCTGCTAGCGGGCTACGGTGTCGTGGACCGTGTGACGGTGACGGCACTCACAATGCTTGCTGAGGACGCCCAGAAGACAGGTTGGTGGCAGACCTACGGGGACGTTCCCGCGCAGACCTACCGGGATTACATCAGCGTCGAGTCCGACGCGGTGAGTGCGCGCATCTGCACCCCGGCGATCATCCCCGGTCTTTTTCAGACCGGCGAGTACGCCCGTGAGATCATCACCGCTACGACCATCACCCGGACTCCGGAGGAGATCACGGCCCTTGCCGAGATCCGCAAGGCGAGGCAGTCGGTGCTTACCCGCCCGGACGACCCCTTGCGATTCTGGGCGGTGATCGGTGAGGCCGCGCTGCGTCAGCGGTTCCTCTCGCGTCCGGGCCTGATGCGCAGTCAGCTGTTGCACCTGCTGGACATGACCGAGCTTCCGCACGTGACCGTGCAGATCATCCCCAGCACCACCGCACCGAACCCGGCCATGGTCGGCGTCTTCACCCTCTTCGAGTTCCCGGCGCCCTGGCCCGCCGTCGTGAATACCGAGAACCTGCGTGGCGGCCAGTTTGCGGAGGATCCCGACGAAGTGAAGATCTTTGAGCAGGCCTTCGAGCGCGTCACCATGGCAGCGCTCCCCGCCGAGGAATCGCGGCAAGCCGTCAAGGCCATCATGGAAGGACACTAGCGTGACTGCCAAGACAAGCCTGTACAAGATCGACCTCGATGGACTCGCCTGGCGCAAGTCCTCCTTCAGCGAGACAGGCGAAAACTGCGTGGAAGTCGCCGAACTGCCCGGCGACGCGCGAGCCGTACGTGACTCGAAGAACCCGGAGCGAGAGCCGCTGCGGTTCACGGCGGCGGAGTGGGCGGCGTTCCGGGCCGGCGTGATAGCCGGAGAGCTCTGAGGTCCGTAGGTCGTCTGGGCTGGGCAGGGTTGTGTCTCGTGGTTGGCGTGTTTTCGCCCTCCGTGGGAGAGGTCTCGGCGTGGGGCGGGCGCGTGGCTGTTGGTGGGGTGGTGGTAGGGCGTTGACGTGGGGATTGTGTTGAAGCTCTAGGCGTGTGTCACGTTACGGTGTGTCGCTGCCTGAGTGCTTTTTGTCTCTGTTTGCTCGCTTATCGGTGTGTGGTTGACAGGTGCATTGTGGTCCGTTGAGGATCGGCGGCACCCCCCATGCGAGACGTGCGTTGTGCTGGCCGGGTATTCGCCCGGCCGGTTATTCGGCGTGCCGTTTTCCGTGTGCGAGTTCGTGCGTGGGATTGGCGTGGAGGGGTTGCGGGATGAGGGCTCGGCTGGGGCGGTTCGTTTCGTCGGTTGTGGTGGCGGCGTTGATGGTGGTGCTGTTGCCGCAGCCGGCTTTTGCGGCGGGTTCCACGCCGGGTGTGGGCGGGTTGGTGAATACGGTCACCGGCTGGTTCACCGATGACGGTGAGGGGGAGGGCGACGGGCCGCCGTCGAGCGACAGCCGGGCGCCGGCGAGCCGGGAGAAGCTGGGTGCGGGGAAGGCGGAGCCGGCGCCGGAGCGGGTGAGGGAGCTGGCCGGGCGGCGGACGCCTCAGGCGCGGTTTTGGCGGTTGTCGGATGGTGGGGTTGAGGCGGAGCTGGCGGCGGCGCCGACGTCGTTTAAGACGCGTGGCGGTTCGTGGAAGCCGATCGACACCGCGGTGACGAAGACCGGCGCGAAGGGTTTCGCGTACGCCAACACCAGCAACCTGGCCAGGAGTTTCTTCGGCGATACGCCTGGGCGGTTGCTGAAGGTGGAGGGGGAGCTGGGCCAGTCGGTGACGTTCGGCCTGAAGGACGCGGACGGGCCGCTTACGCCGCGGGTGGAGAAGAACACGGTCACCTACCCGGACGCGGTGGGCGGGGCGGATCTGTCGTACCGGGTGGGTGCGGGGGAGGTGAAGGAGGACATCGTCCTGGCCGAGCGCCCGGAGGGTCCGGTGTCGTTCACGTTCACCATGGATGTCACCGACGGGCTGACGCCGAAGAGCCGTAAGGACGGGTCGGTGGCGTTCTTCCATGAGACCCGCCGGTCGCCGGTGGTGGTGATCCCGGCGCCGTTCATGACGGATGCGGCCAAGGACGCTTCCTCTCCGTACGGGCGTGCGTGGAGCCCGGAGGTCACCCAGAAGCTGTCCCGGGACGGGAAGGGCTGGGAGCTGACGATCACGCCGGATGCGAAGTGGCTGGCTGCGGACGAGCGTGAGTACCCGGTGCGGATCGATCCGACGATCACGATTGCGCCGTCGGAGTCGGAGTCGCAGGACGTGATGGTGCTCTCCGATCAGCCGGGGGTGAACTTCGCGCCGGCGTGGAACATGTCGGTGGGCACCAGCGAGACGGGGGTGGCGCGGTCGCTGATCAAGTTCCCGCTGGATGAGATCCCGGCGGGGGTGACGGTGGATGCGGCGCGGCTGAGTCTGTACTTCGACCAGACGCACACCACCGGCGGCAAGAAGATGAAGATCCAGGCGTACGAGGCCACGGGTGCGTGGGATGAGTTGTCGGCGACGTGGGAGAACACCAAGTCGCTGGTGGGGGATCTGTCGGGGACGAAGCTGCAGTTGGACGACGGCCGTGCCGGGACGGCCGGGGTGGGCGACTGGACCCGGGTGGCGGGTGCGGGTTACGAGTCGGACTACCGCTACAACCAGAACGCGGCGACGGGCGAGTCGTACACCTGGCGGCCGCGGATCCACGACAGCGGCACGTATCTGGCGGATGTGCATCTGCCGGGGGTCTCGGACGCGGCGCCGGCGGCGTCGTATGAGGTGGCGCACCGGGGCGGGACGAGTTCGTTCACGGTGGACCAGCGGGGTTCGTCCGGCAGGTGGGTGGACCTGGGTTCGGGGCAGATGTCGTTCGGTGAGGGCACCGCGGGCAGCATCACGCTGGGCGATACGGGGGATGCGGGGTCGAAGACTGTCGCGGATGCGGTGCGGCTGGTCAACCGGGCGGAGGTGTGGAAGGAGGCGGGGGAGTACAACGAGTGGCACAACTTCCCGGTGAAGAACTCGGTGCAGGAGTGGGTCAACGGCTCCCTGCCCAACAACGGTTTCATTCTGAAGGCGTCGGATGAGACCCCCACCGGACCGGACGCGCTCGGCGGGCCCCGGTATGAGTCCTCCGACGCCACCTACTACGGCGGGGAGACCTCGACGATCCCCCGGCTGACGGTCTCCTACGGCCGTATCGGCACGGCGCTT
>NZ_JBMDLF010000016.1:0-100765 GCF_048656465.1 Streptomyces sp. MAR4 CNX-425 | reverse complement strand
CCGCGCCCGGTACCGCCGCGAAGGTGCGCGGGGGGCGGAAGTCCGCCGCGGCGAACGCCGACTCGACCGCCTTGGTGACCGTGTCGACCGCGTCCGTCTCGGCCAGCACGATCGCCGAGCCGCCGAAGCCGCCGCCGGTCATCCGCGCGCCGAGCGCGCCCGCGGCGACCGACGACTCGACGACCACGTCGAGTTCGCGGCAGGAGACGCGGAAGTCGTCGCGCAGCGAGGCGTGTCCGGCGAGCAGGACCGGGCCGATGTCGCGGGTGCGGCCGGCGTCGAGCAGCGTGATGCACTCCTCGACGCGCCGGTCCTCGGTGACGACGTGCCGTACGAGCGGACGCAGCGCGGGGTCCGGCAACCGGGTCAGCGCGGCGTCCAGCTCCGCGTACGGCACGTCCCGCAGCGCCGGTACGTCCAGCGCCCGGGCCGCCGCCTCGCAGCCGGCGCGCCGCCGCGCGTACTCGCCGTCGCCCAGGGCGTGTTTGACCTGGGTGTCGACGACGAGCAGGGTGAGCCCCTCGGCGGCCAGGTCGAAGGGCACGGCGCGCTGGGTGAGGTCCCGGGTGTCGAGGTAGAGCACGTGGCCAGCGGTGCAGCAGGCGGAGGCCATCTGGTCCATGATCCCGCTGGGCACGCCGACGAAGTCGTTCTCGGCGTGCTGGCTGACCTTCGCCAGCCCCACGGGGTCGAGACCCAGGCCGCACAGGTCGCTGAGCGCCAGCGCCGTGGACACCTCCAGCGCCGCCGACGAGGACAACCCGGCGCCCGTGGGGACCGTGCTCTCGTAGTGGATGTCGGCGCCGCGGAAGTCCGCGAAGCCGTCGGCCATGCGGCGCAGCGCCCACACCACGCCCGTCGGGTACGCGGCCCAGCCGCCGCGGTCGCCGCCGACTGTCAGGGGGTCGATGCCGTCGACGTTCAGTTCCACGAGGCGGGAGCCGGCGTCGCCGGAGTGCAGCCGCAGCACGCCGTCGTCGCGGCGGCGGGCGGCGGCGAGGGTGGTGTGCGGGAGGGCGAGCGGCATGACGAAGCCGTCGTTGTAGTCGGTGTGCTCGCCAATGAGGTTGACGCGGCCGGGTGCCGCCCAGACCCCGGCGGGCTGCTCCCCGTACAGCTCGGCGAACGCCGCGGCGGTCTCCGCCACGGCGGTCGCCTCCGCGCCCGCACCCGCAGCCGTCCGCGTCTCCGCCGTCTCTCCAGCCGTCATCGGTCCCCTCCGCCTTCCCCCGCGCCCGTGACCCGCTGTGCGAAGTCCCAGGCGTCGGACACGATCCCGTCCAGGTCCGTACGCGACGGCCGCCAGCCCAGCTGCTCCTTCGCGGCCTCCGCCGACGCCACCAGCACCGCCGGGTCCCCCGCCCGCCGCGGCGCGACCACCTCGGGCACGGCGTGCCCCGTCACCCGGCGCACCGTCTCGACGACCTCGCGCACGGAGAAGCCCGCGCCGTTGCCGAGGTTGCAGATGCGGTGCTCGCCGGGGCGTACGGCGTCGAGCGCGAGGAGGTGCGCCTCGGCGAGGTCGGCGACGTGGATGTAGTCGCGGATGCAGGTGCCGTCCGGGGTCGGGTAGTCGTCGCCGAAGACGGAGATCGACTCGCGCCGGCCCAGGGCCACCTGGAGCACCAGCGGGATGAGGTGCGACTCGGGGTCGTGGCGCTCGCCGTACGGGCCGCCGCCGGCCGGCGGGAAGTACGCGCCGGCGACGTTGAAGTAGCGCAGCGACGCGGCGGCGAGGCCGTGGGCGTGGCACTCGCCGCCGATCATCTGGTCGACGGCGAGCTTGGAGGCCCCGTACGGGTTGGTCGGCGCGGTGACGGCGTCCTCGGTGATCGGCACGGACTGCGGCTCGCCGTAGGTGGCGGCGGTGGAGGAGAACACCAGCCGCCGTACTCCCGCGTCGCGCATCGCGGCGAGCAGCTCCAGGGTGCCGCCGACGTTGTTGCGCCAGTACTTCTCGGGGTGCGCGACGGACTCGCCGACCTGCGACGAGGCGGCGAAGTGCAGCACGCCGTCGTACGAGGAGTCCAGCCACTTCGCGGCGTGCTGGATCCGGTCCTCGATGAACTCGGCGCCCTCCGGCACCCCGTCGCGGAACCCGGTCGTCAGGTCGTCGACCACCGTCACCCGGTGCCCGGCCGCCAGCAGGTGCGCCGCGACGACGCTCCCCACGTACCCGGCCCCGCCGGTCACGAGATACCTCCGGCCGCCCGGGGCCGCGTTCTCACTCACGCGCTCGCTACCTCTCGCAGTCGTTCGGCCGCCTGCTCGGGCGGCGTGTCGGTCGTCGGGGCGTCGGTCGTCGGGATGTCGGCCGCCGGGATGTCCGTCGCGGGGCGGGCCGGGGTGCCGTCGGCAGACATCACGCGCTCGCTACCTCTCGCAGTCGTTCGGCCGCCCGCTCCGGCGGCACATCCGTGACAAAGGCGTCCATCGCGGACTCCGAACCCGCCAGGTACTTCAACTTCCCCGGGCTCCGCCGAATCGTGAACAGCTCCAGGTGCAGAGCGTAGTCATCGCGCCCCGCCGCCCGCACGGGCGCCTGGTGCCACGCCGAGATGTACGGCGTCGGCGGCTCGTCCGGCCCGAAGATACGGTCGAATCTGCGCAGCAGTTCGAGATACACCTCCGGGAACTCCGCCCGCGCCGCGTCGTCCAGCGCCGGCAGGTCCGGCACCCGCCGGCGCGGGTAGAGGTGCACCTCGTACGGCCAGTGCGCCGCGTACGGCACGAAGGCCACCCAGTGCGCCCTCTCCAGCACCACCCGCGTCCCGGCCGCCGCCTCCGCGCGGACCACGGTGTCGAAGAGGTTCTCGCCCGTCTTCGCCCGGTGGTCCGCCACGCAGCGCATCATCTGGGCGGTGCGCGGGGTGACGTACGGGTAGGCGTAGATCTGGCCGTGCGGGTGGCCGAGGGTGACGCCGATCTCCCTGCCGCGGTTCTCGAAGCAGAAGACCTGCTCCACGCCGGGGAGTTCGGCCAGTTCCGCGGAGCGGTCGGTCCACGCCTCCAGCACCAGCGCCGCCCCGGCGGGGGAGAGGTCGGCGAAGGAGGCGTCGTGGTCGGAGGTGAAGCAGACGACCTCGCAGCGCCCCGCGCCGGGGGCGCGGGTGAACGGCGGCTCGCCGGTCGCCGGGCCGGGCCCGCCGGTCAGTGAGGGGAAGCGGTTCTCGAAGACGGCGACGTCGTAGTCGTCGGCGGGGATCTCGGTGTGCCGTCCGTTCCGCGAGGGGCACAGGGGGCACTCGTCGGCGGGCGGGTGGTACGTGCGGCCCTGGCGGTGCGAGGCGACGACCACCCACTCGCCGCGCAGCGGGTCGAAGCGCGCCTCCGACGCGGTGCGTGTCGGCTCCAGGGGGCGGCGGTCGGCCGCGTCCCGGACGGCGTCGTCACGCGCGTCGAAGTAGATCAGCTCGCGCCCGTCCGCGAGCTGCGTGTGCGTCTTCTTCACTGGAGCCTCTTCCTCGGCCCTGGCCTGCCCTGCCTGCCGGTCGTCACGGTCCGGTCGCTGCCCAAACACAATCGAACACAATGAACCACAAGCCAACAGGGGAGTCAACGCCGGAGCGTCGGTCCCGCCAAATTTTCCCTTATCGGACATTCTGGGTGCGGTATCCAGCAGGCAACAGAACAGTCCCCACAGAAGCATTCGGAATCCAACGCCACCGCGCAATGAAGCGGACCTGAACCCATGCACCCACTCGCGGCAGAGCTGCGGCTCGACACCAACGCCCTCGACTACGTGATCATGGCCCTGTACTTCGTCGTCGTGCTCGGCATCGGGTTCCTGGCCCGGCGAAGCGTCAAGACCAGCCTCGACTTCTTCCTCTCCGGGCGCTCCATGCCCGCCTGGATCACCGGCCTGGCGTTCATCTCCGCCAACCTCGGTGCCACCGAGATCCTCGGCATGGCCGCCAACAGCGCCCAGTACGGCGTCTACACCACCCACTGGTACTGGATCGGCGCCATCCCGGCCATGGTCTTCCTCGGCCTGGTGATGATGCCCTTCTACTACGGCTCGAAGGTCCGCTCGGTGCCGGAGTTCCTGCTGCACCGCTACGACCGCGGTGCCCACCTGCTCAGCTCGGTGCTCTTCTCCTTCGCCGCCGTGCTCATCGCCGGCGTCAACCTCTACGCCATGGCCATCGTCGTCGAGGCGCTCCTCGGCTGGCCGGAGTGGGTCGCCATCGTCATCTCCGCCGCCGTCGTGCTCGTGTACATCACCCTCGGCGGGCTGTCCTCCGCGGTCTACAACGAGGTGCTGCAGTTCTTCGTCATCATCGCGGCCCTGCTGCCGCTGACGATCCTCGCGCTCAAGCGCGTCGGCGGCTGGGACGGCCTCAGCGACACCCTCACCGAGTCCCGCGGCGGCGACTTCGTGACCGCCTGGGGCGGCACCGGCATCGGCAGCGACAACCCGCTGGGCGCCAACTGGCTGACCATCGTCCTCGGCCTCGGCTTCGTCCTCAGCTTCGGCTACTGGACCACCAACTTCGCCGAGGTGCAGCGCGCGCTGTCCGCCAGGAACCTCTCCGCCGCCAAGCGCACGCCGCTCATCGGCGCGTACCCGAAGGTCTTCATCGTCTTCCTGGTGATGATCCCCGGGCTGGCCGCGGCCGCCCTCGTGCCGAAGATCGGCACGTCCGGCTCGGACCTGACGTACAACGACTCGATCCCGTACCTCATGGAGCAGCTGCTGCCCAACGGCGTCCTGGGCGTCGCCGTCACCGGGCTGCTGGCGGCGTTCATGGCCGGTATGGCGGCGAACGTCTCCTCGTTCAACACCGTGTTCACCACCGACATCTGGGAGCCCTACGTCAAGCGCGGCCAGACCGACGCGTACTACCTGCGCTTCGGGCGGATCATCACCGTGATCGGCGTGGCGGCGAGCGTCGGCACGGCGTTCATCGCGTCCAGCTTCAGCAACATCATGAGCTATCTGCAGACGCTCTTCTCCTTCTTCAACGTGCCGATGTTCGTCGTCTTCATCATCGGCATGTTCTGGAAGCGCACGTCCGTGAAGTCCGGCTTCTGGGGGCTGCTCGTCGGCACGGTCGCCGCGATGCTCAACTACTTCTGGATCTACAAGCAGGAGGTCATCAGCATCCCCACCGACCAGGGCGCCAACTTCGTCTCGGCGATCGTCGGCTTCGTCGCCGGCGCGGCCGCGATGGTGATCGTCACCGCGTTCACCTCCCCCAAGCCCGCCGAGCAGCTCGCGGGCCTCGTCTACGGCACCCGCTCCCCGGGCATGTCCGAGCCCCCGGCGGAGGGGGACGACGCCTGGTACCGCAGCCCGGCCCTGCTGGGCTGGGGCGCGATCGTCCTGGCCGCCGCCTGCTACATCCCCTTCTCCTTCTAGGAGCGCACCATGAGCGAGAGCAACCGGCGCCCGGACGGCCCGGGCCACGGCGGTCCGGGCCACGGGGGCCCGGACCACGGCGTGCCGGACACCGGCGAGCTGGCGCAGACGGTCGAGGAGCTGGAGCGGAAGTCGGCGACGGCCAGCAGGCTGTTCGACGTACGGCGGCTGATCGGCGGGCTGTTCGTCGTGTACGGCGTGATCCTCGTGATCGTCGGCGCCTTCGACTCCGGCGCGGAGATCGCGAAGGCGGAGGACGTGCGCATCAACCTGTGGACGGGGCTCGGGATGCTGGCGCTCGGGCTGTTCTTCCTGGCGTGGCAGCTGCTGCGGCCGATGCACCCGCCGTCGGCGGAGGAGCTGGCGGAGGCGATGCGGGGAGGGGACGGGCCGGAGGGCCACTGACGCGTACGCGCGCGTGGACGCGTGCGCCGTACGGGCGGTCGTCCGGGCCTACCCCGTGCCGTCGCCGTCCGCCGCCGGGCGGGCGGCGGCGCGGTCCAGCAGCCCCGTACGGGCCGCCAGCGCCGCGGCTTCGAGCCGCGAACCCACCCCGAGCTTCATCAGCACCCGCTGCACGTGCGTACGGGCCGTGCTCGCCGCTATTCGCATCCCTTCCGCGATCAGCCGCGTGTCCTCGCCCTCCGCCACCCGCACCAGCACCTCGACCTCCCGCGGGGTGAGCAGCTGAAGCAGCCGGGCGCCCTCGTCGTCCGGCTCCGCCGCCGGGTTGAGCAGCTCCGTGAACGCACTCTGCAGCAGCTGCGGCGCCACCGCCGCCTCCCCGGCCCGCGCCTTGACCAGCGCCCGCTCCACGCCCTCGATGCGCTCGTCGTGCCGTACGTAACCGGAGGCGCCCGCGGCGAACGCCGCCGCGATGCCGCGCGGGTTCGGCACCGGGCCGAGCACCACCACCGCAATCTGCGGCCGCTCCCGCTTGATCCGCAGCACCGGGTCGAACGCCCCGGGCGCGGCCGGCGCCGCCGTGCCCAGCAGGCACACCTCAGGCCCTCTGCTCACCACCAGCTCCGCGGCGCCCGCCGTGGGTGCGGCCGCGGCCAGCACCCGGTGCCCGCGCAGCCTGAGCGCGGACGCCAGAGCCTCGGCGAGCAGGCGGTGCTCGTCGACCACGATCAGCCGAACGGCCATCACGCCCTCCCCCGGGGTCCACTGCCCCGGCAACGTACAGCCTTACCGCCCCCGTGCCCGCCGGAACTCCGGAATCCATCCGGAACGGGCCCCTATCCGGCCGGTTTCTACGCCGCGTGGCGAACTCGCCACGGAAAGTTCGCCGTTGGGCTTCCCTTGTCGGTCCCGCGCCCTACGCTGTGGGGGCAGCACCGGTGGGGGCCGGTGCCGTTCAGGGGACGAGAGTCGTGGGTACGGCGCACGGGGCGGGGTAGCTATGGGACGCGGCGGCGGCCGCAGCTCATGCTTGTGCTTCCCGCTTTGTGCGCCGTATTCCGCGAGTTCTGGTCGTCCGTGACATGGGGGTGTCCGTGGTTCGGATCCGGGTCCTGGTGGCCGATGCCCACCGCGTGTTCGCCGAGTCGCTGGCCGCGGCGCTGGCGGCCGAGCCGGATGTCGACGTGCTGCCGGCCGGCAGCGGTCACGCGGCGCTGCGCTCGCTGGAGCGGGCCGCCGCGGAGGGCCGCCGGTTCGACGTGTTCCTGGTCGACGCCGACCTCGACCGCGAGGCGCCCGCGGTGCCGGCGCCCGCGCCCGCGCAAGCCGTCGCGGGGAACGGCGCGTCGCCCGCCGCGGCGGCGCCCGGTGCGCCGGTGCCCGGCGGGCCGGGCGGGGTATCGCTCACCGCGCGCGTCCGCGCGGCGCACCCGCAGACGCGCACGGTGGTCCTCGCCGCCCGCGACGACCCCGCGCGCGCGGCGGCGGCGCTCCAGGCCGGGGCCTTCGGCTGGGTCGCCAAGGACAGCTCGCTGTCCCGGCTGCTGGCGGTGATCCGCGGTGTGCTCCGCGGCGAGACCCATCTGCCTCCCGCGCTGCTCACCGGCGTGCTGCGGGAGCTGACGGCGGCCCGGGAGCACCGTACGGAGAGCGAGCAGCTGGTCGAGTCGCTGACCCCGCGGGAGCACGAGGTGCTGCGCTGCATGGTCGCGGGCCTGGGCCGCAAGGCGGTCGCCGAGCGGCTGTACCTGTCGCCGCACACGGTCCGTACGCACATGCAGAACGTGCTGGGCAAGCTCGGGGTGCACTCGACGCTGGCCGCCGTCGCGCTCGCCCGCCGCGCGGGCGTGGGCCCGGTGGACCTGGGCGAGCCGGCCCGGGTGGGCGGCTAGCGCCGCGGCGGGTGCGGAAGCGGTCCGCCCGCCCGCCCGCCGCGTGTCCGGCCGGCCGTGCTGTCCCCGGCGCGTACCGGCCCGGCCGAGGCGCGATTTGTGAAGACTCTGGGTACACCCTCCATACGGCCCGTACCGGGCCCGTAGCCCTCAGTAGGCTGGACCGAGGCGTGCGCGGCTCCGGCCGTCAGGGACAACTCGACCGAGGGGAGACTCGTGCGTTCCGGGGACATTTTCGCCGAGCGCTACGTGCTCAAGGAGGTGCTCGGCACGGGGCGGGGCGGGGACGTGTGGCGGGCCGCGGACACGGTGCTGGGCCAGGACGTCGCGCTGAAGCCGGAGCGGGCGGGCGGTCCCGGCGGGACCGCGGTGCGGCAACTGCTGGGCGAGCCGCGTGCCATGGCCAAGTTCCGTGACCACCCCCACGTCGTGACGCTGTTCGACGTCGTGCCCGCGGAGCCGGACGAGTCCGGGGCGCGGGCCTTCTGGTTCGTCATGGAGTACGTGCCGGGCGGCGGCCTCGACCGGAGGCCGAGGTTCTCCCCCGAGCAGGCGGCCCGTATCGGCGCGCAGCTCGCGGCCGCGCTGGCGGCGTTACATGAGGCGGGCATCGTCCACTGCGACGTCAAGCCCGCCAACATCGGTCTCACCCGGCAGGGGGACGCGAAGTTGCTCGACTTCGGGGCCGTCCACCGGACCGGCGGCACCGAGACGATCACTCTCGAAGGGCCCGTCAGCTACACCCCGGACTACGCCGCCCCCGAGGTGGCCCGGGGCAACCACCCGCAGCCGGCCTCGGATGTGTTCTGCCTGGCCGCGACCCTTCACGCGCTGGTCACCGGGGCGCCGCCGCGCGGGGGCACGTGCCGTGCGGACGCCGTCTCCGCCGGGACGGGGGACGAGGCCGACCCGGAGGACGCCGGCGAGCAGGGCGAGTGGCTGAGGTACTGGAAGGCGGAGCGGGGTGTCGTCGAGCTGGACCCCGCCGTGGGGCTGCTTGCTCCCGTGCTCGCCGCCATGCTGCGACGCGACTTCCGGCAACGCCCCGACGCCGCCGAGGCCGGGCGGCTCCTGGCGGCCGTGGCCGCGCCCGGGCAGGGAACCTCCGGGGACGCCGCCCCCGAGGCCGGTGCCGCGGGCGGCACGGCCGCGGCAGACACGGTCCCGGGAGACACGATCCTGGAAGACACGGTCCCGCAAGACACGGCTCCGGGCGGTACGGCCGCGGGGGACACGGCCCCGGGGGGCGGCCCCGCGGGGGGCACCGCCACGACCGGCACCGGCGCCCCGCGCCGGCGGTGGCGGCTGCCGCTGGCCGCCGCCGCTCTCGGCGCCGTCGCGCTGCTGGCCCTGGCGTTCCTCGTCGTCCCCGGCCACGACGACGCCGGGAGCACCCCGCGGGGAGACGACGCGAAGAGCGCGTCGAACGCGCTGATCGCCGATCCGCACACGGCCGACGTGTGCGCCATGGCGGACCCCGCCGCCTTCGGTCAGTTCGGCGCGGAGGACGTCCGCGTGGACGTGGACTACGGGAACTTCGACCAGTGCGACGTCCTGCTGGAGATCGACGAGGAGACCCGGATCGACGTGTCGCTCAGCCTGCGGGAGGGCACCCCGCCCGAGGGCGCCGAGCCCTCCCGCACCATCGGGAGGATCGACATCCACCGGGAGGAGCCGGAGAGTGACGAGTGCACGCTGCTGCTGTCGTCCGACACCGCCACCGGGGGCGGGCTCGTGGGCGTACGGGTCAACATGGGCAAGGGCACCGTCGTCGGCGGCGCCGCGACCCTGTGCACGGTCGCGGACCGGGCCGCGGAGAGCGCGGCCGAGGTCCTCGACCGGGGCCCGCTCCCACGCCGCCAGCCGGCCTACCCGAGCAGGTCGCTCGCCTGGGCGGACGCCTGCCGGCTGCTGGACGCCCGGGCGCTGTCGGCCGTGTCCGGCCTCAAGGACGACGTCCCGAGCACCGGCGTCGCCAACTGGAGCTGCGAGTGGGCGAACGACGACGGCGGCCTGGACGTGAAGATCGCCTTCTTCCGCGACCAGCCCAAGTCCGGGGAGGACGCCGTCACCACCGTCCGGCCGAGCGGGTACCGCACCGTGGTGGAGCCGGACGACGACGGCGCCACGTGCTCCGCCTTCGTCGAGTACCGCAGGTACAGCGGCCAGGGCGCCGAGACCGCCGCCGAGATGGTGCGGCTGGACGTCGGCGGGCGCCCGCCCACGGAGAAACTCTGCGAGATGGCCGAGGACCTCGCGTCCTCCGCCGCGGCCGAACTCCGCGCGCGCTGACGCGGCGCGTCCGCGCCGGGCGGCCCGCTACGGGACGTTGTCGAACGGCGCCGTCAGCTGCCGCAGCAGCGCCGCCAGCTCCCGGCGCCGCTCCGTCGGCAGCTCCGCCAGGATCGCCCGCTCCTGCGCCAGCAGCGCCGCCAGCGCCGCGTCCGCGCGCTCCCGGCCCTCCGCGGTGAGCCGTACGAGGACCCCGCGCCGGTCGCTGGGGTCCGGCAGCCGCTCGACCAGGTCCTTCTTCGCCAGCCGGTCGATGCGGTTGGTCATGGTCCCGGAGGTCACGAGGGTCTGGGTGAGGAGCTGGCCGGGGGAGAGCTGGTACGGGTCGCCGGCCCGGCGCAGCGCGGTGAGGACGTCGAACTCCCAGCCCTCCAGGCCGTGTTCCGCGAAGGCCAGCCGCCGCGCCCGGTCCAGGTGGCGGGCCAGCCGGCTCACCCGGCTCAGCACCTCCAGCGGCTCCACGTCGAGGTCGGGGCGCTCCCGGCGCCACGCCGCGACCAGCCGGTCCACCTCGTCCCGCATGCGATCAGTGTAGTTGGTCTGTCGACATGAAGTCTCTTGACATCGAGATACATGGGCGGAACGCTGACACCATGACCTCACCCTCCTGGGACCCGCGGCAGTACCTGCGCCACGAGGGAGCCCGCACCCGTCCGCTCACGGACCTTCTCGCCCGCGTCGGCGACCCGCCGCGCCGGCCCGCCCGGATCGCCGACATCGGATGCGGCACCGGCAACGGCACCGCGCTGCTCGCCGCCCGCTGGCCCGACGCCCACCTCACCGGGTACGACAGCTCGCCCGACATGCTCCGCGCCGCCGCCGCGCACGCCGGCCCCACGCCCGGCGGGGGCCGGATCGACTTCGCGCCCGCCGACCTCGCCGACTGGACGCCGGAGCCCGGAACGTACGACCTGATCTTCGGCAACGCCGTGCTCCAGTGGGTGCCCGACCACTGGGAGCACTTTCCCCGCTGGCTCGCCGGCCTCGCCCCCGGCGGCACCTTCGCCTTCCAGGTCCCCGGCAACTTCGACGCCCCCAGCCACGCCCTGATGCGGCAGCTCACCCGCGACCCGCGCTGGCGCGACCGGCTCGACGGCGTGCTGCCCGACCGGCCGGTCCTGCAACCCGTCGCGTACCTGGAGCTGCTCTACGACCTCGGCTGCGCGGCCGACGCCTGGGAGACCACGTACACCCACCTCCTGCACGGCGCCGACCCGGTGCTGGACTGGGTGACCGGCACCGGCCTGCGGCCCGTCCTCGACGCCCTCGGCGACGCGGCCGACGCCTTCGTCACCGCCTACGCCGCCCTGCTGCGCACCGCCTACCCGCCGGGCCCGCACGGCACCCCGTTCCCGTTCCGCCGCATCTTCGCGCTGGGAGTCGCCCCGTGATCACCGGAATCGACCACGTTCAGCTCGCCGTCCCCGCCGGGAGCGAGGAGCTGCTGCGCGTCTTCTACGGAGACGTGCTCGGCATGACCGAGGAGCCCAAGCCGGCGGTGCTCGCAGCCCGCGGCGGCTGCTGGTTCCGCTCCGGCGCCGTCGTGCTGCACCTCGGCGTCGAGCAGGACTTCCGCCCGGCCCGCAAGGCGCACCCCGCGCTGATCGTCACCGACCTCGACGCGCTGGCCCGCCGGCTGGCCGCCCGCGGCCACGACGTGACCTGGGCCGACGGCGAGATCCCGGGCGTACGGCGCTTCCACACCGCGGATCCGGTCGGCAACCGGCTGGAGTTCCAGGCGGCGTAGGGGCCCCGCCGCCCCCGGGCCCCGGCCCGGGACCCGCGCGGCATCCGGACCGGCGCGTGGCCCCGGCCCCCGCGGGCGTCCGGACCGCCGCCGGACCTCCACCGGACGACCCGGCGCCGCCCGGCGCCGCCGGGCGGCCCCCTCGGCGCGTACCGCGCGCTAGGCCCGGCGGTGGCCTATCAGCCGCGGCTTCGCCTCCAGGTCGCCCAGGCCGTGCCAGGCCAGGTTCACCAGATGCGCCGCGACCTCCGCCTTCTTCGGCTTCCGCACGTCCAGCCACCACTGCCCGGTCAGCGCCACCATCCCCACCAGCGCCTGCGCGTACAGCGGCGCCAGCTTCGGATCGAACCCGCGCGACTTGAACTCCAGCCCCAGGATGTCCTCCACCTGGGTGGCGATGTCGCTGATCAGCGAGGCGAACGAGCCGTGCGACTGGGCCACCGGGGAGTCCCGCACCATGATGCGGAAGCCGTCGGTGTACTCGTCGATGTAGTCCAGCAGCGCGAACGCCGCCTGCTCCAGCAGCTCCCGCGGATGCCCCGCGGTCAGCGCGCTCGCCACCATGTCGAGGAGCTGCCGCATCTCCCGGTCCACGACGACCGCGTACAGCCCCTCCTTGCCGCCGAAGTGCTCGTACACCACCGGCTTGGACACGCCCGCCTTCGACGCGATCTCCTCCACGGACGTCGCCTCGAAGCCGCGCGCCGCGAACAGCGTGCGGCCCACGTCGAGGAGCTGTTCGCGGCGCTCCTTGCCCGTCATCCGCCGCCGGGTCCGGCGCGGGGGCTTCCCCTCGCCGCCGTCACCGCTGTTGCCCGCGCTGGTCTTACCGCCGGTAGCCACGGGCACCATCATGCCGCTTCGGCGGCGGCCTCCTCACGCCGGGCCGACCCGGCGGCCCCGGCCGACTCCTTGCCGGCGGCCTTGCCCGCGCCCCGGCCCGCGTCGTCGTCCTTGTTGCGCTTCGACTCGATACGGGACTCGCTCGGCCAGCGCACGTCGTACGCCCAGCCCAGCTTCTCGAACCAGCGGATGATCCGCGCGCTGGAGTCGATCTGGCCCTTCATCACGCCGTGCCGCGCGCAGGTCGGGTCCGCGTGGTGCAGGTTGTGCCAGGACTCGCCGCCGGACAGGACGGCCAGCCACCACACGTTCCCCGAGCGGTCCCGGGACTTGAACGGGCGCTTGCCGACCGCGTGGCAGATCGAGTTGATCGACCACGTGACGTGGTGCAGCAGCGCCACCCGGACCAGCGACGCCCAGAAGAACGCCGACAGCGCCCCCTGCCACGACCAGGTGACCAGCCCGCCGACCAGCGGCGGGAACACCAGCGACACCGTCGTCCACAGCACGAACTGACGCGACACCCGGCGGACCGCGGTGTCCTTGATCAGATCCGGCGCGTACTTGTTCTGCGGGGTCTGCTCCTCGTCGAACATCCAGCCGATGTGGGCCCACCACAGGCCCTTCATCAGCGCCGGAACCGTCTCGCCGAACCGCCAGGGGGAGTGCGGGTCGCCCTCGGCGTCGGAGAACTTGTGGTGCCTGCGGTGGTCCGCGACCCAGCGCACGATCGGGCCCTCGACCGCCATCGACCCGGCGATCGCCAGCGCCACCCGCAGCGGCTTCTTCGCCTTGAACGAGCCGTGCGTGAAGTACCGGTGGAACCCGACGGTCACCCCGTGCAGGCCGAGGAAGTACATGAACACCATCAGCCCGAGGTCGAGCCAGCTCACCCCCCAGCCCCAGGCCAGCGGGATGGCCCCCACCAGCGCGACGAACGGCAGCACGATGAAGGCCAGCAGCGTGATCTGCTCGACCGACCTCTTGCTCTCACCGCCGAGCGTCGCGGACTCGGCGGGGACCGTGGCCGGGCGTGGCTGCTCGTCGATCACATCGGGCGTGGACGGCATGGGCATCCCTCGGAGGCTGGGGAACATGGACGGGGACATAGGGACGGGAGAACATCGACCGGAGGCTACGGTCCCGTAACCTACGTTGGCGTAAGTATGGCATGCCTCAGTTACGGGCTGAAAGAGGCACGGTCCGCACGGGCGTACTTCCGCGCCCGCGTGGAAGGAACACCTGTTGAGTGCCCGCAGACGCCGGTTCCCATGCCGCGACCCGGCGGGCTTCGCCCACCCGGGCAGCAAGCAGGGCCTACTAATGTGGGGGCGTCGGACAGCGCGGTCCGCACCCCGGCCCGCCGCGCTCTCGCACGCGGCGGGCGGAAACACCAGCGCCGCACGCCAAGGAGCCGCACCAGTGACCAGTGCCGACACCCACGCGCACCGCCCCGCCGGAGCCGTCGCCGGCCCCGACCCGGGCGCCGCGGCCGCCGGCAACGCCGAGCTGCGCGCCGACATCCGCCGCCTCGGCGACCTGCTCGGCGAGACCCTCGTCCGCCAGGACGGGCCCGAGCTGCTCGACCTCGTCGAACGTGTCCGCGCCCTCACCCGCACCGACGGCGACGCCGCCGCCGAGCTGCTGCGCACCGTCGACCTGGAGACCGCCGCCCGGCTCGTCCGCGCCTTCTCCACCTACTTCCACCTCGCCAACGTCACCGAGCAGGTGCACCGCGGCCGCGAGTTCCGGGCCCGCCGGGCGGCGGAGGGCGGCAGCCTGGCCCGTACCGCCGACATGCTGAAGGACGCCGACCCCGAACACCTGCGCGAGACCATCGCCAGCCTCGGCGTACGCCCCGTCTTCACCGCCCACCCCACCGAGGCCGCCCGCCGCTCCGTCCTCACCAAGCTCCGCGACGTCGCCCGGCTGCTGGAGGCCGACGAGGGCACCTCCGACGCCGACCGCCGCCGCTGCGACCGCCGGCTCGCCGAGGACATCGACCTCATCTGGCAGACCGACGAGCTGCGCGTCGTCCGCCCCGAGCCCGCCGACGAGGCCCGCAACGCCATCTACTACCTCGACGAGCTCAACCGCGGCGCCGTCGGCGACGTCCTCGAAGACCTCGCCGCCGAGCTGGAGCGCGCCGGCGTCGACCAGGCCGCCGTCCTGCCGCCCGGCACCCGCCCGCTGACCTTCGGCACCTGGATCGGCGGCGACCGCGACGGCAACCCCAACGTCACCCCCCAGGTCACCTGGGACGTCCTCCTGCTCCAGCACGAACACGGCATCACCGAGGCCATCGGCCACGTCGACGACCTGCGCTCCGCCCTGTCCAACTCCATCCGCAACGGCGGCGCCACCGACGAGCTGCTGGAGTCCGTCCGGCACGACCTGGAGCTGCTCCCCGAGATCAGCCCCCGCTACAAGCGGCTCAACGCCGAGGAGCCCTACCGGCTCAAGGCCACCTGCATCCGGCAGAAGCTCCTCAACACCCGCCGCCGCCTCGCCGACGGCAGCGCCCACGTCCCCGGCCGCGACTACCTCGGCACCCAGGAGCTCATCGACGAGCTGACCCTCGTGCAGACCTCGCTGCGCGAACACCGCGGCTCACTCGTCGCCGACGGCCGGCTGGAGCGCACCATCCGCACCGTCGCCGCCTTCGGCCTCCAGCTCGCCACCATGGACGTACGCGAACACGCCGACGCCCACCACCACGCCCTCGGCCAGCTCTTCGACCGGCTCGGCGAGGAGTCCTGGCGCTACCTCGACATGCCCCGCGACTACCGCCGCGGCCTCCTCGCCCGGGAGCTGCGCTCCCGCCGCCCCCTCGCCCCCACCCCCGCGCCGCTCGACGCCGCCGGGGCGAAGACCCTCGGCGTCTTCGAGACGGTCAAGAAGGCCATCGACGCCTTCGGGCCCGAGGTCATCGAGTCGTACATCATCTCCATGTGCCAGGGCGCCGACGACGTCTTCGCCGCCGCCGTCCTCGCCCGCGAGGCCGGGCTCCTCGACCTGCACGCCGGCTGGGCGAAGATCGGCATCGTGCCGCTCCTGGAGACCACCGACGAACTGCGGATCGCCGACGACCTCCTCGACGCCATGCTCTCCGACCCCTCCTACCGCCGCCTCGTCTCGCTCCGCGGCGACGTGCAGGAGGTCATGCTCGGCTACTCCGACTCCTCCAAGTTCGGCGGCATCACCACCTCCCAGTGGGAGATCCACCGCGCCCAGCGCCGGCTGCGCGACGTCGCCCACCGGCACGGCGTACGGCTCCGCCTCTTCCACGGCCGCGGCGGCACCGTCGGCCGCGGCGGCGGCCCCACCCACGACGCGATCCTCGCCCAGCCCTGGGGCACCCTCGAAGGCGAGATCAAGGTCACCGAGCAGGGCGAGGTCATCTCCGACAAGTACCTCGTGCCGTCCCTGGCCCGGGAGAACCTCGAACTCACCGTCGCCGCCACCCTCCAGGCGTCCGCCCTGCACACCGCGCCCCGTCAGTCGGTGGAGGCGCTGACCCGCTGGGACGCCGCCATGGACGTCGTCTCCGACGCCGCCCACGCCGCCTACCGCCGCCTCGTCGACGACCCCGACCTCCCCGCCTACTTCTTCGCCTCCACCCCCGTCGACCAGCTCGCCGACCTGCACCTCGGCTCCCGGCCCTCCCGCCGCCCCGACACCGGCGCGGGGCTCGACGGGCTCCGGGCGATCCCGTGGGTCTTCGGCTGGACGCAGTCGCGGCAGATCGTGCCGGGGTGGTTCGGCGTCGGCTCCGGGCTGCGGGCGGCGCGGGAGGCGGGGCTCGACGCGGTGGTGGAGGAGGCGTACGAGCACTGGCACTTCTTCCGCAACTTCCTGGCCAACGTCGAGATGACGCTCGCCAAGACCGACCTGCGGATCGCCCGGCACTACGTCGACACACTCGTGCCCGACGAGCTGAAGCACATCTTCGCCGCGATCGAGGCCGAGCACGAGCTGACGGTCAGCGAGGTGCTGCGCATCACCGGGGAGAGCGAGCTGCTGGAGGCCAACCCGGTGTTGCAGCAGACGTTCCGCGTCCGCGACGCCTACCTCGACCCGATCTCGTATCTGCAGGTGACGCTGCTGGGGCGGCAGCGGGAGGCCGCCGAGCGGGGGGAGGAGCCGGATCCGTTGCTGGGGCGGGCGCTGCTGCTGACGGTGAACGGGGTGGCGGCGGGCCTCCGCAACACGGGGTGACCTCCGGTCGGGGCGGCGGGGCGGAGGGGTGGCGTCCCGCTGCCGGGGCGGCGGGCGGTGGCGTCACGCTGCCGCGGCGGACGTTGCTGCTGACGGGGTGACTCGGGGCGGCGGGGCGGCGTTCCCGTGTCCGTACGCCGCGCGTGGACCGTCCCCCCCCCGAGCCCGCATACGGGTACGGCCCCCACCCGGCGGGTGGGGGCCGTACCGCGGGGTGTCAGTGCTGGCCGCGCATGCCGCGGCGGCGGAGCACCAGGTAGCCGCCCAGGCCCAGCAGGCCCGCCGCGACGACCGAGATACCCGTCACCGACGCGCCGGTCGCGGCCAGGCCGCCGTCGTCGTCGCCACCGCCCTGCGCGCCGGGCGCATTGGACTCCGTGGGCGTCGCGTCGTCGGCCGGGGGCGTGCTCTCCTCGCCGGGCTCACTCGGCTCCTCCGCCGGCTCGGACGGCTCGTCCGTGGGGGCGTCGGTCGGGGGCATGCTGGTCGAGGGCGAGGGGCTCTCGGTCGGCGTCTCCATGCTGGGGCAGGTGTGCGAGAGGTTGAACAGCTCCAGCTCGCCGCCCTCCACCTCGGCCACCGCCGAGGTGAGCTGCGCGCCCGGAGCGGACGCGACGTTCGCGTGCTTGTCCGACGGCGGCCCGAAGTCGGTGATGACCTGCTCGCCGCCCGGCTCGAAGGTCACGGTCAGCTTGACGAACTCGGAGGAGTTGCCGGGGAGGACGAAGTGCCAGCCGTCCTGGTCCCGCGGCACCCCGGGGCACTCCTTCTCCTGCGGAACCCCGCCCGCGGTCGAGTCCGTCGTGCGCGGCAGTTCCTGCCGCAGCTCGACCGTGTACGTGTCCGTGGCCAGGGCCGCCGGAGCGGAGAGCAGCAGGGACGCGGCGGCGGTCGCGGCGACCGCACCGACCGAAGCTATGGTGCGCATGTGAAACCCAACTTCGTGAGTGAAAGGCGTACGGAAGAGAAGTTGGGGGGCGGCTCAGCTTCCGTCGCCGACGCGGTGCCGGTCAAGGCTGTGGGGTGCATGCCAGGGAAATACTCGGTCACATTGTGATGACAGAGCGGCGGATCACCCGTTATACGTGTTCTGGGCCCGCTCCAGCCCCTCGGTGACCAGCGTCTCCACCGCGTCCGCCGCGCGGTCCACGAAGTAGTCGAGATCCTTGCGCTCGGCCGCCGAGAAGTCCTTCAGCACGTAGTCCGCGACGTCCATCCGCCCCGGCGGCCGGCCCACCCCGAAACGTACCCGGAGGTACTCCCGGCCCAGCGCCTGCGACAGCGACCGCAACCCGTTGTGACCGTTGTCGCCGCCGCCGCGCTTCAGCCGCAGCGTGCCGTAGTCCAGATCGAGTTCGTCGTGCACGACGACGAGGCGGTCGAGCGGGATCTTGTAGAAGCCCGCCAGCGCCGCGACCGGGCCGCCGGACAGGTTCATGTACGCCATCGGCTTGGCCAGCACGATCCGGCGGCTCAGCGGCCCCGGCGGCCCCAGCCGCGCCTCCACGGACTGCGCCCGCGACTTGTGCGTCCGGAACCGGCCGCCCGCGCGTTCGGCGAGCAGGTCGGCGACCATGAAGCCCACGTTGTGCCGGTTGCCCGCGTACCCCGGGCCCGGATTGCCCAGGCCCACGACGAGCCACGGCTGTGCGGCGTCGGACATCTGCTGGCTCTCCCGGGGTGCGTGCTCGTACGGGGACGGGGGGCGGGCCGGTGGCGCGGGGCCGCGGCGGGCACGTACGGGACCCTGCCCGTGCCGTGCGAACGCCGCGGCCCGCCCGCCGTCACTCCTCGGACGCGCCCTCGGTGGCCACGGCCTCGCCCTCGGCGGTCTCGCCCTCCGCCGCCGGCTCCTCCGCCTGCGGCGCGACCACGTGCAGCACCGGGTCGTCGCCCTCCACCGCGAGCGTCACGCCGGCCGGCAGCTTCACGTCCTGCGCCGTCACCGTCGCGCCGGCCTCCAGGCCCTCGACGCTGACCGTCACCGACTCCGGGATGTTGGTCGCCTCGGCCTCGACGGGCAGCGCGTGCAGGGTGTGCTCCAGGAGGTTCTGGCCCGGCGCCAGGTCGCCCTCCACGTGGATCGGGATCTCGACGGAGACCTTCTCGCCGCGCTTCACGACCAGCAGGTCGACGTGCTTCAGCACCCCGCTGCGCAGCGTGTCGCGCTGCACGTCCTTCGGGATGACCAGCTCGGACTTGCCGTCGACCTCCAGGCTGATCAGCACGTTCGACGTCTTCAGCGCCATCAGCAGGTCGTAGCTCGGGAGCGCCACGTGCCGCGGGTCGCCGCCGTGGCCGTAGACGACACCCGGAATCTTGTCCTGGCGGCGCAGCCGGCGGGCCGCGCCCTTGCCGGTCTCGGTCCGCGCCTCCGCGGCGATCTTGTACTCGGCCATGACTGCACTCCTCGCAGTAGGTGTAGCTGACGGGACGGTCACCCGGCCGCGATCGGCCTGCCACGAAGAGCGCGTCGATAACGGAGCACCGGACCACCGGAACTTTGACGAACCGGGGCGGCCTCCCTCGCCGAGCAACTCCGTGAGTCTACCCGGCGGCGGGAGGCCGCCCCAAGTCGATCTTCGTCGCGGCGGCGGCTACGCGTGCTCGTCGAAGAGGCTGGTCACCGACCCGTCCTCGAACACCTCGCGCACCGCACGCGCGATCACCGGCGCCATCGACAGCACCGTGATCTTGTCCAGCTCCAGCTCGCCCGGCGTCGGCAGCGTGTTCGTGAAGATGAACTCGCTGACCTTCGACCCCTTCAGCCGGTCGCCCGCCGGGCCCGACAGCACCCCGTGCGTCGCCGCCACGATCACGTCCTCCGCGCCGTTCGCGAACAGCGCGTCCGCCGCCGCGCAGATCGTGCCGCCGGTGTCCACCATGTCGTCCACCAGCACGCACACCCGGCCCTCCACGTGCCCGACGACCTCGTGCACCGTCACCCGGTGCGCCACGTCCGGATCGCGGCGCTTGTGCACGATCGCCAGCGGCGCGCCCAGCCGGTCGCCCCACCGGTCCGCCACCCGCACCCGCCCCGCGTCCGGCGACACCACCGTCAGCTTCGACCGGTCCGTCTTCGACGCCACGTAGTCCGCCAGCACCGGCAGCGCGAACAGATGGTCCACCGGGCCGTCGAAGAAGCCCTGGATCTGGTCCGTGTGCAGATCCACCGTCAGAATGCGGTCCGCGCCCGCCGTCTTCAGCAGATCCGCGATCAGCCGGGCCGAAATCGGCTCCCGGCCGCGGTGCTTCTTGTCCTGCCGGGCATAGCCGTAGAACGGCACGATCGCGGTGATGCTGCGCGCCGACGCCCGCTTCAGCGCATCCACCATGATCATCTGTTCCATGATCCACTGGTTGATGGGCGTCGTGTGGCTCTGCATCACGAAACAGTCGGCACCCCGCGCCGACTCCTCGAAACGGACGTAGATCTCACCGTTGGCGAAGTCGAACGCCTTGGTCGGAACGAGGCCCACACCCAGCTGGTGTGCGACCTCCTCGGCTAGCTGCGGATAGCCACGGCCGGTGAAAAGCATCAGCTTCTTCTGGCCGGTCGTCTTGATCCCGGTCACAGCACGTTCTCCTCGGTATCGGGGCAGGCGGCCGGGCGGGCGGCCGGTCGGGTGTCCTACTCACCGTACGCCCCGAACCTGCCCACCCCCACGCCGTCACCCCTGCTGACCGGCGCCCTCGTCGCCCTCCGCGCCCGCGTCGCGGGCCGCCTCCGCCGCCCGCGCCGCCGCGCTTCCCGGGCGCTTGCGGGCCACCCAGCCCTCGATATTGCGCTGCTGTCCCCGCGCCACCGCCAGCGAACCCGCCGGCACATCCTTCGTGATCACCGACCCCGCCGCCGTATACGCGCCGTCCCCGATTGTGACCGGCGCAACAAGCATGTTGTCCGCCCCCGTACGGCAATGACTGCCGATCGTCGTGTGGTGCTTCGCCACCCCGTCGTAGTTGACGAACACACTCGCGGCACCGATGTTCGTGAACTCACCGATCGTCGCGTCCCCCACATACGACAGATGCGGCACCTTCGTCCCCGCCCCCACATCCGCGTTCTTCATCTCCACATACGTGCCCGCCTTCGCCCCCGTCCCCAGCCGCGTACCCGCCCGCAGATACGTGTACGGGCCCACCTTCGCCTCCGGCCCGATCTCCGCCCCGTCCGCGACCGTGTGCAGCACCCGCGCCCCCGCGCCGACCACCGTGTCCGACAGCGTGCACCCCGGCCCGACCTCCGCCCCGGCACCGAGGCGGGTGGCCCCCGTCAGCTGCGTCTGCGGATGCACCACCGCGTCCGGCTCGTACGTCACCGCCACGTCGAACCACGTCGACGCCGGATCCACCACCGTCACCCCCGCCAGCATCGCGTCGTGCAGCAGCCGGTCGTTGAGCAGCCGGCGCGCCTCGGCCAGCTGCACCCGGTTGTTGATGCCCAGGATCTCCCGGTGGTCGGCGGCGAGCGAGGCACCCACCCGGTGACCCGCGGCGCGCAGAATCCCCAGCACGTCGGTCAGGTACTCCTCGCCCTGGCTGTTGTCCCGCCGCACCTGCGTCAGCGCCGACGCCAGCAGCTTCGCGTCGAACGCGAACACCCCGGAGTTGATCTCCCGGATCTCCCGCTGCGCGGCGGACGCGTCCTTGTGCTCCACGATCCCGGTCACGGCCCCGGCGCCCGTACTGCCGTCGCGGACGATGCGCCCGTACCCGGTGGCGTCCGGCACCTCGGCGGTCAGCACGGTCACGGCGTTCCCGCCGTCCGCGTGCGCCTCCGTGAGCCGCGCCAGCGTCTCCCCGGCCAGCAGCGGCGTGTCCCCGCACACCACCACCACGGTCCCGTCCAGCTCCACCCCGCCGCCGGCCAGTTCCTCCAGCGCGATCCGCACGGCGTGCCCGGTGCCGTTCTGCTCCTGCTGCACGACGGCCCGGGCGGCGGGGGCGACCTCGCCGAGATGCGCGGTGACGGCCTCGCGGCCGTGCCCGACGACCACGACGAGGTGCTCGGGGGCCAGCTCACCGGCGGCGGCGACGACGTGCCCGACGAGGGAGCGGCCACAGATGCGGTGCAGGACCTTGGGGGTCGCGGACTTCATCCGGGTGCCCTCGCCCGCGGCGAGTACGACGACGGCTGCGGGGCGGTTCGCGGTCACGTGAGGTCCTTACGCAGGCGGAATCGGGGATACCGGCAGGATACCGAGGGGGTACGCGGGGGTAACGCAAACGGGCCCCGGCGCCTGCCGGGACCCGGGCGGGACGTGGGCTCCCCCGCAAGGATTTGAACCTTGACCTGCCAAAACCAAAATTTGGTGTGCTGCCGGATTACACCACGGGGGATCGTCGCGCCTCAGACCCTACCGGAGCCGCCGCACTGCGCCGAGCCGCTTCCCGGGCGCCGTTGCGTACCCGGTGGTTTCGGGTGCGTTCGAATCCGTTGGGCGCCGGCGAACCCGAAGCCTGTCCCCGCGCGATCGGCCTTTACGCTGGTTGGTATGACCGCGTCGGGGGTAGCCGTGAGCGAGGTCTCCGGGGGGCGGAGGCCGCTCTGGTGGTGGGAGCGGCGCCGGTCGATGGCGCTGGACGTGGGGCTGGCGCTGGCGTCGGCGGCGGAGTGCGCCGTGCAGGGCGTGCCGTTCTCGCGCGACACCGGGCTGCCGGTGGGGTTCGTGATCGTGCTGGGCGTCGTCGCGGGCAGCGCGCTGGTGCTGCGGCGGCGGTGGCCGATCGTCCCGGTGCTGGTGGCGATCGCCGTCACACCCGCCGAGATGGGCTTCCTGCTCAACACCGTCGGCCTCTACACCCTCGCCGCCTCCGACATCCCGCGGCGCATCACCGCGGCGCTGGCCGGCATGTCCGTGTCGGCCGTGATCATCGTCACGTTCGTGCAGATGTACCAGACCTTCGAGGAGCACGAACGGGACTCCCCGTTCGTCCTGGCCGCGCTCGTCGCCCTGCTGATGTCGGTCGGCCTGACGGTGCCGCCGCTGCTGCTCGGGCTGTACTCCGGTGCCCGGCGCCGGCTCGTGGAGAGCCTGCGGGAGCGGGCGGACGGGCTGGAGCGGGAGCTGTCGCTGCTCGCGGACCGGGCGGAGGAGCGGGCGGTGTGGGCGCGGCGCGAGGAGCGGACGCGGATCGCGCGCGACATGCACGACGTGGTGGCGCACCGGGTGAGCCTGATGGTGGTGCACGCGGCGGCGCTGGAGCGGGTGGCGCTCAACGATCCGGAGAAGGCGGCGCGGAACGCGGCGCTGGTCGGGGACATGGGGCGGCAGGCGCTGACGGAGCTGCGCGAGATGCTGGGCGTGCTGCGGGTCCCGGTGGGGTCGGTGACGTCGCCGGCGGGCGGGGCCGGGGACGCGGCGCCGCCCGCGGACTCCGCTGCCGCGCCGGCGCAGTCCGGGTCGGCCGGGGCCGGCGAGGCCGGGGCCGCGGCGGGGGCCCGGCGGGCCGGGCCCGGGGCGGTCGCCGCGGGCGGGGGCGCCGACGGCGGCGGCCCCGGGGCGGCGGCCGGTGGCGCGGACGCCACCGGGGCCGGGCTGGGCGACCTGGAGCTGCTCGTCGGCGAGTCGCGGGTCGCCGGGATGGCCGTGGACTTCGCGGTGGAGGGCGACCCCGGCCCGTACGCCGCCGAGGTGGAGCAGACGGTGTACCGGGTGGTGCAGGAGGCGCTGACGAACGTGCACAAGCACGCCCCGGGCGCCAAGGCGCGGGTGCTGCTGGCGCACCGGGTCGCCGAGGTGGCGGTGCTGGTGACCAACGGCCCGTCCGACGGCGCGTTGCAGAGCGCCGGGCTGCCCAGCGGCGGCAACGGCCTGCTGGGCATGCGCGAGCGCGTGACGGGCCTGGGCGGCGGCTTCGTCTCGGGGCCCACGGAGGGCGGGGGCTTCCGGGTCTCGGCGGTGCTTCCCAGCGGGGCGTAGCGCGGAGCGCGCCCTTCCGTACCCCGCCGGGTGTCCCGGCTGAACCTCCGGTTCCTACGTGCCCCGGCCGCCCCTACCCCGCCTCCGGCGTCAGCCGCCGCGGCTCCAGCCCCGTCACCAGCGTCACCAGCGTCTCGTCGACGCTGCGCCCCAGGAACCAGTCCCCGGTGTGGTCCAGCGCGTATCCCCGGCCCTCCGCGTCGACCGCCAGCACCGCCTGCGCCGTGCTGCCGTCCGGGGCCAGCTCCGCGCCGAGCGGGCACAGCTCCGTCTGCAACGCCCGGCCCAGGTCCGCGAGGGTCCGGGTCAGGTGCAGCCCGTGCATCGGGTCGACGTGCAGGTCGGCGGGGCCCAGCTGGCGGCCCGGGCCCTCGCCGACGACGCGCAGGCCGCCGAACTCCGCCCACGCCTCGACCGCCGCCGGGAACACCGCGTGCAGGTGCCCGCCGGGCGACACATGGGCCCGCAGCGTGTCGGCCCAGCTCTCGGCCTGCCTTATGTCCCACCGGCCCGGCTCCCACCCGGCCGCGCGCAGCGCGCTGTCGACCTCGACGGGGAAGCGGGTGTGGTGCGCGGCCAGGTCGCGCGGGTCCGCGGAGACCACGGCTCAGTCCTCGGCGTGCGCGTCGCCGACGGTGCGCACGCCGAAGTGGGTGAGCAGGGCGGCGCAGGAGCGGCACGGGGGCGCGTACCGCCCGTGCAGCGGGTCGCCGTCCTCGCGGATGTGCCGCGCGGTGATCTTCGCCTGCTTCAGCGCCCGCCGGGCCTCCCCCGCGGACAGCGGCTTGCGCGCGGCCCGCTTGCCCCGGCCGGCCTCGACGGCCGCCAGGTGCCGCGAGAGCAGCACGGCCTCCGGGCAGCGCCCGGTGAACCGCTCGCGGCGGCCGCTGGTGAGCGTGTCGAGGAAGTCCTGGACGAGCGGGTGCAGCAGCGGGCCCCGGTCGGCGCGGCCGGCCGTGCAGGTGAGGGTCTGGCCGCGGACCGAGAGGGCGGCGCCGACGGCCGGCAGCACGCCGTCGCGTCTGCTGCTGAGGCGCGGTGTGCCGTCGCCGGGCTGCGCCGTGTCGCGCCAGTCGGCGCGGGGGTCGGCGGCGGAGCCCGGCCCCGTCCCGATGTCTGTTTCCATGTGTCCGTACGGAGTGTCCGCGTCACCGAAAGGGCTGCCCATACCGCCGTATGGATCGCCGCCGGCTAGCGGATCAGCTGTGTCTGAGCGTGCGTGCATAGCGGTAAGAGCCTCCCCCGTGAAACTCCGCTGTCTCGCGTCGTCCAGCTTGCCACATACGTACGACACGACACCCGGGTCGCCATCCGCACCGGCGTGGGCGCCTCGGGAGCGCCGCTCCGGCGCTGGGCAAGTCCGTCATTGCGGAGCAGATCACGCCGCTTGCCGGGGCGCTGTCTGACCAGGGCGGGACCGGCGGCCACGGCACCCCATAGGCTGTGTTTTGACGGAGACCAACGGCAGGGGGCATACGCGATGACGTCAGGTCGGCGAGGAACGACCGCCGCACCGCCGAACGCGGCATACGCCGGGCAGGTCGTGAACTTCCCGGACCCCGTCCGGGCTGCCAGACACCCCCGCGGCGTCCGGGTCGACGCCGGCGGTTATCCGGACTTCTCGCCGTACGCGCGCGCGGCGGCCGAGATCGCCGACCCGCCGGAGGGCTTCGGCATCGACGAGCTGCGGCTGACGGACTACGTGTCGGCCAACGCGGCGCTGCGGGCGCAGGGCCACGAGCTGTGGTCCACGCTGCCGCCGTCGGCGACGCCGCACGGCTGGACGTGGCACCACGTCGCGGGGACGCGCCGCATGGAGCTCGTACCGGCCGACGTGAAGGCGCTGCTGCGCCACCACGGCGGGCTGGCGACGGCGGCCGTCGACCAGGACAAGCGGGGCACCCGCCCGCTCCAGGAGACGCGGCCGGTGCACTTCACCCTGCCGCGCGAGGGCACGGCGGTCACGGAGGAGCAGGTCGTCGGCGTCGAGGAGGACCTCGGCTACGGGCTGCCGGGCGCGTACCGCGACTTCCTGAAGGCGGCGGGCGGCTGCGCGCCCGTGGGCGCGGCGCTGGACCCGGAGCTGGGGCTCCTGGTGGACCAGCCGTTCTTCACCGTGCGCGACGAGGCGGCGGTCAACGATCTGGTCTACGTCAACAAGTGCCTGCGCGACCATCTGACGAAGGACTATCTGGGCATCGCGTTCCTCCAGGGCGGGGTGCTGGCGCTCCAGACGAAGGGCCGCCGGCGCGGCAGCGTCTGGTTCTGCCCGTACGACGACGCCCGGGACCGGGGCGACGCGGGCTGGTCGGTGGAGGAGCGGGTGGAGCGGCTGCTGCTGTTCTGCGGGGAGGACTTCGACGCCTTCCTGGACCGGCTGGTCGGCGGCCCGCCGGAGCTGGAGACCGTGGCGAATCTGATGGTGGACGGCGGCTTCGCGCGCGCCGTGCCGGTGGAGGGGTGAGGCGGTAATGGTCACCTTCGCACAGGCGCAGGAGCGCGCCGACTCGTGGATCAACGGCGGGGTGCCGGAGCAGCGGCGGCGCGAGGTCAAGGTGCGGGAGTTCGAACTGGGCTTCGTGGCCTGGGGCGAGATCCCGGCCGGTGGGGGAGTGCCGGAGGGCTCGGCGGCGCGGATGGTCATCGCGCGCGACTCGGGCGATACGACGCTGTGGCCGGCGCTGCCGGTCGGCGAGGTGATCCGGCGGTACGAGGAGGAGTACGGCGGCGAGGAGGAGGCCGCGCCGCGGGGCGCGCAGCCGGGTGAGCGGGTGGACCTGGGGGCCACGTCGTTCTTTCTGACGCCGCCGGAGTGGTTGCAGGAGGCGGCGGACCAGATCGGGATCCCGGGCCGCGGCCCGTCGGGGTCCCCGGGGTCTTCCGGGCCTGCGGGGTCCTCCGGGGGCAGGCACGCGGGGCCGTCGGGCGACCCGGGTGGCGCGGGTGCGCCGCCGGCGCCCGCGGGCGCCGGCTCCGGTACGGCGTCCGGCGCGGCCTCCGGTACGCCGTCGGCGCCGGGCGGTTCCGGTTCGCCGTACGCGGCGGGGGGCCCGGGTGCGGCGGGGGCGTCCGGCTCGGTGGGTCCGCGGGTGGACCCGACCGCGCCCGCGGCGGCGGCGCCGACGCCGTGGAACGACACGAACTCGCGCGGCGACGACGACGCGGCCTCCGTGCCGCTGCCGGAGACGGTCCTGTCGTCGCAGCTCCCGGAGACCCCGCCGCCGAGCGGCCCGTACCCGCCCCCGCCCGCCTCGGGCAGCTACCCGGGCGGTCCGGGGGGCCCCGGAGGCCCCGCCTCCGGCCCCGGCGCTCCGCCCGCCCCCGGCTCCGGCAGCTACCCGGGCGCCCCGAGTGGCCCGGGTGGCCCGGGTGCCCCCGGCACCTCGGGTGGCCCGGGTGCCTCGGGCGCTCCCGGCGCCCCGGGTGGGCCTGCGTCCGGCCCCGGCGGTACGCCGCCTGCGGGCCCCGGTGCTCCGCCCGCGCCCGGTTCCGGCAGCTACCCGAATGCGCCGGGTGGCCCGGGTGCTCCCGGTGGTGCTCCGGATGCCCCGGGTGGTCCCGGTGCTCCCGGTGCTCCGCCGTCCGGTCAGCCCGCGGCTCCCGGCGGTACGCCGCCTCCGGGGCCCGGTGCTCCGCCCGCGCCCGGCTCCGGCAATTACCCGGGCGCGCCAGGTGCCCCCGGCACCTCGGGTGCTCCGGGTGCTCCGGGCATCTCGGGCGCTCCCGGCGCCCCGGGTGGGTCCGCGTCCGGCCCCGGCGGTACGCCGCCTGCGGGCCCCGGTGCGCCGCCCGCGCCCGGTTCCGGCAGCTACCCGAACGCGCCGGGTGGCCCGGGTGCTCCCGGTGGTGCTCCGGACGCCCCGGGTGGCCCCGGCGCGCCCGGTGCTCCGCCGTCCGGTCAGCCCCCGGCTCCCGGCGGTACGACGCCCCCGGCGCCCGGCGCTCCGCCCGCGCCCGGCTCCGGCAGCTACCCCGGCGCGCCGCCCGGCCCGCCTTCGGCCCCCGGTGCTCCCCCGGCTCCCGGCGCCCCGGGCGCTGCTCCCGGCGCCCCCGGCACGCCCGCGCCCGGCGCGCCGCCGTCCTCCGGGGGCGCCGGTGGCGGGGCCGCCGACATCGCCGAGCAGGCGACCAGCAAGGCCACCCCGATACCGCCCGCGCCCAAGGGCAAGCGGGCCCCCGGCGGGCAGGGCGTACCGCCGCCGCCCGGCGCTCCCGGCACGCCCGGGGCCGGGCGCGGCAGCGGGTCCTCGACACCGCCGCCGCCGTCGCCGCCCGGTGCCCCCGGCAGCGGCAACGCGTACATCCCGACCCAGCTCGTGTCGCAGGTCGACCCGGGTGCCTCCCCGGGCGGGCCGCCCGCGCCCCCCGGCGCTCCGCCCGCTCCCGGCACACCGGCCGCCCCCGGTGCTCCCGGCACACCTCCGCCCCCCGCGGGCCAGGCCCCGCCCCCCGGCCCTCCGGGAGCCCCCTCCGCGCCCGGCGCGCCCCCCGGCGCCCCGGGTGCCCCGGGTGCCGCCCCCTTCCCGCCGGGCGCCCCCGCCGGACCCGGCGCCCCCGGACCCGGCGCCCCCGCTCCCGGTGCTCCCGGCGGGCCCGCCCCCGGCTACGGCTATCCGCCCCCCGGCGTCCCCACCGTCGGCCCCGGCTACCTCGCCGTCCTCCGCTACCGTGCCCAGGACGGCTCCGAGCAGCAGGTCATGCGCCGCTCCGCGCCCGGCACCCCGCACCCCGAGTGGCAGATCCTCCACGAGCTGCGCGGCATGGGCGTACCCCCGCAGCAGGTCCTCGAACTGCACACCGAGCTGGAGCCCTGCGACCTGCCCGGCGGCTACTGCGCGCGCATGATCCGCGAGACGTTCCCGCAGGTGCGGCTGAGCCACACCGCCTCCTACGGCCGCGACCACGCCTCCCGCCAGCTCGGCATGCAGCAGCTCATCGAGCACCAGGGCGAGCTGCACCAGGTCGCCGACGGCCCGGCCCGGCCGCGGCCGCAGCGCGTGCCGCTGCCGCCGCCCGGGCAGATCCCGGTGATGCCGCCGCTGCCCCCGGAGGGGCTGGGGCACGAGCTGCACCAGGCGTTCGGCCCGCAGGGCGTCTTCCGCTACGACCAGCGCGCGGTGGCCCGCCAGGGCGTGCCGGACATCGTGGCGCAGACGCTCGTCTGGGCCGGGCTGCCGATGGACTTCGGCCCGTTCTTCTGGGGGCAGGCGCAGCCGGGCCGGCCGGTGCCGACGCTGGCGGAGCTGGCGGCGGAGCGGGGTGTGCAGCCGGCGCCGGACGCCGGTTCGTACCTCGTGATGGGCAATGACTTCGGCCGCCAGCTCTGCGTCCAGTACGGCACGGCGAACATCGTCGCCGTGCCGCTGGAGGCGGCTCCCGGCGGCGGCAGCGCGCCGCCGCAGTTCGTGAACACCGGGCTGCCGGAGTTCGTGCGCTGCCTGGCGATGCTCGGCCACATGTGGCGGCTGCGCTTGGGGCTCACCCCGGACCAGGCGGGCCGCTGGACGGTCGACTTCCAGTCTCAGCTGGTGGCGATCGACCCAGCGGCGCTGGAGGGCCCCGACCACTGGTGGTCGGTCGTCCTCGAACAGCTCTGGGACGGCCTTTTGTAGGACGACCGTCAGCAGCGCGCGTCAGCGTTACCCGTCAGCGAACGGCCCCACCGGTCCACCGGTGGGGCCGTTTCGTATGTTCTTCGACCGATGACCACCTGAAAGGAGCGGGTGTCAGGGTATGAGTGATTCGCCCGAGTCCTGAAGGATGAGCGCCGACAGTCGACCGGGGACGAGAGGAGCTCGATCACATGGGCGCCGTGAAGTCGTCGGCTCGGAGCTTCGACACCGTACGCGGTGGTCGTGGCTACCGGGTCGACCAAGTGGACGCCGCGGTGACCCGCGTGGGCGAGGAGCGCGACTCCGCCTGGGAGCGGGCCGCCCGCCTCACCGTCCTGGAGCGCGAGCTGAGCCAGGAACTCGACCGGCTCGGCGGCGAGCTGGCGCAGCTCAAGGAGCAGACGTACGCGGAACTGGGAGTCCGCGCCCAGGAGATCCTGCACCTCGCGCAGGACGAGGCGGCCGAACTCCGCGGCACCGCCGCCGAGGAGCTGCGCCGCGCGCGGGAGGAGAGCCGGCGGTACGTCGAGGAGACCACCGCCGAGACCCGCCGGGCGGCCCAGGCGCTCCGCGAGGAGGCCGAGGCCCGGCTGCGCAGCGCGCTGGGCGCGGCCGAGCAGGAGGCCGCCGACCTGCTCGCCGCCGCGCACGCGGCCGTCGAGGACAGCGCGGGCGAGGCGGCGGCGGCCCTGGCGGAGATGAAGCACCGCACGGCGGCGATGCTCGACGACGCCCGCCACGAACGCGACGCCGCGGCCCGGCGGTGGGATGAGGAGGTGCGGGAGCGCCGCGCGGCCGTCGACGCCGACCTCGCCACCCGCACCCGCAGCGCCGAGGCGCACCTCGCCGAGCAGGAGGCGGCGCACGCGGAGGCGCGGGCGTACGCGCGCCGCTGCCGCGACGAGGCGGAGGCGCAGGGCGCGGAGCTGGTGGCGGAGGCGGTGGAGCGGGCCGAGCGGATCGAGCGCGACACGCAGCGCGCGCTGCGCGAGGCGGACGTACGCCGCGAGGAGCTGTCGGCGCACATGGAGCACGTCCGCGCGACGCTCACCGCGATGACCGGCCGCGCCCAGGACCCGGACGCGGCCCCCGGCACCGGCACCGTCCCGGGCCCGTCGCCGCACGCGGACGACTAGGGCCGGGGCCCGCGGCGGGCGGGCGCCGTCCCCGCCGGGCGGGTGTCCACCAAAGGGGAGGGCGGACGCACACCGGGTCGCGTGGGCGGGCTCGGCGCCGTGCCGGTGCCGGTCTCGCCCCTGCGCGCCGGGCTGCCTCCTTCCCGGGGTTCATCCCCGGTCGTCGTCGGAAGCGGCCGGAGTCCCGTGCCGGTACTCCCGCGGCGTCACGTCGTACGCCGCGCGGAAGCCGCGGGTGAACGCCGCGGCGTGGGTGTAGCCCCAGCGGGCGGCGATCCGGTGCACCGGGACGGCCGCGAGCACGGGGTCGCGGAGGTCGCGGCGGGCGTGCTCCAGGCGCTGGCGGCGAATCCAGCCCGCGACCGTCTCGCGCCCGCCGGTGTGCGCGCGGAAGATCCGGTGCAGGTAGCTGACCGAGACGTGGTGCGCGTCCGCCACCTGCTGCGGCGTCAGCTCCGGGTCCGCGAGCCGGTGGCGCATGAAGTCCACCACGCGCACCAGCAGGGCGTGCTGGCGGTGCTCCGGGTCGAGCGACGCCCCGGTCCTCGTCTCCAGCTGGTGAGCCAAGTAGGCGTGCACCAGGTCCAGGACGGCGGTGCCCAGCCGGGCGGAGTCGCTGGGGCGGTAGGTGTCGGCGCTGTTCACCACGTGGCTGACGACGCCGGTCAGCAGCGCACCGGGGCCCTCGCGGCAGGGGAGGTCGTGCCCGACGAGCCGCCGGAGGCTTCCGGGCGGGAGGGTGAGGGTGTCCTTCGGGATCTCGATGGTCAGCGTCCGAAAGTGGCCCCGGCCGTCCTGGGCGCGCAGGCCGAGGGAGTTGAGGCGGGTCCCGTCGTGGAAGTACGCGGAGCCCGGCCGGGAGACGCCGGCGCGGCCGTTCCAGTCGGTGCGCAGCGTGCCCTCCACGGGCACGAGGAACTGGTAGCCGCCCTTGTCGAAGTCGCTGTCGGCTCCCTCGCGGCGGAGGTCCACCGGAGAGATCCTGCGTGACGACACGTGCGGCCCGCCGAGGCTGATCTCCAGCTCCTCGGCGAGGAAGCCGGCATCGGACCGGGCCGCCGGGTCCGCCTCCCTGATGGCGAATCCGGCCATCCGCGCGTGCATACGGCTCTGCCAGTGCGCGAACCGCTCGGCCGCCGGCACGGCGTCGCTGCGGAACTCGTGCCCGATCACGCTCCACCCCTCTGCCCCCCGAGGCGGAGACCCGAGCCTAGAGCATCCGTTTACCCGCCCTTTACCCGGGCCGGGGGCGGTGCCGTGGACGCATCGTCAAGAAAGTGTCCTCAGAGCGTCAATGACGTTGCGCCGGGGCGGGTGCAAGCGTGGGTCGCGACATCCGCGAGAGACCCCGCGCGCCACCGCGCATCCGAAAGGCATCACCCAAGTGAACCGAACTCGCATGACCGTGCTGGCGATGGCCAGTTCCGCCGCGCTCGCGCTGGCGGGCTGCTCCGACGACTCCGACGACTCGGCGGCGGACCTGGAGTCCGAGTCCTCGCAGGAGGCCGCGCCGGAGCCCGAGGCGGAGGAGCCGGAGGCCGCGGCGGAGGAGAGCCCGGCCGCCGCGCCCCAGGAGGTCGAGGTGACGCCGCCGGGCACGACGCTGAAGATCGGTGAGCGCGCGGTCGTCCCGTACGACCGGGCGGGCGCCACCGGCCACATCGGGATCACCGTGACCGGGGTGTCGGACGTGGACAAGGCGGCCTTCGACGCGGCCCTGGGGGAGAACGGCGACGCGGACATCACGCCGTTCTGCGTCGAGTACACGATCGAGAACGCGGACGGCAGCGACCTCGGCGGCTCGTACCCGCCGGATCTCGTGGGCACCACCGCCGACGGCGGCGACCCCGGGGCCACGGTCTTCGGCGCGGACCTCGAAGGCTGCGCGGAGGGCGTGGCGCCCGACGAGTTCGCCGAGGCCGGCGCCACGTACGAGACGAAGCGGCTCCAGGGCGCCGGGCCGGGCGCCGCCGTCGAGGGCGCCGCGTACGAGGAGGACGACTACGCGGACGAGCCGATCGTCTGGACGCCGTAGCCGGCGCCCTCCCACCGGCCGCCCGTGCCCGGTATCTCCCGTACCGGGAACGGGTACGGGGCCCGGCGACGCCCACCAAGGCCGCCGGGCCCCTCTCCACCGCGTACCGCCGCTACTCGGTCGCGATGGCGTTGAGGACGTTCATCCGGCCCGCCCGGAACGCCGGCACCAGGGCGGCGAACAGCCCCACGATCGCCGAGCCGGCGAAGACGATACCGATCGTCGGCCAGGGGACGTCCAGCACCTTCAGGCCCTCCAGCGCCAGGAGCTGCTGCGCCGCCGTCCCCCACGCCATCCCGAGCCCGAGCCCGAGCAGCGCGCCGAACAGGGCGATCACCACGGACTCCAGCCGGATCATCCGGCGCAGCTGCCGCCGCGACAGCCCGATGGCCCGCACCAGCCCGATCTCCCGGGTCCGCTCGATCACCGACAGGGCGAGGGTGTTGACGACCCCGAGCACCGCCACGATGATCGCCAGCGCCAGCAGCCCGTTGACGAGGTTGAGCATCTGGCCCACCTGGTCCTTCAGGGTCTGCTTGTAGTCGGTCTGGTCGCGCACCTGGTACTGCGGGTACGGGTCCATCAGCTTCTTCAGCGAGGCGTACGCGGCCTCCTCCTTGCCGTCCTCGGCCTTGGCGAACATGATCACGTTGTTGGGCATCTTGCCGGCGTCGACGTGGTCTTCGGCGGTGGCGGTGCTCATGTACGCCGCGCCCTGGTCCAGCGCCGTGTCCGACGAGGTGATCGCCCGCAGCGTCAGCTCCGCCTTCCCGCCGAGTTCGAAGTCGACGGTGAGGGTGTCGCCCACCTTCAGCCCGTGGTCCTTCGCGAATTCCTCACCCACGGACATGCTGTCCTTCGCGTAGGCGTCGGTCAGCTTGCCCGCCACGGTCGCGACCCGCAGGTCCTCCGTGTACGTGCGCGAGGCCGCGGTCAGCCCGTACTCCTCGACCACGTCGCCGTTCGGCAGCGTGACGTCGCCCTCCAGGGCCTTGTAGTTCGTCACGTGCTTCAGGTGCGGGGCCGTGTCGATGACCTCCGCGGCCTCCGGCACGATCGACTGCCCCATGTCGGACTGGACGATGAAGTCCGCGCCCACCGACTTGTCCAGCTCCTCCGTCGCCGAGGCGACCATGGAGGACCCGACGACCGACAGGCAGGCGACCAGCGCCAGCCCGATCATCAGCGCCGAGGCGGTCGCCCCGGTGCGCCGCGGGTTGCGCAGCGCGTTGCGCTCCGCCATCCGGCCCACCGGGCCGAAGACCCGCAGCACGCCGGCCGCGAGGGCCCGTACCAGCAGCCCGGCCAGCACCGGCGCGAAGACGATGAAGCCCAGCAGGGACAGCACCACGCCGCCCGCGAGGTACATGGCGCCGTCGGACGCCTCGTCGACGCGGCTGGTGAGGAACAGCAGCCCGCCGCCGGCCAGGGTGAGGAGCAGGCCCAGCGCGGTCCGTACGGCACCGGCCCGGCGGTCGCCCGGCGTGCCGGCGTCGCGCAGCGCGGCCATCGGCGAGACCTTGCCGGCCCGGCGGGCCGGCAGCCACGCCGCGAGGACGGTGACGACGACGCCGAGGACGATGCCGGTGACCGGGGTGGCGGCGTTGACCGTGAGGTCGGAGGTGTCGAGTTGCATGCCGACCGCGCCCATGAGCTTCATCAGCCCCACGGCGATGCCGATGCCCGCGCCGACGCCGAGGACCGAGCCGACGACGCCGAGGAGCAGCGCCTCGACGAGCACGGAGCGGTTGACCTGGCGGCGGCCGGCGCCGATGGCCCGGAGCAGCCCCAGCTCGCGGGTGCGCTGGGCGACGAGCATGGAGAAGGTGTTGACGATGAGGAAGATGCCGACGAGGACGGCGATGCCGGCGAAGCCGAGCATGGCGTACTTCATGACGTCGAGGAAGCCGCCGAGGTCGTCCTTGTTCTCCTCGACGACCTCGTCCTTGGTCTGCACCTTGACGGGGTCGGTGAAGTCGGCCGCGATCTTCCCGACGTCGGCCTTCAGCTCCTCGTTGGTCACGCCGGCGGCGGCGGTGAGGTTGATCGAGGAGTAGACGCCCTCCTTGCCGAGGAGCTTCTTCTGCGCGGTGGCGTTGTCGAAGTAGACGACGGTCGCCCCGGGGTTGGTCATCTTGAAGGTGGCGATGCCGACGACCTCGGAGCTGAACGAGCCGGGGTCGGCGATCGTACGGATCGTGTCGCCGATCTCCACGCCGTGCTTGTCGGCGGCGTCGGCGTCGATGACGACCTCGGTGGGGCCGCGCGGCTCGTGGCCGGAGGTGATCTCGGCGGTCTCCCGCTCCCGCCGGTCCCAGTTGGTGCCGATGGTGGGGGCGCCGGTGTCGGAGCCGAGGTTGTCGTTGTCGGCGTCGGCGACGGTGATGGCGTCGTTGGACACCTCGCCGTCCACGGCCGCGACGCCGTCGACCCTCTTCACCCGCTCCAGGTCCGCGGCCGGCAGCGTCGGCTGCGCCTTGCGGCCCCACTCGTCGTCGTCGCCCGCCGTCTTGGGGCTGACGCGCACGTCGGCGGCGGAGGCGTTGAACAGCCGGTCGAAGGTGGTGGTCATGGTGTCGGAGAAGACGAGCGTGCCGCACACGAACGCCACCGACAGCACGACGGCGACCGCGGAGAGCGCCATCCGCCCCTTGTGGGAGAGGAAGTTGCGCAGTGAGGTCTTGACGACGGTCATCTCAGGCCACCGAGCCCTGCTGCGCGTCGAAGGCGGGGGTCCGGGGGTTTCCCCCGGAGAAGCGGCGCATGCGGTCGAGGACCTGCTCGGCGGTGGGCTGCCACATCTCGTCGACGATGCGGCCGTCGGCGAGGTAGAGGACGCGGTCGGCGTAGCCGGCGGCGACCGGGTCGTGGGTGACCATCACGATGGTCTGGCCCAGCTCGTCGACGGAGCGGCGCAGGAAGCCGAGGACCTCGGCGCCGGCGCGGGAGTCGAGGTTGCCGGTCGGCTCGTCGCCGAAGATGATCTCCGGCCGGGAGGCGAGCGCCCGGGCCACGGCGACGCGCTGCTGCTGGCCGCCGGAGAGCTGGCTCGGGCGGTGCTTGAGGCGGTCGGCCAGGCCCACGGTCTCCACCACGCGCCGCATCCACTCGCGGTCGGGCTTGCGGCCGGCGATGTCCATGGGCAGCGTGATGTTCTCGGCGGCGCTGAGGGTGGGCAGGAGGTTGAACGCCTGGAAGATGAAGCCCACGCGGTCGCGCCGCAGCCGGGTCAGCTTCTTGTCCTTCAGTCCGGTGATCTCGGTCTCGTCGATCCAGATGCGGCCCGCCGTGACCGTGTCGAGGCCGGCGAGGCAGTGCATGAGGGTCGACTTGCCGGAGCCCGAGGGCCCCATGATGGCGGTGAACTGGCCCCGGGCGATGTCCGCATCGACGTTGTCGAGAGCGAGGACCCGCGTCTCCCCCGAGCCGTACGCCTTGGTCACCTGTCGCGCTCGTGCGGCGACGGCCGTGCGCGTCGCTACAGCCGTGGTCACTGTGGTGTCTCCTTCGTCTGCGGAACCTGCTGCGGAACCTGTCCGTTCGTGTCTACGAGTCTCGTGAGCGGCGGCCGGGAAATCCCTGGTGCCTGGCGCCGTATCCGGTGTGGGGATATCCCCACCTCCGTACGGGGGACGGGCCCCCGCCGGCCCTCCGGCGCCCCGCCTTCCACCCGCCTGACCAGGCTAGAAAGCGCGACGCCCGATCCCCTCGGCCGCGCGGAGGACCCGGTCCCTGCTTTTCCGCCGGGGTAAGCCCTTAGGGCCTGCCGTCCGGATCCCGGCCGGGCTCGCGGCGCCCGGCACCGCCCCCCGCGGCGACGGGATCCACCCGGCGGGCCCGGGGGCGGAGCTACGCGATCCGCGCGGGATTGGTCCGTACCTCTTGACGGGCTCCGGGAGGCGCCCTAATTTCCCGGCGTCGAGCGGTGTCCACGGGAGTACGTGACGTCCACATATGTGGACACCCGAGGGCTCCACCCCCCACCCATCGAGGAGTCACCCCCCATGCGATCCATCCCCCTGCGGCCGGCCGCGGCGGTCGTCGCCGCCCTGGCCGCCACGGCCGGTGTCGCCGCGAACGCGGACGCCGGCGAGGCCGGGAACGCCGTTCGGCCGAGCGCGGTGATCGACGTGAGCACGGCGGACGAACTGGACGACGCCCTGGCCGCCGCACAGCCGGGCGACACCATCCGGCTCGCCGACGGCGCGTACACGGGCAACTTCGACGCGACCCGCAGCGGTGCGGAGGGCGACCCGATCACGCTCACCGGCTCCCGCGACGCGGTCCTCACCGCCGGCGGCGGCTACGGCCTGCACCTGGACGGCGCCTCCCACTGGCGGCTCAGCGGGTTCACCGTCACCGGCGGCCAGAAGGGCATCGTGATGGACGCCGCGAACGGCGTGCACATCGACGGCGTCCTCATCCACGGCCTCGACATGGAGGCCGTCCACTGGCGCGACTCCAGCTCCGACGGCTCGATCACCGACTCCACGATCAGGGACACCGGGAACGACGGGCGCGGCATGGGCGAGGGCGTCTACGTCGGCAGCGCCGGCGGCACGGACGACCGCAGCGACGACATCCTGATCGAGGGCAACACCCTCGGCCCCGGCATCGGCGGCGAGAACATCGACATCAAGGAGGGCACCACCGGCGCGCGCATCATCGGCAACACCTTCGACGGCAGCGGCCTCACCGGCGCCCACTACGACGACTCGTGGGTGGACATCAAGGGCAACGACGTCCTCGTCGAGGGCAACACCGGGACCCGCACCACCAACGACGGCTTCCAGACCCACGAGGTGCAGGACGGCTGGGGCTGCCACGCGGTCTTCCGCGACAACCACGCCGACCTCACCGGCGCCTCGGGCCCCGACCGGTTCGCCATCCACGTCACCAACTACGACGCCGGCGACTGCCCCGTGACCGTCACCTCCGACAACACCGTGGAGGGCGGCAACGGGCTGACCAACCCGGGGGTGCCCGTCGGCTGAGGCGGCGGCGGGTCCACTCCATCCGGGCGTCCCGGCCGCTCCGGCCGGTCCGGCCGCGGGAGCCGTCCCCGTACGGCTCCCGCGGCCCGCCGGACGCCGTCCCGCCGCGGCAGTGCTCTCCGGCAGCGCGGTGTCGGCGCGGCGTCGTACGCTGGAGACCCCCGGGGCGCTCGCCGCCCCGGGCTGGTCGCGTTGCCCACGCGAGCCACCTGACCACCCAGCCCGGAGCGGATTGTCCCCATGACCCTGCACGGCCTGCTCGACGCCGTCGTCCGCGACCCCGCCCTCGCCGAGGCGGTGACGGCCGCCGAAGGCGGCGCCCGGCCGCACGTCGACCTCGTCGGCCCGCCCGCCGCCCGCCCCTTCGCGCTCGCGGCGCTCGCGGAACGTACCGGGCGCCCGGTGCTCGCGGTCACCGCCACCGGCCGCGAGGCCGAGGACCTGGCCGCCGCCCTGCGCTCGCTGATGCCGCCCGGCCGCGAGGACGCCGTCGTGGAGTACCCGGCCTGGGAGACCCTGCCGCACGAGCGGCTCTCCCCCCGCTCCGACACCGTCGGCCGCCGCCTCGCCGTCCTCCGCCGCCTCGCCCACCCGGACCCCGCCGACCCGGCCGCCGGCCCGGTCTCCGTCGTCGTCGCGCCGGTACGTTCCGTGCTCCAGCCGCAGGTCAAGGGCCTCGGCGACCTCACGCCGGTCGCCCTGCGCGCCGGCGGGAGCGCCGACCTCGAAGAGACGGTGCAGGCGCTCGCAGCGGCCGCGTACAGCCGGGTGGAGCTGGTGGAGAAGCGCGGCGAGTTCGCCGTGCGCGGCGGCATCCTCGACGTGTTCCCGCCCACCGAGGAGCACCCCCTGCGGGTGGAGTTCTGGGGCGACGACATCGAGGAGATCCGCTACTTCAAGGTCGCCGACCAGCGCTCCCTGGAGGTCGCCGAGCACGGCCTGTGGGCGCCGCCGTGCCGCGAGCTGCTGCTGACCGCGTCGGTCCGGGCCCGGGCCGACGACCTCGCCGAACGGCACCCGCAGCTCGCCGACCTGCTCGGCAAGATCGCCGAGGGCATCGCGGTGGAGGGCATGGAGTCCCTGGCCCCGGTCCTCGTCGACGACATGGAGCTGCTCCTCGACGTGCTGCCGGCCGGCAGCATGGCGGTGTCCTGCGACCCCGAGCGGGTGCGGACCCGCGCCGCGGACCTGGTCGCCACCTCGCAGGAGTTCCTCCAGGCGTCGTGGGCCGCGTCCGCCGGGGGCGGCGAGGCGCCGATCGACCTGGAGCTGCTGGGCCGGGCGTCGCTGTGGGGCATCGCGGACGTCCGCGACCACGCGCGCGACCTGGGCGTGATGTGGTGGTCGGTCAGCCCCTTCGCCGTGGACGCCGAGCTGGAAGAAGACACGCTGGAGCTGGCGCTGCACGCCCCGGAGATGTACCGCGGCGACACCGCCCGCGCGCTCGCCGACACCAAGGGCTGGCTCGCCGACGGCTGGCGCGTGGTCTACCTCACCGAGGGCCACGGCCCCGCGCAGCGCACCGTCGAGGTCCTCGGCGGCGAGGGCATCGCCGCCCGTCTCGACGCGGACCTCGGCCCGGACGCGCTCGCGCCGTCCGTCGTGCACGTCTCCTGCGGCGAGCTGGACCACGGCTTCGTCGCCCCCGAGCTGAAGCTCGCGGTGCTCACCGAGACCGACCTGTCCGGGCAGAAGACCGCCGCCCGCGACGGCGCCCGGATGCCCGCGCGGCGGCGCAAGCAGATCGACCCGCTGACGCTCCAGGCCGGCGACTACATCGTGCACGAGCAGCACGGCGTCGGGCGCTACCTGGAGATGGTGCAGCGCACGGTCCAGGGCGCCACCCGCGAGTACCTGCTCGTGGAGTACGCCCCCGCCAAGCGCGGCCAGCCCGGCGACCGGCTGTACATCCCCACCGACCAGCTCGACCAGGTCACCAAGTACGTCGGCGGCGAGGCCCCCACGCTGCACCGGCTCGGCGGCTCCGACTGGGCCAAGACCAAGTCGCGCGCGAAGAAGGCCGTCAAGGAGATCGCCGCCGACCTCATCAAGCTGTACTCGGCCCGCATGGCCGCCCCCGGCCACGCCTTCGCGGGGGACACCCCCTGGCAGCGCGAGCTGGAGGACGCCTTCGCGTACGTGGAGACGCCCGACCAGCTGTCCACCATCACCGAGGTGAAGGAGGACATGGAGAAGCCGGTCCCGATGGACCGCCTGATCTGCGGCGACGTCGGGTACGGCAAGACGGAGATCGCGGTGCGGGCGGCCTTCAAGGCGGTGCAGGACGGCAAGCAGGTCGCCGTCCTCGTACCGACGACGCTGCTGGTGCAGCAGCACATGAGCACGTTCACCGAGCGGTACGGGCAGTTCCCCGTGGTCGTCCGGGCGCTGTCCCGGTTCCAGACGGACGCCGAGGCCAAGGCCGTGGTCGACGGGCTGCGCGAGGGGTCGGTCGACGTCGTCATCGGCACCCACCGGCTGTTCTCGTCCGACACCCGGTTCAAGGACCTGGGCCTGGTCATCGTGGACGAGGAGCAGCGCTTCGGCGTCGAGCACAAGGAGCAGCTGAAGAAGCTCCGCGCCAACGTCGACGTGCTGACGATGTCCGCCACCCCCATCCCGCGCACGCTGGAGATGGCGGTCACCGGCATCCGCGAGATGTCGACGATCACCACCCCGCCGGAGGAGCGGCACCCGGTGCTGACCTTCGTCGGCCCGTACGAGGAGAAGCAGATCGGCGCCGCCGTCCGCCGCGAGCTGCTGCGCGAGGGCCAGGTCTTCTACATCCACAACCGGGTGGAGTCCATCGACCGCGCCGCCGCCCGGCTGCGGCAGGCCGTGCCGGAGGCCCGGATCGCCACGGCGCACGGGCAGATGTCGGAGTCGGCGCTGGAACAGGTGGTCGTCGACTTCTGGGAGAAGAAGTTCGACGTGCTCGTCTCCACGACGATCGTCGAGAACGGCATCGACATTTCCAACGCCAACACCCTCATCGTCGAGCGCGGCGACACCTTCGGCCTCTCCCAGCTGCACCAGCTGCGCGGCCGGGTGGGCCGGGGCCGGGAGCGGGGCTACGCGTACTTCCTGTACCCGCCGGAGAAGCCGCTGACGGAGACCGCGCACGAAAGGCTCGCCACGGTCGCCCAGCACACGGAGATGGGCGCCGGCATGTACGTGGCGATGAAGGACCTGGAGATCCGCGGCGCGGGCAACCTGCTGGGCGGCGAGCAGTCGGGGCACATCGCGGGCGTCGGCTTCGACCTGTACGTCCGCATGGTCGGCGAGGCCGTCGCCGACTACCGCGCCACGCTGGAGGGCGGCGCGGAGGAGGAGCCGCCGCCGGAGGTCAAGATCGAGCTGCCGGTCGACGCGCACGTCCCCCACGACTACGCCCCGGGCGAACGGCTCCGGCTGGCCGCGTACCGCTCGATCGCCTCGGCGACGACGGAGGACGACGTCCGCGCGGTCCGCGAGGAGCTGGCCGACCGCTACGGCCCGCTGCCCGAACCGGTGGAGAACCTGCTGCTGGTCGCCGCCCTGCGCATGCTGGCCCGCGCCTGCGGCGTCGCGGACATCACCTTGCAGGGCTCGCGCATCCGCTTCAGCCCGGTGACGCTGCGGGAGTCGCAGGAGCTGCGGCTGAAGCGGCTGTACCCGGGCGCGGTGGTGAAGCCGGCGCTGAACCAGATCCTGGTGGACCGCCCGAAGCCGAAGCAGCTGGGCGCGCAGCCGCTGAAGGGCCGCGAGCTGCTGGCGTGGGTGGGGGAGCTGCTGACGACGGTGCTGGACTCGTAGACCGCGGGGCCTGCGGGCCTGCGGGACTGCGGGGTTACGGCGCCTCGACGGCGGAGACGCGGTACTTGCGCACGTCGGCGTCGCGGATCCGGGCGGCCTGGCCGTCGTCCGGGCCGGTGCCGCGGAAGCGGTGCAGGTCCTCGTCGGTCTCCCAGCGCTCGTAGACGTTGATCCGGTCCGCCTCGACCGGATCGGCGCAGAGCGCGAAGTCCAGACACCCGGCGGCCGCGCGCGCCCGCGTGACGACCGGCGCGCAGTCGGCCAGGTAGGCGTCGCGGTCGGCGGCGTCGACGCGCAGCGCCCCGGCAATGATGATCATGATGCTCCTCCCTGTGGGTGGCACGGCCTCCGCAGGGAGAGACCGTCCCGGAGCCCCGGACTCATCGCGGCACGGGGTTGAACATCAGCGGGGTGAGCGCGCGGAAGACCTCCGCCGGGTCGTCGTGCCCGGCGAGCGCCGGGTCCAGGCTGCCGCTGAGCGCCAGCGTCGCGAAGCCGTGGGCCGCCGACCAGGCGGCCAGGCGGGCGGACTCGGGGTCGGGGCCGCCGCGCTCCGCCTCGGGGAGGGCGGCGATGGCCGCGCGCAGGGTGCGGTCGACGCGGTCGCGGGCCGCCGCCAGCTCCGGGGCGTCCGCGTGCAGCAGGTGGGGCTGGTACATCACCTGGAAGTACGCCGGGTGCGCCAGCGCGAACCGTACGTACCGCACGCCCAGGTCCGCCAGGTCCGCCGCCGCCTCCAGCGACTCCGCGAGCAGCCCGTTCCCCTCCGCCGCGACCGCGGTCAGCAGCCCCGCCCGGTCCCCGAAGTGGTGCGCGGGCGCCGCGTGCGAGACGCCCGCGCGGCGGGCGAGGTCGCGGAGGCTGACGGCGCCGGGGCCCTGGTCGGCGATGACGTCGAGGGCGGCGTCGAGGACGGCGCGGCGGAGGTTGCCGTGGTGGTAGGGGCGGCTGGGGCGGTGTCGGGCCATGGGCCCATCCTCGCGCACAGATCTAGTCATTGACAAGTTCCGTGCGGCGAGGCAATCTAGTCAGTGAAAAGATGAGGTTGTGGGAGCGAGGAGCACGCCATGCCGGAAGAACTGAGCCACCAGCGCGTACGACAGCTCTGGCACCTCCTGGAGCCCCTGCACGCCGTCCTCTACTACGCGCCCGAGGCGTTCGAGGAAGCCGCCGCCCTCGGCTACGAGGGCGGCGGGGACCGCTGGCCCTCCTACTTCGCCTGGCGCGCCGCCCCCCTCGGCCCGGTCGGCGCGGCCGTCGTCTCCGCGGCGTTCTACGGCTTCAGCCCCGCCATGGTCCGCCGCTATGTCCCGGCCGCCTGGGAGGTCGCCGAGCCGGCGAAGGTGCTCGCGGCCCGCGAGCGCGCGGTCGACCGCGCGTACCGTTCGATCTTCCGCGAGGACCCGGACGACCCGGCCGCCGGCCCCGCCCTCGACGGCCCCGACCTCGCCGAAGCCGCCCGCCTCACCCGCCGCGCCGCCGAGGCCGCGCACACCGCCGGCCGCCCCCTCGCCGCCGCCAACGCCGCGCTGCCCTGGCCCGAAGCCCCGCACCTCCAGCTCTGGCAGGCCGCGACGATCCTCCGCGAGCACCGCGGCGACGGCCACCTCGCCGCGCTGCTCACCGCGGAGCTGGACGCCGCCGAGTCGCTGGTGTCCTTCGCGGCCGTCGGCGCCGCCTCCGAGGAGACCTTCGCCAGCCGCGGCTGGAGCGACGCCGAGTGGTCCGCGGCCCGGACCCGGCTCGCCGCCCGCGGGCTGCTCACCGCGGACGGCACCGCCACGGACGCCGGCCGGGAGCTGCGCGCGGAGGTGGAGCGCCGTACGGACGAGCTGGCGACGGCCCCGTGGCGCGCGATCGGCGCCGAGGGCGCCGAGCGGCTGGTGGAACTGCTGGGCGGGCCGTGGGTGAAGGTCCTGGGCACGGGGATGCTGCCGGCGGAGAACACGCTGGGCATCGGCAAGGGGTGAGAGTGCGGGCGGGAGCGCCGGCCGGACCGGGACCGGCGCTGACGGCGATCTGCACGATTCGCTGCACGTCCTCGTTACCGGCGCTCGAAAAGCGACCGGCCGCGAACCCGTACGGACACGGCGCCCACAGCAAACCGCGACAGTAGCCGGCCGGCGTTCTTCACCGGCGGCACGACCACGTACGTGGGGACCCGGGGCGGTCTCCCTTCCCCCGGCGCTACCTTGATTGTCCTCTCTTGCCAGCCAGTCCCCGGCCAGGGGACCGTGAACGGCACACCGGTTCGTTCAACACCGGCTACGACGCATCGAGTTCAGCCTTCGCAGCCCGACCGCCGCGTGCGTGTCGCGACGGCCCGCGAAGGTCGCGAGCACCGTCGAAAGGAGGACCTCGATGCTCGATGGTCGGTGTGGGGACGGCGAGGAGGGGGCTGAACCGGACCTCGGTTCCGGCTCGGTCCGGGCCTCGCCGTCAGGGCGGCGGTGGCCGTCAGTGGGTGCTTCACCGCGTGCGTGGTGGGAGGGGGTGCGGTCCGTGCTGTGTGTGATGGAGGCGGTCGCGGTCCTGACCGACGCGCAGGCCCTCGCCGCTGCGGCGAGGGCGCTCACCGCGGCGGGTGACACGGTCGTCAACGCCGGCAAGCCTGAACGACCGTGACACCCGGGTCCGGCCGTCGGCAGACGGTCGGGCCCTCCTTCTGTTCCGTGCGGCCCTTCCAGGAAACAGCATGCGGCGGCGAGGGCCAAGGAATGTTCGTCCATCGTTCCCGACCCGGAGCACGAAACCCGTTTCGTGCCGGGTGAGGAGGGGGTTGTCCGTGTCCGCTGATCCAGGTGTGTGCGGCTCCTGCGGTCGTGCCCTGCCTCCCGCACGCCGTGCGGGCCGTCCCCGCCGGTACTGTTCGAGCACCTGCCGCTCGGCGGGGCGGCGGGCCCGGATGCGCGAGGCCGCGGCCCGGTCCCGGCGGCCCGGGCCCTGCACCGCGGAGCTGGCGGGCCGGTCCTGCCCGCGGCCGGCCGAGTACACGCTGTTCGTCGGCGGGTCGCCGTTCCGGTTCTGCGCCGCCTGTTCCACGATGGCGGTCCACTACCTGCTGGACCAGCAGGTCCCGGCCGCCGAGGTCGTGACGCAGCGGCTGCCGGACCCGCCCGGGCCCGCCGCCCGCGCGGACCGGGCGGAGCCGGATCGGCCGGACGGGGGCCCGGACCGGCGGCCCCGGCTGCTGATGATCGAGGACGACGAGGCTCTCCAGGAGGTGCTGGCCGCCGTCCTCACCCGCCAGGGGTACGAGATCCTGGCGGAGGGCACCGGACGCGCCGGTCTGCGCAGCGCCTATTTGCAGCGCCCCGACCTCATCCTGCTCGACTACATGCTTCCGGACATCGACGGCGGGGAGGTGCTGCGCAGGCTCCGTACGGTCAGCGACGTCCCGGTCATCTACCTGACGGCACGCGACGACTCCATCGACGTGGTCAGCGGCCTCGAAAGCGGCGCGGACGACTACGTCGTCAAGCCCTTCCAGTTCAAGGAGCTCAGGGCCCGTATCGACCGGGTGCTCCACCGCTACCGGGCGGCCGAGCGCCGGCACGGCGACGTGTTCGACGACGGGGTGCTGCGGCTGGACTCCCCGCGGCAGCGGGCGTGGGCCGCGGGGTCCCCCCTGGCACTGTCGGGTACCGAGTTCCGCGTGCTGGACCGTCTGGTACGCCACGCGGAAACCGTCCAGCACTTCGCGACGCTGCTCGAAACGGGCTGGGACGCCCCGCCGCCGGGTGCCCGCGGCCGGGTCAAGTTCACCGTCTCCCGCCTGCGCGGCAAGCTCGACGCCACGCCCGTGGGCGGCGAGTCCATCGTCTCGGTCCGCGGCCTCGGCTACCTCTACCGCTCGCCCGCCGCCCCCGCCCTGCCCCCGCTGCCCGGCCCCCGGGACGGCCGCGGCCGCGCCGCCGGGACCGCCACCGCACCGGGCGGCTACGGCCACGCCCCGCGGGTGCCGGGCCCCGGGCCGGACCGGGAGCGGGAGGAGCCGGGCGGCCCGGCTGACCCGCCCGGCTGATCCGCCCGGCTGACCAGCCCGCCTGACCCGCCGGCGCCCCCGGCCCGCGTCAGCGGCCCGTACCGCCGTCGATCTGCTCCCGCAGGATGTCCGCGTGCCCCGCGTGCCGCCCCGTCTCCTCGATCATGTGGGTCAGCGCCCACCGCACGCTCGGTCCCTTCCCGCCCCGTCCCGGCACCTGCGCGCCCAGGTCCGTGCACTCGTCGAGCACCCGGTTCGCGCTCTCCACCGCCTCGCGGTAGCGGGCGACGACCTCCGCCACGGAGTCCTCCGCCGGGGCCTGGAACGTCGCCTGCCAGTCGGTCACCCGCACCCCGAGGAACGTCGCCCGCTCGACGTGCGTGAGGTGGTGGACCAGCCCCAGCAGGTTCGTTCCCGAGGGCACCCCGGCCGTCCGCACCTGCGGCTCCGGCGCGTCCTCGGCCTTCGCGGCGACCGAGGCCCGGAGGTAGTCGAGGAACCCCCGCAACGTCGCGGCCTCCGTTCCTCCGGTGCGGGGCGGCGGGGTGTCCCGGCGGCGGGGTGCGGCGGCGGCCATGGCGGGGTCCTGCCTTTCGACGGCGGCGTCCGGTACGCGGCCAGTGTCGGCACCCGCCGCCGGCTCCCGCCAGAAACCTTGCCGTTCCGGCAAGCGCAGGGGGCCGTCCGGGTGCCCGGGGCCTCTCCAGGCGGGCTCAAGGGTTCCTCATGAGGCTTCGAGCCATCCTGTAACCCCAGCTCCTACGTTCCTCGGCATGGTCACTTGCCGTATCTGCAGCGACGACGTCACCGAGTTCCTGGACTTCGGGCAGCAGCCCGTCTCCGACGCCTTCCGCACGCCCGGCGAGAGCCGACCCGAGTTCTTCTTCCGGCTCGCCGTCGGCGTGTGCACGGGCTGCACCATGGTGCAGCTCCTCGAAGAGGTCCCGCGGGAGCGGATGTTCCACGAGGACTACCCCTACCGGTCCTCCGGCTCCCGGACCATGCGCGAGCACTTCGCCGCGACGGCGCGGCGCCTGATGGCCGAGGAGTGCGGAGGTGAGGATCCCCTCGTCGTGGAGATCGGGTGCAACGACGGGGTGCTGCTGCGCACCGTGCACGAGGCCGGGGTGCGGTGTCTGGGCGTCGATCCGTCGAGCGGGGTGGGCGCGGAGGCGCGGGCCGAAGGCGTGCGGATCCTGGGGGAGTTCTTCGAGGAGGAGAGCGCCGTGCGGATCCGGAAGGAGGAGGGCCCGGCGCAGCTCGTGTACTCCGCGAACACCCTCTGCCACATCCCGTACGCCGACTCCGTGCTGCGCGGCGTCGACGCCCTGCTGGCTCCCGGCGGAGTCTTCGTCTTCGAGGACCCCTACCTCGGCGACATCCTCCGCCGGGTCTCCTTCGACCAGATCTACGACGAGCACTTCTACTTCTTCTCGGCCACCTCCGTGCAGGCCATGGCCCGCCGGTTCGGCTTCGAGCTGGTGCGGGTGGAGCGGCTGCCGGTGCACGGCGGCGATGCTGTTCGCCAGCCCGCTGGCCGGCCGCCTCGGCGCGGCGATCGGCTGGAAGCCGCCGCTGGTGCTCGCCTGCCTCACCGGCGTCGCGGGCTTCGCGGTCTACGCGGCCGGACACGACAGCGAGTGGGCCATGTACGCCGGCTCCGGAGTCCTCGGCGTCGGCTTCGCCTTCGCCGCGCTCGCCAACCTCGTGGTCAGCGCCGTGGCCCCGGGCCAGGTCGGCCAGGCCACCGGCATCAACACCGCCATGCGGACCATCGGCGGCTCGCTCGGCGCCCAGATCGGCGCGTCGATCGTGGCCTCCGAGACCATCGCCAACACCCGCGTCCCGGCCGAGTCCGGCTACACGACGGCGTTCGTGATGTCCGCCGCCGCCCTGGGCCTCGCCACGGCGGCGGCCCTCGCGGGCCCGGGCTCGCTGCGCCCCGGCAAGGCAACCACGCCGCCGCGGGGCGGGGGACGCTGAGGGGGCCCCGCTTGGGGGGTGGGGCGGTGCTTGGGTGGAGGGCCGTGCGTGGCGGATGCGGCGACGGGGGTGGCCGGTGTCGGGGTGGCCGGGGCCGGTGGGTGGCCCGGTGTCGGGGGAGGGGGGCGGTGCCGGGGTGGACGGTCGTGCGTAGGGGCCCGCGGCGTCGGGGATTTGGGGCATTTGTCCCCCGGGGCCCGGCTGCCCGGCGTGTCAGGAGTGCGGGGCGTCGGGCCTGGTCGGCGATTGGCACGGAGCTGGCGAGCGATCGGCCCTCGCGTCGCGTCCGCACCGCTGCCCGGGGGCGGCACCCTGCCCTGCGGCGCCCGCCCGCACCGCCCTCCGGGGTCCACACGGGGCCCGGCGCGGCAGGAGCCCGCCGGGGTGCACGTCGGCGGGCGAAACCCGCCCCCCGTGGGCGATTTGGCCAAGTTTCGACGGTGGGTTACCCCGGGTTCGTCACCGCCACGTGCGCGCCGAGCGCCCGCACGCACGTGAGTGGTCAAAGCTCGCCCTCGGTGGACGATTCGGGCCGGTTTGGCGGGTGGGTTACCGCGAGTTCGTCACCGCCACGTGCGCAACGAGCGCCCACACGCACGTGACTGGTCAAAACTCGGCCCCGGTGGGCGATTTGCCCGGGTTCGCGGAGGGGGTTACCGCAGGTTGTGACACGCGGCGCGTCCCGTCTCGGGGGCGGCGAGCCGCAGAAAGCGCATCGCCGCAGGGCGGAAGCGCCAGTGGGGCGCCCTGCGGTGCGGACGCGATACGAGGGCCGATCGCGGCCCAGCTCCGCCACATCGCCGACCAAGCCCGACGCCCCGCACTCCTGACACGCCGGGCAGCAGGGCCCCGGGGGACAAATGCTCCAACACCCCGACGCCGCGCCGCCCTACGCACGCCCGCTCGCCCCGACACGGCCCCAACCCCCGACACCGCCCCACGAACCGCCCCCGGCCCTCTGGCGCGGCCCCCACCCCGTCGCCGCGCCACCGTACGCCCGCGCGCTCACCCCGACACGGCCCCAACCCCCGACGCCGAACCACCGACCGCCCCCGGTCACCCCCGGCGCGGCCCCCACCCCGACACCGGCCCCCCGGCCCCCGCGCCGCTCCCGCCACGGAACCCGCCCTGCACCCGGCTTCGGACCCGCTCTCCCCTCACGCCTCGCCCGAGGGCCCAAGCCGCGACGTCAGCGACTTGTACATGTGCACGTCCGCATGCCCGCCGGGAAAGCCCAGGGTCCGACCGGTCTCCGCGTAGCCGTGCCGCTGATAGAAGCCCGGGGCCTGGAAGGTGAAGGACGAGACGGTCACCCGGTCGCAGCCGCGTCGCCGGGCTTCGGCCTCGGCGGCATCCAGGATCCTGCTACCCCATCCGTCCTTGCGGTCGTCCTCGCGCACCCACAGCATCTCGATGCCGCACAAGCCGCCCCAGGTCCAGGCGGCCAGTCCGCCGATCAGCCGACCGGCTTCATCGGTGACCTTGACGGAGAACATGTCGCGATCCGCCGCATCCGTCGCGGCCGTGTTGAAGGCGACGAGTTCGGCGGTCAGGCGTTCGTTGAGTTCGGTGTCGCGGTCGCCGGTGGTCAGGGTCGGGCCGGGGCTGTGGCGGGCTGTCATGGCACGGAGTATGCCGCTCTGGCTCAGCCCTCGCACTCGTGATTCGCGCGCCTGCGGTTCTGAACCGTCGCAGCCGCCGCCCGCCGCTGGGAGCCGGGGAGTTCGGGGCTCCCCGACCGGCCCGGGCGGCCAGACCAGGAGAGCGGGCAGCTGCTCCCCGACCCGGGAACGCCCACCTCCACACCCCCGACGCCTGGCCCGCCTCCGTCCCCATCGCCCAGGCGCCTCCGCCCCCGCCGCACGCCCCCTGGCGTACCCGGCGGTGTGAACGGGAAGTTGCCCTGCAACTGAGGCGGCGCATCGCTCGTCTCAACCACGGGGGAATCATGCTGCACATCGAGTTCACGTCCGCCGACCTCAACCGGCTGCGGACGGCCGGGGACGTCAGCCCCATGTGGGAGGTCGTCCTCAGCCTCCAGGCGCTCCAGACCGACCACGCCGCGCTCGCGCTCGACCCGTGGCGGCGGCGGGTGCGGGCCGACGTGGCGGCCGCCGGGCTGGCGGGGGCCGTGGGGTCGTTACAGCGGCTCTGTCCCGAGGCCGCGTACTTTCCGGACTTCCTCACGCCCAGCAGCAACGGCGGCCGGACGCTCGACGCCGAGCTGGAGCAGGTGCTACGGACCCCGAAGGCCCGGCTGCGCAAGGAGATCGGGCTGCTCTGCGCCGGCGACCGGGGTCATCCGCCCCGCGGCGCGCGGCGTCTGGCCGACGGGGACGCCGGTGCGCTGCGGCGGCTGGGGGACGTCGTCCGGCGGTACTACGGGGTGGCCGTGGCGCCGTACCGGCGGGCGATCCGGTCGGCGGCCGCCGCGGACCGGCCGGTGCGGGCCGAGGCGGCGCTGCGGGAGGGGGCGGAGGGGCTGCTCGCCTCGTACGCGCCGGAGGTGACCTGGCGCGGGGACCGGCTGGAGTGTGCGTACCCGGTGAGCAGGGGGTTCGCCCTCGACGGGCGGCCGTTGACGCTGATCCCGTCGTTCTTCTGCACCCGCAGGCCCGTTGCTCTCGCCGACCCGGCCCTGCCGCCCGTGCTCGTGCACCCGCTCACCCCCGCGCCCGGCTGGCTGCCCGGCGCGTCGTGCGGGGAGTCCCGCGGGGACTCGCTGGTGCGGCTCATCGGCGTTACCCGCGCCCGGGTGCTGGAGCTGCTCGACCGGCCGATGTCGACCGGGCGCATCGCGGACGCCCTGTACGTCGCGCCCGCCAGTGCCAGCCGGCACGCGGCGGTGCTGCGGGAGGCCGGGCTCGTACGCTCCGAGCGGCGTGGGCAGTGCGTGCTGCACCGGCGTACGGACCTGGGGGAGGCCCTGCTGAACGGCGGGTGACCGGTGTCCGGCGGTGCCGCCGTTTCCACCGCAGCGGGTTGTACAACGTTGAAATCTCCGCTAGAAAGCACGTGTCACCCGCCCGGCACCCTCCTGCGCACCCCACACCCCCACCGGCACCGCACGGAAGGTACTCACCGTGACCCACGCCGTACGCAGACCCCGCCGCCCGCTCCGGCCGGTGCTCGCCGCGACGCTGCTCGCCGTCGCCGTGGTGGCCGGCCTCGGCCCCGCGGCCGCCGACGAAGGCCCGGCCGCCGCCGGCGGCGCCACCCCCGCCGCCGAAGGCCCGGCCGCCGCCGACCGCGCCGCCTCCGCCGCCGACCGGCACCGGCCCGCCGAACCGGCCGCCGCCGCGGGCCAGTTCCGCAACCCCGTCAACACCGGCGCCGACCCCACCCTCGTCACGCACGGGGGCAACTACTACGTCGCCACCACCCAGGGCGACGCCATCCGCATGTGGAAGTCCCGCTCCGTCGCGACCCTCCTCACCGCCTCCCCGCACGAGGTGTGGCGCGACAGCGACCCCACCCGCAACAAGCAGCTCTGGGCGCCCGGCCTCTTCCGCGACGGCGGCCGCTGGTACCTCTACTACACCGCCAGCGACGGCAACGACGCCACCCACCGCATGTACGTGCTGGAGTCGGAGGGCACCGACCCCCTCGGCCCATACCACTTCAAGGCCAAGGTCGCCGACTTCGCGAACGACCGCTGGGCCATCGACGGCGAGCCCTTCCGGCACGACGGCAGGCTGTACTTCGCCTGGAGCGGCCAGCGCAACGACGGCGTCGGCAACCAGCTCTTCGTCGCCCCCATGGCCAACCCCTGGACGCTCTCCGGCGGCCGCGTCCACCTCCCCGCCGACGGCAACTGCCCCGAGGTGCGTGAGGGCCCCACCCCGCTGCACAACGCCGCCGGCCGCCTCTACCTCACCTACTCCGCCTGCGACACCGGCAAGCCCGACTACGCGATCTGGGCCAAGTCCCTCGCCCCCGGCGCGAACCCGCTCGACCCCGCCGCCTGGCGGCAGGAGCCCGGCCCGCTGTTCTCGCGCAACGACGCCGCGGGCGTCTACGGCCCCGGGCACCACTTCTTCTTCACGTCGCCGGACGGCAGCGAGGACTGGATCGCGTACCACGCCAAGAACACCACGGCGTACACCTACAGCTGGCGCACCACCCGGGTGCAGAAGATCGGCTGGACCGCCGACGGCCGTCCCGACCTCGGCACCCCCGTGGCCGCCGGCGCGACCATCGACCTGCCGGCCGGCGACCCGGGCCCGGGCACCACGGCGATCAACGACACCGACCCGGAGGTGACGTACACCGGCAGCTGGAACTCCGGCAGCGGGTGCGCCGTGCAGTGCTTCTGGGGGAACGACCACTGGAGCGCGGAGCCCGGCGCCACCGCCACGTTCCGCTTCACCGGCACCCGGCTGGCGCTGCTGTCGGTCAAGGACACCGGCAACGGCATCGCCGCGATCTCCGTCGACGGCGGCCCCGAGCAGCGGGTGGACTACTACGGCAGCCCGCGCGTCGGCGAGCAGTTGCAGTGGGTGAGCCCCGAACTGCCGCGCGGTGAGCACACGGTACGGATCCGGGTGACGGGGGAGAAGAACCCGGACTCGGGCGCGGCGTTCGTGTCCGTCGACCGGGCGGAGGTGTATCCGTAGGCGGCCGTTAGCATGCGGAGCCGGGTCCCGGCCGGGGTCCCGGCCCCGCATGCTCCGACGTGACGTGGGAGTGCCGTGATACGCATACGCCGCATACGCCACCGCATACGCCACCGCATACGCCACCGAATACGCCGTCCGCCGCCCCCGCGCCTCCCCGCCCCCGGCCGCGCCCCTGCCCGCGCCGCCGCTTTCGCCGCCGCCGCCGTCGCGGCCGCGATGCTCGCCGCCGGCTGCGATGCCGCGCAGGACCCGGTCGCCGACGCCCCGTCCGACAACGCGCCGTCCGACAACGCGCCCGCCGAACCCGCCCCGGACCCCGACCCCAACCCCGCCCCCCGCCGCGCCGCCTCCCCCCTCGACAACCCCGACGGCACCGCCCCCGGCCTCGCGCCCCTCACCACCGCCGCCGACCGCGCCGCCGCCCGCCGCCTCATCGACCGCCTCACCACCGCCGCCCCCGGCGGCGGCGACGGCTACGACCGCGACGAGTTCGGCTACGCCTGGCTGGACACCGCGACCGGCGTGCCGCTCGCCGGCAACGGCTGCGACACCCGCAACGACCTCCTGCGCCGGGACGGCCGGGACATACGGCTGGAGAGCGGCGACGACTGCGTGGTCGAGGAGATGGAGCTGGCGGACCCGTACGCGGGGCGGGACATCGAGTTCGAGCGCGGTCCGTCGTCCTCCATGGAGGTGCAGATAGACCACGTGGTGCCGCTGTCGTACGCGTGGCGGCTGGGCGCCGCGCGGTGGCCGGAGGACGAGCGCCGGAAGCTGGCGAACGACCCGCTGAACCTGCTGGCGGTCGACGGCGGCACCAACTCCTCGAAGGGCGACTCCGGACCGGCGGAGTGGCTGCCGCCGGACGAACGGATCCGCTGCGCGTACGGCGTGCGGTTCGCGCAGGTCGCGCTCAGGTACGAGCTGCCGGTGGCGGCGGCGGACAAGGAGGCGATGGGGCGGCAGTGCCGCGGCTGAGGCCGGCGGTCAGGAGGCGGTTCCCGCGGAGTCCCCGATGCGCGTGAACTGCTCGTCGGTCAGCCGGAGTCCGAGGGCCCCGACGTTCTCGGCGAGATGCGCGGCCGAGGTGGTGCCCGGGATCGGCAGCACGTGGGGGGCGCGGTGCAGCAGCCAGGCCAGGGCCGTCTGCGCCGGGGTGGCGCCGAGTTGCGCCGCGACGTCGGCGAGCGGCCCGTCCCGGCGCGCGTGGGTGCCGGTCGCGATGGGGAAGAACGGCACGAACGCGATGCCCCGGGCCGCGGTGTGGGACACGACCTCCTCGTGGTCGCGGGCCGCCAGGTTGTACATGTTCTGGACGGCCGCGATCGGCGCGGTCTGTTCGGCCTCGGTCAGCTGCGCGACCGTCACCTCGGACAGGCCGATGTGGCGCACCTTGCCCTCCTGCCGCAGCTGTGCGAGGGCACCGACCTGGTCGGCGAGGGGGAAGTCCGGATCGATGCGGTGGAGATAGAGCAGGTCGATGTGGTCGGTACGCAGTCTGCGCAGGCTCAGTTCGGCCTGCTGACGCAGGTAGGCGGGGTGCCCCAGCGGCACCCACTCGGCGGCCGACGGCCGCACCATGCCGACCTTCGTGGCGATGACCAGGTCGTCACGGCGCGCGTGCAGGGCCTCGGCGATCAGCTCCTCGCCCGCGCCGAGCGCGTAGGCGTCCGCCGTGTCGATCAGGTTGACGCCGAGGTCGACGGCCGTGCGCAGCACGGCGAGCGCCGCGGCCCGGTCGGCTGGCGCGGTCCAGATGGGCGCCGCCGCGCCGCCGGGGGCGTCCGGCCCGTCGGCGAGGCGCATGGAGCCGTAGCCGATCCTGCGGGCCGCCAGCTCGCCGCCGATCCGGAAATCGGGGCTGAGCTGCGGAGTTGTGGGTTCGGAGGCGGTGTCGTACGCGGTGTGTGTCATGCTGGCGACGCTAGGGCCTGACATCGATGAGAGTTTCAACGCCGTGTGAGGGGGATCACAGTGGCGGCCGACGGCGGTGGCATGAAGATCGGCGAACTGTCGGCGCGGACCGGCGTGAGCGTGCGCCTGCTGCGCTACTACGAGGAGCAGGGCCTGCTCGTGCCGGAGCGCACCCCGGGCGGGCATCGCGTCTACGGCCCGGACGCCCCGGAGACCGTGGGCCGTATCCGCCGGTTCCTCGGCGCCGGCCTGTCCACGCGCCTCATCGGCGAGATCCTCGGCTGCGTCTGCGGCAGCGAGGAGGAGATCGAGCCGTGCCTGAGTCCGCTGCTGCTGGAGCGGCTGCACGGGATGGATCAGGAGATGGACCGCCTGGCCCTCACCCGCGAGTCGCTCGCGAGCCTGGTCGCCGCCACCGGCGCCCGGTCGGGCGGCGCGTAGGCCCGGCGCCGGTGACGGCCGTGTGGCAGAGGTCGTGGAGCCGGCGGATCCGTACGGTTCGCGCAGGCCGCGCTCAGGTGCGAGCTGCCGGTGGCGGAGGCGGGCAAGAGGCGCTGCGGCGCGAGTGCCGTACCTGACGGCGGGTCAGGTGCGCGACGCCGCGGCGGCACCGGCGTCCGGCACGTCTCCCGGACCCCCGTCGTCCGCCCCGCCGTCCGCCGCGGTGTCCTTCCCGCCGTCCTTCCCGCCGTCCGCCGCGTCGCCCGCCGCGTTGTCCCGCTGTGCCGGGCGCGGGGTGTTCATCAGCACGGCGACGACCACCGCACCCGCCACGAGGCCGCCCGCCGCCCAGGTCCCCGCCGTCACGAACCCGTCCAGCGCCGCCTCCTTCACGGCCGCCGGGTCGCCGGGGTCCCCGCCCCGTTCCGCGTGTTCGGCCAGGCGGTCCGCGGTGGTGCCGGCGGCGAGGGTGTTGAGCAGCGCGGTGCCGATCGAGCTGCTGACCTGCTGCGCGGTGTTGACGCTCGCCGAGGCGATGCCCGCGTCGCGCTCGTCGGCGCCGTGGGTGGCGTAGTCGAAGGCGACCGGCATGACCATGCCCGCCCCCCAGCCGAGGATCAGCTCGGCGACCAGCACGCCGCCCGCGTACGACGTGTCGGTCTCCATCGTGCGTAGCCACAGCATGCCCGCGGCGATCATCAGCAGCCCCGGCACGATCAGGGTCCGCGGCGGCACCCTGGGCAGCAGCTTCGAGGCGAACCCGCCGGCCGAGACCAGCACCACCAGGGTCATCGGGAGGAAGGCGACCCCCGTTTTGACGGGCGAGTAGTCCTTGACGGTCTGCAGGTAGTACGTCATGAAGAGGAACGCGCCGAACATGCCGACCGTCGCCAGCCCCACGCCCAGGTACGCGCCGCCGCGGGTGCGGTCCGCGACCAGCCGCGGCGGCAGCATCGGCGCCGCCACCCGGCGCTCGACGAGCGCGAACACGACGAGAAGCGCCGCGCCCCCGGCCAGCAGCGCCGCGACCGGCGCCGAGTCCCAGCCGTCGGACTCCGCCCGGCCCGTGCCGTACACGACGGCGACCAGGCCGCCGGTGACCAGCAGCACCCCGGGGACGTCGAACCGGGCGCGGCCCGCGCTGCGCGACTCGCTCAGCAGCGCCTGCCCGCCCACGGCCGCGACCAGGGCGATCGGGATGTTGATGTACAGGCACCAGCGCCAGTCCAGGTACTCGGTCAGCGCCCCGCCCGCCAGCAGCCCGACCGCGCCGCCCACGGCGGTGATGGCGCCCCAGGCGCCGAACGCCCGGGCGCGGTCCTTCGGCCGCGTGAACGTCACCGTCAGCAGCGACAGCGCGGACGGCCCGAGCAGCGCCCCGAACGCGCCCTGGAGCGCGCGGGCGCACAGCAGCATCCCGAAGCTGTCCGCCGCGCCGCCGAGCGCGGACGCCCCGGCGAAGCCGGCCAGCCCGATGAGGAACGTCCGCTTGCGGCCGGTGTAGTCGGCGATCCGGCCGCCGAGGAGCAGCAGGCTGCCGAACGCGAGCGTGTACGCGGTGATGATCCACTGCCGGTCGCCGTCGGAGAACCCCAGGTCCCGCTGGAGCGACGGCAGCGCGACGGTCACGACCGTCATGTCCAGAATGATCATGAGCTGCGCCAGCCCGATGAAGATCAGCGCGGCCCAGCGGCGCGCGTCTGCGGGCGGTGCGGGCGGCTCGGTGGTCGCCATGACGTCGTCCTCACTCGTGGTGGTGGTCGCGGTGGTGTCCTGACACCCACCAGACGCCGGCGCCCCCCTGCCCCGTAACAGGCGGGTGTGACGGACCGGCCGCGAGCGGCGTCTAGTGGGTGTGGCGGAACCGGGACAAGCACGGGCGGGAGCACGGCATGGGGCGGCGCGGCGAAGGGACGACGGGAGCGGTCGACGAGGCGACGGAGGTGTTCGTCGCCCACCGCAACCTGCTGTTCACCGTCGCCTACGAGATGCTCGGCTCGGCCGCCGACGCCGAGGACGTCCTCCAGGAGAGCTGGCTGCGCTGGGCGGCCGTCGACCTGGGCACCGTCCGGGAGCGGCGCTCCTATCTCGTCCGGATCGTCACCCGGCTGGCGCTGGACCGGCGGCGGGCGCTGGGCCGCCGGAAGGAGTCGTACGTCGGGCAGTGGCTCCCCGAGCCGCTGCTGACCGCGCCCGACGTCGCCGAGGACGTCGAGCTGGCCGACAGCGTGTCGATGGCGATGCTGCTGGTGCTGGAGACGCTCGCGCCGGTCGAGCGGGCGGTGTTCGTGCTGCGCGAGGTGTTCGACCTGCCGTACGACGAGATCGCCGACGCCGTCGGCAAGACCCCGGCCGCCGTGCGGCAGACCGCCTACCGGGCCCGCGCCCACGTCGCCGCCCGCCGGCCGCGTCGCGGCGCCGCCTCACCGGCCGAGGCGCGGGCGGTGCTCGGGGCGTTCCGGCGGGCGGTGGAGACCGGCGACATCCAGGCCCTGTTCGACATCCTGGCGCCGGACGTGGTCGCCCTCAGCGACGGCGGCGGCATCCGGCACGCGCTGCTCCGCCCGGTGGCGGGCGCCGGCGACGTGGTGCGCCTGCTGGTCACCGCGCGGCGGCGGCACGGGGCGCGCTGGTCGCTGGAGGCGACGCAGGTCAACGGCGGCCCGGGGCTGCTCTTCCGGATCGGCGGGGAGTTCGACGGGCTGCTGGCGGTCCGGGTGGAGGGCGGCCGGGTCACGGGCATGTACTACGTACGCAACCCCGAGAAGCTGCCGCGCGCGGGGGAGGAGACGGCGGTGAGCCGCGGGCTGCCCGGGCCCTAGGCGCCCGGCCCGGCGCGGCCCGGCGCGGGCCGGCCTGTGCCGCCGGCGCATCCGTGCCCGGCGCCGTTTCCCCGGTCGGCACCGAGAATTCACCGGCTGGACTCCTGTGCGGCAACCGTTTAAACGATTGCCCTTCTAGCATTTCGAAGTGCCCAAACTGTCGGTCATCGTGCCCTTTCACAACGTGCAGGACTTCGCCCAGGACACTCTGCGCAGCCTTGCCCGCAACGCCAGACCCGACCGCGAGTTCCTCCTGGTGGACGACTGCTCGACGGACGCCACCCCCCGGATCGTCGACCGCGCCGCCCGGACGCTGCCCGGCGCGCGCGTCATCCGGCACGAGGCCAACCAGGGCATCGCCCGGGCCCGTAACAGCGGCATCGACGCCGCCCGCGGCGACTACCTGACGTTCCTCGACGGCGACGACTGGTACGCCCCCGGCTACCTGGACGACCTCATCGCCGCCATGGACCGCTACGGCACCGACTTCGTCCGCACCGACCACGTCCAGTCCAACGGCCGCGACCGCGTCGTCCGCCGCGCCCCCGCCCAGCGCCGCGACACGATACTCGCGGCCAGTGACGGCATCGGGCAGTCGAACCGCGAAACGATGGTCGACTACCCCTTCGTCTGGGCCGGGATATACCACCGCCGTCTTTTCACGGACGGCGCCGGGCGGTTCGCCGGCGAACTGCGCACCGCCGAGGACCGGCTGTGGACCTGGACGCTGCACCTGACCGCGGAGACCTTCGCGGTCACCGGCCTGCTCGGCGTCTTCTACCGGCGCGGCGTCAAGACCTCCCTGACGCAGATCAGCGACGACCGCCAGCTCGACTTCATCCCCGCGCACGACGCGATGCTCGACGCCGTCCACGCCCACCCCGAGGCCGACCGCTTCCTGCCCAAGGCCGTACGCACCTACTGCGCGCTCATCGCCTTCCACCGCGGCAACGCAGGCCGCCTGGAGCCCGGCCTCGCCCGCCGGCTGGAGCGCGCCTCCGCCGAGGCGCTGCGCCGCATGCCGCAGGACGTGCTGGACGAGACGCTGCGCGGCATGGACGACGCGCGCGCCCGCACGCTGCGGCAACTGCGCGCGTCGGGGCGGGGAAAGCCCGCGAGGCAGAACGGTACGGGACAGCCGGAAAGGGTCGCCTGAGTCGTGCACGAGCACCGCACCCAGATCTTCGAGGTCTCCACGCTCTACGGGGCGGCGACGCTCGCCGCCGCGCTGGACGCCGGGCAGTTCGGGCCGCGGGCCGGGGCCCGCCGCGTCCTGCTCGTCGCCAACAACGCCGCGGTCCCCGAGACCGCGACCCGGCTGTCGGAGATGCACGGCTGGACCCCGGTCGCCGCCCGCTTCGACGAGGTGCTGGACTACAACCACGAGATCCGCCCGCACCACCCCGCCGCGTGGAATCCGCGGGGCGCCGACGTGCCACTGTTGCAGCGGCTGCTGCGCGCCGCCTGGGACCTCGGCGACGGGCCGCTCGACCTGGTGGTCGAGTCGGTGACCGCGCCGCCCGCGAAGGCGCTCGTCACGATCTTCGCCGACGCCGACGTGCACGTGTACGCGGACGGGCTGATGAGCTACGGCCCGACCCGCGAGCGGCTCCCGCAGCACGTGGCCTGCCGGGTGCAGCGGCTGCTGCACCTGGACCTGGTGCCGGGGCTGACGCCGCTGCTGCTCACCGAGCACGGGGTGCCGGCCGAGCTGGTGCCGAACGAGGCGTTCCGCGCGGTGCTCGACGAGGTGGCCGCGGCCGCGCCGGAACCGCCCGCGGCGACGGACGGCCCCGGGGACGGGGAAGGCGGCGGAGAAGCCGCCGGGGAAGGGGACGCGGACGGTGCGCCCACCGCCGTGCTCCTCGGCCAGTACCTCGCCGCGCTCAACATCCTCACCGGGGCCGAGGAGGAGGCGCTGCACGAGCGGATGCTTCGCGGCGCCGCCGCCGCCGGTCACACCGCGGTCCTCTTCAAGCCGCACCCCACGGCCCCCGCCCGCTACTCCACGGTGCTCCAGAAGGCCGCCGCCGACGCGGGCGTCACGCTGACGGTGCAGGAGGAGCCGATGCTCGCCGAGGCGCTGTACGGCACGCTGCGCCCGCGGCTGGTCGTCGGCTGCTTTTCCACGGCGATGCTCACCGCCGCGAACCTCTACGGCATCCCCGTCGCCCGGGTCGGCACCGAGACGCTGCTGGAGCGGCTGACCCCGTACCAGAACAGCAACCGGATCCCCGTCACCATCGTGGACTCGATCGTGCCCGAGCTCGGCGGCTCCACCGCCGCGAGCGGCCCGGCGCGCGACACCGCCCAACTGGCCGGGCTGCTCACGGCGGTGGGGTACTGCATGCAGGCCGACAACCACGCGCGGCTGCGCGCGGGCGCGCAGGAGTGGCTGGCGGTGCATCTGAACGCGGACACCCGCCGGTACTTCAAGCGCAAGCGGCTGACCGCGCTGCGGCTGCCGGGCGGCAACCTGGGCCGGGTGCCGAACGCCCGCAGGGCGCTGGGGAAGGTGCGCAGGGCGCTCGCGAAGTAGCGGTCACGCGGGTACGCGCGCGTACCCGCGTACGGCGAGCGCGGGGCCGCCCGCGCCGCCCGTACGCCCGCGCCCGCCCCCTACCCCAGCAGCCGCCGCAGCCCCAGCCGTTGCCACAGCAGCGCCGCGCCGAACGACAGCACCACGCTCGCCGCCCAGATCCCCGCGGTCAGCGCCACCGCCTCCGCGGCGCCCGCATCCGCCGACACCACCGGCTCGGCGAGCGCCTGGATCACCATCAGGTGAACGAGGTACGCCCCGAACGCGGCCCCCGCGGCGCGCTTCACCCGCGGGCGCCACCGCTCCGGCACCCGCACCCGCGTCAGCGCCAGCAGAACCGCGCCGGTGAACGCGGCGACGAGCAGGTGGGCGTTGGGGATCACGTAGCTCACCTGCGTCTGGTAGACGAGCACACCGGCCGCCGCCGCCGTCGCCACGGCCGCCCACAGCGCCCGGCCGCCCGGCCCGCTCCGCCGCGGGCTCAGCGAGAACAGCAGGGCGCCCCCGGCCGCGTACACGAGCGAGTAGACGCCGAACCCCCAGCCGAACGACGGCGTCGCCCAGCCGGCCGCCCGGCCCGCGTCGGCCAGCAGGCCGGGGCCGAGCGCGAAGCCGAGGAGCACCGCGCCGAGCCACCACGGGCGCCGGCCGGCGCGCAGCAGGACGACGAAGCCGAGGAGGAGGACGACGGGGACGTAGGCGTACAGGTACCACAGGTGGTACGCGGGGCGTACGGTCGCGAACGCCGCGTCCACCGCCAGGTCCCGCACCGGATCCTCGTTCGTGTCCCGCAGTTTCCCCCACAGCAGGTAGACGGCCGTCCACACGCCCATGGGGACGACGATCCGCACCATGCGCCGCGCGAGCCGCCGGCCGTCGCGCGGCGGGGCGCCGGCGAGGACGGCCCAGCCGGCGATGGCGAAGTACATCGGGACGGCGAAGCGGCTGAGCGCGTCGGCGGTCATGCCGGCCCAGTACGCGGCGGCGCCGTTCGCCTCCCGGCGGCCGACCGCGTTGATGAACTCCGAGCCGGTGTGCCCCAGGATGACGCCGCAGGCGCACAGCAGGCGGATGAGGTCGACGTCGTAGCGGTGGCCGGGCCGCCGGGCCGGGGCGGCGTCCCGCGGCGGGGCGGCGGAGTCGGAGGCGGCTGCCGGCCGCGTCGGCGCGTCGGATACGGTCACTGCCGAACCTTCTTGTGCCGCGGTGTACGGAACGTGAATGACGGCCGAACAGAGAAGTCGAGGCGGGGCAGTGGTGGCGCCGGGCGCCCCCCGCGTAAGATCGTGATCCGTATCACGAAGTGGCACGCCGCCGCAGAAAAGCAGCCCAGGAGGCCGCCATGCGCAGGACCGCGCTCGCCGTAACCGTCGCCGCGATCGTCGTGGCCGTGCCGCTGCTCAGCTCGTGCGGCAGCGAACCGCGCGCGGGAGCCGCGGCCGTGCTCGGCGACGACGAGCGCATCACCGTCTCGCAGCTGCAGAACCGGGTCGCCGACGTCCGCGCCGCGCAGAACGCCAGCCCCCAGGCCGACCAGCTGATCGACCAGAGCGGCGACCTCAGCGTGGACACCCTGAACTCGATGCTCCAGGGCCGGGTCATCGAGCAGGCCGCGGAGAACCACGGCGTCTCCGTCCCCCGCGGCGAGGTGCAGCGCACCAAGCGGGCCGAGGCGGCCTCGGTTGGCGGCGAGAAGCGGCTGGAGGAGATGTACCTCCAGCAGTACAGCCTCGCCCCCGAGGCGCTCGACAAGCACTACGAGCAGCAGCTCATGGTGGCGGGGCTGGTGGAGAAGCTGGGCATCGACCCGCAGTCGCAGGAGGGGCAGGCCCGGCTCGGCCGGCTGCTCATCGAGGCGTCGGACGACCTGGGCATCGACGTCAGCCCGCGGTACGGCAAGTGGGACAACGAGCAGGTGCGGCTGTCGCAGGCCGACACCCCGTGGATCAAGCAGGTCAGCGCCACCGCGGAGGGCGGCGTCGCGCCGCAGGGGTGAGCGCGCGGCGCGCCGCGCGGTGGCGCCGGTGAGACGCCGGTGCCGGTGCCCGCGACCAGTGCCGGTACGGGTGCCGGTACGGGACTGTCGGCGGCGTCGGTTACGGTCGGGGACGTGACCGGCCGCATCGTCCTGTTGACCACCACCCACCGCATCGCCCCCGGGCTGCTGTCCTGGCCCGCGTGGGAGGCGCTGCGCGGCGCCGACCGCGTGCTGTGCGCCGACGCGGCGCACCCGCAGCTGCCGTACCTGCGCGAGGCGGGCGTCGCCGTGGAGAACGCCGAGCCCGACGCCCGCGAGCTGACCGAAGCCTGTGCCGCGGGCGCCACCGTCGTCGTGGTCGCCGCGGCGGACGGCGAGCCGCGGCTGACGGACGGCCTGGCGCGGCTGGCCGGGTCGGGGCGGACGGAGATGCCGTCGCTGGAGCTGCTGCCCGGTTCGTACGACCTGCCGGGCGCCCGGCTGATCGACGTGGTGCAGGTGATGGACCGGATCAGGCGCGACTGCCCCTGGAGCGGCGGGCAGACGGGCGAGGGGCTGGTGAAGTACGGCCTGGAGGAGGCGTACGAGCTGGTCGAGGCGATCGAGTCGGGGGACGCGGAGGCGGTCCGCGAGGAGCTGGGAGACGTGCTCTTGCAGGTCGTCTTCCACGCGCGGATCGCCGAGGAGGACCCCGACGCGCCGTTCTCGGTGGACGACGTGGCGGGCACCCTCGTGGAGAAGCTGGTCCGCCGCCACCCGCACGTCTTCGGCGACGCGGTGGCCGAGACCCCGGCGGACGTCAAGGCGCACTGGCTGCGCGAGAAGGCCGTGGAGAAGAGGCGCACGTCGGTGACGGACGGCGTCCCGCCGGCCCAGCCCGCGCTGTCGCTGGTGGCGAAGCTGGCGGGCCGCGCCCGCACGGCGGGCCTGGCCGTGCCGGACCCGCCCGCGGACGGCTTCGGCACCGAACTGCTCGCCCTGGCGCTACGGGCCGAGGCCGCCGGCGTCGACCCGGAGACGGCGCTGCGGGCGGCGGCGCGTACGTACCGGGAGGCGATCCGCGCCGCGGAGGCGGAAGCGGCGGAGCCGACGACGGAGCCGACGACGGAGCCGAGGACGGAGCCGGGTGGCGACGGCGGGGACCACGGAGAGGACGGCGAGGGCGCGGAGGGCCGCTGAACCTCGGGCCGCGGCGTGCCCCCCCGGGGGCCCCGTGCCCCCGGGCCCCCCGGTGCCTCCCGTGCTCCCCGGTGCCTCCCGGGCTCCCCGGGGTCTCCCGGGCTCCCCGGGGCCTCCCGGGCCCCGCGGCGGCCTCCCGGCTCCGCCCTTCCCGGCTCGGTCGTTCCCCGCTCCCGGTCCCGGCCTCCCGCCCCCTCCCCGGCGGCTCCCGCCCCCGGCGGCCCGCGCCCGCCGCCCGGTCACCGCGGCGTGAACTCCACCGGCAGCGTCCGCAGCCCCCGCATGATCAGCCCGCCGCGCCAGCGCAGCTCGCCGGCGTCCTCGCCCAGCCGCAGGTCCGGCAGCCGGGTCAGCAGCGCCGCCAGCGCCGTCTGCCCCTCCAGCCGGGCCAGCGGGGCGCCGAGGCAGTAGTGGATGCCGTGCCCGTAGCCCAGGTGCGGGTTGTCCCGGCGGGCGAGGTCGAGGGTGGCGGGGGCGTCGAACCGGGCCGGGTCGCGGTCCGCCGCGGCGAGGACGACGAGGACGGGGTCGCCCTCCGCGACGGCCACGCCGCCGATCTCCAGCGCCTCGGTCGCGTACCGCCACGTGGCCATCTCCACCGGCCCGTCGAACCGCAGCAGCTCCTCCACGCCGGTCTCCAGCAGCCCGCGGTCGCCGCGGGTGAGGGCGTCCTGCAACGCGGCCCGCTGCGCGGGGTGGCGCAGCAGCGCGTGGGTGCCGTTCCCGATGAGGTTGATGGTGGTCTCGAAGCCCGCGAAGAGCAGCACGAAACACATCGCCACCACCTCCTCCTCGGTGAGCTGCTCGCCGTGGTCGGAGGCGCGGATCAGCGCGGAGACCAGGTCGTCGCCGTCGCCGCGCCGCTTGCGGTGGATCAGCTGCGCGAGATAGGCGCGGATCTTCTTCACCGCGCGGGCGACGCCGCCGCGCGGCCCCCGGCCGTGCCGGATCATCATGCCCGCCCAGTCGCGAAGGTCGTCCTGGTCCTCGCGGGGGATGCCGAGCAGGTCGCAGATGGCGTAGATCGGCAGCGGGAAGGCGAACTCGTGGATGAGGTCGGCGCTGCCGCGGCCGGCGAACCCGTCGATCAGGCCGTCCGTCAGCTCCTGGACCCGCGGCGCGAACGCCGCCACGCGCCGCGGCGTGAACGCCTTCGACACCAGCCGGCGCAGCCGGGTGTGGTCGGGCGGGTCGATGTTCAGCAGGTGCGTCATGAGACCCGCGCTGCGCTCGCCCGGAATGCCCGTCTTGCTCTTCGCCGCCGCGTCGTCCGCGTGGTGTACCGGGTTCTTCGACAGCCGCGGGTCCGCGAGCGCCCGGCGGGCGTCGGCGTAGCGGGTCACGAGCCACGCCTCGACGCCGCTGGGGAGCGTCGTCCGGCGCACGGGGGCGTGCGCGCGCAGCCGGTCGTACGCGGGGTAGGGGTCGGCGGCGAACTCCCAGCCGAACAGCTCGGGGACGGGCGCGGTGGTCACGCCCCGACCGTACCGGGGGCCGACCCGGCACGCTTCGGCCATCCTCTGTGATCTGGGCGTGACTATCAGGCGATCAACTTGTGATCGGGGGTACTTCGGTATTAAGTTCGGCCACTGGCTCGAACACACAGGGAACGAAAGGCACTCGCATGCGCTCGGGTAACGGACGCCACCGACGTCCCCGCCAGGCCCCCGCGTTCGTCGTCGCCGCCGGCGCGACCGGGGCGGGCATCGCCCTGCCGCTGCTGGGCGCGAGCGGCGCGAGTGCCGCCGACGCCGGCACGTGGGACCGGGTCGCCGAGTGCGAGAGCGGCGGGCTGTGGAGCGCCGACGAGGGCAACGGGTACTACGGCGGCCTGCAGTTGACCATGGACATGTGGCAGGAGTACGGCGGCGAGGAGTTCGCCTCGCAGCCCGACTTCGCCAGCCGGGCGCAGCAGATCACCGTCGCCGAGCGCATCCTCGACGGCATGGGCGCCGACCGGGCGTGGCCGGAGTGCGCCGCCGACGCCGGGCTGGCGGCCGACGAGGCGGAGCCGGAGGTCGACCCCGGCGCCCACCTTCCGCTGCCGCCCACCACCCCGCCCACGCTTGCCCCCGACCCCGGGGCCACGGACGGCGAGGACGGCACGGACGGCGCCCAGCGCGAGGGCGACGACCGGAACACGGACCGCGGGGACGACGGCGACCGCGGGGAGCCCTCCGGCGGCGGCAAGCACCGCGGCTCCCAGGACCCCGGCGAGGCCGCCACGGACTCCGGCGACCGGGCCGGCCGGGACTCCGAGGGCGGCGACGGCGCCGAGGCCACGGAGGGCACCGGCCGCCACCGCGCCCCGGACGCCTCCGCGACGCCCACCCCGACCCCGTCCGACGCCCTGCCGTCCCCCGACGGCTCCGACGGCTCCGCTGTCCCCGAGGCGCCGCGCGAGGCCGTGGAGACCCCCGGCGCCTCCCAGGGGCCCGGCGCGACCGAGCTGCCCGACCCGGGCCGCGAGTGGATCGCCGAGATCCCCGGCGACCCGGCGGAGCGCGACGGTGACGGCGGGTCCGGCGAATCCGGCGCGGGCGACGGCAGTTATACCGTCCGACCGGGTGACACCCTTTCCGAGATCGCCACGGAGCATTCGCTGGAGGGCGGATGGTCCGAGTTGTATGACGGAAACAAGAACTCGCTCGGCGCCGACCCCGACAACATCAAGCCTGGTCAGGAACTCGAATTGGGTGGAAACTGACCCGGCCCCCGGCTAAGTGCACACGGATTAGTCATATTTGACGTAATCGGCTGACCGGGCTAGCTGACGGGCGGAAAACCAGGCACGGAACTTTCCGAGGTCTTTGAATCGCACACGCCTATGTGCTTACCGTCACATTGCTCGCCACCGCGAGCCCCGGTGATCGCCTCACGCCGAATCCTGTCGGCGTTCACCCGGGCCATCCGTGCATGAAGCACCGCTGACAGGAGCGGGGGACCCACGGTAGGCGCCGATCCGGTCCAACGAGAAGGCGGACCGGACGGCTTGGGGTCAAGCCGCACGCTCGACGTACGGCCGGGCACTCACAGCCCGCACCCGACAGCTCACCTCGCAGGCGTCGGTGAGAAAAGAGCATCATGCTTCTTCCTGCCGGAACGGGTAAGCACCGCCGCCCCGCCGCCGAGGCCCGCCTGGGCACGCACTCCCGCATGGCCGTTCTCATGGGCGCCACCGGAACCGCCATCGGGCTGCCCGTACTGGGCGCCCACAACGCCGCCGCCGCCCCGATCGATACGTGGGAACGGGTGGCCGCCTGCGAGTCCGGAGGAAATTGGGCGACGAATACCGGGAACGGCTATTTCGGCGGCGTCCAGTTCTCCCAGTCCAGCTGGGAGGCGGCCGGGGGCGGCGGCTACGCCCCGCGCGCCGACCTGGCGACGAAGGAGCAGCAAATCGCGGTGGCCGAGCGGCTGCTGGCCATGCAGGGCCCGGGCGCGTGGCCCAACTGCGGCCCCCGCGCCGGCCTGACCGCCGGCGGCCCGCCGGCCGGGCAGCTCGCTCCGGCCGCGCCCCAGGAGCAGGCCGCGGAGCAGCCGCAGCAGCAGGCCCAGGAGCAGGCTCAGGAGCAGACCCAGCCGGAGTCCCGCACCGTCTTCCGGGGCTTCTACTACGAGGTCCGCGAGGGCGACACCCTCGACGACATCGCCCGCCGGCACGGCGCGGACAGCTGGCAGCAGCTCTACGAGGAGAACAAGTCGGTCGTCGGCGCGGACCCCGACCTGATCCGCCCGGGTCAGAAGCTGAAGGTGAGGTAGGGCCCGCGCCCCGCGCGGGCGGGCCGCCGCCCCGGAGCACGTGCCGGACGGCCCGCCCGCGCGGTACGGCGCGGCCGTCCCGGCCCGTCCGGTGCGCGGGCCGGGACGACCACGCCGTACGCCACCGCCCGCCGCCGAACGCCGCGCGCCGCGCGTCGCCGCCCGCCCGTGCCGCCCGCCGCCCGCCCGCCGCCCGTACGCCGTCCGTCCGGCGGCCGGCGCCGGCTCCGTACCGTCTCGTACCGCGGAATGCGGCCGGGTGCGGGCCGGGCCCGTCACCCCGGGCGGCTAGGCTCAGGGCGGAACCCGTAGCGAATCGCTCCGAAGGAGACACCGTGCCGTCGATCGACGTCGTCGTAGCCCGCGAGATTCTCGACTCCCGCGGCAACCCCACGGTCGAGGTCGAGGTCGGCCTCGACGACGGCAGCACCGGCCGTGCTGCCGTCCCGTCCGGCGCCTCCACCGGCGCCTTCGAGGCCGTGGAGCTGAGGGACGGGGACAAGGACCGCTACGGCGGCAAGGGCGTGGAGAAGGCCGTGCTCGCGGTCATCGAGCAGATCGGCCCCGAGCTCGTCGGGTACGACGCGACCGAGCAGCGCCTCATCGACCAGGCGATGTTCGACCTGGACGCCACCCCCGACAAGTCCTCCCTCGGCGCGAACGCCATCCTCGGCGTCTCACTCGCCGTCGCGCACGCCGCCTCCGAAGCCTCCGACCTGCCGCTCTTCCGCTACCTCGGCGGCCCCAACGCGCACGTGCTGCCCGTGCCGATGATGAACATCCTCAACGGCGGCAGCCACGCCGACTCCAACGTCGACATCCAGGAGTTCATGATCGCGCCGATCGGCGCCGAGTCGTTCTCCGAGGCCGTACGCTGCGGCGCCGAGGTCTACCACCAGCTCAAGGCCGTCCTCAAGGAGCGCGGCCTGTCCACCGGCCTCGGCGACGAGGGCGGCTTCGCGCCGAACCTCGACTCCAACCGGGCCGCGCTGGACCTGATCATCGAGGCGATCCAGAAGGCCGGCTACACCGCCGGCCAGGACGTCGCCCTCGCGCTCGACGTCGCCGCCTCCGAGTTCTACAAGGACGGCACGTACGTCTTCGAGGGCAAGGAGCGCTCCGCCGCCGAGATGACGGAGTACTACGAGCAGCTCGTCGCGGACTACCCGCTGGTCTCCCTGGAGGACCCGCTGTTCGAGGACGACTGGGCCGGCTGGACGGCGCTGACCGAGCGCCTCGGCGGCAAGGTCCAGATCGTCGGCGACGACCTCTTCGTCACCAACCCCGAGCGGCTCCAGCGCGGCATCGACGAGGGCGCGGCGAACGGGCTGCTGGTCAAGGTCAACCAGATCGGCTCGCTGACCGAGACCCTGGACGCCGTCGAGCTGGCCCAGCGCAACGGCTTCAAGTGCATGATGTCCCACCGCTCCGGCGAGACCGAGGACGTCACCATCGCCGACCTGGTCGTCGCCGTCAACTGCGGCCAGATCAAGTCCGGCGCCCCGGCCCGCTCCGAGCGGGTGGCGAAGTACAACCAGCTGCTGCGCATCGAGGAGATCCTCGACGACGCCGCCGAGTACGCGGGCCGCAGCGCCTTCCCCCGCTACAAGAACGGCTGAGCCGCCGCCCGGCGACCGCCGGGCCGCCGGCCGGCCCGTACCCGTATCCGTACGACATCGGCGTCGGACCCGCCCGGCCCCGGCCGCACCGCGTAGGGTGCGACCGGGGCCGCCGACCGGCCGCCGCAGGCCGCTCGGGGCGCGCCCGGGATCCCGGGGAGGAGGACGCGACGCACATGGCCAGGGAGCGCTTCTCCACCACCACCCGCCTCAAGCTGCTCGGCGAGCAGGCCGTCAGCCGGGTCTCCGAGCGCGTCTACCGGACCCGCCCGGCCCGGCGCAGCCGGCTGACGGGGCGCGCCGCGGTGCTCGCGCTCGTCGTCTGCTCCCTGGTGGTGGCGCTCGCGTACCCGCTCCGCCAGTACATCGCCCAGCGGGCCGAGGTCGCCGAGCTGGAGCGGGAGAAGGCGCAGGCCGAGAAGCGCGTCGAGGAGCTGCGGGACGAGAAGGCACGCTGGCGGGACCCCGAGTACGTACGCCGGCAGGCCCGCGAGCACCTGCACTACGTCCTGCCCGGCGAGACCGGCTACCTCATGCGCGACGGCTCCGGCTCCGCCCGCTCCGGCGAGGCGGGATCGGCGGCGGACCGGCCGTGGTACGACAACCTGTGGGACGGCCTGGACGCCGCGGACGGCCGCCGCTGAGGCGCGTGCGCCGTACGCGAACCCGCCCGCCGCCGTCCGAACGAGGAGAGATGGACAAGCCCCCGCCCCCCACCGAGCACACCCCCGCCACCGCCGCGGACACCGCCGCCGCGGCCGCCCAGCTGGGCCGCGCCCCCCGCGGCCTGCGCGCCGTGGCGCACCGCTGCCCCTGCGGCAACCCCGACGTCGTGGAGACCGCCCCCCGGCTGCCGGACGGCACCCCCTTCCCGACGCTGTACTACCTGACGTGCCCCCGCGCGAACTCCGCGATCGGCACCCTGGAGGCGGACGGCGTGATGAAGGAGATGACCGCCCGGCTCGCGGCCGACCCGGAGCTGGCGGCCGCGTACCGCGCGGCCCACGAGGACTACGTCGCCCGCCGCGACGCCATCGCCGAGCTGACCGGCTTCCCCAGCGCGGGCGGCATGCCGGACCGGGTGAAGTGCCTGCACGTACTCGTCGCGCACGCGCTGGCGGCGGGGCCGGGGGTGAACCCGCTGGGCGACGAGGCGCTGGCGATGCTGCCGGAGTGGTGGGCGAAGGGCCCGTGCGTGACACGGGAGACATCCGGGGAGGACGAGGCATGACCCGAGTAGCAGCCGTCGACTGCGGTACGAACTCCATCCGCCTGCTCGTCGCGGACGCGGACCCCGCGGCCGGCGAGCTGACCGACCTGGACCGCCGGATGGAGATCGTCCGGCTGGGTCAGGGCGTGGACCGCACGGGCCGGCTGGCGCCCGAGGCGCTGGAGCGCACCTTCGCCGCCTGCCGCCGGTACGCGGAGATCATCGAGCGGCTGGGCGCGGTCCGCACCCGCTTCGTCGCCACGTCCGCCTCCCGCGACGCGGAGAACCGCGCGGACTTCGTACGCGGCGTGGAGGACATCCTCGGCGTCCGGCCCGAGGTCATCACCGGCGACGAGGAGGCCGAGCTGTCCTTCACCGGCGCGACGGGGGAGCTGGCGGGCCGCGTACCCGGCCCGTACCTGGTCGTCGACATCGGCGGCGGCTCGACGGAGTTCGTCGCCGGCACCGACCGCGTCGCGGCGGCCCGCTCCGTGGACATCGGCTGCGTCCGCCTCACCGAACGCCACCACTTCGCCGACCCCCCGACACCGCAGCAGATCGCGGCCGCCGACGCCGACATCGCCGCCGCCCTCGACACCGCGGAGGCCGCGGTCCCCCTCCGCGAGACCGCCACCCTCGTCGGCCTCGCCGGCTCCGTCACCACCGTCGCGGCGATCGCCCTGAACCTGCCCGCGTACGACTCGGCGGCCCTGCACCACGCCCGCATCCCGGTCGAACAGGTCCGCGAGGTGACGAAGCACCTGCTCACCGCCGACCACGCGGAACGCGCCGCGATCCCGGTGATGCACCCGGGCCGGGTCGACGTGATCGGCGCGGGCGCGCTGGTGCTGCTGGCGGTGATGGAGCGCACGGGCGCCCGCGAGGTCGTGGTCAGCGAACACGACATCCTCGACGGAATCGCCTGGCGGCTAGCCTCAGCCGACCAAGACCACTGACCGACGGCGCCCCGGGCTCATACGGACGGTCCGCTCGGGGCGGCGAGCGCGGTGGCGTTGACCTTGAACTCCGCCCAAACCACCTTGCCGGGACCGGTGCGGCCGGCGACGCCCCAGTCGTCGGCGAGGGCCGCGACGACGAGCAGGCCGCGCCCGTGGTCGTCGTCGCGGGTGGGTGCGCACACCCGGGGCGTGCTGTCGCCGGCGTCGTGCACCTCGATGCGTACGACGGACCCGTACGAGGAAGTCCCGGCCGCGCGGCCCGTACCGCAGGGCATTGGTCGCGAGCTCGGAGACGCACAGCCGGATTGGCGGGCGGGTTGACGGTAGTCAAGTCAGTGACGGCAATATGTGTGCACAGAAAACGAAACGATCACTCCCCGGGGAGGTGGCACGGTGGCGGGTCGGCAGGATCGGGCCGAATACGTGCGCATCGCACGCGAGCTGCGCGCACGGATCATGGCCGGCGACCACGCGCCCGGCTCGCGGTTGCCCACCCTGCCCGAGCTGGCGGCCACCCACGGTGTGTCGGAGACCACCATCCGGCAGGCGCTTGCGATGCTGCGCGGTGAGGGCCTGATCGAGACGCGGGCGCGCGCCGGCACGCGCGTGCGGGCCCGTCCCCCGGTGCACCGGTTGCAGGCCGACCGGTACCGGAACAAGCGAGGCTCCGGGCCGGCGACGCCCTACACACGTGACCAGGGGATCGGATGGTCCGAGTACCGGCTCGACAAGCGCTTCGAGCTGACCGAGGCCGACGACGAACTCGCCGAGCTGTTCGGGGGCGCGGTCGGCGAGCAGCTTCTCGCGCGGCACTTCGTGTTCCACGACAACGACGTACCTACGCAGATGAGCACCAGCTACCTGCGTTGGTCAGACGTGGCGGACACGCCCGTCGCCGATCCGATCAACGAGCCGTGGCCGGGCGGCACGCGAGCACAACTGGCAAGCATCGGCGTTCACGTGGCGAAGGTGACCGAGTCCCTGACGGGCGGGATGCCTTCCCCGGGCGAGGCCGAGACGCTGCGCCTCGGTGCCAGCGTGCCCGTCCTGCGGATCGTTCGCCGGCACATCGCGACCGGCGGGCGGGTGGTCGAGGTGGCGCGCCCGATCGTGCGACGAGCCGACACCACGGTCGTCGAGTACGAGGTCGACCTTGACGACGGCGTCTGAGGCGCGGGGACGCCCACGCGGCAGCCGAGCGCGGCCATCCCGGGCGTGCGACCGGCGGCTGTCCCCGGCGCCGGGCTGCTCGGGAGCGTCCGCTGACGCAGACGCCCGCCCCGGCTCGGTGAAAGCGGAGGAGGAAGGCGCGTGATCTCGGCGCAGGCGTGGGCCGATGCTCAGCGGCTCTGGGACTTTCAGCGGATGGGGCACGAACCGCGCGCCTGCTCCGTGGCGATCGGACTCGGCAGCCATGACCTCGGAGTCGCGGACACCACCGCCGACCTCTACCACCGCGGCATGGTGCCGCTGATCGTCTTCACCGGCGCGACCAGCCGCACCACCCGCGACCGCATGCCGCGTGGAGAGGCGGAGCACTACCGCGCGCGGGCGGTGGAGCTGGGGGTGCCGGACGGGGCGATCCTCGTCGAGCCGCGGGCCCGGAACACGGGGGAGAACATCCGCTTCTCCCGCGCGCTGCTCGCGGAGCGGCGCGTCTCCGTGTCGTCCGTCCTGCTGGTCAGCAAGCCGTACGAGGAGCGGCGCGCCTACGCGACCGCGCGCAAGTTGTGGCCCGAAGCCGAGTGGGTCAGCGCGTCCACGACGATGACCCTGTCCGGTTACGCCGACTCCCTCGGGGACGTGCGCCTGGTGCTCGACATGCTGACGGGGGCGCACCAGCGGCTCATGGTCTATCCGCGGCTGGGATTCATGGTCGACCAGCACATCCCCGACGACGTGACCGCAGCCTGGGAGCGTCTGCGCGATGCCGGGTTCACGAGCCGCCTCCTGCCGGACGCCAGGAACGAACTTCGTGAAGATATTCACATGCTTCCGGCGCAGATTTGGCCGCCGTGCTCGAATCCTGGACCCCCGGGCCTCGCGCGCGGTGTGACGGACGCTTTGCGTCAGAGTGACATCTGCGGGTCGTGACCGCGAATTCGCAGCTCAGCGGGGTGTGGGTCGATTCCCGCCGCGGGTGCGCGACGAGCGCGCAAGGTGTGGCGGCGCAGTGTAGCACCACCCCGGGCGGAGCTTGTGAACCCCCTCACGAGCATGCCTCCGCCCCCGGGGGGATACTCGGAAACATGAGCACTACGGAGCGTCCCAGGATCCTCGTAGTAGGCGGCGGCTACGTCGGCCTTTACGCGGCGCGCCGCATCCTGAAGAAGATGCGGTACGGGGAGGCGTCGGTCACCGTCGTCGACCCGCGCTCGTACATGACGTACCAGCCCTTCCTCCCCGAGGCGGCCGCCGGCAGCATCTCCCCCCGGCACGTCGTGGTCCCCCTGCGCCAGGTCCTCCCCGGCGCCGAGGTGCTCACCGGCCGGGTCACGTCCATCGACCAGGACCGCAAGGTCGCGGTCGTCGCGCCCATCGTCGGCGGGCCGTACGAGGTCCCGTTCGACTACCTGATCGTCGCCCTCGGCGCCGTCTCCCGCACCTTCCCGATCCCCGGCCTCGCCGAGAACGGCATCGGCATGAAGGGCGTCGAGGAGGCCATCGGGCTGCGCAACCACGTGCTGGAGCAGCTCGACAAGGCGGAGTCCACCCACGACGCCGACGACCGCCGCAAGGCCCTCACCTTCGTCTTCGTCGGCGGCGGCTTCGCCGGCGCCGAGACCATCGGCGAGGTCGAGGACCTGGCGCGCGACGCCGCCAAGTACTACCCGTCGATCAAGCGCGAGGACATGCGCTTCGTCCTCGTCGACGCCGCCGACAAGATCCTCCCGGAGGTCGGCCCGGCGCTCGGCACCTGGGGGCTGAAGCACCTCCAGCAGCGCGGCATCGAGGTCTACCTCGACACCTCCCTGAACTCGTGCGTCGACGGGCACGTCGTGCTCAAGAACGGCCTGGAGGTCGACTCCCACACCGTCGTGTGGACCGCCGGCGTCAAGCCCCACCCGGTGCTCAAGGAGTACGGCCTGCCGCTCGGCCCCAAGGGCCACGTCGACACCGTCGCCACCCTCCAGGTCCAGGGCAGCGACTACATCTGGGCCGCGGGCGACAACGCCCAGATACCGGACCTCGCCGCCCGCGCCGCCGGCGCCGAGAACGCCTGGTGCCCGCCGAACGCCCAGCACGCCCTGCGCCAGGCCAAGCTCCTCGGCGACAACGTCGTGGCGGAGCTGCGCGGCTTCCCGCAGCGCGAGTACCGGCACAAGAACAAGGGCGCCGTCGCCGGCCTCGGCCTGCACAAGGGCGTGGCCATGATCAACGTGTTCGGCCGGTCCCTGAAGTTCAAGGGCCGCCTCGCCTGGTACATGCACCGCGGCTACCACGGCCTGGCCGTGCCCACCTGGAACCGCAAGATCCGCGTCTTCATGGACTGGACGCTCGGCGTCTTCCTCAAGCGCGAGGTGGTGTCGCTGGGCGCGATGGAGTCGCCGCGGGACGAGTTCTACGAGGCCGCCGCCCCGGTCACGGCCGCCGCGCGGGCCCAGTACGACCAGTCCGTACGGGACGGCAAGGCGACGCGGCAGCAGGAGCGGGCGCACGGCGCCGCGGGCCTGCCACCCGCCGAGGAACCGGCTGGGGAGCCCGCAGGGGAGCCCGCCGGCGAACCGGCCGGGGAGCGAGGCCGCGAGGCGGCACGAGCCTCCTGACCCCGCGCTGACCGCCCCGTCAGGCGCCCGCCCGGCCCGCCGGGAGGGCGCCTGACTGCTCTTTTCGGCTGGTACCGGCGTACCGGCGCGCAACGGGACTTCCCGGGGTGGGATTTGGTGTTTACGTGGTGTCCAGCAAGCCCGACACACGTCGACCACCTGCCCGTCCCACGGAGGTGCGCCATGACCCACGCCGCCGCCCCCCGGCTCGCCGCACTCGCGGAAGAGCTGCTCGGAGGCCCGCTGCCGATCCGTATCCGCGCCTGGGACCGCTCCGAAGCCGGCCCCGAGGGCGCCCCCGTCCTCGTCGTACGCCACCGCCGAGCACTCCGCCGCATCCTGTGGCGCCCCGGAGAACTCGGCCTCGCCCGCGCCTGGGTCGCCGGCGAACTCGACGTCGAAGGCGACCTCTACACCGCCCTCGACCGCCTCGCCGGCCTGCTCTGGGACCGCGACCCCGACGCCCCCCGCTCCCCCCGCCCCCGCCCGGCCCGCCTCGCCACCCTCGCCCACCGCGTACTGGCCCTCGCCCGGCCGCTGCCCCCGCCGCCACCCCCACCCGAAGAGGTACGCGGCCACCGCGCCCGCGGCCCCCTGCACACCCTCCGCCGCGACAAGGCCGCCGTCAGCCACCACTACGACGTCGGCAACGACTTCTACTCCCTCGTCCTCGGCCCCTCCATGGTCTACTCCTGCGCCTACTGGGACGACGGCGGCACCCTGGAGGACGCTCAGACCGCCAAGCTCGACCTCGTCTGCCGCAAGCTGGGCCTGAAGGAGGGCGACCGCCTCCTCGACGTCGGCTGCGGCTGGGGCTCGATGGTGCTGCACGCCGCCCGCGAGTACGGCGTACGCGCCGTCGGCATCACGCTCTCCGCCGAACAGGCCGCGTACGCGCGCAAGCGGATCGCCGACGCCGGCTTCAGCGACCGCGTCGAAATCCGGGTCCAGGACTACCGCGAAACCGCCGACGGCCCGTACGACGCGATCTCCTCCATCGGCATGGCCGAACACGTCGGCTCCCAGCGCTACGGCGAATACGCCCGCGGCCTCCACCGCCTCCTCCGCCCCGGCGGCCGCCTCCTCAACCACCAGATCGCCCGTCGCCCGCTCGCCGACGAAGACGAGTACGCCATAGACGAGTTCATCGACGCCTACGTCTTCCCCGACGGCGAACTCTCACCGGTCGGCACCACCGTCGACCAACTGGAGCGCGCGGGCTTCGAGGTGCGCGACACCCAGTCGCTGCGCGAGCACTACGCGCTGACGCTGCGCCGCTGGGTGGCGAACCTGGAAGCCGGCTGGGCGAAGGCGGTGGCCCTGACGACACCGGGGCGGGCGCGGGTTTGGCGGCTGTACATGGCGGCCTCGGCGCTGTCCTTCGAGCGCAACCGGATCGGCGTGAACCAGGTACTCGCGGTACGCACCCCCGCCTCGGGCGACTCCGGCCTCCCCCTGCGGCAACCCGGGTGGCGCTGACCCGCGCGACGGGCCGCCGCGCGTGATCCCGCAAACGGAACAAGGGCGTCACGCCCCCGAAGCGCGGGGTTCACACGGCTCGGTCACGCTGGAGCACATCGGAAAGGACGACCCCACCGATACCCGAAACGGCGACAGCGGCCTCCGGAGCGGCTCCCGGACCCCCTGGTCGCCGGACGCGGACCCGGAATCCAACCCGCCCGCGTCCCCGCGGGGACCGCCGTCGTCCCGCCCCTGGTGCGCACACCGGGGTGCGGCGGTCCCCGCGCTCACGTGCGCGCGGGCGCGGTGGTGCGGTGGCGCGGTGGCGCTGGGGGTGTGCGGTGGTGCGGGGGTCGGTTCTGTGGGTCGTGTCCCGCCGGGTGGTGAAGCCGGTACCGGCGGGGGTCGAGTGGGCCGGTGGTGGCGGCGCGGTGGTGGGTGAGGCCGGAGGGTTCTGGGTGGACGGGGGGCCTGTGTCGGGGTTGGCGGGGGCCGGTGGGCGGTCCCGGCGTCGGGGGAGGGGGGCGGTGCCGGGGTAGGCGTGCGTGCGTGTGGGTGCTGCGGCGACGGGGGCCTGCGCCGGGGGCAGCCGGGGCCCGGCGGAAGGCCGGCGTCGTGGGAGGGGCGGCGTCGGGGTGGGTGGCCGTGCGCCGGGGGCGCGGCGTCGGGGGGTTGGAGCATTTGTCCCCCGGGGCCCCGCCGCCCAGCGTGTCAGGAGTGCGGGGCGTCGGGCCTGATCGGCGATTGGCACGGAACTGGCGGCGATCGGCCCTCGTATCCCCCCGCACCGCTGCCCGGGACCCGCACCTCGCCCCGCGGCGCCCGCCCACACCGCCCTCCGGGGTCCAAACGGGCCTCGGCGCGGCCAGAGGCCCGCCGGGGTGCACGTCGGCGGGCGAAACTCGGCCCGCGTGGGCGATTTGGCTAGGTTTGACGGGTGGGTTGCCGCGAGTTTGTCACCGCCGCGTGCGCCCCGAGTGCCCGCGCGCACGTGAGTGGTCGAAACTCGGCCCCGGTGGGCGGTTTGCCCGGGTTCGGGAAGGGGGTTACCGCGGGTTGTGACACGCGGCATGTCCCCTCCCGGGGGCGGCGAGCCGCAGCAAGCGCATCGCCGCCGGGCGGCAGCGCCAGTGGGGCGCCCTGCGGTGCGGACACGATACGAGGGTCGATCGCGGCCCAGCTCTGCCACATCGCCGACCAAGCCCGACGCCCGCACTCCTGACACACCGGGCAGCAGGGCCCCGGGGGACAAATGCTCCAACACCCCGACGCCGCGCCCCACACGCACGCCCACCCACCCCGACACGGCCCCAACCCCTGACATCGGCCCACCGATCGCCCCCGGCCACCCCCGACGCGGGCCCCCGCCCGACCCAGCTCCCGTGCGCACGGCCGCTCACCCCGACACCGCCCCACCACCCCGACGCCGGCCCACCGACCACCCCGGCCACCCCCGACGCAGGCCCCGGCCCGACGCCGCCCCCGTGCGCACGCCCGCCCACCCCGACACCGCCCCAACCCCCGGCACCGGCCCACCGACGGCCCCGGCCACCGCCGACGCAGCCCCCCCCCGTCGACGGAGAAACCGCCGGCCGCAGGCACCACCCACCCCCGCACCCCACCCCACCCCGCCGCTCCCGCCCACCGCCGCCGCTACCGCAGCCCCCGCCCACCGCCGCCGCTACCGCAGCCCCCGCCCCGGCCACCCGACGACGCCCCGTCGAGCGGCATAGCCACCCGCCGACTCGACTCGGCCGGAACCGGCTACACCACCCGGCGGGACACGCCCGTTTCCGTCGGGGCAGGGGCAGGGGCAGGGGCAGGGGCAGGGGCAGGGGCAGGGGCAGGGGCAGACAGGCATGTAACCGCAGCAGCCGCTCGACGGGCAGCCCGAAATCCGGCGCGACGCCCTCCGGAGCCGCACCCAGGATCGCGCCGATCACGTCCCGTAACCGTCTGGCGCCCGAGCTCCGGCGCGAGCGGTGGGGCCTTGAGCGGGGGAGCGGTGAATCCGGCTGGAAGGGTGAACCCGGTGTCGCGGTCGGGGGCGCTAGGTGTTCTCTTACGGATCACCAGTGGAGACTCGATCGATTGCACGACCTGCTCGCGTTGGCAGGACTGCTGCCTGAAACGATGCACCTGTGAGCTATGACCTTGCTGTGTGGGACGGCGAGCGTCCCATTGATGACCGCCAAGCTGGCGCGATATATGACGAACTCTACGAGCGCTACCTGGAGTCGGACGATGTCGTCGTGCCGCCGGTGCCGCGCATAGTGGCGTATGTGGAAGCCCTCCTCGCGCGGTACCCGGACGACGCCAACCACAGTGTCGTGTGGGCGTCGCCACCGGTCATCGAAGAGGCGTCGGGCCCACTTGTGTACCTGCTCATGTCTTACGGCGAGGCCGAGGAGGTATCCGCGTACGCCGCTGAGCTGGCCCGTGAGCAGGGCCTCGTGTGCTTCGATCCGCAGGGAGAATGCTTGCGGTTGTGAGTTGCCTCCTCTTCAGCGGACGGACCACCGGAAGATGCCCGCGACGAGGAGAGCAGCGCGGTAGACCGTGGCCCGTCTTCTCGTAGCGAGTGGCCAGACCACGCCAATGCTTGAGTCGATTGATGCACCGATCGACGGTGCTGCGTCGCTTGTAGGCTGCGTGGTCGAATCCGGGCGCGCGCCCGCCGCCACTGCCCTTGCGTGTGCGGTTGGCGATCTGGTCGGCAGGTTGCGGAATCACGGTCCGAACTCCGCGTCGTCGCAGGTGGCCCCGGATGGCTGGCGATGAGTACGCCTGTCCGCCAGCACCGCAAGGGGGCTGGCCCTGGGGCTGCCGACTGGACGCAGGATCTGGATGGCAACCATCACCTGATCGAACGCCCGTGGGCACGGATCGAGCCGTGAGGGTGGGGCGAGAGGCTGAACGGTGTGTCGCCGAATTGCCCGCGGTAAGTTCGAAGGAGATTCCGGACACGGAAGTCGGAAGAAATGGCGCGGTGCGCGCCGTAACCCACGGGGAGTGCGAACGAGCCGCGCGCATTCATGTCTGTACGTGCGCCAGCGGGTTCTCGAAGCTGACGTGCTCGGCGACGTCGCGCAGCATCGCGCGGTAGTGGGCACGCCGGTTCGGCGTGGGGGTGGTGAGAGTGAGTACGACGAGCCGGTCTCCGTCGGGGTGGGGCAGGTAGGCGTGCAACTGCAGCAGCCGCTCGACGGGCAGCCCGAGATCCGGCGCGACGCCCATGGTCACCTCGCCGAGCGCAGCAGGCCCGCACGGCAGGTCGAGCACTTCGATGCGGTCGTGGCCGGCGGCGACGGCGCGGGCGGCGGTGAGGTGGCGGGGGGCGTGGCTGATGTCCTGCCAGCGGAAGGTGAAGAGCGAGGTGAGGACGCGCCCGTCGCCGTCGTCGTCGCGGTGGAGGCCCAGCGAGCAGTGCACCGTGCCCTCCTCGCGCAGGGCGAGCAGCATGCGCTGGGCGGTGGCTAACTGGCCGATAAGTTGTTGCCGCGCGACGCCTTCGGGGGCTGCGTCGAGAGTCCCGCCGACCACCTCCCGTAACCGGGCAGTGTCCGGGCTCTCGGCGGGAGCGGTGAGGGCGTCGAGCGGGAGGGTGGTGAACCCGGCGGGCAGAGCGAACCAGGCGTCGCGGTCGGGGGCGGTGGCAGAGTCGCTGAGAAGGTACGCGGGCTGGTCCTCAGTCACGTGGGCCTCGCCAACCGATGGCCTGCCGCGCGTGTGCTAGCTCTTCGGGGGAAGCTTGCCACGAGTTGACGTCGATGGGTGCCGTTTGCTTCGTCTCTCCGACCTGGATGATTAGGTGCATGCGCCTTGGTGCTGAGATTTTTGGGGTACGTCCAGGTTTGGTGACGGCGATGACGCCGAAGAAACGCGGATCGCCGACGAACCAGATGGGCTTCAACTGAGCCTTCAGCTCAGGCTTGGCGCGGGGTCCCATCCGTCTGGTCCACCATGAGGGCAGGCTACGCAGGTGTTGGTACATCAGGATCGTTTCCCCCGGCTGTGTGGGGTGGGGGATTGTGAGGCAGAGCTCCGTTGGCGTTTCTTCGGGACCATGGGGGAAACTGTATGGGATATCGTCGAGGCGCCAGGGGTAGGCCCGAAGGATTCTGCGGATTCGGATGTTGGCGATGATTTGGGCAGGTTGAATTTTGGCGCGATATGTGCCGTAGCCCATGGGGATCGCAAAGAGGAAGGCGAATCCGGGAGAAAGGAACACGATAAGCACGTACAGGAGAAACAACGGGCTAAGGAGCCAACCGATGAAGGCAAGGACGCTGACCGTCGTCTGTTCGCCCCAGGCGCGCCGGGTCGGCGGGTGTTCCCATGCGGTGGGGTAGTCGGACGGGTGCACGTTAACCCTCCTTTGTGGGGTGGTCTGGAGGTGTATCAGGGGAAGACGCGAGGGATGACATTAATGAGATCTCCGCTGCTGACACCGGCAATTTCGAGGCCGCCGAAGACACTTCCCGATCCGCTGACACCTTCGTTATCCAGGGCATCAATTTTGGTGCCGAGCAGGTTGATTCCTCCGGAGGCAACTCCGACTGAAGCCGCGGTTACCTCGATGATTTTTGGTGCTGAAGACGGCATCCTCGCCCCGTGGACAATCCAGGCCACCGTCGGATTGTCCAGTGCGCTGATTGCTCGCGCTTCTGTCATTATATGGCCGCCTATGGTGCCGACTTTCTGGCCCAGTGACAGAGTCGCGGAACCTGTCCGAATAGCGCCCGCGCCGAGTTTGATTCCCTGGCCTACCGCAGCCAGGCCGGGCACCATGCCGAGAGCATCGGCACCCACGCCTGTCAGGTTGGAGAAGAAGTCCGCGTCGAATTCGCCCTTCGTGATGCCGTTCCACAGTGACGCCCGCACCTCCGGATCTGAGAGCCGCGTTGCCAGCGCGCCCGCGCTCAGCCCCGCCGCCACCAGCAACAGCACCGCAGTCGCCGTGCCGCCCGTGACGATCGTCAGAGCGGCTAGGGCCACCACCCCGGCGGCGAGACTGAGGATGTCCGGGAGGTTCTCCGAGACCCAGGCTGCGGCCTTCGCGAAGAAGCCCGGTTCCTGCGGGGCCAGCTTGTCCGTGGCGTCGCGGATCCGGTCCGCGCGCTCGTTCGCCTTGTTCTCGTGTTCCCAGGCAAGGGCGCGGGCCTCCGACAGGATGCCCTTCAGCTCCTCGTGCGCCGCGTCCACCGCCGCGTTGAGGCGGCGCATCGCCGCATCCGCGTCCGCATCCCCGTCCGCCTTGTCCTTGCCGCCGTCGGCGGACTCGGCGTCCTGCTTCGCGCCCGCGGCGCGGTTCTCCGCGTTGCCGAGCGCTTCGCGGGCGTCGCGGGCGCGGTTGTCGAGGCGCTTCGCCCGGTCCTTGAAGTTGTCGAGGTCGATCTCCCAGCGGTCCAGCTGGTGTGCGGCCTTTCTGATGGACCGTGCGGCGTTCTTGAGGTTCAGGGGGAGCGGGCCGTCCTCCAGCTGTTGCCGGAAGGCGACGGCCGCGTCGCCCTTCCAGTACGCGCCGTCCATCAGCTTGGTGATCATTTCGCGGGTCTCGTCGAGGACTCCCGCGCACTTGATCAGCTTGGCGCGCAGGGCATGGACGGTGTCCGGACTGCCGGGCGCCGGGTTGAAGCCCAGGTGTGGGTACGTATCGGGGACCGTGCCCGGCTGGAGGCCCTGCGGCTGGCCTAAACGTAACTCCTGCGCGCCTGCGCCGGGAGAGCCGTTACTCGTCACTTTCCGCCCCCCTGGGAGGCTTTGGCCAGGTTCTCCTCCAGGGCCTTGTCGACCTCGGCGTAGCTGTCCTTGCTCTCCTCGACGATCTCTGTCAGCTCGTCCACCTGCTCCCCGATCTGACCGGTCCCGTACTTCCAGTCGTCCTGGAAGTACTGGCACGCGTCATCGAGGTCGTCCGTGCCGAGGCCGGTGATGGTGGAGTCGCGCAGGGCCTTGTGCACTCCTTCGAGCGACCGCAGCGAGCGCTTCAGCAGCCGCATGAAGCGCTCCAGCTCGTCGCCGTCGACGGCGAGGCGATCCGACAACCTTCCCTCCCGCACATGTCGTCACTCTCCGTTACGAACACATCGTAGCGGTGAGTAATGACACTAGTGCGAAGGGTGTGGACAGCGAAGGTCAGATCAGGCCCTCAGGCCCGACCTGCCCCTTTCGCCAGGTACGCCAGCAGGTCCGTCCGCGACACCACGCCCGTCGGCTTCCCGTCCACCAGCACGACCGCCGCGTCCGCGCCCTCCAGCACGGCCACCAGGTCCGCCACCGGCTCGCCCGAGCCGACCTGGGGCAGCGGCGGGCACATGTGCTGCTCCAAGGGGTGGTCGAGTTCCGCCTTGTGGGTGAACAGCGCGTCCAGCAGTTCGCGCTCCACGATCGAGCCGACGACCTCCGCCGCCATCACGTCGGGGTGGCCCGCCCCGGGCTTGACGACCGGCATCTGCGAGACCCCGTACTCGCGCAGCACCTCGATCGCCTCGCCCACCGTCTCCTCCGGGTGCATGTGCACCAGCGACGGCAGGCTGCCCTCCTTGTCGCGCAGTACGTCCGCGACGCTCGCGGCGCCGGCCTCCTCCAGGAAGCCGTAGTCCGCCATCCAGTCGTCGTTGAAGATCTTCGACAGGTAGCCGCGGCCGCTGTCCGGCAGCAGGACGACGACGACGTCGTTCTCGTCCAGCCGTGCCGCCACCTCCAGCGCGGCGACCACCGCCATCCCGCAGGAGCCGCCGACGAGGAGGCCCTCCTCGCGGGCCAGCCGCCGGGTCATGCGGAAGGAGTCCTTGTCGGAGACCGCGACGATCTCGTCGGCCACCCCGCGGTCGTACGCGTCCGGCCAGAAGTCCTCGCCGACGCCCTCGACCAGGTACGGGCGGCCCGAGCCGCCGGAGTACACCGAGCCCTCCGGGTCGGCGCCGACGATCTGCACGGCGCCGTCGGAGACCTCCTTCAGATACCGGCCGGTGCCGCTGATCGTGCCGCCGGTGCCGATGCCGGTGACGAAGTGGGTGATGCGGCCGTCGGTCTGCGTCCACAGCTCGGGGCCGGTGGAGTGGTAGTGGGACGCCGGGTTGTCGGGGTTGCTGTACTGGTCGGGCTTCCAGGCGCCGGGGGTCTCGCGGACGAGGCGGTCGGAGACGTTGTAGTACGAGTCGGGGTGTTCGGGGTCCACGGCGGTCGGGCAGACGACGACCTCGGCGCCGTACGCCCGCAGCACGTTGATCTTGTCCGTCGACACCTTGTCCGGGCAGACGAAGATGCACTTGTAGCCCTTCTGCTGGGCCACCATCGCCAGCCCCACGCCGGTGTTGCCCGACGTCGGCTCGACGATCGTGCCGCCGGGGCGCAGCGCGCCCGAGCGCTCGGCCGCCTCGATCATGCGCAGCGCGATGCGGTCCTTCACCGAGCCGCCGGGGTTGAAGTACTCCACCTTCGCCAGCACCGTCGCCCGGATGCCCTGGGTCACGCGGCCCAGCCTGACCAGGGGCGTGTTGCCCACCAGGTCGGTGATCGACTCGTGAAACTGCACCGTGCACTCCAGGGTCCGGGGCTCTCAGGGGGAGCCCAGCGTAAGGCTTCCCCGGCGGGTGATTGAGGCGGGCACCCGGCCGGGCAACAAAGTGTTAGCACGCGCGGAGACCGCGGTCGGCGGCGGGGCGGGGTGGGGGAGGCGGCGTAGACAGGGAGACTGGGACTGCGACCGGGGCTGTGACCGGGACCGCGTCCGGGACCGGGACTCGGGCGGGGACCGCGACCGGGACCGGGAGGGAGACGTTGGGGACGGGCCGGCGGCGGTGTCGCGGGTACGGCACCGGCCCCGCGACGCACGACGACGTGACCCACGACGCGCATCGCGGCGCACGACGCGGTGCATCGCGGCGCACCGCACCGCGGCGCATCACACCGCACCGCACGGCACACGGGAACCGGCCCGGAACGGAGAGGCGATGTCGATGACCAGGGCGAGGGCGGCGCGCCGGATCGCCGCCGCGGCGGCGTACGGCGGCGGGGGCATCGGCCTCCTCGGCGGCGCGGCGCTGGGCGTGCTGGTCGCGGAGGTGCACCTGGCGCGGCGCCGGGTGGGCGGCAGCGACGAGGAACCGCCGCGGGCCGACGGGCGGTACGGGGCGGCCTTCGGCCGGCGGCGCGGGACGCGGCCGGTGCTGCTGGCGTTCCTGGGCGACTCCACCGCCGCCGGCCAGGGCGTCTACCGCCCCCGGCAGACCCCGGGGGCGCTGCTGGCCTCCGGCCTCGCGGCCGTCGCCGAGCGGCCGGTGGACCTGCGGAACGTCGCGCTGTCCGGGGCGCAGTCCGACGACCTCGACCGGCAGGTCACGCTGCTGCTGGACGAGGAGGGGCTACGGCCCGACGTCGCCGTCATCATGATCGGCGCCAACGACGTCACCCACCGGGTGCCGCCGGCCGTGTCGGTGCGCTGCCTGTCCGACGCCGTCGCGCGGCTGCGCGAGGCCGGCTCGGAGGTGGTCGTCGGCACGTGCCCCGACCTGGGCACGATCGAGCCGGTGCAGCAGCCGCTGCGCTGGCTGGCCCGCCGGATGAGCCGGCAGCTCGCCGCCGCCCAGACCATCGCCGTCCTCGACCGGGGCGGGCGCACGGTGTCGCTGGGATCGCTGCTGGGGCCGGAGTTCGAGGCCAACCCGCGGGAGCTGTTCGGGCCCGACAACTACCACCCGTCGGCGGAGGGGTACGCCACCGCCGCGATGGCCGTGCTGCCCACGCTCAGCGCGGCGCTGGGGATGTGGCCGGCGGAGGAGGAGCGGCCGGACGTCCGCCGCGACGAGGGCTACCTGCCGGTGGCCAAGGCCGCGGCGCAGGCCGCCGGGCAGGGCGGCACCGAGGTCGCGCCGGCGGGGGCGGCCGGCGGCCGCGGACGGCCGTGGGCGCTGCTGAAGCACCGGCGCCGGCGGCGGGTGGCGGCGGAGTCAGCGGCGGACTCGGAGCCGGCGGCACGGCCGGTGGGGGAGCGGGGGTAGCCGCGGGGCGGCGGCGGATTGTCGCCGGTCCGCCGGGGCCGCCGGGCGGCCCCGGCGGGAGGCGTCGCCTTGTCGCTGGCGCTGCCGGGCCGTGCGGGCCGTACCGTGTGAGGGCTGGCGTCGTCCGCTTGGAGGCGTCGCGTTGTCGCTGTCGCTGCCGGGCCGCGCGGGGCCGTACCGCGTGGGGGCCGGCGCCGCCCGCCGGAGGCGCCGCGTTGTTTGGCGCCGCTGCGCCGTACGGGGGCCGCGCCGTGTCGTCACCGGCGTCGCCCGGCCCGTGCGCCGCTGGGCCGTACCGCGTTGCCGCTGCCCCGCTGGCCCCGCCGGGCCCGCTGGGGCCGTACCGCGTCGAGACTGGCGCCGTCCGTCGGGTAGCACCGCGTTGTCACCGGGGGCGCCTACCCTGGGGTGGGTGTGCGGGGACGTGGCGTGGGGCGTGCGCCTCAGTCCAGGAACAACCCCCGCTCCGCCGCCCGCGCGTCGAACTCCTCCAGCCGCGCCTGCGCCTCCGGCAGCGCGTCGCACATCGCCTCCAGCAGCACCCGCCCCAGCAGCATCGGTCCGCACGCCGTGTCGAACGACAGCCCCGTGCCCACCGCCGCGGGCAGCAGGACGTCGCTGTCCTGCGCGACCGGCGCGAACGAGCTGTCCGCCACCGTGACCACCGTCAGCCCTCCGGCCCGCGCCGTGCGCAGCGCGTCCGCCAGTTCCCGCGGGTGGCGCGGCAGCGCGAAGCACAGCAGCGCCGTGGCGCCCGCGCGGGCGGCGGCGTCGACGCGGTCGTCGAGCATCGAGCCGGCCTCGTCGAGGACCCGGATGTCCGGGTGCACCTTCGCCGCGAAGTACGCGAAGCCGCGCGCCTGGGCCGCCGCGGCGCGCAGCCCGAGCACGGGCAGCGGCCGGGAGGCGGCGAGCAGCCGGCCGGCGTCCTCGACCGGGGCGGGGTCGGCGAGCAGCGCGGAGAGGTTGCGCAGGTTCTCGATCTCGGCCTGGACGGCCTGCTGGTACTCGTTCCGGTCCGCCGGCCCGGCCGGTTCGCCGAGTCCCGCCTCGCGCAGCGCGCGGCGCAGCGCCGGGTAGCCGTCGAAGCCGAGCGCGACGGCGAAGCGGGTGACGGACGGCTGGCTGACTCCGGCCAGCTCCGCCAGCTCCACGCTGGACAGGAACGGCGCGTCGGCGGCCCTGCGCACCATGCAGTGCGCGATACGGCGCTGGGTCGGCGTCAGCCGGCGCCCCTCGAAGAGCTTCTGCAGCCGGGCGCCCGCGTCGGCGGAGACCATCCCACCTCCGGATCCGATGTGCTATTCACTGCACGACGACTCTGCATGACCGTATGCACGACGGCAAGGGCGCACCGGATCGGATTGGGGGGTTAGCACTACTGCACGGTCCCGCGCGGGCTCCGTACGGTACGGGGTATGAGTGCGCAGGACCCGGAGATCAAGAAGGAACTCGACGCCACCCTGCAGACCCGCAGGGACCTCGGCCCCGAGTACGAGGACGAGCTGATCGAGGGCTTCCTCGACAAGGTGCAGCAGCGGATGGACGGCACGTTCGACACCCGCCTGCGCCGCCAGCTCGCCGAGCAGCAGATGCAGGTCGCGCGGGGTACGCAGCCGGGTGCCGGCTCGTCGGACGGCACGTTCGGCGAGCGCTTCGGGTTCGCGGCGGTCTCCATGGTGCTGGCGATCCCGCTGTCCGCGATCGGCGTGGTGAACGAGGGGCTGCCCGGGCTGCTGGTGAGCTGGGGCGGCATCGTCGGCGTGAACGCCGTGCACGCCGCCGGGCTCTTCCGCCGCCGGCGCGCGGAGAAGAGCAGGTCCGACTGGGACTAGGCCCGACCGGACGCGGCGGGACGGCGACCGCCGCCCGCTTCTTCGGCATGCACTCGTCCGGGTGGCGGCGTTGACCGGGGCGGGCGGCGACCGTAGCGTACCGTCTGAAATTTTCGGCACTGCTTTCGAAATATTTCGATCCTACGCCCCGGGAGCCGCTGATGCCCCAGTCCGCGTACGTACGCAGCCGTGACCGCCGCTCCGCCGCGCGCCCCTACCTCGCCGCCGTCCTCGTCATGGCCCTGGTCGCGGCCGTGGCGGTGGCCGCCCAGGCGCTGCGCGGCCTCGCCCCCGACGATTCCCGCGCCGGCGCCTCCGCCGAGACCCGATCAGACACCCGCGCCGACGCCCCCGCCGCCCGCGGCGGGTCCGCACGCTGGGTCGCCGCCTGGACCTCCATGCCCCAGCTCACCGAGCCGCGGAACATGCCGCCCCCGCCGTTCACCCGGGACGACGGCGTCCTGCACGACGCCACCCTGCGGCAGACCGTGCGCGTCACCGCCCCCGGCGACCGGTTCCGGTTCCGCTTCTCCAACGCCTTCGGCGGCGCCGACCTGCCCCTCACCCGCGCCGCCGTCGCCCTCCCCGCGGGCGGGGAGGCCGGTGTCGACGGCATCGTGCCCGGCAGTTCGCGCCCGCTGACCTTCAGTGGGCAGCCGTCCGTAAACGTCCCCGTCGGCGCGCAGGTGGTCTCCGACCCCGTACGCCTCGACGTCGCGCCCGGCGCCAACCTGACCGTGACCCTGTACCTCGCCGACGGCCAGGCGTCCACCGACATCACCTCGCACCCGGGCTCGCGCACCACCTCGTACCTGCTGGCCGGCGACCACACCGACGCCCCCGCCCTGCCCGGCGCGACCCCCACCGACCACTGGTACTTCCTCAGCGGCATCGAGGCCCAGGCCCCCGCCCGCACCGCCGCCGCCGCGGTCCTCGGCGACTCGCTGAGCGACGGCCGCGGCTCCACCACCAACGGCAACGACCGCTGGCCCGACCAGCTCGCCGACCGCCTGCGCCAGCGCGGCGGCCCGCCCGTCGCCGTCGTCAACCAGGCCGCCGGCGGCAACCGCGTCCTCGACGACGGCCTCGGCCCCAACGCCCTCGCCCGCCTCGACCGCGACGTGCTGGCGACCAGCGGCGTCCGGTGGCTGCTGGTCTTCGAGGGCGTCAACGACATCGGCACGGCGCCGGCCACCGAGGCGGCGCAGCGGGCGGTCGGGGACGAGCTGACGGCGGCGTACGACCAGATCGTCACGCGCGCGCACGCGCAGGGCATCCGCGTCTACGGGGCCACGCTCACGCCGTTCGGCGGCAACGGGTCGTACGACGACCCGGCCGGGCTGCGCGAGGAGACCCGGCAGCGGGTGAACGACTGGATCCGCGGCAGCGGGCGCTTCGACGCCGTCGTGGACTTCGACCGGGCCGTCCGCGACCCGGCGAACCCGCGCGCGCTGCTGCCCGCCGCCGACACCGGCGACCACCTCCACCTCAACCCCGAGGGCTACGCGCTCCTCGCCCGCGCGGTGCCGCTCCGGCTCTTCCGCTGAGCTGTTTCGACGCGTTCACGGTGATATCAGCGGCGCACTACGCGGGTAATGCGGAACGCTCTTTTTCACTTAACCCCGGTTATTCGTGCGCCGTTGAATTCGTGGTGCGCGGTGCGCGGTCGGTGGCCAATAGGCGGGATTTTCCGGTACGCGAATACCACCTGCCCGGCGCACCGCGCACCGCGCACCCGCGTCACGTACCCGCACCGCACACCGCCTACCCGCACCACGCACCCGCACCGCGCACTCCGTGGCCGGATCTCGACGCCCGCCGCGATCCCGCCCGCCGTCAGACCGCCGCCGGCGACCCCCGCCGCACGCCGCCCCCCGGCAGCGCGTCGCCCGCCGCGATGCCCGTACGGGCATACGCCGCCCCCGCGCCGCCCGTACCGGCCCCCCGGCGGGTGACGGCGTCGACCGGCAGCCACAGCAGCGCCTCGTGCTCCCGCTCCCAGCGCCCCAGCCACGCCGCCTTCGCCCGCAGCCCCGCACCGGCCCCGGCCAGTGCCAGCCCGCCGGCGATCGGCACCGCCGCCGCCGAGCCCGCCGCGGCCGCGAACGCCGCCGCCAGCCACCACCGGCGCGCCCGCCGCCATGCCCGTACGGTCACCGCCCGGTCCTGCAACACGGCGCCGCGGCCCGCCCGTTGGGCCTTCTCCGCGGCCGCCAGGAAGCACCCGCGGCGGACCGCGTAGACGGCCGGGGCGACGACGAGGAAGAGCGCCGCCCCGGTGTAGAGCCCGATCCACTGCCCGGTCAGCCCGTCCTGCCAGGCGCCCGCCGCCGCGGCGGCGATACCCAGCCACCACAGCGGTGCCGCGCCCGCCCGCACCACGACCGCCGCCCGCGCCAGCGCCACCATCCCGCGCGCCACTTCCGCTCCTCCCGTCGGGGGTTGTCCTTCGCGTGCGCGGGAGGCTACCTGCGGATTCTGAGGAACGCATGAGAAGCGGCGGCCGGGCTCGGGGGCGCCGCGGGGCCCGGGACGGGGGCCGGGCAGGGGCGACGGCATCCGGGTGAACGTTTCCGCTGAGTGGCCGGTTCCCGACTGCCGCGGCGGGTCGAGCCGGGCGTCAGCGGTGCCCCGGAGGGGCGGGGTCACCGTGCTGACCAGTCGTCTTCGCAGGTCGACGACCTCTTGCCGGGAGGTGCCCGGAGCCGGACTTGAACCGGCACGGCCCGAAGGCCAGCGACTTTTAAGGTCGCCGTGTCTGCTTTCCACCATCCGGGCAGGACTCCCGGCCCGCACACGCTGCGTACGGGCCGCCGCATGGCGCGTAACCAGAGTAGCGGTGCGGATGGGCCGAACTGGCCATCTACGGACTGATGTTGGCTTGAATTAGGCCCGAGTTGTCGAAGAAGTCCTCGGATGAAATTCCACGACCCAAAAAGCCCCTCCGGGAGCACTCGCCCGATGTCTCTCTCAGGGTGCGGGTCATACCCGAGGAGGACCCGTCCGGCACCCGAGTACCTCCTCGGTCTCGCCCGGAACCGGAGCGCGGGCTGATCCGATCCGCCCGATCCGCCGGGACGATGGACGCAACAGTTCACACCACCGGTTGCCCACCGCCGTCCGACAGGAGCCCACCGCCGTGACCACCACCATCCCCGGCACCTCTGGCCGCGGTACCGCCTACGCCCCCGCAGCGGCGGCCAGCGCCACCGAGCTGACGAAGGTCTACGGCGAGGGCGAGACGAAGGTCGTCGCCCTCGACCGCGTCTCCGTGCAGTTCATGCAGGGCGAGTTCAGCGCGATCATGGGGCCGTCCGGCTCCGGCAAGTCCACCCTCATGCACTGCATGGCCGGCCTCGACACCATCTCCGGCGGCTCCTCGCGCATCGGGGAGACCGAGCTGACCGGCCTGAAGGACAAGAAGCTCACCCAACTCCGCCGCGACAAGGTCGGCTTCGTCTTCCAGGCGTTCAACCTGCTGCCGACCCTCAACGCGCTGGAGAACATCACCCTCCCCATGGACATCGCCGGCCGCAAGCCCGACCAGCAGTGGCTTCAGCAGGTGGTGGAGACCGTGGGCCTGGCCGGCCGGCTCAAGCACCGCCCGAGCCAGCTCTCCGGCGGCCAGCAGCAGCGCGTCGCCGTCGCCCGCGCGCTGGCCGCCCGCCCCGAGATCATCTTTGCCGACGAGCCCACCGGCAACCTCGACTCCCGCTCCGGCGCCGAGGTCCTCGGCTTCCTGCGCAACTCCGTGCGCGAACTGGGCCAGACCGTCGTCATGGTCACCCACGACCCGGTGGCCGCCGGCTACGCCGACCGCGTCGTGTTCCTCGCCGACGGCCGCATCGTCAACGAACTGCGCGACCCGAACGCCGAGCAGGTACTCGACACCATGCTGCAGCTTTCGGGGGGCACAGCCCCCCGCACCCCCCAGGCTTCGACGCCGGGCCAGGCCAGCTGAGCCACGCTCGCCGACCCCGCAGGCCGCCCGCTACCGGCTTCCCACCCCAACAGGACTGACCCCATATGCTTCGCACCGCCTTGCGCAACGTGTTCGCGCACAAGGCCCGGTTGCTGATGACCGTGCTCGCCGTCATGCTCGGCGTCGCCTTCGTCTCCGGCACCCTGGTCTTCACCTCCACCATCTCCGACGCCTACACCAAGAGCTCGGAGAAGGGCTTCGACCACGTCGACGTACGCCTCCAGCCCGACGACGACGCCGACGAGGGCCGCCCCGGCGACCCGCCCCCGCTCACCCAGAAGCTCCTCGACGACGCCGCCGCCCTGCCCGGGGTGAAGTCCGCCACCGGCAACGTCGCCGGCTTCGCCGCGCTCGCCGACAAGGACGGCGACCTCGTCGGCGACGGCTGGGCCACCAGCGGCGCCAACTACTACGCCGGCGACGCCCGCGACCCCCGCTACCCGATGCGCGACGGCCGCGCCCCCGCGAACGCGCACGAGATCGCCATCGACGCCAAGACCGCCGAGCGCACCGGCTACGAGGTCGGCGACACCCCGCGGATGTCCGTCGACGGCCCCGTACTCGAACCCGAGATCACCGGCATCTTCACCACCGACGACGGCAACGTCGCCGCCGGCGGCAGCCTCGTACTCTTCGACACGAAGACCGCGCAGGACCTCTTCACCGAGGCCGGCGAGTACACCGAGATCGACCTCGCCGCCGCCCCCGGCACCTCCGAGAAGGAACTGCGCGCCGCGGCGCAGCAGATCCTGCCCGCCGAGACCGAGGCGCTCACCGGCACCAAGCTCGCCGACGACCAGGCCGAGGAGATCGAGCAGGGCATGGAGGGCCTCCGTACCGGCATGCTCGCCTTCGCCGGCATCGCGCTCTTCGTCGGCATCTTCCTCATCGCCAACACCTTCACCATGCTCGTCGCCCAGCGCACCAAGGAACTGGCCCTGCTGCGGGCCGTCGGCGCCAGCCGCCGCCAGGTCACCCGCTCGGTGCTCTTCGAGGCCACCGCCGTCGGCACCGCCGCCGCCCTCGCCGGCCTCGCCGCCGGCGCGGGCATCGGCGCCGGACTGCGCTCGCTGATGAGCGCCGCCGGCCAGACCGTGCCCGACGGACCGCTGATCGTCTCACCCACGACCATCGCCATCTCGCTCGTCGTCGGCATCGTCGTCACCGTCCTCGCCGCCTGGCTGCCCGCCCGCCGCGCCGCGAAGATCCCGCCGGTCGCCGCGATGAGCGCCCTGCACGCCCAGGCGTCCACCCGCAGCCTCGTCGTACGCAACACCATCGGCGCGCTCATCGCCGCCGGCGGCGCGCTGATGGTCGTCGCCGGCACCACCGCCGACGACGGCAAGGCCCTCATGGGCGGCGGCGCCGCGGTGCTCCTCGTCGGCGTCTTCGTCCTCACCCCGCTGCTGTCCCGGCCGCTGATCGCGCTCTCCGCGCCGCTGCTGCGGGTGTTCGGCGTCTCCGGCAAGCTCGCCCGCCAGAACGCCGTACGCAACCCGCGGCGCACCGCCGCCACCGCCTCGGCGCTGATGATCGGGCTCACCCTCATCACCGGCCTGACGGTGATCGCCGGCGGCATCTCGAACGCCATCGACAAGATGGCCACCGACGCCATGAAGGCCGACTACTCGGTCACCATGGCGAACTTCACCCCGCTCAGCCCGGAGGTGGAGAAGAAGCTCTCCGGCCTCGACGAGGTCACCGCCTCCTCCCCGCTGCGCAACGTGCCCGTCGCCATCGGCGGCGACGAGGAGGACCTGACCGCGGTCGACGGCAAGGACGTCGGCAAGCTGATGGAACTGGACTTCGAGCAGGGCTCGTTCGCCGGCCTCGCCGAGGACGCCCCCGCCGCCGGCGACGGCCCGGCCAAGGCGATCGTCGACGACGACACCGCCGAGGACGAGGGCTGGCAGATGGGCGACACCATCGCGGTGACCTACCAGGACGGCGCCAAGGGCGAGCTGACCGTCAGCGGCATCTACCACGGCAACGAGTTGATCCGGGGCATCATGCTCGACACCGCGGTCGTCGACCCGCACCTGGACCGCATCCGGGACTTCGAGGTCTGGCTGAAGACCGACGGCGGCGAGAGCGCCGCGATGAAGGACCGCCTGGAGGCCGCCCTCGGCAACAACCCCGCCGTCGAGGTGATGAACGAGGAAGACGTCTCCGAGGCCATCGCCGGACTCATCAGCATGATGCTCAACGTCCTCTACGCGATGCTCGGCATGGCCGTCCTCGTCGCCGTCCTCGGCGTGATCAACACCCTGGCCATGTCGGTCTTCGAACGCTCCCAGGAGATCGGCATGCTGCGCGCCATCGGCCTGGACCGGCGCGGCGTGAAGCGCATGGTCCGGCTGGAGTCGCTGGTCATCTCGCTCTTCGGCGGGGTGCTCGGCATCGGCCTCGGGGTCTTCCTCGGCTGGGCGGCCGGCGAGCTGATCTCCAGTTCGCTGGACACGTACTCGCTGGTGCTGCCCTGGGAGCGCATGGGCTACTTCCTCGCCGGCGCGGCCGCGGTGGGCATGCTGGCGGCCCTGTGGCCGGCGCGCCGGGCGACGCGGCTCAACATGCTCGCGGCCATCAAGAGCGAGTAGGGAGCGAACCGGAGAAGAGAAGGGCCCGGGGAGAGGGGCAACCCTCCCGCGGGCCCTCCGCCGTGCGGTGCACCGGTCTTCGGTTGTTGCGCCAGGGGTGCCGCTGTCCCCTCCTAGAGCAGTTTGCGCGCGGCCCGCCTCAGGTCGTACTCGTGGATGATCGCTTTGGCGTGGCCGTACGCCAGGTTGTGCTCGCCACGGAGCCAGCTCACTTTCTCCTCGAAGCGGAGGAGACAGGGACCGTCTTCGACGGTCTGCAGCCAGTCGGAGACTTCACGGCCGGTGCAGTGGGGGATACGGGAGAGCAGGTTCCGGTGGGTTTCTGCGGAGAAGACTTGGGACATCGGCGCCTCCGGTATGCAGTCCTTCTCAGCACCGTGCCTGAGGGCGCGGCGATTGACAACCACCTGGGCGCGGGGAGCCGCGATCCCCGGCCGCGACCGCCGGGTTAGGGTCGACGGGTGCTCGACGTGCTCGACTTCGTGACCGCCGTTGACCGGATCGCCGACCGGCTGCGGGCGCTGCCGCAGAGCCGGCTGCGGGCGGGGGCCGCCGCCACCGGGCTGGCGCTCGCGCGCGAGCTGTCCGCGCGGGCGCAGCGGCTGGAGGCGCCGGGGCGTACGCCGTACGAGATGCCGGCGGCGGGGGAGTTCGCGGTGGGGGACCAGGTGGCCGTCGCGGGGCGGGACCTGGCGGTGGCGCTGCGGGCGGCGGGGGACGCCGAGGGGCTCGCGGAGGCGCTGGCGGTGGTGCGGGACGTACGGCTGTGAACGCGCCGCTCCACGGGGCGCGTACGGCCGCCGGCGGCTCTCGGTGGCTCTCAGCGGCCCCTCAGCGGCCGCCGGAGGGCGTCACAGCGAGGCGATGACGCGGTCCGCGAGGATGTACACGCTCTCGCCCGCGCAGTCGAAGGTCAGCGCGAACGCCCCGCTGATCGCCGAGCCGCCGAGCAGCACCGGCTCCGCGCCCCCGTCGAGCGCGTCGGCCAGCCGCTCCGCGGTGTCCCGGTGGCCGGGGGAGAGGCAGAGCGTGGTGCCGTCGGCGAAGACGTAGACGTCGAGCGTGCCCAGCGGGCCGAGCCGGACATCGGTCAGCGGCGTACGGCCCGCGGCGAGGTCCTCCAGCCGGTTCACGGTGCGCTCGTGGTCGGCGACGGCGGGCTGCGGGCGGAAGTCGGGGTGCGAGGGGTGGCGCCGGCGGGCGGCGGCGAGTTCGGCCGACTCGCCCTCGGCGGGCGGCGCGTCCGCGGCTATGTCGTCGGGGGTGCCGGGGACGCCGGGGGTGCCGGGGGTCTCGGGGGCGGCGGGTTCGGCGGGGTCCGGCCGGTCGAAGCGGTCGAGGCGGTCGAGCCGGTCCAGGGGGTCGAGCAGCGGCTCGAAGCCCGCGAAGTCCGCCTGGCGGGGTATGAACACCTCGCCGCCGAAGTCGACGGGGTCGCCCGGGAAGGGCGTGGCGTCGATGCTGTCGCGCGCCTCCTGCTCGGCCCAGAACGCCCGGGCCTCGGCCAGCTCGCGCTCCCGCTCGTCGGCGAGGGCCTGGGCGACGGCGATGCGTATCTCCGCGGCCGGTACGGACCGGGCGGCCGGCACCGCGGCCTCGCCGGCGGCCTCGGCGACGCCTTCTGCGGCGCGCGGCTCGCCGGCGACGCCCTCCGCGGCGGCCGCCGTGGCCGTCGTGTGCGCGACGTGCTCCGTGGCCGCCGCGGGCTCCGCGGCCGGCCTCGGCGCCGCCTGCGCCCGCTCCCCGACGCCCCGCGCCGCGGTCTGCGCCGTCAGCTCGGCGCGGAGCCGTACGACCTCCCGGCGCAGCCCGCCCACCGCCCGCAGCACGACGGCGCCGAGCAGCGCGGCGGAGGCGGTGGCCAGCAGGACGGCGAAGTTGGTGGCGCTCACTGTCGGACTCCCGGTTGCTGTAGGACCCCCATGTTCTACCTCAGCCTGCCGGAGCGCAGAACCCCACCCCTAGCGGAAAATGGCATGAATGGGACGGGCCTTTGGTCCCACCGCCGCGCGCGGGGGCGCGGGAGGTGTCCCACGCGCCCCTCGGCGCCCGTTCCGTCACACCGGGTACTAGCTCAGCCGCTCCAGCACCATCGCCATCCCCTGCCCGCCGCCGACGCACATCGTCTCCAGCCCGAACTGCTTGTCGTGCCACTGGAGGGAGTTGATGAGCGTCGTCGTGATCCGCGCGCCGGTCATGCCGAAGGGGTGCCCGACGGCGATGGCGCCGCCGTTGACGTTCAGCCGGTCCAGGTCGATGCCCAGGTCCCGGTACGAGGGGATGACCTGCGCGGCGAACGCCTCGTTGATCTCCACCAGGTCGATGTCGCCGACCGTCATCCCGGCCCGCGCCAGGGCCTGCCGGCTGGCCTCCACCGGGCCGAGGCCCATGATCTCCGGCGACAGCGCCGACAGGCCGGTCGAGACGATCCGCGCCAGCGGCGTGAGACCCAGCTCACGCGCCTTGGTGTCGGACATCACGACGAGGGCGGCGGCGCCGTCGTTCAGCGGGCAGCAGTTGCCGGCGGTGACCAGCCCGTCGGGGCGGAACACCGGCTTCAGCCCGGCGACGCCTTCCATGGTCACGCCGGGCCGCGGGCCGTCGTCCTTGGCCACGACCGTGCCGTCCGGGGTGGTGACGGGCGTGATCTCGCGCTCCCAGAAGCCCGCCGCGATGGCCTTCTCGGCGAGGTTCTGCGACCGTACGCCGAACTCGTCCATGTCCTGCCGGGTGACGCCCTTGGCCCGCGCCAGGTTCTCGGCGGTCTGCCCCATGGCGATGTACACGTCGGGCACCCGCCCGTCCTCGCGCGGGTCGTGCCATCCCGCGCCCCCCTTCTCCTGGCGCTCGGCGGTACGGGCCTCGGCCTCGGCGAAGAGCGGGTTGTGGGTGCCGGGCATGCCGTCGGAGGACCCGTTCACGAACCGCGAGACGGTCTCCACGCCCGCGGAGACGAAGACGTCGCCCTCGCCGGCCTTGATGGCGTGGTAGGCCATCCGCGTCGTCTGCAGTGAGGAGGAGCAGTAGCGCGTGATGGTGCAGCCGGGGAGGTGGTCCATGCCGAGCTGCACGGCGACCACGCGGCCCAGGTTGTGCCCCTGCTCGCCGCCGGGCAGGCCGCAGCCGAGCATGAGGTCGTCGATGTCGGCCGGGTCCAGGCCGGGCACCTTGTCGAGGGCGGCCCGGACGATCCCGGCGGTCAGGTCGTCCGGGCGGACGTCCTTCAGCGAGCCCTTCCCGGCCCGGCCGATCGGGGAGCGGGCGGCAGAGACGATCACGGCTTCGGGCATCACGGCTCCCAGAGGCTTGGCGGGACAGGGTCGTCCAGGGCTGAAGTTACCCGTACGTAGCGAAGGGGTCACGGCTCTCGTACTGTGACGCGGACCTCAATTCCTGAGCGCTTGCTTACCCGCTCCGGGGAAAGAGTCGGAAAAGCCTCGTGAAAGATCCTCCTGAGGGCTGGCGCGATGTCTTTGCCTACCCATTACTCTTGTACCAAGGCCGCGCAGTGCGGCCACGGAGGAGTGAGATGAGGAGCAGCAACCCGGTCTTCACGCGACGGGGGTTCAGCCGCGAGGGCGGTTCGGCAGGCTTCAACGCGCCGTCGCAGGCCGGGGGCCCCGCAGTCGCCCAGGGCAACAACCCGTACGCCGCTCAGCCCGGCACCAACCCGTATGCGCAGCAGCCGGGTGCCGCCCCGCGGAACCCGTATGCCACCCCGGACCAGCAGCAGGGCGAGTGGGCGCCGTACGCGGCCCCCGCCGGCGGCCGGATGACGATGGACGACGTCGTGTCCCGTACGGGCATGACGCTCGGCCTGGTGATCATCGCCGCCGTCGCCTCCTGGATCACCTTCGACGGCGAGAAGTCGCTCGGCATCGGCCTGGTGGCCATGCTCGGCGCGTTCGCGCTGGCGATGGTCCAGGCGTTCAAGCGCCGCCCGGTCCCCGCCCTGATCCTGTCGTACGCCGTCCTTGAGGGCGTCTTCCTCGGCATCATCAGCGAGTACTTCAACACCTACGTCGACGGCGCGGTCATGCAGGCCGTGCTCGGCACGATGGCGGTGTTCTTCGGCGTGCTCGTGGCGTACAAGCTGCGCATCATCCGGGTGACCGCCCGGTTCCAGCGGTTCGTCATCGGCGCGGCCATCGGCTTCATCCTGCTGATGGCGGTCAACCTGTTCGCCGCGCTCATCGGCGGCGGCGACGGCATGGGCCTCCGCAGCGGCGGCCTCGGCATCCTGTTCGGCATCATCGGCGTCGTGCTCGGCGCGTGCTTCCTGGCCCTGGACTTCAAGCAGGTCGAGGACGGCATCGCCTACGGCGCCCCGAAGAACGAGGCGTGGCTCGCCGCCTTCGGGCTGACCCTGACCCTGGTCTGGATCTACCTGGAGATGCTGCGCCTGGTGGCCATCCTCCAGGGTGGCGACTGACCGTCACGACCGTGAGTGGCCCGGCCGGAGGACGGACGTCCCCCGGCCGGGCCACCGGCATGAGAGGGGTGCGGCGATGACCGACCTGAGACGGCTGCTGCGCGGGATCGAGGTCTTCGACGGCGACCTGCCGTCGTTCGACCCCCGGGACACGCCGGACGAGCCCGCCGCGCTCTTCGAGAGCTGGCTGCTGGGGGCCGTACGGGCGGGGGTGCGCGAGCCGCACGCGATGACCCTGTCGACGGCGGACGCGGGCGGCGACCCGTCGGCGCGGGTGCTGATCCTCAAGGACGTCGGCCCCGACGGCTGGTCCTTCGCCTCGGACGCGGGCAGCCCCAAGGGCCGCGACCTGGCCAAACGGCCGTACGCGGCGCTGACCTTCTACTGGGCGCCGCTGGCCCGCCAGGTACGGGTACGGGGCCCGGTCGGCACCGCGGACCCGGAGCTGAGCGCCGCCGACTTCCTCGCCCGCGGCGCCGAGGCCCGCGCCGAGGCCCTCCTCGGCCGCCAGTCCAGCCCGCTCGCCGACCCGGCGGAGCGGGACGCGGCGGTCCGGGAGTCCCTGGCGCGGGTCGAGGCGGACCCGGGGCTGGTGGCGCCCGGCTGGACGCTGTACGCGGTGCGGCCGGAGACGGTGGAGTTCTGGCAGGGCGACCGGTCGCGCCGGCACACCCGGCTCGTATACGAGTCCGCGCCGCCCGGGTGGACGAAGCGGATGCTGTGGCCGTGAGGGTCACTCGGCGGCCCGCAGCGCCACCCTGTTGACGATCCACAGCCCGATGCCGATGGCCAGCAGCACCCCGGCCCGCACGTAGACGTCCGACGGCCGGTCCGACAGCGGGCTGGCCAGCACGCCGGCGGTGACGGCGCCCAGCACGGGGATCCAGGTGGGGGCGCGGAAGTGCCGGTGGTCCACCGGGTCGCGGCGCAGCACCAGGACCGCCACGTTGACGACCGCGAACACGCACAGCAGCAGGAACGACGTGGTGTCGCCGAGCCCCTCGATCTCGCCGGTCGACACCAGCCCGACGGCCAGCGCGGAGACGAAGACGATCCCGACCACGGGCGTCCGCCGCCCGGGCAGCACGCGCGCCATGCCGTGCGGCAGGACGCGCTCGTTGGCGAGGCCGTAGCAGAGGCGGGAGGCCATCATGATGTTGATCAGGGCCGAGTTGGACACCGCGAAGAGCGCGATGAGCGCGAACAGCTTCGCCGGGAAGTCCACCCCGCTCTCGTCCACCACCAGCAGCAGCGGCCCGCTGGAGCCCGCCAGCCGCTCGTGCGAGACCATCAGCGAGGAGACGAGCGCGACGAGCACGTAGATCGTGCCGGTGATGGCCACGCCGAGGAAGATCGCCCGGGGGAAGTTGCGTACCGGGTCCTTGGTCTCCTCCGCCATGTTCACGGAGTCCTCGAACCCCACGAAGGCGAAGAACCCCAGCGCGGTCGCCCCGAGCACCCCGGTCAGCACGGCGTACCCGCCCCCGCCGGTGTCGAACTCCGTCAGCCGCGACGCCTCGCCCTCCCCGGTCAGCACGGCGGCGACGCCGATGCCGAGGATGATGAACAGCCCGGTCACCTCGACGATCGTCAGCACGACGTTCGTCTTCACCGACTCCGAGACGCCCCGCAGGTTGAGGGAGGCGAGGAGGAGGACGAAGAGGATCGCGATGAGGGTCGCGGGGACGTCGACGAACTCCTGGAGGTAGTCCCCGCTGAACGCCCGCGCGGCGGCGCTCGCGGACGACAGCCCCGAGCACATCACCATGAACGCGACGATGAACGTCAGGAACGGCACCCGGAACGCCTTCTGCGTGTACAGCGCCGCCCCGGCGGCCCGCGGATACTTGCCGACCAGCTCGACGTACGAGGCGGCGGTCAGCATGGCGACGACGAACCCGATGACGAACGGCACCCACAGCGCCCCGCCGATGCGCCCGGCGACGGCACCGGTGTTGGCGTAGATGCCGGTTCCGAGAATGTCGCCGACGACGAAGAGGAGCAGCAGCTTGGGCCCGATGGCCCGCTTCAGGGGCGTACCGTCGGCGTCGGGGGGTGGCGGTCCGGCCGGTTCCTTGGGCGCGCGTGGAGTCTGCATGCCCCTGCCAATGCCCACGGAGCCCCCACGCCAAGCGGAACCACCCCCATCCGGGGGTCCCCGCCGGGCGATCCACACCCGGTGAGCAGGCTAAGGCGGATGCCCGGCCACCGGGCGGTCCGGGCGGGGCGGCTCAGGGGACGCGGGCGCTGCCTCCGTGGGAGCCGGTAGGGGCGCGCCGGAGGCCGGCGCGGCCGGAGCCGATGTCGCGCCTCGGCGGATACCGTCGGCGTCGGAGGGGGTGGGCCCGGCGGCTTGCCGGGTGCCTGGGGGGCTGCACGCTGCTGCTCCGGAGCGAGCCATCCGTACGGGATCGACCGGGAGGTGCGGAGCCATTTTCGGAAGCGAGCGCCCCGAGAACCACCTGCGACCCGCTTCCGGCCGGAGTCTCCGGCCCGGAAGGACCTCTCTGGTGCTGGTGTTCTTCATACCCCCGCTTCTCGCGGCTGTCGGGACATGGGCCGGAACCCGGTGGACGGTCAGTGCGTGGGAAGAGTGCCCGGGAGGGAACTCGCCAGCCATCGGCTTCGGACTGACGTTTCTCACCATGCCTGCGGTCTGGCTGTGTATGACACTTCTTCTGGGCTTGCTGCAAGCGATGATTCACGTGGCCGGGAAGCCGTACCGTCATCAGGGTGTGTTTGGTGGATGCTGTTACTGCCCTTGATCACCACCGCCGCTCTCACCCTGGTCTACCGCACCGGCATGGGGTATCCCGAGGTGCTCGAAGACGGCTCGTGCTTCGAAGGGTGGCCGATCTTCCCCTTCGGCGACGGGCCGGACCTGCCCCCTGCCTCCAGAAAGTAGCCCCCTGCGCTTCCCGGATTGACCACGGCCCGCAGGGTCCCGCGGAAAGACCGCCTTTCCCTTCGTGGGCGTGGCGCCCTGACTTCAGTGAGTGCTGCCTCGGACACCTTCCGTGTTTGAAGTCTTGACGAGAGAGTGATGAGGCGACACGATCCGAGCGCCCGTTTGATCGGTCGTGCGGGTTGTTGGCTTCCAGGGAGGGCTTGTACTGACAGACGTCTGGCCGCTGACACGTATGCACTGGCGGCCGTCCTGCTCACCGATGTATTCGAGGCGGGCCCTCTCTCCTCCCGCACAGCGGTGCGTCAGCCGTCAACCACGGTGAAGGGACGGACTGCCCGCCGATCGTGGTGGAACATGAGTGCACTCGGTCTTGCCTGCCTGACACTGCTGCTCCTCGTCGACACGGCGCGCGACGACGCGGGGCCGGCGGCCAAAGACGTGCTCGTCCGAGACCCTGGGCTCAATGACAAGTGGAAGAGTCGTACGCTCTCGCCCAGAGATGAGGACACATCTG
>NZ_JBMDLF010000015.1:0-115001 GCF_048656465.1 Streptomyces sp. MAR4 CNX-425 | reverse complement strand
CCCACCATCCCGCATCACCGCAGGTCAAGACACAAACCACTGCTGGAGTACTAGCCCGGACCCATCCCCGCGTGCGCGGAGAGCAGGTGTTCGCGTCGGAGCCGCCCGAGCGGATGCGGGGTCCATCCCCGCGTGCGCGGGGAGCAGTCCCAGTCGAAGTCGAACGGCCCCGGCACGAGGGGTCCATCCCCGCGTGCGCGGGGAGCAGTTGTCTCCGGCCGCGTCGGAGCGGCGGTGCGAGGGTCCATCCCCGCGTGCGCGGGGAGCAGCGGAAGCCGCGGATCGCAAGCGCGTCATACTCGGGTCCATCCCCGCGTGCGCGGGGAGCAGTACCTGTCGGTGCTGCGCACCGTCGTCCCGCTGGGTCCATCCCCGCGTGCGCGGGGAGCAGGGCATCGGCAGCCGCATCGATGCGGGCAAGCAGGGTCCATCCCCGCGTGCGCGGGGAGCAGGTCGCCGGCCCGGTCGTGGACAAGCTGGCGCGGGGTCCATCCCCGCGTGCGCGGGGAGCAGGGCGATGTGCAGACAGCCTTTGGTTCATGATCGGGTCCATCCCCGCGTGCGCGGGGAGCAGCTGCGCGCTCAGGTGACGCAGCATGTCGCGGAGGGGCCATCCCCGCGTGCGCGGGGAGCAGTCGGCGGTCTCCCCCTGGACGCTGACAGAGCAGGGTCCATCCCCGCGTGCGCGGGGAGCAGACGAAGCCGAACCCGCAGGCGCACTTCGCGACGGGTCCATCCCCGCGTGCGCGGGGAGCAGTGGACGCCATCGGAGCTTCCGGAGGGCTTCCCGGGTCCATCCCCGCGTGCGCGGGGAGCAGAGCTTCTCGTTCCTGCTCCACGTCCCGGTTCAGGGTCCATCCCCGCGTGCGCGGGGAGCAGAGCGAAGTGCGCAGCGGCGGGGCCGGCCACGGGGGTCCATCCCCGCGTGCGCGGGGAGCAGACGGGGGCAGTGATGGCGACGTTCACTGACCTGGGTCCATCCCCGCGTGCGCGGGGAGCAGACCGGCAGAGACAGATTGCGGAACTGCTGCATGGGTCCATCCCCGCGTGCGCGGGGAGCAGTCAGCTACGTCCATAACGGCGTCCGCCGCCCGGGGTCCATCCCCGCGTGCGCGGGGAGCAGAAACAGGAAAGGGACTGGCTGATCACGGCCCTGGGTCCATCCCCGCGTGCGCGGGGAGCAGCGGACATCGAGGGCGGTGGGGCGTCCGGAGGTGGGTCCATCCCCGCGTGCGCGGGGAGCAGTGCTCCCAGGCGGCTTCGGCCGCCGCCTTGGCGGGTCCATCCCCGCGTGCGCGGGGAGCAGACGATCCGGTCTGCCCGGGCAGGGGTGATCTTGGGTCCATCCCCGCGTGCGCGGGGAGCAGTGCCGCCACGAATTCGGCTTTGCCAGCGAGAAGGGTCCATCCCCGCGTGCGCGGGGAGCAGGCCCGCGCCGTGCTCAGCGCGGCAGCTTGGGTGGGTCCATCCCCGCGTGCGCGGGGAGCAGCTCCGTCAGCGGCGCGCTGGCGGCCGAGCAGGCGGTCCATCCCCGCGTGCGCGGGGAGCAGTCCGTCTGCACGATCACCCCGTCCACGCGCCAGGGTCCATCCCCGCGTGCGCGGGGAGCAGTGTCCAGCGCGATGTACCGCCAGCCGCCGGAGGGTCCATCCCCGCGTGCGCGGGGAGCAGGAGGTGCGACCCAAGAAGCGGGACCCCGAGACGGGTCCAGCCCCGCGTGCGCGGGGAGCAGTGCTGGCCGAAAGCATTGAAGTCCATGTGATGGGTCCATCCCCGCGTGCGCGGGGAGCAGTTCAAGGCCATCGGGGCGATCTTCCGGTTCTGGGGTCCATCCCCGCGTGCGCGGGGAGCAGGGGTACGAGGGGGCGCGTCAGGTCTTGGAGGGGGGTCCATCCCCGCGTGCGCGGGGAGCAGCGCCGGCGTACGGTGCGCCAGGAGGAAGCGCAGGGTCCATCCCCGCGTGCGCGGGGAGCAGAAGGAAGCGTTCTTGATCGGAAGCGCGACCGGGGGTCCATCCCCGCGTGCGCGGGGAGCAGCTACTGACCAGGGAGGCACCCGCATGATCCCGGGGTCCATCCCCGCGTGCGCGGGGAGCAGGTCTTCTCCGGTACGGGTCGCAGTGCTGCGGTGGGTCCATCCCCGCGTGCGCGGGGAGCAGTTCGAGGTCATGAACAAGACCATGGGCCTGCTGGGTCCATCCCCGCGTGCGCGGGGAGCAGTTCGCTACCTACGGCCGCGAGCCGGGTGCGCTGGGTCCATCCCCGCGTGCGCGGGGAGCAGAAGTGGTCCGAACTAAAGTTCACCTATCTTTGGGGTCCATCCCCGCGTGCGCGGGGAGCAGACTTGCTGACCTGGGTGTTTATCGAGCGATGACGCCGTTCTGAGCAACCAACGAAGATTCGGACATTTCCGCCATTCAGTCTAGCTGGGACAGCACGTCCCGCCTCAGGTGCAGCTCAGCGTACGCCCATCGGAGCCACTGCCGGACAAGCCGGACAGGTGAGTGACCATCGGATGCCGGGAGGGGAGAATCAGCCGCGACGAAGCAAAGCTACAAAACGTCGATCACAAACATGAATTATCAGACAGAATCATTCAACGGCGCTATGCATCACCTCATCACGGGGTCTAATGCACGGCATGAACGACAGGCCGCTGGACCCGGCACGTATCGGTGAGCGATTGTCCTCGCCCGCCCGAACGGTGTGGGCGAAGTCCGACCAGCGCGAAGGCGGCAAAAGCGGTGCGTGGCTGCCGCTGTGGCGGCACATGGCCGACAGCGGGGCCGTGGCCGGGCGCCTCTGGGACGACTGGTTGCCCCGTCAGGTGCGGCGGTCGGTGGCAGAGGCTCTGCCGGGTGGGAACGAGGATGCGCGGCGTCTGGCCGTGTGGCTGGCGACGGTGCACGACATCGGTAAAGCCACGCCGGCCTTCAGCTGCCAGGTGGAGGATCTCGCCGCCGTCATGCATGACCACGGTCTGGCGATGTCGACCCGCCGCCTGCTCACCGACCGCAAAGCTGCACCGCACGGCCTGGCCGGACAGTTCCTCCTGGACGAGTGGCTGGAGGCGCGCGGCGCGTTCGCGAAGGACACACGGGGCCAGTTCACCGTGGTCGTCGGCGGGCACCACGGCGTGCCTCCGGACGCCGGGCAGGTCAGACAGCTCCGTGGCAGAAGTGAACTGTTACGCACGCGCGGGGCGGCCGAAGACGCGTGGCGGCGCGTGCAGACAGAGTTGCTGGACGCGGCCGCCGTGGTGTGCGGGGTTCAGGACCGGCTGTCCGCCTGGCGGGACATTCGGCTTCCTCAGACCGTTCAGGTGCTGCTGTCCGCGACCGTCATCGTCGCTGACTGGATCGCGAGCAACCCCGACCTCTTCCCCTACTTCCCCGACGCGCAGGACCAGACCTCCGCCGAGCGGATCGAAGTGGCCTGGCACGGGCTCGAACTCCCCGCCCCCTGGCAGGCGGTGGACCCACCGGCAGCAGCGGACGACCACTACGGCACCCGGTTCGCCCTCCCCGCCGGCGCGCAGGTACGACCGGTCCAGACCGCGGCGGTGGAGCTGGCTCGTGAACTGCCCGAGCCGGGGCTGCTGATCGTCGAGGCCCCGATGGGTGAGGGGAAGACGGAGGCGGCGCTGGCGGTGGCGGAGGTGTTCGCGGCGCGATCGGGCGCGGGCGGGTGCTTCTTCGCTCTGCCGACCAGGGCGACGGGTGACGCGATGTTCCCCCGGCTCCGGAACTGGCTGGGCCGACTGCCGGACGAGGACCGGGATCGTGGCGCGCACTCCGTGTTCCTGGCCCATGCCAAGTCTGCGCTGAATCCCCACTACACCTCGCTGATGGGCGCTCCTTCCCGCCCGATGGCCGTGGAGGCGGACGACCCGCGGACGAAGGGGTCGCAGCGCATCGACGGACACGTCGTGCACACCGCGGAACTGGTGGCACACCAGTGGCTGCGCGGCCGGAAGAAGGGGATGCTCTCCTCCACCGTCGCGGGCACGATCGACCAGCTCCTCTTCGGCGCGCTCAAGACCCGCCATCTCGCCCTGCGTCACCTCGCGCTGGCCAGCAAAGTGGTCGTAATCGACGAGGCGCACGCGTACGACGCGTACATGGACACCTATCTGGACGCCGCCCTGGCCTGGCTGGGCGCGTACCGGGTGCCGGTCGTGGTGCTCTCCGCGACGCTCCCTGCGGCGCGTCGGCGGGAACTCACGCGCGCGTACGCGGGCGGGCAGGCGTATCGGGAGCCGCTGCGGCCGGACTCCGCGCCGGTGTACCCGCTGCTCACCGCCGTTCCACCGGGCGGTACCGCGGTGGAACGCGCGCCGGCGGCGTCGGGGCGCGGTACGCAGGTCGTCGTCGAGGCGTTGGCGGACAGCCCGGAGGTCCTCGCCGAAAGGCTGGCCCGTGAACTCGACGGCGGCGGTTGCGCTCTGGTCGTCCGCAACACGGTGGACCGGGTGCGGGAGACCGCGGCCGTCCTGCGGGCGCGCTTCGGTGCGGAGGCGGTGACGGTCGCTCACGCGCGCTTCGTGGACCTGGACCGCGCCGCCAAGGACACCGACCTCCGCGAGCGCTTCGGGCCGCCGGATACCTCCCCCGGACGACGGCCGGAGACCGCGCACATCGTGGTGGCCAGCCAGGTCGCCGAGCAGTCGCTGGACGTGGACTTCGACCTCCTGGTCACCGACCTGGCCCCGGTGGACCTGGTCCTCCAGCGGATGGGCCGCCTGCACCGCCACGAGCGGGAGCGTCCGCCGCGGCTGCGGTCCGCCCGCTGTCTGGTCACCGGCATCGAACCGGATGACCAAGGCAGGCGGTGGACCGCCCCCGCCGGGCCGCCTCCCGTCCCGGTCCGCGGATCGGCGGCCGTGTACGGGGCCTGGCCGCTGCTGCGCGCGGCGGCAGTGCTCCGGCCGCACCTGGCGGACGGCGGCCGGCCGGTACGGCTCCCGGCGGATATCTCCCCGTTGGTGCAGGACGCGTACGGCGCGGCCCCTCTGGGGCCGACGGGCTGGCAGGACGCCCTGGCAACAGCGGAGAAGTCCGACGAGGCGCGGCGGGCCCGGCAGAAGGAGAAGGCCAGGACGTACCGGCTGGCCGCTCCCAAGGCGCCGGGGCGGTCACTGCTGGGCTGGATCGACGCGGGTGTCGGCGACGCGGACGACACCCCGGCTGGGCGGCAGCAGGTGCGGGACGCCGAGGACAACTTGGAGGTACTCGTCGTCCAGCGCACCGCCGACGGGACGCTGCGCACTCTCCCGTGGCTGCCCCCGGACGAGCGCGGACGGCGTCGCGGCGGGCTGGAGCTGCCCACCGACGCCGCGCCGGACGCGCACCGCGCACGCGCGGTCGCGGCCAGCGCGCTGCGCCTGCCGCGCCAGTTCAGCCACGAGACCGCGGACCGTGCGGTGACGGAACTGGAGGAGCTGTACATCGACGCGTGGCAGGGACGCGACTGCCACTGGCTGGCCGGCGAGCTGGTCCTGGCGCTGGACGAGGAGTGTCAGTGCTCTCTGGCAGGCTTCACACTGCGCTACTCGCCCGACGACGGTCTTGAGGTGACCCGTGTCCCCTGACGTCCAGGAACCGGTCCCCGACGCCGACGCGACGCCCTCCTTCGACCTGACCACCCAGCCGTGGCTGCCGGTGCTGCTGCGCGACGGGGTGGAGAAGGACCTGTCACTGACCGAGGTGTTCGAGCGGGCCGACGACATCCGGCGGCTTCCGGGCGACCTGCCCACGCAGGAGTTCGCCCTGGTCCGGCTGCTGCTGGCGGTGCTGTACGACGCGCTGGACGGCGGGCCGCCGACGCGGGACGCGTGGGCGGAGTTGTGGCAGGCGGGTCCGGAGGGCTTCCCGGCCGAGCAGGTGGCGGCGTACCTGTCGGAGCACCGGGGGAGGTTCGACCTGCTGCACCCGGAGCGCCCCTTCTTCCAGGTGGCGGACCTGCGGACGGCGAAGGACGAGGTCTTCAGCCTGGACCGGATCGTCGCGGACGTCCCCAACAACGACCGGTTCCTCACCATGCGGGCGCACGGCGCGCAGCGGTTGTCCTTCGCCGAGGCGGCCCGCTGGGTGGTGCACGCGCACGCCTGGGATGTCTCGGGCATCAAGACCGGTGCCGTGGACGACCCGCGGGTCAAGTCGGGCAAGGTCTACCCGCAGGGCGTCGCTTCGGTCGGGATGCTCGGCGGCGTCTTCGCGGAGGGGGACACGCTGCGCGAGACGCTCTTGCTGAACCTGATCCCCCGCGAGGACGACGACCTGCTGCGGCACGATGACGAGGACCTGCCCGTCTGGCGCCGTCCGCAGGCGCCGGGGGCGGCTCCGCTGCCCGCGGCGGAGGCAGGGCCGTACGGGCCACGCGGCAGGTACACCTGGCCCGCCAGGCGGGTGCGGCTGCACCATGACGGCCGTGAAGCGCACGGCGTGGTGCTGGCCTACGGGGACCCGCTCCCCTACCGGGACATGCACGGCTGCGAGCCGATGACCGGCTGGCGGCGCAGCGCGCAGCAGGAGAAGAAGCTGCGGACGAGCCCGGTGTACCTCCCGCGCACCCATGATCCGGCCCGCGCCGCCTGGCGGGGTCTGGCCGCACTGATCACCGGCTACCCGCCCGAAGCGGTGCAGAGTGCCGCCGACCGGGGCGCGGCACCGGGACTCACGCCCCGCGTGCTGGAGTGGCTGGGCCGCATGGCGGAAGAGAGCGCCGTGCTGGGCCGGGACCACCTGATCAGGGTGCGGATGGTGGGCTGTGAGTACGGCACCCAGCAGTCGGTGGTCTCCGATGTGGTCGACGACAGCCTGAGTATGTCCCTCGCGCTGCTCTCCCAGCAGGGCAGCAGGCTGCGGGACACGGCGATACGGGCCGTGCAACTCGCCGAGACCGCGGTCTGGCTGCTGGGCAACCTCGCCGCGGGCCTCGCCGAGGCAGCGGGCGCCGAGCAGGCGACGCCGCGGGCGGAGGCCCGCGACCGGGGCTTCGGCGAGCTGGAGGGTTCCTTCCGCCTGTGGCTGGCGACGCTCAAGTCCGGTGCGGATACCGGAGAACGGCTGGAGAGCTGGCGTCGCGTTGCGCACGACCGGGTGCGCGCGCTCGGCTCGGAGCTGGTCGAGTCCGCGAGCGAGGCCGCCTGGGAAGGCCGCGTCCTGGAGACCGCGAAGGGCGGCACGAACTGGCTGAACGCCGCGAGCGTGGAACGCGGATTCGGCAGGGAACTGCGCAAGCGCGTCCTGGCCCCGGAGGACGACGGACCCCCGCCCGGCCCCGACGGTGACGCCCCCTCACCAAACTGACCAGAGGAGCCCACGCCGTGACCACCAGCAGCGCCACGCCCACCGAGGCGGGGCGGGACGTGTACGAACCCGGCCCCGCCGGCCGTACGGTACTGGCGTGCCTGGAGCCGATCCAGCGCGGCTATGTGTCGCACGACGAACCATGGGCCGTCGCCCGGCTCGCCCAGCTCCGGCGCGGCGCGGGGAAGGCGCCTGAGGAGGTCCCGGAGCTGTTCGGCCTGATCGATATGGATGCGCTCTACACACCGGGGGGCCGGGTGCGGGGCAGTGAGCACGGGCCCACCGCCGTCCATCTGGCGGTCACCTTGTACGCGCTGCACCAGCAGTCCAAGCGCACCGGCCCGATGCATGTTCGCGGCAAGCGGCTCGGCGGCGCCGTTCGGGCGCTGATGCCACGGGGCGAGATCGACGAGTCGCTGCGCCGTCGTTTCGTCCGGGTCGCCGGGGCCACGTCGGCGAACGTACTGGCGTACCGGCTGCGGGAGTTGGTCCTGCTGCTGCGGGGCGCGGGCGAGCCGCTGGACTACGCCAGGCTCGCCGACCAGATCGAGCGGGTCCTCGATCCCACCCGGCGCCTGGCCGTCCGCCGGGAGTGGGGCCGTGAGTTCCACTCCCGGCGCCTGGACGAGGAAGCCGGGAACGCGAGTCCCACCGACGAAGGCGGTTCACCCGCCACCGGGAACGACCAGTGAGGAACATCCGTGAGCCGTACGATCGTTGACATCCACGTTCTCCAGACGGTCCCGCCGAGCAACCTGAACCGGGACGACACCGGCACCCCCAAATCCGCCGTCTACGGCGGCGTGCGCCGTTCCCGGGTCTCCAGTCAGGCGTGGAAGCGCGCCACCCGCACGGCGTTCGGGCGGCTGCTGGACCCGGCCGAGCTGGGCGTACGGACGAAGAAGGTCGCCGAACTGATCGGCGAGACGATCCGGGAGCTTCAGCCGGAGGTCACCCCCGAGGAGTCGTGGGAGCTGGCCAGGGCCGTCGTGGAGGCCGGTACCGGCGCGAAGCTGAGCGTCCCCGAGCGCAAGAAGCCCAAGAAGACCAAGGATTCCGCCGAGGCGGAGGAAGCGAAGCCGCTGCCGCCCGAGTCCCCGTACCTGATGTTCCTCAGCGCCCAGCAGCGGCGCGGTCTGTCGGAGCTGGCGATCGAGGGCCGTGCGGACATCGGCGGGTTCCTGAAGGCCAAGGAGAACAAGGAGCGCGCCCGGCAGATCGCCGACACCCGCCACTCCGTCGACATCGCCCTCTTCGGCCGGATGGTCGCCGACGGAGCCGACATCAACGTGGACGCCGCCGCCCAGGTCGCACACGCCCTCAGCGTGCACGCGGTGGAGAACGAGTCGGACTACTACACGGCGGTGGACGATGAGAACGAGGCGGACGAGACCGGCGCCGGGATGATCGGCACCGTCGAGTTCAACTCCGCGACGCTGTACCGCTACGCCGCCCTCGACGTGGACCGGCTCGCCGACAACCTCGGTCAGGGTGTGGACGAGGACGCCGACCGGGCCACGCCGGTGCGCCGGGCGGTCGAAGCGTTCGTCCGCGGCTTCGTCTCCTCCTTGCCCACCGGCAAGATCAACACCTTTGCCCACCACACCCCTCCGGACGCCGTGGTGGTCAAGCTGCGCGACGGCCGGCCGGTCAACTTCGTGGGGGCGTTCGAGGAGCCGACGATGGCCGAGTCGGGCAGCGGCCACGTCCGGCAGGCCAGCGAGCGGCTGGCCGAACAGATCGCCGACGTGGAGCGGGAGTTCGGCGAAGAGGCGCTGGCGACCTGGGTGGTCCTCGCCGGCCGCAACACCGCCAAGCTCGCCGAGGTCGGCACCCGGGTCACCCTGGCCGAGCTGGTGGCGAGCGTCGGCGCGGCGGTCGCGGAGCGGCAGGGCGGCGGGCAGTGAGTGTGCTGCTGCTCCAGCTCGCCGGGCCGCTCCAGTCCTGGGGCGCCTCCTCCCGCTTCGCGCGGCGCTCCACGGAGTCGGCGCCGACCAAGAGCGGAGTGCTCGGGCTGCTCGCCGCCGCCCAGGGCCGCCCCCGCACCGCCGATCTGTCGGATCTCGCCGCGCTGCGCTTCGGCGTACGCGTCGATCAGCCGGGCACGCGTGTGCGGGACTTCCACACCGCGCACCACCAGGTCAGCGGCAAGGCGATGCCGGTCACCGAGCGCTTCTACCTGGCCGACGCGGTGTTCCTGGCGGCGGTCGAGGGCGGCCGGGCACTGATCGAGGAGCTGCGCACGGCAGTGCGTGCGCCGCACTTCCTGCCGTTCCTCGGCCGCCGCGCCTGCCCGCCCGCACGGCGGCTCGACCTGGGCGTCCGGCACGACACAGGGCTGGAAGGGGCGTTGCGGGAGCACCCGTGGCTCGCCGCGGCCTGGTATCGGCGGCAGACCACCCGCGCCGCCCCGGACCGGCTTCCCGTGCTGCTGGACTCCGCACCCGACGACCCGCCCGGTGACATCGTGGCCGACCAGCCGCTCAGCTTCGACCCGCGCCACCGCCGGTACGCCCGCCGGTCGGTGCGGGTCGACGGCGTACCGCGGCCGGTCGAGATCCCGGGAGTCCCGGAGCACGACCCGATGCCCCTGCTGGAGAGCGACTGATGTACCTCACCCGCTTCCGCATCAACACCGCGCGGGCCGGAGCCCGCTTCCTGCTGTCCTCACCGCAGCGCCTGCACGCGGCGCTGCTCGCCGGCTTCCCCGGCCTGTCCACCGACCCCGAAGCCCGGCCCCGCATCCTCTGGCGCCTGGACCACGGCGACCGTACCGACGTGCAGGTCTACCTCGTCGGCCCCGACCGTCCCGACCTCACGGCCCTCGTCGAGCAGGCCGGCTGGCCCAGACTGGCCACACCCGAGGCCCCCGGCTGGGAGACCCGGCACTACCAGCCGTTCCTGCGCCGCCTGGCCAAGGGCGACCGCTGGTCGTTCCGGCTGACCGCCAACCCGGTTCACTCCATCCGCCGCAAGGACGGGGAACCGACCAAGCGCACCGCGCACGTCTCCCCGCGCCACCAGCTCGGCTGGCTGCTAAAGCAGCAGGAAAGGCACGGCTTCGAGCTGCTGCCGGGAGCGGCGCCGGACGCGGAGGACCCGCTGCACCGGCACGCCGTGGTCGTCCACGGCCGCCGTGACCTCTCCTTCCGCAAACGCCCCGGCGACCCCGCGCCGCCCGCAGGCGGGAAGGGGAATGGCACGCGGGGCGGCCCGGTCAGCCTGGCCACCACCGTCTTCAGCGGCGGACTGGAGGTCACCGACCCCGATGCCCTGCGGAACGCCTTGATCCACGGCATCGGCCGGGGCAAAGCGTACGGCTGCGGACTGCTCACCCTGGCACCACAGGAATAGCGATGACCACCGTCAGCAGGCGCGGCGCCTCCTCACCACGCGAACTCACCCGGATCGGCGACCGGTTGTCCTTCGTCTATCTGGAGCGCGCCGTCGTCCACTGTGCCGACAACGCGATCACCGCGGCCGACGGCGACGGCGTACGCCACCTCCCGTCCGCGACCATCGGCACGCTGCTCCTCGGACCGGGCACGAAGATCTCCCAGCAGGCGGTCCGGCTGCTGGGCGAGAGCGGCGTCGGCATCGTGTGGGTCGGAGAGCACGGCGTACGCTACTACGCCGGCGGCCGGGCCCTCTCCCGCTCCGCGGCCCTGGCCGAGGCCCAGGCACGGCTGTGGGCCAACCCGCGGACGCGGCTGGATGTCGCCCGCTCGATGTACGCGCTCCGCTTCCCCGACGACGACCCGGCCGGCCGCAGCCGCCGCGAGCTGCTCGGCAAGGAGGGCGACCGCGTCAAGGCGTGCTACCGCGCCGAGGCGACCCGCACCGGCATCCGCTGGCGCGGCCGCCGTTACGCCCACGGCGACTTCGCCTCCGGCGACGCCCCGAACCAGGCCGTCACAGCAGCCGGGCAGTGCATGTACGGCATCGCGCAGAGCGTGGTCGCGGTGCTGGGCTGCGTCCCCGGGCTGGGCTTCGTGCACTCCGGGCATGAGCTGTCCTTCGCCCTGGACATCGCGGACCTCTACAAGACGGAGATCGGTATCCCGGTCGCCTTCGAGGTCGCAGCGGAGAGCGAGGAGGACATCGGCCCGCGCGTGCGCCGCGCGCTACGCGACCGCATACACACCACCGGACTGCTGGAGCGCTGCGTCCGCGACGTGCAGGCGCTGCTCACCCCCGGGATGACGGCCGCGTCCGCCGAGGAGGGCAACCCCCCGCAGCAGGACCGGGTCATGCTCCAGTCCGACCGCGGCGAAGAAGTGGAGTCCGGCAGCAACCTCGGCGAGGGGCTGATCTGGTGACCGTGATCGTCCTGTCCAACTGCCCCGTCGGCCTGCGGGGCTTCCTCACGCGCTGGCTGCTCGAAGTCTCCCCCGGCGTCTTCGTCGGCAGCCCCTCGGCCCGTATCCGCAGCGCGCTCTGGGCAGCGGTGGACGAGTACGCGCACGAGGGCCGCGCCCTGCTGACGTACACCACCGACACCGAGCAGGGCTACACCTTCGAGACCCGCGACCACCACTGGCAACCGGAGGACCACGAGGGCGTCACCCTCATCCGCCGCCCCACCGACCAGCCCACCGCTCCAGCTCGCCCACCCCGCCAGGGCTGGAGCACGGCCGCCAAGCGCCGCCGCTACGGCCGCTGAGCGAACGAGCCGGGGGCGGAAGCCCACCGAGGGTTCCGCCCCTATCCTGTCAGGACCTGCTCCCTGGCAGGCAGGGAAGCCTGGTGACAGCCCTGCTCCCGCGCACGCGGGGATGGTCCCCGTGGCAACTCCCACCGTCATGCAAGGCCCTTCAAGCGCCCGCGACAGAAGCAGTCAGAACCGGCGTACCTTCGCCCCACGGTGCTCCAGCCCCGCCCGACCTGGCACGAGCGTGGCCGCCGCCGACCTCGACCGCCTCAAGGCGCAGGCCGACCAGGCCGTCGCTCCGGTCCGCGCCGTCGCCCGGCGCGCCACCACTCGGAGCTCCCGATTCCGGGCGGGGCAGGGCGCGGGGACGGGGCTGCTCAGCGGTGCGAGGGTCAGTCGGTCACCGCGGAGACGGCGACGCGGTCAGCCGTAGGAGGCCGACCACTTCCCGCGGGTGAAGTGGCATACGCCATCGGGGGTGATGTGCACGCGGCTGCCGTAGATCGGTAGACCTCCCTCGGCGTTGAGCCGGTGCCGGATGCGTTCCAGAGTCGTCCACAGTCGCCGCGGGCCCCCCTGGTGGACCGTGGGCGGATCAATCCACGTCGCCGACGCGCGGGCCCAGGAGCCGTCGGCGTGCAACAGCCGTGCCGTGCGCTGGTCGCCGTGTTCCTCGTAGAAGGTCTCGACCCCGGGCGCGGCGAGTTCGAGCATGGCGCGCACGTCCCACGCCTCCGCCACGTTCAACACCGGATAGCGGCCCCTGGTCACCTCCTCCCCCTCGCGATCGCGAACGGCCGTGAACAGCTCGCCCACGCCGGGCGGGTAGTCGGCGCCCGTGCGGGTGGACATGAACCCGGCGCGGTCCCACTCGACCACGCCGCGGGCGGCGCCGTCGGAGTCCTTGTCGGCCGTGACGATCACGTGCATGCGGGCGAGTGTGGTCACCAGCCGCCCGCCTGGACGTAGCGCGGCTACCACCGTGGCAAGATTGCGCAGCGCCACGAGTGACACGATGCGGTCGAAGTCGGCTGGCAGTGGTCCCGTAGCGTCACAGGTGACCATCCGGGGGGACATGCCGGCAGCGGCAAGCCGCTCCGCCGCCGTCTCGGTCAGGTACGGGTCTACGTCCATGGCCGTGACGTGCTCATCCCCCAGGCGCCGTACGGCGAGGGCGGTGCTGGCGCCGGTGCCCGTGCCGATCACGCCGAGGTCGGCACCGTCGTACAGCAGGCCGTGCCGCAGCATGCGCACCACGAGGCCGGGCATGGTGCCGGACGACGTGGGCACGCCGCGCGGCCGGTGGCCGGAGGTCGCCTGGTCGGCATGCAACGGGCCCACCCGGGTCACCAGGGACGTGTCCGAGTAGGCCGCGCGCAGCCACGCGGACTCGTCCGTCGGCCCGTCGCGCAGCGCCCAAGCGCCGTCGTCCGCCGGTTCCCACCACCGGGGCACGAAGACGTGCCGGGGGGTGGAGGCAACCGCTTCCCGCCATCGCGAGACGGGCGGGGCCACCTCGGCCGCGAGGCGTTCGGCATGGGGCTTCCAGTTCATCAGCGCCCTCACTCGCTAGTACTTGGGGTCGCACGCTTCCTGCTCTGCGGGCGAGCAGTCTCCGCCGTCCGAGGCGGGCTTGCAGTCGGGGTCACATGGGCCGATGTCCGCGCGAGCCGGGATCACGCGCAGCGCCTCGGCCCACGTCTCGCCGCCCAGGATCGCGCCCAGGGCACGGTTTCGCACGTTGCCACCGGTCAGCCACCGCGCAATAACGCACGGTGTCACCTCGCCCGAGGGCAGAACGGCCGCCTGCCCGTCGCCACAGCGCCCGCACAGCTCCGCCGCGTCGGTCGCGTCCGCCCCGGGCCGCAAGGCGCGGCCGAGCCGCCGTGTGCGGTCCGTGCGGATCGTCCTCACGCCGAGCGTTTCCAGTTCGCGCCGCGCCTCGGTCACGCGCTGCCCCGGCAAGACGGACACGATGCCGACGCGCAGCGGAATACCGCGCCGCACGGCCTCGACGACGTTGGCCCGGGTCCTTTCTAGCTGCCCGGCCGCGTGGTAATCGCGTCGTGTTCCTCGGCACGGTCGCTGTAGTAGCTGGTTGCCAGCTTCACGCCGTCGCGGTCGAGCACGTCCCACCAACCGGGCTTGATGTGGAACAAGTTGCTGTAGACCTCGGTCCGAAGGCCGAGGCTCAGCGCATGGTCGACCAGCTCGCGCCATGCCGGGTGCGTGGTCGGTTCCCCTCCGATGAGTTGCACCTCGCGCACGCCGAGTGCTGCGGCATCGCTGATCACGCGTCGCCAGTCGTCGGCCGTCATTGCGCCGTGCGTGCCGTGCGGCCCCGACTCGGCGAAACACTGCGTGCACTGAAGCTGGCAAGCTCCCGTGATTTCGAGTTCAAGCAAGCTGAGCCCCCCGCAGGGCGCACTGGCCGGACTGTCCACGATGGCGGTCACTCGCCGTACTCCTTCGCGTCGGTTGTCATAATGTGTCATGCTTCCGCCGTCTCAGGTCAGTTGCGGCCGGTGGCGTCCCGCCCCCAACCCCTGATCCGTGAGACGACCTGTTGCGGCGGGCCACCGGGGGGGTGGCCCCCGGCGGCCCGCTGTGTCCTGCCGTACGCCGCAGGCCCGGAGCAGGCGGCAGGTGCGCCCGCTCCGGGCCACCCCCGTCCTCGCCGGGGTGTCCGGCGGTGGGGGGGCGGGGCCGAGGCGGCCCGGGGCGGCGTCATGGCGGCGGTGAGGTCAGCACTGGCGTGGCGCCTGCCGGCCGCTGCCGCGTTCATGCGGTGACCGCGCCGAGGAGTGCGCGACCGCGCGTGCCCCTGTGGTCGAGGTACGGCTCGACAGCGTCGGAACCGGAGCCAAGCGGTAGCGGGTCGAGGCCGACGACAACGCATCCGGGGGAGCCGTGCGTCGCGTCAAGGCGGGTTGCGGCACACAGCGTCGCAGTGAACCCGGGGCCCGGCACCCCGGCACGGGCCGTCAGCACGTCCCCTCCACGGCAGCCTGGATCTTGAACTCCATCCACACGAACTTGCCGGGTCCGAGGCGGCCGGACGACCCCCAATCGTCCGCGAAGGCGGCGACGAGCATCAGGCCACGCCCGCGGTCGTCGGTGTCCGCGGGCGTGCACATGCGCGGAGTGCCCCCGCCGGCGTCGTGCACCTCGATGCGCACGACGCCCTCGTTGATGATGATCCGTACGAGGAAGCGGCGGCCGGCGGGGGTGTGCTGGAGCGCGTTGGTCGCGACTTCGGAGACGCACACGCGAATGTCGTCGGTGCGGTCGCCCGCGCCAACCACGGTGGCGACGAAGTCGCGGGCCTTGCCGACCGAGGCGGCACTCCGGGCGAACAGGCGCGCATACGTGGTCTTGGTGTCTGCCTCGTTCCCGGTGGGAGGCTGTCCGGAGGACTGCCCATCCGCTGCGTGGCTGCCTGCCGTCGTCATACCGAATCTCCGCGGGGGGTATCTCGTGTGGCCCCGACTTCCTGCCGGGTACTACTCTGCGTATCCCAACCATCACCGAGAAGCGGCGACTTGACCCCCCGTCAGGCGTCGTCGCAGCGGCAGGCAACAGCGGGAGACGGCATGGCCGAACAGACAGGCGAGAACAAGGACCAAGAGAAGCAAGACGCACGCGAGATCTTGGCTCACGCGCTTGTCACGCTGAGGAAGAAAGCGGGCAAGTCCCTCTCGCAGCTCGCAGAAGACACAGGGTACGAGCGAAGCTACCTAAATCGCCTTGAAAACGGCGAACGCATTTCAAAGCGCCCGGTCATGGAAGACCTGGACAGCTACTACGGGACTGACGGATTGCTGGTAAAGCTCTGGCAGTCAGCGCGGAACAGCGTCATCGTGAACAGGTTCAAGCTGTTCATCCGGTACGAAGAGGGGGCGGTGATCATGCACAAGTTCATGACCGCGATCCCCGGACTCCTCCAGACCGAGGACTACGCGAGAGCCATCCTGTCGTCATCTCCGAACCACGGAGGGCCGGACTGGCTGGAAGAACAGGTAGCCCTGCGCCTCAGCCGTCAGGAACTGCTAAGGCGGGAGCCGCCGCCGAGCCTTCGCGTGATCCTCGACGAAGCCACGCTCAGGCGGCCAACCGGGGACGCGAAGGTGTGGGCGGGACAGCTCACCCACTTCTTGGAGTCGGCCGAGCAGCCCTCCATCGTGATCCAGGTCCTACCCTTCACGGCCGGCGTCCACGACCTCATGGGCGGTTCGTTGTCGCTGCTATGGCAGGCGGACGGGATGGGCGTTGCCTACCTGGAGGGCAACAAGTCGGGGGACCTGGTGGAGGATGCGGCAGAGGTGGCTCAGTACAGGCTGTCATACGATCAGCTACGAGACGCGGCCCTCCCACCGTCAGCCTCGCTCGATTTCATCAGAACCGTTATGGAGGACACGGCATCATGAGTACCACCAACCTCGGCGCCGCGCGGTGGCGCAAGAGCAGCTACAGCAACGGGGGCGACGCGACCTGTGTTGAGGTCTCCGACAGCTTCCCCGGCATTACGCCGGTACGGGACTCGAAGGACCCAGACGGCCCGGCGCTCGTCTTCTCGGCGGATGGCTGGGCTTCGTTCGTCGCCGCCGTCAAGGGCGGGGAGTTCACCGCCTGAGCCCACGAAAGCAGACCCCGAGTGACCGGCCCTCGCCACGCGGCGGGGGTCGTTGTCGTGCCGGCACAGGCCACCAATTCGGCGCCGACCGTACGTGTGCGAGCGGCGCGCCGCCGCGACGGGCCATCCCCGCATGGGCGGGGAGCAGGTCCTCGTCGCCGGCCGGCTCGGGCGGTACTGGGGTCCATCCCCGCGTGCGCGGGGAGCAGTGGCTTGGAGCTGAAGGCGAATCGGACGGACACGGGTCCATCCCCGCGTGCGCGGGGAGCAGGGCCTGTTGGCGTTCGGGGGTTCTCGGTGTGGGGGTCCATCCCCGCGTGCGCGGGGAGCAGGTCTCGGGGTCGACGGAGATGTCGCCGTGTTCGGGTCCATCCCCGCGTGCGCGGGGAGCAGCCGTTGCTGTTGCGCTCGTAGCGGCGGCCGGAGGGTCCATCCCCGCGTGCGCGGGGAGCAGGTCCCCAGCGGCCCGCCCCTCGTGCTTCGAGAGGGTCCATCCCCGCGTGCGCGGGGAGCAGAACGGCTGCAATGGCGGAGATCAGTGCGACTAGGGTCCATCCCCGCGTGCGCGGGGAGCAGTTCTCAATCCGCACAAGCCACGGGCGCAGGGTGGGTCCATCCCCGCGTGCGCGGGGAGCAGCGATCATGACCGCTTTGGTCTGCGTGTCCTCCGGGTCCATCCCCGCGTGCGCGGGGAGCAGAGAGGTAGAGGAGGCTGTCGCGTACGTGGCCGGGGTCCATCCCCGCGTGCGCGGGGAGCAGCACACGAACGTCCGCCGCGCGCTGATCGCGGCGGGTCCATCCCCGCGTGCGCGGGGAGCAGGACCCGGACATGACGTTCGAGCGCGACGACTCGGGTCCATCCCCGCGTGCGCGGGGAGCAGCACACGGCGTCGGACGCCTTGCGGATCGTGTTGGGTCCATCCCCGCGTGCGCGGGGAGCAGCTACTGGGACGCCCCCGGCCAGCGCGACCCCGCGGTCCATCCCCGCGTGCGCGGGGAGCAGATGGGATGGGACATCTCCCACGGCACCAACAAGGGTCCATCCCCGCGTGCGCGGGGAGCAGCGGTTTCCTCTGCCGGCAGCTTCGCCTCGGAGGGGTCCATCCCCGCGTGCGCGGGGAGCAGGCGCGCGCTCGCCCCAACAGAGCGTTGAAGCGGGGTCCATCCCCGCGTGCGCGGGGAGCAGGGGGACTCGTTGAGGATGCCGGTGATGTACAGGGGTCCATCCCCGCGTGCGCGGGGAGCAGCAGATCTGGCCGCTGCGCCCGGATCTGGTGCGGGGTCCATCCCCGCGTGCGCGGGGAGCAGCACGGCGTGCGGCTGGAGTCGGGGCTGACGTTCGGTCCATCCCCGCGTGCGCGGGGAGCAGTCGTTCCAGTCATCCCGCGCTCGGATGTACCCGGGTCCATCCCCGCGTGCGCGGGGAGCAGTCATCGAGGACCCTCCGGCGAGCTGACGACGTCGGGTCCATCCCCGCGTGCGCGGGGAGCAGTCCTTCCCGCCCGGGCCGCCGCCGTCTTTGATGGGTCCATCCCCGCGTGCGCGGGGAGCAGCGTTCGCGCGAGAGCGAGCACACGCGGGCATGGGGTCCATCCCCGCGTGCGCGGGGAGCAGCTGTGTCATCTCTCCGATGACAACGAGGAGTTGGGTCCATCCCCGCGTGCGCGGGGAGCAGGTACACCTTCCGGCCGGCACCCGGCCAACGTCGGGTCCATCCCCGCGTGCGCGGGGAGCAGAAAGGACGACCGATGGGTGAAGCCCACGACGAGGGTCCATCCCCGCGTGCGCGGGGAGCAGTCCAGGCGGCAGCGGCAGACTGGCGCCGGCGTGGGTCCATCCCCGCGTGCGCGGGGAGCAGCCCTGATGTACCGGCCCGAGCAGCTCGCCGAGGGGTCCATCCCCGCGTGCGCGGGGAGCAGGTATCGCCCACTACAGATGTAGTCCACGTGGTGGGTCCATCCCCGCGTGCGCGGGGAGCAGAGATTCTCCGCCTCGCACCAGTCCAGATATTCGGGTCCATCCCCGCGTGCGCGGGGAGCAGTCTTGCTGACCTGGGTGTTTATCGGAACCAGAGGCCGTTCTGAGCAACAAAGAGGGATTCGGACATTTCCACCACCTGCCGAGCGGGATGTCTGCGTACTTCGTGGTGCGCGGGGTCCAACACTTCGTCTCATGCTACGAGTTCAGCTTTAGCCGTTGTCAGCGGAAACGACTGCCGAACTCCAGTGGCCACGACGGTTCCTCCCGGAGTACCTCCCCGGTGCGGGGCCGTCTCCGGCCCCGCACCGGGCGGCAGCTGCGGGCGCGACCGCCGTGCTGGTCACGCCCCCCGGAGCACCGCGCCTGCCTCCTCCGCCGCCCGCGCCACCGCCGCGTCGCGGGCGGCGCTCGCCTCCTCCGCGGTCAGCGTGCGGTCCGGGGCGCGGAAGCGCAACGCGTACGCGAGGGACTTGTGGCCCTCGCCTACCTGTTCGCCGGTGAAGACGTCGAACAGCCGCACCGACTCCAGCAGCTCCCCCGCGCCCGCGCGCAGCGCCTCGGCTACCTTCGCCGCCGGCACATCCGCCGCCACGACCAGCGCCACGTCCTGCGTCGCCACCGGGTACGTGGAGACGTGCGGGGCCTGGACCGGGCCGCCGCCCGCGATCTCCAGCAGGTCGAGCGAGACCTCCATCGCGCAGGTGCGCTCCGGCAGCTGGAGGGCTTTGACCACCCGCGGGTGCAGTTCTCCGGCGTGGCCGACGATGCGCCGTTCGCCGTCCACGACGGCGAACAGCGCGGCGCAGCGGCCGGGGTGCCACGGCGTGTGCTGGTCGGGCTCGGCTTCCAGTTCCACGCCCGCCGCTTGGGCGACGGTGCGGGCCGCGGCCACCGCGTCCGCCCAGTCCGCCGGGCGGCCGGGACCCCACCAGCCGGCCCGCTCGCGGGCGCCGGCGAGGACGGCGGCGGCGCGGCGGGGCTGCTTGGGGAGGGCGGCGTTGAGGGAGGCGATCTCCTCGGCGGTCGGGCGGCGGTCGACGGGGAGCCGGGCCGGCTCGGACTCGTAGCCGGAGGGGCGGAAGACGAGGCCGGTCTCGAAGAGCGCCAGGTCGGCGGTGCCGCGGCCGTGGTTGCGGCGGAGGGCGGTGAGGAGGCCGGGCAGCAGGGTGGTGCGCAGGCCCGGTTCCTCGTCGCTGATCGGGTTGACGAGGGTGACCGTGCGGCGGCGGGGGTCGGACGCCTCCAGGCCGAGGGCGTCTAGGGCCACCTGGCCGACGAAGGGGTAGTTCAGCACCTCTACGTAGCCGGCGCCGGCCAGGGCGCGGCCGGCCCGGCGGTGCAGCCGCTGGCGGCCGGTCAGGCCGCGGCCGGCCGGGGGGCGGGGCAGGGTGGACGGCAGGTTCTCGTAGCCTTCGAGCCGGATGACCTCCTCGGCGAGGTCGTTCGGCGCGGCGAGGTCGGGGCGCCAGGTGGGTACGGTGACGGTCAGCTCGTCGGCGCCGTAGACGTCGCAGCCGACCTCCTGGAGCCGCCGTACGACGGCTTCGCGCCCGTACGTCACGCCGGCGACCCGGTCCGGGTGGTCGGCCCGCATCCGGACAGTGCGCGGCCCGGTGGGCGCGACGACCTCGGTGACGCCCGCCTCGGCGGAGCCGCCGGCCAGCAGCACCAGCAGGTCGACGGTGCGCTGTGCCGCGGCGGGGCCGGCCTGCGGGTCGACGCCGCGTTCGAAGCGGCGGGAGGCTTCGGAGGTGAGGCGGTGGCGGCGTGAGGTGCGGGCGATGGAGACGGGGTCGAAGTGCGCGGCCTCGATCACGATCTCGGTGGTGCCCGCCACCGTGCCGAGCAGGTGGTCGCGGACCTCGGGCTCGGCGATCTCGGTGTCGGCGCCGCCCATCACTCCGGCGAGCCCGATGGGCCCGCGGTTGTCGGTGATGAGCAGGTCCTCCGGGTGGAGGGTGCGCTCGACGCCGTCGAGGGTGGTGAGCTTCTCGCCGCGGGTGGCGCGGCGGACGCCGATGGGGCCGTCGAGCCGGGCGCGGTCGTACGCGTGGAGGGGCTGGCCGATCTCCAGCATCACGTAGTTGGTGACGTCGACGGCGAGGGAGATCGGGCGCATGCCGGCTTTTTGCAGCCGGCGCTGGAGCCAGATCGGTGAGCGGGCCTCGGGGTCGACGCCGGTGACGACGCGGGCGGTGAACCGGTCGCAGCCGCGCGGGTCGTCGACCTTCACCTCGTAGCCGTAGTCGTTGGGCGTGGGTACGTCGAGGAGCGCCGGGTCGCGCAGCGGCAGGCCGTAGGCGATGGCGGTCTCGCGGGCGACGCCGCGCAGGGACAGGGCGTAGCCGCGGTCGGGGTTGACGGCGATGTCCAGGACCTCGTCGTCGAGCTCCAGCAGCTCGATCGCGTCGGTGCCCGGCTCGTACTCCGGCGGCAGCACGAGGATGCCGTCGTGGTCGTCGCCGATGCCCAGCTCGCGCACGGAGCAGATCATGCCTTCGGAGACCTTGCCGTACGTCTTGCGGGCGCCGATCTTGAAGCCGCCGGGCAGCTCGCCGCCGGGCAGGATGACGACGACCTTGTCGCCGACGGCGAAGTTGGTCGCGCCGCAGATGATGTTCTGCGGGTCACCCGTGCTGTTGGCGTCGCCGACGTCGACCTGGCAGTAGCGGATCGGCTTCTTGAACTCCGTCAGCTCCTCGATCGCCAGCACCCGGCCGACGACCAGCGGGCCCGTGAGGTCCGCGCCCAGCCGCTCGACGGTCTCGACCTCCAGGCCGGCGCTGATCAGCCGGTCCTGGACGCCGCGGCCGGTCTCGCCGGCGGGCAGGTCGACGTACTCCCGCAGCCACGAAAGCGGGACTCGCATCAGATCTCCATCCCGAACGGCCGGGTGAAGCGCACGTCACCCTCGACCATGTCTCGCATGTCCTCGACGTTGTGGCGGAACATCAGCATCCGCTCGATCCCGAACCCGAAGGCGAACCCGCTGTAGCGCTCGGGGTCGATGCCGCAGGCGACCAGCACCTTCGGGTTGACCATGCCGCAGCCGCCCAGCTCGATCCAGCCCTCGGAGCCGCAGGTGCGGCAGGGCCGGTCCGGGTTGCCGACGGAGGCGCCGCGGCAGACGAAGCAGACCATGTCCATCTCGGCGGACGGCTCGGTGAACGGGAAGTGGTCCGGTCGCAGCCGGGTCCGCATGCCCTCGCCGAAGAGCGAGGAGACCATGTGGTCGAGGGTGCCCTTCAGGTCGGCCATGGTCAGGCCCTCGTCCACCGCCAGCCCCTCGACCTGCATGAAGACGGGGGTGTGGGTGGCGTCCAGCTCGTCGGTGCGGTAGACGCGGCCGGGGCAGATCACGTAGACGGGCAGCTCGCGGTCGAGCATGGAGCGGATCTGCACCGGTGAGGTGTGGGTGCGCAGCACGACGCCGGTCTCGTCGTCGTCCCGCTGCCCGGCCGCGCCGTCGCGCCGGGGGGCGCGGACGAAGAAGGTGTCCTGCTCGCTGCGCGCGGGGTGGTCGGGCGCGATGTTGAGCGCGTCGAAGTTGAACCACTCGGCCTCGACCTCGGGGCCCTCGGCCACCTCCCAGCTCATCGCCGTGAAGATGTCCTCGATGCGCTCGGAGAGGGTGGTCAGCGGGTGCCGCGCGCCGGCGGGGGTGCGGTCGTACGGCAGTGTGACGTCCACCGCCTCCTCGACCAGCACCCGGGCGTCGCGCTCGGCCTCCAGCTCCTCCTGGCGCCGCTTCAGGGCCTGCCCCACCTCGCCGCGGGCCCGGCCGACGCGCTTGCCGGCCTCCGCCTTGGCGTGCGGCGGCAGGGCGCCGATCTCGCGGTTGGCGAGCGCGAGCGGGGAGCGGTCGCCGGCGTGGGCGGTCTTCACCTCGCGGAGCGCTGCGAGGTCGCCGGCCGCGGCGATGGCGGCGAGCGCCTCGTCGCGCACCCGGTCGATCTCTTCCGGTTTCAGTGCCTCGACCTCGACAGGGTCGTACGACTTGTTCGGTGCCGACATCTCTTCCCGTGCTTCCGATTGGCTGGCTGCGCCCGATCCGGCGGCCGCGGCGCCGGCGACCGGGGTCGCCGAAGTGCCGGGGGTCGAGTCTACGGGCGCGGGGACGCTGGTGTGGCCCGTGGGCGGGGCGGCCGCTGCTCAGGCGAGGTGGGCCGGGGCGCCGACGGGCAGGGTAAATCGAAAGCGGGCGCCGCCGCCGGGCGCGCGGCCGACGGTGATGATCCCGCCGTGCGCCTCGACGATCCCCTTGACGATGTAGAGGCCCAGGCCGGTGCCGCCGCGCTTGCTGCCCCGCCAGAAGCGGGTGAAGACGCGGCTCATCGACTCCTCCGGGATGCCGGGGCCTTCGTCGCTCACGGTGACCTGGGTGCCTTCCCTGCCGTGGTTGAGGGTGGCGGGTGCCACCTCGATGGTGACAAGTCCCTCGCCGTGCCGCACGGCATTTTCCAGCAGGTTGCCGAGGACCTGGTCGACCTTGTCGGGGTCGGCCCACAGGTCGGGCAGCTGCCGCGGCACCAGGGTGCGGAAGCGGGCCGGGTCCTGGCCCGCGGTGGTCTGCGCCTCGACGTGCCGGTGTACGGCGGCGACCACGTCGACGCGCTGCTTGCGCACCTCCAGGCGGCCGGAGTCGATGCGGGAGATGTCCAGCAGCTCGGCGATGAGCCGGGTGACGCGGTTGGCGTCGGCGTGCACGGTCTCCAGCATCAGGCGCTTCTGGTCGTCGGTGAACCGCTCCCACTTCGCCAGCAGCGTGGCGGTGAAGCCCTTGACGGAGGTGAGGGGGGAGCGCAGCTCGTGCGCCACGGTGGCGATCAGCTCCGCGTGGCTGCGCTCGCTGCGGCGCCGGGCCTCGGTGCCGCGCAGGGTGAGGATCAGCCTGCGCACCGGGCCGGTGCGCCCGTCGCGTACGTAGCGGGCGGCCACCAGCACCTCGCGGTTGCCGGGCAGCAGCAGGTTGCGCTCGGGGTGGCCGGTGCGGATGGCCAGGCCCCCGTACGGGTCCGTCAGCCGCCACCAGCGGCGGCCCTTCAGGTCCTCCAGGGGCAGCGCCTCGGTCAGCGGGCGGCCGAGGACGGCGGCCGGCTCCAGGGCGGTGATCCGCGCGGCGGCGGCGTTGAAGCACACCACGAGACCGCGCTCGTCGGCCACGACGAGGCCGTCCGGCAGATCGTCGGGCGCCCAGCCGAGGTCCTTGGCCTCCGGCCCGTCGGCATCTGCACTCTCCACCCCATGAACCCCCTCCCACAGACCGGGCGTTGGCCTGTCCGTACGGTCGGCGCGCGGCGCCTAGGGCGGTCACCTTACCTGGCCCGGCTGACGGGACGGCACCCGCCGATCGGGCGGTGCGCCCGGGCGGAGGCGTAGAGGCAGACCGCCGCGGCGGTGGCGAGGTTCAGGCTCTCGGCGCGGCCGTGGATCGGCACGCGCACGACGGCGTCGGCGAGCGCCCGGGTCTCCGGCGGCAGCCCCCACGCCTCGTTTCCGAAGATCCAGCCGGTCGGGGCGGCGAGGCCGCCGTCGTCCTGCTCGTCGTCCAGGTCCCGCTCCCCCGCCCCGTCCGCGGCCAGCAGCCGTACGCCGGCGGCGCGCAGCTCGGTGGCGGCGTGGCCGGCGGGCACGCCGGTGACGACGGGGAGGTGGAAGAGGCTGCCGGCGGAGGCGCGTACGGCCTTGGGGTTGTACGGGTCGACGGAGGCGTCGGTGAGGACGACGGCGTCGGCCCCGGCGGCGTCGGCGCAGCGCAGCACGGTGCCGGCGTTGCCGGGGTCGCGGACGTGCGCGAGGACGGCCACGAGGCGGGGGCGGGCGGCGGCCACGTCCGCCAGCGGCACGTCGAGGAACCGGCAGACGCCGACGAGCCCCTGCGGCGTGACGGTCTGCGAGAGGCCGGCGACGGCCTCCTCCGCGGCGGTGTGCACGCGCGCGCCGCCGTCCCGGGCCGCCTCGACGATCTCCGCGTGCCGCCGGGCGGCGTCCGGGGTGACGAACAGCTCGGCCAGCGCCGGGCCCGCGCCACCGGCCGGGCCGGCGGCGTACGCCACCGCCTCCCGCACGGCCTGCGGCCCCTCGGCGAGGAACCTGCGCTCCTTGGCCCGCCCGGCGCGCCGGAGCAGCTTGCGGGCGGCGGTGACGCGGGCGGAGCGCGGCGAGATCGGCTCGGGGGTGCCCATGGGCGGCGGGGGGACCTTTCGTGCGGCGGGTTCGGGCACCGGGAGCGGCCCCTACGGACGGCAGAACCCGCAGGCCGGCGGGGCCTGCGGGTTCGTGACGCGTGCTCGCGCGGGGGCGCGCCGCCGGCTCAGGCGGCCGACTTCGGCGCGTTGACGTCGCTCGGCAGGGCCTTCTGGGCCACCTCGACGAGCGCGGTGAAGGCACCGGCGTCGTTCACGGCCAGGTCGGCGAGCATCTTGCGGTCCACCTCGACGCCCGCGGCCTTCAGGCCCTGGATGAAGCGGTTGTAGGTGATGCCGTTGGCGCGGGCAGCGGCGTTGATCCGCTGGATCCACAGCTGCCGGAAGTCGCCCTTGCGCTTCTTGCGGTCGTTGTAGTTGTAGACGAGGGAGTGGGTGACCTGCTCCTTCGCCTTGCGGTAGAGGCGGGAGCGCTGGCCGCGGTAACCGCTGGCCTGCTCGAGGATCGCCCGGCGCTTCTTCTGGGCGTTGATTGCCCGCTTGACGCGTGCCACTTGTTCACTCCTTGGGGCTGGGTCGCGTCGGCTGCGCGACCCGGAACGGCTGGGTCCCGGTGTGCTGGGTCGTCCTGCGCCCTGCCGGGGCAGGGCGGCGGCTCACCGGCCGAGCAGCTTCTTGGCCTTCTTGGCGTCGGCCTTGGACAGTTCGACCGTGCCGGCGAGGCGCCGGGTCAGAGTCGACGGCTTGTGCTCCAGGTAGTGGCGCCGGTTGGCACGCTGACGCAGCACCTTGCCGGAGCCGGTCACGCGGAAGCGCTTCTTGGAACCACTGTGGGTCTTGTTCTTCGGCATCTCGCCGTTCACTCCTCGTCGTCGGCGCTCCCGCCGCCCGGCGTAAAAGGGCATGCGGAAGCGTCGGACTGTCTCTCTCCTACGGTCCCGGACCCGGGGTCGGGCCGGGATCAGGCCTCGGCGCGCTCCGCGGGAGCGGTGTCGTCGCCCCTTCGCTCCGCCTTGCGGGCCGCCTGGGCCTCACGGGCTTCGGCCATCGCCTCGGTCTTCTTCTTGTGCGGACCGAGAACCATGATCATGTTGCGGCCGTCCTGCTTGGGGTTGGACTCCACGAAGCCCAGCTCCTGCACGTCCTCCGCGAGCCGCTGCAGCAGCCGCCGGCCCAGCTCGGGGCGGGACTGCTCACGGCCGCGGAACATGATCGTGATCTTGACCTTGTCCCCCTGCTTGAGGAACCGCTCGACGTGACCCTTCTTGGTGTCGTAGTCGTGCGGGTCGATCTTCGGCCGGAGCTTCATCTCCTTGATGACCGTGTGCGCCTGGTTCTTGCGCGCCTCACGGGCCTTCATGGCCGACTCGTACTTGAACTTCCCGTAGTCCATCAGCTTGCACACCGGAGGACGGGCGTTGGCCGCCACCTCGACCAGGTCGAGGTCGTACTCCTGGGCAAGCTCCAGAGCCTTGGCGAGCGGGACGATGCCCACCTGCTCGCCGCTGGGGCCGACAAGTCGCACCTCGGGGACGCGAATCCGGTCGTTGATGCGGGGCTCGGCGCTGATGTGGCCTCCTCATTTCCACCACGCGACTGCCTGGCGGGCAACCGCGTCACGTGCTGTCTGCCGACCACCCGCCGCGGGCACGAAAAAAGCCCCGGACGGGACGCAAATGCGGGCTCCTGCCGGGGAGCACCGCCGCAGAGCGTGCCGCGGGGCGCTTCGGACCGGTGACCCGCCGACCGGGGGCCGGAAGGTGGGAGAGCGGAGCCTCCACTTGCGGGCCGGTCGCTCCTCTTTCCTGCATGGCGCGTCCGGCCGGTCGCCCTCCAGCATAGCAGCGCCCGCGGACAACCTGCACATCCGCGCGGGGGGCGGGCGGCGGCGGCCCGGCGGGTCAGCCGATGACCGGGCCCGTGTACGCCTCGCCGGGGCCGCGGCCCGGCTCGTCCGGGTGCTCGGACGCCTCGCGGAAGGCCAGCTGGAGCGACTTCAGCCCGTCGCGCAGCGGCGCCGCGTGGTACGAGCCGACCTCCCCGGCGCCCGCGGTGACCAGCCCGGCCAGCGCGGTGATCAGCTTGCGGGCCTCGTCGAGGTCCTTGTGCGCGGCGCCGTCCTCGGCGAGCCCGAGCTTGACCGCCGCGGCGCTCATCAGGTGCACCGCCACCGTCGTGATCACTTCCACGGCGGGGACCTCGGCGATGTCGCGCGTCATCGCGTCGAAGTCGGGGCCGGTGTCGGCGCCGGGGCCGGTATCGCTCATCGGGGCTCACTTCCTCGTACGGGCCGGGAGGCCACCCTAACCAGGGCCCCGGCCGCGGCCCCGGGGCGGGCCTCGGCCGCCGCCCGGGGGCGGGCCGGGGGCGGCGGCTCAGCGCAGCGGCAGCGGCTCGCCGGGCAGCCCGGCGTCCGGCGGCAGCAGCGCCAGGTCCAGGCCGCGGACCAGCCGGGCCCGCAGGACGTCGTCCGCGGCGAGCGCCTCGGCGACCCGGCGGGCCACGCCGGCGGGGGCGGTGCCGGGGCCGGGGACGACGGCCAGGGTGCCGTCGGCCTCGCCGGCGCGGGCCAGGGACGCGGCGCGTACGCCGTCGACGGCGGCCACCACGGCGGTGACGGCCGCGACGACGGCGGGGTCGGCCAGCGGGTCGGTGCTGCCGCGGCCCTCGGCGGCGGCGAGCAGCGCCGGGCCGGTCAGCTCGTACGGGACGGGGCCCGCGACGTCGAGGACGACGGTGTCCGCGCGCTCGGCGACCGCCGCCCGCACGGCCTGCGGCACCGGCACGGCCACGGGGCGGGCGGCGGGGTCCCAGCGGGCGAGCGCAGCGGTGGAGGTGAAGGCGGGCAGGGCGCGGCGGCCGCCGGGGACTTCGAGGGTGGGCACCGCCATGTCGCTGGTCTTGTCCCGCCGCAGCCCGTCGGGGCCCTCTTCGGACTCGCCGAGGAGCGCGACGACGGGGACCAGCACCCGGGTGCCGGCGAGGGCGGCCAGCACGCGGGGTCCGGCGCCGGGGTCGTCGGGGGCGTCGGCGTACGCGGCGAGGGCGGCGGCGAGGCGGGGGTCGGCGGAGCCGTCGTCGCCGGCGAAGCCGGGGTCAGGGATGTTCTTCTGCGGCACCCGTCGAGCCTAGCGGTGGCCCCTCGCCGCCCCGCGGGCGCGGTCCGCCGGGGCCGGTGTCCGGGCCGGGCGCGGGCGCCGGCCGCGGCGGTTCGGCGGGCGGGGGCGCGTAGCCGGGGGGCGGCGGGCCGCGCCAGATCCCGGCCTCGCGCAGCCGCGGGCCGCGCCAGAGGAACCAGGCGCCCGCTATCAGCCCCACCCCCAGGACCCCGGCGACGAGCGCCAGGCCGCCCGGCCCGTCGTCCTCGGCGGGGACGAGGGCCGGCGCCTCGCCGAAGCGCTTCTCGCCGTACGCGGCCGCCGCCGGCCGCTGCGGCGCGGCCTTCCTCTCCCGCGCCGCCGCGACGGCCGCCGCGGCGTCCACCCGGCCCGCGCCCAGCTCGTCGCTGCGGCCGCCCGCGGGCGGGTCCTGCGCGGTGTCCCGCAGCAGGTCGCGGATCTGCCAGGGGCTCAGGTCGGGGTTGGCGGCGCGGACCAGGGCGGTGACGCCGGAGACGAACGCGGCGGCGGCGCTGGTGCCCCAGCCCTCGTAGTAGGTGCGGTCGGGGTCGGCGATGGCCACGTCGACGCCGGGGGCGGCGACGGTGGCGTACCAGTTCCTGGTGGAGAAGTCGGCGCGCGCCCCGGTGCGGTCGACGGCGGTGACGGCGATGACGCCGGGGTAGGCCGCGGGGTACGAGATGCGGTCGCCCTTCTCGCCGCTGTTCCCGGCGGACGACACCACGGTCACGCCCTTGCGCAGCGCGTAGCGCACGGCGGCGTCCTCGCCGGGCTCGGGGTGGGCGGACTTGCTGTCGTCGCCGAGGGAGAGGTTGATGACGTCGGCGCCGTTGTCGACGGCCCAGCGGATGCCGTCGGCCAGCGCGCTGCCGCGGGTGTCGCGGGCCTTACTGCGCTGCGCGTCGCCGTCCTCCAGGATGACCCGCACCGGCAGGATCTTCGCCTCGGGGGCGACTCCGGTGACGCCCTCGGCGGCGCCGGGGCCGTGTCCGTGCGCGGCGATGATGCCGGCCATGGCGGTGCCGTGCCGGGCCCAGGAGTCGTCGCCGCGGCGGGCGCCGAAGCCGACGAAGTCCTTGCCGTCGAGCACCTGCCCGGTGAGGTCGGGGTGGGTGGCGTCCACGCCGGTGTCGAGCACGGCGACAGTCATGCCGGCGCCGCGGGTGGTGTCCCACGCCTCGGCGGCGCGGACGTCGTCCAGGCCCCACTGGAGGTCCTTCAGGCTGTCCGCGCGCGCGGGCGCGGCGGTGGCGGTGGCGCCGAACAGGGCCGCGGCGGCGGTCAGCGCGGCGAGGAGCGCGGTGGCGCGGCGGCGGCGCGCGGGGGCGGGCCGGCGCGCGGGGGCGGGGCCGGTCGGGGGCGTCACCGCGGGGACTCCGTCGCCTTGGCGGAGGTACGGCGCAGGCTGCGCTCGACGCGGTCCGCGAGGGCCTCGGCGTCGTGGCCGAGACCGGCCTGCGCGGGCGCGGTGGTCGCGGTGGGGTGGACGGCGTCGCCGGCGGGCTGCGGCGCGGTCACGGCGCGGCCGTCGGCGAAGCCGGTGACGGCGTAGAGGACGACGGGGGCGTCGGTGAGGACCCGTACGGTCCAGGTCGCGCGCTGCTCGTCGCCGAAGCCGGCGGCGGGGCCGGTCTCCGTGCCGTACGCGCGCGGCAGCATGTCCTCCCGCGCGCCCAGCTCCTCGTCCTCGAAGCGCTCCTCGAACCGGCCCATCTTGGCGGCCCCGGCCGCGGTGAAGACCATCCCGACGGTGGTGACGCTGCTGCGGGTCTCGTCGGCGTACGTGGCGCGCAGCAGCTTCTCGCAGCCGACGCGGCGCAGCTCCCGGGCGAGCGCCGGGTCGAGGCCCTTCTGGCAGCCGGTGGGCGGGGCGACGGCGACGCGCACCCAGACGCGGTCGGCGCCGCCGGGGCCGGCGCCCTCGCCTTCGAGCCGGCGCGGGAAGAGCGTGTCGACCTCGGCGGCGTGCCACAGGCCGCGGGCCACCTCGTACGCCCCGGGCTGGGCCTGCGCGCGCGGGCCGTCGCTGAGCACGCTGCCGGTGGCGGCGCCGGCGACGAGTCCGATGCCGGTGACGAGCGCGACGGCGGCGGCCACGGTGCGCGCGACGCCGCGCCGTTCGGCGGGCGGCTCCGGCTCGGCGCGGGGGATGTCGGAGGGGAGCACGGAGGCCATGTGCAGCGGGGCGCCTACGGGGTCGGGAGGGGCGGCGGGCACGGGCGGGGCGTAGGGCCGCGGCGGGGCGGACGCGTCGGGGCCGGCCGGGGCGGCGGGCGGGGGCCCGCCGGGCGCGGGTGCGGCGGCCGGGGGTGCGGCGGGCGGCGGGGGCGGCGCGGATCGCGGCGGCCGGACGGAACCGGCGCCCGGCGGCGGCGCGGACGTCCCCGCGGACTCCGCGCGCTCCGGCGGCGCGGCCGGTGGCGGCGGGGCCGCGCGCGTCTGCTCGGCGTCAGTGCTCAACAGCCCCCTCACTCCCCTCCTGTGAGTAGCCCCCGGACGACCTGCTGACAGGCGCTCGCGACACTCTACTGGGCCCGGGTGACGGACGGTGCGCCGCCCGAACGCCTCATCCTGTGCGTACCCCACTACCGCGCCCCGGCCACGCGGTGGCAGTCTTCGGTCATGCCGGATTACGCAGCTCTGCGCGCCCGCTACGACCGTGCCACGGCCCGTCTCGACGCCCCGTTCGCCGCCGTCGACACCGAGGCGTTCGACGCCAACGCCGCGGATCTGGTGCGCCGCGCCGGCGGCAAGCCGGTCCGGGTGGCGAGCAAGTCGGTGCGCTGCCGGGCGCTGCTGGAACGGGTGCTGGCCCGGCCCGGCTTCGCCGGGATCATGGCCTTCACGCTCGCCGAGGCGCTGTGGCTGGCCCGCTCCGGCTTCGACGACGTGCTGCTGGCCTACCCCTCCGCGGACCGCGCCGGCTTCGCCGAACTGGCCGGCGACCCGAAGCTCGCCGCCGCGGTGACGGTCATGGTGGACGACCCCGCCCAGCTGGACCTGGTCGACGCGGCCCGCGCCGGCGGGCGCGAGGAGCTGCGCGTCTGCCTGGAGCTGGACACCTCGCTGCGGCTGCTCGGCGGCCGGGTGCGGGTCGGCGCCCGCCGGTCGCCGCTGCACGACCCGGCGGCGCTGGCGGCGGTGGCCCGCGAGGTGGTGCGGCGGCCGGGCTTCCGGCTGGTGGGGCTGATGGCGTACGAGGGGCACGTCGCGGGCGTCGGGGACGACGTGCGCGGGGCGGCGGTGAGGTCGCGCGGGATACGGCTGATGCAGGCGGTGGCCCGGCGGCAGCTCGCCGAGCGGCGGGCGGAGGCGGTGGCGGCGGTGCGCCGGCTGGCGGACCTGGAGTTCGTCAACGGCGGCGGTACGGGCAGCGTCCAGTACACCGCCGCGGAGGACGCGGTCACCGAGGTCGCCGCCGGCTCGGGGCTGTACCAGCCGCGGCTGTTCGACAACTACACCGCGTTCGACGGCCGCCCCGCCGCGGTCTTCGCGCTGCCCGTGGTCCGGCGCCCGGGCGTCGGCGTCGTGACCGTCCTCGGCGGCGGCTACCCCGCCTCCGGCCCCGCGGGCGCGGACCGGCCGCCCGTGCCGTACCTGCCGGAGGGCCTCGCCTACGACCGGCAGGAGGGCGCCGGCGAGGTGCAGACCCCGCTGCTCGGCGGCCCGGCCGACGACCTGCTGGTCGGCGACCGGGTGTGGTTCCGGCACGCGAAGGCCGGCGAGCTGTGCGAGCGGTTCGACGCCCTGCACCTGATCGAGGGCGAGAGCGTCGCCGGGACGGTCCCGACGTACCGCGGCGAGGGCCGTACGTTCCTCTAACACTGACCGCGGCGCGCCCTACAGCGGCGTGACGTACGCGCCCGCGATGCCGCCGTCGACGAGGAACTCGGCGGCGTTGACGAACGACGCGTCGTCGCTCGCCAGGAACGCCACCGCGGCGGCGATCTCCTCCGCCTCCGCGAAGCGGCCGGCGGGGATGTGCACCAGCCGCCGCTCGGCGCGCTCCGGGTCGGCGGCGAACAGCTCTTGCAGCAGCGGGGTGTTGACCGGGCCGGGGCACAGGGCGTTGACGCGGATGCCCTCGCGGGCGAACTGCACGCCCAGCTCGCGGGACATGGCCAGCACGCCGCCCTTGGAGGCGGTGTAGCTGATCTGGGAGGTCGCGGCGCCCATGACGGCCACGAAGGAGGCGGTGTTGACGATGGAGCCGCGGCCCTGGCGCTGCATGTAGGGGAGGGCGGCCTTGCAGCAGAGGTAGACGGAGGTGAGGTTGACCTCCTGCACGCGGCGCCAGGCGTCGATGTCGGTGAGGAGGATGGAGTCGTCCTCGGGCGGGGAGATGCCGGCGTTGTTGAAGGCGACGTCGACCGAGCCGTACGTGTCGTGCGCGGCCCGGAACAGCGCCTCGACGTCGGCGGGGACCGTGACGTCGGTCCGTACGAACAGCCCGCCGGTGGCCTCCGCGGCCGCCTTGCCCGCGGCCTCGTCGACGTCGGCGCAGACGACGTGCGCGCCCTCGGCCGCGAGCCGGCGGGCGGTGGCCAGGCCGATGCCGCTGCCGGCTCCCGTGACGACGGCGGTGCGGCCGGGCAACCGGCGGCAGACGGGGGTCTCGTCGGTCAACGTGCTCACTCCTCGGTACTGATGAAGACGTTCTTGGTCTCGGTGAACGACGCGAGCGCGTCCGGGCCCAGCTCCCGGCCGAGGCCGGACTGCTTGAAGCCGCCGAAGGGCGTCCAGTAGCGCACGCTGGCGTGCGAGTTGACCGAGAGGTTCCCGGCGGCGACGGCGCGCGAGACGCGGACCGCGCGGGCGGTGTCGCGGGTCCAGAGCGAGCCCGAGAGGCCGTACGGGCCGGCGTTGGCCAGGCGTACGGCGTCGGCCTCGTCGTCGAAGGGGTGGACGACGGCGACGGGGCCGAAGACCTCCTCGCGGCTGACCGGGTCGTCGGGGGCGGCGTCGGTGAGGACGGTGGCGGGGTACCAGTAGCCGGGGCCGTCGGGGACCGTGCCGCGGATGGCGGCGGGGCGGGACTCGGGGACGTGGCCGCGGACCCGTTCGCGGTGGGCGGCGGAGATCAGCGGGCCCATCCGCGTGCCGGGGTCGGCGGGGTCGCCGGCGGTGAAGGCGTGGACGGCGGGCTCCAGCAGGGCGAGGAAGCGGTCGTACACGCTGCGCTGGACGAGGATGCGGCTGCGGGCGCAGCAGTCCTGGCCGGTGTTGTCGAGGAACGAGCCGGGGGCGGCGGCCGCGGCGCGCTCCAGGTCGGCATCGGCGAAGACGATGTTCGGGCTCTTGCCACCGAGTTCGAGGGTGACGCGCTTGACCTGCTCGGCGCAGCGCGCGGCGATGCGCCTGCCGACGGCGGTGGAGCCGGTGAACACGATCTTGGCCACGTCCGGGTGGTCCACGAGCGCGGCGCCTGCGACCGGTCCGGCGCCCGGCACCACCTGGAACAGCCCCTCGGGCAGGCCCGCTTCGCGCGCCAGCTCGGCGAGGCGCAGCGCGGTCAGCGGGGTGGCCTCGGCGGGCTTGAGCACGACGGCGTTGCCGGCGGCGAGGGCGGGCGCGGTGCCCCAGGCGGCGATGGGCATGGGGAAGTTCCACGGGGCGATGACGCCGACGACGCCGAGGGGTTCGGCGAAGGTGACGTTCAGCCCGCCGGCGACCGGGATCTGGTGGCCGGTGAGCCGCTCCACTCCCCCGGCGGCGTAGTCGAGGAGGTCGCGTACGTTGCCCGCCTCCCAGCGGGCGGCGGCCACCGGGTGCCCGGCCTCGGCGGTCTCCAGGCGGGCCAGCTCCCCGATCCGGGCGTCGACCTCGGCGGCGAAGCGGCGCAGCAGCCGGGCGCGGTCGCCGGGGGCGAGGGCGGCCCAGTCGCGCTGGGCGGCGGCGGCGCGGGCGACGGCGGCGGCGACCTCGGCGGGCCCGGCGGCCGGGACGGTGGCGACGGTCTCCTCGGTGGCGGGGTTGACGACGGTGTGCTCGTGCGGCGGTGCGGGGGCGGTGGTGGTTTCCGCCGGTGCTGCTGCTTCTGCCAAGGGAGTCGACCTCACATGCGCTCGAAGGACCGGAAGCGTTCCCAGTCGGTGACGGCGGTGTCGTACGCCTCCTGCTCGACCCGCGCCATGTTGCGGTAGTGCCGGACGACGTCCTCGCCGAACGCCTCCCGGGCCAGCGTGCTGCCGCTCCACAGCGCGGCGGCGTCCCGGAGGGTGGCGGGGACCTGCGCGGCGTCGCCGGTGTAGGCGTTGCCGGTGCAGGGCTCGGGGAGTTCGAGCTTGTGCTCGACGCCGTGCAGCCCGGCGGCGATCATCCCGGCGACGGCGAGGTAGGGGTTGACGTCGCCGCCGGGCAGCCGGTTCTCCAGCCGCAGCGAGGCGCCGTGGCCGACGACGCGGACCGCGCAGGTGCGGTTGTCGGGTCCCCAGGCGACGGCGGTGGGGGCGAAGGAGCCGGGGCGGAAGCGCTTGTAGGAGTTGATGTTCGGGGCGTAGAGCAGCGTCAGCTCGGGCAGGCAGGCGAGCTGGCCGGCGACGAAGTGCCGCATGGTCGCGGACATGCCGTACGGGCCGGCGTCCTCGCCGGGGGCGCCGGAGCCGTCGGGCGCGGCGAAGACGGGGGTGCCGTCGGCGTCGCGGACGGACAGGTGGATGTGGCAGGAGTTGCCCTCGCGCTCGTCGTACTTGGCCATGAAGGTCAGCGCCGTGCCCTCCTGGGCGGCGATCTCCTTGGCGCCGGTCTTGTAGATGCTGTGCTGGTCGCAGGTGGTCAGCGCGTCGGCGTAGCGGAAGGCGATCTCGTGCTGGCCGAGGTTGCACTCGCCCTTGGCCGACTCCACGGTCATGCCGGCGGCGCCCATCTCGTTGCGGATGCGGCGCAGCAGGGGCTCGACGCGGCCGGTGCCGAGGACGGAGTAGTCGACGTTGTACTGGTTGACGGGGGTGAGGCCGCGGTACGCGCTGTTCCACGCCTGCTCGTAGGTGTCCCGGAAGACCATGAACTCCAGCTCCGTGCCGACGTACGCGGTCCAGCCGCGGGCGGCGAGGCGGTCGAGCTGGCGCCGCAGCACCTGCCGCGGCGAGGCGGGGACGGGTGTGCCGTCGTGCCAGGCGAGGTCGGCGGTGACCATGGCGGTGCCGGGGTGCCACGGGACGCGGCGCAGGGTGGCGGGGTCGGGGTGCATGGCGAAGTCGCCGTAGCCGCGCTCCCAGGAGGACATCTCGTAGCCGTCGACGGTGTTCATGTCGGCGTCGACGGCCAGCAGGTAGTTGCAGCCCTCGGTGCCGTGCGCCAGGACCTCGTCGAGGAAGAAGCGGGCGGCGAAGCGCTTGCCCTGGAGCCTGCCCTGCATGTCCGTGAAGGCCAGGACGACGGTGTCGAGTTCGCCGGCGTCGACGAGGCGGCGCAGCTCGGGCACGGGCAGCGCGGGGGTGCGGTCGGAGTCGGTCACGGCGCGGTCTCCTCTTCTGCGGACGTCTTAAGGTAGGCCCGGATACCTTTGAAGGGGAAGTAGGCCGGGGCAGCGGGTCGGCGGAGCGGGGGTCGAGGATGCGGGCGTTCACCAGCGCGGCGGCCGGCGACGGGCTGCGGACCGTACTGCGCCCGGTGCGCGCGGGCAACGGCTTCGAGGAGGCGCTGGAGCAGATACTCCAGGTGCTGCGGCTGGGCCTGGTGCCGCCGGGCGGGCGGCTGCCCGCGGAGCGCGAGCTGGCGGAGCGGCTGCGGATCAGCCGGGTGACGCTGCGGGACGTGCTGAAGGTGCTGCAGGACGAGGGGCTGGTGGAGAGCCGCCGGGGGCGCTACGGCGGCACGTTCGTACGGGAGCGCACGCCCGCGCGCCGGGACGCGCAGGAGGAACTGCGCCGGCGCACGGAGCGTACGGACCTGGAGGACGTGCTCCGCTTCCGCGAGGTGCTGGAGACGGGCGCCGCGGAGCTGTGCGCCGGCGCCGGGCTCGCGGCTAGCCAGCGGACGCGGCTGCGGGCCGCGCTGGCGGCGACGCAGGACGCGCCGCTGGACGGCTACCGGCGGCTGGACACCCTGCTGCACCTGACGCTGGCGGAGCTGGCGGGCTCGCCGCGGCTCGCGGCGCAGTACGCGGCCGTACGGGCCACCGTCAACGACCTGTTGGACTGTATCCCGCTGCTGGTCAGGAACCTGGAGCACAGTCAGGCGCAGCACGCCGCGCTGGTCGGCGCGGTGCTGGAGGGCGATCCGGACGCCGCCCGCGAGGTGATGCGCGAGCACTGCGCCGGCACGGCGGCGCTGCTGCGCGGCTTCCTGGGCTGAGCGCCGGGGCGGCCGCCGGGTGGCGTAACAGGACGTTCACGCAGGGGGCTTGCGCTCGCCACCGCGCCGCCGCAAAGGTATGGGACCACACCATTACGTGACTCCCCCACCGTCCGTTCAGTCAGGAGCGGCACCATGAGCGAAGGCACCGAGTCCCGCCCCGCACCGCCCGGCCCCCGCGCCGCCCCCGACGACGCCGCGGGCTCCCCGACCGGCCCGCGGGCCGCCGCGGACGACGCGTACCTCAAGCGCCGCGCGCTCCGCACCGGCAGCGCCGGCCCGCTGCTGCTCACCGGCCTCGGCGTGGCGTACGTCGTCTCCGGCGACTTCTCCGGCTGGAACTTCGGCCTGGCGGAGGGCGGTTTCGGCGGCCTGGCCATCGCCGCGCTGCTGATGGGGGTGATGTACACCTGCCTGGTCTTCGCCCTCGCCGAGCTGGCCGCCGTGCTGCCCACGGCGGGCGGCGGCTACGGCTTCGCGCGCAAGGCGCTCGGTCCCTGGGGCGGGTTCCTGACCGGGACGGCCATCCTCATCGAGTACATCCTGGCGCCGGCCGCGATCGTCATCTTCATCGGCGACTACGTCGAGTCGCTGGAGCTGTTCGGGCTCACCTCCGGCTGGCCCGTCTACCTCGCCTGCTTCGCGATCTTCCTCGGCATCCACCTGTGGGGCGTCGGCGAGGCGCTGCGCTTCAGCCTCGTCGTCACCGCCGTCGCGGTCGCGGCGCTGCTGATCTTCGCCGTCGGCGCGGTCACCGAGTTCAGCGCCGGGTCGCTCAACGACATCCCCGTCGACGAGTCCGCCTTCGGCGCCGGCTCCTGGCTGCCGTTCGGGATCATGGGCATCTGGGCGGCGTTCCCGTTCGGCATGTGGTTCTTCCTCGGCGTGGAGGGCGTGCCGCTGGCCGCGGAGGAGACCAGGGACCCGTCCCGTACGCTGCCGCGCGCGATGGCCTGGGCGATGGGCATCCTGCTGCTGCTCGCCGTCGTCACCTTCGTCACCGCGGCCGGCGCGCGCGGCCCGGCGGCCGTGCAGGACGCGGGCAACCCGCTGGTCGAGGCGCTGCAGCCGGACGGCGAGGCGACCGCGCTGAGCCGGTTCGTCAACTACGCGGGCCTCGCCGGGCTCGTCGCCTCCTTCTTCTCGCTCATCTACGCCGGTTCGCGGCAGCTCTTCGCGCTCTCCCGGGCCGGCTACCTGCCCCGCGCCCTCTCCCTCACCTCCCGCCGCAGGGCCCCGTACCTGGGCCTGCTGGTGCCCGGCACGATCGGCTTCGGGCTGGCGGCCGGGACGGGCGACGGGGCGCGGATGCTGAACGTCGCGGTGTTCGGCGCCACCATCTCGTACGCCCTGATGGCCCTCTCGCACCTCGTGCTGCGCCGCCGGGAACCGGGGCTGCACAGGCCGTACCGCACCCCCGGCGGGGCGCTGACCTCGTCGGTGGCGTTCGTGCTCGCGCTGTCGGCGCTGGTGGCGACGTTCCTGGTGGACAAGTGGGCGGCGATGATCGCGGGTTGCGTATACGCGGTGGCAGTGGGGTATTTCGCGCTCTACAGTCGGCACCGTCTGGTCGCGGCCGCACCCGAGGAGGAGTTCGCGGCGCTGGCGGCGGCGGAGGCGGAACTCGAACGCACCCAGGTGAGGAAGAACGGATGACCCGGCCCCTGATCGGCATCTCCACCTACCTCGTCGACGAGGCCCGGTGGGGGCAGTGGCAGCTGCCCGCCGCCCTGCTGCCCGCCGGCTACCACCGCCTCGCCCAGCGCGCCGGCGGCCTGCCGGCGCTGCTCCCGCCGGACGACCCGGCCCGCGCGGCGGAGACGCTGCGCCGCCTCGACGGCCTGGTCGTCACCGGCGGCCCGGACCTGGACCCGGCGCGCTACGGCGCGCCCGCGGATCCGCGTACGGACGCGCCCACCGCGACCTCACGCGCGCGTGACGCCTGGGAGCTGGCCCTGATCGACGCGGCGCTGGCGGCGGAGCTGCCGCTGCTGGGGATCTGCCGCGGGGCGCAGCTGCTGAACGTCGCGTGCGGCGGCACGCTGCGTCAGCACATGGAGGGCCACCGCGAACAGCCGGGCGTCTTCGGCGAGCACGAGGTCAAGCCGGTCCCGGGCACCCGGCTCGCCGCGCTGCTGCCGGAGGCGGTGACGGTCCCGGCGTACCACCACCAGGCGGTGGCGGAGCTGGGCGACGGCGTGATCGCGTCCGCGTACGCGGCGGACGGGGTGGTGGAGGCGGTGGAGCTGCCGGACGCGGGGGGCTTCGCGCTGGGGGTGCAGTGGCACCCGGAGATGGGCGAGGACGTGCGGGTGATGCGGGGCCTGGTGGCGGCGGCGGGCTGAGCGGTCCGCCGCACTCAGGGCGGGGACCGGAACGCCCCCGTTCCGCCTACGGGCTCCGCCGCGTCAGGGACAGCAGATCCCGCGCCGGGCCCGACGGGCGCTGGCCGCGCGGCCACACCGCCCGCAGCGTCCGCGTCAGGTCCAGCCCCGGCACCGGCACCGCCACCAGCCGCCGCGCCGCCACCTCGTCGGCCACCGCCAGCTCCGACAGCACCGCCGGCCCCGCCCCCGTCACCGCCGCCGACTTCACCGCCGTCGTCGACGCCAGCTCCAGCAGCGGCACCCCCAGGCCCCCGTGCGGGGCGAGCGCCGCGTCCAGCACCTGCCGCGTACCCGAACCCTGCTCCCGCAGCACCAGCGCCGCCCCCGCCAGCTCCGCCGGCGGCAGCTCCCGGCGCCGCGCCCACGCGTGCGACGGCGCCACCACCACCAGCAGCCGGTCGTGCCCGATGACCGCCCCGTCCAGCCCCGGCGGCACCCCCGGGCCCTCCACGAACCCCAGGTCCGCCGACCCGTCCCGGACCTGCGCCGCCACCGCCACCGAGTTCCCCGCGTGCAGCGACACCGCCGTCTCCGGCCGGGCCGCGCGCAGCGCGACCAGCCAGCCGGGCAGCAGGTACTCCGCCACCGTGAGGCTCGCCGCCACCCGCAGCCGCGAGTCGCGGCGCGCGCGCAGCGCCTGCGCGCCCGCGTCGAACGCCTCCGCGGCCTCGACCACCCGCCGGGCCCACTCCGTGACGACGCCGCCCGCCTCCGTCAGCCGCGACCCGGCCGGCGAGCGGTGCACCAGCGCGACGCCCAGCTGCCGTTCCATGGCGCGCAGGCGCGCGCTCGCGGCCGGCTGGCTCACGCCGACGGCCCGCGCCGCCCGCCCGAGGCTGCCCAGCCGGGCGACGGCGAGCAGCAGCTCCAGCGCCGCCAGATCCGGCACCCGGCGGGCCGGCGACGGCGCCGGGCCGCCCCCGGGCTCGTCCTCGCTCATAACCCCAGCTTATGACCCGATAGCGGAACGGCCTCTACCGGGCACCCGCCACCCCCGCGAGGCTGGCGCCATGGCCGCCACCGCCCTCGTACGCCCCCGCCCCGCCGCCCCCGCCCGTCCCCGGCTCTCCGTCCGCGAACTCGGCCCCAACTGGTACGCCGCCGTCATGGGCACCGCCGTCGTCGCCACGGCCGGCCCCGCGGTCGGCCTGCCCGCCGCCGCGCTCACGCCCGTCTGGGCGCTCTCCGCCGTCCTCCTCGCCGCCCTCCTGGCCGCGCGCGCCGTGCACTGGGCCCGGCACGCCGACCGCGCCCGCGAGCACCTCGCCAATCCGGCGGTCGCGCCGTTCTACGGCTGCCTGTCGATGGCCCTGCTCGCCGTGGGCGCCGCGACCGGCGCCGTGGGGACGCGGGTGACCGGCGCCGGCGCGGCGTTCGCCGCGCAGGCCGCGCTGTGGGTGGCGGGTACGGCGGTGGGCCTGGTGGCGGCCGTGGCGGTGCCGTACCTGCTGGTCGTACGCCACCGGGTGCGGCCCGGCGACGCGTCCCCGGTGTGGCTGCTGCCGGTGGTGGCACCGATGGTGGCGGCGGCGACGGGCCCGGCGCTGGCGCCGCGGCTGCCGGCGGGGCAGTGGCGGGAGTCGCTGGTGCTGGGCTGCTTCGCGATGTTCGGGATGAGCCTGCTGGCGACGCTGCTGATGCTGCCGCCGGTCTTCGTCCGGCTGGTGGAGCGGGGCCCGCTGCCGCCGGCGCTGACGCCGGCGCTGTTCCTGGTGCTGGGGCCGCTCGGGCAGTCGACGACGGCGGCGGGCGCGCTGGCGGACGGCTCGGCGGCGGTGCCGGGGGCGTTCGCGACGCTGTACGGGGTGCCGGTGCTGGGCTTCGCGCTGCTGTGGCTGGCGGTGGCGGGGGCGCTGGTCGTACGGGCCGCGCGCCGCGGCATGCCGTTTGCGCTGACGTGGTGGGCCTTCACGTTCCCCGTCGGCACCTGCGTGACCGGCGCGGCGAGCCTGGCGGAGCACACCGGACTGACCGCGTTCCGGGCGCTGGCGGCGCTGCTGTACGGGCTGCTGGTGGCGGCGTGGCTGACGGCGGCGGTGCGTACCACGGCGGCGGTGGCCCGCGGCGAGCTGCTCGGGGCCGCGGCCGGCCGCTGACCCGGCGCCGTAGCCTTAAGGGCATGGCAGGCAGGCGGGTGGTGTCCCTGGTTCCGTCGCTGACGGAGGCGATCGCCGTCTCGGCACCCGGCGCGCTCGTCGGCGCGACCGACTGGTGCAGCCACCCGGCCGGCCTCGATGTCGTACGGGTGCGGGGGACGAAGAACCCGGACGTCGAGCGGATCGTCGCGCTCGCCCCGGACCTGGTCGTCGCCAACGAGGAGGAGAACCGCGGGCCCGACCTGGACGCGCTGCGCGCGGCGGGGCTCACGGTGCTGGTCACCGAAGTCCGCACGCTGGAGCAGGCGTTCACCGAGCTGGCGCAGGTGCTGACGGCGTGCGGGGCGGCGGCGCGGCCGGGGTGGCTGGCCGCCGCGGAGGCGGCGTGGCGGGACGTACGGCCGGGTCCCGGGCTGCGGCGGCGGGCGGTGGTGCCGGTGTGGCGGCGGCCGTGGATGGTGCTGGGGCGGGAGACGTTCGCCGGGGACCTGCTGGCGCGGCTGGGGGTGGAGAACGTGTACGCGGGGCACGCGGAGCGGTATCCGCGGGTGCCGCTGGCGGAGCTGCGGGCGAGCGGGGCGGAGCTGGTGGTGCTGCCGGACGAGCCGTACGCCTTCGCGCCGGACGACGGGCCGGAGGCGTTCCCGGGGACGGCGGCCGCGCTGCTGAGCGGGCGGCATCTGACGTGGTACGGGCCCTCGCTGGCGGCGGCGCCGGCGGTGCTGGGGGCCGCGCTGGCGGCGGCGGGCAGGGCGTAGCGGCACGGGCCACAGCGGCGCGGGGCGCGGGCGCGGACAGGCGGACGCCCCGCCCTCCCCCACGCGGGGGGACGACGGGGCGCCCGGTGTCAGCCGCGGCCGCCGGTCAGGAGACCGGTGCGATCCGCTCGACGACCTCGGGATGGTCCTCCATCCACTTGCGGGCGGACTCCTTCTCGTTGCCCTCCCCGCCGTTCTGGATCTCGACCTCCAGCGAGGACAGCTCCTCCTCGGAGAGCGTGAAGTCCTTCAGCCACTCGTGGAACTCCGGGAAGTCCTTGGCGAAGTCCTTCTTGGCCACGGTGTGGATGTCGTCGCCCTCGCCCCAGGCCCCCTTCGGGTCCTCCAGCTTGGTCAGGTCCCACTTGCCGTAGGCCCAGTGCGGCGACCACAGCGTGACGACGATCGGCTCCTTGCTCTCGTACGCGCTCTCCAGCTCGGCGAGCATCGAGGACGTGGACGAGGAGACGACCTCCCAGTCCTCCAGGCCGTACTCGTTGACGACCTTGTCCTTCAGGATCCCCATCATGCCGGCGCTGGCCTCGATGCCGATGATCTTCCCGTCGAACTCGCCCTTGTGGTCCTTCAGATCCTCAAGGGACTTGATGTCCTTCATGTACGACGGGACGGACAGCTCCAGCGTCGTCGGCCCGTACCAGGAACCGACGTCGGTGAGGTTGTCACCGAATCTCTTCCAGTACTGCTCGTGCGTCGTCGGCAGCCAGGCGTCGAACTGGACGTCCATCTGGCCCTCGGCGAGCGCCGTGTACAGCGGCCCGGGGTCGAGCTGACTGACGTTGGTCTTGTAGCCGCGGTCCTCCAGCACGTTCTGCCACAGGTACGTGGACGCGATGGCCTCGTCCCACGGGAAGTAGCCGAGGTTCACGGTCTTGCCCGCGCCCTTGCCCTGCGTGGCGCCGTCGCCGCCGCCGTTCGGCAGCGGGGCGATCTTGTCGACGTAGCCCTTGTTCTGGTCGAGCCAGTCGCGGACGGCCTGCCGCTCCTTGCCCTCACCGGCGTCGACGATCATCTCCTCCAGGCTGGTGAGCTCCTTCTCCTTCATGGTGAAGTTGCTCAGCCACTCGGCGACGACGGGCTCGTCCTTCGCGAAGCCCTTGCGGGCGGTGGTGTGCACGTCGTCGCCGGAGCCCCAGGCCTCCTTGGGGTCCGCCAGCTTGGTCAGGTCGTACTTGCTGTACGCCCAGTGCGGCGACCACAGCGTGACGACGACGGGCTCCTCGGCCTGGTACGCGCGCTCCAGCTCGGCGAGCATCGAGGACGTGGACGAGGAGACGACCTCCCAGTCCTCCAGGCCGTACTCGTTGACGACCTTGTCCTTCAGGATCCCCATCATGCCGGCGCTGGCCTCGATGCCGATGATCTTCCCGCCGAACTCGCCCTTGTGGTCCTTCAGATCCTCAAGGGACTTGATGTCCTTCATGTACGACGGGACGGACAGCTCCAGCGTCGTCGGCCCGTACCAGGCGCCCAGGTCCTCCATCTTGTCGCCGAACTTGTTCCAGTACTGCTCGTGCGTGACGGGCAGCCAGGCGTCGGTCTGGAAGTCGACCTGGCCCTCGGAGACGGCGGTGAAGAGCGGGCCCGGGTCGAGCTGCTTGGTCTCGACCTCGAAGCCGCGCTGCTCCAGCACCTCCTGCCACAGGTACGTGGAGGCGATGCCCTCGTCCCACGGGATGTAGCCGATGTCGATCTGGCGGCCCTCGCCGACGTCCGTGGAGGCGGCGGGCTGGGTGCCCTCGTCGTCGTCCTCGGCCAGGTTCAGCCCGCCGGCGAGCAGCGCCAGCACCACGATGCCCACGGTGGCGATGGCCGTGGTGGGCTTGTAGTGCAGGAACTTCCACCGGTCGACCGCGGCCGCGGTCTTGGCGAGCGCGCGCCGGCCGAGCGGCGAGACGCGCTGGTTGAGCGCGCCGGTCATCCGGTCCAGGTACATGGCGAGGATGACGACCGCGAGGCCGCTCTCGAAGCCGGTGCCGATGGCGACCCGGGTGACGGCGTTGTAGACGACCTCGCCGAGGCCGCCGCCGCCGACCATACCGGCGATGACGACCATGGACAGCGCCAGCATGATGACCTGGTTGACGCCGGCCATGATCGTCGGCAGCGCCAGCGGCAGCTGCACGCGGCGCAGCGTGTCGGCGGGCCTGGTGCCGAACGCCTCGGCGGCCTCGACCAGCTCCGCGTCGACCTGCCGGATGCCCAGCTCGGTCATGCGCACGCCGGGCGGCATGGCGAACACGATGGTCGCGATGATGCCCGGGGTGATGCCGATGGAGAAGAAGATGACGCCCGGGATCAGATAGACGAAGGCGGGCATCGTCTGCATGAAGTCCAGCATCGGCCGCACGGCCGTACTGACGATCTTGTTACGCGCCGCCCAGATACCCACCGGCACCGCGACCACCACGGTGATCACGGTGGCGACCAGCACCATCGACAGGGTTTCCATGGCCTCCGGCCACAGTTGCACCGAGTCGATGACCGCAAAGCCGGCGAACGCCAGGATCGCGGGCGCCGGGCCGCGCAGCCAGAAGGCGATCACGGCGAAGATGCCGGCCATGACGAGCGGTTCCGGGGCGTCGAGGACGGCGTTGACGCCGTCGTACATGCCCGTGAGGACCGTGTCGATGAAGTCGAAGAGCCAGCCCAGGTGGTCCTTGAGCCAGTCGACGGCGGACTCGACCCGGGATCCGAAGTCGATCTCAGGCACCCGCGATCACCTTTTCGCCCTCGTCGTCGCCGGTCTGTTCGCCGAGGATGGACAGCAGCCGGCCGCGCTCCACGAGGCCGACCAGGTCGCCGTCGGCGTCGGTGACGCCGACCGCGTCGTCGCCGGTGGCGAACGGGCCGAACAGCTCGGCCACCGGGGTGTCCTCGGTGACGCTGACGGGTGCGGTCTCGCGCAGTTCCTTCGGGGAGAGGCCGTCCTGCGGCTCCTCCATGATCGAGCCGGCGGTGAGCACCCGGGTGCGGTCGACGTCCTCGACGAAGCGCCGGACGTAGTCGTCCGCGGGCCGGACGAGGATGTCCTCGGGGCTGCCGATCTGGACGATGCGGCCGTCGCGCATGACGGCGATGCGGTCGCCCAGGCGCATGGCCTCGTTGAGGTCGTGGGTAATGAAGACGATGGTCTTCTTCAGCTTGGACTGCAGCTCGATCAGCTGGTCCTGCATGTCCCGCCGGATCAGCGGGTCGAGGGCGCTGAAGGACTCGTCCATGAGAAGCAGGTCGGCATCGGTGGCCAGCGCGCGGGCGAGGCCGACGCGCTGCTTCATGCCGCCGGACAGCTCATCGGGCCAGTGGTGCTCCCAGCCCTCCAGGCCGGTCAGCTCCAGCGCCTCCGTGGCGCGCCGCTCACGCTCCTCCTTGGGTACGCCCTGGACCTCCAGCCCATACGCGGCATTCTCCAGGACGCTGCGGTGCGGGAAGAGCGCGAAGTGCTGGAAGACCATGCTGATCTTCTTCGAGCGCACCTCCCGCAGCCCGCGGTCCGTCAGCGACGTCAGGTCCTGGCCGTCGAAGAGCACCCGGCCCGACGTCGCGTCGAGCAACCCGTTGAGCATGCGCAGCAATGTCGACTTGCCGGACCCGGAGAGGCCCATGACCACGAATATCTCGCCCGGCTGGACGGTGAACGAGGCGTCCACCACCGCCGCCGTCGTGCCTTTCTTGCGAAGTTTTTCGCGGTCCTCGCCCGCATCCAGCCTGGCGACCGCTTCCTCTGGCCGTTTGCCGAACACCTTGTACAGGTGCTCCGCCTGGAGCCTGCTCACATACACCTCACGCTTCGAACGGAAAAATCGACCTGCCTCCCCCGTCGGCAGGTCGTGGAGTGACGCGGGTTCTGCCCCTGTGCTTCCCGAATTGTCCGTGTATAGACCATCGGTTCACTCCACTTCCGCCGCTGCCCAGGATGACGGTGTCCAAACCACTGCGTGATCCAGTTCACATCGCGACCGCGTTTGGTCGCGGCGAATGCGGCATCATCTGGGGATGACCCGACGCCTGATGCTGCTCGACACGGCCAGCCTCTACTTCCGCGCGTACTTCGGTGTACCGGAATCGGTCACGGCCCCGGACGGCACCCCCGTGAACGCCGTGCGGGGGCTGCTGGACTTCATCTCCCGGCTCGTCGCCGACCACCGCCCGGACGACCTCGTCGCGTGCATGGACGCCGACTGGCGGCCCCAGTGGCGGGTGGACCTCATCCCCTCGTACAAGGCCCACCGGGTCGCCGAGGAGCACCCCGGCGAGGCCGAGGCGGACGAGGAGGAGGTGCCGGACACGCTGTCGCCGCAGGTGCCGGTGATCGAGGACGTGCTCGACGCCCTCGGCATCGCGCGGGTGGGGGTGGCCCCGTACGAGGCGGACGACGTGATCGGCACGCTCACCGCGCACGCGGCCGGTCCCGTGGACATCATCACCGGCGACCGCGACCTGTTCCAGCTCATCGACGACGACCGCGGGGTGCGGGTGGTCTACCCCGTCAAGGGCGTCGGGAACGCCACCGTCATGGACGGCGCGGCGCTGCGCGGGAAGTACGGCGTCGACGGCCCCGGCTACGCCGACCTCGCCCTGCTGCGCGGCGACCCGAGCGACGGCCTGCCGGGCGTGCCGGGCATCGGCGAGAAGACGGCGGCGAAGCTGCTCGACGCGTACGGCGACCTCGCCGGGATCATGGCCGCCGTCGACGACCCCGCCTCGCGGCTCACCCCGGCGCAGCGGCGCCGGCTCGCCGAGGCGCGGCCGTACGTCGAGGTGGCGCCGAAGGTGGTGCGGGTCGCGGCGGACGTGCCGCTGCCGGCGTACGAGCCGGAGCTGCCGCGGACGCCGCGGGACCCGGAGCGGCTGGCGGCGCTCGCGAAGCGGTGGGGGCTCGGGGGCTCGCTGGAGCGGCTGCTGACGACGCTGCACGGCTGAGCGCGGCCGGGACCCGGGCCGGGGCGGGCCCGGGGGAGGGCTGACCGGGGGCTGACGGGCGGCTGACCGGAGCGGGCCGTCCGGCGCGGAGCGGGCGGTTTCCGGCCACGGGCCGATGGCCGGGATGTTAGGTTAGGTAACCCTAACTTCCCCTCGTCCCGGAGGTTCCCGTGGCAGACCGCCCCGCCGGCCGGAAGCGCCAGGTCCACACCGCCCGCGTGGTGCGTACGGAGCAACTCACCCCGCACATGGTGCGCGTGGTCCTCGGCGACGCCGAACTGCCCGGCTTCACGGCGGGCGAGTGGACCGACCACTACGTCAAGCTCCTCTTCCCCGCGCCGGGCGCCGCCTACCCGGAGCCGTACGACCTGGACGCCATCCGCCGCGACCTGCCCCGCGACCGCTGGCCGGTGACGCGCACGTACACCGTGCGCCGCTGGGACCCCAAGGCGCGCGAGGTGACGCTCGACTTCGTCGTGCACGGCGAGAGCGGCGTGGCCGGCCCGTGGGCGCTGCGCGCGCGGCCGGGCGAGACGGTGCGCTTCCTCGGCCCCGGCGGCGCGTACGCGCCGAGCCCGGCGGCCGACTGGCACCTGCTGGCCGGCGACGAGAGCGCGCTGCCCGCCATCGCCGCCTCGCTGGAGCGGGTGCCCGACGGCGCCGTCGCGCACGTGCTCGTCGAGGTCGCCGACGAGGCCGAGCGGCAGCCGCTCGCCGCCCCCGAGGGCGCCGCCGTCACCTGGCTCCACCGCGACGGCGGCCCGGTGGGCCGGGCCCTCGTGGCGGCGGTGCGGGCGCTGGACTTCCCGCCCGGCCGGGCGCACGCCTTCGTGCACGGCGAGGCCGGGATGGTCAAGGAGCTGCGCCGGCACCTGCGGCTGGAGCGGGGGCTGCCGCGCGAGCAGCTGTCGATCTCCGGGTACTGGCGGCTCGGCCACGACGAGGACGGCTGGCAGTCCTCGAAGAAGCGGTGGAACGAGGCCGTCGAGCGCGAGCAGGAGGGTGCGGAGCCGGCCGTCGGCTCCGCACCCTGAGCCCCGTTCCCGCGGGCCGCCTCAGACGGAGCGCTGGTACGTCCGGAACGTACGCGTCGACAGCCACACCGCCGCCACCGCCACCGCGAGCAGCGCGCCGCCCCGGGCCAGCAGCCCGGCGATCCCGCCCGCGTAGTCCGCGCCGGCGAGCAGCCCGAGCAGGATGATCACGACGGACTGCACGGGCACGCTGACGCCGTTGTTCACCACGTTGGCGTTCATCAGCGCCCCGCGGCTGACCGGGGTGGTCAGAAACCGGTTGAGGGTGCCGCGCTCGATCTCCTCCAGCGTGCCCATCCCGGCCCACATGCTGGAGCCGAGCGCGGTCATCACCACCACGCCGGGGGTCAGGTAGTCCAGGTACGAACCGGTGCCGTCAACACGAGATGTATCGCGACTTTGGGGCCGGGTCCAGCCGAGTGGCGACCCCTGGTCCTTTGCGGTGGACTTCGCCCCGCCCGCGGGCCAGCACCGCGGGCGGCGGAGCGGCGCGTGTGAGCCTGACGCGGACGATCGACCACCCCCCATGGAGTCCATGCGCATGCAGCTCACCCGTCTCCTCAGACGCCGGCTGGCGCCGGTGGCCTGCGCCCTGGCGATGGCCGCGGCGCCCGCCGTGACCGCCGCGACCGCCGCCGGCGCGGCCGAAGCCCCCGACCCCGTCCGCGGCGCCACCGCGGCGACCCCCGCCACAGCGGCGCTGGCCGCCCCGTTGCCGGGGGGACTCGGGCCGTGCGTGCCGGGCAACTGCCCGCCCGACGGCTTCCCGCCCGTCAACAACGGCCCGATCACGTACCGCGACGACGCGATCAACATCTACGTCGGCCAGGACTACCTCGTGCGCGAGCGCGCCGCGGAGGCCGAAGGCCGGATCGTCGTCCTCAACGACTTCGACATGGACAAGGACCCGACGGGCAGCCAGATCTACAACGTCGGCGAGGTCGGCGTCGGCTCCCGGGTCGCGCCCAGCCCCGGCTCGGACTGGCTGACCACCGGCGGCGACATCACCATCGCGAGCGGCGAACGGCTCCTCGCCGAGGACGGCGTCGTACGCCACGCCGGCACGGTCACCGGAGAGGTCGACTCCACGCTGGTGCAGGACGACGCGGCGGCGGACCCGTACCTCGCGCTGCGCGACGAGCTGACGGACGCGAGCCGGTGCTACGCGTACACCGACGGCGACCGGCGGCCGGCGAACGGCACCGTCCTGCACAACCTCGGCGAGACCGTCTTCACCGGCGACGGCGCCTCCAGCCTCCAGGTGTTCGAGGTCGACTTCGACATGATGAGTTCGAGCGGCGGCCAGGAGGGCATCCGCTTCGAGAACATCCCGCCCGACGCCACCGTGCTGATCAACGTCTACGGCGACGCCCGGACGATCAGCACCTACAGCGGGACGATCGACGACAGCAGCGACTTCAACCAGCTGCGCGAGCGCCTGCTGTGGAACTTCCCCGACGCCGCGGATGTGTCGTTCGAGGGCACCGGCCAGTTCCAGGGCAGCGTCCTGGTGGGCAACCAGGCGTCCACGACCGCCGTGTCCATCCCGGGCATGAACGGCCGCTTCTTCACCACCGGGTCGCTCACCCACACCAGTGCGCCGACCGGCGGCGGGGGGCAGGAGTTCCACGCGTACCCCTTCGAGGGCGACCTGCCGGAGTGCGGTGAGGTGCCGGTGACGGGCGACGTCACGGTCACGAAGGTCGACGACGAGACGGGAGACCCGCTGGCGGGCGCCGAGTTCGAGCTGTGGGAAGAAACCAACGGCGTCCCCGGCCTCCAGACCGACGGCACCGACCCCGACACCCAGATCGGCGACACCTGCACCACCGGCACCCCCGGCGAATGCACGCGGACCGTACCCCCGGGCACCTACTACTGGCTCGAAACCGCAGCCCCGGACGGCTACGACCTCCCCGACCCCAACGTCTTCGGACCCCTGGAACTCACCGAAGCCAACCTCGAAGAAGGCGTCACCGTCACCGCCACCAACACCGCCACCCCCGTCGACCCCGACGAAGGCGACGTCACCGTCCTCAAAGTCGACGACGAAACGGGTGATCCGCTGGCGGGCGCCGAGTTCGAGCTGTGGGAGGAGACCAACGGCGTCCCCGGCCTCCAGACCGACGGCACCGACCCCGACACCCAGATCGGCGACACCTGCACCACCGGCACCCCCGGCCAATGCACGCGGACCGTACCCCCGGGCACGTACTACTGGCTCGAAACCGCAGCCCCCGACGGCTACGACCTCCCCGACCCCAACGTCTTCGGACCCCTGGAACTCACCGAAGCCAACCTCGAAGAAGGCGTCACCGTCACCGCCACCAACACCACCACCCCCGTCGACCCCGGCACCGGCGAGATCGACCTCGTCAAGACCGACAAGCACGACGGCAGCCCCCTCGCCGGGGCGGTCTTCCAGCTCTGGCGCGAGACCAACGGCGTCGCCGGGTTGCAGACCGGCGGCGGCGACCCGGACACCCGGGTCGGCGCCGCCTGTGCCACCGACGCGCGCGGCCGGTGCGAGTTCACCGGCCTTGAGTTCGGCGAGTACTACCTCCAGGAGACCGCCGTCCCCGACGGCTACCGGCTCCCGGTGGACCGCGTGAGCGGCCCGTACGAGCTGACCGAGGAGAACGCCGAGGAAGGCGTCACCGTCGCGGTCGGCAACAAGCGCGACGACGGCGACAAGAAGTAGCCGACGACGCGGCGACACGATCCGGGCACGGTGCGGCGTTCAGCCGGCCGTGCCCGGTTTCGTGCCCCAGACGTAGACGTGGTCGTCCTTGCGGAGCAGGTCCCACAGCTGCTTCGCGTCCGCCTTCGTGAGGTTCACGCAGCCGCCGGAGCCGGAGGTGAACAGGTCGTCGTCCGTGCCGTGCAGGGCCTGGCCGCCGTCGAAGAACTGCGCGTAGGGCATCGGGACGTTGTAGATGGTGGAGAAGTGGTCGATGTTGCGCCAGTAGATGCGGTGCCACCCGCCGCGGGTCTCCAGCCCGTCGCGGCCCGTGCGCACCGGCACCGGGTCGAACACCAGCCGCTCGCCCTTCTGCACCCACAGCAGCTGCCGGTTCAGGTCCACGCACGTCACGCGGTACGCGCGCGTGGGGCACTCGCGCCGCTCCGCGGGGTCGCGGCGGACGCGGTCGGCGAGCATGAAGCGGTACGTCCGCAGGTCGGCGCGGCCGTCGGCGGGGCGGACGCCGAGGCGGCGCTGCAAGTCGCGGATGGCGCGGCAGTCCTCCGGGCTCTGCCGGCCGTCGACTTCGAGGTTGAGCTCGGCTTCCAGCTGCCGCTGGTACGGGGCGGTGCCCGCGGTGCACGGCGCCTCGTCGCGGGGTGCCGTGGCGGCGCCCGTGGCGGCGGTCGGGGCGGCCAGGAGTACGGACAGGGTGGCGGCGGAGACCGCCGCGGAACAGAGTGTGGTCCAACGCATGGCTCACAGGGTCACGGCCCGCGGCGGAACGGCGGCGCAACACCCCGTACCTCTCCCACGTTCGGTGCAGCGCCGTCACCCGGTCACGGCCCGTCCTCTCCCCGCTACGCCCGTTCCAGGGTCCGCGTCACGCCGGCCACCAGCGCCGTGGTCAGCAGCCAGCCGGTGGCGACGAGCAGGTACGAGAGGATCTGCGCGGTCCCGCCGTCCATGTACCAGGACTCGCGCTGGCCGAGGCCGCCGACGGGGATCAGCAGGTCGAGGGCGTAGATGACGGGGCTGAACTCGGGCCCCTCGCCCGCGCGCACCCGCTTGTTGTCCCCGGCGGCGAAGACCAGGCTGCCGAGCAGGGTGAGGGCGGCGAGCCAGAGCCCGGCCAGCCAGGGGCGGTAGCCGAAGCCGACGGTCCCGTCGAGCAGCAGGCTCCAGGCGCGGCCGAGGGGGCGCAGGGTGCGGCGGCGGGCGCGCTGTTTGGCGAGCAGCACGCGGCGGGCGTCGTCGACGTGGCCGATCTGCCGGTACCAGGCGGCGAGCTGTTCGTACGGCTGCGGGGCGTAGCCCGCGCCGCGGCGGACCCAGTCGAGCCTGCGGTGTACGGATTCCTCGGGCCGCGCGCCGGCCGCCGCAGGCGCCGCCGCGGGGCGCGGAGCCGGCGCGGCCGGCGGGGGCTGCGCCGGCCGGATGGACCCGTACACGAAGCCGTCGAGGTGCACGGTGGCGGGCCAGCAGCCGACGTCGTCGTGGAGCGTGGCCACCTGCGTGCCGCCGAGGAACACCGGCCCGGCGGGCGGACGGGCCGGGGTGAAGCGGAGGTCGGTCGCGTGCAGCCGGGCGCAGTCGACGCCGGTGCAGTCGCCGAGCTGCGCGCCGTCGAAGGTGAGCAGGTCGGCTATCTGCGCGCCGCGCATCTCCAGCCGGCCCGCGGCGGAGAAGCCGTCGGTGAGCCGGACGGTGGTGGCGTGTGCGTGGTCGAGGCTGAGCGCGACGCCGTCCGCGGCGCCGGTCCGCGCGCCGTCGAGGAAGAGGCCGCCCGAGAGGCGGGCGCCGATGAGCCGTATCCCGCCGCCGCCGGTGAAGCCGTGGGTGCAGAAGACCGCGCCGTCGACCTCCATCCCGCCGGCGAACAGCGACCAGCCGTTCTCGTGGCCGAACCGGGCTCCGTGCAGGAGGAGTTCGCCGCTGATCCGGGCGTTCGTGGCGGCCAGGGCGCCGGCGACCCGGCACCGCCGTACCGACAGCACGCCCTCGATTCGGGCCATCCGGGCGTCGAGGCGGGGCAGCACGCTGTCGTCGATGCGTACGCTCGCCGTGGTGGCCGAGTTGACCGTCACCTGGCTCTCGAACCAGCAGTGCTCCAGCCGCAGCTGGTACGCCGTCTCCGCGCCCGCCAGGTCCAGGCTCCCGGTGATCCGCGCCCCCGCGAGCCGCAGTGCGGCTGTGGCGCCGGGCTGCGGCGGGTGGGCGCCCAGCAGCAGGGCGGCGAGGACCGCGGCCCGTACCGTGCGCTCCGGGCCCCAGTCCGGGCCGCCGAGGGGGTCGTCGCGGGCGGTGTCGCCGGCGCGCAGGTCCACCCGGCGGCCCTCGGGGAACGCGGCCCACAACTCCCGCTCCGGCGCCGTCAGATCGTCGTAGGAGATCACCCGGGAAGATTAGTGCGGCCGCCGGGGGCCGGGCCTTGGGGGACCGGTCCGCTCAGCCCACCGAGCTGTACGCCACGACCCCCCGCAGCAGCTTGTCGACCGCCTTGCGGGCGCTGCCCGCGACCGTGCTCTCGGGGTCGGCGGCGGCGGACAGCTGGCCGAGGACGTCGATCAGCTGCTTGCACCAGCGCACGAAGTCGCCCGGCGGCATCTCCGCCTCCCGCAGCACCTCGTCGAGGCTGCGGCCGGCGGCCCACTGGTACGCGGCCCAGGCGAACCCGAGGTCCGGCTCGCGCTGGCCGACGCCCTCGGTCTGGCTGATCCGGTGGTCCTCCTCCAGGGCGTCGAGGCGGCCCCAGATGCGCACCATGTCGCCCAGGGCCCGCTTGGCGCCGCCGCCGGGCAGCTTCGGCGGCAGCGCGTCGTCGGACTGGCGGGCCTCGTAGACCAGCGCGGAGGCGCAGGCGGCAAGCTCGGCGGGGCCCAGGCCCTCCCAGACGCCCTCGCGCAGGCACTCGGAGGCCAGCAGGTCCAGCTCGCCGTAGAGGCGGGAGAGGCGGCGGCCGTCCTCGGTGACCTGCTCGCCGCCGCGGTCCTCGGCGATGTAGCCGAGCTCGGTGAGGAGGGCGTAGACCCGGTCGAAGGTGCGGGCGATGGTGTTCGTCCGGCCCTCGATGCGGCGCTCCAGCTGGCGGGTGTCGCGCAGCAGCCGGTGGTACCGCTCGGCCCAGCGGGCGTGGTCCTCGCGGGCGTCGCAGCCGTGGCAGGGGTGGGCGCGGATCGCCTTGCGCAGCTGGGCGATCTCGGCGTCGTCGGCGGCGGGGGCGCGCTCCTTGCGGTGCCGCCGGGGCTCCAGGTGGCCGGCCTTGGTGCGCAGCGCGGACGCGAGGTCGCGGCGGGACTGCGGGCTCCGGGGGTTGAACGACTTGGGGATGCGCATCCGCTCCAGCGGCTCCACCGGCACCGGGAAGTCCATCGCGGCCAGCCGCTTGACCTGCCGGGCGGCGGTGAGCACCAGCGGGCGGGGGCCGTCGTGGTGCTCCAGGCCGCGGTGGCCGTTGGTGCGGCCGGCGGGCGTGCCGGGGTCGAGGACGAGGGCGAGGCCGGCGAACTTGCCGGTGGGCACGTGGATCACGTCGCCCGGGCGGAGCTTCTCCAGCGAGCCCGCGGCGGCGGCGCGGCGCTGCGCGGCGCCCTGGCGGGCCAGCTCCGTCTCGCGGTCCTTCAGGTCGCGGCGCAGCCGCGCGTACTCCTCGAAGTCGCCGAGGTGGCAGGTCATGGCCTCGCGGTAGCCGCCGAGGCCCTCCTCGTTCTTCTGCACCTGGCGGGAGATGCCGACGACCGACTTGTCGGCCTGGAACTGCGCGAAGGACATCTCCAGCAGCTCGCGCGTGCGGTGCCGGCCGAACTGGGCGACGAGGTTGACGGCCATGTTGTACGAGGGGCGGAAGGAGGAGCGCAGCGGGTACGTCCGGGTGCCGGCCAGGCCCGCGACGTACTCCGGGCTCATGCCGCGCTGCCACAGCACCACGGCGTGGCCCTCGACGTCGATGCCGCGGCGGCCGGCGCGGCCGGTGAGCTGGGTGAACTCGCCCGGGGTGACGTCGGCGTGGGTCTCGCCGTTCCACTTCACCAGCTTCTCCAGCACCACGGAGCGCGCCGGCATGTTGATGCCGAGGGCCAGGGTCTCGGTCGCGAACACCGCCTTGACCAGGCCCTTGGCGAACAGCTCCTCGACGACCTCCTTGAAGGTCGGCAGCATCCCGGCGTGGTGCGCGGCGATGCCCCGCTCCAGGGCCTCCAGCCAGTCGAAGTAGCCCAGGACGTGCAGGTCTTCGCGGGGGATCGCGGCCGTGCGCACCTCGGCGATCTCGCGGACCGCGGCGCGCTCCTCCTCGTCGTTGAGCCGCAGGCCCGCGTAGAGGCACTGCTGGACGGCGCCCTCGCAGCCGGCGCGGCTGAAGATGAACGTGATCGCGGGGAGCAGCGCCTCGGCGTCCAGCCGCTCGACGACCTCGACCCGGCTGGGCGTGAAGACCCGGGAGCGGGAGCGGCGGTCCCGCTCGCGGTCGGCCTCGCGGCCGCGGCCGCGGCGCCGGTCCCGGGGGCCGGCCGGGCGCGTGTACTCCTGCCGGGCCAGGCGCAGCAGGTCGGGGTTGACCGCCTTGGCGGGCTCCCCGGCCCGGGCGCCGACGGTGCTGCGCTCCTCGAAGAGGTCGTACATGCGGCGGCCGGCCATCACGTGCTGCCACAGCGGCACGGGGCGGTGCTCGGAGACGATGACGGCGGTGTCGCCGCGGACGGTGTCGAGCCAGGCGCCGAACTCCTCGGCGTTGGAGACGGTGGCCGAGAGGGAGACCAGGGTGACGGACTCCGGGAGGTGGATGATCACCTCTTCCCAGACGGCGCCGCGGAAGCGGTCGGAGAGATAGTGCACCTCGTCCATCACCACGTAGCCGAGGCCGAGGAGGGTCTGGGAGCCGGCGTACAGCATGTTCCGCAGGACCTCGGTGGTCATGACGATCACCGGGGCCTCGGAGTTGATGGTGTTGTCGCCGGTCAGCAGGCCGACGTTGGCGGCGCCGTAGCGCCGGACGAGGTCGCCGTACTTCTGGTTGGACAGCGCCTTGATCGGCGTGGTGTAGAAGCACTTGCGGCCGCGCTCCAGGGCGAGGTGCACGGCGAACTCGCCGACGACCGTCTTGCCGGAGCCGGTGGGCGCCGCGACCAGCACGCCCCGGCCGTCCTCCAGGGCCCGGCAGGCGTCGAGCTGGAAGGGGTCGAGCGCGAAGTCGTACAGCCCGCGGAAGGTGCCGAGTGCGGTGGCCGCCTCGGCGGCCCGGCGGCGGTGCGCCGCGTACGCCTCGGCGGGGGGGATGTGCTCGTCGGTCATCGTGAGTACGAGCCTACCGGGCCCCGCCGACAACGCACCCGATCTTTATGGACCGCCCCAGGTCAGCCGGGCGGCGACGGTGCGGCCGGGAACGCTCCCGGGCCGTGTCCGCGCCGCTCAGCGCACCAGCACCCGGGCCGCGCCCGGCACGCACTCCGCCGTCAGCGGCAGCGGCCCCAGCGGCTCCCCGTCCGCGTACCCGGTGACGTCCGCGGCGGTCAGGGACACCTTCGCGGCCCGGTGGACGGTGACGGCCGGATGGGTCAGGTGGGTGCCCTTGTAGACCCGCGGGAAGACCCGCAGCAGGGTGCGCCGGCTGCACCGGCCGACGACGGTGATGTCGAACAGCCCGTCGTCCATCCGCGCCTCGTGGCAGATGCGCATGCCGCCCCCGTACGACGGGCCGTTGCCGACGGCGACGAGCGTCGCCTCCAGCTCCGTCTCCGGCCCGTCGTCGAGCCGCATCTTGTACGGGATCGGGCGGAACGACGCGAGTTCGGCGACGATCGCCGCGTCGTACTTGAACCGCCCCGGCGGAAAGCTCATCCGGTTGCCGCGGTCGTTGACGCGGGAGTCGAAGCCGGAGGCCAGGACCGTGCCGAAGTACTTCTCCCCCACCCGGCCCAGGTCGATCGGCCGGGTGCTGCCGGACTCCAGGGCGCCGACGACGACCTCGGCCGCGGCGGCCGGGTCGCGTACGGGCAGCCCGGTGGCGCGGGCGAAGTCGTTGCCGGTGCCGACGGCCACGAATCCGACCGGTACCTCGGTACCGGCAACGGCCTGGAGGGCGAGGCCGGCCATGCCGTCGCCGCCGACCGATATGAGCGCCCCGGTGCCCGCGGCGACGGCCTCGCGGGCGCCGGCGAGCGCGGAGCCGGAGTCGCGGCCCTGGACGGTGGTCACCTCGTACCCGGCGTCGCGGAGGGCCTGGGCGACGACGGGGGCTGCCTTGGCGCCCCGGCCACGGCCCGCGGTGGGGTTGACGAACACGGTGATATCGCTGGTCACCAGCGTGACCTTAGCGGTCAGGTGGCGTCGTCGTAACCATTTCTGCGGGTCGTCCCGTCCCCGGCCGCCGCGCCGCTGGCGCCGTCGGCCTCGCCGGTGGCCTGCTCGGGCAGCGCCGCCGAGGCGCCCACGGGCTCCACGTCGCCCACTTCCTCGGGGGTGAGGTCGAGGTCGGCGGCCTCGTCGTCGGCCGGGCCGCGGGCCGCGATACGGGCCCGCCGGCGGTCGTTGAACAGGGCGAACCCGGTCGCCATGAAGTACAGCAGGATCACCGGGCCGGCCAGCGCGAACATCCCGATCGGGTCGGTGCTGGGGGTGGCGATGGCGCCGAAGGCGACGATCCCGAAGATCATGGCCCGCCACCAGCCGAGCATGCGGCGCCCGGTGACGGCACCGCCCATGTTGAGCATCACCAGCACGAGCGGCAGCTCGAAGGAGAGCCCGAAGACGATGACCATGCGCACGAGCAGGTCGATGAACTCCGGCAGCGGCAGCAGGTTGGTGGCGTTCTCCGGGGTGAACTCCAGCAGCACCTCGGCCGTGGTCGGCAGGATCCGGTACGCGAAGTAGGCGCCGCCGAGGAAGAGCGGCACGCCGGCGGCGACGAAGCCCAGCGAGTACTTCTTCTCGTTCTGGTGCAGCCCGGGGGCGAGGAACGCCCACAGCTGGTACAGCCAGATCGGGGTCGAGATCACCATGCCGGTCATGAAGGAGACCTTCAGCATGATGGTGAACGGCGAGATGAGACCGTTGACCGTGAAGGACGCGCAGTCCTCCTTGCCGTCGATCTCGGACACCTTCAGGCCGTCCGGACAGCCGACGGATTCGAGCACCGGGTCCATCAGGAAGTCGACGATGTCCTGATAGAAGAAGAGCGCGGCGATACAGACCACCAGAATGGCCCCGACGGCCTTCACCAGCCGGTCGCGAAGCTCCCTCAGGTGCTCCGCGAGGGGCATCCGCCCCTCGGGGTCCCTCTCCCTGCGCTCCTTGCGCTCCTTACGGCGGGCAACGCCTAGCAACCCACGTCCTCATCTCGTGCCGCGTGGCCGTTCCCGGCCGCGGTATGCCCCTGCGGATTCTCAGCGCTGCGACTGCGACTGCTGCTGCGTCTGCTGGTCGTCCGTCTGCGACTCGCTGACCGGGCGGGAGCTGGTCACGTCGCCGGGGGCGGCCTGGATGGTCTTCGGCGCGGGCTGCGGCGGGTCCGCGGGCGCGGCCTCGTCCGACTTGCCTTCGCTCTTCATGGCCTTGGCCTCGCTCTTGAGGATACGGGCCGACTTGCCCAGCGAACGGGCCATGTCCGGAAGCTTCTTCGCGCCGAACAGCAGGATGATGACGACGAGAATCAGGATGATCTCGGTAGGGCCGAGCCGTCCGAACATATGCGTCTACCTTCTCACCGAGGCTGCGTGGGTTTGGGCGTGATCGATCGTAACCCGCGGGGGTGAACTCGGGGCAATCCCCCGGCGTACACCAATCGTGGCCCCCGCCTCGCATCGGAGCCGCGATGTGCAGCCTACCTCTCGAAATCCGATCCGGGGAGGTCACCTGCCGACCCCGCCCGCCGGGCCACGTCCGCCGCCGAGCGCTCCAGATCCCGCGTGGCACGGCTGATCTGCTGCGCGGCGTCGTCCAGCCGGCGGGCGAGCCTGCGCACTTCGAGGCCGACGCGCAGAGCGGGCACGGCGATGGCGACGAGGCCGAGGAAGCCGAGCGCGACGGCGGTCATGGGCCACAGCATGGGCGAAGCCTAGCCGTCCCGGCGGCGGCCGCGGACACCGGGCACCCGGGCGGCGGCTGACGGTTCGTCCGGCATATCCCATACGTCCGGAATACCGCAAAGGGGCGTTTCCGCGTGTGCCTTATGCGTCGTACGCGGCCAGCGCCTTGACCGCCGCCGCACGCGCGCTCTCCGCCAGGTCGCCCGGCGAGACGATCCGCCCGTCCCGGCCCAGCCGCAGCGCCAGCCGCCGCAGCGACGCGGGGTCGGGGGCGCGCAGCGAGATCCGCAGCCCCCCGTCGGGCAGCTCCTCCGCGCTGTCGTGCGGGTAGTACTCGGCGACCCAGCGGCCGCCGGGGCCCACCTCGATGACGACCTCCGGGTCCTCCTCGGACGGCTGGACGATGCCCGCGGACAGGTCGCGCAGCTCCACGGGCGGCGGGTCGGCCGGGGCGTCGAGGATCCGGATCGCGGCGACCCGGTCCAGCCGGAACGTACGCCGCGCCTCCGACAGCCGGCACCACGCCTCCACGTACGTGTGCCCGACGGTGACCAGCCGGATCGGGTCGATCTCCCGCTCGGTCAGCTCGTCGCGGGACGGCGAGTAGTAGCGCAGCCACAGCCGGCGCCGCTCGGAGATGGCCCGGTCCACCTCGGCGAAGACCCCGCCCTCGGACTCGAAGGTCACCGACAGGCTGGAGCTGGCCGCCGCCGACTCGCCCGCCGCCGCCTCCAGCTTCGCGGTGGCCCGCAGCAGCGCCTGCCGGTCGCCGGCGCGCAGCCCGGGCAAAGTGGCCACCGCCCGGGCGGCCACCAGCAGGGCGGTGGCCTCGTCCGCGGCCAGTCGCAGCGGCTCGCCGGTGCCGGTGGACTCGGGGTTGCGGAACCAGATGCGCTCGCCGTCGGTGTCGATGTCGAGCAGGTCGCCGCCGCGGAAGCTCGTCCCGCACATCGGCAGCACGTCCAGGTCGGAGATCAGCTCGTCCTCGGTCACGCCGAAGGCCCGGGCGACGTCCGAGAGGTACGCGCCGTTGCGCTCCCGCAGATACGTCACCAGCGACAGCATCCGCCGGGTCTGGTCGATGGCACTCGCCACTGCTCCCCCGCTCCCCCTCAGCCCTTGGCCACGGCGCGCAGCCGGTCGATGACGTCGGCCCGCAGCTCGGCGGGCTCCAGCACGACCACGTCGGGCCCGAACTCCACCAGCCAGGCGTCCAGTCCGTGCCCGTACGGGATCTCCAGCTCGTCCCAGCCGGCGTCCACGGCCTCGCGGATGCCGTACGCCCGGGCGCGCAGCGGGTAGCCGGCGCCGGCGCGGAGCCGGATCAGGGCCGAGCGGTCGGCGCTCTCCCCGGCCCAGCGCTCGACGGTCTCGCGCACGGTGACGCGGTCCGGGACCTCGGCGGTGAAGCCGCGGCCGCGGTGGCGGACCCGGCCGGTGATGCGGGAGAGCCGGAAGACGCGCTCCGCGTCGCGGCCGCGGTCGTGGCCGACGAGGTACCAGTGGCCGCGCCAGCACTCCAGCTGCCACGGCTCCACGTGCCGGTCCTCCGGGCGGGCCGCATTGGCCTTGCGGTACGGGAAGACGACGGGCCGGCGGTCCCGGCAGGCCAGCATCAGCGGCTCGAACGCCGCCTCACGTACCGGAATCCGCGGCTCCAGGGCGCTGACCTGCTCCACCGCACCCGCCTCGGGGCTGTCGGCGGCCCCGGCGAGCGGCATCCCGGCGGCCCGCAGCTTCTGCAGCGCGCCGCTGGCCGCGCCGGCGAGCCGGGCCTGCTGCCACACTTTCGCGGCCACCGTGAGGGCGGCGGCCTCCTCGGCGTCGAGGGTGACGGGCGGCAGCCGGTTGTGGTCCCGGCGCGCCAGATAGCCCGGCTCGCCGTCCAGGCCCTCCACGGTGTCGATGACGAGACCCAGCTCGCGCAGGTCGTCCTTGTCGCGCTCGAACATCCGGTTGAACGCGTCCTCACCGGAGGTGTCGGACCCGAACGCCGCCCCGCGGCCGGGTCCGAAGGCTTCCACGTACGCCTCGATGGACGTGCGCAGCTCCCGCTTGCTGAGCGGCCGGCCCGTGCCGAGCAGGCACAGCGCCAGGCACATCAGCCGCTCCGCCTTGGCGATGGCCATCGAGGGGTTCTCCTTAAGCAGCGCGTCCGGGGCGGCGCACGGCCGCCGCCGGCGACCCCGTCCGCGCGTGTCGCCGGGGTTCGCAGATGACGACGGTACTCCGCCCGGGCCCGGCGGCCAAAGCGAAGGCCCCCGTCGCGCGACGGGGGCCCTGCGCTGTGCTACGGGCGGACAGCCCGTCGGCGGCGGGTCAGACCGCGACCAGGTCGCAGACGAAGATCAGCGTCTCGCCCGGCTTGATACGGCCGCCGCCGGCGCCGGCGTCGCCGTAGGCCAGGTGCGGCGGGATGGTCAGCCGGCGCCGGCCGCCGACCTTCATGCCCTGCACGCCCTGGTCCCAGCCGGGGATGACCTGGCCGGCACCGAGCTGGAACTGCAGCGGCTTGCCGCGGTTCCAGCTGGCGTCGAACTCCTCGCCGCTGGAGAAGGCGACCCCGACGTAGTGGACGGAGACGGTGTCACCGGCCTTCGCCTCGGGTCCTTCGCCCTCCCACAGGTCCTGGACCTCCAGGCCGGCGGGCGCCGGGCCCTCGGGGAAGTCGACCTCGGGCTTGTCGATGCTCACGGAAGAACACTCCTCGTGCATGAGTGACGGTGACTGGGCTGCCAAGTCTCGCAGACGCCCCCGGCCGGCTCCCCCGCCGCCTCCCCCGGCGCGGCGAGGACGGCCGGTCCGGTGCTACATCCCCCGACCGGGGCCTGCCCCACCGCCGCCGACCAGCCGGAACCCGACCCGCCACGCCGACCGCAGGTCAGACCGTGCCCCGCCCCCACCCACACGGCACGCCCCACCGCCGCCGACCAGCCGGAACCCGACCCGCCACGCCGACCGCAGGTCAGACCGTGCCGAGGATGTCGACGACGAAGATCAGGGTCTTCTTCTGCAGCTCGTTGCCCTCGGACTTGCCGTAGCCCAGCTCCGGCGGGACGACCAGCAGCACCCGGTCGCCGACGTGCTTGCCGACGAGCCCCTTGTCCCAGCCCTCCACGACCATGCCGGTGCCGATCTGGAACACGGTCGCGCCGCTGTTGTCCCAGGAGGAGTCGAACTTCTTCCCGTCCTCCCAGGCGTAGCCGGTGTACTGCGCGATGAGCCCCTCGCCCGCCTTGACCTCGGCGCCCTTGCCCTCGATGAGGACCTGCTCCTTGAGCTCCTTCGGGGCCTCCGCGCCGTCCGGGACGGTGATCTTCGCGGCCTTGCCCGCGGGGACCTCGACGTCCGGCATGCCCTCGCGCGGCTCGGCGGACTCGCCCTTCAGCTCGGCCTTGGCGTCGACCTTCTCGGCGCCGACGACGTCGATGACCCAGACCAGGCCGTCGCTCTGCTCGATGCCCGACTCGGGGTTGAGGTTCTCGCCCACCAGCGCGCCGGCCGTGCCCTCGACCAGCAGGCGGCTGCCCACGGTGTGGCCGGCGACGGAGTCCAGGACCGGCGGGGGCAGCGCCTGGTTCGGCTCGCCGATCTTCCCGATCACCTGCTGGCGGGGGCCGCCGGCGCTCTGCTGGCCGCCCTGGGCGGCGGGCTTCGCCCAGGTGCTGCCCAGAGCCTGGTCGTCCTTCATGGCCTTGCCGGCGAAGTCCAGCCGGACCTGGTCGCCCTTGCCGACCTTGTCCCCGTCGCCCTCGCTGAGGGTCTTCACGACGACCTCGTCGGCCGCCTCGGCGCCGTCCGGAAATTTGATCTTCGGCTTCTCGCCGAAGTCGCCCGTGACCTTCGTCACGGCGGCGGCCTTGCCGCCCCCGTTGTCCGAGTCGGAGGAGTCTTCGGAGCCGCAGGCCGCGGCGAGCAGCAGGGCGGGCACGACGAGCGCCGCCCCCATGCGGGTCATGTTGCGAGATGTCATGGGTCCAACTCGTGTAGGGGGTCCGGGCAGCTCCGGCCACTCTACGGCCTCGGCGCCCGGATCCCCGTCAACCCGTCAACCGCACGGGCAACGCGCGCCCCGCCTACATTCCGGCGATCAGCTTTTCCACCCGGTCGTCCACGGAGCGGAACGGGTCCTTGCACAGCACCGTGCGCTGCGCCTGGTCGTTCAGCTTCAGGTGCACCCAGTCCACGGTGAAGTCCCGGCGCTGCTCCTGGGCCCGGCGGATGAAGTCGCCGCGCAGCCGGGCCCGGGTGGTCTGCGGCGGGACCGACTTGGCCTCGAAGACCTTCAGGTCGTTGCAGACCCGGGCGGCCTGGCCGCGCTTCTCCAGCAGGTAGTACAGCCCGCGGCGGCGGTGGATGTCGTGGTAGGCGAGGTCTATCTGGGCGATCCGGGGGTGGGAGAGGGTGATGTTGTTCTTCGTCCGGTAGCGCTCGATCAGCTGGTGCTTCATGACCCAGTCGATCTCCGTGCCGACCTTGGCGAGGTCCTGGGTGCGGATCGCCTCCAGGGTGCGCCCCCACAGCTCCAGGACGCGCTCGACGGTGCCGGTGCGGATGCCGCGGCGTTCGCAGAAGTCCACGGCCTTCTCGTAGTACTCCTGCTGCACCTCCAGCGCGGACGCCTCGCGCCCGCTGGCGAGGCGCACCTTGCGCTGCCCGGTCATGTCGTGGCTGACCTCGCGGATCGCCCGGATCGGGTTCTCCAGGGTCAGGTCGCGCATCACCGTGCCGGCCTCGATCATGCGCAGGACGAGGTCGGTGGCGCCGACCTTCAGCAGCATCGTCGTCTCGGACATGTTGGAGTCGCCGACGATGACGTGCAGCCGGCGGTAGCGCTCGGCGTCGGCGTGCGGCTCGTCGCGGGTGTTGATGATGGGCCGGGAGCGGGTCGTGGCGGAGCTGACGCCCTCCCAGATGTGCTCGGCGCGCTGGCTGACGCAGTAGACCGCGCCGCGCGGCGTCTGCAGCACCTTGCCCGCGCCGCAGATCAGCTGCCTGGTGACGAGGAACGGGATGAGGATGTCGGCGAGCCGCGAGAACTCGCCGTGCCGGGCCACCAGGTAGTTCTCGTGGCAGCCGTAGGAGTTCCCGGCGGAGTCGGTGTTGTTCTTGAAGAGGTAGACGTCGCCGGCGATGCCCTCCTCGTGGAGCCGGCGCTCGGCGTCCACGAGGAGACCTTCGAGAATGCGCTCGCCCGCCTTGTCGTGGGTGACCAGCTCGATGACGTTGTCACACTCGGGAGTTGCGTATTCGGGGTGCGAGCCGACGTCCAGGTACAACCGTGCCCCGTTGCGCAGGAAGACGTTGCTGCTGCGGCCCCAGGAGACGACTCGGCGGAAGAGATAGCGCGCCACCTCGTCCGGGGACAGGCGGCGCTGCCCCCGGAACGTGCACGTGACGCCGTACTCGTTCTCAAGCCCGAAGATGCGGCGGTCCATGACTGAACATTACGCCTGTCGCTCAGTTTCGAAACCGGGTGCAGCTCCGTCGATTCGATCTTTTTCGACCGCCGGTCGCGGTCGGCCGGTTCGCGCCAGAATCCGTACGAAGCCGGTCAGCACCAGCAGCGCCGCCACCCCGCTGAGCCCGACGACCGCGAAGCCGCCCCTCTCGCCGCCGTACTCGACGGCGGGGCCGCTGACCGCGGTGCCGGCGGCGGCGCCGAAGCCGAAGGTCGTCACCAGCCAGGAGAACGCCTCCGTGGCCGTGCCGCGCGGCGCGTGCCGGTCGAGGACGACGAAGGAGCAGGCCAGCGCCGGGGCCAGGAACAGGCCCGCGACGCCCGCGAGCAGCGTCATCACGGCGGTGCCGGGGGTGAGCGTCAGCGGCAGGTAGCCGGCCGCCAGGCCGGCCAGGAGCAGCTGGAGCCGCCGCTCGGCCGGGCCGCGCCACTGCCGGGCGCCGTAGACCAGGCCGCCGACCAGGGCGCCGGCGCCGAGCGCGGACAGCAGGTAGCCGCCGACGGCGTCGTCGCCGCGGGCGTCGGCGTACGCGACGGAGGCGACCGCCGTGGCGCCGAGGGCGGCACCGACGAAGAAGAAGGCGCCGAGGACCACCAGCAGCCCGGGCGCGCGCAGGGCGCCCAGCCAGTGCGCCTCACGGGGCTCGGAGCGCCACCGGCGGGCGGGCGGCGACAGCACCACCCACAGGGCGCCCAGCACGCCCAGGGCGTTCAGCACGAGCAGCGCGGCCGCCTCGGAGGCCGTGCCCACCAGCAGGGTGACGATCAGCGGCGCGACGGCGAACATCACCTCCTGCGCCACGGCGTCCAGGGCATACGCGCCGTGCACCCGGTCCTCCCGCTGGAGCACGCTGGGCCACAGCGCGCGCAGCGCGCCCTCCAGCGGCGGCGTGAACAGCCCGGCCGCCAGCACGGCGGCGCAGGCCACCGGCAGCGGCTCGATGCCCACGACGGCGAAGAGCGCCATGCCGGCGGCGGACAGCAGGGCGCTGGGCAGCAGCACGCGCGGCTGGCCGCGGAGGTCGACGGCCCGGCCGAGGAGCGGCTGTCCGACGGCGGTGGCCAGGCCGTAGCCGCCGGAGAGGATGCCGCCGAGGGTGTACGAGCCGCCCTCGGCGCGGACGAACAGCACGATGGCGAAGGCCGCGGTGGCGTTGGGCAGCCGCCCGACCAGCGTGCCGGTGAGCAGCCGGCCGACGTGCCGGACGCGCAGCAACTCGGCGTATCCCCGCAGCACTACCCCTCCCGCGACGCTGGCGTGTTACGTATAACGCCGTAGGTTATACGTAACACGGGCGAGGGTCGACCCCGGGACCCTCCTGACGGATCAGGCCGGACCCCGGCCCCGGACCCCGGGCCCGGGCCCCGGGGCGGTCCAGCAGCAGAGCCCCGACAGGGAAACGCGACGAGGAGGCAGGATGCGCGGCGGACACGGAGACGCGGGCCGCGGCGGACCCCCCGGCGCGGGCGACACCGCCCCACGACCCCCCGCCGCCGCCCGCCGCACCGCCGTCACCAGCCGCGACGTCGCCCGCGCCGCGGGCGTCTCACAGGCCGCCGTCTCCCTCGTCCTCGGCGACAAATGGCGCGGCCGCGTCTCCGCCGCCAAGGCCGACGCCGTCCGCGCCGCCGCCCGCGAACTCGGCTACCGCCCCAACGCCGCCGCCCGCACCCTCCGCACCGGCGGCACCCGCACCGCGCTCCTCGTCGTCCCCGCCCTCACCAACGAGTTCTTCGCCGGCGTCCACACCGGCGCCGCCCGCGCCGCCGCCGCCCACGACTTCGGCGTCGTCCTCTACCCCTCACCCCAGGGCATCGGCCCCGCCCCCGACCCCTTCGCCGCCGCACACGCCGCCGTCGACGGCGTCATCGCCTCCTCCATGGCCACCGACGCCGTACGGGCGCTCCGCGGCGGCCGGCTGCCGCTCGTCATGCTCGACAGCGACCCCGCCGACACCGGCGCCGTCGCCACCGTCAACGCCGACGTCGCCGACGGCATGCGCCAGGTCACCCGCCACCTGCTCGCACTCGGCCACCGCCGCATCACCCACATCGCCGCCGGCATCGACTCCTGGACCTTCGCCGCCCGCCGCCGCGCGCTGGCCGACGCGCTCGCCGCCACGCCCGGCACCCGCACGCGCACCGAACACGCCGACCTCTCCGTCGCGGGCGGACTGGCGGCCGCCGGGCGGGCGCTCACCGGACCGCCGGCCGACCGGCCCACCGCGCTGGTGTGCGACGACGACCTGCTCGCCGCGGGCGCCTGCAAGGCCGTACGACGCCTCGGGCTGCGCGTCCCCCACGACGTGTCCGTCACGGGCTTCGACGACCTGGCACTGGCCACCGCCGTCGAGCCGGAGCTGACCACCGTACGGCTCCCCGCCGACACCGTGGGCGCCGCCGGAATGACGGCGCTGCTCGACGCCCTGGCGGGCCGCCGCCCGGGCAGCACCACGGTCCCCGCCCGGCTGACGGTCCGGCACTCCACGGCCCCCGCCCCGGACGCGTAACGGCCCGCGCCGCCCCACGGGCGCGGGCGCGGTGGGCGGGCGCGCCCGGGCGCGGTCGGGTCCGGACACGGCGACGGGCGGGCCCGTGGCAGAGCCCGCCCGTGCGACAACGCCGTACGGCTATTTCTTCTTCTTGTTCTTGCCGGAGTCCTCGCCGGAGTCCTCGCCGGACTTCTCCGCGGCGCCGTCCCCCGTGTCCCCGGTCCCGGGGGCGTCCGCGGACTCATCGGCGTCGCCGGCGTCGTCCCCGGGACCGGACCCGGCCGCCGAACCGTCGCCGTCCTCCTCCAGCAGCCGGGAGAGCTGCGTGCCCAGAATCCGCCGGAACTTGCGCTGCTGCGCCCGGTTGCGGTCGAGGACCGCGACCTCCAGCTGCTTCGACGTCAGCTCCCGCTCACCGCCGTTGTTGTCCCGGGCAAGCGACTCCGCGGCCAGCTTCAGCCCCTCCGCCAGCGTCATGCCCTCACGGTGCCGCTGATCGAGATAGCTGCTGATCTGGTCGGCGTTGCCGCCGACCGCGACCGAACCGTGCTCGTCGACGATCGACCCGTCGTGCGGCAGCCGGAAAATCTGGTCGTCGGCGGGGGTCTCCCCCACCTCCGCGACGATCAGCTCCACCTCGTACGGCTTCTCGGCGCCGCTGGAGAAGATGGTGCCGAGAGTCTGGGCGTAGACGTTGGCCAGACCGCGGGCGGTGACGTCCTCACGGTCGTACGTGTACCCGCGCAGATCCGCGTACCGGACACCGCCGATGCGCAGGTTCTCGAACTCGTTGTACTTCCCGACGGCGGCGAAGGCGATCCTGTCGTAGATCTCGCTGACCTTGTGCAGGGCCCGGGACGGGTTCTCGGCGACGAACAGGATCCCGTCGCTGTACTGCAGCACCACCACGCTGCGCCCGCGCGCGATGCCCTTGCGGGCGTACTCCGCGCGGTCCGCCATGGCCTGCTGGGGTGAGACATAGAACGGTGTCGACACCGGCTTATCCGTCCCTCTCTGCTCGGTGGGAAATCTCGTGGGGCCGCGCTGTCAGAGCACGGAGGCGCGCGGGCCGTCGGGCTGCTCCAGCCGCCGGTCGACCACCGAGCGGGCGATCTCGGCGACCTCGGCCTCGCCGAGCCTGCGGAAGCCCTCGTCGGTGATGGACGTGACGATGGGATAGATGCGTCGGGTCATGTCGGGCCCGCCGGTGGCGGAGTCGTCGTCCGCGGCGTCGTACAGCGCCTGGACGACGACGGTGGCGGCCTGCTCCTCCGTCAGCTCCTCGGTGTACAGCTTCTTCAACGCGCCCCGGGCGAACACCGACCCCGAGCCCACGGAGGTGAAGCCCCGCTCCTCGGTCCGGCCACCGGTCACGTCGTACGAGAAGATACGGCCCTTCTCCCGCGCCGGGTCCCACCCGGCGAAGAGCGGCAGCACGGCCAGGCCCTGCATCGCCATGCCGAGGTTGGACCGGATCATCGTGGACAGCCGGTTGGCCTTGCCCTCCAGCGAGAGCTGCGCGCCCTCGACCTTCTCGAAGTGCTCCAGCTCCAGCTGGAACAGCCGCACCATCTCGACGGCCACACCGGCGGTGCCGGCGATGCCGATGGCCGAGTACTCGTCGGCGGGGAAGACCTTCTCGATGTCGCGCTGGGCGATCATGTTCCCCATGGTGGCGCGGCGGTCCCCGGCGAGCACGACCCCGCCCGGGAAGGACACGGCCACGATGGTGGTGCCGTGCGGCGCCTCGACGGCGCCCTTCACGGGCGGTAGCTCCCGGTTGCCCGGGAGGGCGGCGGGAGCGTGCTCACCCAGGAAGTCCATGAACGAGGACGAGCCCGGGGTCAGGAAGGCGGCAGGCAGGCGCCCGGTGCTCCGAGAGGTGGCTTCCACACGGTTCCTTCCACGTAAGCGGCGGCACGCCTGATGACGTCCGGCCGGTCCTTGAACTGCCCCAGGGCCGCGTTGCAGCTGAAGCACAATACGCCCCGGACCCTACCTGTCTGGTGGTCGTGGTCGACATGCTCGGCGCGAGCTGCCAGGCAGATGAGGCACACCCCACCCTGGGAGACGATGAGAGCGTCACGCTCGGCCTCCGTGAGGCCGTACTTCCTCCGGAAGTAGCCCTCCCGATTGCGCTTCGCCCGACATTCCCGGCAGTAGCTGGCCCAACCGTCCGACGAAGACCGGTTCCGCTCCCACGCCGAGTGGGGTTTGACTTCACGACACTGAGGACAACGCTTGTGGCCTCGGGCAACCGGCACCTTGGCCCGGACCCGGTGGCCCTTCGCCTCCCGTCGCTGCCGGTAGTACTCAGCTGAGCACCTGCGACAGTAAGCCTGTAACCCGTCCCGCGCAGACCTGTTACTTGCATACGAGCTCACGGAGAGGGTCCGCTCGCAACGCGGGCAACGCTTCTCTTCGTTCATATTCGTGAACTACTGTCCACCCTTCTGAACGAAGGACCTCACGAAATCCTCGGCGTTCTCCTCGAGCACATCATCGATTTCGTCGAGAACCGAGTCCACGTCCTCCGACAGCTGCTCCTGCCGTTCCTTCAGGTCTTCGGAGACCTCGGCGTCCTGCGCCTGCTCCTCGACCTCCTCCTGGGACCGCGTGGCCTTCTGCTGACCACCACCGCTGTCCTTGGTCGCCATTTCCCTCACCCCGCTCGGTGTCGCCCGATGGTCCTGACTGCGTCGCCCTGCAAGATCCGACCCTACAAGCTGGGCCTGACATCGGCCCGGTGCTCTGTCAACGCTCGAAGGCCACCCGGATGATTCCCCTCCGCGCCACCTTTAGCCCGGTCCGTCCCGCCTCCCTGACTCTCCGCCCCCGCCCCTCCGCGGCTCAGCCGCCGGACAGGACCCGTACCAGCTCCTCTGCCGTGCGGCAGCGGTCCAGCAGCTCCTTGACGTGGTTGCGCGTACCCCGCAGGGGTTCCAGCGTCGGCACCCGTTGCAGAGAGTCACGACCCGGGAGGTCGAAGATCACCGAGTCCCAGGAGGCCGCGGCGACGTCGTCCGCGTACTGCTCCAGGCAGCGGCCGCGGAAGTACGCCCTGGTGTCCTCCGGGGGGTTCTTCACGGCCCGTACGACGTCGTCCTCGTCCAGCAGCCGCTTGATGCGGCCGCGGGCCGCGAGGCGGTTGTACAGGCCCTTCTCCGGACGTACGTCGGCGTACTGCAGGTCGACGAGCGCCAGGCGCGCGGCGTCCCACTCCAGGGCGTCGCGGCGGCGGTAGCCCTCCAGCAGTTCCCGCTTGGCCAGCCAGTCCAGCTCGCCGGCCAGGCTCATGGGGTCGGCCTCCAGCCGGTTGAGGGTGTCCTCCCAGCGGGTGAGCACGTCCTTGGTCTGGTCGTCGGCGTCGGCGCCGTAGCGCTCCTCGACGTATTTGCGGGCCAGCTCGCAGTACTCCATCTGGAGCTGTACGGCGGTGAGTGTGCGCCCACTGCGCAGGACGACCTGGTGGCGCAGGGAGGGGTCGTGGGAGACCTGGTGGAGGGTGCGTACCGGCTGTTCGACGGCGAGGTCGACGGCGATGAAGTTGTCCTCGATCATCGACAGCACCAGGGCGGTGGTGCCGAGTTTGAGGTAGGTGGAGATCTCGGACAGGTTCGCGTCGCCGATGATGACGTGCAGCCGGCGGTATTTCTCGGCGTCGGCGTGGGGCTCGTCGCGGGTGTTGATGATGGGGCGTTTGAGGGTGGTCTCCAGGCCGACCTCGACCTCGAAGTAGTCGGCGCGCTGGCTGAGCTGGAAGCCGTGTTCGTTGCCGTCCTGGCCGATGCCGACGCGGCCGGCGCCGGCGAAGACCTGGCGGGAGACGAAGAAGGGCGTGAGGTGGCGCACGATGTCCGAGAAGGGGGTTTCCCGCTTCATCAGGTAGTTCTCGTGGCAGCCGTAGGACGCGCCCTTGTTGTCGGTGTTGTTCTTGTAGAGGTGGATGGGCTGGGCGCCGGGCAGCTGGCCGGCGCGTTCCGCGGCCTCGGCCATGACACGTTCGCCGGCTTTGTCCCAGAGGACGGCGTCGCGGGGGTTGGTGACCTCGGGGGCGCTGTATTCGGGGTGGGCGTGGTCCACGTAGAGCCGGGCGCCGTTGGTGAGGATGACGTTGGCGAGGCCGATGTCCTCGTCGGTCAGCTGGCTGGCGTCGGCGGCCTCGCGGGCGAGGTCGAAGCCGCGGGCGTCCCGCAGCGGGTTCTCCTCCTCGAAGTCCCAGCGGGCGCGCCGCGCCCGGTGCATCGCCGCGGCGTACGCGTTGACGACCTGGGACGAGGTGAGCATGGCATTGGCGTTGGGGTGGCCCGGGACGGAGATTCCGTACTCCGTCTCGATGCCCATTACTCGCCGTACGGTCATGCGGCCCTCCTTGCCCGGTGCCGGCCCCGGCCCTGGACGGCACTCATGTGCCGCTGCGTCTGCGGCACGCGTGGTCCCCGTGGTGGCGTTGCGCTGTGCGACGCGCCGGTGGGGAAGAGCCTAGAACGCCTCAGCGGCGGTGGGGAGATCATTACAGTCTTTGCTCCGGTCCGTTTGTACCCGTGGAAATGCGTGTCCGGCTGCGGGCGGCCGTGTGGTGCCCCCCGCAGCCGGATCGATGCATTTACAGGTACTGGCCGGTATTGGCCACCGTGTCGATGGAGCGGCCCGTGTCCGCGCCCTGCTTTCCGGTGACGAGGGTGCGGATGAAGACGATCCGCTCGCCCTTCTTTCCGGAGATGCGGGCCCAGTCGTCGGGGTTGGTGGTGTTGGGCAGGTCCTCGTTCTCCTTGAACTCGTCGACGCAGGCGGCGAGCAGGTGGGAGACGCGCAGGCCCTTCTGGTTGTGGTCGAGGAACGCCTTGATGGCCATCTTCTTGGCGCGGTCCACGATGTTCTCGATCATCGCGCCGGAGTTGAAGTCCTTGAAGTAGAGGACTTCCTTGTCGCCGTTGGCGTAGGTGACCTCCAGGAACCTGTTCTCCTCGGACTCGGCGTACATCTGCTCGACGACGGACTGGATCATCGCGTCGACCGTGGCCTCGGGGGAGCCGCCGTGTTCCGACATGTCCTCGGTGTGCAGCGGCAGGGTCCGGGTGAGGTACTTCGAGAAGATGTCCTTCGCGGCCTCGGCGTCGGGGCGCTCGATCTTGATCTTCACGTCGAGCCGGCCGGGGCGGAGGATCGCGGGGTCGATCATGTCCTCGCGGTTGGAGGCGCCGATGACGATGACGTTCTCCAGGCCCTCCACGCCGTCGATCTCGGAGAGCAGCTGGGGGACGATGGTGTTCTCGACGTCGGAGCTGACGCCGGAGCCGCGGGTGCGGAAGAGGGAGTCCATCTCGTCGAAGAAGACGATGACGGGGGTGCCCTCGCTGGCCTTCTCGCGGGCCCGCTGGAAGACCAGGCGGATGTGCCGCTCGGTTTCGCCGACGTACTTGTTGAGCAGCTCGGGGCCCTTGATGTTCAGGAAGTAGCTCTTCCCGGCGGGGCGGCCGGTGTGCTCGGCGACCTTCTTGGCCAGGGAATTGGCGACGGCCTTGGCGATGAGCGTCTTGCCGCAGCCGGGGGGGCCGTAGAGCAGGACGCCCTTCGGGGGCCGCAGCTCGTGTTCCTTGAAGAGGTCGGGGTAGAGGTACGGCAGCTCGACGGCGTCCCTGATCAGCTCGATCTGGTTGCCCAGGCCGCCGATCTTGGTGTAGTCGATGTCGGGGACCTCTTCGAGGACGAGCTCCTCGACCTCGCTCTTGGGGATGACCTCGTAGACGTATCCGGAGCGGGGCTCCAGGAGCAGGGCGTCGCCGGCGCGGATGGTGGTGTGCAGCAGCGGCTCGGCGAGCCGTACCACCTTTTCCTCGTCGGTGTGGCCCATGACGAGGGCGCGCTCGCCGTCCTCCAGGATCTCCTTGAGGGTGACGATGTCGCCGGAGCGCTCGAACTCCATGGCCTCGACCACGTTGAGCGCCTCGTTGAGCATCAGCTCCTGGCCGCGGCGGAGCTCGTCCAGCTCCACGCTGGGGCTGACGTTCACCCGCAGCTTGCGGCCGCCGGTGAAGATGTCCGCGGTGCCGTCCTCGTTGGCCTCCAGGAAGACGCCGAAGCCGGCGGGCGGCTGGGCCAGCCGGTCGACCTCTTCCTTGAGGGCCACGATCTGGTCGCGGGCCTCACGGAGAGTGTTGGCGAGTCGCTCGTTCTGCGCGGACACGCCCGCGAGGTTGGTCTGCAACTCGACGATGCGTTCTTCGAGGATCCTCGTGTGACGCGGCGAGTCGGCGAGCTTTCGTCGCAGGACGGCGATCTCCTGCTCAAGGTAGGCGACCTGACCGGCAGGGTCTTCGGACCCTCGACCCGGCCGGATGCCGCGGTTGGTGTCGTCGTCGTGGGCTGCCACGGTCCTCACCTCCTCCAAGGGGAGCTGGACGCTTCCTGACCCTACCTGGCCGCGTCCCACTTGAAACCCCTAGATCACAAAGACGGTCGGGGTGCATCCGATCTTCACCCGTGCGCCCGTCCTCACGCCAGGCAAATACCCAATCAGCAACATCGGAAAGCAGCCATTTGTTTCGTCTACAACGCTCAACACCCGCCAAGGGTGCCTGGAATTGCAGCGGAACGGCGACCGGTCCCCGGCGTGTTCCGGGGACCGGCGGGAAGGCGGTGCGCGCGGGGTGCCGGCGGGGGGCTCAGACCTGGGTGCCGGGGACCGGTTCGGCGGTGAGGCCGAAGCGGCCGTCGTCCCACTTCCAGGTCACCTTGCGCTGCTTGTCCGGCTTGCTGCGGGGGACGTCGGGCGAGGAGTAGCCGAGGAGGGTGGCCGAGATCTCGTTTTCGCGGACAGCGAATTCCCCGACGCTCATCCCTTCGGCGGGGTCGACCAGGGTGGCGGTCACGTGGGGTGACACCCCGGGCTTGGTGGATGACAGGACGTACATGCCGCTGGGCGGGGTGCCGGCGGCGGACCGGCAGCGGACCACGGCGACGGTCTCGGCGCGGCCGTCGGCGTCGAAGTCGGCCGAGCCGTGCTTGTAGACCTCGGGCTCGGTGCCGGCGCAGTCGAGGGGGTAGGTGGCGGAGTCCGGGTCGGGGCCGGGGGCGGGGCGGCCGGCGTGGGCGCCCTTGCCGTCGTTGCCGGCGGCGACGCTCGGGGGCTGGATGAGGGCCGCGAGGGCGATGACGCCGGCCATGGCGGCGGCGGTGGCGACCCAGTGGACCGCGCGGGGGTGGGTGTGCGGGAGGTCGGCGCCGGGCAGAGGCTGCACGGGTGGGGCTCCTGGGAGGGCTGGGAGGGCCGTGGGAGAGGGCAGCATGGTGTCACACCCCGCCCGCCCGCGGAACGTCCCGTGCCGCTTCTGTGCGGTGTTCTGTGCCGGGTTCTGTGGCGCCCGCGTGGCCCGGCCGCCCGGGCGGGCCGCCCCGGGCGGCCGTGTCCGGGCACCCGGGCCGGGGTCCCGGCGGCCTCCTCAGCCCCTCGCGTCGGCCCGCTGGCCACCGGGGCCGGTGTAGTCCTCCCCGTACGCGCCCTTCGCGGGCCGCCGGCGGCGCAGCGGCGGCTCGACGCCGTCGGCGAGCCGGCGGGCGGTGAGCAGGAAGCCGGTGTGGCCGATCATGCGGTGGTCGGGGCGTACGGCCAGGCCCTCGACGTGCCAGTTGCGCAGCATGGTCTCCCACGCCTGCGGCTCGTTGAAGTTGCCGTGCTCGCGGATGGACTCCACGGTGCGGGCGAGCTGGGTGGTGGTGGCGACGTAGGCGCAGAGGATGCCGCCGGGCACCAGGGCCTTGGCGACGGCGTCGAGGCACTCCCAGGGCGCGAGCATGTCGAGGATGACGCGGTCGACGTCGCTGTCGGAGAGGTTGTCCTGAAGGTCGCCGACGGTCAGCTGCCAGGCGGGGTGCGGGCCGCCGAAGTAGCGCTCGACGTTCTGCCGGGCGACGTCGGCGAAGTCCGCGCGGCGCTCGTAGGAGTGGAGCATGCCGCTGTCGCCGACGGCGCGCAGCAGGAAGCTGGTCAGCGATCCCGAGCCGACGCCCGCCTCGACCACGCGCGCGCCGGGGAAGACGTCGGCGAAGGCGAGGATCTGGCCGGCGTCCTTGGGATAGACGACGGCCGCTCCGCGCGGCATGGACAGGACGTAGTCGGGGAGCAGGGGGCGCAGCGCGAGGTACGGGACGTTGCCCGTGGTGCGTACGACGGTTCCCTCGGGGGCGTCGATCAGCTCGTCGTGCGGGAAGGAGCCCTTGTGGGTGTGGAAGGACTTCCCGGCTTCGAGCGTGAACGTGTAGTGGCGGCCCTTGGGGTCGGTGAGCTGTACCTGGTCCCCGACCTGGAAGGGCCCGCGGCGGCGGGCGGCACCGGTCGGCTCGGACATGCCGCTCACCCTACCGGCCTGCGGTGGTCAGGACTGCGGCCGGGCCATCGCGGCGACGAAGGCGCGCTCGACGTCGGCGGTGGCGAGGACGCCGTAGATGTGGCCGGTCTCCTCCAGCACGAGGTACTCGCTGTGCGGGCTCTCGCGCAGGTGTTCCAGCAGCTGCTCGCCGGTCAGCTCGGCGGAGACCTTCATCTCGTCCGTGAGGTCCTGCGAGAGCGCGCTGACGGCCACCCAGGGGCGGCGGTGGGCGGGCGTCTGCGCGATGGCCGCGCCGCGTACGACGCCGGTGGGGTCGCCGCGGCCGTCGACGACGACGAGGGCGCGGGCGCCGGCGGCGTCGGCGCGGCGCAGCGCCTCGGACAGCGGGGTGTCGGCGGTGACGGGGGCGGCCCGGCGGGTGAGTGCGCGGGCGCGCAGGTCGGGCAGCCGCTCGCGGAGCCTGGCCATGCGCAGGCTGTTGCCGGCCCCGGTCCAGATGATCGCGGCGAGGATGGCGGCCAGCAGGGCGTCGGTGACGGTGTCGACGCTGCCGTTGTCGGAGGTGCGGGAGTGGGTGAACAGCGGCAGCCCGATGAGCGTGGCCACGGCCAGCGCGCGGCCCACCCAGGCGGCGACGACGGTGCCGGTCATGGGCTTGCCGCTGACCTTCCACACCAGGGCGCGCAGCATCCGGCCGCCGTCCAGCGGCAGGCCGGGCAGCAGGTTGAAGACGGCCACGATGAGGTTGGAGATCGTCAGCGCGGCGAGCAGCACGGCGGGCACCGTGTCCTCCTCGACGAGCTGGAGGGCGCCGAAGAAGCCGGCGGCGAGGACGAGCGAGAGCAGCGGGCCGGCGAACGCGAGCCAGAACTCGCGGCCGGGGGTCTCGGACTCCTTCTCGATCTCCGAGACGCCGCCGAAGAACTGGAGCTGGATGCGGCGTACGGGCAGCTTGTAGTGGATCGCGACGCGGGTGTGGGCCAGCTCGTGGACGAGGACGGAGGCGTAGAACGCGACGGCGAAGAACAGCGCGATGACGTACCGCAGGGCGCCCAGGTCGGGCAGGATCCGCTCCAGCTGGCCGCCGAAGACCCAGGTGATGAGCGCGGCGACGAGGAACCAGCTCGGGGCGACGTACACGGGCACGCCGAAGGGGCGGCCCATGAGGATGCCGCCGCGGCGGCGGGGCCGGTCGCCCCTGCGGTCCTCGCTCACGCTCCCACTCCTGCCCGCTCGCGGCGCCCCGTGTGTTGCCCGCCGGTCCGGCCTGCATGGTATGCCGCCGGATGTCGGTGGCGGGCTCTAGGGTCGTACACCATGAGTACCCGCAGCGATTCCGGGAACCACCCCGGGGACCCCGCCCCGCCGCAGGCCGGGGGCGACGCCCGGCCGGACGTTCCCCGGGCCGCGGAGCCGCCGCGGGCGCTGTCCCCGTCCCGCGCGGCCGACTTCATGACCTGCCCGTTGATGTACCGCTTCCGGGTGATCGACAGGCTGCCGGAGAAGCCGCGCGCCTCCGCGGCCCGCGGGACGCTGGTGCACGCGGTGCTGGAGCGGCTCTTCGACGATCCTGCTGCCGAGCGTACGCCCCCGCGGGCGCGGGCCCTGGTGGCGCCGGCGTGGGAGCGGATGCTGGCGGCGCGGCCGGAGCTGGCGGAGCTGTTCGCGGAGGGTGACGGCGCGGCGGCGGGTGCGGGCGCGGAGGAGGCCGGGAGCGGCGGGGGCGGCGCGGAGGGGGCGGCGGCGCGGCTGGCGGAGTGGCTGGCCGGGGCCGAGCAGCTCGTCGAGCGGTGGTTCACGCTGGAGGATCCGGCGCGCCTGGAGCCCGAGGAGCGGGAGCTGTTCGTGGAGACGGTGCTGGCCTCCGGGCTGAAGCTGCGCGGCGTCATCGACCGGGTCGACGTGGCTCCGACCGGCGACGTCCGGGTCGTGGACTACAAGACCGGCAAGGCGCCCCCGCCGGAGTACGCCGCGGACGCCCTCTTCCAGATCAAGTTCTACGCGCTGGTGCTGTGGCGGCTGCGCGGCCGCGTCCCGCGCCGGCTGCAGCTGGTCTACCTCGGCAGCGGTGACGTCCTGACGTACGACCCGGACGAGGCCGACCTGCGCGGCGTGGAGCGCAAGCTGCACGCCCTGTGGCAGGCGATCCAGCGCGCGACGGAGAGCGGCGACTGGCGGCCCAGGCCCGGCCGGCTCTGCGGCTGGTGCGACTTCCAGGACTCCTGCCCGGCCTTCGGCGGCACCCCGCCCCCGTATCCGCTGGGCACGGCCGACCTGGGCATGCCGGGGCCCCGCCCGGCCGGGGACGGGGACGGCGCGCAGGGCAGAATGGACACCGCCTGACAGTTCGGTCCGGCCGAGGTAGAGGAGTCCCTGTGGCCATCCGCGTCCTGCTCGTCGACGACCAGCCGCTGCTGCGCACCGGCTTCCGCATGATCCTGGAGGCCGAGCAGGACATCGCCGTCGTCGGCGAGGCCGGCGACGGGCTGCAGGCGCTCGACCAGGTCCGGGCGCTCCAGCCGGACGTGGTGCTGATGGACATCCGGATGCCGCGCATGGACGGGGTGGAGGCCACCCGGCAGATCACCGGCGCCGGCCGGGACGGGCCCGCGAAGGTGCTGGTGCTGACGACCTTCGACCTCGACGAGTACGTCGTGGAGGCGCTGCGCGCCGGGGCCAGCGGCTTCCTGCTGAAGGACGCGCCGGCCGGCGAGTTGGTGCAGGCGATCCGCGTGGTGGCGGCGGGGGACGCGATGCTCGCCCCGAGCATCACCAAGCGGCTGCTCGACAAGTTCGCGACCAAGCTGCCGACGGGTGAGCAGGACGTCCCGGACACCCTGGAGACGCTCACGGAGCGCGAGGTCGAGGTGCTGAAGCTGGTGGCGCGGGGGCTGTCGAACGCCGAGATCGCCGCGGACCTGTTCGTCAGCGAGACGACGGTGAAGACCCACGTGGGTCACGTGCTGACGAAGCTGAGCCTGCGCGACCGGGTGCAGGCCGCGGTGTACGCGTACGAGAGCGGCCTGGTGCGCCCCGGAGGGTCCTGAGGGACCTGGGAGCCCTGCGGCACTGCGGCGCGGAGGGCTCCGCCCGCCGGGGCGGCGGGTCAGGCGGGGGGCGCGGTCACTCCGCGCCCTTCGAAATCTCCCAGAACCTGAAGACGGTCGAGGCGTCCAGCGTCCACTCCAGGCCGAGGATGTTCTCCTGGGCGGCCGCGTACTGCTTGCCCTGCCACAGCGGTATCACCGGCAGCTCGTCGGCGACGATGTCCTGGAGCTCGCCGTACGCGTCCACCGTGGCCGTGCGCTCCGACTGGGCCGCGGCCTGCGGGATCAGCTCGCTGGTGATCCGGCCCGGCTCGTAGTTGTTGGCCAGCACGTTGTCCTTGCCGAAGAACGGCGCGGTGAAGTTGTCCGGGTCCGGGTAGTCGGGCACCCAGCCCTTGACGTAGACGCCGTAGGCGCCGTTCTTCACGCCCTTGTCGAACTCGTCCAGCGGCACGGACTTGACGTCCGCCTCGAACAGGCCGCTGGCGTTGAGCTGCTCGGCGATCAGCTCGAAGGACGGCACGGTGCCCGGCCCGAAGCGCTCGGGGGTGGCGTAGAGCGTCACCCGTACCTTGTCGTCGATGCCCGCCTGGCGCAGCACCTGCTCGGCCCTGGCCGGGTCGGGCCGGTCGCCGTAGGTGTCGTAGAAGGCGGTGTTGTGGCCGGTGATGCCGGCCGGGACGATCGAGTACAGCTCCTCCGCGGTGCCCCGGTAGACCTCGCGGACCAGCGCGTTGCGGTCGATGAGGTAGGCGAACGCCTTGCGGACCGCCGGGTCGCCGGCGACCGGGTCCTCCATGTTGAAGACCAGGTGCTGCACCTCGGCGCTGGTGCCCTCGACGAGCTTGATCTGCTGGCCGGCGCCGGTCTGGTCCTGGAGCTCGGCGATGTCCTTCATCGCCAGGCCGCGGTAGGCCAGGTCGATGTCGCCGTTCTCCAGGTCCGCCTTCAGCTGGTCGTCGCCGCCGGAGCCGCCGTACAGCTTCAGCGTCATCCCGGAGTTCTGCAGCTCCGCGGTGCCCTTGTAGCCGGAGTAGACGGAGAAGACCGCCTCCTTGCCCTCCTGGTAGGAGTCGAGCCGGTACGGACCGGAGCCGACGGCCTCGCCGCCCTCGCGGAGCTTGTCCTTCGGGTAGGACTCGCTGTCGACGATCGAGCCGGCGCCGGAGGCGATCTTCATGGGGAAGGTCGCGTCGGGGTAGTCCAGGCGGAACGTGACGGTCAGCTCGTCGGGCGTCTCGATCTCGCCGATCGAGTCGAGCATGACGGCGGGGCCGTCGGGGTGGTTGATGCCGATGGTGCGTTCGAAGGAGAACTTCACGTCCTCGGAGGTGAGTTCCGAGCCGTTGGAGAACTTCAGCCCGTCCTGCAACGTGCAGGTGTAGACGCGGCTGTCGTTGTCCTCGAAGGCGCACTCCTTCGCGGCCTCCGGCTCGGGCTCGGTGGCGCCCTTGGGGAAGCTCAGCAGCGACTGGAAGACGTTGTTGAACACCAGCCAGGAGCCGGGGTCGTAGCCCGCGGCGGGGTCGATGGAGCTCACCTCGTCGGTCATCCCCATGACGACCGCGTCACCGGAGCCGGCCCCCGATCCGGAGTCCGAGCCGCAGCCGGCGGCGAGCAGTACGGTGGCCATGGCGGCGCCGAGGGGTGGGGCGAACCGCTGGACAGCCTTCTTCACGTGTGTGGGTTCCTTCACTCGGGTCGGTTACTGCCGGCGCGGCACCGCCGGTGGCACCTACTCGCTCAGCCCGCGCCCCAGCTCCCACAGCTGCAGCGTCGATGACGAGTTGAGCGCCCACTCCGCCCCCGTGACGGTGTCGCGCGCCGCGATGTACTGCTTGCCCTGCCAGAGCGGGAGGTACGGGACGTCGCTTGCGAGGACGTCCTGGATCCGCTCGAAGCTGTCCGTCGTACGTTCCCGCTGCGCCTCCTGGCGCGTCCGCGGGATCAGATCCTCGATGACGGAGCTTCCGTAGTTGTTGTGGGTGAAGTTCTCCGCTCCGACGAACGACGCGGTGAACGTGTCGGGGTCGGGGAAGTCGGGGTACCAGTGCAGGCCGTAGACGGCGTACCGGTTGTCCGCGTAGCCCTTCTTGAACGTCTCCCAGGTCTCGCCCTTGATGTCGGCGTCGAAGAGGCCGGACTGGTTGAGCTGGTCGCGCAGCTCTTCGAACTCGGCCTTCGTCGTCTCGCCGTAGTGGTCGGTGGTGTAGTTCAGGGTGAGCCGCACGGGCGTCTCGACGTCCGCCTCCCGCAGTAGTGCGCGGGCGCTGTCGACGTCCGGACGGTCGCCGTAGGCGTCGTGGAAAGCGGTGTTGTGGCCGATGATGCCGCGCGGGATCATCGCGAACAGGGGTTCGACGGTGCGCTTGTAGACGTCGCGGGCGAGCTTCGTCCTGTCGATCAGCTCGGCCATCGCCCGGCGGACGGCCACGTCCTCGACGGTCGGGTTCTGCACGTCGAAGACGAGGTAGGCGATCTCCGCGCCGGGTGTCTCGAAGAGGTTGACGTCGCTGTCGCCCTCGTCGAGGCGGTTGATCTGCTCCGGCTTCAGGCTGCGGCCCATCACGTCGATGTCGCCGGCGGAGATGCTGTCCTCCATGCTCTTGGCGTCGTCGAAGTAGCGCACCTCGACGCCGTCGTTCTGCGGGTCGACCTCGCCCTTGTAGTCCTCGTTGCCGGTGTAGACGGCCTTGGTGGCGACGTCGTTCTCGTGCTCCACCTCCAGGCTGTACGGGCCGGAGCCGGCGATCTCGAAGCCGTCGTACAGCTCGTCCTTCGCGTAGACCTCGCTGTCGACGATGGCCGCGGCGGGGGTGGCGAGCTTCAGGGGGAACGTCGCGTCCGGCGTCTTGAGGTGGAAGACCACGGTCCGCTCGTCCGGGGTCTCCACCGTGTCGACGTTGGTGAGGAGGCTGTACGGGCCGTTGTCGTACTTGATCTTCAGCATGCGTTCGATCGAGAACTTGACGTCCTCGGCCGTCAGGTCGTGGCCGTTGGTGAACGTCAGGCCGTCGCGGAGGGTGCAGCGGTACTGCTCGCTGCGCCGGTCGGCGAAGACGCACCGCTCGGCGGCGTCGGGCTCGGGCTCCGAGCCCGTGCGGGGCATCCGCATGAGCGTCTGGAAGGTGTTGTGCAGGACGTTCCAGGAGTTGATGTCGTACGCGGTGGCCGGGTCGAGCGGGGCGGGGTTCTCCTCGGTCAGCTCCAGCCGGTCGGTCGTGCCCACCGTGATCGCGTCGCCGTCTCCGCCGGAGTCCCCCACCATGCCGCAGGAGGCGAGAACCGGGGCGAGCATGCCCAGCAGTGCGGGCAGCACCAACGACTTACGAATCATGGTCGGCTTTCTCCCTCTGACGTCCCCGGAGAGATTAGCCGGAGCACCCGGCCGCGCTCGGCAGCAGGGAAGTTGAGAAGGAATCACGCGACGATTACGCCCGGCCTCCTTCCGATAACCGGACGCGGGAACAATGGCCGCGAACCCTGATCAAACCGGGCACAGGCGACCGGGGCAGGGGGTGCTCGGGCCTCTTTCAGCACAGTTCAGGACGGTTGTCGAGAGCTGGTGACGTGAGAAAGCTCACCCTGTCGAATCTGCGCCTTGAAGCCGCAATGGGGTAACGGCTTTCGTCACGCAAAATACATGGGCCGCTGCACGGAGTTTCCCGCGCGCTTTCTCACTGGAGGCGCTCGACTACGGAGCGGAGAAAGGGGAGATCGACTTCCGTCAGGGAACGCACCAGATGCCGTCCCGGCGCGGGTTCGATCGGCGCCACCGACGGTACCGCCACGACCGCGCAGCCGGCCGCCTCCGCCGCCGTCACGCCGGTGAGGGTGTCCTCCACCACCGCGCAGCGCCGCGGGTCGGCGCCGAGGGCGGCGGCGGCGTACAGGTACGGGTCGGGGTGCGGCTTCGTCCGCGGGATCTCGTCGCCGGCCACGGAGAGGCGGAAGGACTCGGGTCCCAGGGAGCGCAGCACCCGGTCGATGATGCGCCGGTGGGAGGCGGAGACGAGCGCCGTGGGCACGTCGTGCGCGGCGAGTTCGGTGAGCAGCCGGCGGGCGCCGGGCATGAGGGGCACGTCGCCGTCGATCAGCTCCTCGAACCGGGTGTTGAGCCGGGTGGTCAGCTCGGGCAGCGCGATGTCGGCGCCGGTCGAGGCGATGAGGTACGCGGCGCTGCGCGACATCGGGCCGCCGACGACCACCTGGCGCTGCTCCTCGGTCAGCTCGTGCCCGAACTCGGCGAAGACCGAGACCTCGGCGGCCCACCAGAAGCCCTCGGTGTCCACCAGGGTGCCGTCCATGTCGAGCAGCACGGCCTGCGGCGTCGTCCCGCGGGCCGGGCGCGTACGGCGGACCGGGGCGGTGCCCTGGGCCGTTCGGGTGCCTTCAGCGGGGATGCTGCCGGTCATCCGCTCACCTCCCTCGAAGGGGCGCAAAGGCCGGCCGCCAGAGGCGACCGGCCTGTTCCGGACAGACCAGTGTAAGCGGACTGTCCGAAAACCGCCCGGCGGGCGTTGAAGTACTTCGCCTCCGGGTGGTGGATGACGATCGCGTCCGTGGACTGCTCGGGGTGCAGCTGGAACTCCTCGGAGAGCTTCACGCCGATCCGCTCCGGCCCCAGCAGGTCGGCGATCTTCGCCCGGTCCTCCAGGTCCGGGCAGGCGCCGTAGCCGAGCGAGAACCGGGCCCCGCGGTACTTCAGCGAGAACATGTCCTCGATCTCCGCCGGGTCCTCGCCGGCGTAGCCCAGCTCGGCGCGTACGCGCGCGTGCCAGTACTCCGCCAGCGCCTCGGCGAGCTGCACGGAGAGCCCGTGCAGCTCCAGGTACTCGCGGTACGAGTCGGCGGCGAACAGCTCGGCCGTGGCCTCGCCGATCTTCGAGCCGACGGTGACGATCTGGAACCCGACGACGTCCGTGTCGCCGGAGTCCTCCGGCCGGAAGAAGTCCGCGAGGCACAGCCGCCGCCCGCGCCGCTGCCGCGGGAAGGTGAAGCGGGTGCGCTCGCTGCCGTCCTCGCCCAGGACGATCAGGTCGTCGCCCTTGGAGACGCAGGGGAAGTAGCCGTAGACGACGGCCGCCTCCAGGAGGTTGCCGGTCTGCAGCCGGTCCAGCAGGCCGCGCAGCCGCGGCCGGCCCTCGGTGGCGACCAGGTCCTCGTACGACGGGCCGTCGCCGCCGCGCGGCGCCTTCAGCCCCCACTGGCCCTTGAACAGGGCGCCCTCGTCCAGCCAGGCGGCGTAGTCGGCCTGCTGGATGCCCTTGACGACCCGGGTGCCCCAGAACGGGGGTTCGGGCACGGGGTTGTCGGTGGCCACGTCGGAGCGGGCGGGCGCGGCCCCGTCGTCCGCGGCGCCCGCGGCGGGCGCCGGGGTGGCGGCCCGTACCCGGCGGGGGCGCAGCTCGGGCAGCTCGGCGCCGGGGACGCCGCGCTTGACGCCGATGAGGGCGTCCATGAGGCGCAGCCCCTCGAAGGCGTCGCGGGCGTAGCGGACCTCGCCCTCGTAGACCTCGTGCAGGTCCTGCTCGACGTAGGCGCGGGTGAGGGCGGCGCCGCCGAGGATCACCGGGTAGCGGGAGGCCAGCCGGCGCTGGTTCAGCTCCTCCAGGTTCTCCTTCATGATCACCGTGGACTTCACCAGCAGCCCGGACATCCCGATCACGTCCGCGGAGTGTTCCTCGGCCGCCTCCAGAATGGCCGAAACCGGCTGCTTGATACCGAGGTTGACCACGTTGTAGCCGTTGTTGGACAGGATGATGTCGACGAGGTTCTTGCCGATGTCGTGCACGTCGCCGCGCACCGTGGCCAGCACGATCGTGCCCTTGCCGGAGCCGCCCTCGCCGTCCTCGACCTTCTCCATGTGCGGCTCCAGATAGGCCACCGCGGTCTTCATCACCTCGGCGGACTGGAGCACGAACGGGAGCTGCATCTGCCCGGAGCCGAACAGCTCGCCGACCACCTTCATGCCGTCGAGCAGCGTCTCGTTGACGATGTCCAGGGCCGGCCGCTCGGCGAGCGCGGCGTCGAGGTCGGCCTCCAGGCCGTTCTTCTCGCCGTCGATGATCCGCCGCTTCAGCCGCTCCGCCAGCGGCAGCGCGGCCAGCTCCTCGGCCTTGCCGGCCTTCATCGACTTGGTGTCGACGCCCTCGAACAGCTCCAGCAGGCGCTGGAGCGGGTCGTACGCGGGCTGGTCGCCCTGCGCGGGGCGGCGCCGGTCGTGGATGAGGTCCAGGCAGACCTGGACCTGCTCGTCCTCCAGCCGGGCGATCGGCAGGATCTTGCTGGCGTGCACGATCGCGGAGTCGAGCCCGGCCTTGACGCACTCGTCGAGGAAGACGGAGTTGAGCACGACCCGGGCGGCCGGGTTGAGGCCGAAGGAGATGTTCGACAGGCCGAGCGTCGTCTGCACGTCGGGGTGGCGGCGCTTGAGTTCGCGGATGGCCTCGATGGTGGCGAGGCCGTCGCCGCGGGACTCCTCCTGGCCGGTGCAGATGGTGAACGTGAGGCAGTCGATGAGGATGTCGGACTCGTGGATGCCCCAGTTGCCGGTGAGGTCGTCGATCAGCCGCTCGGCGATGGCGACCTTGTGCTCGGCGGTACGGGCCTGGCCCTCCTCGTCGATGGTCAGCGCCATCAGCGCCGCGCCGTGCTCCCGGGCGAGGGTCGCGACGCGGGCGAAGCGCGACTCCGGGCCGTCGCCGTCCTCGTAGTTGACGGAGTTGATGACGGCCCGGCCGCCGAGCTTCTCCAGCCCGGCGCGGAGCACGTCGACCTCGGTGGAGTCCAGCACGATCGGCAGCGTGGAGGCGGTCGCGAAGCGGCCGGCCAGCTCGGCCATGTCGGCGGCGCCGTCGCGGCCGACGTAGTCGACGCACAGGTCGAGCATGTGGGCGCCCTCGCGGATCTGGTCGCGGGCCATCTCCACGCAGTCGTCCCAGCGGCCTTCGAGCATGGCCGTGCGGAACTTCTTCGAGCCGTTGGCGTTGGTGCGCTCGCCGATCGCCAGGTACGAGGTGTCCTGGCGGAACGGCACCGTCTGGTACAGCGAGGCGGCGCCCGGCTCGGGCCGCGGGGTGCGCTCGGCCGGCTCCAGCTCCCGTACCCGCTCGGCCAGCTGCCGCAGGTGCTCGGGCGTGGTGCCGCAGCAGCCGCCGACCAGGGACAGGCCGTACTCGCGTACGAACGTCTCCTGGGCGTCCGCGAGCTCGCCGGCGGTGAGCGGGTAGTGGGCGCCGTCCTTGCCGAGGACCGGGAGGCCGGCGTTGGGCATGCAGGACAGCGGCACCCGGGAGTGCCGGGCGAGGTAGCGCAGGTGCTCGCTCATCTCGGCGGGGCCGGTGGCGCAGTTCAGCCCGATCATGTCGATGCCGAGCGGCTCCAGCGCGGTGAGGGCGGCGCCGATCTCGCTGCCGAGGAGCATGGCGCCGGTGGTCTCGACGGTCACCGAACAGATGAGCGGCAGGTTCGCGCCGGTGGCGGCGAGCGCGCGGTGGGCACCGAGGACGGCGGACTTGGTCTGCAGCAGGTCCTGGGTGGTCTCGACGAGGAGCGCGTCGGCGCCGCCGGCGATCATGCCCTCGGCGTTCTGCTGGTACGCGTCACGCAGCGTGCCGTACCCGATGTGGCCCAGCGTCGGCAGCTTGGTGCCGGGGCCCATGGAGCCGAGGACCCAGCGCTGCCGGCCGTCGCCGGCGGCGTACGCGTCGGCGGACTCGCGGGCGATGCGCACGCCGGCCTCGGAGAGCTCGAAGATCCGGTCCGCGATGTCGTACTCGCCGAGGGCGGCGTGGTTGGCGCCGAAGGTGTTGGTCTCCACGCAGTCCACACCGGCCGCGAAGTACTCGTCGTGCACCGAGCGCACGATGTCGGGTCGGGTGACGTTGAGGATCTCGTTGCAGCCCTCAAGTTGCTGGAAGTCCGCCAGCGTGGGTTCCTGGGCCTGGAGCATGGTGCCCATCGCGCCGTCGGCGACCACGACGCGGGTGGCGAGGGCCTCCCGGAGCGCGTCGGCGCGGGTCTGCTGGCTGGCTGCGGGCTGGGACGGCTGCGAGGCCATGGGGATACTCCCTCGTGTGCGACGGCTGTCGGCTATGCGCGGCCCGCGGGGACCGGTGCACGGGCCCAGGGTATCGGCCGGAGCCGGTACGGCGCGGGCTGTCCCACGACCCGGACGGCGGGTTTGCGGGGTTGTCCGGTGGGCCCGGGCAGGTTCGGCGCTTCCGGGGTCTTCCCCGACCTCCCCCCTGCGGCGTGACAATGACCGATAGTGTTCAGCATTGTCGAACCTGATCGTCGAACCTAGGGGTCTCGTGGAGGAGGACCTTCCGTGGCACGGAACATCCAGTCGCTTGAGCGAGCGGCTGCGGTGCTGCGCCTGCTGGCCGGGGGCGAACGGCGGCTGGGCCTGTCGGACGTCGCCTCGACGCTGGGCCTGGCCAAGGGCACGGCGCACGGCATCCTGCGCACGCTGCAGCAGGAGGGCTTCGTCGAGCAGGACCCGGTCTCCGGGCGCTACCAGCTGGGCGCGGAGCTGCTGCGCCTGGGCAACAGCTACCTGGACGTGCACGAGCTGCGCGCCCGCGCGCTGCCCTGGACCGACGACCTGGCCCGGGCCAGCGGCGAGAGCGTGCACCTCGGCGTGCTGCACCACCAGGGGGTGCTGATCGTCCACCACGTCTTCCGGCCCGACGACAGCCGGCAGGTGCTGGAGATCGGCGCCATGCAGCCACTGCACAGCACGGCGCTGGGCAAGGTGCTGTGCGCGGTGGACCCGGTGGCGCACGCGGAGGTCGCGGAGGGTGACCGCAAGGCGCTCACGCCCGCGACCGTCACCGAGACGGCGGAGCTGGAACAGATCCTGGAGCTGACCCGGGCCCGCGGCTGGGGCTCGGACGTCGAGGAGACCTGGGACGGCATCGCCTCCGTCGCCGCCCCCGTGCGCGACCGCCGCGGCATGCCCGTGGGCGCGGTGGGCGTCACCGGAGCGGTGGAACGCGTCTGCCCCGGTGGCGAGCTGCGGCCCGAGCTGGTGGCCGCGGTGCGCGACTGCGCCCGGGCGGTGGCCCGGGACCTGGGCGCCGGGCGCTTCTGAGCGCGGCGGGCGCCCAGCCTCGCCGATTCCTTCGTTTTCCCGTCACCGGGCCTTGACGCGCCTGTGACGTGGCGGAACACTGCCGTGCACCGGTCGGCATTGTCGAACACCAAACGACATATTTGACGTATGGTGTGTCTGGCGGACCGGATCCTCGTACGGACCACCCAGGACAAAGGAGTCGCGGGATGAACCCGTCCAACTGGGATATCTTCACCGGCGAGGTCGTGGGAACGGCCTTGCTGATCCTCCTCGGCGGCGGCGTGGTCGCTGCCATCACCTTCAAGAAGTCCAAGGCTTTCGAGGCGGGCTGGGTCGCCATCTCCCTCGGCTGGGGTTTCGCGGTCATGACCGGGGCGTACGCGGTCGCCGGCGTCTCCGGCGCCCACCTCAACCCGGCGGTGACCCTCGGTCTGGCGATCAAGGGCGACACCGACTGGGGCGACGTGCCGCTCTACATCGCCTCCGAGATGCTCGGCGCCATCATCGGCGCCACGTTCGTGTGGCTCGCGTACTACGGCCAGTTCCAGCACCACCTCACCGACGAGGACGTGGTCGGTCATCTGCGGCGTGGGGACAAGGCAATCGAGGCCACGGAGAAGGGCGCGGGACCGGTGCTCGGCATCTTCTCCACCGGCCCGGAGATCCGTAACCCCGTGCAGAACCTGATGACCGAGATCATCGCCACCTTCGTCCTGGTCATCGCCATCCTGACGCAGGGTCTCAACGACGAGGGCAACGGCCTCGGCCCCCTCGGTGTGCTGATCGTCGCCCTGGTCGTGGCCAGCATCGGCCTCTCCCTCGGCGGCCCCACCGGGTACGCCATCAACCCCGCGCGCGACCTCGGACCGCGCATCGTCCACGCCCTGCTGCCGCTGCCCAACAAGGGTGGTTCCGACTGGAGCTATGCGTGGGTACCCGTCGTCGGCCCGCTCATCGGCGGCGCCCTCGCCGGCGGTCTCTACGAGGTCGCCTTCGCCTGAGCCGGCCCGTCCCGCCGGCGCGCAGGGCGGCGGGGCGGCACCGCGCACCACCCCGACACAAGCGGAAACAACGACGTATCGGAGCGACATGACCGACGCACACACCGCAGGTCCGTTCATTGCGGCTATCGATCAGGGGACGACTTCGAGCCGGTGCATCGTGTTCGACACCGATGGCCGGATCGTGTCGGTGGACCAGAAGGAACACGAGCAAATCTTCCCCAAGCCCGGCTGGGTCGAGCACAACGCCGCCGAGATCTGGCGCAACGTCCAGCAGGTCGTCGACGGCGCCGTCGCCAAAGCCGGCATCACCTCGGCGGACGTCAAAGCCATCGGCATCACCAACCAGCGCGAGACCACCCTGCTGTGGGACAAGCACACCGGCGAACCCGTCGCCAACGCCATCGTCTGGCAGGACACCCGCACCGCCGAACTCTGCCGCCAACTCGGCGGCACCGAAGGCCAGGACCGCTTCCGCGCCGCCACCGGCCTGCCCCTGGCCTCCTACTTCGCCGGCCCCAAAATCCGCTGGCTCCTCGACCACACCCCCGGCCTGCGCGCCCGCGCCGAAGCCGGCGACATCCTCTTCGGCACCATGGACTCCTGGGTCATCTGGAACCTCACCGGCGGCCCCGGACGCGGCGTCCACGTCACCGACGTCACCAACGCCTCCCGCACCATGCTCATGAACCTTCAAACCCTCGACTGGGACACCGGAATCCTCGACGCCATGGGCGTCCCCGCCGCCGTCCTGCCCGAGATCCGCTCCTCCGCCGAGGTCTACGGCCGCGCCGCCTCCGGCACCCTGACCGGCATCCCGGTGGCCTCGGCGCTGGGCGACCAGCAGGCCGCGCTGTTCGGCCAGACCTGCTACGCCACCGGCGAGGCCAAGTCCACCTACGGCACCGGCACCTTCCTGCTGATGAACACCGCCGACGAGCCGGTCCACTCCGAGAACGGGCTGCTGACCACCGTCGGCTACCGCATCGGCGACCAGCCCGCCGTCTACGCCCTGGAAGGCTCCATCGCCATCACCGGCGCCCTGGTGCAGTGGATGCGCGACCAGATGGGCATCATCTCCACCGCCGCCGAGATCGAGACCCTCGCCCTGAGCGTCGAGGACAACGGCGGCGCCTACTTCGTGCCCGCCTTCTCCGGCCTGTTCGCCCCCTACTGGCGCGACGACGCCCGCGGCGTCATCGCCGGCCTGACCCGCTACGTCACCAAGGCCCACCTGGCACGCGCGGTGCTGGAGGCCACCGCCTGGCAGACCCGCGAGATCGTCGACGCCATGACCAAGGACTCCGGCGTCGAGCTGACCTCGCTGAAGGTCGACGGCGGCATGACCGCCAACAACCTGCTGATGCAGACCCTCGCCGACGTCCTGGACGCCCCCGTGGTCCGGCCCCTGGTCGCCGAGACCACCTGCCTGGGCGCCGCCTACGCCGCCGGCCTGGCCGTCGGCTTCTGGCCCGACACCGACGCCCTGCGCGCCAACTGGCGCCGCGCCGCCGAATGGACCCCCCGCATGGACGAAGCCACCCGCGAACGCGAATACAACGACTGGCTCAAAGCCGTCCAGCGCACCATGGGCTGGATCGAGGACAAGGAGTAGCGACGATGACCCTCCCGCAGACCGTCCCGGCGGCGATACCCGCGCTCGGGACGCACCCGACTGCCGGCCGCACCCCGGGCCGCGCGGAGACGCGGGATCTGCTCGACCGGGCGACGTACGACCTCCTGGTCATCGGCGGCGGGATCCTGGGCACCTCGGTGGCCTGGCACGCCGCGCAGTCGGGACTGCGGGTGGCGATGGTGGACGCCGGCGACTTCGCCGGCGCCACCTCGTCCGCGTCCTCCAAGCTCGTCCACGGCGGCATCCGCTACCTGCAGAACGGCGCGGTGAAGCTGGTCGCCGAGAACCACCACGAGCGCCGGGTGCTCGCCCGCGACGTGGCGCCGCACCTGGTCAACCCGCTCCCCTTCTACCTGCCGCTGTACAAGGGCGGCCCGCACGGCGCCGCCAAGCTCGGTGCCGGCGTCTTCGCGTACTCGGCGCTGTCCGCCTTCCGCGACGGCGTCGGGCACCTCATCACGCCCGGCCGCGCGGCCCGGGACATCCCCGCGCTGCGCACGGAGGGGCTGAAGGCGGTCGCGGTCTTCGGCGACCACCAGATGAACGACTCGCGGATGGCGGTGATGACGGTACGGGCCGCGGTCGGCGCCGGCGCCGTCGTCCTCAACCACGCCGAGGTCACCGGGCTGCGGTTCACCCACGGCCAGGTGACGGGCGCGGAGCTGCGGGACCGGCTGAGCGGCGCCGAGTTCGGCGTGGACGCCCGGCTGGTGCTCAACGCCACCGGGCCGTGGGTGGACCACCTGCGGCGCATGGAGGAGCGGGGCGCCGCGCCCTCCATCCGGCTGTCCAAGGGCGCGCACGTCGTGCTCAAGCGGCGCTCGCCGTGGCACGCCGCGATGTCGACGTGGGTGGACAAGTACCGCGTCACCTTCGCGCTGCCGTGGGAGGACCAGCTGCTGCTGGGCACCACGGACGAGGCGTACGAGGGCGAGCCGGCCGACGTGCGCCCGACCGATGCCGACATCGCGCAGATCCTCGACGAGGCGTCGCTGTCGGTGCAGGACGAGGACCTGTCGCGGGACCTCGTGACGTACGCCTTCGCCGGGCTGCGGGTGCTGCCGGGCGGCCCCGGCGGCACGGAGCAGGCCAGGCGGGAGACGGTCGTCACCGAGGGCGCCGGCGGGATGCTGTCGGTGGCGGGCGGCAAGTGGACGACGTACCGGCACATCGGCCGGATGGTCATGGGCAAGCTCGCCAAGGAGCACGGCGGCGCGATCGCCGAGGACATGCAGCCGGTGAAGTCCCTGGTGCGGCACACTCCGCTGCCCGGGGTGGCGAACCCCGAGGCGGTCGCCCGCCGGCTCCTGGTCGACCGCGGCCCGGGCCACCGCATGGCCCCCGACACCGCCCGCCAGCTGGCCACGCACTACGGCTCGCTGTCCTTCGACATCGCCCGCCTGGTCAACGAGAACCCGGACCTGGGCGAGCGCATTCACCCGGACGGGCCCGAGATCTGGGCGCAGGTGGTGTACGCCCGCGACCACGAGTGGGCGGAGACGGAGGACGATGTGCTGCGCCGCCGCACGACGGTGACGATCCGCGGTCTGGACACCGACGCGGTACGGGCCCGGGTGCGGGAGTTGCTCGGGCGCGAGCCGGGCTGAGCGCCCGCGCGGCGGGGCCGCGGTCCGGAGGGGAGAGGCCCGTGGGGGTGCCTCTCCCCTCCCCCGTTCCGGCCCGCCGGGTTTCCGTGCCATCCTCTGGTCCTCGCGGCCCTCCCGCGGGTCATAATGGAACCGCACAGACATCGGATGTCTGTGCAGGGAGGGCGGCGCGATGGCGGTCACGGACGAGGCGATCGAGAAGATCAAAGGCATGATCGTCTCCGGGAAGCTGCGGCCGGGCGACCGGCTGCCCAAGGAGAGCGAGCTGGCGGCCGAGCTCGGCCTGTCGCGCAACTCGCTGCGCGAGGCGGTGCGCGCGCTCGCGCTGATACGCATTCTCGACGTGCGGCAGGGCGACGGCACGTACGTCACGAGCCTGGACTCCCAGCTGCTGCTGGAGGCGATGAGCTTCGTCGTCGACTTCCACCGCGACGACACCGTGCTGGAGCTGCTGGCCGTACGCCGCATCCTGGAGCCCGCCGCCACCGCGCTGGCCTGCGCCGGCATCTCCGAGACCGAGCTGGACGCGCTGGACGCGGAGCTGGCCGCGCTGGGCGAGGACCCGTCCGTGGAGGAACTGGTCCGCGCCGACCTGGAGTTCCACCGCCGGATCGTGCAGGCGTCCGGGAACTCCGTGCTCAGCTCGTTGCTGGAGGGGCTGTCCGGGCCGACCGCCCGCGCCCGCATCTGGCGCGGCCTGACGCAGGAGGACGCGGTCCGGCGCACGCTCACCGAGCACCGGGCGATCCTCGACGCCATGCGCAGCCGGGACGGGGAGGCGGCGCGGTCGTGGGCGACGGTGCACATCGCGAGCGTGGAGCAGTGGCTGCGCCGCACGCTGTGACGCCCGGGCGCCGGGCACGTCCCGCTCCCGGCCGTCAGTCCAGGCGGTAGACCCGGCGGGCGGTGCCGCCGAAGACCGCCTCCCGCTCCGCCGCCGTCAGGTCCGCCGTCGCCTCCTCGGCCAGCTCCACCACCCGCCCGTAGTCCGCCGCCAGCGTGCACACCGGCCAGTCGGAGCCGAACAGGATCCGGTCCGGCCCGAACACGTCGATCACGTGCCGGGCGTACGGCAGCACGTCCGCCGGCCGCCAGCTCTCCCAGTCCGCCTGCGTGACCAGCCCGGACAGCTTGCAGCTGACGTGCGGCAGCCGGGCCAGCTCCGCGACCAGGTCCGCCCACGGCTGCCACTCCCCCGCCGCGATCGGCGGCTTGCCCGCGTGGTCGAGCACGAACCGGGTCTGCGGCACCGCGCGTGCCGCGGCGATCGCGGCGGGCAGCTCGCGCGGGGTGACCAGCAGGTCGTAGGCGAACTCCGCGTCGCCCGCGAGCCCCAGGGCCCGCAGCACGTCCGGGCGTTCGAGCCACCGCGGGTCGGGCTCGTCGGCCACCTGGTGCCGCAGCGCCAGGAACCGCGGCGGCTGGTGGAAGAAGGTGTCCCCGTCGAGCCAGGGCGCGGTCAGGTCGAGCCAGCCGCAGACCACGCCCACCGGCGGGTCCGGCTCGGCGCACAGCTCCAGCGACTCCTCGTACGAGGACGACGACTGCACCACCACCGTGCCGTCGATGCCGTGCTCGTCGAGGTGCGGGCGCAGGTCGGCCAGCGTGAAGGTGCGCCGCAGCGGGTCGGCCCAGGGGCCGTCCATCCACGGCTGCGGGCGGCGGGTGATGTCCCAGAGGTGGTGGTGGGCGTCGATGCGCGGCACGGTCAGCCTCCCGCGGACGCCGGCAGCGGCAGGTCGGCGTCGAGCAGCCCGAGTTCGACGAGGGCGGGCCAGAGCCCGTCCGGGATGTCGTACGCGAACATCTCCGCGTTCTCCGCGGCGTCCGCCGGCCGGGAGGCGCCGGGCACGACCGAGACGACCGCCGGGTGCGCGAACGGGTAGCGCAGCGCCGCCGCCTTCAGCGGCACCCCGAACTCGCCGCACACCTGGGCGATCCCCTGCGCCCGCGCCACCACCTCGGCCGGCGCCTCGCCGTAGTGGAAGCGCCCGCCGGGCCGCGGGTCGGCGAGCAGCCCGGTGTTGTAGACGCCGCCGACGACGACGGCGGTGCCGCGCCGCTCGCAGACGGGCAGCAGGTCGTCGTACGCGCTGCGCTCCAGCAGCGTCCAGCGGCCGGCGCACAGCACCACGTCGACGTCGAGGTCGGCGACGAGCCGGCCCAGGTGGTCGCTGAAGTTCATGCCGAAGCCGATGGCGCCGACGGCCTTCTCCGCCTTCAGCTCCGCGAGCGCGGCGAACGCGGTCTCGTACACCTGCGGCAGGTGGTTTTCGACGTCGTGCAGGTAGGCGATCTCCACCCGGTCGAGGCCCAGCCGTTCGAGCGACGATTCGAGCGTCGCCCGGATCCCGTCCCGGGTCAGGTCCCAGGTCCGGCCGCGGGCCGGGGTGCCGACGAAGTCGTGGGCGGGCTCGGTCTCGCCGGGGCCCAGCGGCCGCAGCCGCCGGCCGACCTTGGTCGAGACGGTGTACGAGTCCCGCGGCCGGCCCGCGAACGCGCGGCCGAGGCGCTCCTCGGACAGCCCGACGCCGTAGTGCGGGGCGGTGTCGAAGTAGCCGTAGCCGTGCGCGAACGCGGTGTCGACGATCTCGGCCGCCGTGGCGTCCGGCATCGCCCGGTAGAGGTTGCCGAGGTTGGCGCAGCCGAGGCCGAGCCTGGGTATGGGGCGCATCCGCCGCCTCTCAGTCCTGTTTCTCGCCGCTGACGAACCGGGAAATGACCAGGGCGACGATGATGATCGCCCCGTTGAGGAACTTCGTCCACTCCGCGGGCACGCCCGCGAGCGTCATGACGTTGATGACGAGCTGGAGGGTCAGCACGCCGGTCAGCGCGCCGAAGAGGGTGCCGCGCCCGCCGCGCAGGCTGATGCCGCCGATGACGGCCGCGGCGAAGACCTGGAAGATCATGTCCTTGCCCTGGCCGGCGGAGACCGAGCCGTAGTGGCCGGTGTAGAGCACGCCGGCGAAGGCCGCGAGCATGCCGCCGATGGCGAGGACGATCCACGTGATGCGGTCGACGCGGATGCCCGCGGCGCGCGCCGCCTCCGGGTTGCCGCCGATGGCGTACAGCGCCCGCCCGTGCCGCAGGTAGCCCAGCATCAGGCCGCCGACGGCGTAGAGCCCGAGGCAGACGTAGACGGCGGCGGGCACGCCGAGCCAGCTCTCCTTGCCGAGGTAGGCGAAGGACTCGGGCACCTCGATGATGGACTTGCCGCCGGTGATGCCCTCGTGCAGGCCGCGCAGCATGACGAGCATGCCGAGCGTGGCGATGAAGCCGTTGACGCGGAGCTTGAGGATGAGGAAGCCGTTGAACATGCCGATCGCGGCGCCGACCAGGAGGCACAGGAAGATCGACGTGCTGGACGGCAGCAGCTCGATGCCGGTGAACCGGCCGCCCTCGGCGGGCAGGACGAGCCAGAGCGCGATCACCGGCGCGACGCCGATCGTCGACTCCAGCGAGAGGTCCATGCGGCCGCTGATGAGGATCAGCGCCTGCGCCAGCACCAGCAGCCCGAGTTCGGTGGACTGCTGGACGACGCCGATGAGGTTGTCGGAGGTCAGGAACGCCGGCGAGACGATGAAGCCGATCACGCCGAGCACGAAGATGACGGGTACGAGCGAGAAGTCGCGCCAGCGGCCGAGGTCGATCTCCACCCCGCCGAGCTGCAACTGCGGCTTCTTCTCCAGCACCGCGCTGCCCTCGGCCGCGGCGGCCGGCCGCGCTGTCGACGTAGGCCGTGTCATGCTTGCTGCCCCTTCTCCGGCTGGTCCTGCTGGTCGGGCTGGTTGCTGTCCTGACCGGGTTCGATGCCCTCCATCGCGGCGACCAGCTCCCGGTCGGTCCAGCCGCCGCCGAACTCCGCGACCACGCGCCCGTGGAAGAGCGCGAGCACCCGGTCGCAGACGCGCAGGTCGTCCAGTTCGTCGGAGATGATCACGGCGCCGCTGCCGCTCCCGGCCACCCGCCGGACGACGCCCAGCAGCGCGTCCTTGGACTTCACGTCCACGCCCGCGGTCGGCTTGATCGCCACCAGCACACCCGGGTCGCGGGCGAGCGCCCGGGCGATGACGACCTTCTGCTGGTTGCCGCCGGACAGCCCGTCGACGTCCTGGGCGGGTCCGGAGGTCTTGATGTCCAGCGACTCGATCATGCGCTGGGCGAACCGGCGGGTGCGCGAGGGCAGCACGGTGCCGTACGGGCCGAGCTGGTCGGCGACGGTCAGCGTGGCGTTCTCGGCGACGCTGCGCCCGGGCACCAGGCCCTGCGCGTGCCGGTCCTCCGGTACGTACCCGATACCGGCCTCCAGCGCGTGCGGCACGCTGCCGGTGCGGACGGCGGCGCCGCGCACCTCGACCCCGCCGCCGTCGGGCGCCCGCATGCCGACGAGGGTCTCGCCGATCGCGGTGTTCCCGCTGGCGGCGGCGCCGGCGAGGCCGACGACCTCGCCGGCGCGCACGTCGAGGTCCAGCGGCTCGTACGCGCCCGCCACGGCCAGCGCCCGCGCCCGCAGCACCGGCGCCGCGGCGGCGCCGTCCGCGGCCGGCGCGGCGGTGGCCGCGGGCGCCGCCGCCTGACCGGGGACCATGGCGCTGGGCGACACCCGCGCCGGGCCGCCGCCGGCGGGGCCCTCCCCGGTCATCGCTTCGACCAGGTCCTCCTTCGGCAGCCCGGAGACCGGCGCGGTGAGGATGTGCCGGGCGTCGCGGAAGACGGTGACGGTGTCGCAGAGTTCGTAGACCTCCTGGAGGTGGTGGGAGATGAACAGGAAGGCGACGCCCTGCCGCTGGAGCTCGCGCAGCTTGCCGAAGAGCCGGTCGATGCCGCCGGCGTCGAGCCGGGCGGTCGGCTCGTCAAGGATGATCAGCCGGGCGCCGAAGCTGAGGGCTCTCGCGATCTCCACGAACTGCCGCTGCTCGACGCCGAGGTCCTTCGCCCGCGCGGCGGGGTCCACCGCCACCCCGTACGCCGCCAGCAGCTCGCGGGCGTGCGCGCGCAGCCGGCGCCAGTTTATGCGGCCGGTGCCGGTGAAGCGGTTGAGGAAGAGGTTCTCGGCGACCGTGAGGTCCGGGACGATCATGAGTTTCTGGTAGACGCAGGCGACCCGGGCGCGCCACGCCGCCGTGTCGCCGAACGGCGGCGCGGGCTCGCCGGAGAAGGTGACGGTGCCGGTGTCGGGGCGCTCCATGCCGGTGAGCACGGAGACGAGGGTCGACTTTCCGGCGCCGTTGCGCCCGACGAGGGCGTGCGCCTCGCCGGGCGCGACCTCCAGGTGCACGCCGTCGAGCGCGAGCGTGGGGCCGAAGCGTTTGACGACGCCGTCGGCGCGGACGGCGGGGGGCGCCGCGGGCACCGCTCAGCCCTGCTTGTCGAGCTGGTTGGCCCACAGCTCGGGGTCGTCGACGTTCTCCTTGGTGACCAGCGGGGCCGGCAGCTGGTCCTCCAGGCCGTTCGGGATCTTCACGATCGTCGAGCCGTGGTCGGTCTTCCCCGGCTTGAACTCCTTGCCCTTCAGCGCCTGCCGGGCGTAGAAGAGGGCGTACTCGGCGTAGAGGTCGGCGGGCTGGGAGACGGTGGCGTCGATCTTGCCGGCGCGGATGGCGTCCAGCTCCTCGGGGATGCCGTCGTTGGAGACGATCGTGATGTGGCCCTCCTCGCCGGCGGGCTTGAGCAGGCCCTTCTGCTCCAGCAGCGCGAGGGTGGGCTGGAGGAAGACGCCGCCGGCCTGCATGTAGATGCCGTCGATCGAGCCCTCCTTGGCCAGGACGCTCTGCAGCTTCGCGGAGGCGACGTCCCCCTTCCACTCGGTAGGCAGCTCGAAGACCTCCATGCCGGGGTACTTCTCGTCCATGCACTTCTTGAACGCCATCGAGCGGTCGCGGCCGTTGATGGAGGCCAGGTCGCCCTGCAGCTCCACGACCTTGCCCTCGCCGCCCAGCTGCTCGCCCAGGTACTCGCACGCCTTGATGCCGTACGCCTCGTTGTCGGCCCGTACGACCATGTAGACCTCGCCCTTGTCGGGGCGGGTGTCGACGCTGACGACGGGGATGTCCTCCTCCGCCAGCCGCTCCAGGGTGGAGGCGACGGCACCGGTGTCCTGCGGCGCCATGATGACGGCGTCGGCGCCCTGATCGGTGAACGCCTGCACGTTGGCGACCAGCTTGCCGATGTCGTTCTGGGAGTTGGTGATCGGCAGGGCGTCGACGACGCCGTCCGAGACGCCCTTCTTCAGGTACTGGTGGTAGGAGTTCCAGAAGTCGCTGTCGGTGCGCGGCATGTCGATGCCGACCTGGCCGTCGGAGCCCGCCGCGTCGTTGCCGCGGTTGCAGGCCGCCAGCGGGGCGAGGGCGAGGAGTGTGGTGCAGGCCGCGACGGCGGTCGTGCGGAGTCTGCGAGTCAGCATGGGAGTCCCGTCCCGTCGGTCGTCTCGGGTGTGCGGCCGGCAGGGCCGGCCGGGGATGCGGCGTGCGGTCGGGCCGGACCGGCCGGTCCGGCCGGTCCGGCTGGCAGGGCGGCTTGCGGTACGGCGGGCATGGCTCAGCTCCCCCGGCCCCGCCGGGCCACGGCCTGCCAGACGGGGCCGTCGGGGTAGCGGTGCGCCGCGAGCGACTCGGGGAGCATCCGCGCGGAGAAGCCGGGGGCCTCGGGCGCCCGGTAGCGGCCGTCCACGACGACGGCCGGGTCGGCGAAGTGCTCGTGCAGGTGGTCGACGTACTCGATGACGCGGTCCTCGCGGCTGCCGGAGACGGCGACGTAGTCGAACATGGCCAGGTGCTGCACCAGCTCGCACAGCCCGACCCCGCCGGCGTGCGGGCAGACCGGGACGCCGTGCTTGGCGGCGAGCAGCAGGACGGCCAGGTTCTCGTTGACGCCGGCGACCCGGGCGGCGTCGATCTGGACGAAGTCGACGGCGCCGGCCTGGAGCAGCTGCTTGAACATGACGCGGTTGGCGACGTGTTCGCCGGTCGCGACCTTCACCGGCTGCCCGGCGCGTACGGCGGCGTGGCCGAGGACGTCGTCGGGGCTGGTGGGCTCCTCGATCCAGTGCGGCCCGTACGGCGCGAGGGCGGTCATCCAGCGCACGGCGTCGGCGACGTCCCAGCGCTGGTTGGCGTCCACGGCGATGCGCACGTCCGGGCCGACGGCCTCGCGGGCGAGCCGCAGCCGGCGGACGTCGTCGTCGAGGTCGTCGCCGACCTTCAGCTTGATCTGGCCGAAGCCCTCGGCGACGGCGGACTTGGCGAGCTGGACGAGCTTCTCGTCGGAGTAGCCGAGCCAGCCGGGGGTGGTGGTGTACGCGGGGTAGCCCTCGGCGCGCAGCCGGGCGGCCCGCTCGGCGCGGCCGGGCTCGGCGGCGCGCAGCAGGGCGAGGGCCTCGTCGGGGGTGAGGGCGTCGGAGAGGTAGCGGAAGTCGACGAGGGAGACCAGCTCCTCCGGGGTCAGGCCGGCCAGGAACTCCCACACCGGCAGCCCCGCCTGCCGGGCGGCCAGGTCCCAGGCGGCGTTCACGACGGCGCCGGCGGCCATGTGCATCACGCCCTTCTCCGGGCCGAGCCAGCGCAGCTGGGAGTCGTGGGTGAGGGCCGTGCACAGCGCGGCCAGCTCGGCGGCGGTGCCCGGCGCGGGGCGGCCGACGATGTACGGCGCGAGGGCGCGGATCGCGGCGGCGGTGACGTCGTTGCCGCGGCCGATGGTGAAGCAGAAGCCGTGGCCCTCGACGCCGGGCGCGTCGGTGCGGAGCACGACGTACGCGGCCGAGTAGTCGGGGTCGGGGTGCATGGCATCCGACCCGTCGAGCTCCAGTGAGGTGGGGAAGCGGATGTCGGAGACGTCCAAATCGGTGACAGTCGGTCGCATGCGGGCTTCCCTCGCGTTGGAACATCGGATCTTTCATCAGTCATCCGATGTATAGCCGGGTGGGCTCGCCAACGTCCAGAGGCCGTGAGTGATTTATCCACACTGACGCGCTGTCAATCCTCCTTAAGGTGCACACCTCGGATGAATCGGTCCTCGTGCCGCACGGGATACGGCGCCTCGGCGGGGAAGCCTTAGGCTGGGGGCCGCAAGTCCCGGAGCACGTGGCCACAGGGGCCGTTACCGCCGGAAGGAGGCGCTGGGTGATCGAGCTGGAGGGGCTGCCCGAGCTGGTCGATCCGGTGATGATCTGCGCCTTCGAGGGCTGGAACGACGCCGGAGACGCCGCCTCCTCCGCGGTCGGCCACCTCGACCGGGAGTGGAAGGGCGAGGTCTTCGCGTCCCTCGACGCCGAGGACTACTACGACTTCCAGGTCAACCGGCCCACCGTCACCCTCCACGGCGGCGTACGGAAGGTCACCTGGCCCACGACGCAGCTGTCCGCGGTGCGCATCGCCGACGCCGACGGCAAGGGACACCCCCGGGACCTCGTGCTCGTCCGCGGCATCGAGCCGAGCATGCGCTGGCGCTCGTTCTGCAACGAGATCCTGGGCTTCGCCCACGAGTTGGGCGTCGAGCTGGTGGTCCTGCTCGGCGCGCTGCTCGGCGACACCCCGCACACCCGGCCGGTGCCGGTGACCGGCGTGACCTCCGACCCGGAGCTGGCCGAGGCGATGGACCTGGAGGAGACCCGCTACGAGGGCCCGACGGGGATCGTCGGCATCCTCCAGGAGGCGTGTACGCACGCGGGGGTGCCGACCGCCAGCCTGTGGGCCGCCGTGCCGCACTACGTGTCCCAGCCGCCCAACCCGAAGGCCACGCTGGCGCTGCTCAACCGGCTCGACGACCTGATCGACGTGCGCATCCCGCTCGGCGAGCTGCCCGAGGACGCGCGCGCCTGGCAGCTGGGCGTGGACCAGCTGGCCGCCGAGGACACCGAGGTCCAGGAGTACGTGCAGACGCTGGAGGAGGCGCGCGACACCGCGGAGCTGCCGGAGGCGTCCGGCGAGGCGATCGCCCGCGAGTTCGAGCGCTATCTGCGCCGCCGGGACACGGGCCCCGGCCCGTACCTGCGCGACCTCTCCGGCCCGCAGCCGTTCCCGGACCTGCCGGCGCCGGAGGAGCGCGAGGAGGGCGCGGCGAAGGGCCGGACGGGCGAGAAGGGCGAGAAGCGCGGGAAGGGCGAGAAGGGCGCGGACGAGGCGGAGGCGGCGGACGGAGCCACGGAGGCGAAGGACGAGGACGCCGACGGCGAGGCCGAGGACCGCTCGGACGACGACGGCGGCGCGGATGGCGACGGCGGGGACGACGACCGCGGCGGCGCTGACACCGCGGACGGCTCCGACGGCTCCGGCTCCGACGACAGCGGCTCCGGCGACGGGTCCGGCCGTGACGGCGGGGCCGGCGGCAAGGACTGACGCCGGCCCGCCTCCCCGGCCGCTACAGCGCCACGCCCAGCAGCGCGTCCACCGCCCGCGAGACCACCCCGGGCGCCCCCGTGTCCGTACCGCCCTCGACGCGCTGGAGCGCCGCCCAGCGGTCGACGGCGGCCAGCGCCGCGGGCGAGTCCAGGTCGTTCGCCAGCGCCTCGCGGATCTCCTCCACGAGCCCCTCCGCGGGCGGCCCCTCCGGGCGGGAGACGGCGGCGCGCCAGCGGGCCAGCCGCTCCTCCGCCTCCTCCAGCACGGAGGCGGTCCACTCCCAGTCCGTGCGGTAGTGGTGGGCGAGCAGCGCGAGCCGTACGGCCACGGGGTCGACGCCGTCGCGGCGGAGCTGGGAGACGAAGACGAGGTTGCCCCGGGACTTCGACATCTTCTCGCCGTCCAGGGCGACGAGACCGGAGTGCACGTACGCCCGGGCGAAGGGGTGCTCGCCGGTCAGCGCCTGCGCGTGGGACGCGCCCATCTCGTGGTGCGGGAAGATCAGGTCGCTGCCGCCGCCCTGCACGTCGAAGCCCATGCCGAGCAGGTCCAGCGAGATGGCGACGCACTCGATGTGCCAGCCGGGCCGGCCGCGGCCGAGGGAGCCGCCGTCCCAGCTCGGCTCGCCCTCGCGGGCGGCGCTCCACACAAGCGGGTCGAGCGGGTTCTTCTTGCCGGGGCGGTCGGGGTCGCCGCCGCGTTCGGCGGAGAGCCCGCGCATGGTGGCGGCGTCGAGCCCGGAGACGGACCCGAAGCGGGGGTCGGATTCGACCGAGAAGTAGGTGTCGCCGTCGAGTTCGTACGCCGCGCCGGCGTCGCGCAGGCGTTCGACGAGGGGCACGATGCCCGGTATCGCCTCCACCGCGCCGACGAACTCGCGGGGCGGGAGGTTCCGCAGCGAGGTCATGTCGTCGCGGAACAGGTCCGTCTCGCGCTCGGCGAGCACGGTCCAGTCCTCACCGGTCTCGGCGGCCCGCACCAGCAGCGGGTCGTCGACATCGGTGACGTTCTGCACGTAGTGAACCTGCCGCTTGTTGTCCAGCCAGACGCGCTGCACGAGGTCGAACGCGGTGTACGTGGCCGCGTGCCCCAGGTGGGTGGCGTCGTAGGGGGTGATGCCGCAGACGTAGATGCGGGCCTCCGGTCCGGGATCGAGGGTGACGAGCCCTCCGGTCGCGGTGTCGTGGAGGCGGAGGTCGCGGCCGGTGCCGGGGAGCACCGGGACCTCGGGAGCGGGCCAGGCATGCATGTAAACGAGCGTAACCGCCGGTTGCCTGGTGAAACGACCGGGGCGGCGGAAGGTCGCGGTTTCGGACAGGCGTGGGACGGTTCGTACGGATTACTCCCGGGGGTATACGGGAACGGGGCCGGGCCGGGGCCGGCTCAGACCGGTGGCCAGGGGATGGCCGGCCACTCGCCGCTCGGCTCCGGGTGCCGCCCGGAGGCCAGCAGCGCGGTGACCCGGGCGCGCAGCGCGGCCACCTCCGCGCGGGTGATCAGCGGCGCCAGCCGGGCGGCCAGCGGCCCGCCGGCGGCCAGGCCGTCCGCGAGGCGGCGCAGCACGGCGACGGCCTCGGCGGGCAGCGCCTCGCCGGCCCAGCCCCAGAGCAGGGTGCGGAGCTTGTCGTCGGTGTGGAACGTCACGCCGTGGTCGATGGCGTAGAGCCGCCCGCCGGGGGCGGGCAGCAGGTGGCCGCCCTTGCGGTCGCCGTTGTTGATCACGGCGTCGAGGACGGCGAGGCGGCGCAGCCGTACGTCGTCGGCGTGCACGAGCAGCGCGGGGCGGGACCCGCCGGTCTCGGCGTAGCCGACGGCCTTCCAGCCGGGGCCGGGCTCGTCGCCGTCGACGAGGGCGAGCAGCTCGGCGCCGGTTTCCGCGGCCGCCTCCGGGGCGTCCGCGCCGTCCCCGTCCCGGTCCCCCTCACCGTCCCGGTCGCCGTCCGCGGACGGGATCCACAGCTGGCACATGCCCTCGCCGAACGGCCCCTCCCGCAGCACGGTGGGCGGCACCAGTCCCCAGCCGGTGGCCTCGGAGACCTCGTACGCCGCGACCTCGCGCTGCGCCAGCGTCCCGTCGGGGAAGTCCCACAGCGGCCGCTCCCCCGCGACCGGCTTGTAGACGCACTCCGCGGTGCGCCCGGCGTGCGCGACGGTGCAGAACAGGACCGCGTTGGAGGCGCCGCGGATGCGCCCGGCGACGGTCAGCTCGCCGCCGGTGAGCAGCGCGCGGGCCTCGTCGGGCGCCAGCGAGAGCGGGGTCACTCTCCCCGGCGGTATCCGTTCTGGCGCGGACATACGTGTCCCTCCGGGTCGAGCGGCAGGCTGCACAGCGGGCAGGGCGGCCGGCCGGCGTTCACCACGTCGTTGGCCCGCTTGGCGAACGCGCGGGCCATCTGCCCGGTGAGGCGTACGCGCAGCATCGGCGGACCGTTCTCGTCGTCCTGGAGCAGTGCCTCCTCGGCGGCCGCCAGGTCTTCGTCGGAGTCGGCGTCCAACTCGACCAGCGCCTGCGCCTCGACGACCATGCGCTCGCCCTCCGCGTCCCACGCCAGCGCCATCGTGCCGACCCGGAACTCCTCCTCGATGGGGGCGTCCAGGGGCGCGGTGTCGGCCAGCTCCGCGGGTGCCACGGCGGGCACGTCGCTGGTGCCGCCGCTGCGGCGTACGACCTCGTCGAGAAGCTCGTCGATCCGCTGGGCGAGCGCGGCCACCTGCGCCTTCTCCAGGGCGACGCTGGTGGTGCGGCCGGACTTGGACGCCTGCAGGAAGAAGGTGCGGCGTCCCGGCAGCCCGACCGTGCCGGCCACGAAGCGGTCCGGCGGGTCGTAGAAGTACACCTCACGCGGCACGTGCTGCTCCGATTACTCGACTTACTCGGCTTACCCGGGTCCTGGACGGGATCCGCTGCGGGACCGGCCCGACCACCCTACTGCGCGAGCTGATCACCGGGGATCACCCGGCTCCGGCACCGCCGCCCACCTCCGCGGCGCTCTCGTCCGCCGCTTCCCCGTCCGGCTCCCCGTCGGCTCCCGAAGCCGCCGCGGCGGGCGGCGGCGCGAGGTCGTCGAGCCGGCCGGTGTCGCCGAGGCGCAGCAGGAAGGGGCGCAGCGGGGTGTAGCGGATCGCGGTGACGGAGGCCGGGCCGACGGCGATGCGCTGGAACAGGTCCAGGTGCATGCCGAGGGCGTCCGCGACCACGGACTTGATGACGTCGCCGTGGCTGCACATGACGTACAGCGCCTCGGGGCCGTGCTCGGCGGCCACGGTGGCGTTCCACTCCCGCACCGCCTCCACGGCGCGCGCCTGCATGGCGCGCAGCGTCTCGCCGCCGGGGAACCCGGCCGCCGACGGGTGCTGCTGGACGGTGTTCATCAGCGGGTCCTGCGCCAGCTCGGCGAGCTTGGCGCCGGTCCACTCGCCGTAGTCGCACTCGTTGAGCCGCTCGTCGACGGTGACAGGCAGCCCGGGGCGATCGGCCAGCAGCGGCTTCAGCGTCTCGCGGCAGCGCTGGAGCGGGCTGCTGACCACGGCGGCGGGCGCCAGGCCGGCCAGCCGGGCGGGCAGCCCGGCGGCCTGCTCGGCGCCGCGTTCGTCCAGCCCGACGCCCGGGCCGCGGCCGGCGAGCACGCCGTCCACGTTGGCCGTGGACCGGGCGTGCCGGAGCAGTAGGAGGGTGGGCATGGCAGCCAGCGTACGTCCTGCGCGAGGCCGCGCAGTGTCCGGGAAGGAATGACGGAGGGATCGTCGGCTCCGCCGCGTCACCCGGGCCCGCCGCCCGGGCCGAGCACGCCGCTGACCGGCGGCGGGGCCCGCCGTTCGCGCCCACGCGCGCGGCCCGTTCGCCGGGCCTGTTCGCGTCAGGCGAACTCGGCCGCGGTGCGCGGCGGCGGTCCGCCGAGGGCGTCGCGGCGCTCCGGCATCCGCAGGGTGACCATGCGCCGCCAGCCGCCGGCGCGTTCGTACGCGTACTTCCCCTCGATGCCCGCGGACAGCACCATGCGCTTGCCGCGGGGCCACCCCAGGATCCGCCCCATGTGTTCCATCACCGCGTGGCCCACGTCCCGGTACACCCGGATCTCGGCCTGCGCCGCCTCGCGCAGCGCGTCCCGTACGCGCCGGCCGTGGCCGTTCGCGGCCAGGCCGAGGAGCTCCTCGTGGCAGTAGGCGAGGTGGTTCTCCTCGTCGTGGGAGATCATCCGCACCGCGCGGCCGATCTCCGGGTGGTCGCCGAAGTACTTGAGGAGCATCCCCATCTGGTCCGCCGCGCGCTGCTCGGTGACCCGGCTGTGCGCGAGGTAGGTGACGATGTCGGCCTCGGTGAGCTGGCGGTCGCGGCGCAGCTGGTCGTGGGCGAGACCGATGCCGATGCCCTCCAGCAGCATCGTGTAGTCGGTCTCGCCGGGGACCTCCGCCGGCTCCAGCCCGCGCTTCTTCAGGAGGGCGTTGAAGATGCGGCCGTGCTTGTCCTCGTCCGCGCCGTGCCGGGCCACCTTGGGGGCGAGCGCGCGGTAGGAGTCGGGGACGAGGGCGGCGATGCGGGCGTTCTCCCAGCCGCCCTGGGCCTCGCCGGCGGCGGCGATGGAGCAGAACAGCCGGAAGCTGTCGTCGTTGTCGATGATCTCCTGGAAGAGTTCCTTGGCCGAGAGCATGTGACCGTCGCCTTTCTCCGCCGGAATACACCCGTATTCGAGTGAATGACGCAGATGCGGCTGACGCAACACCCCGGTACGCGCCATCCCCCATCCGGGCGACGGCGTAACCGATACGGGGATGGCGCGTTGGGTGGAGTGACGGCCGTGGCGGGGAGGACCCCGAGCCCCCACCACGGCCGCGGCCCTGCCGGGGGGCGCCTCCGGGGGCGGCCGGGGGCGGGGCTCAGGCGAGGCCGGCGCGCTCCAGCGCCTCCACTCCGGCGCGTACGCCGGCGATGCGCTCCTCCCGGGTGAAGCCGGACGGCGCCAGCGACAGCGACGTCACCCCCGCCTCGGCGTACGCCCGCATCCGGTCGGCGATCCGCTCCACCGGGCCGATGAGGGTGGTGGAGTCGATCAGCTCCTGCGGCACGGCGGCGGCCGCGGCGGCCTTGTCGCGCGCGAGGTACGCGGACTGGATCTCCTCGGCCTCGCGCTCGTAACCCATGCGCGCGGCGAGGCGGTTGTAGAAGTTCTGCTTGGCGCTTCCCATGCCGCCGACGTAGAGGGCGGTGTACGGGCGGAAGACGTCGGCGAGCGCCGCCACGTCGTCCCCCACGGCCATGGGGACCGTGGGCACGATATCGAAGCCCGCCAGCTCCTTGCCCGCCTTCGCGCGCCCGGCGCGCAGGTGGCGCAGGGTGGTCTCCTCGGCGTGCTCCGGCGAGTAGAAGACCAGCAGGGCGCCCTCGGCGATCTCGCCGGTCTGCTCCAGGTTCTTCGGGCCGATGGCCGCGATGTAGACGGGGATGTGCTCGCGCACGGGGTGCACGGTCAGCTTGATGGGCTTGCCCGGGCCCCCGGGCAGCGGCAGCGTCCAGTGCTCGCCCGCGTACGACAGCCGCTCGCGCGCCAGCGCCTTGCGCACGATCTCCACGTACTCGCGGGTCCGGGCGAGCGGCTTGCCGAACTCCACCCCGTACCAGCCCTCGGAGACCTGCGGCCCGGAGACGCCGATGCCGAGGCGGAAGCGGCCCTCGGTGAGGGAGTCCAGGGTGGCGGCGGTCATCGCGGTCATGGCGGGGGCGCGGGCCGGGATCTGGAAGATCGCGGAGCCCACGTCGATGCGCTCGGTCTTGGCGGCGACCCAGGTCAGGACGGTCGCGGCGTCGGATCCGTACGCCTCGGCCGCCCAGCACACGTCGTAGCCGAGGCGGTCGGCCTCCTGGGCGACGGCGAGGTTGTCGGCGTCCATGCCGGCGCCCCAGTAACCGAGGTTGATCCCGAGCCGCATGCGGGCCTCCCTGCTCTCCGGCGTGCCACGCCGAGGTCGTCTCTACTGGCGGGTAATATATCTCTGCGACTCTAGCGCGACCGTCCCCGCCGCGCAGCGCACCCGCCCCAGTAATCTCAACGCCCATGGAGCACAGGCAACTCGGCCGCACCGGCCTTCGCGTCTCCCGCATGGGACTGGGGACCCTCACCTGGGGGCGGGACACCGGAGAGGCCGAGGCGGCCGGACTGCTGAAGACGTTCTGGGAGGCCGGCGGGTCGCTCGTCGACACCGCCGACGTGTACGCCGACGGCGGCGCGGAGGGCCTGCTGGGGCGGCTGCTCGGGGGCCTCGTACCGCGGCGCGACATCGTCGTGGCGACGAAGGCGGGCAGCGTGCCCGACCCCGACCGCCGCTTCGACACGTCCCGCCGGCACCTGCTCGGCGCGCTGGACGCCTCGCTGAAACGCCTCGGCACCGACTACGTGGACCTGTGGCAGGTGCACGCCTTCGACCCGTACACGCCGCTGGACGAGACCCTGCAGGCCCTCGACACCGCCATAGCGAGCGGCCGGGCGCGCTACGCGGGCGTGAGCAACTTCTGCGGCTGGCAGCTCGCCAAGGCCGCCACCTGGCAGCTGGCGGGCGCCGCGGGCGGGGGCGGCGGCCCCGGCGGCGGTCGGGCCCGGCTGGCGTCGACGCAGATGGAGTACTCGCTGCTGCAGCGCGGCGTGGAGCGGGAGGTGCTGCCGGCGGCGCTGGACCTGGGCGTGGGCCTGCTGCCGTCGTCCCCGCTCGGCCGCGGCGTGCTGACCGGCAAGTACCGCGACGCCACCCCGCCGGGCTCACGCGCCGCCTCGGAGCACCTGGCGCCGTTCGTCGCGCCGTACCTGGACGAGGCGGCGAGCCGGGTGGTGGAGGCGGTGGCCACGGCGGCGGACGGGCTGGCGGTGACGCCGCTGGAGGTGTCGCTGGCGTGGGTACGGGACCGGCCGGGGGTGGCGGCGCCGCTGGTGGGGGCGCGCAACGCCGAGCAGCTGACGGCGGTGTTGTCGGTGGAGGGTCTTACGCTTCCTGACGAGATCTGCCAGGCGCTCGACGACGTGTCGGCGCCCGTGCACCGCTACCCCGATCAGGACTGGAGCACGCTGTGAACGACGCACGAGACGCCGCGGGCGCCGCGCAGGCGGCGGAGCGGGGCACGGGGCCGGGGACGACGGACGCGGGCGGCGGCGCGGATTCCGGCACCGGCGCGGGGACCGGCACGAGCGGAGTGGCCGAGGGCGGCGGGGGCGCGGCGCCGGTGGAGAACGGGGCGCCCGGCCCGGCGGGCGGGGACCGGGAGGCCGGGGCGGGACCGGAGACCGGCGGGAGCGGGCAGGACGGCGGCGCCGGAGCGGACGCGGACGGCGGCGGCGGCACGGGCGCGGACGGCGGCACGGGCGAGGGGCGCCGGCCCCGGGCAGCGGTGGCCGTCGAGAGCGGCGCGGCGCTGACCGGCAAGGCCGCCGAGCTGCTGGCCGCCGTACGGGCCGTGGAGCGGGGCGAGCGCGACGCCGCCGCGTTCTTCCCCGCGCCCGCGCGGGCGCCCGCGCCCCCGCCCGTACGAGAGGCGGAGCCGGCGCCCGGCGCGCGGGCGGTGCCCGGCGCCGGGGGGCGTCCACGGCAGGAGGCGCCGGCCCGGCCGCCGGAGCCGACCGCGGAGGCGGTCGCCGCCGTGCGCGAGGTGCTCGCCGGCGGGGGCGCCCCGGAGGCGCTGGCCGCCGGGGCCGCGGCGCAGCTCGGCGACGGCGCGGCGGAGGCGCTGCGTGCGGACCCCTGGCAGCTGCTCGCGGTGCCCGGGGTGCGGCCGTCGCAGGCCGACGAGTTCGCCCGCGGCCTGCTGGAGTCGGCGGAGCCCGGGGACGGGCGCCGGGTCGAGGCGCTGGTGGGCTGGCTGCTGGCGCAAGCCGCCCTGCGGGGGCACACCGCGCTGGACCTCCCGGCGGTGGCCGCGGCCCTGACGGGGTACGGGGTGCCGGACGCCGAGGAGGCGCTGCGCGCCGCGGCGGAGGCGGGCGGCGTGCTGGTCTTCGAGGAGCGGGAGGAGCCGCCGGCTCCGGCGCAGGCGGCGGAGGGCGAGGAGGAGGCTCCCGTACGGCTGCTGCTCGGCCTGGAGCGGTACGCGATGGCGGAGGAGGGCCTCGCGGACGGCCTGTCCCGCCTGGTGAACACGTTCACGCCGCCGGCGGGTCCGCCGGCGGACGGCGGCGACGGGACGGGCGCGGACGCGGCGGCGTGGGAGGCGGCAGCCGGGGGCGCGCCCTCGGCGTCGGCCGCGGAGCTGATCCGCGCCGTCGCGGGCGGCGGGCTCGTGCTGCACACCGGCGGCGAGGCCGCCCGCGCGGAGCCGGCGGCGCTCGTCGCCGCGGCCCGCGCCCTGGGGCTGCGCGCGTACGCCGCCGCCCACACCGACGACGGCCGCGCCCGCCTGGCCGCCCTGCTCGCCGCGGCGGCCCCGGCCGGTCCGGTGGACGACACCCCGCGGGACGGCCCCGCACCGGGCGGCGCCGCGTCCGGCCCACCCGCCGCCGGCGCCGTGACCGTACGGGGACTGCTCGCCGGGCGCGAGGGGCCCGGGCGCGACGCGGACGGCCTGCTCGCCGTCGACGTGCTGGCCGTGCTGGACGCCCCGCAGCTCGACGCCGAGGTCGCCGCCGCCCTCGTCGAGGCGCTGCCCGACGGCGCCCGGCTGGTCCTCAGCGGCGACCCCGGGCTGCTGGAATCGGCCGGCCCCGGCCGGGTCTTCGCCGATGTCGCCGCCGCGCGGATCTGCCCCCGGGTGACGTCCCGCACCCCCGATCCCGGCCCGATCGGCGAGCTGGTCTCCGGTGTCGGCGTCGGGGAGCTCCAGGCCGTCGCGGCGCCCGGCAAGGAGGTGGTGATCGTGCCCGTGCAGGACCCCGGCGAGGCGGTCCACCGGACGGTGCAGCTGGTCGCCGACTCCGTACCGCGCGCGCTCGGGGTGCCCGCCGCGGACACCCAGGTGATCGCCGTGGGTCACGGCGGCGCCGCCGGCACCCGGGTGCTGAACGCCGCGCTCAAGGAGCGGCTGAACCCCGGCCCCGGCGCGTTCGGCGGCTTCGACCCGGGCGACCGCGTCGTCTACGTCCCCGCCCCCGGCACCGCCGTCCCGGGCACCGTCGCCTCGGGCGACGACGCCGGACTGCACCTCGACTGCGGCGGCACCCCCGTCGTCGTACGGCCCGAGCAGGCGGGCGAGGCCGTGCGGCACGGGTGGGCGCTGACCGCGCACCAGGCGGCGGGGCGGCGCTGGCCCGCCGCGGTGGTCGTCGTGCCCGGGGACGCGGAGCCGGCGCTGAGCCGCGCGTGGGCGTACACGGCGTTCAGCCGCGGCGAGCGGCACCTGTCCGTCGTGCACGGCGCGGGGCCCGTGCTGGCCCGGCGCCTCGCGGAGGTGCCGGCCCCGCCGCGTACGACACGGCTGCGGGGCCTGCTCGGCGCCCAGTCCCGGGGCTGACGCGGGGCCGCGGCCGGGCGCGGGGCCCACGGGCGGCGGGGCGCGGGCGGCGGGGCGCTGGGGCCGCGCCCGGCGCCCGTTCAGCGGCCGGTGTCCACCGGCTCCAGCTCGTCCTCGCCGTCGTCCAGGTCGTCCAGGTCGTCGAGCGCGTCGGCGGCCACGCCGCCCTCCCGCTCCCGGCCCTCGGCGCTCTCGTCCTCGCCGTCTTCGTCGTCCTCGTCGTCGACCGGCTCGAAGTCGAGCTCGTCCTCGAACGACGCGCTGACGTCGAAGCGGCAGATGACCAGCTCGGGGTCGACCTGGTCGAACGGCGCCGACAGCCACTCCCCCGGCTCCGCCGGCTCCTCCGCCGCCGCCACCCACACCGCGGAGTCGCCCTCCGAGAGGCCGAACTCCCGGTGCCGCGAGGCGATCTCGTCCGGTTCGAACTCGCCGAAGAGCACCCCGACCGCGGCCGTCAGGCTGGTGCCCACGGCCTCCCGCTCGTCGGAGTCGTCCCCGCCCGCGACGTCCGGGTCGAGGTCGGCGATGCGCTGCGCCTGGGCCAGCAGCCGGTGCGGCTCCGCCACGGTGTAGTCCCGGCGGATGAGGACGCTGAGCGCCCCCGGCTCGTCGGGCCCGGTGTAGGCGGGCAGCGTGTCGCTGCTGGGGATCTCGAAGGGGGTCACTTCGTCGTGGACCTCGTACAACACCTCGTCGTACGCCTCGGCTGCCGCGGCCAGCTCCTCGAAGGCGGCGTAGACGGCGGAGCCCTCCTCGCCCGACCCGCGCTCGACCTCTTCGAGGTGACGGTCGATCGCGGCTTTCAGCGCCGTCGCGGCGGCTCGTACCTCGGCAGCCGTAGGCTGCGCAGCATCAGACATAGTGCAGACGCTATCCGGAGCAAGGCACTTTCCGCACAATGGATGCGATGCCGGAATACGAGTTTCGTGATGTCTATGTGCCGCGGGGAGTCTCACGGGCCGCCGCGGCGAGGCTTCTGACCGACCAAGCCGAGTACGGGCACTGGGAGTTGCACCGGCTCCGGCTGTACCCCGACGGCAGCCGCAAGGCCCGTCTGCGGCGCCGGATCATCAGGCAGATGCGGGCGACGTGGTGAGCCCGGCGGCGGGCGCCGCGGGCGGGGGTGTGGACGGCGAAGGGGCGGGTCCGGCGCGCCGGACCCGCCCCTTTCGTCGGCGGGAACGAATCAGGCCGCCGAGCCGCGGGCGCGGCGGTAGAGGACGGCGCCGCCCAGCAGCAGGCCGCCGCTGAGCGGGATCAGCGCCCCCAGCGGGACGCCGGAGCCGGTCTCGGCCAGTTCGCCGGGCACGGGCGTACCGGCCTGCGTCTCGTGGTTCGGCGGGACGTGCGTCCGGTCGGTCGGCTCGTCGGGCCGGTCCGGGGTGCCGGGCGGCTCGGGGGTGTCCGGCTCGTCCGGCTGGTCGGGCCGGTCGGGCTCGTCCGGCGTCGGCGGCTCCTCGGGGCGCGGCGGCTTCGGGGTGTCGGGGGTGGCGCCGTTGCCGCACTCGTTGCCGAAGGCGGCGTTGCCGACGCCCACGACGTTGGCGGAGTTGCCGCATGCGTTCACCGGTACGTCCACGGGCACCTGCACCGTGTTGCCGGAGAGCACCCCGGGGGACTGCGACGACTGGCCCTGGGCCGCGGCCCCGCCCCCCGTCTCCGTCCCGCCGGTCCCGCTGCCGGTCCCGCCGCCGGCCTGCGCGCCACCGCTGTCGTTGACGCACGTGTTGCCGTACGCGGGGTTGAGCAGCCCGCCGACGTTCACCGTGTTGCCACAGGCGTTCACCGGCACGTGCACCGGCGCCTGCACCGTGTTGCCGGAGCCGATGCCGGGCGAGTTCTGCGCGGCGCCCTCGGCGCCCGCGTCGGCCTGCGCGGCGGCGCCCGCGGCGACGAGCATGCCGCCCGCGGCGGCGATGGTGAACAGGCCCTTCCTTGCGACATGTCGCATGGGTCTTTCCTGCCTTCTGAGCTCAGGGGACACGAGCGGGCGGGCCGTCCCCGTCCCGCTCGTCCAAAAAGCCCGTCCGGCCCCGGGGCGCCGCTGCGCACCGGGGCCGTCCGGACACACCCTTACGGGAGGTTCAACGTCACTTGTTGACGCAGGTGTTGCCGAACGCGGGGTTCAGCAGACCGATGATGTTCACGGTGTTGCCGCAGGCGTTCACGGGGATGTGAACCGGGACCTGCACGACGTTGCCGGAGATCACGCCCGGGGACTGCACGGCAGCGCCCTGCGCACCCGAGTCGGCGACGGCGACGCCGGCGCCCGCGAGCACGAGACCGCCCGTGGCGGCCGCCGCGGCGACAACCTTCTTGATCATTCTTCCTCCTCATTGACGGAGCGGTCCCAGCAGCGGACCGCACCCAATGCAACGAGGAGGTAGGTATCGAGCTACGCGCTTATCGTGCCATTCACCCGATTCAGTCCGATTGGTACAGGTGGCCGATTCGGCCGCGTGCGCCACCCGCGCGCCACCGCACCTCCGTCAGGAGGAAACCCCAGCTCAGCAGGCGTCGAGAAACCGGTCCAGGACCCGGACGCCGAACTGCAGACCCGCGACCGGTACCCGCTCGTCGACACCGTGGAACATCCCGGCGAAGTCCAGCTCCGGCGGCAGCTGCAACGGCGCGAAGCCGAAGCAGCGGATGCCGAGGTCGTCGAAGGACTTGGCGTCGGTGCCGCCGGAGAGGCAGTACGGCACCGCGCGGGCGATCGGGTCCTCCGCCTTCAGCGCCGTCGACATGGCCTCGACCAGCGCCCCGTCGAAGGTGGTCTCCAGCGCCCTGTCGGCGTGCACGTCCTCGCGGCGGACGCGCGGGCCGAGGATGCGGTCGAGGTCGGCGAGGAACTCCTCCTCGTGCCCCGGCAGGAAGCGGCCGTCCACGTGCGCCGTGGCCTGCCCGGGGATGACGTTCACCTTGTAGCCGGAGCCGAGCATGGTGGGGTTGGCGGTGTTGCGCAGCGTGGCTCCGATGATCTTCGCGATGCCGCCGAGCCGGGCGAGGGTGGCGTCCATGTCCCCGGGGTCCAGCTCGACGCCGAGGGCGTCGCCGAGCTCGTCGAGGAAGCCGCGTACGGACTTGGTCAGCCGCACCGGGAACTCGTGCCGCCCCAGCCGGGCCACGGCCTCGGACAGCTCGGTGATCGCGTTGTCGCGGTTGGTCATCGAACCGTGCCCGGCGGTCCCGTCGACCGTCAGGCGCATCCAGTGCATGCCCTTCTGCGCGGTCTCGATCAGGTACAGCCGCACGTCCTCGTTCACGGTGAAGGAGAAGCCGCCGACCTCCCCGATGGCCTCCGTCACGCCCTCGAACAGCTCGGGCCTGGTGTCGACCAGGTGCCGGGCGCCGTAGAGCCCGCCGGCCTCCTCGTCGGCGAGGAACGCCAGCACGACGTCCCGCGGCGGCTTGCGCCCGGTGCGCAGCCGCTCGCGCACGACCGCGAGGGTCATGGCGTCCATGTCCTTCATGTCCACCGCCCCGCGCCCCCACACGCAGTCGTCGGCGACCTCCCCGGAGAAGGGGTCGTGGGTCCAGTCGGCGGCGTTGGCGGGCACGACGTCGAGGTGGCCGTGGATGAGCAGCGCCGGCCGCGAGGGGTCCTCACCCTCGATCCGCGCCACGGTCGACGCCCGCCCCGGGTGCGACTCGAAGACCTCCGGCTCCAGCCCCACCTCGGCGAGCTTCTCCGCCACGTACTCCGCGGCCGCCCGCTCCCCCGGCCCGGAGTGGTCGCCGTAGTTGCTGGTGTCGATCCGGATCAGCTCGCGGCAGAGGTCGACGACCTCGCTCTCCGCGCGCTCGACGGTGCCGCCACGGCCGTTCTCCGGCTGGCTCACAATGCCTCCCTGACACGTTCGGGGTCCACGCCCCATCCTGCCCCGCCGGGGCCCCGCACCCAAGCGTGCGGGGTGATCGCGAGGGCGCGCGGGTTTGCTAGGCTGTACCGCGTCGCAGCGGGCCGCGCCCGTGCGGCGCCCACCGGTCCGGGTGGCGGAATGGCAGACGCGCTAGCTTGAGGTGCTAGTGCCCGTAAAGGGCGTGGGGGTTCAAGTCCCCCCTCGGACACAACCAATCCCCCCACGCGCGGCCTCGTGGTTGTCGCCGGGGTCCGCCCCACTGAGCGCCGAGCGCACGCCTCCGTAGGCGTTGACCAGATCCTTGATTTCCTCGCGGCGTAGCCGTCGGTGGCCGGTGAACCGGCCTGGAGCCGCTCCAGCCGTGAAGGAAGGCTCGCCTCTCTCGGAAGACCTCCACCGCCTCACCAGGGCCACCGCAGCGTTATCGGCGTGCCCGGCGTGGCCAACGAGGCAGAGCCGGAACCCGACGCGTTCACGACCGCCCCGGCGAACAGCTCGTACGCCCAGGCGGCAGCCCCGTCGCCCTCCGGAGCCGCCCCTTCGCCGGTGAGCAGGGCGCGCAGCACCCAACCGGGGCCGTCGCAGCCGAACACCCGCACGGGGCGGGGCGATCCGACGGCCCAGCGCGACTTGCGCTCGGGCCACAGCCACCCGCGTACCGCCCGCCCGGCAGGCCCCAGCCACTCCCCGACCCTGGCCCCCCGGTGGCGCAGCCACGCCACCGCACTCTCCCGCACCTCGTCCCAGCACAGGCCGCTCCGCGCATGCAGCGCCTGGAGCTCCAGCGTCGTCGCGCCCGACTCCGCGCGTACGCCCACGATGTCCAGGCCCGCGTCGCGCACCGGCGCAAGCTCCACGCTCCGGCCCCCCGCGCCGACCGGCAGCCGCAAGCCGCCCAGGTCGATGCGGTCGGCCACGGAGACGACCCCCGCCTCCGCGGCCTCGCGCACGTCCCAGGGCCCGGTCTCGACCCCCCGGATGCGAGGCCGCCGCCAGGCCCCTGTGGCCAGCACGTCATCGGCCTCCACCCGAGCCTGGGACAGCAACTCCACCACCGCGGCCTCCGACAGACCCTCGTCGCGGATCACCGTTCGGAGCAGCACGACGACATCGTCCGGCGCCAGCCGACCCCCGGCGCTGGCTACGCGCACGGCCGACAACTCACCGATGACGGGGCGCACCACTGCGAGAGCCCGCTCCTCGGACAGCTCGGCAACGTCCAGTCCAGCGGCAAGCTCCCGCAGCAGCGCATAGCCCTCATACCGCCACCGTCGCAGCAGCATGGCCCGGAGAGCGAGGATGAGCACCCAAGCCGGCGTCACACGCCCCCACGTACCGAACCCCGACCGCTCCCCCGACGGCGGCACCGGCCCCTCCCGGCGCCAGCTCCCGCCTCCCGCCCCGGAGCGGGCACTGTCCGAGTTCAAAGCGCCCTGCTCGCTGTATGTAACAGCGCTTCAACATAGTGCGATCTCTGCAGACCAACCAGATCGACGATTGGGGCTTTCAGTACGGTCAGGACCTGCCCGACGTGAGGTATGGCACGTTTATCGGATGGGCCAGGGTCCACGATGAAGTGTTCTCCACGTTCGAGACTCGCAACAAAACACGGCAGGCCACTCAGGTTTTCTCAGCGAGTTTCGTTCCATGTGTTGTTGAGGACGAGGGCG
>NZ_JBMDLF010000014.1:0-139156 GCF_048656465.1 Streptomyces sp. MAR4 CNX-425 | reverse complement strand
GTGGCCTAATCTTGCCGCACCGAAGACGTGCTGGCCGGAGCCTGTTGTAGGGCGAGGAGGACGACGCCGAGCAGCGGCGAGTACCCGCCGCGTCGAGCACACCTTCGTGGAGATGAAGAACCACAAGATCCTCCGAGACTTCCGTCGACGCCATGACGGGCTCCACCATGCCGCCCAGGCCATTGCACGCATGCACGACCTCACTTGCGCCGCCTGAACGTAGCGAGCATAGATGGGCCCTGACCTGCCAAGACACTGCCTTCCGTGAGGCGCTTTAAGATCAGTTCTGCGGTTTGGGGACCAACCCCAACCACATCGACTACTGTGATGCGTATGCAGAGTTCAGAGCTTTCTGTTCAGGGTCAGAACCTTCATCAGCTTTACAACCAGTACTACAGGAACAAGCTCCTCGTCGACCGGCGTTATCAGCGAAAGCTCGTCTGGACACGCGACGAGAAGGAAAAGCTTATCGATTCGGCGGTCAATAAGTTGCCGATCCCGTTGATCCTACTGGCTCAGAGGAGGAAAGGTGGGGCGGAAATCTTTGAGCTGATCGATGGGCTTCAACGTCTCGAAGCATTCTTCTCATTCATGGAGAATAAGTATCCCTATGAGGGGGAGTATTTTGATCTAGCTACGACGGGTGATACCTTGGCGAAGCTTCACTCGGGAGATCTGATTCAAAGAGAGCCGGTAATGTCACGCGACACCTCTTTGGAAATCGCTAACTATCAGATCCCCGTTTCGACGTATCGTGATGCGGCAACTTCCTCCATCGACGAAGTGTTTCGTCGCATCAATAGCGGTGGAAGGCGCTTGAGTCTTCATGAGATTCGGCAGGCAGGGGTGACGGGACCCCTGTCAGACGTGGTACGACGTACCAGCGCCACCATCCGGGGCGATGGAACTTTTGCTGAGGCCCTGACTCTAAGTGAGATGGAAAAACTTTCCATCTCGCGGAAGGACCTCGAATATGGACTAGACCTTGACCGCATTTTCTGGACTCGGCACGATATTATTGGTGCGGATGATATTCGCTCATCAGGTGACGAGGAGATGGTTCTTGACTTGATTCTCGACGCCGTGCTTACTCCCACACCTACGAGTGGGTGGCAAAATCGCGATGTAGCCTATGGTCTGCCGAGAAAGATTAGGTCAGCTGGCCCGAGTGAAGTCAATCACGCCATCACCGCTATTGGCGTGGAAAACCTGCAGCAGCGTATTGTCGCAGTAATTGAATTACTCGATGAGGCGATGCGTGACCGTGGCCCACTTGGTCGCCACATGGTTCACCTGGAGACTTACGAGAAGGGGACGCGTCGACAGTTTCAGGCAATTTTTTCTGTCCTCTATGAACTCATCTTCATTGACGAGATGCAACCGCTCTCTACGGACGCCGTTCGGGACGTACTGGATAATTTTTGGGGGCGTGACCTTGCAATTCCGACTGGCGGGAGCGCCTGGGGTAAGGATGAGAAAGCTAAACTCTATCCGAAGGTGAAGCGTCGCATCAAGAAGGCGTTTTTTAGGCGAGAATCTCCGAGTGTTGCGAAAAAGCTCAACGCGCGCCTACTGATCGAAAGCTACTTGCAGGGCCCGGTGAACGAGGATCCCCTTGTCGAGCTTAAGCTAGGGTTTTGCACTCTCTCGAAGGAGCCCTCGGAGAACAAGGACCTTTTTGAAGAAGTAATGCAGACCGCAGTCGGTATGGCGAACTGGGGTCGCGATGCTACCGGCCTTATTCTAATTGGGGTTGCGGATAAGCCGTCCGCGGCGAGGCGAGTGACGGAATTCTTTGGGGCGGTCTCGCTCGAAATTCATGGTCAGCATGTAGTGGGTACCGAGGAGCAAATTTCCTACCTGGGGCACGATGTTGACTCCTGGTGGCTTAAGTGGCAGGCGAAGATTAAGTCTGCACCAGTGGATTCCGCCTTCTCGGCAGATCTCGTGCATAGTTTTAGCCCGCTCATCTGCGATGGAAAAGTCCTATGGATTATGAAGCCTCGATCCCTCGGAAAGCCTATCTCGTATAAGAATAGATTCTTTGTTCGAGTTGGTGCATCAACTCAAGAAATGGAAACTGACGATTTCCTTTCTCATATCTCTCGCAACTTCTGATTCAAGGTAGTGCTACTACTGACTTTCAAAGGCGTGGTGTCGTGTGCGCTGGCAGCTCGTGATCCATGCGGTGTACCGGATGTGTGAGGTACGCGCAAGGTGGCGGGCTGCCTGCTGAACGGCGGGTGTTTCGCGAGAAGTTGCGTTTCGAAGCGGCCGAACGGTTCCTGGCTGGCGGCGATGTGTTAGCCGCTGTAAGTCGTTTCGGGCGGGCGCGCCCCGGTGCGGGGTCAGCGGCGGGGGGCGCGGCGGCGGACAGCGTGCCGGCGGCGGCCCGCGGGCGGGGCGCCGGTGTGCGGGGCGGCCGCGGCGTGCGCGATGTTGCGTGCCATGCCGCCGAAGACGACGGCGTGGAAGGGGGAGACCGACCACCAGTAGGCGTGCCCCAGGAGGCCGCGCGGGTGGAACAGGGCCCGCTGCCGGTACCGGGTGCGCCCCGCGTCGTCCGCCCCGACGTGCATCTCCAGCCAGGCGAGCCCCGGCAGCCGCATCTCGGCGCGGAGCCGGAGCAGCCGGCCGGGCTCGATCTCCTCCACCCGCCAGAAGTCCAGCGAGTCGCCGGCCCGCAGCCGTTCGGCGTCCCGCCGGCCGCGGCGCAGGCCGACGCCGCCGGCGAAGCGGTCGAGCCAGCCGCGTACGGCCCAGGCGAGCGGGAAGGAGTACCAGCCGTTGTCCCCTCCGATCCCCTCGACCACCTGCCACAGCGCCGCGGGGGAGGCGTCGACCGGGAGTTCCCGTACGTCCTCGTAGAGGCTGCCGCCCGCCCAGTCCGGGTCCGTGGGCAGCGGGTCGCTCGGGGCGCCCGGCACGGCGGCGGAGGACCAGCGGGTGGCGACCTGGGCCTCGCGGACCCGGCGGAGCGCGAGGGCGAGCGCTTCGTCGAAGGGCAGCGGGCGGCCGGGGAGGTCGGGGACGTAGCGGGCGATGTCGTGCTCGCGGCAGACGACCTCGTGCCGCAGCGACTCGGTGAGGGGGCGGGCGATCGGGGCGGGCACGGGCGTCACCAGCCCGACCCAGTGGCTCGACAGCCGCGGCGTCAGGACCGGGACGGGGAAGACGACCCGCCGGGGCAGGCCGGCGACGGCGGCGTAGCGGTGCATCATGTCGCGGTACGTGAGCACGTCGGGCCCGCCGATGTCGAACGCCCGGTCCACGGCGGCGGGCAGGCCGGCCGAGCCGACGAGGTAGCGCAGCACGTCCCGGATGCCGATGGGCTGCGTACGGGTGTGCACCCAGCTCGGCGTGACCATGACCGGCAGCCGCTCGGTCAGATAGCGCAGCATCTCGAACGACGCCGACCCCGACCCGATCACCACCGCCGCCCGCAGCACCGCGGCGGGCACGGGCGCGTCGAGGAAGATCCGGCCCACCTCGGCCCGCGACCGCAGATGGGGCGACAGCGAGCGCTCGGGGACGCCGTGCGGCGTGAGCCCGCCGAGGTAGACGATCCGCCGGACGCCGGCGGCGTGCGCCTCCACGGCGAAGGTCCGCGCCGCGCGCCGGTCGGTCTCCTCGAAGTCCCGCCCGGTGCCCAGCGCGTGCACCAGGTAGTACCCGACGTCGACGCCGCGCAGCGCCGCGCGTACGGACGCGGCGTCCGTGACGTCCCCGCGCACCGGCTCGACCCGCGGCGCCCACGGGTGGTCGCGCAGCTTGCCGGGGGTGCGCACCAGGCACCGCACGCGGTGGCCGGCGTCGAGGAGTTCCGGAACGAGCCGCCCGCCGACGTAACCGGAGGCGCCGGTGACCAGGCAGTGCAGCGACTCGGGACGCACGCTCATCGTTTTCCCTTCCCGCGGGTCCGCAGTCCCCCGGGACAGGATGCCCGGCGCCGCCCGCGCCTTCGCCGCCGCCCCGCGCCCGCCGCACGGGAGTCGACCCGCGTGGCCGCACCGGGGGACGGCTACTGCCGTGGGGCGTGGCGTTCGTGCTGTGCGTCGCCCTCCTGACCACCACCATCCGGGTGCTCACCGTCGACTACGGCGTCCACGCCGGCCTCGCGGCCCCGCTCGCTGTCGCGCAGTCGGCGCCGCTGCTGCTCGCCGTGACCCGGCGAGTGCCACCCGAACGGACCCGCCGAGCCACCGCCCACGAGCCTTGGGTTGGGCCCGGCACCGCCGCCGGGCCCGGCACCCGGCGCCAAGGGCGTGCTACGGCCGTCAGGGGCTAAATCGTCTTCCTGGAGCGTGAGTAGCTCGAAGAAGATCGAGGTGGCTCCTTGGTTGACGAGTTCGTCGAAGGTGCCGGTCTCGGCGATGCGCCCTTGGTCCAGGACGATGATGCGGTCGGCGAGGCGGGTGTTGGCCAGCCGATGGGTGATGAACACGGTCGCCCGTCCCTCGGCGAGTGCCCTGAGCCGGGTGTAGATCCGGTGCTCGGCACGAGCGTCGAGCGCGGCGGTCGGCTCGTCCATCACGAGGACGGGGACGTCGCGATGGAAAGCGCGAGCGACCGCGACGCGCTGCCACTGCCCGCCGGACAGGTCGTGTCCTCCCCACCAGGACCGTGCCGGCGACGTGTCCAGCCCGTGGGGCAGCGCGGCGATGACACTGTCGGCGCCAGCTGCCTCGGCGTTGGCGTGCACGGCGGCGTCGCCGTGGGGGCGGGGCTGGCCGAGGGTGATGTTCTCGCGGGCGGCCAGTGGCCAGCGGGTGTAGTCCTGCGGCACGAGCGCGACCTTGGACAGCACCTCGTCCGGGGCGGCGTCGGCCAGGTCCACCGCGTCCCACCGCACCGAACCCCTGGTGGGCAGGTAGAGCCCGGTAAGGATGCGGGCGAGGGTGCTCCTTGCCGGCGCCGTTCTCGCCGACCAGGGCGATGACCTCGCCGCGCTTGAGGTCCAGGCTGACGCCCTCCAGCGCGGGCCGGCAGGCGCCGGGGTAGGTGAAGGAGACGTCCCGGGCGGTGATCACCTGCGGTCCGTCCTCGGCGATGGGGGCCGGGCCGCGGCGGGTCGTCCACGGTTTGGCCACGGCCAGGAAGCGGGCCCAGTCGTCCAGGGACAGCGAGGTGCGGAACGGCCGGGCCCCGGCCCGCACCGTCGTCGCTAGAGCCGCCATCGAGGTCCGCACCGCCAGGGCCGCGGTCCCCGCGACCGCAAGCTCCATCCGGCCGCTCGACACCAGGAGCACGAGCACGCCCCAGGTCGCGGCGGTGCCCACCGCGGTGAGCGCGTCACCGATCCCCTGCACCACCAGGGCCTGCCGCGTCGCTTTGAGCTGTTCGGCCTCCAGGCGGGAGGAGACGAGGCGGTACTGCCGGATGAGGAAGGCGGCCATGGTGCCCGCGCGGACTTCATCTGCGGTATTCCGCGGGGAGCACCCCCCGGGTGCAGCACGGTGACGACCGTCGCCCGTCGATCGGGTAGCGGCTGGAGGTCGCGAGAGCGTGGACCACCACCGCGGTCAGGTTCCCGCGCAGCCGGGCTGCGATGTCGTCTCCGGTGAAGACGGCGGCCAGCGCGCGGGCGGTGGCCGCGAGCGCGGTCGCGGTGAGCGCGGCGGCGCCGATCTGGCAGACGAGCAGGGCCAGGACGGCACGGCGGTCGGTGCGCCAGCCGAGCCGGGCGGCCTGACTGAGCGTGCGGGGCAAGCGGCTCGCTATCGCGGCGGTGGACAGGTTGTCGCTCGCCTCCACGTGCCGGTCGGAGGCCAGCCGCATGGCCGGCGGCTGGCCCGCGGCGGCGGGCGGGGAGGATGCGGAAGAACTCACGAGGCCCATCAGTGCGCCGAATCAGGCAGCCGGGCAACGGGATTGTTCCGTCCGTCCCGTATCGCTCCTGGTCGCCCCGATCGAAGGTCAGCAGCACCGCCGGGCTTTCACCCGTTCGGGTGAGGCCAACGTACCGAACACGCACTGGCGGCAACCAGACGGCGTCCGGGCGGCGGGGGCTCAGTGGGGGTGCCGGCGGATGAGGACGTTGGCGTCGCTGGCCGCCGAGTGATCGCCCGCCGCGCGGGCAGTCCTGCGTGCGTCGGCCAGTTCGGCGCACCGGCCGCAGCCGGCTGCGGGGGTGGCGTCGGGGTGGGGGAACGTACCGGGCAGGTGCACCGGGTCGGCGGGGTGGGTCCGGCGGGGGTCACCGGGGCTCTCCGCGCCGGACACCGCCGCCGCTATCGCCGTTTCGCCCCGGCGGCCAGCCGCGCCAGTCCGGCGCCTCACCGAGGCCCGCGAGCGCGGGCCGCTGGTTGAACGGCTCGGGCGGACGCGGCCGCAGCCGCACCGGCGCCGTTGCGCCGATCCGCCCGTGGCCCGGTTCGACGTCGTTCTCCCCGGCCGTGGTGACGCAGTACCCGCCGGCCCGGTGGACCGCGAGGCGCAGGATCGCGCTCGCTTCCCGATCCCGGCTGATGCGGTCCCACGAGTCGACCAGGCAGCGAGGACGGGCTGCGGCCTGCTGTATGGCGACGACGAGCGCGTCCCACCGCGGCCTGGGCCAGTCGGCCAGCGCGTGGTCGGCACAGTCCACCCACTCGCCGGCGACTACCCAGCCGCAAGCGGCGGCGTAGCGCCTGCACCGGTCCAGGCGCTCGTCGAGTGCGGCGGGCGTGAGGGTGGCGTGCCGGTCGTAGAGGAACGCCAGCGCGGGCTTCTCGGGGGTGTCCATGGTCGACTCCCAGCGACTCGGGGCTCGGCAGTCACAGGATTTCGACCCTGTGTAGTGGCGCCGTTACCCGTTCCGGGAACAATCGCCGGGCTACATGCCCACCCACGCGGCCAGCGCCGTCAGTCCCTCGGAGGCACGCCGCTGACGCCGTACCAGGGCGCCGACCGTCTCCCGCATCAGCGGGTGGTAGCGGGCCTGCTGCGGGGCGACCTCGCGGGCTGTTCGCAGTGCTTTCTGTGCGGCCTCGGTACGGCCCATCTGGGTGTAGGCGCGCGCCATTTCGATGTGGTAGCGACCCACCCTCATCTTCGGGTGGCCGGCCGGAAAGTGCAGCTGGCGGGCACGCTGGACCGCGGGCCCGAGCTGCCCCAGCTCAACGAGCGTGGCGACCTCGAAATGCCCGACGCTCGCCGCCCCGAACGACGACCAGTACACCTGCGGCACCTCGCGGCCGATCCTGTCGGCCGCTTTCCGCGCCAACTCCATGTGTCCCTTCACCTCGTCGCCGTTCTTCGCCTGCGCGGCGGCGATGGCGGCGGCCAGGTGCAGACTGCCGGCGACAGCCAGCGGCGCCGGCGAACCGGGCTCGTCGTGCGCCTCGATGAGCCGGTGGCCACGCTCCAGCACCTGGAGGGAGCGCCGGTTGTCGCCGCGGCGCAGCAGCATGCTGGACCTCTTGGACAGCCGCGTCGCGAGCAGCAGCGGGTCCTGTGCCCGCTCGGCCATCCAGCCCATGCGCTCCAGCGCGATCGTGGCGAGCTGGTGGTAGCCGAGACGGTACGCGAACTCGTAGCTCACCCAGTAGCACCACGACAGCAGCGTGGCGGCACGCCGCTCTTCGGCGCCGGCGTCCGGCACGGACGCCATGGCCGTGGTGAGTTCGGACAGCAGGCCGGGCAGCTCGGTGCCGACGCCCTTGTACTCGGTGGCGTACGTGCGGGCGCACAGGCTGTCGACGTCGGCGGCGATCTGCGCCAGCGATCTCGGGGCGATCTCCGGGTCCGGCCCCAGGTCGTACATGTCGAGGGCGTCCGACAGGGGGGCGATGAGTTGTTCGAGGTGGTCCTGCTGGAGCTGCGAGAGGTAGGGCTGGCCGTTGAGTACGGCGATGTCGACTTGGAGCGGACGCGCTACGGCTGCGACGACGGCCGGCGTCGCCGGCTGGAGTCCGGACTCGACTCGGGCGAGGTACCCGCGGGACAGGTGGGCCTGTTGCGCCAGGGCCTGCTGCGTCAAGTGGCGAATCTTGCGGTAGTCGGCGATCCGCGCGCCGATGTGGTCGTCAGCGGGGTGTCGCATGCGGGCTCCAATTCGACCTCGACACGTGGAAACCGTACTCCGGCCCGGCGGCCGGGGAGCGCCACCCGAACGGGCCACACGCAGCCACCCGCCCACGAGCCTTGGGGCGGGTCCGGCGCCGCCGGGCCCGGCACCGGCGCCAAGGGCGACCTACTTGGGGTGCCGTCATTTTCCGCGCCGCCCCCGCCCGCTTGAGCGCCGCATCCGCGCCGTTGGCCGCGGCCGGTTCCGGTGGGTGCCACCGGCCCGGGGCATCCCTGTTCGGCGAAGGTTCGGCGAATCCCCGGACGCGCCGGGCGCGGGGCCGGTACCGTCGCCGCCGGCCGTTCGGCCTCACCGGCGGCGAGGCACCGTGACGCACGCGCCGCGCGCCGCCCGGCCGCCCTCCCCGTTTCCGTCCCTGAGCAGGAGATCCGTCCGTGAAGCCCTCTCCGGTCCGCGTCCGCGCGGTCGCCGCCGCCCTTGCCACCGCCGTCGTCGCCGCCGGTTTCCTGACGAGTTGCAGCGACGACTGCGACAGCAGGGCCATGGCCGCCTCCGGCGCCGTCGTGGCCGCCGCCCCGGGGAAGACCTCCGGCGGCGGCTCCTCCGGCGGCTCCTCGGGCGGTTCCAGGGGAGGCACGGGGCGCCTGGCCAGCGCCGGCTCGTCCGGCGGCGACTGCGACGACTGACCGCGGCACCGCTGCCGGAGCGCGTACGGCCCCGCATAGGCTGGGCCCATGACGTCCGTGGAGCAGCAGCCCCCGCGCGCGCTGCTCGCGGGGGCCTCGCACCGGTGGGTACGACTGCTGCCGTGGGGCGTGGCGTTCGTGCTGTGCGTCGCCCTGCTGCCCACCACCATCCGGGTCCTCACCGTCGACTACGGCCTGCACCCCGGCCTCGCGAGCCCGCTGGCCGTCGCGCAGTCGGCACCGCTGCTGCTCGCCGTCACCCGGCCCTTGCAGGCGTGGTACGTGATCTTCGCCGCGGACGTCGCCGGGGCGCTCGCGCTGCTCACCGCCGACTACGAGCAGCGGCAGGAGTGGCCGTTCCCCCCGATGGAGATCGTGGGGTACATCGCCCTCTGCCTCGCCCTCGGCCTGCGCGAGTCGCGCCGGACGCTCGTGCTGGTCTGGCTGGCGACGGTGGCCGCGAACGCCGGGCTGCTGTACGTCGCGCCCGACCGGGTGAACGACCGAAGCGTGCTGCTGCTGATCCTCAGCGGGGTGACCCTCCTGGTCACCGGCGTGCTGCGGGAGCGGCAGGAGGTGCAGCGCCGGCTGACCGAGCAGGAGACGATCAGCGAGGCCGAGCGCGGCCGGCGGACGCTGCTGGAGGAGCGCGCCCGTATCGCGCGCGAGCTGCACGACGTGGTCGCGCACCACATGTCCGTCATCACCGTGCAGGCGGACACCGCGGAGTACCGCCTCGACACGCTGCCGCCGGACGTGCGGGAGGAGTTCACGTCCATCGCGGCGACCGCGCGCGAGTCGCTGGGCGAGATGCGGCGGCTCCTCGGCGTGCTGCGCAACGAGGAGACGCACGGCGAGTTCGCGCCCCAGCCGGGCCTGGCGCAGATCGGGCAGCTGGTGGAGGCGACGGCGCGGGCCGGCGGGCCGGTGGAGTACACCCCGTGCGACGCCGACGTGCCGGAGGCGGTGGGGCTGTCCGCGTACCGCATCGTCCAGGAGGCCCTCGCGAACGTCGTACGGCACGCGCCGGGGGCCGCGACGCGGGTGTCGCTGTCGGTGTCCGCCGCGCGGGACACGGACATGCTCGCCGTCCTCGTCGTCAACGGGCCGCCGCCGGAGCTGCCCGCCGCGCCGCTGGAGCAGAGCGGCACCGGGCACGGCCTCGTCGGCATGCGCGAGCGGGTCCGGCTCGTCGACGGCACCTTCGAGTCCGGGCCGCTGCCGGACGGCGGCTTCCGGGTGGCGGCCCACCTCCCCCTGACAGGAAGGCACCCCACGTGACGACGCGCGTCATCATCGTCGACGACCAGGCCATGGTGCGGGCCGGCTTCGCCGCGCTGCTGGCCGCCCAGAGCGACATCGACGTCGTGGGGGAGGCCCCCGACGGCGCGCAGGGCGTCGAGCTGAGCCGGCGCACCCGGCCCGACATCGTGCTGATGGACGTCCGCATGCCCGAGATGGACGGCCTGGAGGCCGCGCGCCGCATCCTGGCGCCGGCGGATGCGAAGGAGCACCGCCCGCGGGTGCTGATGCTCACCACCTTCGACGTCGACGACTACGTCTACGAGGCGCTGCGCGCGGGCGCCAGCGGCTTCCTGCTCAAGGACGCCCCGCCGGCCGACCTCATCGCGGCGGTACGGGTCGTGGCCTCCGGCGACGCGCTGCTCGCGCCCTCCGTGACCCGGCGCCTCATCGCGGACTTCGCCCGGCAGCGCCCCGCCGCCCGGGGAAAGCCGGCGCTGCGGCTCAAGGCGCTCACCGAGCGGGAGACCGAGGTCCTCACCCTGGTCGCCCGCGGCCGGTCCAACGCCGAGATCGCGGAGACCCTGGTGCTGGCGGAACAGACGGTGAAGACGCACGTGAGCCGGGTCCTGACCAAGCTCGACCTGCGCGACCGCGCCCAGGCGGTCGTCATCGCGTACGAGTCCGGGCTCGTCGCCCCGGGGGAGTAGCCCCCGGCCCGGGGTGGGGCCCGCCCCCGGGCCACCCCCTACCGGGGTACTACCCGCAGATCGGCTCCCGGGTATGACGCCCGGCGGGCAGCCGTCCGCGCACTCTTCAGCCGTCAGCACGAAGAGACCGCGCAAAGGACGGATCATGAGGCGACGCACCAGCAAGCGCCACCAGGCAGACGGCCGCCCGGCGGCCGGCGGCGTACCGGAGGCCCCGGGCGCGGCGGCCCCGGAGTCCACCGCGGACCCCGCCACCCCCGGGCTCGCCGTGGAGCTGCGCGGCGTCCGGCGGCGGTACGGGCGCGGCAGCGGCGCCGTCCACGCCCTCGCCGGCGTGGACCTCGCCCTCCCGCGCGGCACCTTCACCGCGGTCATGGGCCCGTCCGGGTCCGGCAAGTCCACCTTCCTGCAGTGCGCCGCCGGCCTCGACCGGCCGACGGCCGGATCCGTGCGCCTCGGCGGCACGGAGATCACCGGGATGGACGAGAACAAGCTGACCGAGCTGCGCCGCAGCCGCCTCGGCTTCGTCTTCCAGGCGTTCAACCTGCTGCCCTCCCTGACCGTGGAGCAGAACGTCCTGCTGCCGCTGCGCCTGGCCGGCAAGCACCGCGGCGGCCGCCGGGCCGACGCGGTGCTCGCGCAGGTCGGGCTCGCCGACAAGGCCCGGCGCCGGCCGGGCGAGCTGTCCGGCGGGCAGCAGCAGCGGGTGGCCCTCGCCCGCGCCCTCGTCACCAGCCCCGACGTGATCTTCGCCGACGAGCCCACCGGCGCCCTCGACACCGGCACCGCCGCCGAGGTCCTCGGCCTGCTGCGGCACGCCGTCGATGTCCCCGGCCCGCACAGCGCCACCGTCGTGATGGTCACCCACGACCCGGCCGCCGCCGCCTGGGCGGACCAGGTGCTGTTCCTCGCGGACGGCGCCTTCGCCGACCGGCTGGCCGGCGGCTCCGCGGAGCGGATCGCGGCGCGCATGGCCGGGCTCACCTCCCGTACCGCCCGCGACGAGCAGCCGGTGGGGGTGGCGGCATGAAGCGCCCCAACGGGCTCGCCCGCGCGGCGGTCCGCTTCAAGCCCGCGTCGTTCGCCGGGACCTTCGTCGTGCTGATGCTGTCGGCGCTGATCGTCACGGCCTCCGGCATCCTCCTCGAAACCGGCCTGCGCGCGTCGGTGCCGGCCGAGCGCTACGCGAACGCGCCGGTCGTCGCGGCGGCCGACCAGTACGAGTACGTCGTCACCGGCAGCGGCGAGGACCGCGAGAAGGAGGCGGTCCCGCTGCCCGACACGGCCCGGCTGGACGCCGGGCTGGCGGCGAAGGCCGCCGCGGCGCCGGGCGCGAAGGCCGCGGTGGCCGACTTCACCTTCCCGGTACGGGCCGGGGACGGCCCGCTCACCGGGCACGGCTGGGGCTCGCACGCCTTCACCGGCACCGAGCTCACGGCCGGCGGCGCCCCGGGCACCGGCGAGGTCGTGCTCGACGCGGCCGCCGCCCGCGCCGCGCAGGCCGGCGTCGGCGACACCGTCGCGCTGGAGACCGCCGCCGGGCAGCGGGACTTCCGCGTCGCCGGCCTCGCCGACGCCGGAGCCGCCGAACAGCCCCGGGACGGCACCGAGGACAGCGGCGGCGGTACGGGCCCCCTCGCCTGGTTCGCCGACTCCCAGGCCGGGACGCTCGCCGGCCACCCCGGCAAGGCGGACGCCATCGCCGTACTCGCCGAGGACGGCACCGGTGCCGGCGCCCTCGCCGCCGCCGTCGAGAAGGCCCTGGCCGGGTCGGCCGCCCAGGTGCACGTGGGCGACGACCGCGGCGCCGTCGAGGACCCGGGCCTCGCCTACGGCAAGGACACGCTCTTCGGCATCGGCGGCCCCTTCGGCGGCGTCGCCGCCATCGTCGCGGTCTTCACCGCGGCCGGGACCGTGGCCCTGTCGGTCTCCCAGCGGGCCCGCGAGTTCGCGCTGCTGCGCGCCGTCGGTGCCACCCCGCGGCAGGTCCGCCGCGCGGTCGCCGCCGAGGCCGCGGTCGTCGCGCCGCTCGCCGGCCTGCTCGGCACCCTGCCCGGCATCGGGCTCGCGCACTGGTGGTTCGGCCAGCTCCAGGGCCGCGGCGCGGTACCGAAGGCCGTCGACCTGCACGTCTCCGGGCTGCCGCTGCTCGCCGCGGTCGGCGTGGGGCTGCTCACCGCCCTCGGCGCCGGCTGGGCGGCCGGGCGGCGGCCGGCGAAGATCAAGCCGGGCCAGGCGCTCACCGAGGCGTCGATGGAGCGGACTCGGCCCGGCGTGGTCCGTACCGCACTCGGCGTCGTCGCCCTCGCCGGCGGCGCGACCCTCACCGGCGTCGCCGCCAAGTCCACCGGGGACGACGCGGCCGGTGCCGCCCTCGGCGTCGTCATGAGCTTCATGCTCGCCGTCGGGCTGCTCGGCCCGCTGCTGGCGCGGCTGTGCGCCCGCCTCTTCGGCCTCCCGCTGCGCGCCGCGGGCCCGGCCGCCCACCTGGCCGCCGCCAACTCCCGCGCCAACGCCCGCCGCCTCGCGTCCGCCATCACCCCGATCGCGCTCGCCACGGCCTTCGCCTCGACGCTCGTCTTCATGAACACGAGCGAGAACCACGCCGCGGACGCGCAGCTGCGCGCGGGCATCACCGCGGACCACGTGATCAGCGACCCGGCCGGGCTCCCCGCGGACGCCGCCGATGACGCCGCCCGCGCGCCCGGGGTGGAGGCGGCCGTCGGGGTGCTGAACACCCGGGTGCTGGTGCCGGTCGGCTCCGGCGAGTTCCAGGCGTTGCAGGGCGCGGCCACCCAGGCGGTCGGCGGATCCGCCGCCGAGCTGGCGAAGGTGCAGGACCTGGACGTACGCGCAGGCAGCCTCGACCGGATCGGCGAGGGCCGTATCGCCATCGGCACGACCCTCGCGAACGCGGCGGACGTCTCCGTCGGGGACCGGCTGCCGCTCTACCTCCCGGACGGCACGAAGGCCGCCCCCGAGGTCGTCTCGGTCTACGGCCGCGGTCTGGGCCTGGGCACCGTGACCATGGACCGGGAGTCGCTGGACGGCCACGTCACCTCGGGCTTCGACAGCACCCTGCTGGTCCGGGGCGGGGCGGAGAAGTCGCTCGCCGGCCTGGGCGAGGTCACCGACGCCGCCGGCTACGCCGCCGAGAAGAGCCTCGACGCGAAGACGGGCGCCTGGCTGAACAACACCATGGCCGCGGTCCTGGGCGGCTTCGCCGCCGTCGCCGCCGTCAACACCCTGGTGATGACGGTCCTCGACCGCCGCCGCGAGCTGGGCACGCTGCGCCTCGTCGGCTCCACCCGGCGCCAGGTGCTGGCGATGCTGCGCTGGGAGGGCGCGCTGGTCTCGGCGGTGGGCGTGGTCGTCGGCTCCGCGATCGCCGCGGCCACGCTGATCCCGATGATGAACGGCATCACCGGCGAGGCCCCGTACGTGCCCCCGCTGGCGTACGGGTCCTTCGTGGCCGGCGCGGCCGGACTGGCCCTGCTCGCGGTGACCCTGCCGGGCCGGGCGGCGTTGCGCCGGAGCCCGTAGGCCGCGGGGCCCGCGGGCGCCGCGGGCCCGCACGGGCCCCGGGGACACGGGCGGTGGCCGGCGCATCCCCGCCGGCCACCGCCCGGTCGGCTCTCAGGCGCACCGGGTGTACCGGCCCAGCTTCCACTCGATGTTCAGCCCCAGCGCCGTCCCGGCCGACCCGCCCATCAGCTCCGGCAGCACGCGCTCGCGCATCAGGTGGCGGATGACGGCCTCGCGCAGCCCCCGGTCGGCGATCTCCGCGAGGTACTCCGCCTGGTTGGCCGGCACCAGCGCCGTCATCAGGCTCTCCTCCGCGAGCAGCTCGAAGGTGCGGCGCGCGAGGGCGCCGTCGAAGTACGGCGCGAGGGCCGCCGTGACGGACTCCGCCGACCGGGGGACGGGCAGGATCCGCCGGTCGGCCCGCCGCTGGGCCGCCGCGCGGTCCGCACGGCGGGCCGCGGCCACCGCCGCCCGCAGCCCCGGGGGCAGCGCCCCGGGGTCCGGGGCGTCGAGCGCGTCGAGCCAGTGCTTGCGCAGCAGCCGGTTCGGGTCGTGGAAGAGCAGCGAGTACGGGGTGGTGGGGGCGAGGTCGGGTGCGCTGAAGGAGAGCAGCCCGCCGGGGAGCAGGACGTCCGCGATGGACGCGGCGGCGTGCCCCATGGCGGCCGGGCCGAGCAGGTGGAAGACCATGTTGGCCATCACGGCGTCCGCCCGCCGGCCGCCGGTCGCCTCCAGGAGCGGGCGGAACGTCCCGTCGTCCGCCACGAGGGCGTGGAACCGGGTCCAGGGCACGTCCCGCAGCAGCTCGTAGCCCTGCGCGAACCAGGGGGTCGGCAGGTCGACCAGGTGCAGCTCGAACCGGGCGCCGCGGTCGGCGAGCCGCTGCTCGACGTGGTGGGCCACGCACGCCTTGCTCAGCTCGATCGCGGCCAGGCCGGAGCCGGCGCCGTAGTCGAGCACCCGTATCACGTCGCCCCGGCCGGCCCGCTCGATGCGGGACTCGACGACGTCGAGGGTGTCGCGGACCACGATCCCGGTGGCGCCGGCCGCCCAGCTCCGCGGATGGGCCAGGTCGCCGTCGGTGTACAGCAGCCGGTGGAGCTGCTCGCCGTCGGTGAGGTCGCAGCCCGGCTCCGGCCGCCAGGTGTCGTGGCGGGCGGCGCGGACCACCGGCGGGGCCGGCCTGGTCGGCAGCAGCCGGTTCAGCGAGACGGCGACGAACGGCCGGTTTGACGGGTACCTGCGCTCCAGGTGGCTGACCGGCTGCAGCCCGGCGAGGGAGCAGCAGCGCATGAACGCGGAGTGCTCCAGCGGGTACTGGTGCGACAGGCCGTGGTAGGCGTCGAAGGCCACCGAGTGCAGCTCGCCGAGGTGGCGGCGGGCCACCCCGGGGGCCACGCAGTGCGCCTCCAGGACGACCAGGCCGTGGTCGCGCACGTGCGGCGTCCAGCGCCGCAGGTGGGCCACGAGGTCCGACTCGACCTCGGCCGCGCTCAGCGGGCGGCCGTCGGGCGCCACGTACGCCCCGGTGGCCCAGCCGGGGACGTCGTCGTCGGGCCGGTCGCCGTGGTACGTGCGGTCGTGGTCGACGAACGAGCGGATGTGCAGCCCGTCGCGCATCGCCAGCCCGTGCGCGGCCAGCTCCGCCGCCAGGGCGTCCGGGTCGGAGATGTCGCCGACCAGCAGCACCGGGTCGTGGACGCCGGCGTCCTTGAGCACGCCGCGCGCGTAGTCGAGGGCGACCGGGCTGGCGTCGACGCCGACGTAGCGGATGCCGTCCCCGAACATCCCGTGCAGGTGGGCGAGCCAGCTGCCGTCGCCGCACCCGACGTCGGCGATGAACCGCGGCCGGGGCGTACGGCTGAAGATCTCGCGGAAGACGGGGTCCGCGTCGGCGAAGTAGCGCCGGTGCGCCACGGCGCTGGCCTGGACGTTGAGGTCGCGCGAGCAGTGCCACTCGACGTCGCCGGGGCTGACGACGAGCTCGCCGCGGCAGAGCTGCTCCAGCCTGGCGAGCATCGGCAGGTACGACCCGACGAGCCCCAGGTGGTCCACGAACGCGAGGCCCGCCTGCCCCCGCGCGGTCCAGCCGCCGGAGCCGTCGACCCAGCCGAGCAGCGCCAGCAGCCGTGCGACGTCGCCGTCCGGCCGGTGCAGCCGCCCCCGGCCGCGCAGCGACAGCAGCGCGGGGACGGCCAGCGCCCCGTCCAGGTGGGTGGTGACGAGATGACCGGAGCCGGCTTCGGCGCGCCACCGCGCGTGCGCGTCGAGCTCGGCGGCGAACGCCGCGCGCGTCGCCGCGTCCCACGGGGCGGACCAGGAGGCCGGCAGCGTGCCGGCGAACCGGGCGAGGAACCGCCCGGCGGCCGCGTACCGCGCGCGGTGCCGCAGGGCGGACCGGCCGGCGGCGGTCCAGGTCCGGCGCCCCGGCGTCTCGTCGACCCAGCCCGCGCCGGCCAGGCAGCGCCAGAGGACCCGCAGGTACCCGGTGTCGGGCAGCCGGCCGGCCGTGCCGGGGTCGTCGAGAAGCCCGAGCGAGTCCAGTGCCCGGACCGACGCCGCGAGCATCACGCCGTCCTGGTAGAGGAAGTTGGTGCGGCGCGACCCCGCCCGGTCGCCCTCGCCCACCTGCGGCACCGCCGCTTTCGTCACTGTCAGCTCAGCCATGGCGCGCCTCTTCGCGGTCGGTGTCGAGCGATTGGTCATGAAGGTCCACACATTCCGCCGGGGTTTCCGGATGCGCCGTGGATCCCGAAGCGTTCACGTCCGGCCGCCCCCGTTCACCCGTGCGGGAGCACACCGGTTTCCCGGGCGGCGTCGACGAATATCTCCGCGGCCAGGCTCAGGTCCCGCTCGGTGTGCTCGGAGGTGACGCTGATCCGCAGCCGGGCGTCGCCCACCGGCACCCCGGGGTACACCACCGTCTGGCAGAACAGGCCGCGGGCGCGTACGGCCCGGCCCATCTCCAGGGCGCGGCGCTCGTCGCCGATGACGAGGGGGAGGATCGCGCTCTCGGTGTTCTCCAGGTCGAACCCGGCCTCGGTGAGGTGGGTGCGCAGGGTGTGGATGTTCGTCCAGAGCTGCTTGATACGTTCCGGCTCGGACTCCATGACGTCGAGGGAGGCCAGGAGCCCGGCGGCGACCCCGGCGGGGATGTTGGCGGCGAAGACGTAGGAGTCGGCGTAGAAGCGGAGGTAGTCGATGACCTCCTCCTCGCCGACGACGAAACCGCCCATGCCCGCGAGGGTCTTGCTCAGCGTGCCCAGCTCCAGGTCCACCTCCCCCTTGAGGCCGAAGTGCTCGGCGGTGCCGGTGCCGCGGGCGCCGAGCACGCCGGTCGCGTGGGCGTCGTCCACCAGCACGCGGGCGCCGTGGCTCCGGGCCAGGCGGACGATCTCCGGGAGGTCGCAGATGTCGCCGTGCATGCTGAACACGCCGTCGACCACGACGAGTTTGCCCGCCGCCTCGTCCGCGCACCCGGCCAGCACCCGCTCCAGGTCCGCCATGTCGTTGTGCCGGAAGATCCGGCGGATTCCGCCGGAGAGCAGCGCGCCGTCGACGATGCTCATGTGGTTGAGCCGGTCGGCGATCACCGCGTCGTAGTTCTTGACCAGCGCCGAGATGGTGCCGAGGTTGGCCGGATAGCCGCCCGGGAAGAGGATGCACGCCGGGCGCTGCTTGAACGCGGCGAGGCGGCTCTCCAGCTCCTTGTGCAGCCGGTTGGTCCCGCCGATGATCCGGGAGCCGGTGTGGGTGGCGCCGTAGGTGCGGGTCGCCTCGCACACCGCCTCGACGACCCGGGGGTGGTTGGCGAGTCCCAGGTAGTTGTTCGACGCGAACATGAGGAACTCGCGTGCGCGTCCGGTCAGCTCGTCGTGGATGACGGCGCGGTTCGTGCTGCGCGAGAGCAGCGGCATGCCGTACCAGTAGAGCTGGTCGCCGGTGCGCCGGCGCAGGTAGGCGCCGAAGGTCCGCGTCTTGGCGAACAGGTCCGGGTCCCGCTCCTCCCGGAAGTCCTTCATGGAGCGGTCGTCCCAGTCCCGGGCCTCTCCGGCGTCCCCGGAGGGCCGCTCCCGCGGCTCCCCGCGGGAGCTCAGCGCGCTCTCGACGGCCGCGGTGAGTTCCCGGATGGTGGACAGCCCCTCGGGCAGGCGCACGACGCCGAAGTGCTCCTCGACCGAGCGGATGATGGACTGGAGGATCACGGAGTCGATGCCGAGCTGGCCCTCGAAGTGGCTGTCGGGGAGGAGGTAGGACTCGTCGTACTGGGTCCGGGCGGCCACGATGTCCACGATCCGGCGCCGGAGGTCCGGCGGCGCGGTGGGCCCGTCCGCGGCCTGCTCGTCCGTGAACTGCTTCATCCGGCGCTCACCCGTTCCTCTCGCACACGTTCGACCAGTGCCGATATCGCGCTGACGGAACGGAAGTTCCGCAGCGTGACGTCGGTCAGCGGGATGGTGATGCCGAACTCCTGCTGGAGATAGTGGACGAGGTCGAAGATCCCCGCGGAGTCGATGATGTTCAGCTCCGCGATCGGCGTCTCGGCGTCCAGCCTGTCCGCCTCACCGTCCAGCAGCGCGTCGACGATGTAGTCGTAGATGAGTCTCTGGGCATTCATGAGGTGGTCCCTCGTGTAGGTGCGGGCGGGTCTGCTGTCTGCCACCGCCGGACGGCGGCTCCCGGTCAGCCGCTGTCCAGCCGCGGCCAGGTCAGCACCGTGGCCCCGGACGTCGCGCCCGCGCCGACGTGGCACGCGGCGAGCAGGACGCGGTGGCCGGGGTGCAGCGTTCGGGTCGCCCCGAGGTGGTCCAGGGCGAGCGGGAAGGCCGTCGGCCCGGCGGGGCCGGCGGCGGCGCCGGGGCGCCGCTCCGCGGGGATGCCGAGCTCGTCCGCGAGGCGCCTGGTCATCGTGCGGTGCTCCTGGAGCACCAGGAGCACGTCGACGTCGCCGGCGGTCCATCCCGTACGGTCGAGCACCGCCTGCGCCGCCTGGCCCATCCGCTGCACCGTGCGCCAGAACGCCCGGGTGCTCTCCAGGCTGAACCGGGGGGCGGGGTGCGGCGGCGCCGCGCCCGGCGGTACGGAACCGGCCGCGTCCGGCGGCGCGTCGCCGTCGCCGACCAGCTCGAACGGGCCGAGGGCGCCCGGCTCCTCCGGGTCCCCGGCGCGGAGGACGAACGCGCCCGCGCCGGTGCGGGAGGCGGGCGAGCCGTCGTCGGCCGGGCAGGGGACGTCCCCCGTCCCGACGACGAGGGCGCGGTCCGACGCGCCGGACTCGACGAGGCGGGCGGCGTCGGCGAGCGCCAGCAGCAGGCCGCCCTCCGCGGCGGGCCGGCCGGACGGCGCGGCCCCGGCCAGACCCAGCTCGCGGGCCACCTCCGCCGCGCCCGGCGCCGGCGCCCCGCCCGGCACCGTACTCGCCACCACCACGGTGCCGGTACGGCCGGCCCGGCACCCGGCCAGCGCCCGGGCCCCGGCGACCACCGCCGGGTGGGCGGCTCCGGGGCGGTCGTCCCGCCCCGGGAGCGCGCTGCCGACGCCGGCGAGCACGGCGGCTCTGCTCACCTGTCGCCCCCTCGGCGGTCCTCACCCACGCGCATGCTGCCTGCTCCTCGTCTCCGGACACCGGACATCCGCACAGCCCGGTGGCGCAGAGTGTGGAAGCCGCGCCTGACCACGTGCTGACCGACGGCTGACTGACGGCCCCCGCCACCCTCCGGCGGTGCCGTACGGCCGCTTCGCAGACGGCCGCGGCAGGTCAGGCGGCGGTCAGCGAACGGTCAGCCCCGCTCGTGAGACTGAACCCACAGCGTGACGCGCGTTGATCACCCTCGTCGGCGCGCCGAGTTCCGGCGGAGGCAGGTGCGGCATCTCCATGACGTTCGCGATCCCGGGAAGAGAACTCCAGGCCCTCGAAGAACAGGTGCAGACGGCGCTGCGGACCGGAGACGACGGCGGACTGACCGTGCTGGGCTACGGCGAGGTGACCCTCGTCCTCGGCCTGGAGACCGCGCGCGGGACGTACGCCTGCAAGCGGCTGCCGCTCCTTCCCGGCGAACGGGACCTCGCGCGGTACGCGGACCGCCTGGACGACTACATCGGGCGGCTCACCCGGGCGGGCGTCCGGGTGGCCGAGACCAGGGTGTGGCACCACACGCTCGCCTCCGGCGAGGTCGTCGCGTACTGCGTGCAGGAGGCGCTGCCGGCCAAGCGGCTGTGCTCCACGCTGCTGCACAGCGAGGGCGAGGCGTGGGCGCGGGACTTCTTCTCCCGGTTCCTCGACCGGGTGGAGGGCGCCGTGGGGCGCACGCTCGGGCTGGACGCGCAGGCGGCCAACTGGATGGACGTCGACGGAGAGCTCGTGTACCTCGACGTCACCACCCCGCTCATGCGGGACGAGCGGGGGCGCGAGCAGCTCGATGTCCGGCTGTTCTACCGGTCGCTGCCCTGGGCGCTGCGCGGCCCGGTGCGGCTGACGATGACGAGGTCGATCCTGGACAAGTTCTACGAACCGCGGGGCGCCGTGCTCGACTTCCTGGGCAACCTGCACAAGGAACGCCTCACCCGGCTGCTGCCCGCCTTCGTCGAGCAGGCGAACGAGCGCCTGAGCCCCCCGCTCACCGAGGCGGAGACGGCCGCGTACTACAAGAGCGACGCGCGCATGTGGGAGCTGCTCCAGCGGCTGCGCCGGGCGGACCGCCGCTGGCACCGCACGGTCCGCCGCCGTACGTACCCCTTCCTGCTGCCGCGCCATGTCCGGCGCTGACGCGCCGGCGCGCGGCCGCGCCGGGCCCGCGCCCGCGCCCGCGTACCTCCCGGGCGCGTGCGTGCGGCTGGACGCGGCCGTTCCCGTGCACGTCGGCCACTGCGCCCGGCCGGGCCCGCTGACCGTCTGCGTCGTGTCCGTCGCGCTGCTGCGCCGCCGGAGCCCGGCCGCGCTCGGCGCGCTCGAAGCGGCCTGGCTGGCCGCGCCCGAGGCCCGGCAGCTGGCCGCGCTGCGGCTGCCGAAGCGCCGGTCGGAGTGGTTCGCCGGCCGGCTCGCGATCAAGCACGCCGTCCGCGCCCACCTGGAGCGTTTCGCCGGACAGGCCGTCGCCGGCCGGGAGGTGCGGGTACGGGCCGTGGCGGCCGGTCTGCGCGCGGGCAAGCCGCTGGTGGACCACCCCGTCGAGGTCGGGCTCTCGCACTCCGGCGACTTCGCCGTCGCGGTGTGCGGGCCCGGGCCGGTCGGCGTCGACTTGGAGCAGCGTACGGACCTGCCGCCGCACCTCGCCCGCGAGCTGGCGCGGGAGCCGGCACCCGAACCGGCGGGCCCGGCCCCGCCGTCCGCGTCGATGCCGCTGCCGCTGCGCTGGACGTGCAAGGAGGCCGTGCTGAAGTACTTCGGCTTCGGCCTGCGCGTCGCCGCCGCGGAGGTCGAACTGACCCGATGGCACGCCGACGGCCGGTTCTCCTGGCGCGCCGGGCCGGAACTGCGCCGGCTGGCCGGCCCCCCGGCCCTCAGGGGCGTGCACGGCTGGGCGCGGCAGCGGGACGGCTGCGCGCTGGCCCTGGTCTGGAGGCAGTGATGGGGCGGGTACGCGGCGGCTCCGGATCCGGCACCGAGGCGGACACCCGGTTCGCGCGGGCCCTGCGCGAGGCGTCCGGCGTCGCGGCGCTGAGCCCGTCGTCGCACAACTGCCAGCCCTGGGGCGTCGGCCACGTGACCGGCCGGGCGGGGCGCGACGCCGTGGCGGCCGCCCTCGGCCCGGAGCCCGGCGAAGCCGGCGACCGCTGGCTCGCGCTGGCGCTCGACCGGTCCCGGGAGCTGACAGCGCTCCCGGCGCACGCCCTGGAGATGGAGGTGAGCTGCGGCGCGTACTGGTACGTGCTGCTGCGCGCCCTGCGGGCGCAGGGCTGGGACTGCGTCCGCGGCGGCGCCGTAACGGGGCGGCACCGGACCGCCCTTCCGGCGGCGGCCGGAGACGCGTGGCCGCGGGCGTGGCTGCCGCTGGCCGTCGCCGCGCTGCGGCCCTCGGGCCGGGAGCCCGCCGCGGCGTCCGGTGCGGCGGGGCGCGCGAGCGCGCTCGCGGAGCTGCGGGCGGTCGCGCGGGCGCGGCGGACCAACAGGGGCGCGTACCGGCCGGAGGGGATCACCCCGCAGGGGTGGGAAGCGCTGGACCGGACGCGGCCGTGGGCGGCGGAGCGGCCGTTCGCCGGGGCGGCGGACGTACGGGTCCGCCATCTGCGCACCCCCGCGGAACGGGAGCGGCTGGCCGCCCTGGTGGCCCGGTACGCCGGGCGGGACTTCAGCCACCGCCGGGCGTGGCGCGAGACCCACGGCTATCTGCGGTGGAGCGCCGCCGACGCCCGCGCCGGGGGCGACGGCCTCCCCGTCACCCAGCTCTTCGGGCCGCTCTCGGCCCCCGGGCTGCTGCGCAAGCGGCTGGCCCTCGCCCCGTCCGCCATGCGGCTGCTCCGGTGGACCGGCTACCCCGGGCGGCTGGCGGCGGGGCTCGCCACGCTGGTGCGCGACGCCCCCGCGGCCGTCGTGATGTCCCTCGCCGGCGGCTCCGGCGGGCCGGAGGGGCCGGAGGGGCCGGGCACCGAGGCCGCGCTGCACGGCGGCGCGCGGCTGGCCGACTACTGGTTCCGCGCCACCCGCGCGGGGCTCGCGCTGCACCCCGTGAGCGTCGTGCTGCAACATGACGACGCGCGCCGGGAGCTGGCGGAGGCGTTCGGCATCGAGGGCCGCGCCTTCTTCCTCAGCCGGATCGGCTACCCCGCGTGCGCGTTCCCGCCGACCCCGCGCCGCGTGGCCGCCCACCGGTCCGTCTGATCGGCAAGAACGGGGGATCCGATGTCGGGAGGGAAGAGTTCCGGGCGCCGGACACGCGTCCTGGTCTGCTGCGACCGGGCGCTGGTCCGCGCCGGTCTGCAAGCCCTGCTCGAACAGCAGAACATGCTGGTCAGGGCGGAGAGAACGGTCCGGTCCGCGGTGGCGGCGACGGAGCAGTACACCCCGGACGCCATCGTCGTCGTCGCCTCGGTGGCGACCCTCGCCCGCTGCCCGGAGCTCGCCGGCCTGGCCGGCCGCTTCAAGGTCGTCTTCCTCGTCCGGCCCGAGGAGTCGGACCGGATGCTGGAGGCGGTGCGGCTGGCCGTACGTACCGGAATCCGCGCGGTGCTCTCCGTGGAGCGGTCGGAGGCCCTGGAGCTCATGCAGACCATCAGGACCGTGGTCGAGCTGGACAGCATGGTCTTTCCCGCCGCCGCGATGAACGACCTCGATCCGGCGGTGCGGTACGACGCGCCGGGCCGGGCCGGCGGCCCGGTGGAAACGCTCACGGCGCGCGAGACGGAGATCATGCTGCTGCTGGCCCAGGGAAGGTCGAACGCGGAGATCGCCGTCAAGCTCTCCATCAGCGCCGCGACGGTCCGGTCGCACGTCCACCACCTGCTGCGGAAGCTGGAGGCGGGCACCCGCGCCCAGGCCGTCGCCATCGCGTACGACACCGGCCTCATCCGGACCCTGGAGCGGCGGCTCCGGGACGGCGGGCTGACCAGCCGCAACTGACCGGCCGGGGGCGGGAGTCCGGGCGATGGCCGGACCGTTACCGGGGCGCCGCCGCTCCGGCGGCGGCGTAGCCGGGTTCGATCCGCTCACCGCCGAGCTCGTCCACGACCGAGGCCATCGTGCCGAAGTCGGCCGCGAGCCGGCGGAAGGCGTCGGTCGCCATGTCGGCCTCGAAGGCCGCGCGGCCGGTGACGGTGATGACCTCGAAGTAGTGGACGGGCGCGTCCGGGTCGGCCGAGACGCGCTGCACGGTGAAGGCGACGACGCTGGGAAGGGCGGGGCAGGTCCGGTAGTCGGTGTCCCGGACCCAGTTCTCGAAGCGGGCCGACGGGACGCCGGCGTGGAGGCGGATGCGGTGCACGATCAGGTCCATGACGGGCCTCCCGGTCCGGACGGGGGTCAGTGGCGGGCGCCCAGGCCGAGCGCGCGGGCGATGTTGTTGCGCTGGATGTCGCTGGTGCCGGAGAACACCCGGGCGGGCAGGGCGTCCCGGAGCAGCGTCTCGGCCTCGCCGTCGAGGATGCCGAGGGCGCCGCGGACCTGGACGGCGTCCAGCCCGAGCGCGACGGCCGCCTCGCTCACCACGAGCTTCGCCAGCGCCGGGGCCACCTCGTCGGCCTGCCCCGCGTCGAGGCGGCGGGCGGCCCGGAACAGCATCAGGCGGGCCTGCTCCAGCCGGGCCAGCATGTCGACGACGCGGTGGGCGACCGCCTGGAAGTCGCCGATGGGCACACCGAACTGGCGGCGCTCGCGCGCGTACTCCCGCGTCTGCTCCCAGACGCGGCGCATCACGCCCAGGTAGACGGCGGGCAGGCAGGTGCGCTCCCACCTCATCGCGTACGCGAACACGCTCGCCCCGCCGCCCTCGGAGCCGAGGACGTGGCCGGGCGGCACCCGGACGCCGTCGAGGTGGACGTCGGCCGTCGGGGAGCCGCGCAGGCCCACCTTGGCGTGCCGGGGGCCGACGGAGAGACCCGGGGCGCCGGCCTCCACCAGGAACGAGGTCAGGCCGAAGTAGCCGCCGCCCGGCGCGGTGACCGCCTGGACGACGAAGACGTCGGCGACCGGGGCGTTGGTGATGAAGCACTTGGCCCCGGACAGCACCCAGTCCCCGTCCTCGCGTACGGCGCGGGTGCTCAGGCGCAGGGCGTCCGAGCCGGCGTCGGGCTCGGTGACGGCGTGGGCGGCGACCAGCTCCCCGGCGGCCAGCGGCGGCAGCCAGCGCCGCTTCTGCTCCTCGGTGCCGAACTCGGCTATCGGGGTCAGGCAGGCGAACACGTGGGCGGCGGCGGAGAACGCGAACCCGGCGTCGGAGCAGCCGTACCCCAGGGCCTCCATGACCGCCGCCGCGGTGACCGCGCCGCCGCCGAGGCCGCCGAAGCCGTCGGGGACGGTGGTGCCCAGCACGCCCTGCGCGCCGGCGGCCCGCCATCGCTGCCGGAAGTCCCGGGTGCCGAAGTCCGGTGGCGCGGCGAGCTTGTGGCGGGCGAAGGCGGTGACGACCTCGCACATCTGCGTGGTCTCGGCGTCCAGGTCGAGGTTCATGGCGCTGCGTCGGCTCCGTCCAGGTGTTCTTCGATGAGGAGGTGGTAGTTGATGCCGCCGGTGCCGAACGAGCTGACCGCGGCCCGCCGCGGCCGCCCCGGGCCGGGAGCGGGCCACGGGCGGGCGGCGGTGGCCACCACCGCGGGCACGGCGTCCAGGGGCAGGTCGGGGCTGAGCGTGGTCAGGTTGGCGTTGGGCGGCACCAGGCCGTGGTGCAGCGCCTTGAGGGCGCGCAGGAGGCCGGCGGCGCCGGCCGCCGCGAACGTGTGGCCGAAGACGGACTTCGCCGAGCCGACCTGCAACGGCCGCGGCCGTGCGGGGGTGCCGTAGACCTCGGCGGTGGCGGAGACCTCCACCCGGTCGCCGATCCTGGTGCCGGTGCCGTGCGCCTCCAGGTAGTCGACGTCCGCGGGGGCGAAGTCGACCTGGGCGAACGCCCGCCGCATCGCCCGCACCTGCCCGGCCGCGTCCGGCGCGATGAGGGACGCGACGTCGTTCGACGCGCCGACCGCCCGCAGCACCCCGAGCACGGGGTCGCCGGCGGCGCGGGCGTCGGCGAGCCGCTTGAGGAGGAACAGGGCGCACCCGTCGCCCGGGGTGAAGCCGTCCGCGGCCGCGTCGAACGGCGTGATGGTCGAGTGCGACAGCAGCCCGAGTCCGCAGCAGAGCACCATGTCGCGGGGGTTGCACGGCAGCTCCACGCCGCCCGCCACGGCGTAGTCCGCGGCGCCGGACCGCAGCGCCCCCACCGCCACGTCCACCGCGGCCAGCGACGACGCGCACGCCGCCTCCACCGCCACGGGGACCGCGCGCAGGCCGAACACGTCGGCGATCGCCGCTCCCGCGCCGCTGGCGAGGGTGGCGTCGAAGAACGCGGGGGTGAGGGCCTCGTCGGGGTGGGCGCGGCCCTCGCGCAGCTGGTCGAGCAGCTTGCCGAGGTCCGCCGGGCCGAGCTTCGCGAGGGCCGCGAGGCCGCGGATCGAGCGCTCCAGCCCGGCCCTGACGTACGCGGCGTTCACCTCCCGCTCCCGGGACAGGCTCAGCGAACTGCCGATCGCCACGAGCCCGTTCCCGGCCGGCGGCGGGCCCGCGCGGGGGCCCGCGAGCAGCTCGGCGGCGACGGTCAGGCCGAGCCGCTGCGCCTGGTCCATCTCCGCGTAGCGCGCCGGGGAGACGGCGGTGCCGGGCGGCGGCTCGTCCGGCACCCGCACCGGGGCGCCGCGGTCGCTGTAGCTGTGCGTGGGGCTGAGCCGGTCCGGGGCGTAGAACAGGTCGCGGTCGAAGAGCGCCTCGGGCAGCGGGCCGATGCGGTCCCGCGCCGACAGCACGGCCTCCCAGAAGCGGTCGGCGTCCGGGGCGCCGGCGAAGCTGCCGCCCGCGCCGACCACCGCGATGGGCTCGTGCCGCCGGGGGAGGGGCCGTCGGGTACGGCGGCGCGCCCCCGCCGCGGGCGGCGGCCGGTCGTGCCCCTCCAGCACCAGGTGGCACAGCGTCCCGGTGACCGACGTGCCGGTGACGGCCGCGCGGCGCGGCGCCTCCGGCCCGCCGCGGGGCCACTCCTCCGCCGCGTCCGCGACGCGGAACGGCGTCCCGGACAGGTCGTCCTGCGCGCGGCCGGCGAACGAGGGCTGCGGGGGCAGCGTGCGGTGGTGGAGGGCCAGCGCCACCTTGGTCAGGCTCGCCAGGCCCGAGTTGGCGAAGGTGTCGCCCAGCCGGTCGTGCACGCTGCCCAGCACGACCGAGCGCTCGGGCAGGTCCGCGTAGATGTCGAGGAGCGTCTCCAGCTCCGACGCCTGGCGCATCGTGGCCGCCGCGCACTCGTGGTACTGCACGGTCGCCGCCGGCACGCCCAGGGCACGGTACGCGGTGAGCGCGGTCGCCCGGCGCCGGCCGGCGGCCCGCGGCTCGCCGACGGCGGCGCCGGCGTCGTGCCGGAGCGTGCAGTCGAGGACCGTCGCGTAGATCCGGTCGCCGTCCCGTACGGCCGCGGACAGCGGCTTGAGCAGCACGGCCCCCACGCCCTCGCTCAGCGGGACCCCGGCGGCCACGCCGGCGGGGTCCGCCGGCTCGCCCTTGGCGGCCAGCGCCCGCGCGAGCAGCGGACTCTCCTGGCGCTGGCCGGCCACCACCAGGGCGGCGTCCGCGGTACGGCCGCGCAGGTTGGTCACCGCGTGCGCCAGCGCGGCGAACGAGGTGGTGCCGGCCGCCTCCAGGGCGAGGGTCCGGCCGCGGAGCTTGAAGGCGGCGGCGATGCGCGCGGGAATGGTGCTGGCCATCTCCCCGACCCGGTCGTGCGGCGAGCAGCCCAGCCGGCGCAGCATCAGCGCGGCCAGCTCCTCCGCCGCCTGCCGCGCCGTGTCGGGGGGCAGGAGCCGGGCGCCGGTGACGGCGGTTTGCCGGAGGTCGCGGACGAGCCGCTGTCCCTCGACGCGCGCGGCGTTGGCGTACTGGCGGTCCAGGCCGAAGCAGGTGCCGACGATCACGTCGGTGCGTTCGGCGGGCAGCGGCCGGCCGGGGTGGCCCGCGTCCCGCAGACACTGCCGGGCCGCCTCCAGGGCGAGGACCTGCATACGCGCCATGGACCCCGTCTGGGCCGGCGGGATGCCGAACTGCGCGACGTCGACGCTCAGGTCGTCGAGGGTCTGCGGGCCGTCCGCCGGGGCCGGGGTGTTCCCGGTCAGCAGGTCCCAGTAGCCGGCCGGGCCCCGCGCGTGCGGGTAGAGCGCCGCGATGCCGACTATCGCGACCGGTTCGAGGGCGGTACGGCGGGGCTCCCGGACGGGCTCCGGCGGGGGCTGCACGGCGGCTCCCCGGCTCAGCACGCCGTGCCGGCGGACTGCAGGCGGCCGGACCACAGCGCGCCGGGGAGGGCGAGCGCCGGGTCCTGGGAGAGGATCTCGTGGTGCCGCTGCTTGAGCCGGCCGCCCGGGTCCACGCCCAGTTCCTCGTCGAGGCGCCGGCGCGTGCGCCGGTAGGTTTCCAGCGCGTCCCCCTGCCGGCCCGCGCGGTAGAGCGCCAGCATGAGTAATTCGCAGAAGCGTTCGCGCAACGGGTAGCGGAAGACCAGCTGCTGGAGTTCTGCGATGGCGCGGGATTCGTCGCCGACGGCGAGCCGGGCCCTGGCCAGGTCCTCCCACACCGTCAGCCGGCGCTCTTCGAACGAGGTGGCGGCGCTGCGGCAGCGCAGGCCGTCCCCGGCGTCGACGAGGGCCGGTCCGCGCCACAGCCGCAGGCCGGCCTGGAAATGCTCGATCGCCTGTGCGGGGCGGTCCTCGACGAGGTCGAACCCCTTTCCCGCGAGGGTGAGGAATCTGTTGGTGTCCACGCACTCGGGCGGTACGTCGAGCAGATAGCCGCCGCCCACCGCGCGTACGACGGTCGTGGCGGGCGACTGCCGGTCCGGGCTGTCCAGGAGCCTGCGGATGCGGGTGGCGTGCGCCTGGAGCGCGTTGCGGGTGTTGGCCAGCGCCCGTCCCGCCCACAGTTCTTCGGCCAGTTCCTCGAAGGAAATGACCCGGCGCGCGTCCAGGGCCAGGGAGGCCAGCATGGCGCAGACTTTGCCCGCGCGGATTCCGAGGGATCGTCCGTTGGTCGAGACGGATACGGGGCCGAGAATGTCGATCTGCATCGAAGAATTCCCCCTCATCGCCAAGTGGTGCTGGCTCACCGGAACTCGTTGGGTCGGAAAGTCCTGCCGACGACCCTCCGTTCAGGTCGGGGTACTTCCACGCCGTCAATTCGAGCCAATTGCCGGCGGCTGGTGCCAGAATCGCAGTCTGGCAGGTACGGAACACCTCGGCCATCCCCCGACCGTTGTGTTCCGGAGTGAATGAACGGCGGGCGCGTGCGCGGGCGCACGTCCACGTATTGCTGACTCCGGCTCAACGAAGGGCCGATACGCGCCCGTCGCGGGACCGGGTCACTGGGCGCGCTCCCGCACCACCCGGGCGATGTCCAGGCCCCGCACCATGCGCACGGCGGGCAGCTGCGAGAGGAGCGAGGCGGCCAGCACGGAGACGGCCGCGGCGGCCAGGACCTCCCAGCCCAGGCTCAGCTCCATGGTGAACATGTCGCTGCTGAACGCCCGCAGCGACATCGCGGCGCCGGCGGCGCCCGCGGCCAGGCCGACCGGGAGCGCGAGGGCCGTCGCGGTCAGGTTCTCCACCGCCAGCACGCCGGCGATGCGCCGCAGCCGGACGCCGCCGGCCCGCAGGGTGGCCAGTTCGACGGTCCGCTCCGCGACGTTGACCGTCATGGTCACGTAGATGACCGTCAGCGCCAGCAGCCCGCCGAGGACGAGCATGACGCCCGTGAAGATCCAGAAGAGGCTGAGGAAGTCGTCCAGCTGCCGGTGCAGGGCCCGCTCGTCGGTGTACGTCACCACTCCGGGCAGTCCGCTGATCTCGGCCCGCGCCGCGTCCCGCGCGGCCTCGCCGGTGCCGGCGGCGAAGCGGAGCTGGTAGGCGTTGCCGGACGTGCCGGTCAGGGCCGCGACGGTGTCCTTCGTGCCGTAGAGCGCCGTGCCCATCGGCTCGTGGACGAGGCCGGCGAGCCGCACGTGCCGGGTCCGGCCGCCGGAGGTGCGCACGGTGAGGCGGTCGCCGACGGCCACGTCCAGCCGGCCGGTGAGGGCGCTGCCCGCCAGCACCCCGTGGGCCGGGAGCTGCCGGGTGCCGCCGTCGCCGGTGCGGAAGCCGTGCATGCGGGTGTCCGGTTCGTAGCCGGTCAGCGAGGTGTCGTACGACAAGTCCCCGGCCGACACCGTCACGTCGGCCTGCGTGATCGCCTCGACATCCGCCACGTGCGCGACCGAGCGCAACCGGCCCGCGAGGCCCTCCGCACCGGGGCCGGTCCGGACCGTGGCGTCCTGCTTCATCACGGTGCCGAACTGGGCGTCGACCAGGGCGTTCATGCTCGTGGTCATGCCGACGGTGGAGAGCACCAGGACCAGGGAGAGCACGGTGCCGGTCATCGTCGCCAGCGTGCGGCGGCGGCTGCGGGCCAGCTCCCGCAGCGACATCCGCAGCACCAGCGGCAGCCAGCGGGCCCCGGCCACCGCGCGGCTGACCCGCCCGGGCGGCTTCTGCGTGCCCGCGTCCCCGCGCATCGCCTCCGCGGGCGCGGTGCGGGACGCGGACAGCGCGGGCGCGATGCCGCCGGCCAGGCCGACGAGGACGCCGAAGGCCAGGCCCGCCACGACCACGGCGGGGCGGGTCTGCACGGCCGTGTGCGGGATGCCCAGCGCGGAGGTGTAGGCGTGGGTGACGGCCGCGGTGCCGGCGATGCCGAGCGCCACGCCGGCGGCGGCGCCGGCCGTGCCGGCGAGGAGCCCGTGGCCGAGGTAGTGCCGGACGACGGCGCTGCGGTGCGCGCCGGCGGCGAGGAAGGTGGCGATGACCTTCCGTTCGGCGAGCACCAGCCGGGTGATGAGCACGTACGCGGCGACCGCGGCGGCGGAGAGGAAGAGCAGCGGGAAGGCCACCGCGAGCTGCTGGAAGCCCTTCAGGTCCTCGCGCAGGACGGCGTTGGACGGCTGGTCCTCGCGGTCCGTGACGCTCACCGCGCCCGCCCGGCGGAGCCGTTCGGCGACCTCGCCGGCGGTGCCGTCGTCGCGGGCGGAGCCGGTGAGGCGGACGAGGGTCTGGCGGTGCGCCTGCGGGCCGGCCAGCCGCCGGGCGGTGTCCTCGGCGGCGAAGACCACGGCGAAGGAGTGCGGGTCGGCGAGCACCTCCTGCCGGTTCCGGGCCGGCCACAGGTACTCCGGCGAGATGACGACGCCGCGCACGGTCAGCGAGCGCCAGCGCTTCCCGTCGTACGCGCGCAGGGTGTCCCCCGGGCCGAGGCCGAAGGTGCCGGCGGCGTGCTTCTCCAGCAGCACCCCGTCATCGCCGGAGCCGCCGGAGCCGAGGCCGCGGCCCTCGGTGACCTCGACCCGGTTCACCGCCGCCGGGCGGTCGGCGGGCAGCCCGACGACGCGGCCGACGAGCTTGTCGTCGCCGATGCGCAGCGGCACCTCCGCCTGGGTGCGGACGGCGGTGGCGGCGACCCCGGCGGCGTCCCGGGCGGCGGCCGCGACCTTGTCCGGGTCCCCGCCGCTCGCGGTCAGGTCGGCGAAGCGCAGCTGGGCGTAGGTGCGGTCGTAGGACGCGGCGAGGTTGCGGTACGCGTCGTAGCTGGAGATGAAGAGCGTGACGCCGATCAGCACGGTCACGGCGATCGCGGCGAACTGCGCCGAGCGGCGGCGGAGGTCACGCCGGGTCTTCGCGAGCAGGGTGCGCTTCACGCCGGTCACCAGCTCACGGAGGCCGCGTCGGCGGGGCTCTCGTTGCGTTCGACGGCGTCGACGCGGCCGTCGTGCATGTGGACCACGCGGTGCGCGATCCGCGCCACCGAGACGTTGTGCGTCACCATCAGCACCCCCCGCCCCGAGCGGTTGGCCTCCTGGAGCAGGGCCAGCACGGACTTCCCGGTGGCCACGTCGAGGGCGCCGGTCGGCTCGTCGGCCAGCACCAGGCCGGGGTCCGTCGCCAGCGCGCGGGCGATCGACACCCGCTGCTGCTGGCCGCCGGAGAGCTGGGCGGGGAAGTGGTCCATCCGGTCGGCCAGGCCGACGGACTCCAGCAGGCCGGGGACGGCCCGCCGGTCGCCGCGGCCGGTCAGCTCGACGATGACCTCCACGTTCTCCCGCGCGGTGAGGGTGGGGACGAGGTTGAAGAACTGGAAGACGAACCCGATCTGCTCCCGGCGGAAGCCCACCAGCTCCCGGGGCGCCCGGCCGGTCAGCTCCACGCCGGACACGCGGATGTCGCCCGCGGTCGCGGGCTCGATGCCGCCGATGACGTTCAGCAGCGTCGTCTTGCCCGAGCCGCTGGGGCCGAGCACGACCACCATCTCGCCCGGCGGGACGTCCAGATCGACCCCGTCCAGCGCGTCGACCGCGGCCTCGCCCGTGCCGTACGTCTTGCCGACCCCCCGGAGGCGTACCCCGCCGCGGCGCGTGGTCTCGTGCTGTCCTTCCTGGGACATGGACGCATCCTCCTCCGGGACCCGGGGCCCGCCGTCGCGTGGGCCGGGCGGCATCCCGGCGCGGAGCGCCGTCACCGGATCCCTCCCGGGCGATCGCGCAGAGTGATCATCGTGGGCAGGCCCAAGCTAGCAGAGCGGGACCGGCCGCGGACGCAGCGTGGCGGGGCGGTCAGGAGCAGGTCAGCGTTCGGTCAGCACCCCCGGGCACAGTGAGCCGCGCAGCGCACTTGACCGGAGGGATCGAGACGACGTGACGAGGCAGCAGCCGCTCATCCGCCCGGGCGCGAGCACAGCGACCGGCAGCACACCGGCCCTGGGCCTGCCCCGGAGGCTCGCCCCCGGGACGGCCGACCGCCCCGCCCTGCTCGGCGCCGGCGGCACCGTCTCCTACGGGGAACTCGCCGCCCGCACCGACGCGCTGGCCGCCGCCCTGCACGCGGCCGGCGCGCGGCCGGGCGAGCGGGTCGCGATCTGGATGGCCAAGCGCCCCGCGTACGCCGAGGCGGTTCTCGGCGCGCTGCGCGCCGGGTGCGCCTACGTGCCGCTGGACGGCGGTCAGCCCGCCGCCCGCGTCGCGACCGTGCTCGCCGACGCCGAACCGGCGGTCCTCTTCACCGACTCCGGGCACCTGGCCGGGCTGGCGGACGCCGGCCTGCCGGCCTCGGTGCGTACCGTCGTCGTCTACGACCCCGCCGCGCCCGGCGCCGCCGTGCCCGCCGCCGCGCCGGCCTGGGCCGGGAGCCACCGGGTGCGCTCCTGGCGGGAGTTCACCGCCGGCGCGGGCGAGCCGCCCGCCGGGACGCCGGACGACTCGGCGCTCGCCGCGATCCTCTACACCTCCGGCTCCACCGGCGTGCCCAAGGGCGTGCAGCTCTCCCACCGCAACCTGCGGAACTTCGCCGGCTGGGCCGGGGACGAGCTGGACGTCGGCCCCGAGGACGTCTTCGCCAACCACGCCTCGTTCAACTTCGACCTCAGCACCTTCGACCTCTTCGTCGCGCTCGCCGCGGGGGCGGCGCTGTGGATCGTCGGCGACGACGAGGCGCGCGACCCCGGCGCGCTCGCCGCGGGCATCGCCCGGCACGGCGTGACCGTCTGGTACTCGGTCCCCTCGGTGCTCCACCTGCTGACGGACTCCGGCGCGCTCACCCCCGCGGCCGCCCGCAGCCTGCGCTACGTGCTCTTCGCCGGCGAGGTGTTCCCGCTGCCGCAGCTGCGCGAGCTGGCCGCCCTGCTGCCCGCGGACACCGCGCTGTACAACCTCTACGGCCCCACCGAGACCAACGTCTGCACCTACCACCGCGTGCGCGACGCGGACCTGGCCGGCGACGGCCCGCTGCCCATCGGCGGCCCCATATCCGGCGCCCGGCTGCACCTCGTCGACGAGCACGGCCGCGAGGTGTCCGGCTCCGGCGAGCCGGGCGAGCTGGTCGTCGAGGGCGTCTGCGTCACCCCCGGCTACTGGCGCCGCGCCGCCGACCCGGCCGCCGCCGAGCACCACCGGGGCCGCCACCGGACCGGCGACCTGGTGAGCGTCGAGGACGGCCGGCTGGTCTACCGCGGCCGCCGGGACCGCATGGTGAAGCTGTCGGGGCACCGCGTCGAACTCGGCGAGGTCGAGGCCGCGGTGCTGGCCCACCCCGCGGTCGCCGACGCCGCCGCGGTCGTCGACGACAGCGGCAAGCGGCCCCGTATCGCGGTCTTCTACGCGCTGCGGCGGGGAGCCGAGCCGCCGGGCCTGATCGGGCTCAAGCGGCACTGCGCCGAGCGGCTGCCGCGCTACATGCTGCCGCAGCGCGTCACCCGGCTCGCGTCCCTCCCGCGCAACGCCAACGGCAAGACGGACTACCGCCGCCTCACGGACGGCGCCCCGGCCCGCCGGACGCCCGCGCGCCGCGCTCCCGAACCGGCGACGCTCATCGACGTCCTCCGCCGGCACGCCGGGACCCGGCCGGACGCCCTGGCGTACCGCTTCCTCACCGACACCGACGGCGCCGCCGAGTCGTGGACCTATGGGGACCTCGACCGCCGGGCCCGGACCATCGCGGCGCGGTTGCAGGAGGAAGGGGGAGAGGGCGTACGGGGCCGGCCCGTCCTGGTGCTCCAGCCGCCGGGCCTGGAGTACGTCGCGTCCTTCCTCGGCTGCCTGTACGCGGGCGCGATCGCCGTACCCACGTACCCGCCGGACGCCGGCAGGGTCAGCCAGACCATGCCGCGCCTCGACGCCATCGCGCGGGACGCGCGGCCCGGGCACGCGCTGGCCACGGCGGAGCTGGCCCGGCTCGCCCGCGACTGGCACGGCGCGCGGGGCCGGACGGACCTCGGCCCGGTGCGGTGGATCGCCACGGACACACTGGCGGACGAGGGCGGCGACCGGGCCGCGGCGTGGCGGCACCCCGGGGCCACGGCCGGCGACGTGGCGTTCCTCCAGTACACGTCCGGGTCGACCGCGGTGCCCAAGGGCGTGGTCATCGGGCACGACAACCTGCTGGGCAACATCCGCTCGATCCACCGCCACTGCGGCCACGGCGAGGACTCGCAGCTGGTGTCGTGGCTGCCGCCGTATCACGACATGGGTCTCGCCGGCGCCCTCATGGAGCCCCTCTACGGCGGCTTCCCCGCTCACCTCATGGCGCCGCTGACGTTCCTGCGGAGCCCGGAGACCTGGCTGCGCACCCTCTCCGACACCGGCGCGGACACCAGCGCCGCCCCGAACTTCGGCTTCGAGCACTGCATCAGCAGGATCCCCGCGAGCCGGCTGGAGACCCTGGACCTGAGCCGCTGGCGCATCGCCGTGAACGGCGCGGAGCCGGTACGGGCCAAGACGCTGGAGCGGTTCGCCGAGCGCTTCGCGGCGTGCGGGTTCGACGCCCGTACCTTCATGCCGTGCTACGGGCTCGCCGAGGCGACCCTGATGGTCGCCGGCATCCGGCCGGCCGAGCGGTTCTCGGCCGGGGTCTTCGCGTCCGCGTCGCTGGAGCGCGGCGCGCCCCGTACCGCCGGAAGCGAAGCCGGACGGACGACCGAGGTGGTCGGCTGCGGCACCCCCATCGACGGCCACGAGGTGAGGATCGTCGACCCGGCCACCCGGCGGCCGGTACCCGCCGGCGAGGTCGGGGAGGTCTGGGTGGCGGGCCCGGGCGTGGCGCGCGGGTACTGGGGCCGCCCCGACGCCACGGCGGAGTCCTTCGCCGTGCCGCTCGCCGGGGACGCCGACGGCACCGGATACCACCGCACGGGGGACCTGGGCTTCGTCGGCGACGGGCAGCTGCACGTCGTCGGCCGCATCAAGGACGTCGTGGTCGTGGACGGCCGCAACCACCACCCGCACGACATCGAACTCACGGTGGAGCGCGCGGCGTCCGCCGGCCGGGTGGGGAGCAGCGCCGCGTTCGGCGTGACGCTGGACGGCGCCGAGAGGCTCGTCGTGGCGTACGAGGCGGAGGGCCGGCCCGACGACCCGGACGGGCTGCTGGCCCGGCTGCGTACCGCGATCACCGCCGAGCACGAGGTGGCCCCGCACGCCGTCCTGCTGCTCCGCAAGTCCGCCATCCCGAAGACGACCAGCGGCAAGACCCGGCGCGGGGCGTGCCGGGACGCCTTCCTGTCCTTCGGACTTCCGGTGCTGGCCGCCAGCGTCAGCCGGGACACCCCCCTCGCCCCCGGTCCGGCCGCGGCGCGGGACCGCGCGCAGGTGACGGCGGCGGTGGCGGCCGCCGTACGCACCGCGCGCGCGGCGACGGCCGACGGCCGTGCGCCGGACGGGGAGACGGGTCCCGACCCGGACCCGGACACGGCCGCGGACACGGCCGTCGCCGCCCGCGGCTTCCGCGAACTCGGGCTGGACTACGCCGCGCTGCTCGACGCCGTCGGCGCGGTGGAGCGGCGGCTCGGCCGCGCCGTCGCGGTGGGCCCGCTGCTGGCCGCCCCCCGGGTTGGGACCCTGATCGACCAGTGCGCGGCGGCGGCCGGGCCGTCCGGCGCGCCGCCCGCGCCCGCGGACGTCGAGCGCTGGCTGGTCGAGCGCATCGCGCACGGCCTCGGCCTGTCCCCGGCGGCGGTCGACACCACCCGCCCGTTCACCGCCCTCGGCCTCGACTCCAGGCAGGCCACCGCCATCGCGGCGGAGCTGGGCGACCGCGTCGGCCGGCCGGTGAGCACCGGCGTCGTCTTCGACCACCCGACCGTCCGGCAGCTCGCGGCCCACCTCGGCGGGCCGGACGCCGCCGCCCGTACGGCACCCGTGCCCGCCCCGGCTCCCACTCCGGCTCCGGCCCCGGCGGGCGTCCCGGGCGGCGCCGAGCCGGTCGCGATCGTCGGCATGGCCTGCCGCTTTCCCGGCGCCCCCGACGCCGACGGCTACTGGCGGCTGCTGGCCGACGGCAGGGACGCGGTCGGCGAGGTGCCCCCCGAGCGCTGGGACGCCGACGCGGTGGACGCCCCGCGCCACGGCGGCTTCGTCCACGGGGCCGACCTCTTCGACGCCCCGTTCTTCGGCATCTCCGCCCGGGAGGCCGACCGCATGGACCCGCAGCAGCGGCTCCTGCTGGAGCTGGGCTGGCGGGCCTTCGAGGACGCCGGCGTCGCCCCGACGCGCGCCGCCGGCAGCGACACCGGCGTGTTCATCGGCATCAGCAGCAGCGACTACGCCGAGTTCCAGATGCGCGACCTCGACGGCGTCGACGTCTACGGCGCCACGGGCAACGCGCACTCCATCGCCGCCAACCGGCTCTCCTACGTGTTCGACCTCACCGGCCCCAGCATGGCCATGGACACCGCGTGCTCGTCGTCGCTGGCCGCCGTGCACGCGGCGTGCCAGAGCCTGCGCGCCGGCGAGTGCCGCGCCGCGCTGGCCGGGGGCGTGAACCTGCTGCTGGCGCCGGGGCTGTCCGTGGCGTTCGCCCGGGGCGGGATGCTCGCCGCCGACGGCAGGTGCCGGGTCTTCGACGAGGCGGCCGACGGGTACGTCCGGGGCGAGGGCGCCGGGCTGGTGCTGCTCAAGCCGCTGTCGGCGGCGCTCGCCGACGGCGACCGGGTCTACGCCGTCGTCCGCGGCTCCGCCGTCGGGCACACCGGCCGCGGCAACGGGCTGACCGCGCCGAGGGGCACGGCCCAGCGCACCGTCATCGAACGGGCGCTGGCCGGCGGCGGGATCAGCCCCCGCGACGTCGGGTACGTGGAGGCGCACGGCACCGGCACCGTGCTCGGCGACCCCGTCGAGTGGGAGGCGCTCGCCGCCACCTACGGCCGCCGCGACGGCGCCGCACCCTGCCTGGTCGGCTCGGTGAAGGCCAACATCGGGCACCTGGAGGCCGCGGCGGGCATCGCGGGCCTCATCAAGGCGGCGCTGGTCCTGCACCACCGCCGGGTGCCGCCGCAGCTGCACCTGAGCTCTCCCAACGGCCGCCTGGCGTGGGAGTCGTCGGGACTCGCCGTGGCCACGGGCCCGCGCGACCTGGCCGCCGAGGGGACGGTACGCGCGGGAGTCAGCTCCTTCGGCTTCGGCGGGCAGAACGCGCACGTGGTGCTGGAGAGCGCCGACGCGCCCGCCGGGCCCGCGCCGCGGGCGCCCGAGCGGCCGGTGCACGCGGTGTGCCTGTCGGGGCACACCCCGACCGCGCTGACGACCCTGGCCCGCCGCTACCGCCTCCACCTGGCGGCCCACCCCGGCCAGCCGCTCGCCGAGCTGAGCCACGCCGCCAACACCGCCCGCGCCCACCTCGCGTACCGCGCGGTCGTCACCGCCGGCTCCGCCGGCGCGCTGGACCGGGAGCTGGAGTCGCTGGTACGCGGAGACGCCTCCCCGGCGGTCGTCCGCGGCGCCCCGGCCGGCCGGCGGACCCCGTCCGTGGCCTTCCTCTTCTCCGGCCAGGGCAGCCAGTACGCGGCCATGGGCCGCCCGCTCCACCGCGACCACCCGGTCTTCGCCCGGACCCTCGACCGCTGCGCCGAGGTGCTCGACCCGCTCCTGGGCGTCCCGCTGCTGGAGTTGCTGTGCGACGACGCCGGGGCCGACCGGCTCGCGCGCACCCGGTACTGCCAGCCGGCGACGGTGGCGCTCGAAGTCGCCCTGGCCCGGCTGTGGGAGTCGTACGGCATCCGGCCGGCCGCGGTCCTCGGGCACAGCATCGGCGCGTACAGCGCGGCCTGCGTCTCGGGCGCCCTGTCGCTCGACGACGCGCTGCGGCTGGCCGCCGTGCGCGGGCGGCACATGGACGCGCAGCCCGGCGACGGCGCCATGATCGCCTGCACCGGCGACGCCGGGCTGATCCGTACCGTCGCGGACCCGTTCGCGTCGGTCGCGGTGGCCGCTGTGAACTCCCCGGCGCACCTGGTGCTGTCCGGCGCGGACCGGGAGATCCGGGCCGTGGCCGAGGAGCTCCGGCGGCGGTCGGTCGAGGTGCGGCCGCTGCGCGTCTCCCACGCCTTCCACTCCAAGCTGATGAGCGGGGCCGCCACGCCGCTGCGCGAGGCGGCGCTCCCGCTGCGGACCCGCCGCCCCGCCGTCCCCTGGGTGTCCGACGCCACGGCGCGGCCCGTCGAGCGGATGGACGCCGACGCCTGGGTGGAGCACATGCTCGGCACGGTCCGCTTCGCGGACGGCTTCGCGGCCCTGCGCGACCTGGGCTGCGACGCCTTCGTGGAGGTCGGCCCGCAGCAGACGCTGCTGGCCCTGGCCCGCGCCAACACCCCCGAGGCGGAGCGGGAGTCGGCCCTCTACGTCTCCTCGCTGCACCGCGGCGACCCCGCCGGGGCGGCCTTCTGGCGCTCCCTCGGCCGGCTGCACTGCGCCGGCGCCGAGGTGGACTGGCCGGCGGCCGACCCCGGGCGCCGGGCCGCGGGCGTGCCCGTGCCGCACGCGGTACTGGAGCCCCGCCGCCACTGGGTCGCCGCGCCGCCGGCCGCCCGGACCGCGGCGCACAACGGCGCCCCCACCCCCCGTACAGCCGCCCCGGCGCACGCGTCCAGCACCCCTTCGATGCCCGCCGGGCACGGGCGCCGGGGCGGCGCCGCGGCACCGGCACCGGACCCGGACCCGGCGCCGGGCAACGGCACCGGCACGCGGGTGGCGGGCGGCGGCGTACGCCACGTGCTCCTCGCCCAGCTGGCGCGCGTCACCGGCTTCCCGGCCGAGGAGATCGCGCCGCACGCCCGGCTCGGCGCCGACCTGGGCTTCGACTCGCTGATGCGCGGCGAGCTGGAGCGGGCACTCGCCGGGCAGGCGACCTTCCTGCGGCCCGACGCGCGCCGGTCGCTGCCCGAGGACCCCACCGTCGAGGACGTGGCACGGGCGCTGCACAACGGCCACCCCGCCCCCGTACCCGCGGCGGAGGCCGCGGCCACCGGCCAGGAGACCCCGGCACCGCCGCCGCCCGCGGGGCCGGCGGCGACGCCGGAGCGGTCCTTCGAGGAGTCCGCCGAGTACCGGGAGCTGGCCGGGCGGCGCCGGGCCGCGGAGGCCGCCGGCCACAACCCGTACGGGCGGCTCCACGAGGGCTTCAACGGCGTCCGCGCCACCGTGGACGGGCGGGACGTGGTGAACTTCGCGGCCTTCAACTACCTCGGCCTCTCCCACCACCCGCGGGTGCGGGAGGCGGCGAAGGCGGCGGTCGACCGGTACGGCACCTCGGCCTCCGCCACCCCGCTGCTGCTCGGCGAGACCCCGTTGCAGCACGAGCTGGAGCGCGAGATCGCGTCCTTCCTCGGGACCGGCGCCGCGGTCGTCTTCGCCGGCGGCCACGCCACCAACGTCGCCACCGTCGGCCACCTCTTCGGGCCGCAGGACCTCATCCTGCACGACGAGTTCAGCCACGACAGCACGGTGCGCGGCAGCATCCTCTCCGGCGCGCTGCGCCGCCCCTTCCCCCACGGCGACCTGGCGGCCCTCGACCGCCTGCTGGGCCGGCTGCGCGACCGCCACCGCCGGGTGCTGATCGCCGTCGAGGGCGTCTACAGCCAGGACGGCGACGTCCCCGACCTGGCCGCGCTGGTGGAGCTGAAGAAGCGGCACGGCGCGATGCTGATGGTCGACGAGGCGCACTCCGTCGGCGTGCTGGGGAGCACCGGGCGCGGGCTCGGCGAGCACCACCGCGTCGACCGGGCGGACGTCGACCTGTGGATGGGCACGCTCAGCAAGGCGCTGGGCAGCCTCGGGGGCTACATCGCCGCGAGCACCGCGGTGGTGGAGTATCTGAAGTACACCGCCCCCCTCTACATCTTCAGCACCGGCATCGCCCCGGCGTCCAGCGCCGCGGCGCTGGAGGGGCTGCGCGTACTGCGGGAGGAGCCCGGGCTCGTGGCCCGGCTGCGGGCCGTCGCCGACCACTTCCGGCAGGGCGCGCGGGAGCGCGGCCTCGACACCGGCCTGTCGCACGACTCGGCCATCGTGCCGGTCATCACCGGCGACTGGCAGCGGACCATGGCGCTGTCCCGGTCGCTGCTCGACCAGGGCGTCAACGTGATGCCGATCGGCTACCCCGCCGTCTCCCGCGACCAGTGCCGGCTGCGGTTCTTCCTCAACGCCGGCCACCGCGTCACCGACCTCGACGACACCCTCGACCGGCTGGGGCAGGCATGCCAGACGATGTGACAGCTGACCGCGCCGGCGGAGCCGGCGACCGCCCGGCCGACGTCCTGATCGTCGGCGCCACCGGGTTCATCGGCAGCCGGCTCGCCCGGCGCCTGGTGGCGCACGGCGACCGCGTCCGGGTGCTGGTGCGCGCCGGCAGCGACCGGTCCGGGCTGGCCGGCCTGCCGGTGGAGTTCGTGGTGGGCGACCTCGGGGACCCGGCCGCGCTGCGCCGGGCCGCCGACGGCGTCCACCGCGTCTACAACTGCGCGGGCCTCTCCGCCGACTGGGCGCCGCGGGTGGAGTTCCGGCGGGTCAACGTCGACGGCTGCCGCAACCTGGCCCGGGCCGCCGGCGACGCGGGCACCGTGCGGCGGCTGCTCCACGTCAGCACCACCGACGTCTACGGCTATCCGGCCCGGCCGTGCGACGAGAGCGCGCCCCCGCGCGACATCGGGCTGCCCTACAGCAGCAGCAAGGCGCGCGGCGAACTCGCCGTCCGGGAGGAGGCCGCGGCCGCCGGCCTGCCGCTGACCGTGATCCGCCCGGTGTCGGTCTACGGGCCGGGCAGCAAGGACTTCGTCGTCGAGATCGCCGGCCTGCTGCTGCGCGGCCAGATGGTCCACATCAGCCGGGGCACGGCCCCGGCCGGGCTGCTGTACGTGGACAACGCGGCCGAGGCCATGATCGCCGCCTGCGAGAGCGCGGACACCGTGGGCAGGGCGTACAACCTGCGCGACACCGAGGAGACCACCTGGCGCGAGTACGTCGCGGCCCTCGCCCGCGGCCTCGACGTACCCCAGCCGCGGCTCAGCCTGCCCCGCCCGGTGGCGATGGGCGTCGCCTGCGCCTCCGAGGCGGTCTACGGAGCGCTGCGGCTCACCTCCCGGCCCCTGCTCACCCGGCACGCCGTCAACCTCTTCAACCGCGACCAGTCCTTCCCGGTGGGCCGGGCCCAGGCGGACTTCGGCTTCAAGAGCACCGTCACCTTCGAGGAGGGCATGCGCCGCACCCTCGACTGGCTGCACTCCGCGGAGGGACGCGCCCTCCTGCCGCGCGGGAGGCGGGACGCATGACGGGGCCGGCGGGCGGATCGGCGGTGCCGGCGGCGGCGCCGGCCGGGGCGGCGGTGGCGCCGGGGCGGACCGGAGCGGGGCCGCCGCCGCTGCGCGGCGGGTGGTTCGCCGGGGTGGAGCCGGCGGACGACGGCGCCGCCGCGCTGCGGCTGGTCTGCTTTCCGTACGCGGGCGGCGCCGCGTCGGCGTTCCGCGGCTGGGCGCCGCACCTGGGCGGGCACGTGCAGGTGGTGCCCGTGCTGCCGCCCGGCCGCGGGCTGCGGCTGGGGGAGGCCCCGTACACCGCCATGGAACCCCTGGTGCACGACCTGGCCGACGCGCTCCTCGGGCAGGGCCTCGCCGACGACTACGCGGTGTTCGGGCACAGCATGGGCGCCCTCGTCGCGTACGAGGTCTGCTGCGAGCTGCGGCGCCGCGGCGCCGCCGGCCCCCGGCACATGTTCGTGGCCGCGAGCCGGGCGCCGCACTTCTACGGCGGCGGGGGCGGCGCCCTGCTGCCCGCCGGGGAGCTGCGGAAGGTCGTCGGCGACCTCGGCGGGCTGGGCCCAGGCGGGGGAGTGGGCGACGCGTACCTGGAGCGCCGCCTGCCCGTGCTGCGCGCCGACCTCGGGATGTGCGAGGGCTACCGGTGGACGCCGCGCGAGCCGCTGGACTGCCCGATGACGGCGTTCGTGGCGGGCGGCGACCCCGTCGCCCGGCCCGCCGAGGTCGAGGCGTGGCGGGAGTACGCCGCCGGGTCCTTCGTGCGGCGGGACGTCCCGGGAGGCCACTTCTTCCTCCTCGGCGCCGCGCGCCCCCGGCTGTGGCAGGAGATGCGCCGCGACCTCGCCCGGTACCGCGCTCCCGGAGCGGCTGCGGACACCGGCCCGCTTCCCGCCCGCCGCCCCGGCCCGTCGACGGAGGAACACTGACATGATCGCGCTGACCCTGGCCAAGATCGCATCCACCTCGCTGCTCGGCACCGTCGTCACCGCGCCGCGCCCGCCCGCCGGCGGCGGCAGCGGCCGCGGCGGCCCGGGCGGCGGCGCCGGCGGCGGCGGTTCGCGGCACAAGGACCTCGCCATCGACGTCGGGCAGTGGCTGCTGGAGAAGCAGTTCGTCACCGACAGCGGCACCTCCGACCCGCCCGGCGACCTGGTCTCGCTGGCCTACGCCATCGACGCCGTGACGGCGGCCCTCGTCATCCACCTCGGCGTCAACAAGCTGCGCACCGGCCGGATCAGCCCGAGTGGCTGGCGCGGCTACGCCGACGCGGTCACCCACGCCCTCAGCTCCGCGCCCGCCTCGTCGCGGACGCCCAGCCCGGTGGCCCTCGCCCTCTCCTACGTGATCACGTCGCGTGTGCCGGCGCCCCGCGCCGGGCGCGGCGGGGTCGCACCGTGACAGCCGTCTCCGGCCGGTGAGGCCGGCGCACCCCCTCAGCCGCAACCAGACGCGACCAGGCAGGAGTGGAGAATGATCCCCAACCAGTGGTACCCCATCGCCCGCACCAAGGACCTCAGGAAGAAGAAGCCGACCGGGATGACCCGGCTCGGTGAGCGGCTCGTGGCCTGGCGCGACATCGACGGCAACGCGGTCGTCCAGTCGGCGCGCTGCCCGCACAAGGGCGCCGACCTCGGCGCCGGGCGCATCAACCGCAACGCGGTGGAGTGCCCGTACCACGGCTTCCGCTTCGGCCCCGACGGCGCCTGCACCGCCGTGCCGTGCCTGGGCCGGGACGCGCACATCCCCAAGTCGCTGCGCATCTTCAACTACCCCGTGCGGGAGCGGCACGACCTGGTGTGGATGTGGTGGGGCGAGCGGCGCGCGGAGGCGGACCTCCCGGACCTCGACGTGCCGCCGGAGATCACCCGCTGGAAGGGCGTCCACATCACCGGGTCCTGGTCGCAGCCGGTGCACTACACCCGCTACATCGAGAGCATGCTGGAGTTCTACCACGCGCCCTGGGTGCACCGCGGCTCGTGGTTCAACTACCTCGACTACATGTTCCTGTACGGCACCGCGCGCAAGCTCGGGCTCGACGGCCGCCAGCGCTACTTCGAGGCGTGCCGGGTGACCAACCACCGCACGGAGGTCGACGCCGACGGCACCACGCTGCGCTCGTCCTTCGAGCTGGGCCGGGAGGACGACCCGGACTCCGGCGAGCCCCTCAAGATCGTCTTCACCTTCCCCGGCACGGTCCACGTGATCAACCGGAAGTTCGACATCACGATGTGGCTCACCCCCATCGACGACGACCACACGCAGGTCCTGTTCCGCTGGTACGAGGCCGAGAGCCTGGCCCCGTACCTGCGTTCCCGGACCCTCCGGGCCGCCGCGCCCGGCATCGCGCTCGGCATGCAGCGGTGGATCGGCGAGCGGCAGGACATGCGGGTCGTCCTCGGCCAGGAGCCGAAGATCAGCCAGCGCGGCGAGAGCAGGTTCGTCGCGGCGGACGAGATGAACGCCCGCTACCTGTCCATCCGCGCCAAGCTCATCCAGCAGGCCCACCGCGACGCCGCGCCCGCCGGGCCCGTCCCCGCCGAGCCCGCCGGGGACCCCGCCGCCCACGTCGCGCCGGCGGACCCGGCCCCGTCGAACGGCGCCGCGCACCGGGAGGCGGCCGCCAACGGCTCCGGCGTCGCACGCCGCGGCACGGCGGCCAAGCGCCGCGCGGCGGCGCCCGGCGGCACCGCCCGCCGGAACACCGTCCCGGCGGGCGTCGAGCGCGACGCCGGCTGAGCCGCCGGCCACCCCACCCGCACCAGCCCCTCCGCAACCCAGGGATGCCAGCCATGACCACACCCGTGTCCCCAGACGACGTCGACAGGCGCGCCGGCAAGCCGATGGCCGGCCCGCTCTCCGTCGCCAAGATCGCCACCTCCTCCGAGATGCCCGTGCTCCTGATGCTGTCCAGGCGCCTGATCACACCGGTCTACCGGGCCGCCTTCCTGGTCGCCGCCTCCAGCAGCGGCATGCTGGGCTGGCTGGCCAAGCGCCCGTGCGACCTGGAGACGCTGGCCGACAAGCTCGGCATCGACGACACCGGGCCGCTGCGCGTCTGGCTGGACATCGGCGTCCGGCTCTCCGTGCTCGACTTCCGGGACGGCTGCTACCGGCTGCGCAGCCGTTCGGCGAAGCTGCTGGCCCGCGTACGGCACGACGCGTCGGCCGCGGCCCTCGAAGAGGTCCTGCGCTACCACGTCCCGGCGCTGCTCAACGCCCCGGAGATGCTGCGCGAGGGACGGCGCTTCTCGCTGTCCGACCAGGACGGCACCGTCATCGCCCGGTCCACCCGGGTGGTGGAGCCCTTCGTGCACATGGCCCTGGACCGGGTCGTGCCCCGCAGCGGGCCGGTCCGGCTGCTGGAGGTGGGCTGCGGCAGCGGCGTCCACGTCCGGCACGCCGCCTCGCTCAACCCCCACCTCACCGCGCTGGCCATCGACATGCAGACCGACGTCGTGAAGCACGCCATGGAGAACATGGCCGAGTGGGGCCTGGAGGACCGGGTCGAGGTGCGCGAGAGCGATCTGCGCACCCTCGAATCCGGCGCCCGGTTCGACCTGATCACCCTGCACAACAGCATCTACTACTTCGCCGAGGAGGAGCGGGTGCAGGCGCTGGCCCGGGCCCGCGGACTGCTCACCCCGGGCGGCCGGCTGGTGCTGACGACCGCGTGCCAGGGCGGCCACGTGAGCCTCGACATGCTCAACCTGTGGCTGGAGTGCGCCGACTTCGGCGGTCCGCTGCCGCACGAGCGGGATCTCGTCGACCAGCTGCGGGAGGCCGGCTTCGCCGAGGTGACGGCGTCCCAGGTGATTCCCGGCGAGCAGTTCCGCGCCTTCGTCGGCACCAACGAGCGGGCGCCTGCGAGGGCCTGAGGGAGCCGGGAGGGATCACATGACCGCCTACGCCGAGAACGCCGGCGGCGACGCCGGGACGCCGGTGACGACCGGGACCGGGAAGGCCGGGAGGACCAAGGGGACCGGCGGGGCCGGCGGGAAGCAGCGGGCGGCGCGGGCGACCGCCGCCCCGGCCGCGCGGCCCCCCGCCCCCCGGGCGCGGCGTGCCGCGAAGCCCCGGGGCGCGGAGAATCCGTACCGCCGGGACGTGGTCGTGCTGAACGGCCGCCGGGCGCCGAAGACCGGCGTCCTCGGGGGCAAGGGAGCCCAGCTCGACGAGCTGACCGGGCGGGGGCTGCCGGTGCCGCCGGCGTTCTGCATCACCACCGGGGCGTTCCGCCGGTTCCTCGACGAGACGGGCCTCGCCGGAAAGATCCGGGACCTGGACCGCCCCGCGATCCGGGAGCTGGTGCTGGCCGCCCCGGTGCCCGCCCGGCTGGCGGAGCTGATCCTCGACGCCCACCGGAAGCTGGGCGGCCCGCGCGTGGCCGTCCGCTCCTCGGCCGGCAAGGAGGACTCCGGCGCCCAGTCCTTCGCCGGCCAGCACGACTCCGTGCTGAACGTGGCCGGCGGGGAAGAGCTCCTCGACGCCGTCAAGACCTGCTGGGCGTCGCTCTGGTCGGACCGCGCGGGCGTCTACCGCCGCCCCGGCGAGGCCGGCGAACCCGACGACGCCATGGCCGTCGTCGTTCAGGAGATGGTGCAGGCCGAGGTCAGCGGCGTGCTGTTCACCGTCGACCCGGTCGGCGGCCGGGAGCACCGCATGGTCGTCGAGGCCTGCCACGGCCTCGGCGAGGGCCTGGTCTCCGGGCGCGTCTCCAGCGACTTCTTCGTCGTCGACGACCGCTCCCTGGAGGTCGTGGACAGGCGCATCCGGCACAAGGTCGTCAAGTGGGCACCCGACGCGTCCGGCGCACTGGGCATGGCGAAGGTCGAGCCCACCGCGCGCAGCGCCCCCTGCCTGACCGAGGCGCAGCTGGCCGAGCTGGGCCGGCTCGCCGTCGGGATCCGCGAGCACTACGGCCGCGAGCAGGACGTCGAGTGGGCGCTGCGCGACGGCACGTTCCACCTGCTCCAGTCCCGGCCGGTCACCGCGCACGCGGCGCCGGCGCGCTCGCGCAGCCCGTACCTCACACCGCAGCCCGACGACATCCACCGCGGCACGCTGTGGTCCCGCATGGACATCGGCGAGATCTTCGTCGGCCTGATGACCCCGCTGGGCCTGAGCTGGGCCCGCTACCACCAGGACAACGTCCACGGCCCTTGCGCGGGCACCATCGGCGCCCGCGACCTCGGGGACTCCGCCAAGTACATCGGACACCACCGGGGGCACATCTACCTCAACGTCTCCTACCACGCCCACCTGCTCGGGCAGTGCCCGCCGACCAGGGACCAGGGGCACTTCACCAAGCGGTTCACCAGCGAGGAGGTGGACCTCGGCGGCTACGAGAACCCCTTCGGCCGCTACCCCGGCGGGCTGAAGGGGCTGCGCTCCGCCAACTTCTGGCTGCGCACCACGGTGGCCGAGCTGCGCGGGATGAAGCGGCGCGCGGAGGGGATGCAGGCCGCCCGGCTCTACGAGTTCGACCGCTCCCGGCACCTGGACCTCAGCCGGCTCGACCGCGGCGACCTCTCCGTCGAGCTGGAGCGCTACCTGTTCAACTACCACGAGATGCACGTCGGCTACATGCCGTACTACATCAACGCCTTCGGCGCGTACGGCCTGATGACGGAGCTGTGCGCCAAGTGGCTCGGCGACGACGGGAACTACCTCCGGAACCACCTCAAGATGGACATGTCCAGCCTGCGCACCGTCGAGTCCGCGCGCGAGCTGTGGACGCTGACCCGGGAGGCCGGGCGGCAGCCGCGGGTGCTGGACATCATCCGGCACACCCCGCTGGCCGAGGTGGAGCGGGCGCTCCTCGACGACCCCGCCGGGCGCGCCTTCTGGGACGCGCACATCGAGCCGTTCCTGCGCATGAACGGCGTCCGCGGGCATCAGGAGATGGAGCTCACCCTCCCCCGCTGGGTGGACGACCCGTCCTACATCTTCCAGATGATGCGCCGCTACTCCGAGGACGGCCTGTCCGTCGAGGACGTCCTCACCCGCGACCACGGCGAGACCCGCCGCACGATCGACAAACTGCTGGCGCGGCTGCCCCGCGCGAAGCGGGCCACCCTCGCCCGGGTGATCGAGCTGTACGTCACCTGCAGCGAGCTGCGCGAGGTCGCCAGGATGGCGATGATCACCCCGGTGTGGCAGGTGCGCAACGTCGTCTACGACGTCGGCCGCCGCCTCGCGGCCGAGGGGCTGCTGCACTCCGTGGACGAGGTCGCCTACCTGGACGTCCACGACATCAGGGACTACCTGGCCGGCCGCGTCCCCGCCCGCGAGGTCTTCGTCAGGGACCGCATCGAGGAGGCCAGGCGCCTGCACGAGCACCACCGGCGCCAGCCCGAACCCGCGCTGACCTTCATCGGCGAGGACGACTCGCCGCCCGCCCCCGCCGCTCCCGCGAGCGTCACGGACGGGCACTCGCTCCGCGGGCTCGGTGCGAGCCCGGGCCGCGCCGTCGGCAGGGCCCGCATCATCGAGGACCTGACCTGGCAGGCGGACGAGCTCCAGCAGGGCGAGATCCTCGTCACCCGCTACACCGACGCCTCCTGGACCCCCCTGTTCGCCATCGCCGGGGCGGTCGTCACCGACATCGGCTCGATGCTGTCGCACAGCTCGATCGTCTCCCGCGAGTTCAACCTGCCGTCCGTCGTGAACACCAAGCACGCGACGCAGCGCATCAACACCGGCGACACGGTCGTGGTCGACGGCGACACGGGCGTCGTCGAGATCATGCGCGCCGGCGCCGCGCCCGGCGCCCACCCCGACCCCGACCCCGCGTAGCCGAGACCGAGGAGAGAGCAGCAGATGATCCCCAACCAGTGGTACGTCATCCTCCAGTCGAAGGACGTGAAGAAGAACAAGCCGACCAAGACGCGCCGCATGGGCCAGAACCTCGTCCTGTGGCGCGACCTGGAGGGCAACCTCATCTGCCAGGAGGCGCGCTGCCCGCACAAGGGCGCCAACCTCGGCGACGGCAGGCTCAAGGGCAACTCCGTCGAGTGCCCCTACCACGGATTCCGCTTCAACGGCCAGGGCGAGTGCGTCGCGATGCCCTGCATGGGATCCGACGCCCGGATCCCTAAGACGATGCGCATCAAGAGCTACCCGGTGCGCGAACACCTCGGGCTGATCTGGCTGTGGTGGGGCGAGGACCGGGCGGTGCTCCCGGAGATCGAGGTCCCCACCGAGGTCGCGGACATCCCGCTCTCCCACGCCACGATGAGCTGGAGCCGGCCGGTCAACTACACCCGGTACATCGAGAGCACGCTGGAGTTCTACCACATCACCTTCGTGCACCGGGACAACTGGTTCAACACGGTCGACTACGTGTTCCTCCACGGCACCCCGCGCAAGCTGGGCCTCGACGGCCGCCGCCGCTACCTGGCAACCACCAAGATCGCGAACAACCACCTGGAGGTGGACGGCCACACCCTGCGCTACACCTACGACCACCTCGACGAGGACGACCCGTCCAACGCCAACCACTACGAGGTGACCTTCGCGTTCCCCAACATGACGCACGTGGTGACCAAGCAGTTCGAGGTCACCGCCTGGTTCACGCCGATCGACGAGGACAACACGGAGTTCATCCTCCGCTGGTACGAGTTCCCGCGGCTCAAGTCCGCCCTGCGGTCCGAGCGGCTGCGCCGGCTGGTCCCCGCGGTGGGCCTGTTCTTCGAGAAGTGGATCCAGGACATGCAGGACGTCCGGATGATCCAGGGCCAGACGCCCAAGGTCTCCCGGCGCGGCGCCAGCAAGTTCGTGGCCGTGGACGAGCTGAACGCCAAGTACGTGCAGATGCGCGCCCAGCTGCTCCGCGAGGCCGGCGTCGACCCGGACGGCGGCGAGGCCCCGGAGAGGACGCCGGGGGAGGCGGCGAAGGTCTCGAAGGCGAAGGTCCTCCAGGCCGCGCAGGAGGCGGCGGCCGCGGAGGCACGGCTCGCGGAGGTGAAGGCCGTGGAGGCGGCACAGGCGGCACAGGCGGCGGACGCCGCGGAGGCGGCCGAAGCCGTGGAGGCCGTGGAGACCGCGGAGGCCGTGGAAGTCGCGGAGGCCGACGGGCACCTGGCCGGCCGCCCGGCCGCCGCCAGGGCCACGGCTCACGCCTGACCAGCTCCCCAGCGGTCCCGGGAGCATCTTTGACGCCCATGAGGCGGACCGCGAACCGTCCCGCTCCGAGCAGCCCCGCGGCTCCCGCGGGGCTGCCTCGGAGCGCCCCCACACACAACTGGAGACCCACGTGGTCAAGGAGTACGACGTCATCGTCATCGGCGGCGGGCCCGCCGGCGCCACCGCAGCGGGGCTGCTCGCCAAGGCGGGCCGGCACGTCCTCGTACTGGAGAAGGAGAAGTTCCCGCGCTACCACATCGGCGAGTCGCTCGTCCCCGGCGTCATGCCCGTACTGGAGGAGCTGGGGGCGCGGGAGAAGGTCGAGTCCCAGCTGTTCCTGCGCAAGTACGGGACCACCCTGCGGTGGGGCGCCGAACGCGAGCTGTGGACCATCCACTTCGCCGAGGCCGGGCCCTGGGAGTACGCGTTCGAGGTCAAGCGCGCGGAGTTCGACAACACCCTGCTCAACCACGCGCGGGAACTCGGCGCCACCGTCGTCGAGGAGGCCGCGGTCTCCGAGGTGCTGTTCGACGGCGCCCGGGCCGCCGGCGTCCGCTACACCCTCGGCAGGCGGGGCTCCGCCGTCGACGTCCGCGCCCGCTACGTCCTCGACGCCTCCGGGCAGTCCAAGTTCCTCGCCCACCGGGAGAGCCTGCTCGAATGGCACGAGGACCTGCGCAACATCGCGGTGTGGACGTACTACCAGGGCGGGGAGTTCTTCCCCGGGAAGGACCGCGGCAACATCCTCACCGAGTACCACGGGGACGGGTGGGTCTGGGTGATCCCGTTCGCCGACGGCACCCGCAGCGTGGGCTTCGTCGGCCCGAGCGACCTGTACGCGGAGACCGGCCTGGGCCCGGAGGAGTTCTTCCAGAGCAGGCTGAAGGTCTCCACCGAGGCCCGGCGCCTGCTCGACGGCGCGGTCCGCGTCGCGGACTACCGGGTCACCAAGGACTGGTCGTACGCCGCCAAGACGTTCACCGGCCCCGGCTTCCTGCTGGCCGGCGACGCCGCCGCCTTCGTCGACCCGCTCTTCTCCACGGGCGTCATGCTCGCCATGAAGGGCGCGTCGGCCGCCGCCCGGACCGTCGACCGCATCCTCGACGCCCCCGAGCGGGAGGACGACCACCAGCAGCACTACGAGGACACCTACCGCGACTTCTTCGGCACGGTCGTGTCGTTCGTCCGCTACTTCTACGACGCGCGCCGGAAGCGCACCGACTACTGGGAACGGGCCCAGGAGCTGATCGACCCGGTACGTGAGCTGGAGACCCGGGCCGACTTCATCCGGCTCGTCTCGGGCCTGGCCGACGGGCTCGCGGTGATGGACGTCGACGGCGGCGCGCCGGCGCCGGCGGGCGCGAACGACTCCTGAACGACGGGCGGGGCGCCGGCGGACTCCGGCGCCCCGCCCCGCGAACCCCCGCGACCCCGGCGGCCCGGCCGCCGGGGTCCTGCGCGGGGCCGGGGCGACCGCGTCAGCGCGCCCGGGCGTCCCTGCGGGCGAAGCCGGGGGCGTGCTCGGACCGCAGACCGAACCCGCCGATGTACGCGGTCGCCGTCCGCAGCGCGGGCATCCGCTGCAACAGCCGGAACAGGAGCGGCATCCGTTCGCTGCTGATGGTGCCCTCCAAGGCGGGCTTCAGCAGCATCTCGTGCTCGACCGACTGCAACTTCTGCGCCGCCCTCGCCGGTAGCTGCCGCCGCTTCTGGACCCGCGCCAGATCCGCGGAGGTGAGGGTGCCCCGGTGCAGCGGGCCGGCCAGCAGCCGGGCGGCGGCCACCGCGTCGTGCACCGCGAGGTTCACGCCGAAGCCGCCCGCCGGCGTCATGATGTGCGCCGCGTCCCCGATGCACAGCAGACCTTCGCGGTACCAGCGGCGCAGCCGCCCCATCGTGATGTCGAGCAGCTTCACCTCGTCCCAGTCCAGCACCGCGTCGGTCTCGCCGTCCGTCCAGCCGAACAGCCCGGCCAGCCGCTCCCGGAAGTGCTCGATGTTCTGGGACCGCAGCTCCCGGTCGCGGCCCTTCTCGATCACGTACCAGGTCTGGTAGTAGCCGCCCCGGTCCATGGTCATGCCGATCTGACCGCCGCCGAGCTTCGCGGTCACGTGCCCGTCCGCGTGGGCGTTCGGGCTGGGGACGCGTATCTGCCAGAGGTCCATGGGGACGTGGCGCCAGTCGGGGCGCAGCCCCGCCGCCTCCCGGACCACCGAGTCGCGCCCGTCGCAGGCGACGGTCAGATCCGCGGCGATCTCGCCCGTCGTGCCGTCCGCCCGCTCGTAGCGTACGCCGGTGACCCGGCCGCCCCTGCCGAACGTCAGGCCGGTGGCGGCGGTGGACATCCGCAGCTCGAAGGTCGGCTCTTCGGCGGCGGCGGTCGCGATCAGGTTGAGGTAGTCCCACTGCGGGACGATCGCGAGGTACTTGTGCCGGCCGGGTACGCGCCCGAAGTCGGAGGCGACGACGGGGGTGCCGTCGATCTCCACCCGCATCTCCCGGAGTCTGCTGCTCGACAGCTCCGCGAACCGTTCCCCCAGGCCGAGTTCGTCCAGCAGCCGCAGCGTCGAAGGGTGGACGGTGTCCCCCCTGAAGTCCCTCAGAAAGGTCCGGTGCTTTTCCAGCACCGTCACCTTGACGCCCGCCCTGGCAAGGAGCAACCCGAGCATGATGCCCGCCGGCCCGCCCCCCGCCACGCAACACGTGGTGCGCTCCAAGCTTCCGTCCTCCCGCAGTCGGTAGCGCCGGCACACGCGACGCCGGCCCGTGGGGCTCCGGCGGCTGTCTCCGGTCGCGACGAGTGTGCAGGAGGGCTCTTACGGGCCGCTGACCCCCGGCTGACGCCGCCGGGGGAGCCGGTGCGGTCCCGGGGAGGGCGGCTCAGCTCTTCAGTTCGCGCAGGTAACGCCCGAACTTCTCCAGGCCGTCGATGTTCCGCGGCCCGCTGATGCCCTCGTTGTAGTCGAGGATGAAGAAGTTGCCCTTCCGGACGGCGGGCAGATGCCGGGTGTGGGGCGAGGACTTGAGGAAGTCGATCTTCTCCTGCGCGGGCTGGTCGCCGTAGTCGAGGATGATGACGACCTCGGGCTCGGACCGGGTGACCGCCTCCCAGCCGACCTGGGTCCAGCGCTCGTCCAGGTCGGCGAAGACGTTGCGGCCCCCGGCGGCGGCGATGATGTCGGTGGGCGGGACCTGGCTGCCGGCGGTGAAGGCCTGGTCGGTGCCGGAGTCGTAGAGGAAGACGGGCACCGGGTCGCCTTCCGGCGCCCGCTCGGCGACGGCCCGGACCCGCTGCTTCAGCCCGGCCACCACCTCGTCCGCCCTGTCCTCGACGCCGAATATCCTCCCCAGCCGCTCCAGGTCGCTGTAGAGGGCCTCGAACGGCGTGACCCGCTGGGGGTGTCCGGGGTAGTTGTAGCAGGTCTCGGTGTGCATGAAGCTCTGGATCCCGAGCCGGTCGAGGATCTCGGGGGTGATGCCGCGCTCGTCGCTGAAGCCGGAGTTCCAGCCGGCGACGACGAAGTCGGACTTCGCCTCCACGACGAGTTCCTTGTTGAGCAGGTCGTCGCTGAGCATCTTCACCTTGGCGTACTCCGGGGCCCACGGCGACTCGGTCACGGGCGGGTTCGCCGGCGGCATCACGTAGCCGTGCACGTGCTCGGTCAGGCCGAGGATGAACAGCTTGTCCGCGCTGCCGCCCTCGTAGGCGACCGCGCGCTGCGGCCGGGTGTACTCGACGGGCTCGCCGCAGCGGTCGACGGTGACCGTGCGGGCGTTCCCGGTGCCGGAGTCGACGTCGGCGCCGCAGCCGGCGAGCAGCAGCGTCGCGGCGAGGGCCGGGGCGAGCAGGGCGCCGGGCCGGCGGGACGGGGTCACGGGCATGAGGGGACGCCTTTCACAACGGGTCGATCGAGGGAGTAGAGGAGTTGCGGGGCACCGGTGAGGGGGTGCGGGACGACGTCCGCGGCGACGCCGAAGACGGCCGCGACCAGCTCAGCGGTGAGCACCCGCGCGGGCGGCCCCGCGGCCACCAGCCGGCCGTGGGCGAGCACGCCGAGGTGGTCGCAGGCCAGGGCGGCGAGGTTGAGGTCGTGCAGCACGACGAGCACGGTGAGGCCGGAGCCCCGCAGGTACGACAGCAGCTCGACCTGGTGGCGTACGTCGAGGTGGTTGGTCGGCTCGTCCAGCACCAGGACCTCCGGCTCCTGCACGAGCGCCCGGGCGAGCAGCACGCGCTGCCGCTCGCCGCCGGACAGCGTCAGCACGCTGCGCCCGGCGAGGTGGCGGATGTCGAGACGGGCCATCGCGTCGTCGCACAGCTCGCGCTCGCGGCGGCTGAGCGGCTGGTTGCCGCGCAGGTGCGGGGTACGTCCGAGCGCGACGACCTCGGCGACGGTGAAGTCCAGTTCGACGGTGCCGTCCTGGGTGGTGGCGGCGATCCGCCGGGCGCTGTGCCGCATCCCCAGCCGCGCGAGGTCGTCCCCGCCCACCCGTACGGTGCCGGCGGTGGGGCGCAGCGCCCGGTAGACGCACTTCAGCGCGGTGGACTTGCCGCTGCCGTTGGGGCCGACCAGGCCCACCACCTCGCCGTCCCCGGCGGTCAGGGACAGCTCGCGCACCAGGCTCCGGCCGTCGGTGACCACCGAGATCCCGTCCAGCGTCAGCTCCATCGTCAACCGCCTCCGAACACGTAGCCCTTGCGGCGCATCAGGACGATGAACACCGGCACGCCGACCAGCGCGGTGATCACGCCGAGCGGCAGTTCCCGGGGCGCCACCAGCGTCCGGGCCGCCAGGTCGGCCCAGACCATGAACACCGCCCCGGCCAGGGGCGCGACGGCCAGCACGCGCGCGTGCGAGGCGCCCACGGCCATGCGCACCACGTGCGGCATGACCAGCCCGACGAAGGCGATCGCGCCGCTGACCGCCACCATCACCCCGGTCACCAGCGCGACCAGCACCAGCAGCACCCTGCGGTAGCGGTCGGGGCTGACGCCCAGGCTCGCCGCGCTCTCGTCCCCCAGCGCCAGCACGTCCAGGGCCCGGCCGCCGCGGTGCAGCACGAGCACGCCCAGCAGCACGGCGCCGGCCACCACCGGCAACGCCCCCCAGGTGGCGGCGCCGAAGCTGCCCATGGTCCAGTACAGGACGGTGGCCGTGGCCTCGCTGTCCGGGGCGAAGTAGACGATCACGCTCATGACGGCCTGGAAGCCGAGCGCCAGCGCCACACCGGTGAGCACCAGGCGCAGCGGCGCCAGCGCACCGCCCCGGCCGACCGCGGCGGCGTACACCAGCGCGGACGCGGCCAGGGCGCCGAGGAAGGCGCCGGCGGAGACGGCGTAGATGCCCAGGGCGGCGAGGCCGCCGGTGACCGAGACGGCCACGGCGCCGACCGACGCTCCCGAGGAGACGCCCAGGATGAACGGGTCGGCCAGCGCGTTGCGCACCAGCGCCTGTACGGCGACGCCCATGGTGGCGAGCCCCGCGCCCACCAGCGCCGCCAGCAGCACCCGGGGCGTACGGATCTGCCAGACGATCTGGTACTCCGTCACCTCGCCCGCGGCGACCCGCCCTCCGGTGAGGGCCGCCCACAGGTGGCGGGCGGTGTCGCCGGGGGCGATCGTCGCGGGCCCGAGGCCGATGGCCACGACCACCGACACCGGCAGCACGACGAGCAGCGCGGCGCACAGGGCCACCAGGCCGGTGCGGGACGCCGCCGTCCGCCGGCCCGGCGCCGCCGGGTCCTTTCCGGCCGGCGCGGTCGGCCCCGCGTCCGTTGCCGAGGTGCGTATCACGACGTCACCCGCCGCCCCTTCGCTCTTATTGGAAATGATTGCCATTTTTATATCACGCCTGATCCACCCCCCGGCGCACCCGGGCCCGGCGGCCGGAGAAGTCCCGGGCGGACGGGGTCAGGGCCGCGGTGGCGGGGGCGAGGAAGCAGACCAGCGCGCAGCCGGCGAGCACCGGCCCGGTGCCGAACGCGCCGACGGCCGGCGCGATGAGCGCCAGGCCGACGGGGGCCAGGCCGTAGGAGACGAGGAAGTCCAGCGAGGAGACGCGGGCCAGCCGCTCCGGGGCGACCTCGCGCTGGACGGCGGTGAACCAGGGCACATTGAACAGCTCGATGCCGAGGCCGGCGACGGCGTAGGCGGCGATCACCACGGCCGGGTGGACGGGGAACACCAGGCTCAGCGGCGCCGCCCCGTACCCGGCGAGTGCGGCGAGCGCCGTCCAGCCCGGCGCGCGGGGCCGCCAGCGGGCGACGGCCACGGCGCCGGCGAGCGCCCCGGCGGTGTAGGCGGACAGCGCGGCGGCGAGCACCGCTTCGCTGCCGTAGCGGTCCCGGCTGACCAGCGGCAGGGCGACGCCGGTGGCGGAGTAGCCGGTGAAGATGACGGCGGCCAGCGCGCCGAGGCCGGCGACGAACCACGGGTGGCGGCGCGCCTCGCGCACCCCCTCGGCGAACTCCCCGGCGAAGGAGACCCGGCCGGTGGCGGCCGTCCGGGGCCTGCCCCCGGCGCCGCTGCCCGGCAGCAGCGCGGCGACCAGCCACAGCGCCCCGAGGCCCAGCAGCAGGCCGCGGACGTGCAGGACCGCCGCGAGCAGCACCGCCAGCCCCGGGCCGGCCAGCGTGGTGACCCGGACCGCCAGCGTCGTCGCGGCGTTGGCCTGCTGCCTGCGCCCCTCGTCGACGACCTCGGCGGTCAGCGCCTGGAACGCCGGCCGGCAGGCGCCCTGGCCGGCGCCGGTCACCGCGGCCGCCGCGGCCGCCAGCGCCGGCGACCGGCCCAGCCCCGCGGCGAGCAGCGGCGCGGCCGCGGCGGCGGCCAGCCCGGACCACAGCACCACGGCGCGGCGCGCATACCGGTCGGCGAGCACCCCGCCGACCGGCACCGCCGCGAGGAAGCCGGCGGTGCGGGCGGCCAGCAGCAGCCCCAGGTCCGCCGCCGTCAGCACCCGTTCCAGCACGGCCAGGCCGAGCACGAACGGCAGCGCCCAGGTCGCCAGCCCGGACGCCGTGGCGCCGCACCACAGCCGCAGGAACGCCACGTCGCGCAGGACCGAACGCCCGCCCGCCCCGGGCGCGCGCGGCGCCCTCCCCTTGATGAAAATAGTTATCATTACACTCTCCGGCGGCCACCCTAAGGCATCGCGGAGGCCGCGCGGCAGTGCGGGACTCCGGCACAGAAGGGCCCCGCGCACACCCGGGTGTGCGCGGGGCCCTTCGTCACGCCGTACGGGGCGCCGGGCGGGTCACCGCATGGCCCACCCGAAGCGCGTGCCCACGGCCGGCAGGCCGTTCGCGCCGGGCTCGTAGCTGGTCACGGCGGAGGTGTCCGGCCAGCCGCGTACGTTCGGCCAGGGCAGCGCGTGCATGGCGCCGTACGCGGACGGGCCGTAGGGCATGCCGATGTACAGGCGGCCGCCGGTGGCCTGGATATGGGCGCCCACCCGCTGATCGGCGCCCAGGCTGCCGGGCAGCCCGGCGGAGCCCGCCTGGATCCAGCGGTCCGAGTCGCCCGGCGACCACAGCGGAGCGAACGTCTGGACGGCGCCGGTGTTCGCGATCCCGCCGAGGTCCTCCCCGGGAGCGCCGACCGCCAGCGCGATGTTGTCGGCCGAACTGAGCGCCTTCGGCCTGGTGTTCGCCGCGGCGAACGTCGCGCCGAAGCGGTCGCCGTTCTCCGGACCCCCGGCGACGCCGGCGTGCCCCTGCCAGATGGTGCTGTGCTGGCTGATGGCGCCGGCCGCGGTCACCCGGATGTTGAAGACGCCGCCGGAGTCCACGTGGCCGACGCCGTCGACTGTCACGTCCTCACCGGGCGCGCCGACGAAGAAGACCGAGTCGGTGGCCGCGGCGGAGCCCGCCGGCCGGTAGGGGACCCCGGCCAGGCCGTCGGAGAACCGGTCGCCGGCCTCACCGGCGCCGGTGACGTCGTCCTGGTCCTGGTTCACCACCCCGATCGGGTTGGGGACCCCGGCCGTGGACAGCGTGTGCTCGAAGAACTGCACCCCGCCCGCCTCGGCCGCGCTGCCGAGGCCCTCGCCCGGTACGCCGATCGCGATGTGCTGCGGCGTGGCCGCGACGGTCGCACCGAAGTCGTCGCCCGGCTCCGGCCCGCCGGACACCCCGTCCCGCCCCTGGGCGAGCCCCTGGTTGACGGTGCCCCGCAGGTAGTAGGCCGTGCCGGCGTCGGCGTCGGCCGTGCTGCCGGAGCCGATGTCCTCCCCGGGGGCCCCGATGACCAGGTAGGGCTCGCCCGCGGTGGTGTGCCCGGCGGCCAGCGCGGCGCCCATCCGGTCGCCGGCCTCGCGCAGGGACGCGCCGATGTCGCCGGGGCCGGAACCCTGCTCGTAGTTGACCGACGCCTTTCCGGTGGTCAGGCCGCCCGGGGCGCCGTAGAGGAGGCTGGCCATGCCGGCGTCCGCGCCGCCGAGGTCCTCGTACGGGATGCCGACGACGAGGTCGGTGCAGCCGTCCTCGTTCTGGTCGTACGTGGCCAGGGCGCTGCCGAACCGGTCGTTCGCCTCGGCTCCGCCCGGGACGGCGTCGAGGTTCTGGCTGATCTCGGCGGTGCCCCTGCCGCCGCCGAGGACGACGCGTACGACGCCGGCGTTGGCGGCGCCGCCCACCGTGACCTGGGGGTCGGCGATCGCGACGTCCTCGGCGCCGTCGCAGTTGAAGTCGGTGTACCGCGGGCGGCCGACCGTGTCCTCGACCCAGCCGCGCAGGTCGTCGACGCGGGCGCTGACCGCGGTGTTCGGGGTGCCGTCCGCGGTGTCGACGCCGAAGCAGCCGACCTGGTACGAGCGGGAGCTGAGCGCGACGAGTTCGGCGCCGCCGTTCGCCACCCGGAGGGCGGGGCCGCCGGTGTCGCCGGCGCAGACGGCGGCGCCGTCCGCGCCGGCCAGGGTGAGGTCGGGGGTGCCGACCGCGTCGACGGTGAAGGCGCCGGTGTGCAGCTTGTCCGGGGCCCAGGCCGTGCCGGTACGGCCGTAGCCCGCCACCCGCAGCTCCTCGCCCGCGGCGGGCGCGGTGGCGCTGACGGGCACCGGGGCGATGCCGGACACCGGCCGGGCGAGCCGGGCGAGCACCACGTCGCGGCCGGCGTAGGGCACCAGCTCGACGACGTCGCGCACCTGGCCGGTGGACGTGTCGGAGACGTCGGTGCGGCCGATGGTGGCCACGGTCCTGGCCTCCGGTTTGCCCGGCGCGACGGCGATGCCCGCGGCCGGGTCGTCGGCGAAGCAACTGGCGGCGGTGAGCAGCCACTCCCGGTCGACGAGAGCCGCGGAGCACCCGCGCTGGAAGTCGCCGACGACGAGGCGCGCGGTGAAGCCGTAGGAGTTGTCCGCCTGCGGGGTGCCGACGACGGCCGCGGCCGGGGACGCGGCCAGCGCGAGCGGCGCCGCCGTGGCGAACGCGGTGAGGGCGGCCCACACGCCGCGGGCGCTACGGGGAGTACGGGGTTGTCTCATGACCTCTTCCTCGGTCGGGTGCGGGGGATCCGGTACGGGCCGCGCCGGTGTCCGGCGCACGTGAACGGCGCCGTCACTTACTGGTCCTGATCTCGACCAGCGTGTGGTCGCGCCGTTCCGGATCGGCGCCCTCCCCGACCGCCTCCCACTGGTTGCGGGGAATGTCGTAGGTCTTGGTCTCCTCGTCGACCGTCATGGTGATCGTGGTGTCGTAGTCGACCCCCCGGACCGTGTAGACCGCGGGCAGGTCGAGCGACAGATAACCCGCGTCGCCGGTCACCTCGAAACAGAACTCCGGCTTGCCGCGGGCCCATACGCGCAGCAGGCCGTCACCGCATTCGGCGGACAGCACGATGTGCCCGTTGCCGCGCTTCAGCAGGATTCCGCGCTCCTGCTGGATCCGGTCCGCGTCCGGGTAGGCGAAGTTCTCCACCGCGTATCCCGGATCGCCCGCCGCCGCCGGAGCGGGGGACACGTCCTGCTCCCCGGCCGGTGCCGCGACGGCGTAGGCGGCCGCCACCACCGCCGCGACAATCCCCGTTATCAGGGCACGCCTGATCAACCTCATGGCCTCTCGTTTCCCCGGTCTGCCAACCGGTGCTGTTCGAGTAGTGAAAGTGCGGCGCCCGCATCGTCCGCAGCGGCCGCCGGCGGCTGTGCCGCACGGTGGTGCCGGTTACCAGGTGACCCAGCCGATCACGGTGGTATAGGCGTCGCTGCCGATGTCCACGACCTTCTTGCCGACGTCCCTGACCAGCCCGATGTGCCTGACGGCCTTGCTGATCTTGGACAGCATCGGCGGGATCGCGGCCTGGCCGAGCGCCTTCCAGAACTGGTCGCTGGTGAAGCCGTACGCGAATCCGGTGATGATGGCGCTGACGCCCTGCATGCCCCAGGAGGCGAGGCCGAGGCCCACCGCGAGGGGGCCGGCGATCGGCGCGGCCGGCGGGAACAGGGCGACGCCCCCCGAGACGACGGCGAAGGCGCCGAGCGCCGTGCTCCAGTGGCTCGTGGCCTCCGCCCAGTCCTTCGGGTCGGACATGTCCTCCGGCCACATGCCGAGCCACTTGGTGTCGCCGTCGTCGTCGTTCTCCGGGTCGTCGGCGGGATGATCGCCCTGCTCCTCGGCCTCGCGCTGCTGCCGCTCCCGTTCCCTCGCCTGCTCTTCGAGCTCGGCCTTCCGCTTCGCCGCCCAGATCTGGTGCGCCTCGGTGGCCGCCGCGGCGGCGGCCCGCGCGTCCTTCCCGGCCTGCACGGCGGAGGCCCTGGCGGCGGTGGCGGACGCCTGCGCCTGCAACGCGGACGACACCGCCTGCTTGGCCGACCGCGCCGCCCGCCGGGCCGAGTAGGTGGCCGTACGGGCCGCGCCCCGCGCCGTCGCCGCCGCGGCCTTCGCGGCCTGCGCCGACCGCTTCGCCGCCGCCGCCGACGCGTCGGCGGCGTCCGCGTTCTGGTCCGCCCGGGCCGCCGAGTCCGCGGCGGCCTCCGCCCAGTTCTGCGCCTTCGACGCCCACTCGGCGGCCTCCTCGGCCGCCTGCCGGGCCTCGGCCGCGGCCTTGGAGGCCAGCGCCGCGTCCTGCTGCGCCTGGGCGGCGACCCTGGCCGCGTGGGCGATGGCGGCCCGCATGGCCGCCACGTGCGCCGCGTGGTCCTCGTCGATCCGGGCGATGTTGAACTTGTCCTTCAGCACGAAGGCGCGCCGCATCCGTGCCGAACCCTCCAGCACGATCTGGCACGCGGCCTTCATGTGCGGACCGCCGCTGTCGAGGAGCGTGACCACCTCGACCCGGTCGTCCTCCTTGACCGCCTCCGCCCACTCGTAGGCGAGGAAGCGGTGCATCGCCTCGGCCGACCCCGCGTCCAGCGCCGCCTGGGCCGCAGCCTGGACGGCCCGCCCCGGGCCGGCGCCCAGGATCCGTACGATCTGGATGCGGTACTCCTCGGCCGCGGCCTCCTTGAACCCCTCCCGCAGGAACGCGGCCGGCGCGTCGAGGTCGGTGCTCTCCAGCGCCGTGGCGGCCGCCGCGACCACCTCGGAGACGGCGGACTGCGCCAGGGTGAGGGTGCTCTCCCGGTCGTCCTGGCGCTCGGCGAGCGGGCGGTCCACGTCGATCCAGTTGAGGACGTCGTGCTCGGTGCCGGACAGCGCGTACTCGGCCGCCTCCCGGGTCCAGGAGCCGGTCGCGTTCAGGAGCTTGACGGCGGCCTTGCGGCCCTCGGTGACCGCCGTGGCCGTATCGCCGGACCCGTACGCCGCCTCGGCGGCGGCGATCAGGTCCTTGATCTCCTGCGACGTATTCGCCGACCGGTCGAGGTCGCGTTGCAGGAGCCGGGTGTCCGCCGCCTCCTCCTGCGCGAGCACCCCGGCCTCCTCGACACCGATCCGGGTGTCCTCGGCCAGCTTCGCCGCGTCGGCGTCCCGGGCCGCCTGCTCGACCTCCTGGGCTTCCCGGACCGCGTCGGAGGCCGTGTCGGCGGCCTGCACCGCCGCGTTCGCGTACGCGGTGGACCGCTTGGCGTACTCGATCGCCTCCCCCGCGTGCCTGGCCGCCTCCTCCGCGGCGTCCGCCGCGTTCTCGGCGTGCTCCGCCGCGCTGTTGGCGGCGTCGCGTGCGACGCGTGCCGCGGCCGCCGCCCTGTTCGACAGCGCCTGCGAGGTGCTCGCGGCCCGGGTGGCCCGGGCGGCGGCGGCGTTGGCCTCGGCGGCGGCCCGGCGGGCGGCCGCCGCCTGCGACTGGGCGGCGCCCGCGGACGTGGCCGCGGAGGCGGCGGCACTCGCCGCCGCGGCCGCGTTCTGCGCCGCGCTCGCGGCGGCGGACCCGGCCGACGACGCCTTCGACGAGGCGATGGCGGCCTGGTCGGCCGCCGCCGCCGCGGTCCGTGCCCGGCGTGCGGCGTCCCGGGCCCCCTCGGCCGCGGCGCGGGCGGCCGACGCCTGCGAGGCGTCCTTGGACGCGGCGATGGCGGACCGGTAGGCCCGCGAGGCGGCGCGCCCCGCCGCCGCGGCGGCGGCAGCGGCCGCCTGCGCCGCCCGCGCGGCCCGCTGGGAGGCGTTCTGCGCCTGCCGGGACGCGGCGATGGCCGTACGGGCGGCGCTCGCGGCGCCGCGGGCGGCGCTGGCGGCGTTGTTCGCGGCCCGCGCCGACCTGCGTACGTCCCCTTCGGCGGCCTTGGCCTCCGCGGCGGCCTCCAGCGCGGCGGCCTTGGCCTTCGCGGCGGCCTCCTTCGCCTTCTCGGAGGCGGCGAGGGCCTGCTCCGTATTGAGCCGGGCCTTCTCGCCCTCCCGCTCCACGATCTCGACCAGCTGCCCGATCTTCGCGGCCTCTTCGTCCCGGGCGCGGGCGATGTACTGCCCGGAGACGAGGAACTGGTGGATCGCCTCGGGCGAGCCGTCGTCCAGGGCGCGCTGCGCGTACTCCTTCACCCACGGCGTCGCGGTCGCGAGGAGGTAGACGACCTCCACCCGCTCGTCCTCGTTCTTGGCGGTGTACTGGATGTCCTCCAGGAAGTCCCGCAGGGCGGTCTCGGTGCCCGCGTCCAGGGCCTCCGTGGCCTTCTGCCGCACCGTGTCCCCGGAGTTGTTCAGGATGACGGTGACCGCGACCCGCAGATCCTCCATGACGGAGGGCTGGAAACCGCCCGCCAGATAGGCGGTGACCGCGTCGTCCCCGCCGGACAGGGCGGTGCCCGCCGAGGTCTGCACGGCCCGGCCGGCCCGGGGGAGCGCGGCGACGATGGCGAAGCGGTTGTCCTCCGCCCGCAGCGCGGGCAGCTCGGTGGCGAGGAACGCGGACACCGCGGCCGGACCCCCCGTCAGCGCGAGGGCCGCCGCCTCCTGAACCCGGCGCCCGCCGGTCTTGTACGCCCAGACTGCCCGGCCCCGTTCGGTGTCGGGCAGTCCGGTGTCCGCGCTGCCGGCGACGGCGGCGTGGGCCGGCACGGCGGACCAGGTGGCGATGGCGGGCAGCACGGGGGCGGCGGCGGTGCCGGCGAGGGTGGCGAGCACCCTGCGTCTGTTCCATAACGAGTGGGACATGACGGGCATCCTTCCCATGGGCGGTCGGCAGGGAGTCAGGATGCGGTGTCCCAGCCACAGGGCAGGCCGCCGCGGTCGCGTCCGCGCCGCCGCATCCTGTGGGGGATACGGGATCTGACTGTACATGCCAATTACGCCGGGTGGGAGATCGCGTGCGCGGAGGCCCGCGGCCGCCGCTGATGGGCGCCGTCAGCTCCGTGTTCCGTACCGCGCGGGCGCCGGGAGCCCGTGGCGCGGTGTGCGACCGGTCGAGCGGCCGCGGCCGGTGCTGCGCGTCTGCTCCGTACCGGGCGGGAGCGGGATCCAGCCGCGCCGGGCGGCTTCCACCCCACCCTGAAACCGGTTCTCCGCCCCGAGGGACGCCAGCAGCTCGGCTACATGTGAGGGGTGCGTGACTGTGGTTGTCGGCCACGCGCCGTGGTCGGACCTGCTCAAAGGGTTGCGCGCGGAGGTTGCAAGATGCAGAGTGACCGGGCTCCGCAAGTTGCGGAGACTGCTGGAGAGGGTGCCCCGTGGCCCGAGAGAGGTCTGGCCCGACGGTCGCGCACCTCGTCCTGGCCACCCGGCTCAAGGAGTTACGGGAGCGCGCCGGGCTGTCGCCGGGTCAGGCGGCCGACGCCCTCGGCGCTCACCCCGCCACCGTCCGGCGGATCGAACAGGCCCGGACGTCGCTGGACGAGGGCCAGGTCCACACGCTGCTTCGGGCCTACGGGGCCGGCCCCGCGGAGATCCGGGAGATCCTCGGGAAGCTGGCGACCGCCAACTTGCCGGGCTGGTGGCATCCGTGGCGTGCCGTCATGGACTCCTGGCAGCTCGACCTGATGAGCGTGGAATCCGCGGCCAGTGTGGTCAGGACCTGGGATCCGGCGCTCGTTCCCGCACTGCTGCGCACACCGGACTACGCCCGCGCCGTTCTCGACGCCCTGTGGCCGTTTCTCTCTCCCGCGGACCGGGACCGGCGAACGGAGTTCCTGATGGAGCGCCAGGAGCGGGTGCGTGCCCAGCAGACACATATCTGGGCCCTGATGTCCGCCGCGGCGCTGCACACCCGCGTGGGCGGTGAGGAGATCATGGCCGGGCAGATGCGGAAACTGCGGTCCGCCGCCGGCCGGCGCGAGGCGACGTTGCAGGTGCACGCCCTCCACGGACCCCCGCACGTCTTGACCGAATGCCCGAGCCTGACCCTCTTCCGGGTCGACGTGCCCGAGATCCCCGACCACGTGGTACGGCAGGGAAGCCCGGCCGGCTCCGCCGACGTCGTGCAGGAACCCGCGGCCGTGGCGGCCTACCGCACCCTCCTGGACTACTCCTGCCTCACAGCGTCCCATCCCCACAAGTGGAAAGAGGTACTGCCATGACCGAACCGACCAAGCCCGACCACATTGACGTATCCGTCCCCCACAGCGCGCGCGTCTGGAACTACTGGCTGGGCGGCAAGGACTGGTTCGCCGCCGACAAGGCCGCCGGCGATGCCTACTGCACCAAGTACCCCGACATGACGCAGATGGCCCGGGAATCACGGAACTTCCTGGTACGCACCGTCACCTACCTGGCACGGGAAGCCGGCATGCGCCAGTTCCTCGACCTCGGCGCCGGATTGCCCACGGCCAACAACACGCACGAGATCGTTCAGCGCATCGCGCCCGAGAGCCGCGTGGTCTACGTCGACCACGACCCCCTCGTCCTGTTGCACGTTCACGCCATGGGCGACAGCACGTTAGAGGGGGCCATGGACTACGTACTCGCGGACATGCGCGACACGGACCTGGTCCTCGACGGCGCCGCGAAAACCCTGGACCTGAACCAGCCCATCGCCCTGATCAGCAATGACGTGCTGGGGCACATCGTGGACTGGGACGAGGCCCTGGGCCTCGTACGCCGTCTGGTGTCCCGGGTCCCCTCCGGCAGTTATCTGTCCCTGAGCCACTCCACCGCCAGCGATCCCCAGCACCGTGCGGTGCAGGAGGAATACAACAACTCCGGTGCCATTCCCTACATCATGCGGGAACCGGAGGTGACGAAGGCTTTCTTCGAGGGCCTCGATCTGGTCGAACCCGGCTTCGTGTCCTGGCCGAACTGGCGGCCCGACGCGAACACCGGCCGCCTCACCGAGCGCGCGGGGTGGGGTGGCGTGGCACGGATCCCGTGATCCCATGACCACGGACGGCGCGGAGCGGGCGCGGCACCCCGGGAATCGCCCGCCCGCCTCCCCGGCGAGGATGACCCACTACCAAGTGGTGCGGCGGACCACGTCAGGCACCTGCGCTGCGCGTGCCCCGCCGCACGCCGCGCTCGCCGCGTCCCACCGAGCTCGGCACCACAGGCCGAGACGGGCTGCCCTGCGAACCCTCGACGCGCATCGCCGCGATGTGGCTCCATCGGCCGACGCAGCCGCCGAACTGGCTGCCTGCGCCACCTCCCGCGTGGCTGAGCGGCCGCACCGACTGAACGCGGCGGGCGGAAGCAATGGCCGTAGGCCGCGCGACACCGCCCGCCCCGCTGAGCCCGGGCCGACCGTCGACCTGCCCCGCGGCCGGACCGACGACCGGCGCCGCGGCCACCTTACTGCCGCTGCGTTGGCCGGGCTGGACAGCCCGTACCTGACCTCCCTGCGGGGCCACGGCGTCACCGAACCGGCCGGCCCGGGCGGCCGCGGATACCTGGTGTGGGAGCCGCTGACGGGCCGCCCCCTGGGGCAGTTACAGGGTGAACCGGGCCGGATCGGCTGGCGCCGGGCGCTGGCCGTGGCCGAGCAGATAGGTGCCGCACTGGCCGAGGTGCACGCCGCGGGCCTGGCGCACGGCAGCCTCCAGCCCGCCGGCGTGCTGATCGAAGAGGCCGCCGAGGAGGTGACGGTGACCGTCCTGGACGCCGGGCTCGGAGACTTCGCCCCGGCCACCGACGCCGAAGGAAACGCCCCGGCCACGGGAAGGGTGCTCTACCTCGCGCCGGAACACGGCGACGGATCACCGGCCACTCCGGCCGGTGATCTGTACGCGCTGGGTGCCGTGCTGTACGAGGTACTGGTCGGCCGGCCGCCGTACACCGGCACGGTGGCCGAGGTGGTCGAGCAGCACCGGGAGAGCCTGCCGCTTCGGCCCAGCCGCGCGGTGCGCGGGCTGCCGGTCGAGGTGGACGACGTGGTCTTCACCCTGATGGCCCGGGAGCGGGCCGACCGGCCATCCAGCGCCGCCGAGGCTGCCGCCGCTCTGGCGGAGCTGAGGACGAGCGCGCCGCCGTCGGCGGATGACGTGCCCCTTGCCCGCGCGGACGCCGGTGGGCGGCAAGGCGGGCCGCCCGCCATGGAGCCCCGGCCGAGGCTCCCCGGTGCCGACCGCCACGGCGCCCCCGCCCCGTCGGCCGGCACGTTCCGGAAGGGACGGGGCCGCGGCAGGCGAACCCTGCTGGTCGCCGCCGCGCTCCTCGTCGCGGTCGGCGGCTTTCTGACCCTGACTGCTTACGACGAGGCGGAAGTGGAGCGGGCGGTCGATCGAGCCGCGCGCCAGCTGACCTCGGGCTCTGCCGATGGTGGCGAGGCGTCGCCGTCGGAGGCCGCTGAACGGGCACTCGACGACAACAGCGGCTGGCTGCGGCTACGCACCTCCGACGCCCGCACCGTGGTCTCCTCCGGCCCGGAGGGGACGGCCGTGGTCATCGAGGTCACCAACCTGCTCGGGCAGCACCCGGTGTGCATGCGCGTCGCCACGGTGGTCGGCCCTGCGTTCACCGCCTGGTACAGCCCCGGCCGCTGCTGACGGCCAGGGCACGAGTCCAGGCGGCGGTAATGTAGCGACGGCGACAACCCGGCACAACGACGAGCGCCCGTGCACGTCACCGGACCAGCAAACTGCGCTTGACCTGCTAAGAAGGCAGGCAGCGGGGTCCGCGTCGAGGGAACGTGGACCTCGCCGGAGGGGTCGCCGCTCGGGCGAGGGTCCGCTCGACGCCACACCGGAACCACGGAAGGCTCGCTGAGGGGAGCGGATGTCCCTTGAACCTACCCGGGCTGGGCTGAACTGACTGATCAAGGCGATACTTGTGCGTGAAGAGCAACTCGCCCGCGATGCTCTCGACCTCCGGAGGCGTTGCATAGCTGGTGAAGCACCGGCTGCGCTTGCGCCCAGAGCTTGGCATCTGGTGCGCGAGGCTGCTCCGAACGACGGCCCTCTGGAGTTCGATGAAGCCGACATCGACCTGGCGGTGGCACTGACGGGTGGCGTCGTCCTGCATGGAGGCAGCCGGCGTGGGCCGGAAAGAATGCGGAGCGTCCGCCTCCTTGCGACCTTCCTGTTGGCCTTGGGCGATCAAGGCGTCCATGTGATCGCACCTGGCGAGTCCCAAGCCGCGCAGGAGGCTCGGATCACCGGTCCTGTGCTGCGGAAATTAGGAATGTCGGTTGAGGTACTGGCCCCCGACTTCCAGCTGTCAATGCGCCAGAAGGCATATGCGGCAGAGGTGACCTTCGGCTCGTTCGACCAGTTCGCTCACGATCAGCTCCGGGAGAACCAGCGCACAACCGTCGACGAATCGTTCCGTCGAGGCAGCCCAGCAGCACTGGTTATCGAGATCAATCACCTGGTGGCGGACAAGGTCGCGGATGCTCAGGTGCTCACAGTGTTGCGAGAGCCGGATACCAGAATACTCAGTGGCCTGTCGCGTTTCGTGGAGAGCCTCGAACGGGGGGAACACTTCACCGTGGGCCCTGGCCCGTCCGTCTGGTTGACCCCGTCGGGTAGAGATCGGCTGCATCACACTTTCGGGACCGGCGACACGTGCGGCTACCAGGCGGTCAACCTCGAAGTTCGGGCTCAGCAGGCGATCCATGCCGAAGAGTGCGCTCGACTCGGCCAGGACTACGACATCGTTGACGGCGCTGTCGAGCTCACGGCGTCCACGACCGTACCGGAGGGACTGGCGTACAGCGGCGGGTTGCGACAGGCGATCGAGGCGAAGGAAGGGCTGACGATCAGCCGTACGGAATGGGTTGTCGGGACCACCACTGTCATCGAGTATCTCCGGGGTTATCGCACCCTGAGTGGGACGACCACCGCGCGTGTGCTGACCGCGCAGGAACTTGAGGAAATCCTCGGCATCGAAGTGCGGGACCTTCGGGGTGACGACGAGCTCGGGGACCAGCGGAGCAAGCAGAATGCCGTCGAGGAGCGCCTGCTGAAGGTCTTGAACGTGTACGACTGGTCAAGGCCGGGATCGCAGTGGCGCGCCGCCCTCAACGATTACCGCGAGCAAGTCGTCGCGGCGAACGACATATGGACTCTGGTGCGTGACATCACCCGTTGGCCAGGCGGGGAGGCTCGTAAGGAGAACGCTACCGCTGATGCTGTGGTGGAGGTCGGCGAGGATGAGCTGAAAGAGGGCACCCGATGGTCCTTCCTCTCCGCTGTCGACCAGGCCGTGATGTTCTCCATCGCCGCTGAGTCCGCTGTCCGCAAGAGGTACTGGCCGGCAGACCACAGCGGCTACTTGGCTGCGATCGAGACGGTTCACTCGAACATCGACCAGGAACTCAAAGCGTTGCTGCTCGGTAACCTGCCGGGCGCGAAAGGCGGCTGAATTGAACTCCGAAGGTGACTACGTCAGACAAGAAGAGGGAGAAGGGGGCGGGGATGCGAACGTCATACCTCAAGCCGACCGGGCCGCGGATGCGGTGAAGGAGGGGGCCCGGTGAAGCGCACTTCGATGGTCGGGCTCGCCGTGGGCGTGCTCGTGGCCGTGCCGTTGACGGCCTGCGGTGGTGGTACCCGGGAGAGCGGCGATCAGGGCGGCGCGAAGGCGCCTGGCAAGGCGGCGGCGAAGCCTTGGTCCGAGGGTCGGCTCAAGAAGGCCGCGCTCCGCGAGGGGAGTACAGCCGGAGGCTACATCGTCAGCCTGCCTGTCTCCGAGGAGCCCTCGTACGACGATCTCGGCTACACGGCGTCCAAGCGCGTGTGCCAGCCGCTGGTCAGCTTGGCTGAAGGGGCCACCGAGACGGATCCGGTCGCGACCGTCAACCGTGCGGCCGACCCGTTTGAGTCCGATTCCGGCCCGAAGTTGACCGCCCCTTCTGTCGACATTCAGTTGCGCTCCTATCGGGGTGGCGACGCCGAGACGGTGATGCAGGCCCTGCGGGACGCCACCGACGCGTGCGGGGACGGCTTCACCGAGGACCGGACTCTCAGCTCGGCGCCGGTGCGTTCGGTCGAGGAGATCGACGGTCCCCGCGTGGCGGAGGAAGCCGACGAGTCGGTGTCGGTGCGGTTGCGGGTGGAGGACGTCAAGGATGAGGACATCGTGTTCACGGAATATCTCACCGTTGTCAGGGTCGGTACGCAGACCGCCTCCTTTCGGCTCGAGTCGCTGGATCAGAAGGACCACGGGCCCCTCCCGGCGGCCCTCGTCCAAGCTCAGGTGGCCAACCTCACGTGAGCAGTGGTGCGGCGTGGGCCGCTCGGATCGGGTGCCGTCAGGCGCCCGCGAGGATGCCTGCGGCGCGTGCGGCGCGGAGCCAGTCCGGGAACTCGCTCATCAGGGCCTCGTAAAGAGCCGCGTCGGACAGGGCCTCCGGAGTGGCCCCGGCCGGGAAGAATCCGGCGTTGTCCACGACCCGCTTGGACGGCACCGGCAACTCGTCGAGCTTGCGGAGAAAGTCGAACTGCTTGTTCTCCGGGTCGCCGAAACCGACGAACTGCCAGAAGATCGGTAGCCGGGCGGCGGTGCACAGCACGTGCTCGGCCGCGGTGCGGGACGTGGGGCCGCCGTCGGTTTGGAAGATGACCAGGGCGGGTTCGGCCGTAGCCGAGGCCGTGTAGTGATCGATGACGGCCTGCATGGCCACGTGGTAGTTCGTCCGCCCCATGGGCCCGAAGCTGCCGTGCAGCGCACCGATGCGTCCCTCGTAGCCGTGCAGGTTCAGTTCGGCGACGCCGTCGACGTCGGTGGAGAAGAAGACGACGGGCACGGTGCCGTCGTCATCGAGGTGCGCGGACAGCCCCAGCGCTTGCTCCGCGAGGTGCTGGACGGTGCCGCTCCGGTAGTGGCCGCTCATGCTGCGGGAACGGTCCAGCACGAGGTAGACGGCAGCGCGCTGCCCGGACAGGCCGCTCTTCTCCAGGGAGACGCGTGCCGTCTTGTACAGGTTGACCAGGCGCGGAGCGGCAGCCTGGACCTTCTCCAGGCTGATGGCCGGGCTCCCGGTGGCCGGTCGATGCAGCGGCTTGGTGTAGTCGATCCCCATGCGGTTCCCCCGGAGTGGACGGACGGAAGGCGCCCACCGTAGGTCGGCGCGGATGGACGTACGAGGGGCCAACCGGCCCCGGCAGCGCCCGGGGCACGGTCGCGTGTCGGGCTACTTGCCAGGGCCCTGTCGCCCTGCCCGCAAACTGATCAAGATCGCAACGCTCAGCCGCACGTCGCGAGGGGCGTGTTGACGCGGGAAGACCGAACGGGTGAAAGGTCGTTTCCGGTTGCGGCCCGCATGCGTTAACAGTCCGCCGCACAGGCATGTCCCACGGGGACGACGAAGGGAACGAGCGGGTGACGGAAGCCGCCGCGGAGGCAGAGCGTGTCCTGCGTGACCTGGAGCCGTCGGTGGAACGGCTGTTGGAGCGGCATCTGGACGCCGCACGGGACTGGTTCCCCCACCAGTACGTGCCGTGGAGCGCGGCCCGGGACTTCGACGGGCCGCTGGAGGGCGCGGCCTGGACGCCGGAGCAGTCGGCGCTGCCCCGGGCCGTGGGCGACGCGCTGGTCGTCAATCTGCTGACCGAGGACAACCTCCCCAGCTACCACTTCGAGATCGCCACCAGTCTGCGGCGCGAGGGTGCCTGGGGCACGTGGGTCCACCGGTGGACCGCCGAGGAGGACCGGCACTCGGCCGCACTGCGGGCTTTCGTCCATGCCCGCCGGGTGGTGGACCCCGTCGCTCTGGAGCGCCTGAGAATGAGTCACGTGGCGACCGGGTGGTCCGCCCACTGGCTCTCCCCGCTGCACTGCCTGGCCTATGTGACCGTGCAGGAGCTGGCGACCAGACAGGCGCACCGCAACACCGGCGCCCTGTGCGGCGACCGGGTGGGCGAGGCGCTGATGACCCGGATCGCGGCCGACGAGAACCTGCACATGCTCTTCTACCGGGGGCTGTACCACGATGCCCTGCGCCTCTTCCCCGACGAGGCGATGGCGGCCCTGGCCGACGTTCTCTGCGGTTTCGAGATGCCCGGCACCGCGATCGCCGGGTTCCGGGCGCGGGCCGCGCGCATTGCCGCGGCGGGCATCTTCAATCTGGACATCCACCATGAGCACGTCGTCGTGCCGCTGCTCCGGAATCTCGGCGTGCTGACGATGCCCGGACTCGGCCCGGCCGGGCAGCACGCACAGGAACGGATCGGTCTGTACGCGCAGCACCTTCAGACACAGGCGGCCCGCGCGCGCGACGTGTACGCCCGGATGAACGGCGCCGCTACACACCAATGACGTGGTCGGGCTGTTCGCCTGCCGCGAGAACAGACGGGAGACACCACATGACGCATCCGGCCGAGCCAGCGGTGGACCTGGCGACGGAGCAGCCCGCGCTGCCCGACGTCCTCGTCACCCTGCTGACCAGGCACGTGAAGGTGCCCGTCCGCCCGGAGGAACTCAGCACCGCCACCACCTTCGAGGACCTCGGGATGGACTCCCTGTCCTTGATGGAACTCGTCGTGGCGGCGGAGGAGGTATTCGGGGTCGTCCTCTCCGAGGAGACCCTGGACCTCTCGCCGTCGGCGACGCTCGGTGAGGCGGCGCGGGGTTTCCACGATGCCCACTGACATCGCGGTCACCGGGCTCGGCCTGGTCACTCCGGCGGGACTCACCCCGGGCGACAACTGGGCCGCTCTCTGCGCGGGCCGCTCCACCGCGGCCGCCGATCCCGTCCTGGAAGGAATGCCGGTCGACTTCTCCTGCCGGGTCACCGGCTTCGACGCCGAAGCGGAACTCGGCCGGCTCACGCCGCGTCTGGATGATTTCATCCGGTTCGCCCTGGCGGCGGCCCGTCGCGCGGTCGTGGACGCGGCTCTCGACCCGCCCGCCTGGCGGGCCGAGCGGGTGGGCGTCGTCCTGGGCGTCGGAGGAACCAGCCTGGCGGCGTACGAGAAGGCCCTCCAGCACCTTGCGACGGGCCACCCCGGCCGGGTCTCCCCGCTCACCGTGCCGCGCAGCAATCCCAATATGGCGGCCGGTGAAGTCGCCATCGATCTGGGAGCCTGCGGGCCGAACTTCACCGTGTCCACGGCCTGCGCCTCGGGCGCCACCGCCATCGGTGTCGCGCGAGACCTGCTGCGGTCGGGAACGTGCGACATCGTGCTGGCGGGCGGTGCCGAGTCCGCCCGGTCCCGGATGACGGCCGCGTGCTTCGCACGGATGCGGGCCCTGTCCCGACGCCGCGACCAGCCCCGTCTCGCCAGCCGGCCGTTCGACTCCGCGCGCGACGGCTTCGTCCTGGGCGAGGGCGCCGCCGTGCTGGTCCTGGAGCCTCTGGCCGCGGCGCGCTCCCGCGGCGCGCCCGTCCAGGCCCTGCTGCGAGGGTTCGCATCCAGCGCCGACGCCCACCACCCCATCGCTCCGCACCCCGAGGGCCGGGGCGTCATCCAGGCCGTGACCGCGGCGCTGGAGGACGCGGGGTGCGGACCGCGGGACATCGGCCACATCAATGCCCACGGAACCTCCACCCCGACCAACGACGCCTTGGAGGCGGCCGCCCTCGCCCGGGTCTTCGGTGACCGGTCGCCGCCGGTCACCGCTCCCAAGGGCGTGATCGGGCATTCCCTCGGGGCGGCCGGTGCGATCGAGGCGGCCTACACCGTGCTCGCCCTGCGTCACGCCGGCATCCCCCCGGTGGCGAACTTCGAGTCCCAGGACGGCGATCACAAACTCGACGTGGTGGCCGCCGGCCCGCGCCCGCTGACCACGGGCACGGGGATCAGCTGCTCGTTCGGTTTCGGCGGGCAGAACGCCGTGCTGCTGTTCGAGGCCGCCTAGGGCCTGTCCGGCATCGGGGACTGATCCGGGTGGATGCGTGTCCACCTCACCGCAAGCGACGGCGACCGCGACCGCAGGGAAGACAACGGTTGAGCGCATGACACTGACGACACCGGGACGCCTCACGGACCCCCGGCCGCGCGGGCCCCGGCTGGCCGCGCTGCACACGGCGTTTCCTCCCTACCGCTATCCGCAGTCGGAGCTGACCGAGGCGCTGACCGCCCGGATGCCGGCGAAGTCCGACGCACGCACCCACCTGGCCCGCAAGGTCCAGTCCAATGCCGGGGTCGGCGCCCGCCACATGTCATTGCCCCTGGACGAACTCCTGGACCTCATCGGCCGGGACGACTTCACCGAAAGCAACCGCATCTGGCTCGACACCGCCCTCGACCTGGGCCGGCAGGTGATCACCGGATCCCTGCGCACGGCAGGCGTGGACCCGCACGAGGTCGACGCCCTGTTCAGCACCACCATCACGGGACTGGCCGTGCCGTCGCTGGAGGCCCGGCTCGCCCAACGGCTGGGACTACGACAGGACGTCAAACGCATCCCGCTGTTCGGCAACGGCTGCGCGGGAGGAGCCGTCGGCCTCGCCCGCCTCCACGACTACCTGCGCGCCCACCCCGGCCACGTGGCCGTCCTCCTCGCGGTCGAACTGTGCTCGCTGGTGTACCGCCAGAAAGACACCTCCATGGCCAACATCGTCGCGGGCGGGCTCTTCGGCGACGGTGCGGCCGCGGTCGTCGCACTCGGCACACACCGGCCCGGCACACCGGCCGGCCCTGAGATCACCGATACCCACAGCTGGCTCCTGCCGGACACCGAGGACACCCTCGGGTGGGACATCGGCTCCCACGGCTTCACCATCCTTCTCGCGCCCGAAGTCCCGGCGCTCACCGAGGAATACGTACCCAAAGCCGTCCACGACTTCCTCGGCCGCCACGGCCTGACGCCCGGCCGGATCGGCAGCTGGATCGTGCACGGCGGCGGGCCCAAGGTCCTCACCGCGGTCGAACGCGCCCTGGGCCTGTCTCCCCAGGCACTCGACCTCACCCGCCGGTCCCTCGCAGCCCGGGGCAACCTCTCCTCCGTCTCCGTCCTGGACGTCCTGCACGCGGCGCTCGCATCGCCCCCGCCGCCGGGTACTCCCGGCCTCGTCGCCGCCATGGGTCCGGGTTTCGCCATCGAGCAGGTGCTGCTCCGCTGGTGAGCACCGCACCACGAGGCGCGTGGCCGGGGCGGCGGTATTCGGGGGTGGGCGACGGCGGCCCGCTGATCCGGCAGAACGACTCGGAACGCGGCCACGCCGAGGTCATCCGGCGCACGCCGGCATTCCTGACGACTGTCACCTCAGCCACCCCGAGGCGACCGGCCGACGGCACGTGCCCTCATGAATGTATTCCGAACGGTCGACGCACATCCGGATAAGCAGATGTGTCGTGACCCGGGGATTCCGTTGGTGCGCGACGAGATCGTGCTGTAATTTCACGTGCCCCGGCTGACCGGCGTCGGCCCCCGGGCGCTTCGGGAGGCGGCGCCGGGGCTTGCCGGTGAGGAGCGGGAGCGCTGTGCGGCGTGCCGACCCCGGCGCCGCTGGAGTCGGTCGGCGAGATCGGCAAGGCGCTCACCTGTGGGATGCGGCCGGCCGCCGAGGCGGCTTCGTAGCGCGGCCGATCGCGGAGCGGGCCGGGGGGCGGGCCCGTACGGCGTGCGGCGTCTGCTGCGCCCCCGGTGGCCCGCCCGGCCGCGCCACCCGCGAACTCACCTGTCACCGCTGCTTCTCACCCACCCGCAACGCTATTCCCGCATTTTCTGGGGGGAGCTAGGGGATGGTTAGGGGAATGACGTCCCCCCGGGTCCCTCGGTATCTTCGCGGTAATCACCCGAACAGAAAAGAGTTGCGATGACCGAGTTCGCTGGGAATTTAGACTTTCCGTCCTGGCCGCAGTACGGGGACGCGGAGCGTACGGGACTGATCCGGGCCCTGGAGCAGGGGCAGTGGTGGCGGATGGACGGGAGGGAAGTCGATACGTTCGAGGCGGAGTTCGCGGATTACCACGGCTCCGCCCACGCCCTCGCGGTGACCAACGGAACGCACGCTCTCGAACTGGCCCTGGAGGTGATGGGCGTGCGGGGCGGCGACGAGGTGATCGTGCCCGCGTTCACCTTCATCTCCTCCTCGCAGGCCGCCCAGCGCCTCGGCGCCGTCGCTGTTCCGGTCGACGTCGACCTGGACACCTACAACATCGATCCGGCACGCGCGGCGCAGGCGATCACAGAGCGGACCAAGGCAATCATGCCCGTGCACATGGCCGGGCTGGTGGCGGACATGGACGCGCTGGGCAAGCTGTCCGCGGACAGCGGTGTCCCCCTGGTCCAGGACGCCGCGCACGCGCACGGCGCGCGCTGGCGGGGCACCCGGATCGGCGAGTTCGGAACGATAGCCGCCCTCAGCTTCCAGAACGGCAAGCTGATGACGGCGGGTGAGGGCGGCGCCGTGCTCTTTCCCGACGCCGAGTCCTACGAACTGGGCTTCCTGCGCCACAGCTGCGGCCGCCCCCGCGAGGACCGCACGTACCGGCACCGCACCTCCGGCTCCAACTTCCGCCTCAACGAGTTCTCCGCGAGCGTGCTGCGCGCCCAGCTCGCGCGCCTCGACGGGCAGATCGACACCCGCGAGGAGCGCTGGCCGGTGCTGTCCCGGCTGCTCGCCGACATCCCGGGCGTGGTGCCGCAGCAGGTCGACGACCGGGCCGACCGCAATCCGCACTACATGGCGATGTTCCGGGTGCCCGGCCTCACCGAGGAGCGCCGCAACGCCCTGGTCGACGACCTGATCGCCCGTGGCCTGCCCGCCTTCGCGGCGTTCCGCGCCGTCTACCGCACGGACGCCTTCTGGGAGCACTCGTCCCCCGACGAGACCGCCGAGGAGATCGCCCTGCGCTGCCCCAACTCGGAGCTCATCAACAGCGAGGGGATCTGGCTGCACCACCGCACCCTGCTCGGCACCGAGCGGCAGATGCACGACATCGCCGCGGTCGTCGCGGAAGCCGTGGCGCACCTGTGAACCGTCGTCCGCAGGTCCGGGTCGCCATGGTCGGACTCGGCTGGGCGGCCCGCGAGATCTGGCTGGACCGGCTGCTCGCCCACCCCGGATACACGGTGGTGTCCGTGGTCGACCCGGACCCGAAGGCCCGGGCGGCGTGGGCGGCCACCGGTACGGGCGCCGGTTCCCTGGAGTCGGTCGAGGAACTCGAACCGGGGCAGGTCGACCTCGCCGTGGTGGCGGTCCCCAACCACCTGCACGGCAGCATCGCCACCCGGCTGCTGGAGCGCGGCGTGACCGTCTTCGTGGAGAAGCCGGTCTGCCTCACCTCGGCGGAGTCGGCGCGGCTCGCCGCCGCCGAGCGCTCCGGCCCGGCGGTGCTGCTCGCCGGGAGCGCCGCCGTGCACCGGGCCGACGTCCGGGCACTCCATGCCGCCGCGGAGGGCCTCGGGGACATCCGGCACATCGAGGCGTCCTGGGTACGGGCCCGTGGGGTGCCGGCCGGCGGCGGCTGGTTCACCAGGCGTGAACTGGCCGGCGGCGGCGCCCTCCTCGACCTCGGCTGGCACCTGTTCGACGTACTGGGCCCGCTGATCGGCCCCGCCCGCTTCGACCAGGTCGCGGGGGCCGTCTCCGCCGACTTCATCGCCGGCGGCACCGCCGCGGCGCGGTGGCGGGGCGACGCCCCCGCGGGCGGTGCGGTCACCGCGGACGTGGAGGACACCGCGCGGGGATTCCTGGTCACCGAGGACGGCGTGTCCGTGTCCCTGCGCACCAGCTGGGCCTCGCACGAGCCGCTCGACGTCACCACGGTCCGCGTCGACGGTACGGCGGGCACCGCGTCGCTGCGCTGCACCTTCGGCTTCAGCCCGCAGCGCGCCGGCGGCTCCGAGCTGCTGGTGGGCCGGCACGGCCGCACGGACGCCGTACCGCTGGCGGACCAGCCGATCGGCGTCGAGTACGACCGTCAGCTCGACGACCTCCTGACCCGGCTCGCCGACCCCGGCGCCAAGGGGCGGGCGGCCGAGGAGGCCGATCGCACCATCCGCGTGATCGAACGCCTCTACGCCTCGGCGCGCGCGTCGCGGGGACGTACCTCAAGGCCCTCGAATCCGTCGGGGGCGACACCCCAACCGACCACCACGATGTGAGGGGCCAGGCATGTCCGTCGACACCAACTCGCTCGCGCGGACCGGCCGGCCGGCCGGCGTCGTCTTCGACATGGACGGCGTGCTCGTCGACAGCTTCGCCGTGATGCGGGCCGCGTTCGCGGTCGCGTACCGGGAGGTGGTGGGGCCGGGCCCGGCCCCGTTCGAGGAGTACAGCCGCCACCTGGGGCGGTACTTCCCCGAGATCATGCGGATCATGGGGCTGCCCCCGGCCATGCAGGAGCCCTTCGTCAGGGAGAGCTATCGCCTGGAGCACCAGGTCACCATGTTCGACGGGGTCCGGGAGCTGCTGGAGGAGCTGCGCCGGCACCGCATCAGGACCTCGGTGGCCACGGGCAAGAGCGGCCCGCGGGCCCGCTCGCTGCTGCGGCGCCTCGACGTACTCGACCTGTTCGACCACGTGGTCGGCTCCGACGAGGTGGCCCGGGCCAAGCCCGCACCGGACATCGTGATCCGCGCCATGCGGTTGATGGGCACGGCCCCGTACGAGACGGTCATGGTGGGCGACGCGGTCACCGACCTGATCAGTGCCCGCAGCGCCGGGGTGCCGCCGGTCGCCGCCCTGTGGGGGGAGACCGACGAGGCCGCGCTGCTCGCCACGGACCCGGACGCCGCACTCCGCCACCCGCTTGAGCTGCTCCAGCTGCTCCGGCTGACCGGGGCCTCCGTGGCGGAGTGAGTACGGAATCCCGCGGTCGGACGGGTCAGATCGCGAGCGGCGCGGCGGCGAGCACGGCCTCCAGGGCCGTGCTCGTGTCTGCCGGGTCGGCCGCGGCCAGCGCGGAGCGCAGCGCCCGCGCCGCGACGGCCTCCGCCGCCACCGTGATGCCCAACCGGAGGTGCGTGTGGTGGGCGTGGTCGAACAGCTCGTAGGCGAGCGCCGGGCGGCCCGCCGCCGCGTGGTCCGCCACGGTGGTGCGCAGCGCCCGGCCGTACTCCGTCCAGGCCGGCCGGTGGCGGTGGTCGCGTGCGGTCTCCACGGTGCCCGCGAGCAGCGCCGGCGCCAGCTTCTCCGCCTGCTCGTGCAGCTCGACGCGTAGCGCGGGACCCAATGTCCGGCTCCAGTGCTGCCAGTTGAGAAAGAGAAACGCGGGCCGGTTTCCGGGCGGCGTCAGTTCGGTGAGCAATCGCAGGTGGAGCGCCGCCGTGGAGACCTGCTCGGCCCGGTCGAGTGGGCCGCCGCCCAGGACCTTCAGGGCCAGTTCGCTGGCGAGTTCCGAAAGCGCGGCCGATACGCCCGAGCCGTCCGCACCCGTACGGCTCACCTCGACGGAGAGGCCGAGCCGTGCCGCCGCGTGCTGCACCCGCTGTTCGAGTTCGCCGAGGACGTCGGGCACCGATTCGAACCGGATTTCCAGGGCCACCGGGGCGGATTCGGGGTGGCGCTCCAAACGCCAGCGCCCTTGCCCGTCCGCGGACCGGAGGTGGCTGACCAGGGCCGGTAAGACGTCGGTGACGAGCAGCGAGACATGGTCGTGATGCCCCATACGGTGATGCCTCATCATGCGCACTGACAACCAGACACGAGTCATGCGGAACGCCTCATTTCCGGGGGAGGGGAGTATGTGTACGCGCGGGAATAATCCTAGGCAGCGCCGGCGCGCGGCCAATACCCCTGAAATACCCTTGAGAACGAGGTGACGGGCGTCATCCGAGACGGAAGAAGTGACGGTAGGAATCCAGCTGTGCGTCCAGCATGTGAATTCCCGGGTGCACCGTGAGGCCGAGCGAGGCCGACCGCTTGAGCAGACGGGTCAGGCGCGGCTTCATCACGATGTCGGCCACCACCCGCCCCGGCGGAACCCGCGCCGGGTCGAACGGCAGCGGGTCGTCCGGCCGCATCCCGAGCGGGGTGGCGTTGACGACGATGTCGGCGAGCTCCAGCTCGGGCGCCTCGGTGCCCACCGACCGGCCGGGCCAGTGCTCGTCGAGCCGCTTCAGCAGGGCGGCGAGCCGCTCGGCATCGGGGTCGTAGAGCGAGAGACCGCCGACACCGGCGTCCAGGAGAGCCACGGCGATCGAACTGCCGGCCCCGCCCGCACCGGACACCGTGACGCGGCGGCCCCGCAGCACGTGGCCCGCCGCGGCCAGCCCCCGCACGAAGCCGGCGCCGTCGAAGTTCTCCGCGGACCAGCTGCCGTCAGGCTCGCGGCGCATCGCGTTCGCGCCGCCCGCCACGGTGACGACCGTGCTGCGCCGGTCGGCGAGCCGCGCGGCGGCCGCCTTGTGCGGCACCGTGAACAGCATCCCGTCCAGGTTGCCCACGCGCTTGAGGCCCCCGACCACGTCGGTGAAGTCATCCGGGGTGGCGAGCACGGGTACCAGAACGGCGTCCCTGCCCAGCCGGCCGAAGAGCGCGTTGAGCAGTGCCGGGGCCCGGACCTGCGCCACTGGATCGCCGAGGACCGCGTACAGCCGGGTGGCGCCACTGATCGGCGGCGTGATCGATGCTCCCCGCTCCTCGGGGCCGGAGGAAGTCATCCCCGCAGCAACTCCCCCACGAAAGAGGCGAGTGTCAACGCCTGGCGGGTGTTCAGCCGCGGGTCGCAGAGGGTGTCGTAACGCGCCACCAGATCGGCGTCGGAGAGCTCCTGATCGCCTCCGAGGCACTCGGTGACCTCGTCGCCCGTCGCCTCCACGTGGATGCCCCCGGGGTGGGTGCCGAGGGCCCTGTGCACCTCGAAGAAGCCGCGCACCTCGTCGCACACCTCGTCGAGTCGCCGCGTCTTGTACCCGGAGGGCGACTCATGGGTGTTGCCGTGCATCGGGTCGCACTGCCAGATCACCGGGTGACCGGTGGCCGTGACCCGCTCCACGATCGCCGGCAGGACGTCGCGGACCTTCCGGAACCCCATCCGGCTGATGAAGGTCAGCCGCCCCGGCGTGCGGTCCGGGTCCAGCCGCCGGGCGTACGCGACCGCCTCCTCGGGAGTCGTGCCCGGCCCGATCTTCACCCCGACCGGGTTGGCGAGCAGCTCCGCGAACGCGAGGTGCGCGCCGTCCAGTTGCCGCGTCCGCTCGCCGATCCACAGGAAGTGCGCGGAGCCGCTGTCGATACGGGCGGCGCCGGGCTCGGGGCGCAGCAGCGCACGCTCGTAGTCGAGCAGCAGCGCCTCGTGGCTGGAGAAGATCTCCACCCCGGCGTGGCTCACCACCCGCACCAGGTTCATCGCGGCTGCCGCGTGTGCGTGCGCCCGTACCATGCGGTCCGGGTCAGGTGTACGGGCGGCGCGCACCGGCTCGTGGGAGTTGACGCCGTCGCCGCGGTAGACCGGCAGGTCCAGGGCGTCGGTGGCGGCGGAGCGGGGCTTGGCGTACTGGCCGGCGATCCGTCCCACCACGGCGACCGGGATCTCGGCGGAGTGCATCAGGACCCCGGCCATCTGGAGCAGACAGCGCAGGTTGGCGCGCAGGTGCGCTTCGGTGTTCCCGGCGAAGGTCTCGGCGCAGTCGCCGCTCTGCAGCAGGAATGCCTCACCCCGGGCCACGGCCGCGAGCCGTCCCAGCAGGCGGCGGGTCTCGGCCGCCGTCACGATCGGGGGCGCCTCGCGCAGGGTCTCGCAGGCATCGCGTACCCGCTTCGGGTCCGGCCAGTCCGGTTGCTGCGCGGCGGGCCGCGCCAGCGCCGCGGCCAGCTCGGCCGCCCACTCCTGCTGACTGTGATCCTCTCCGGCGAGGACGGATGCATGGGCCTTCAAGGCGGACTCCCGGGAATCATCTCGCCGTCAACTACCCTTACCGACCTGATTCTTGTCGCCCCCGGTCCCGGCCGACACCCCAACGCGCCCCCTAACAGCGAGGTGGCGAGCCAGCGGGCGGAGTCCGCTAGCTCGCCACCTCGCTGTGCCAGGTGAGATCGCTGGGCAGATCCTTGCGGCGATTGATCTTCAGCTTCCGGTACACCCGGGTGAGGTGCTGCTCGACCGTGCTCGCCGTGATGTAGAGCTTCCCGGCTATCTCCCGGTTGGTGTACCCCATGGCGGCCAGCGCCGCGACGCGCCGCTCGGAGCCGGTCAGCACCGCCAGCCTGTCGGTGTCGCCGCCCGCGGAGAGGAGGTCGGCCAGCTCGCCGCTCACCGAGAGCAGCTCCCGGCTCAGCGGCTCGGCCTCGCACATCTTGGTCATGTGCAGTGCCCGGCGAAATATCATGCGGGCCCGGCGGTTCTCGTCCAGCGCGTGGTACGCCGAGCTCAGGTCGGCCAGGGTACGTGCCTGCTCGTACCGGTCGCCGCAGCGCTCCAGCAGCTCGACGGCCTCTAACAGGAGCGAGGGCCGGCGGGCGGCCGGACTCATGGCCGCCGTCAGGCGCAGCGCGAGCGCCCGGGAGCGGGCGCCGCCGCTGCCGGGCCAGCTCAGCTGGTCGCTGACCAGGTGGCGCATCTGGTCCTGGTTGCCGAGCCGCAGCCAGGCCTCGGCCGCACTGGCCCGCCAGTCGACGATGCCCGCCAGGTCGAGCCCCCAGCCGGAGATCAGCTCGCCGCAGGTGAGGAAGTCGGCCAAAGCCGCGTGGTAGTGGCGGGTCGCCAGGTGCAGATGGCCGCGGCCGTACAGATAGTGCAGACCGTGCCGGGACTGGAACATGGCGTCGGGCACCGGCTGCGCGAGAAGCGAGCTGGCCTCGTCGAACCGGCCCAGCCGCGAGTAGGCGAGCAGCAGGGTGCCGAGCGGGATGCCGACACCGACACCCCAGCCCCGCAGCGGCAGCGCGGCCAGCGCCGCCTCGCCGTGCCGGGCGGCTCCGGTCAGGTCGCCGCGGCGGATGGCCACCTGTGCCCGGGAGGCGAGGATGATCGCCCGCCAGGGCAGGGTGCACCCGCCGGTCTCCCGGTCGATCAGCCGGTCGCACCACTCGATCACGGTGTCCAGGTGGTCCGCGCTGGTGAGGATCCCCAGCGACAGCAGGGCGGCCTCGTCGACCCAGCAGGTGTGCTGCCCCAGGTGCAGATCGCGCAGCGTCCCCTCGGCCCGGGCCACCGCTTCGTCCGACCGGCCGTGGCAGATCAGCGAGGCCAGCATCGCCGAGGACTGGAGCCAGGGGTCGGCCGTCGGCCGCACCGTCCGGCCTTCGCCGGCGGGCCGGCCGGACGGCAGTTGGCGGCGCCGGGCGAGTGCGGGATAGGTGAACGCCAGCCATTGCTCCGTATCGCGCATCTCGGCCGCGGTCTCGGGGGACCGCTCGGCGTGCGACCTGATCAGGCCGAGCAGCTCCGTGGCCTCGTCGTTGCGGCCGTGCCACAGCAGGTGCCTGCTGAGGTTGAGCCCCTCCCGCAGCCCCAGGTGGCCGGCGCGCAGCGCCTCGGTGAGCCGGGGCAGGTGGCGCCCCACCGAACCGGGGTTGATGGTCCACTCGGTGTGTGCGAGCCGGGCCCGTACCAGAGCCGCGGTGCCGGGCTCCGTCTGCCCTTCGAGGGCGAGCTCCAGGTATCCGGTGGCGCGCTCGGGGTGGTGGACGCGCAGCGCCTGCTCCGCCGCCTCCTGCAGCGCGGGCAGCGCCCAGGCGGGCGGCGTGGTGCACGCGCGGAGCAGGTGGCCGGCGACGACGGCCGGCGGTGCCGCCGCGTCCGCGAGGAGTTCGGCGGCCCGGTGGTGCAGTGCGGACCGTTCCCCGGCCGGCATCTGCTCCAGGACCGCGGCCTTCGCCGAGTCCAGGCGGAACCCGTGGCCGTCGAAGACCCCGGCCTCGGTGAGCTTCTGGCGTACGCTCTCGACCTCCCTGACGTCGGCGTCGAGGAGCTGGTGCGGCTTCACCCAGTCGGTGTCCCGGTCCAGGACGGCCAGCGCCCGCGCCACGTCGAGCATGGACCGGTCGCCGCGCTGGAGGTAGCTGAGCACCGCGAGTTCGTAGCTGCCCACACCGCCCTGGGCCGCACCGTTGTGATGGATGAGCGATTCGACCAGCAGCGGGTTGCCTCCGGTCGCCGCGTGCAGGTCCGGCGAGAGCTGTTCGGCGGCGTCGCTTCCCAGCCGGTGGGCGACGAGTTCCTGCACCCCGTCGGGGGAGAGCGGCGCGACGTGGAGATGGCGGAGATGGGGCTGGCGGGACAGCTCGGTGTGGAACGGCGAGCACAGCGTCTGCTGCTCGTCGTTGCCGGTGAGTACGACCATGATCTTGCCGGTGCTGCTGCGCCGGATCAGCTGTTCGAGGAAGTCCAGGGAGAGGGCGTCGGCGTACTCGACGTCGTCGACGGTGATCAATAACAGCCGGTCGCGTGCCACTTCACGTAACAGCAGGCACAGGTCGTGGAAGAAGCAGGTGAGCCGGGTGGACGGCCTGCCGGCGCCGGCCGCTTCCGCCGTGGAGGCGGAGGCGTCGGCGAGCAGCTGTCCTATCTCCTCGGCCTGCGCACCGGGCAGGGGTGCCCCGTGCAGCAGCTGTCCGAGCATGCCCAGGGGGAGGTCGCGTTCGGAACGGTCACACATGGCGCTGAGCACGAGAGCGCCGCGCTCGCTCTGGTCGTCGGCGAAAGCCTGCAGGAGGGCGGTTCTGCCGGTGGCGTGCGGCCCCGTCAGCAGGGCGACCTGCCCCTGACCGGAGGAGGATCTGCGAGCCAGCTCTTCGAGGCGGGACAACTGCTGATGACGCTCAACCAGAATCATGTGAGCCCCCCATTAGCGTCAAATGCTCGTGTCTATCGACTGCAGCAGGAACCTCGGGGAGACTAGCATGCCGACATTCCCTGCCCGTTGTGCCGCACCCATCGATCGGCAATCGCGCCGTAACCGATTACCCCGGCCGTTCGGGGATCTTGCCGCCGCTCCGCCCGGGCGATCTCTCCGACGCCCCCACGCGCTCACGGACGCGGCCGCCACCGCGGGCTTCCGCCGCCGGGCACCTGGCCGACCACGGCTGCACCTGCCTGCCCTTTCCGGGTACGGGGGCGGGGCGGGTCACCTCGCGCACGGGTACAGGGTCTGCGGGGACGCCGCCGGCCGGGCGAAGGGAACGGGCGGCGGCGATTACCGGTGAGTGGACGTGAGGTTCCAGGCGTCGCCGTCCGGCGGGACGCGATATTCACCGGGTACGGGCGCCGTGAACTCTTCCTTCTCCGTATAGAACTCAGGACGGTCTTTCTCATTCCGCCGCAGCCACGCGGCGACCCGTTGCCGCTTGGCGTCCCGAATTGCCCGGGGGATCTGGGAATGGGTGATTCCGCAGATCACGGAGTTCCGGAAAGCGTATACCGGCTCACCCTCGGTCCCCTGGCAGTGCGTCTCGCCCAGCAGGCCGACGCGTTCCAGCTTCGCGAGCCTGCGCCGGACCTCGTCCAGGGGCAGTTCGCCGACCGCCGCCACCGCGGCCGCGACCACGCCCGCGTCGAACATGGCGACGTCCTGGAGGACCTTCTTGTCCTGTTCCGCCAGCGCATCCAGGCGCGCCGCGACCAGGTTGTACACCCGCTGCGGCACCGGCAGTTCGGTCTCCCCGCCCCCGGGGCGGCCCGTACGGTACGAACTGAGCCCCGGCGCCGAGCGCTCCCACCACAGGGAGATGCCCTCGCGCAGGATGCGGGCGTACTCGACGGCGAACTGCGGGTGGCCGCCGATGGCCGTCAGCAGCTCGGTCGTCAGCACATCGGCGGTACGGGTGTGGCCCCCCGGCCGGTCGCCCTGCGACGGCAGACCCAGCTGGGCGTCGAAGAGTTCGGCGGCGTCCGCCTCCGGCAGGGGATCGACGGTGAGGACGTGCGAGCTGAGCCGCCCCGGGCCCCAGTTCGGCCGCCGGGCCTGGAGCTCCGGCCGCGCGGTCGCGACGACCAGCACCGGCACCGTCCCCGAACTCACCACCTCCTCCACGAAGTCCAGCAGGCTGTCGTCGGCCCACTGCAGGTCCTCCAGGACCACCACGAGCGGCGCCTTGTTCGCGATCTCCTCCAGGAACCGCCAGGCGGGAAAGGAGCGGCTCGGTGAGAGCACGGCCGCCACGCCCTCCTCGGGCAGTGCCAGCGGGGTGAGGTGGGTCAGCAGCCACTCGGCCACCCGCTCACTGTCGACGAGGCCGCGCACCGCCAGGTCGAGCTTCTTCCGCGCGGCGGCCGGGGAGTCGGCATGGGTGATCCCGGCGTACGAACGCACCAGCCCGCCGAGCGGGCCCGGCTCTCCGACCCTGGCGAAGGAGCGGGTGCAGCCGATCACCAGCCGCGGCCCGTCGGGCCGCTCACCGACCAGCCGCGCGAACTCGGCCATCAGCCGGCTCTTGCCCATGCCCGGCTCGCCCAGCACCGTGACCAGGCAGGGCCGGTGCCGGTGCTGCTCGGTGTCCAGGAGGCTCTGGAGCATATCCAGCTCCTTCTCCCGGCCGACGAAGGGCGCCTCGGCCTGCTGCTGGTGGCCGGCGCCCACGAGGTCGCCGGTCACCAGCCAGCCGCCCAGCTGGTCGAGGGCGGGGGAGTAGGCGAAGGAGTGCCGGCTCGCCTCCAGGGTGACGTCGCAGACCCGGGTCGTGCCGGGCGACACGAACGTCAGGAGCTGTGCGCAGCGGTCGAAGACGCCGCCCAGTAACTCCGTCCGCGGGGAGTGGTCGTTCGGCAGGTGCGTCATCATCGCCTCGCCCGTGGTCACGGCCGTGGCGGCGGACAGCCGGGAGACGGTCGGACCCAACGGGATGCCGGCGGCCATCCGCTCCTGTACGGCCAGGGCTGCCTGCGTCGCCCGTTCCGCGTCGTCCTCGCGGCTGCCCGGCGCCCCGAAGATGGCGATCCAGAGCGAGCCGATGACGCCGTGGATGACGCCGCCGAACCGCTGGACCTCCTGCCGGATGGCGGCGTTGGCCGCCTGAAGGGCCTCGGAGACACACTCCAGGTCCTTCAGGTCGGTGCGCAGGTCCAGATGCGTACGGATCATCAGCACGCTGACCAGCTTGCGCTCGGCCGTGCCGGGCGGGGTCGGGCCGGCTCCGGCGGGCGGTCCCGCCTGGGCGTGCCCGTCCGCCGGGCGCTCGTTCTGGGCCATGTCCGTGAGCGGCAGCAGGAGCGTTTCCTCATGGTTGAGGATGGCCTGTTCGAGCCTGCGCAGCTCCCGCCCGGGGTCCAGGCCCAGCTCCTCCACCAGGGTGTCGCGGGCCCGCCGGTAGACGGTGAGGGCCTCGGCGTGCCGCCCGGAGCGGTACAGCGCCAGCATCAACTGGCCGCACAGCCGCTCCCGGGTCGGCTCCGCCTGGACCTCGGCCGCCAGCTCCCCGACGATCTCGTAGTGCCGCCCGGCCGCCAGCTCCGCCTCGACGCAGTCCTCCAGGACATCCAGGCGCGTACGCTGGATCGACGCGAGCTCGGGCCATTCGATCCCGGCCTCGACGAGGTCGGCGAGGACCGGGCCGCGCCAGAGCCGCATGGCCTCACGCAGCCGCCGGGCCCCGGACTCCCCGGCCCCGGATTCGACTTCGGCCCTGCCGTGCTCGACCAGTGCCTGGTGGCGATACCAGTCGATGTGGTCCTCGGGGATCCGCAGCAGATAGCCGGATGCCTGGGTGTCCAGCGATATCGAGGTGTCGGGGGAACGTAAGGAGCGGCGTAATCCAGCCACCGCGTTCTGGAGTACCTTGCGCGCCGTCGGGGGCGGGTCGTCCCCCCACAGGGCGGTCAGCAGGCGGCCGGTGGGCACGGTCTTATTGGCGTGCAGCAGCAGAATCCCCAGGGTCGCGCGCTGTCGGAGACCGCCGATGGCAACCGGCCGGCCGTCGTCTACGACTTCCAGGGGACCCAAAAGATTGAATTGCACACCGGTGTCCTAAATTCAGCGCGGACGATTTACGGCCGTAGGGCAGAATCCTTGCTCTCCGGCCCGTTTGTGCTGGTTCTATTGAGGACCCGTATATTATTGACCGGCCGGCAGGGACGGTCAACCGCGCACGGCGGCCGCGAGTTCCGTGCCTGCGCGCTGAGCGGCGGGAACCGGCACCGTACGGGCTTTCGAGCCGGGCGGCACCTTCCGGCGGCAGGACCGTGTGAAACAGGCCACAACCCCGGGATTACCGCTCCGTGGTCGGCGGGTGGGCGGTCGCGGCCGGGCGATCCCTAGGCTCGAAGAGTGCGCAGCTATCTGGGAATCGACGTGGGCGGTACCAAGGTCGCACTCCGGCTCGAAGGCGCCGAAGGGGCGGCGGGCGGTGATCCGCCCCGCCGGGAGGCGGTGTTCCACTGGCCCGGGCCCGGATCCGTGGAAGCGGACGTCCGGCGTCTCGCCGACCAGGTCCGTACGCTCCTCGCCCGCTGGCCGGCGCCGCCGGCCGCCGTGGGGGTGGCCCTGCCCGCCGCGCTCGACGCCGAGGGCCGGGTCACGACCTGGCCCAACCGGCCCTCGTGGAACGGCTTCCCGCTCGCGCGGTGGGCCCGCGGCCAGCTCCCGGACGCACGGGTCCACTTCGCCGACGACGGCGACCTGGCCGCCCTCGCCGAGGCCGCCGAGGCCGGCTGCCCGGACGTCGTCTACCTCGGCGTGGGCACCGGCGTCGGCGGGGGCTGTGTCCTCGGCGGGCGGTCGGTGCCCGGTAGTGCCCGGGGCTCCAGCGAGGTCGGCCACATGCTGGTCGACCGCTCGGGCCCGGTCTGCGACTGCGGCCGCCGGGGCTGCCTCCAGGCGGTCGCCTCCGGGCCCGCGACCCTGCGCAGGGCGGCGCGGCGGCGCGGCCGCGAGGTGACGTACGGCGAACTGGCCGCGGCGGTGGGGCACGACGAGCCCTGGGCGCGGGAGACGCTGGCCGAGACCTGCTCGGCGCTGGGCGCCGCCGTGGTCACGCTCGGCGAGGTGCTGCGCCCCGCCCTCGCCGTCGTCGGCGGCGGCTTCGCCACCGGGATTCCGCAGCTGGTGCCCGAGGTCGCCGCCCGCGCGGACGAGCTGCGGCGCACGGGGGTGCCGATCCCCGAGGTGCGGCCCGCCGCGCTGGACGGCCTCTCCTCGCTGGCGGGTGCGCTGCTGCTCGCGCGCCGGGACGGCTGAGTGGCGGGGGCCGCCGGAGACTACGCGGCGGGAAGGGCCACCAGGGCCCGCGCCGCCAGCCGGTAGCCGAGGGCGCCGAGCCCGACGATGACGCCGTCGGCCAGCGGGGCGATCACCGAGTCGTGGCGGAACGACTCGCGCGCCCACACGTTGGAGAGATGGACCTCCATCCAGGGGCTCGGATAGTTCGCCAGTGCGTCCCGCAGGCTCCAGCCCGCGATCATGAGTGCGCCCGGATTGACGATGGCGCCCACCGTGTCGTAGCTGTCCTGGATCACGCCGATCAGTTCGCCCTCGGAGTCGCTCTGGAAGGCCCGCACCCGCCAGTCGCGCGCCGCCACCTCCGCGGCGACCGCCTTCTCGATGTCGGCGAGCGTGTCGGTGCCGTACACCTCGGGCTCACGGCGGCCCAGGATGCCCAGGTTGGGACCGTTCAGCAGCAGCAGTTCGGGCATGGTCGGCTCCCTCGGCCGTCGACGGATCGTGCGTGCTGGTCGTCCGGGGCATCGCGGCGAGCGTCGCGGCCACCACCTGCTCCGGGACGCCCGGCACCAGTTCGGCGCCGGACGGCCCGTCGAGGACGAAGGTGAGCCCGCCCGTCGCCTTCTTGTCGAGCCGCATCAGCGTGAGGAGCGCGTCCGTGCCCACCTCGGCGGGCAGCGCGGTGGGCAGCCCGTAGTGGGAGACGACGTCGAGGTGCTCGGCCTCCCTCGCCCGGGAGATCCGGCCGAGTGCCCCGGCGAGCCGTCCCGCGAAGACGGTGCCCACCGCCACCGCCTCGCCGTGCGAGTACCGGAAGTCGGTGGCCCGTTCCAGGGCGTGCCCCAGGGTGTGGCCGTAGTTGAGGATGTGCCGCAGCCCCGCGTCGCGCTCGTCGGCCGCCACCACCGACGCCTTGAGGGCCACGCTCGCCGCGATCTGCTCCGTCAGCGGCAGCCCCCGCAGGTCGGGGGCGCCGATGAAGTGGCAGCGGGCTATCTCCCCGTAGCCTCCCACCAGTTCGCGGTGGGGCAGCGTGCCGAGGTAGTCGGTGTCGCACAGCACCGCACGGGGCTGCCAGTAGGCGCCCACCAGGTTCTTGCCCTCGGGCAGGTTCACCGCCGTCTTGCCGCCCACACTGGCGTCCACCTGCGCGAGCAGCGACGTCGGCAGATGGACCACCGGTACGCCGCGGTGGTACAGCGCGGCGGCCAGCCCCACCACGTCCGTGGTGGTCCCGCCGCCCACCGACACCACCGCGTCGGCGCGGGTCAGCCCGGCCTCGGCGAACCGCCGGCACAGGCGCTCCACGGTGGCGAGGGTCTTGTCCACCTCGCCGTCGCCGGCCGGCTCGATCACGGCGGGCACCCCCGGGTCGGGCACCCACTCGGCCGGCCTGGCGGACACCACCACCACCCGGCTCGCACCGGTCTTCGCGATCACCTCGGGGAGCGTGTGGCGCACCCCCGGTCCGATCGACACCCGGTAGGACCGTTCGGCCAGGCCGACGTCGATGTGCCGGTGCGTCCGCGTTGCCATGAAGACCCCTCCCGTCCGGTACGGATCCTTTCCGCGACGGCGCCGCCGCCCCACCCCCGGGACCAAAGACAGGGACGTCATAGGGGGCGCATCAGGGGGTCCGGCGCCGGGGGTCGCGGCAAGACTGAAAAGCGTCAGGACACCTCGTGCAGGCCCGAACCCAGGGATGTGGTGACATTGCTCCGCACCGATCTGATCCGGCCCCTTCCGGAACTTCTGCGGGCCAACGCGGATCGGTACGGCGGCAAGACGGCGTTCCGGGACGCCCACCGGGAGGTGACGTACGCCGATCTGGAGCTGCGCACCGGTCGCCTCGCCGGCCACTTCGCAGACTATCGGCTGCAGCCGGGCGACCGGGCGGCGATCTGCCTCGGCAACCGGGTCGAGACGATCGAGACCTATCTCGCCCTCACCCGGGCCAACGCCATCGGAGTGCCCTGCAACCCCCGTTCCACCGAGGCCGAACTGGCCTATCTGCTGGACGACAGCGGCGCCCGGCTCCTCGTCACCGATGCCGCCCACGCCGCCCGGCTGCGGGACGTGCTCGCCGACCGCCCGCAGGTGCGCCTGGTCCTCGTCGGCGGCGGCGTACCGGCGGGGGCGCCGCGCGGCACCCTCTCCTTCTCGGCGCTGGCCGCCACGGAACCCTCCGCCCCCGCCCGCGACGACCTCGGCCTCGACGACCTGGCCTGGATGCTCTACACCTCCGGCACGACCGGCAAGCCCAAGGGGGTCCTGTCCACCCAGCGCAACTGCCTCTGGTCGGTGGCCGCCTCCTACGTGCCGATCCCGGGCCTCTCGGCCGGGGACCGGGTGGTGTGGCCGCTGCCGCTGTTCCACTCCCTCGCCCACATCGTGTGCGTGCTCGGCGTCACCGCCGTGGGCGCCACCGCCCGCCTCCTCGACGGTTTCGCCGCCGAGGACGTGCTGCGGGCCGTCCAGGAGGAGAACGCCACCTTCCTCGCGGGCGTCCCCACGATGTACCACTACCTGGTCCGCGCGGCCCGCGACTCCGGCTTCCGGGCGCCGGAGCTGCGCATGTGCCTGGTCGGCGGCGCCATCACCACCGCGGAGCTGCGCCGCTCCTTCGAGGAGGCGTTCGGCGCCCCCCTCCTCGACGCGTACGGATCCACCGAGACCTGCGGCTCCATCACCATCAACTGGCCCACCGGCGAACGCGTCGACGGCTCCTGCGGACTGCCCGTGCCCGGCCTCGGCGTCCGCCTCGTCGACCCGGAGACCGGCGTGGACGTGGCCGACGGAGCCGAGGGGGAGGTGTGGGTACGCGGCCCCAACGTCATGGCCGGCTACCACAACCAGCCCGAGGCCACCGCCGAGGTGCTGCGCGACGGCTGGTACCGCACCGGCGACCTGGCCAGGCGGGACGACGCGGGCTACTTCACCGTCACCGGCCGCATCAAGGAACTCATCATCCGCGGCGGCGAGAACATCCACCCCGGCGAGGTCGAGGAGGTCCTGCGGTCCCTGCCGGGCGTCGCCGACGTCGCCGTCGCCGGCAAGCCGCACGAGGTGCTCGGCGAGGTGCCGGTCGCCTTTCTGGTCGCCGGCCCCGGGGGTCTCGATCCGGAGCGGCTGCTCGCCGCCTGCCGGACGGAACTCTCCTACTTCAAGGTGCCCGAGGAGCTGTACGAGATCGAGCAGGTGCCCCGCACCGCCTCCGGCAAGATCACCCGGCACGCGCTGTTCGACCGCCCCGCCCGGCTGCGGGCCGTCGGCAGCGGCTACTTCGAGTCCCTGTGGGGAATGGACTGGCTCCCGCTGCTCTCCGTGCCGGGAAGCGGCCCCGACGCCGGCGCCCCCCGCCTCGCCACCGCCGGATCCGCCCGCGCCCGCACCGAACTGCTCGGTGACACCCCGGATGCGACGCACCACGAGGATGTCACCGCGCTGCGGCGGGCGGTTGCGGACGGGGCCGAAGCCCCCGAGGTGACACTGCTGTTCGCGCGCCCGGGGCCCGGCTCACCGGCCGCCGACGGCGTCTTCCCCACGGACGAGGCCCGCACCGCGCTCGCCTGGATCGCCGACCAGGTGGAGTCCTGGCTCGCCGACCCGCACCTGGCGTCCGGCCGGCTCGCCGTGGTGACCCGGGGCGCCGTCGCGACCGGGGCCGGTGAGCGGGCCGACGACCTCGCCCAGGCCGCCGCCTGGGGCTGGCTGCGTACCGTGCAGAGCGAGCACCCCGACCACATCCTGCTCATCGACGCCGAGCCGGGATCCGGCGCCGCGCTCCCCGCCGCCCTCGCCTCCCGCGAACCCCAGCTCGCCCTGCGCTCCGGGACTGCGGTGATGCCCCGGCTGGCCAGGACGCCCACGCCCGACGACGGGCAGACCGGCGTCACGGCCGACGGCACGGTCCTGATCACCGGCGCCGACACCCCCGCGGCGGCCGTCGTCGCCCGCCACCTGGCCGCCGTGCACCCGGCCCGTGACCTGCTCCTGATCAGCCCCCGGGGCCGTGCCGACCCCGCCGCGGCCGCCCTCAAGTCCGAGCTGACCGCGTTGGGCGCCACCACCAGGCTCGTCGCCTGCGACCCGGCCGACCGGCGCACCCTCGCCAAGGTGCTGAACTCGCTGAAGAGGCCGCTCGCCGAGGTCGTGCACACGGCCGCCGCGGCCGGCGGACCGCCCGGCATCCTGCGCCCGGCCGCCGTCGACGGCGCCTGGAACCTGCATGAACTCACCCGCGCCGCGCCGCTGTCGGGGTTCGTGCTGCTCGCGTCGACGGCGGGCGTGCTCGGCACCGGCGGCCGGGCGGCCGAGGCCGCCGAGGCGGGCTTCCTCGAAGGGCTGGCCGGGCTGCGCGCGGCACAGGGACTGCCCGCGACCGCGCTCGCCTGGGAGCCCGGCTCGGACCTCACCGTGCGCGAGGGGCTCGCCATGTTCGACGGTGCCCGTACGGTCGGCCGGCCCTTCCTCGCCGTCTCCCGGGTCGACGCGGCGGCCACGCACACCCGGCAGGTGCCGGTCCTCCTGCGTGGACTCCTCGACACCACCGCCCCGACCGCCGCGGCCCCGGCCGAGGCGGTCGCCGACGCGCTGCGCGCCCGCCTCGACCGGCTGCCCGAGGACGCCAGGCTCGCCGAGCTGACCGACCTCGTCGCCGCCGAGACGGCGAAGGTCCGCGGCCGTACGGACGACGGTCCGGCCCCGGCCGAACGGGCCTTCAAGGACATCGGGTTCAGCTCCGCCGACGCGGTCGCGCTGCGCACCGCGCTCACGGAGGCCACCGGCCTGCCGCTCGCCGCGACGGTCGCGTTCGACCACCCCACGCCGGCCGCCCTCGCCCGCCACCTGCGGGCCGGACTCTGGGAGGAGCGGCCGGTCCGCGCCGCGGATCCGGCCGCCGCGCCCGTCCTCGACGAGCCCCTCGCGATCGTCGGCATGACCTGCCGCCTGCCCGGTGGCGTCGACTCCCCGGAGGACCTGTGGCGGCTGGTCGAGTCCGGTGGTGACGCCATCTCGCCGTTTCCTGAGGACCGCGGCTGGAACCTCGGCGAGCTCTTCTCCGACGATCCCGCCGCGCCCGGCACCTCGTACGCCCGCGAAGGCGGATTCCTCTACGACGCGGGCGAGTTCGACGCCGAGCTCTTCGGCGTCTCGCCCCGCGAGGCCCTCGCCATGGACCCGCAGCAGCGGCTGCTGCTGGAAGCCGCCTGGGAGACCCTGGAGCGCTCCGGCATCGCCCCCACCTCGCTGCGCGGCCGTCCCGTCGGCGTCTTCAGCGGCCTCATGTACCACGACTACGCGGCCCATCTGCGGCGCGCGCCGGAAGGCACCGAAGGCTACCTCGGCATCGGCTCGGCGGGCAGCGTCGTCACCGGCCGGGTCGCCTACACCCTGGGGCTGGCCGGGCCCGCGGTCACCGTCGACACCGCCTGCTCGTCCTCTCTGGTCGCCCTCCACCTCGCCGCCCAGTCGCTGCGGCTCGGCGAGTGCTCGATGGCGCTGGCCGGTGGCGTCGCCGTCATGTCCAAGCCGTCGCCGTTCGTGGAGTTCTCCCGCCAGCAGGGTCTTGCCCCGGACGGCCGCAGCAAGGCCTTCGCGGACGCCGCGGACGGCACCAGCTGGTCCGAGGGCGTGGCCCTGGTCCTCGTCGAGCGGCTCCGCGACGCCCGGCGCAACGGCCACCCGGTCCTCGCCGTGCTGCGCGGCTCCGCCGTCAACCAGGACGGCGCCTCGAACGGGCTCACCGCACCCAGCGGGCCGGCCCAGGAACGGGTCATCCGCCAGGCCCTCGCGCAGGCCGGGCTGACCGGCGCCGACGTCGACGCGGTCGAGGCGCACGGCACCGGGACCACCCTCGGCGACCCCATCGAGGCGGGGGCGGTCCTCGCCACCTACGGCCAGGGCCGGCCCGAGGGGCACCCCCTGTACCTCGGCTCGCTGAAGTCCAACATCGGCCACACCCAGGCCGCCGCCGGGGTCGCGGGCGTCATCAAGACCGTCCTCGCGCTGCAACGCGGCACGCTGCCCCGGACCCTGCACGTCGACCGCGCCTCCACCAAGGTCGACTGGACCTCCGGCGCGGTCGAGCTGCTCACCGAGAACCGCGAGTGGCCCGATCTGAACCGGCCCCGGCGGGCCGCCGTCTCCTCGTTCGGCGTCTCCGGCACCAACGCCCACGTCGTCCTGGAGCAGGCACCCGACGCACCGCCCCGTCCCGCGGCCACCACCGAGGGCACCCGGCTCCCCGCCCTCCCCCTGGTGCTGTCGGCCCGGACCGGACCCGCCCTCGCGGCGCAGGCCCACCGGATCGCGGACGAGCTGCGCGAGCCGGCGCCGGCCCGGCCGCTGGACGTCGCCTTCTCCCTGGCCACGACCCGGGCCCTGCTGGAGCAGCGCGCGGTCGTCGTCGCCGGCGACCGGGCCGGGATGGTGGCCGGGGCCGAGGCGCTGGCCGCCGGACAGACCGCGCCCGGGCTGGTCACCGGCGCCCCGGTGGGAGGCCGGCTCGCCCTGGTCTTCACCGGCCAGGGCAGCCAGCGCCTCGGCATGGGCCGGGAGCTCTACGACACCGTGCCCGTCTTCCGGCGGGCCTTCGACGCGGTCTGCGACGCCTTCGACGGCCGGCTGCGGCTGCCGCTGCGCGAGGTGGTCTTCGGCGGCGACGCCGACCTCCTGGACCGTACGGAGTTCACCCAGCCCGCGCTGTTCGCCATCGAGGTGGCCCTCTTCCGGCTCGTCGAGGCGCTGGGCGTACGGCCCGCCGTCCTGGCGGGGCACTCCATCGGCGAACTGGCGGCCGCGCACGCGGCCGGCGTCTTCTCCCTCGCCGACGCGGCGGCGCTGGTCGCGGCGCGCGGCCGGCTCATGCAGGCGCTCCCCGGGGACGGTGCCATGGCCGCCGTCGAGGCCACCGAGGAGGAGGTCGCCCCCCTGCTCACCGCCGGGGTGGACCTGGCCGCCGTCAACGGGCCCCGGGCCGTCGTGGTCTCGGGCACCGCCGGGGAGGTCGACGCCGTGGCCGCCGCCTTCGCCGAGCGCGGCCGCCGCACCAAGCGGCTGCGCGTCAGCCACGCCTTCCACTCGCCGCTCATGGACCCGATGCTCGACGACTTCCGCGCCGTCGCCGCGACCCTCGACTACGCCGAGCCGTCCATCCCGCTCGTCTCCGACCTCACCGGGGCGGTGGCCGGGCCGGGCGAGGTGACCGACCCGGACTACTGGGTACGGCACGTGCGCGGCGGCGTCCGCTTCGCCGACGCCGTCACCGGCCTGCGCCGCGCGGGCGCCACCACCTTCCTGGAGGTCGGGCCCGGCGGCGCCCTGACGGCGATGGTCGAGGAGTGCCTCGCCGACCAGCCGGTCGATGCGGTCGATGCGGTCGATGCGGTCGATGCGGTCGACGCGGTCGATACGGTCGCCGCGGTGCCGGCGCTCCGCCGGGGCCGGCCCGAACCGCACTCCCTGCTCACCGCCCTCGCCCACCTCCACGTCCGGGGCGTCCGAGTCGACTGGCAGGACCTGTTCACCGGCACCGGCGCCCGCCGGGTCGCCCTTCCTCCGTACCCCTTCCAGCGCACCCGCTACTGGCTCCCGGCCGACGACACGGCGGACGTGTCCGCCGCCGGCCTCGCCGCCGCCGAACACCCCCTGATCGGCGCCGTCATCGGCGTCCCGGACGGCGACGGCGTGCTGTGCACGGCGCGGCTCTCCCGTGCCACCCACCCCTGGCTCGCCGAGCACGTGGTGGCCGGCGACGCCGTCGTCCCCGGCGCGGCCCTGCTCGAACTCGTGCTGCGCGCGGCCGACGAAGCGGGCGCCGTCGCCGTCGACGAACTCGTCCTCGAAGCACCCCTGCTGCTGCCCCCGCGCGGCGGCGTCCAGATCCGCGTCGGCGTCTCGGCCGCCGACGCCACCGGGCGCCGCCCGGTCACCGTGCACTCCCGCCCGGACGGCGGTGGTACGCACACCGCGTGGACCCTGCACGCCAGCGGGTCCGTGACCCAGGACCCGCCCACGGCCCCGTCTGCGCTCACCGCGTGGCCGCCGGCCGGCGCGGAGCCGCTCGACGTCGACGGCTTCTACGCGGCGCGGGCCGCCGCCGGGTTCGACTACGGCCCGCTCTTCCAGGGGCTGCGCGCAGCCTGGCGGGACGGCGACGACTTCTACGCCGAGGTCGCACTCCCCGAGGACCGGGCGTCCGAAGCGGCCCGATTCTTCCTGCACCCGGCGCTCCTGGACGCGGCGCTGCACTCCGCGACCCTCCTCGACCCTCCCGGCGCCGCGCCCGAACTCCCCTTCGCCTTCGGCCGGGTCGCCCTGCACGCCTCCGGCGCGGAGGCGCTCCGCGTCCACGTCACGACCGGACCCGGCGGGGCGAAGACCGTCGCGATGGCCGACCCGGCCGGGCAGCCGGTCGCTTCCGTCGGGGAGCTCTCCCTGCGCCCGCTCGCCGCGCAGGGAGCGGGCGCCGCCCCGGACGCGACGCACGATCTGCTGTTCCGTACCGAGTGGCGGCCGCTGGAAGCGCCCGCCGGCGCCCCGCGGGGCACCTGGACCGAGCCGTCCACCGGGCAGGACGCGGACGCGCTCGTCCGGTCCGGGGCACCCGAGGTGCTGGTGGTCCGGGTACCGGAGTCCCCGGGCGCCGAGGCGGCGCAGGTCCGGGCCGCCACCACGTACGTACTGGAGCGGTTTCAGGAGTGCCTGGGGCACCCCGGCCTCGACGCCACCCGCGTCCTGGTCGTCACCCGGGGCGCCGCCGCCGTGCACAGCGCCGACGAGGTGCACAGCCCGGCCGCGGGCGCCGTCTGGGGCCTGGTGCGTGCCGCACAGGCCGAACACCCCGGCCGCGTCGTCCTCGTGGACACGGACGGGGACGAGCGCTCCGCGGCCCGGCTGCCGGACCTCGTCGCCTGCGGCGAGCCGCAGGCCGCCGTACGCGCCGGGGCCCTGTACGTGCCCCGGCTGGACCGGGCCGCCGCCCGTCCGCCGCTCCCGGAGCCCGCCGGAGCGCCCGGCTGGCACCTCGCCACCACCTCCGCGACCGGCACCCTGAAGGACCTCGCCCTCGAAGCCGCCCCCGGGTCCCCGGAGCCGCTCGCGCCCGGCCAGGTGCGCGTCGCGGTGCGCGCCGCGGGGGTCAACTTCCGCGACGTGCTGGTCTCGCTGGGCATGGTGCCCGGCCAGAGCGGCCTCGGCGGGGAAGCCGCGGGCGTCGTCCTGGAGACCGGGCCCGGGGTCTCCGGGCTCGCCCCCGGCGACCGCGTCATGGGCATGATCGGCGACTTCGGTGGCTTCGGCCCGGCCGCGGTCACCGATCACCGGATGCTGGTGCCGATTCCGGACGGCTGGACGTACGAGACGGCGGCCGCCGTGCCGATCGCCTACCTCACCGCGTACCACGGCCTGCGCGACCTCGCCGGCCTGCGGCCCGGCCAGTCCGTCCTGGTGCACGCGGCGGCCGGCGGCGTCGGCACGGCGGCCGTCCAGCTCGCCGCGCACTTCGGCGCCGAGGTGTACGGCACCGCGGGCCCCGGCAAACGGGCCGCGCTGGCCGGACTCGGCCTGGACGACGATCACGTGGCCTCGTCCCGCGACAGCGGTTTCCGGGACCGGTTCCACGCCGCCACCGGCGGCCGGGGCATGGACGTGGTCCTCAACTCGCTGTCCGGCGACCTCGCCGACGCGACCCTGGCGCTGATGCCACGCGGCGGCAGCTTCCTCGAACTCGGCAAGACCGACGTCCGCGACGCCGACGCGGTCGCGGCCGCCCACCCCGGCGTGCGGTACCGGGCGTACGACATCCGCGACGCCGGACCCGACCGCATCCGGGAGATGCTCACCGACCTGGCCGCCCTGTTCGCGTCCGGCGCGATCAGCCCGCCCCCGGTCACGTCCTGGGACGTGCGCCGCGCCCCCGAGGCGTTCCGGCACATGAGCCAGGCCCGGCATGTGGGCAAGGTCGTCCTGACCGTGCCCAGGGCCCTCGACCCGGAAGGCACCGTCCTGGTCACCGGGGCCACCGGCACCCTCGGCGGCCTGGTCGCCCGCCACCTGGCCACCGCCCACGGCGTCCGCCACCTGCTGCTCGCCGGCCGCCGCGGCGAAGCCGCCCCCGGCGCCGCCGCGCTGACCGAGGAGCTGCGGGCGCTCGGCGCCCGGGTGACCTGGGCCGCCTGCGACGTCTCCGTCCGCGCGGAGGTCGCCGGGCTGCTGGCCGCCGTGCCGGCCGCGCACCCGCTCACGGCCGTGGTGCACACCGCCGGCGTCCTCGACGACGGGGTCCTCTCGGCGCTCACACCCGACCGGTTCGACACCGTGCTGCGGGCCAAGGCGGACGCGGCGCTCCACCTGGACGAGCTGACCCGGGACGCCGACCTCGCCGCGTTCGTCCTGTTCTCCTCGGCGGCCGGCACCCTGGGCAACCTGGGGCAGGCCAACTACGCCGCCGCCAACGCCTTCCTGGACGCGCTCGCCCAGCGGCGCCGGGCGGCCGGGCTGCCGGCGGTCTCCCTGTCGTGGGGGCTGTGGGCGCCGGCCAGCGGCATGACCGCCGCGCTCGGCGAAACCGCCGCCGCCCGCACCCGCAGGGACGGCATGCGGGCGCTGACCGCCGAGGAGGGCCTGGCCCTGTTCGACGCCGGGCTGCGGGCCGCGGACCCGGTCCTGGTGCCCGCGGGCCTGGTACTCGACGCCCGGCGGACCGCCACCGACCCGGTCCCCGCGCTGCTGCGCGGCCTGGTACGCCCCGCGCGCCGGGCCGCCCACGGCGCGGCCGCGACCGCGGCCGGTGGCCAGGGCCTCGCCGACGCCCTGGCCGGGCTCTCCGGCGACGCCCGGCTGCGCAAGCTCCTCGATCTCGTACGGAGCGAGGCGGCGACCGTGCTCGGACACGCGAGCGCGGACGCCGTGCTGCCCGAGCGGGCCTTCAAGGACGCCGGGTTCGACTCGCTGACCGCCGTCGAACTGCGCAACCGGCTGACCGCCGCGAGCGCGCTGCGGCTGCCGACCACCCTGGTCTTCGACCACCCGACACCGCTCTCCGTCGCCCGTTACCTCGACGCCGAAGTCGCCGGCGGCACCGGACTCCCCGATTCCGCCGCCGCGCAGGGCGCCGCCGCACCGCCGGGAGGGGAAGGCGCCGACGACCCCGTCGCCATCGTCTCGATGGGCTGCCGGTTCCCGGGCGGCGCGGACACCCCCGAGGAGTTCTGGCGGCTCGTCGAGGAGGGCACGGACGCCGTCACCGGATTCCCCACCGACCGGGGCTGGGACCTCGACGCGCTCTTCGACCCGGACCCCGATCACCCGGGCACCTCGTACGCGGACCGGGGCGCGTTCATCGACGCGGCCGCCTTCGACGCGGAGTTCTTCGGCATCTCACCGCGCGAGGCCCTGGCCATGGACCCGCAGCAGCGGCTTCTCCTCGAAGTCGCGTGGGAGACCGTCGAACGCGCCGGAATCGACCCGGCGTCGCTGCGCGGCAAGGACGTCGGAGTCTTCACCGGTGTCATCAACCACGACTACGCCCAGCACCTCCAGAGCGCCCCGGCCGAGCTGGAGGGCTACCGGCTGACCGGCGTCTCCGGCAGCGTCGCCGCCGGCCGCGTCTCCTACGCGCTCGGCCTGGAGGGGCCCGCGCTCTCCGTCGACACCGCCTGCTCGTCCTCGCTGGTCGCGCTGCACCTCGCGGTGCGGGCGCTGCAACGGGGCGAGTGCTCGATGGCGCTCGCGGGCGGCGTCACGGTGATGGCGACGCCGGACAACTTCATCGAGTTCTCCCGGCAGCGCGGCCTCGCGGCCGACGGCAGGTGCAAGGCCTTCGGCGCCGGGGCCGACGGCACCGTCTGGGCGGAGGGTGCCGGACTCCTGCTGGTGGAGCGGCTCTCCGAGGCCCGCCGGCGCGGCCACCGGGTCCTCGCCCTCGTCCGGGGCGCCGCCGTCAACCAGGACGGCGCCTCGAACGGGCTCACCGCCCCGAACGGGCCCGCCCAGCAGCGCGTCATCCTGCAAGCCCTCGCCGACGGCGGACTGACCCCCGCCGACGTGCACGCCGTCGAGGCGCACGGCACCGGTACCGCGCTCGGCGACCCCATCGAAGCGCAGGCGCTGCTGGCCACGTACGGCAGGGCCAGAAGCGCCGAACGGCCCCTGTGGCTGGGGTCGGTGAAGTCCAACATCGGCCACACCCAGGGCGCCGCCGGAGTCGCGGGCGTCATCAAGATGGTGCAGGCGATGCGGCACGGCGTCCTGCCCCGGACCCTGCACGTGGACGCCCCGTCGCCACACATCGACTGGTCGTCGGGCGCCGTCGCGCTGGTCGAGGAGAACCGCCCCTGGGCGGACGACGACGGCGGGCCGCTGCGCTCCGCGGTCTCCTCGTTCGGCGTGAGCGGCACCAACGCGCACGTCGTGCTGGAGCAGGCTCCCGAGGCGCCGGGCGCCGACGCTCCGGACCGGGACGACGCCCCGCCGGCCGCCGGCGCACCGGCCCCCGGAACCCTGCCGGTGCTGCTCTCCGCCGCGGGCGCCGACGCGCTCCCCGCCCAGGCGGCCCGGCTCGCCGCCCACCTGGAGCAGGCCGGGCCCGGTGCGCCGCTGCCCGATCTCGCCCGCGCGCTGGCCTCGACCCGGGCGGTCCTGGCCCACCGCGCCGTGGTCGTCGCCGACGACCGCGACGACCTCCTCGCGTCCCTCACCGCACTTGCCCGCGGACAGGACGCGCCGGGGGCCGTCCAGGGGACCCCGGTCGCGGGCGGCGACGGGGCGGACCTCGCGTACCTGTTCACCGGGCAGGGCAGCCAGCGCCCCGGCATGGGCCGGGAGCTGTACGACCGGTTCCCGGCGTACACCCGGGCCTTCGACGAGGTCTGCGCGGCCTTCGAACCGCACCTTCCCCGCCCGCTCCGCGACCTCGTCCTCGGCACGGACGCGGACGTCCTGGCCCGTACGGAGTTCACCCAGCCGGCGCTGTTCGCCGTGGAAGTGGCGCTGTTCCGGCTCCTCGACTCCTGGGGCCTGCGCCCCGGCCACCTCGTCGGCCACTCCATCGGCGAACTCGCCGCCGCCCACGTCGCGGACGTCCTGAGCCTCACGGACGCCTGCGCGCTGGTCGCGGCGCGCGGCCGGCTCATCCAGGCGCTGCCCGAGGGCGGCGCGATGCTCGCCGTCCAGGCGGCCGAGGAGGACGTGCTGCCGCTGCTCGACGGTCTCGCCGACCGGGCCGGCCTCGCCGCCGTCAACGGCCCGAGGGCCGTGGTGGTCTCCGGGGAGGCCGCCGCCGTCGACCGGATCGCCGGCACCTGCGTGGCGGCCGGCTGGGAGACCAAGCGGCTGCGGGTCAGCCACGCCTTCCACTCGCCGCTCATGGACCCGATGCTCGACGAGTTCCGCGCCGTCGCGCAGCAGGTGACGTACCGCGAACCGACGATCCCCCTCGTCTCCGGCATCACCGGCGCGCTCCTGGACGGGCGGGAGCTGGGCTCCGCCGACTACTGGATCGACCACGTACGGCGTCCCGTGCGCTTCCTCGACGCCGTACGCACCCTGCGTACGCGGGGAACCACCGCCTTCCTGGAGCTCGGCCCCGACGCCGTGCTCACCACCATGGCGCGGGAGGCGTTCGAAGCGCAGGACACCGTCCCGGTCGCCGCGGCCGTCCTCCGCCGCAACCGCCCCGAGGCCAGGACGCTGCTCGGCGCGCTCGCCGAAGCGCACGTGAGCGGTGTCGCGGTCGACTGGGCCCGGTTCTTCGACGGCACCCCCACGGGCCGCGCCGACCTGCCCACCTACGCCTTCCGCCGCCGGCGGTACTGGCCCGCCCGTTCCGCCGGCACCCTGGACGCCGCGGGCCTCGGCCTCGCCGAGGCCGGTCACCCGCTGCTCGGCGGCGCCCTGGAGATGGCGGACGGCGGCGGCCTGGTCCTCACCGGGCGGCTCTCCGTCCAGTCCCACCCCTGGCTGGCCGACCACCGGGTCTCCGGCGCGGTCCTCGTCCCGGGCACGGCCCTGGTCGAGCTCGCCGTACGGGCGGGGGACGAAGCCGGCGCCGGCCGCCTGGCCGAACTCGTGGTCCAGGCCCCGCTGGTGCTGCCGGAGCACGGCGCCGTCCAGGTGCAGGTGGCCGTCGGCGAACCCGACGGCCGCGGACAGCGCACGGTCGGCATCCACGCGCGCCCGGCCGGCGACGCCGCCGTCCCCTGGACCAGGCACGCCGAAGGGGTGCTCACCGACGACCCGGCCGCCCCCGCGACGGACCCGGGCGCCTGGCCGCCGCCCGGAGCGGCCGCCGTCGACACCGGCGGCTTCTACGCCCGCAAGGAGGCCGAGGGATATGCGTACGGGCCCGTCTTCCAGGGCCTGCGCACCGTGTGGACCGGCGTGGACGGCGGGGTCTTCGCCGACGTCGCGCTGCCTGAGGAACTGCACCGGGACGCCGGCCGGTTCGGGCTGCACCCCGCGCTGCTCGACGCCGCCCTCCAGTCCGCCGCGTTCGGCGCGGTCGCCGCGAGCGGCGAGGGAACCGTGGCGCTGCCGTTCGTCTGGAGCGGGGTCCACCTGCACGCCTCCGGTGCCACGGCGTTGCGGGTGCGCGTCGAACCCACCGGATCCGACGCCTTCTCGCTGCGGGCGACCGACGAAACGGGCCGGCCGGTCATCACCGTCGACTCCCTGGTGCTGCGCCCCGTGGACGGCACGGCGCTCGCCGGCGGTACGGCCGGCGGCGCCGACACCCTGTACCGGCTGGACTGGACGGCGCTGCCCGGCCAGGCGGACGGCGCCGGCGGCACCGCCCTCGAACTCGCCGTGCTCGGCGGCGAGGACACCGGCCCCGTACCCGCCCGGGCCGCCGCCTACTCCGGCGCCGGCGCCCTCGCCGACGCCCTGGCGGCCGGCGCGACCGCACCCGGCGCGGTCCTGGTGGGGGCCGTCGACGGCGGCTGCACCGACGCCCCCGCGCGGACCCGCGCCCTCACCACCCGGGTCCTCGGCCTCGTACAGGACTGGCTCGCCGAACCCCGCCTGGACGCCACCCCGCTGGTCGTCGTCACCCGCATGGCCGTGGCCAGCCGCGACGGGGAACTGTGCGACCCGGCTGCAGCCGCGGTCTGGGGCCTGGTGCGCACCGTGCAGTCGGAGAACCCCGACCGCGTCCTGCTCCTGGACCTGGACGACGAGTCCGCGTTCGAGGCGCTGCCCGCCGTCCTCCGCAGCGGCGAGCCGCAGACCGCGGTACGGGCGGGCCGCATCCACGTGCCCCGCCTCGTCAGGGAGACCGCCACGACGCCCACCGGACTCGCGGATCTCGACCCCGACGGCACGGTCCTGGTGACCGGCGGCACCGGCACCCTGGGCGGTCTGGTCGCCCGCCGCCTGGTCACCGCCCACGGCGTACGGCACCTCCTGCTCCTCAGCAGGCGCGGCCCCGACGCTCCCGGTGCCCGGGAGCTGGCGGCCGGACTCACGGCACTGGGCGCCGAGGTGTCCCTGGTCGCGGCCGATGCGGCCGACCGCGACGCCCTGAAGGCCGTGCTCGACGCCGTCCCGGCCGGGCACCCGCTGACCGCGGTGGTGCACGCCTCGGGCACCGTCGACGACGGTGTGGTCGCCGCACAGGACGCCGGACGCCTGGAGCGCGTCCTGCGCCCCAAAGCGGACGCGGCCTGGCAGCTGCACGAGCTCACCGAAGGGCTCGACCTGGCCGCCTTCGTGATGTTCTCCTCGGCGGCGGGCGTCCTCGGCAATCCCGGGCAGGCCAACTATGCGGCCGCCAACGCCTTCCTCGACGGCCTCGCGGGCTTCCGGCGCGGGCAGCGGCTGCCCGCGACCTCGCTGTCCTGGGGCCTGTGGGGGGTGACCAGCGAACTCACCGCCCACCTCGAAGGCGCGCACGCCCCCTCGGGCCGGCGGGCCGCGCTCCCCGCGCTCACCGCGGAAGAGGGCCTCGCCCTGTTCGACAGGGCGCTCACCGGGGACGGGGGACACCTGGTGCCGGCCCGTCTCGACCTGGCCGCCGTCCGCGAGGAGGCCCGCACCTCCGGGGTGCCCGCGCTGTTCCGCTCCCTGGTGCGGCCGGTGCGCCAGACCGCGGCCCAGGGGGCGGCGGCCGCGGGGGGCGACCTCTCCGACCGGCTGGCCCCGCTCTCCGAGGCCGACCGGGAGGCGCTGCTCCTCGACCTCGTACGCACCTCGGCGGCGGCCTCCCTGGGGCGCGGCGCGGCGGATGCGGTCAGGCCGGAACAGTCGTTCAAGGACGTCGGCTTCGACTCGCTGGCCGCCGTCGATCTGCGCAACCGGCTCGCCGCGGCGGCCGGCCTGCGGCTGCCCGCCACGGTGATCTTCGACTTCCCGACCCCCGCCGCGCTCGCCGGCCACCTCGGCGAGCTCCTCGGCCCCGCCGACGCCGCCCCCGGCCAGGCCCTGCTGGCGGAGATGGAGAACCTGGAGAGGACCGCGCGGGCCCTGTCGGAGGGCGAGCCGGACGAGGAGACCAGGGCCCGGGTGACAGCCCGCCTGCGCGGCCTGCTGTCCCGGTGGGACCGGCCCGGGGCCGAGACCGTCGAGCTGGACACGGCCACCGACGCGGACCTCTTCGCACTCGCGGACCGGGAACTCGGCCTGCCCTGAGGCCCCGGGCAAGCGGCCGGACATGAGCGCGGGAAACGCCCCCGCCTTTGCGGGCGCACACCCCCGGCCGGCGAATAGGAAACGAGGTAGATAGGGGATGGTAAGGGGTGTTGGTCGGGGGTGTTCATGTTCCATCATCAACACATGGCATCGATAATTCGTGAATTCGCCGTGGACGCGGACGAGGAAACCGCATGGGCGGCTTTGGTGGATGTCGGCGCGGTGAACAAACTCATCACCTTCCTCGGCCCCGTCACCCTCGACGGAGACGTGCGCACCGTCGACATGGGCGAGTACGGGACGATTGAGGAGCTGATCGTCAGCGTCGACGACGAGCCCCGTCGCATGTCCTACAGCGTGCGGAAGTCGCCCTGGAACTTCGTTCACCACCACTCCGTGATGGAGATCCTTCCCCCCGAGGAGGGCGCGGTCGGCTCCCGGGTGCGGTGGCTGGTCGACCTGAAGCCGGACTCTCTCGCCGAAGAAATCGCCACCGGCATGGACGGGGCGGTCGAATCGATGAAGCAGTCACTCGCGGCGGTGACGTAATGGAGCCGGGAGCGCCAGGATCGCCGGAATCCTCCGGAACTCCGGGAGCAGCGCCCGCGGTCCCCGCCGGGCGCAACGGCAAGCGCGTTTCCGATCTCCCTTCCCTGACCGGTCTGCGGATCGTCGCCGCGCTTCTCGTGTTCTTCGCACACGCCTCGCTGCTCAACAATCCGATCGATCTGGCCGTCCCCATCAATTTCTACGCCGACCAGGATGTGGCGGAAGGCATGGCGCACGTGTTCGCGCCGGCCGGATTCGTCGGGGTGTCGTTCTTCTTCGTGCTGAGCGGGTTCGTCCTCACCTGGTCCAGGCGCGACGGGGACCGGACCGGAGCGTTCTGGCGGCGCCGGCTGCTCAAGATCTTCCCGAGCCACCTGGTCGCCTGGGCCGTCGTCATGGTGCTTTTCGCGGCGGCGTACACGCCGATGCACGCCTGGCTGCCGAACCTGTTCCTGGTCCACTCGTTCATACCGCTGGACGACACCTCCAGCAGCGTGAACGTACCGGCCTGGTCGCTCTGCTCCGAGCTGCTCTTCTACCTGGCCTTCCCCTTCATCATCCGGCCCCTGCTGCGCATTCCCCAGCGACGGCTGTGGCACGCGGCGGGCGCGATGGTGGCCGGCGTGGCGGCCGTCGCGGTCCTCGCCAAGTACGTGGTGCCGGCCGGGACCCACTCCCCGCTGGCGCCGCTGCCCCTGACGCAGATGTGGTTCGGCTACCTCTTCCCGCCGAGCAGGATGTTCGAGTTCGTCCTCGGCGTGCTGCTCGCCCGGATCGTGATGTCCGGCCGCTGGCCGCGCATCGGAGCCGTTCCGGTGGCCGCCCTGGCACTCGCCGGCTACGTCGCCGCGGTCGAGGTCCCCGCGCCGTACAACTTCGCACTCACCACCGTGGTACCGATCGCCGCGATCATCTGCACGGCCGCCGCCAGCGACATCCGCGGCGAACGGACACTGCTGAACCGGCCGTTCACGGTGTGGCTCGGCACCGTCTCCTTCGGCTTCTACATCATCCAGGTCGTCCCGATCTTCTACGGGCGCCTGGAGATCTTCGGTGGCCGCACGTACGACACCTTCACCGCCACCGCGCTCCTGTTCCTGCTCCTCGCGGCCACCCTGCTGCTCGGCTGGATGCTCAGCGCCATCGTCGAGATGCCGGTGATGCGCCGCTGGGGCCGCGCCCGGGCCCGTACCGGGACGGCGGCGGGCGGTCCGGTGGGGATCCCGCGCCCCGCCCGGGAATCGGCCCCGGCCCCGCCCAGCAGCTCCGCCTGAGCCACCCGGCACCCGAGACATCTGAGAGAGGTTTCCGCGATGACGGCTTCGCACCCCGAGGGTTCGACCGACGAGACCGTGGACGCAGGTACTCCGCACGCCGGCGCGTCGAGCGCCGGGCCGGAGCCCTACCCCTTCGGCCCGTACCAGCGACTCGACATGCACCCCAACTACGCCCGGTACCGCCGCGAGGAGCCCGTCAAGCGGGTCACGATGCCCTACGGCGGCGAGGCGTGGCTGGCCACCCGGTACGAGGACAGCAAGACGGTGATGGCCGACCCCCGCTTCAGCCGCGCCGCCACCATCGGCAAGGACGTGCCCCGCTCCCGCCAGGCCTTCGAGGACCCGATCATCGTGGCCCTCGACCCGCCGGAGCACACCCGGCTGCGCAAACTCGTCACCAAGGCGTTCACCAACAGGCGGGTCGAACAGCTGCGGCCCGGAGTCGAGGCGATCGTCGACCGCCTCGTCGACGAGTTCATCGCGCTCGGCCCGAACGCCGACCTCGCGGAGAACGTCGCGTGGCCGCTGCCCGTCACCGTCATCTGCGAGCTGCTCGGCGTACCGGCCGCCGACCAGGCCACCTTCCGGGCCCTCGTCGACGTCTGGCTCACCACCGGCGACGAGCGGCCACTCGACGAGGTGTCCGCGGCGCTGGAGGAGCTGATGGGCTACATGTCGGACCTGCTGGACAAGCGCCGGGCCGAACCCCGGGACGACCTGCTCTCCGCGCTGGTCGCCGCCCGCGACGGCGGTGACAAGCTCAGCGAGCAGGAGCTGGTCATGCTCGGCATCACCCTCCTCGCGGCCGGCCACAAGACCACCGCCAACCAGCTCAGCAGCCACGTCTTCGCGCTGCTGGAGGACCGCGGCCGCTGGGAGGAGCTGGTCGCCGACCCGTCCCTGGTGCCCGCGGCCGTGGAGGAGCTGCTGCGGTACGCGCCGCTGGCGCCGGCCTCCGACAACACCCGGATCGCGCTGGAGGACGTCCAGCTCGGCGACGTACTCGTCAAGGCCGGCGAAGCCGTGATGATCAATTACGCGTCCGCCAACCGCGACCCGGACGTCTTCCCCGAGCCCGACCGGCTCGACTTCCACCGCGAGAGCAACCCGCACGTCGCCTTCGGCCACGGACTCCACCACTGCCTGGGCGCCCCGCTGGCCCGGATGGAACTTCAGCTCGCCCTCACCGCGCTGGTCACCCGGCTCCCCGGCCTGGAGCTGGCCGTCCCCGCCGACGAGGTCCCCTGGCGCAAGGAGTCCGTCGCCCGCGGTGTGCGCCGGCTGCCGGTGAAGTGGTGACGATGCCGGCCGACAGCACCTGGCTGGTCGCGGTCGACCGCACCGTCTGCCTGGGCACAGGGGTCTGCGCGAGCGTCTTCCCTCAGCACTTCGTGATCACCGAGGGGAAGTCCCGACCGCGCGCGGGGGAGAGCCTCCCCCACGAAGAACTGCTCGATGCCGTGGACCTCTGCCCGATGGGCGCCATCACGGTCACCGACCGGGCCACCGGTACAGCCGTCGTCCCCGACGACTGAACCGGCACCGAACCCCGTCCCGGGCCCGTGGCCGAAACCGTTCCCCGCAAGGTGCGACCCTGAGTGCATTGGTTGTAACAAGGGTGCGGTGATGTTACCGAAACCGCTCGGGGGAAAGGCGTGGACATGTCGAACACCGCGATGACAAAAGCACCTCACGACCGGGCGAACGCCTGCACCGTCCTGGACGTCCTGAACAGGGTCAGCGGCAAGTGGAGCATCGGGGTTCTGCTCGTGGCGATGGAGGGACCGGTCCGGTTCACCGAACTCGAACGCGCCCTCAACGGCATCAGCCGCCGCATGCTCACCCTGACCCTGCGCAACCTGGAACGCGACGGACTCCTTGAGCGCACCGCGTACGCGACGGTCCCGCCCCGGGTCGAGTACACCGTCACCGAGATGGCCCGCGAGCTGTACGAGGCCCTGACCGCCCTCACCGACTGGGCCCGGCGTCACCAGAGCACGATCGCGGCCCGGCGGGACGCGGAGTCCTGCGCCGACGACGCCTTCCGCGCCGACGGCTGAGGGGCCCGGCCGAACGGCCGGGCCCCCTCGGCGCGTTGCTCAGCCGGTGAGCCGTGCCCTCAGGTCGTCCACGAGGGCGGCCAGCCGGGACGCGTCGGCCGCCGCGCCGAAGACGTAGAAGTCCGGCCGGATCAGCGCGGCCACCACCCCGTGCTGTGACAGGTACGGGAGATAGACGTCGTCGGCGTCGACCACCGACGCCCCGTCGGCCGCCGCGGCCGGGGTCCCCGCCGCCAGCAGCCGGACCGCCCGTACCCCGAGCCGCCGCAGCACGTCCAGCCGCGTCCGGTCCAGCAGCTCGTGCACGGGCTTCGCCGCCAGCAGGGTGAATCCGGTGCCGGCCACGGAGTCGAAGAGGCCGTCCTCACCTCCCCGCACCACCCGCGCCTGCGGGCTGAGCGTGCCGGCGAGAGCGTCGGATCCCGCCCCGGCCGGGTCCGGCAGGAGGCCGTCCGTCAGCTGCGCCACCGCCGACGGCTGTGCCGCCCGGGCGGGTGCCCGGTGCCGCATCGCCAGCATCAGCTCGTCCCGTTCCCGGGCCGCCTCGGGATCCGTCTGGCAGATGACCCGGCCCAGACTCACCGACATGTCGATCGCGTGCTCCACGTGCTTTCTGCGCTCCTCGGTGTACGTGTCCAGCAGCCGCTCGTCCGCCAGCCCGGTCAGCACCAGATGCAGCTTCCACGCCAGGTTGGCGGCGTCCCGGAAACCCGACGACATGCCCTGCGCCGCAAACGGCGGCATCAGATGCGCCGCGTCCCCGGCGATCAGGAGCCGCCCGGCCCGCCAGCGATGTGCGTGGCGGGCCTCGAAGGTGTACACCGCGTAACGCTCCAGCGTGGCATTGTCCGGCCCGACGCCGAACTCCTCCAGGAGCCGCCAGGCGGCCTCCGGCGTCTCCAGCTCCGCCACCGTCTCGCCCGCCACCCGCATGAACTCCCAGCGGCGGTGACCGGGTCCCGCCGACACCGAGGTACGCGGACGGGCCGGGTCGCATATCTGGAGGTTGTTCGGCCGGAACTCCCGTGCCGGGCGCGGCACCACGTCGCAGATCAGCCAGTCGTGCCGGAACCCCAGGTCGGTGAAGTCCGTACCGATCCGGTCCCTGACGAAACTGTTCGCACCGTCGCAGCCGACGACCCAGTCCGCCGTGAACGTCGACCGCGCGCCCGCGTCGTCCTCGGCGACCAGTTCCACACCGGGCCCCGACGGGTCACTGAACTCCGTCAGGTCCACGGCCCGGCGGCCACGCACCACCCGCAGGTTCGGCAGCTCGGCGCCGCGGGCGATGAGCGCCGCCTCCAGGCCGGGCTGGTACATCGAGGTCGAGTCGGGCCAGCCCGAGAGCCCCCGGGTCTCGTGCGCCTCGTAGTGGATGAGCTCCCGGCCGTCCGCGCTGAGCCAGCTGTAGTCCCCCGACGGCTCGGCGAACGACTTTATGTGGTCGCCGACTCCGGCCGCCGCCAGTATCCGCGCGGACTCCCCGTCGAAAGCCACCGCACGCGGCATGGCGTACGCCTGCGGCCACCGCTCGACGACCGTCACCCGGTGTCCGTACTGCGCGAGCAGCACGGAGAGCAGCTGGCCGACCGGACCGTACCCGACGATCAGGACACTCGCCCGTCCCGGCCGGCCTGTCTCCGTCGGGTCCGGCATCAGCGGTCCCGGCCCAGGATGAGCGCCGCCGTGTCCTTGAGGTCGACCTGGTCGACGAGCACCTTCACCGTCTCGTGGCCGCCGTCGACCTTGAGGAAGCGCCGCCCCACCAGCACCATCTGGCCGGCGTCGAACGACCGCGCCTGGATGACGGTGTCCGCGGCGACCAGCTCGCCCTCCCAGTTCCAGGCGTCGTCGCCGTCCTCGGGGCCGCCCGCCGTACTCCACTCGGCGAGGCTGCGCGCCTGGTCCCGGAAACGGTAGACCGGCTGCCACTCGCGCTCCTGCGGCCGGCGTTCCACCACGTAGTACGGATCCTCCCGGACCACCCGGTAGTCACAGCCGTACTGGGTCTGTATCGCATCGTCCACGCGCAGCGGCTCCAGGAACCCGGGACCGGCGAAGCCCACGTCCACCAGCCAGAGCACGCCGTCCAGCCGCACCCCGAGGAACATGTGCTCCAGGTCCGGGCCGAACGTGCCGCCGGGGCCGCGCACTCCGGCCGCGAGGTGGTCGACCGTGAAGCCGAGCTCGATCAGCAGCCTGCGGAACAGCCCGTTGAGCTCGAAGCACACACCGCCGCGGCGTTCGGCGACGACCGGGCCGAACGCCGCATCCAGGTCGATGTCGGCGTCGGTGAGCGAGGACGTTCCCTGATCCGTACGCCGCGAGTTGTCGAACGGGATCGACATCAGGTGGCGCTTCTGCAGCACCCGCAGCGTCTCCGGAACCGGCTCCGTCGGCCCGGTGTGGCCGAGGGCGGCGAGATAAGCATCGGTACGGAACATGTCTGGCTCTCCTACTTCTCGGTGTTCTGGGAGCTGTCCTCGCCGGCAGGGGCGGCGGCGAGCTTGTCGAGGAGATGGTCGGCGAGGATTCCCGGAGTCGGATGGTCGAAGAGCAGCGTCACCGGAAGCCGCAGCCCCGTCGCGTCCTGCATGCGGTTACGCATTTCGACCGCGGCCAGCGAGGTGAATTCCGCTTCGAAGAACGCCTCGTCCGCCGCGAAGGGCTCGCCGGTGCGCCCCACGGAGGAGGCGGCCTCGGCGCAGACGAGTTCGATCAGCACTTTCCTCCGCTGCTCTTCTGAGAGGCCGTCGAGACGCTCCTTGAGCGGCACGGGCTCATCCGCGTCGGACGTTCCCGCTTCCGTTGGGCTCGCCGAACTCACTGAGGCCCCCTTTGTTTTGAGCCAGTAGTTGGTGTGTTGGAAGGGGTAGGTGGGGGTGTGGGGTGGTGGGGGTGGGGTGGTGTGGGGGTGTGGGGGAGGGTGTGGGTGGTGGTGTGGGTGTGGAGTTTTGCTGTGGTGGTGAGGATTTGGTGGGGGGTGTCGTGGTGGCGGCGGAGGGTTTCGGTGGTGTGGGTGGGTGGTTGGTGTGCGTCGAGGGTTTCTTGGAGGGTGAGGGTGAGGACGGGGTGGGGGCTGGTTTCGATGAAGGTGTGGTGGTGGTGTTTTTGGATGAGGGTGTTGATGGATTGGTGGAATTGGACGGGGTGGCGGAGGTTTTGGTACCAGTATTCGTGGGTGAGGGTGGTGGTGTCGTGGATGTAGCGGTTGTGGAGTGTGCTGTAGAAGGGGGTGTGTGCTTGGTGGGGGGTGATGTTTTTGAGGAGTTTCGCGAGGTGGGTTTGTATTTTTTCGACGTGGTGGGTGTGTGAGGCGTAGTCGACGGGGATGGTGCGGTGGGTGATGTGGTGGGTGGTGCAGTGGTGTTGGAGTTCTTGGAGGGCGTGGGGGTCTCCGGCGACGACGGTGAAGGTGGGTCCGTTGGTGGCGGCGATGTTGATGTGGGGGTGCCAGGGTTTGATGAGGGTGGTGGTGTCGTGGGGGTTTGGTTGAGGGAGAGCATGCCGCCGTGGCCGGCGAGGTGTTCGGCGATGGCTTGGGAGCGGAGGGTGACGATGCGGGCGGCGTCGTCGAGGGTGAGGGCGCCGGCGGTGTGGGCGGCGGCGATTTCGCCTTGGGAGTGGCCGATGTGGGTGTCGGCGTGGATGTTTTGGGTGGTGTGGAGGTGGGCGAGGGCGGTCATGAGGGCGAAGGTGGCGGGTTGGAGGACGTCGACGCGTTCGAGGGTGGGGGCGTGGGGGTGTTGGTTGAGGACGTCGATGAGGTTCCAGTCGGTGTAGGGGGCGAGGGCGTCGGCGGTGTGGTGGAGGTGTTCGGCGAAGGCGGGGCTGGTGGTGAGGAGTTGTGCGCCCATGCCGGTCCATTGGCTGCCCTGGCCGGGGAAGACGAGGGCTGTTTTGCCGTTGGTGGTGGCGTGGCCGGTGATGAGGTCGGGGTGGGGGGTGTGCCGGGTCAGGGCGGTGAGGGCTTCGCGGGCGCCGGTGGGGTCGGTGGCCAGGACGACGGCCCGGTGGGGGTGGTGGGTACGCCGGGTGAGGGTGCCGGCGAGCCCGGCCAGATCCAGATCCGGATGCCGGTCCACATGCTCGGCCAGGCGTTGCGCGGCGGCGGACAGCGCGGTCGGGGTCTTTCCGGACAGCGGGATCGCCACGGGAGCCGCACCGGCGGCGAAGACAGGTGTGGCAGTGGGCTGTTCCGGATCGTTCACGGGCGTGGTGTCCGGTGCGGTGCCGGGGGGTTCTTCGAGGATGAGGTGGGCGTTGGTGCCGGAGACGCCGAAGGAGGAGACGGCGGCCCGCTTCGGCCGGTCCCGTTTGGGCCATGGCTGTGCCTGGGTGAGGAGTTCGACGGTGCCGTCGCTCCAGTCGACCTGGGGGGTGGGTTCGTCGAGGTGAAGGGTTTGGGGCAGACGGCCGTGCCGCAGGGCTTCGACCATCTTGATCACGGCTGCGACGCCGGCGGCTGCCTGGGTGTGTCCGATGTTGGACTTCAGCGAGCCCAGGTACAGGGGTTCTTTGTCGGTGCGGTGCCGGCCGTAGGTGTTGATGACGGCCTGGGCCTCGATGGGGTCGCCCAGTGTGGTGCCGGTGCCGTGTCCTTCCACCGCGTCGACGTCTCCGGGCGCCAGGCGTGCGTTGTTCAGTGCCTGCTGGATGACCCGTTGCTGGGAGGGGCCGTTGGGTGCGGTCAGTCCGTTGGAGGCGCCGTCCTGGTTGACGGCGCTGCCGCGGATGACGGCGTGGATGTGGTGGCCGTGGCGTCGGGCGTCGGACAGGCGCTCAAGGAGGACGAGTCCGGCGCCTTCGGACCAGCCGGTGCCGTCCGCGGCGGCGGCGTAGGGTTTGCAGCGTCCGTCCGGGGCCAGCCCGCGCTGCCGTGAGAACTCGATGAACGTCGCCGGCGTCGCCATCACCGCCACCCCGCCGGCCAGCGCCATCGAGCACTCCCCGGACCGTAACGCCTGCACCGCGAGATGCACCGCCACCAACGACGACGAACACGCGGTATCCACGGTGACCGCGGGCCCCTCGAAGCCGAACATGTAGGAGATGCGCCCCGACGCGACGCTCCCGCTGTTGCCCACCCCCAGGGTTGCTTCCAGTTCCCTGGGGATCTCGGTTCGCGGCGCGTAGTCGTGGTACATCACCCCGGCGTAGACGCCGACGTCGCTGCCCTTGAGGGACTCCGGGGCCATCCCGGCCCGTTCGAGGGTCTCCCACGACACTTCCAGCAGCAGCCGCTGCTGCGGATTCATCCCGAGGGCTTCCCGCGGCGATATCCCGAAGAACTCCGCGTCGAACCCGCCCGCATCGTGCAGGAAACCACCCTCCCGCGTGTACGACGTCCCCGAATGGTCCGGATCCGGGTCGTACAGGGCGTCCAGATCCCACCCGCGGTCCGACGGAAAGCCCGTAATGCCGTCCCGGCCCTCGTCCACCAGCCGCCACAACGCATCCGGAGAATCCACGCCACCGGGCAGCCGGCACCCCATCCCCACAATCGCCACCGGCTCGGACGCGGCGGCGGTGAGACGACCGTTCTCCGAGAGCAGCCGCTCGTTCTCCAACAGCGCCGTTCGCAGTGCTTCGACGATCTTTGTGTCGGGCGTGGTCATCAGGCTCCCCTAGCGGTGTCCGGGTTCTGCGGTGCGGTGCTGAGCGCCCGGGTGACGAGGTCGTCGACGTCCATGGCGGCGATGCGCTCCAGGTTGCGGGCGGACTCCTCGGTCAGGGGCGCCGGGGCGTCCGCCCCCGCGTCCTCGGCGGCGTCGTCCGGGAAGAGGAGGGAGTGGAGGTGCGCCGCGAGCACCGCGGGCGTCGGGTAGTCGAAGACCAGCGTGACCGGCAGCCGGGTACCGGTGTCCGCCCGGAGCCGGTTGCGGAGCTCCACCGCCAGCATCGAGTCGAAGCCGGCCTCCTTGAACGCCTGGTCCGTTTCGATCTCCTGGGCCCCGGGCCTGCCGAGTACGCTCGCGACCTGCTCGCGCACCAGGTCGAGCAGCGCCTCGCGCTGGTCGGCCGGATCGAGCGCGGCCAGCCTCCGGGTCAGCGAGTCACCCGTGGCCTCGCCCTGCCGTGCCGACCGCCGCGGCGGCCGTACGAGACCACGCAGCAGCGGCGAGAACCGGCCCGAGGCCGCCTGGGTGCGCAGCGCCGGGAAGTCGAGCCTGGCCGGCATCAGCACCCGGGATCCGGAGCGCATGCCGGCGTCGAGCAGGGCCATCCCCTCCTCGGTGCTCAGCGCCACCGCGCCGCGGCGCGACAGCCGGCCGCGGTCCCTGGCGCCCAGGTGCGTGGTCAGCCCCGACGCCTCCGCCCACAGGCCCCAGGCCAGGGAGACCCCGGGCAGCCCCTGGGCGCTCCGCAGGTGCGCGAGACCGTCGAGGAAGCCGTTGGCCGCCGCGTAGTTGGCCTGGCCGGGGCTGCCGAGCAGCCCGGCCGCCGAGGAGAACAGGACGAACGCCGCCAGGTCCGTGTCCCTGGTCAGCTCGTGCAGCCACCAGGCCGCGTCGGCCTTGGACCGCAGCACGGCGTCGAACCGCTCCGGCGTCAGGTCCGCGAGCATCCCGTCGTCGAGGGTGCCGGCCGTGTGCACCACCGCCGTCAGCGGATGGGCGGCGGGGATATCGGCGAGGAGCCGGGCCAGTGCCGTACGGTCCGACGCGTCGCACGCGGCGATCGTCGGCCGGGCGCCCAGCGCGGTCAGCTCACTCCGTAGCTCGTCGGCCCCTTCGGCGTCGGGCCCGCTGCGGCTGGTCAGTACCAGGTTCCGGACACCGTGGACGGTGACGAGGTGCCGGGCCGTCAGCCGCCCCAGGGTGCCGGTGCCGCCGGTGATCAGTACGGTGCCCTCGGGATCGAGCCGTCGCCCCGGCCCGGACGCCGGGGGGTCGGAGGCCCGTACCAGCCGGGGGGCCGCGGCCTTTCCGGCGCGTATCGCCAGCTGCGGTTCGCCGAGCTCGGGCAGGCGCAGCAGCCGGGAGCGATCGACCGGGCCGGCGGCGTCGACCACGACGAGCTTCCCGGGAAGCTCCGCCTGCGCGGTGCGGAGCAGGCCCCACAGGGCGGAGGCGACCGGATCGAGGGCCTCGCCGCCGTCGGCCGCCACCGCGCCCCGGGTCACCACGACGAGTCGCGCGTCGTCGGACTCCGCTCGTGCGTCCCACTCCTGAAGTGCTTTCAGCAGCCGGGAGGTTTCCGCGCGGACCCGGTCGGTGACCGTGCCGTCGGCCGCCGTCTCGGCGGTCGTGTCGACGACCTCTACCGCGTGGACCGGATCGCCGGACGGGTCCGGGAGCGCGACGGGCACCCAGTCGACGGCGTAGAGCGAGTCGCCCACCGGGCTTGCGGTCAGCTGCTCGGCCGCGACCGGCCGGAAGGTGAGCGAACCGACGGACGCCACCGGCGCTCCGGTCGGGTCGGCGAGGTCGAGCGAGACCGCGTCGGGGGCGCTGCGCACGAGGCGCACGCGGAGGGAGACGGCGCCGGCGGCGTGCAGCACGACCCTGTTCCACGCGAAGGGCAGCATCAGCGTGCCGCCGCTGTCCGCGCCGACGGAGCTCGGGTGGAGCGCGGCGTCGAGCAGCGCCGGGTGCAGGCCGAACAGATCCGCGTCCGGGTGGAGCCCGTCGGGCAGGTCGACCTCGGCGTAGGTCTCGTCCCCGCGCGTCCACACCTTGCGCAGACCCTGGAACGCCGGGCCGTATCCGTAGCCGTCGCCGGACCTGCGCTCGTAGAAGTCGTCGAGCGGGACCGGTACGGCGCCGTCCGGGGGCCAGACCTCCAGCGGGGCACCTCGCGGGGGCGCGGTGGCGCCGAGGACGCCGGTGGCGTGACGCCTCCAGGGGCCCGCGCTCCCGTCGGGTTCGACGGCGGCCGAGAACACGCCGACCGGGCGGCGGTCCGACGTGTCGGGATCGTCGACCACGACCCGGATGCGCAGCGCCCCGTGCGCCGGGATCGGCATCGGCGATTCGATGACCAGTTCTTCGAGTACGTTCGCACCCACTTCGTCCCCGGCCCGTACCACGAATTCAACGAGACCGCTTCCGGGAACCAGCGGAACTCCGGAAACCGCGTGATCGGCCAGCCAGGGGTGCGACCGGAGGGAAATCTGACCGGTGGCTATGAGGCCGCCTGTTTCCGGTACGTCGATGACCGAGCCGAGCAGCGGATGATGCGCGGTTTCGATTCCCGCGGAGATGACGTCGGCCGTTCCGTTCCGCTTGGCTTCGAGCCAGTAGTTGGTGTGTTGGAAGGGGTAGGTGGGGGTGTGGGGTGGTGGGGGTGGGGTGGTGTGGGGGTGTGGGGAGGGTGTGGGTGGTGGTGTGGGTGTGGAGTTTTGCTGTGGTGGTGAGTATTTGGTGGGGGTGTCGTGGTGGCGGCGGAGGGTTTCGGTGGTGTGGGTGGGTGGTTGGTGTGCGTCGAGGGTTTCTTGGAGGGTGAGGGTGAGGACGGGGTGGGGGCTGGTTTCGATGAAGGTGTGGTGGTGGTGTTTTTGGATGAGGGTGTTGATGGATTGGTGGAATTGGACGGGGTGGCGGAGGTTTTGGTACCAGTATTCGTGGGTGAGGGTGGTGGTGTCGTGGATGTAGCGGTTGTGGAGTGTGCTGTAGAAGGGGTGTGTGCTTGGTGGGGGTGATGTTTTTGAGGAGTTTCGCGAGGTGGGTTTGTATTTTTTCGACGTGGTGGGTGTGTGAGGCGTAGTCGACGGGGATGGTGCGGTGGGTGATGTGGTGGGTGGTGCAGTGGTGTTGGAGTTCTTGGAGGGCGTGGGGGTCTCCGGCGACGACGGTGAAGGTGGGTCCGTTGGTGGCGGCGATGTTGATGTGGGGGTGCCAGGGTTTGATGAGGGTGGTGGTGTCGTGGGGGGTTTGGTTGAGGGAGAGCATGCCGCCGTGGCCGGCGAGGTGTTCGGCGATGGCTTGGGAGCGGAGGGTGACGATGCGGGCGGCGTCGTCGAGGGTGAGGGCGCCGGCGGTGTGGGCGGCGGCGATTTCGCCTTGGGAGTGGCCGATGTGGGTGTCGGCGTGGATGTTTTGGGTGGTGTGGAGGTGGGCGAGGGCGGTCATGAGGGCGAAGGTGGCGGGTTGGAGGACGTCGGCGCGTTCGAGGGTGGGGGCGTGGGGGTGTTGGTTGAGGACGTCGATGAGGTTCCAGTCGGTGTAGGGGGCGAGGGCGTCGGCGGTGTGGTGGAGGTGTTCGGCGAAGGCGGGGCTGGTGGTGAGGAGTTGTGCGCCCATGCCGGTCCATTGGCTGCCCTGGCCGGGGAAGACGAGGGCTGTTTTGCCGTTGGTGGTGGCGTGGCCGGTGATGAGGTCGGGGTGGGGGGTGTGCCGGGTCAGGGCGGTGAGGGCTTCGCGGGCGCCGGTGGGGTCGGTGGCCAGGACGACGGCCCGGTGGGGGTGGTGCGTGCGCCGGGTGAGGGTGCCGGCGAGCCCGGCCAGGTCCAGATCCGGATGCCGGTCCACATGCTCGACCAGACCCCGGGCAGTGGCCGCCAGAGCCGCCGGTGACCTCGCCGACAGGGGCAGGAGGACCGGAGCCGCCGCCTCGGGTGCGAACAGCGGCGTGGCGTCGGACTGCTCCTCACCGCTGGACGCGGGGAGTTCGCCGGGGGGTTCTTCGAGGATGAGGTGGGCGTTGGTGCCGGAGACGCCGAAGGAGGAGACGGCGGCCCGTTTCGGCCGGTCCCGCTTGGGCCATGGCTGTGCCTGGGTGAGGAGTTCGACGGTGCCGTCGCTCCAGTCGACCTGGGGGGTGGGTTCGTCGAGGTGAAGGGTTTGGGGCAGACGGCCGTGCCGCAGGGCTTCGACCATCTTGATCACGGCTGCGACGCCGGCGGCTGCCTGGGTGTGTCCGATGTTGGACTTCAGTGAACCCAGGTAGAGGGGTTCTTTGTCGGTGCGGTGCCGGCCGTAGGTGTTGATGACGGCCTGGGCCTCGATGGGGTCGCCCAGTGTGGTGCCGGTGCCGTGTCCTTCCACCGCGTCGATGTCTGCGGGGGCGAGGCGTGCGTTGTTCAGTGCCTGCTGGATGACCCGTTGCTGGGAGGGGCCGTTGGGTGCGGTCAGTCCGTTGGAGGCGCCGTCCTGGTTGACGGCGCTGCCGCGGATGACGGCGTGGATGTGGTGGCCGTGGCGTCGGGCGTCGGACAGGCGCTCAAGGAGGACGAGTCCGGCGCCTTCGGACCAGCCGGTGCCGTCCGCGGCGGCGGCGTAGGGTTTGCAGCGTCCGTCCGGGGCCAGCCCGCGCTGCCGTGAGAACTCGATGAACGTCGCCGGCGTCGCCATCACCGCCACCCCGCCGGCCAGCGCCATCGAGCACTCCCCGGACCGTAACGCCTGCACCGCGAGATGCACCGCCACCAACGACGACGAACACGCGGTCTCGACCGTGACCGACGGTCCCTCGAAGCCGTACGTGTACGAAATGCGGCCGGTCGTGGCGCTGCCGGAGTTTCCGATGCCCAGGAAGCCTTCGACCTCCTCGGGCACGCGCTCGATCTCCGGCGCGTAGTCGTGGTACATCACCCCGGCGTAGACGCCGACGTCGCTGCCCTTGAGGGACTCCGGGGCCATCCCGGCCCGTTCGAGGGTCTCCCACGACACTTCCAGCAGCAGCCGCTGCTGCGGATTCATGCCGAGGGCTTCCCGCGGGGATATCTCGAAGAACTCCGCGTCGAATCCGCCGGCATCATGCAGGAAGCCACCCTCCCGCGTGTAGGATGTTCCCGAGTGATCCGGATCCGGGTCGTACAGGGCGTCCAGATCCCACCCGCGGTCCGACGGAAAGCCCGTAATGCCGTCCCGGCCCTCGTCCACCAGCCGCCACAACGCGTCCGGAGAATCCACGCCACCGGGCAGCCGGCACCCCATCCCCACAATCGCAACCGGCTCGGATGACTTTGCTTCCATATCGCTCAGCCTGCTGTTTGCCTGCCGCAGATCAGTAAGTGCACGCTTGAGGTAGTCACGCAGCTTGTCGTCACCGGACATACGGGAATCCTTTCGAGTCCTCCTGCTGTCTCAGTGTGGCTTCGCCGCTGCGCATCACCACCCCTGAGTGCCCCCCTAAGACCTCCCTTACTTCCGAATCATGATGTGCGTTTCACGGTGCCGCGCAGGAGAACCTGAGAGCGCCGAACGACATCGTGGCCAGTCAACCGAAGGAGCGACGATGGGACATCGCATGCGCACCGCCATCCAGTACGAACTCGGCGGTCCGGAGGTAATCCGGATCGTCGAAGCGGACCGGCCGGAGCCGCGGGCCGGCGAGGTGCTGGTCCACGTCCGGGCGGCCTCCGTCAACTTCGGTGAGACCAAGGTCCGTTCCGGTGTCGCCGAGGTCGGCCCGCCGCCGTTCACGCTCGGCTCCGACCTGTCGGGGGTCGTGGAGCAGGTGGGCGCCGGCGTCGGTGACTTCGCCCCCGGCGACCAGGTGTACGGCGTGTTCCTCATCGGCACCTACGCCGACTACGTCGCCGTACCCGCCGTCAACCTGGCCCGAAAGCCCGCCGGCATCGATCACGTACAGGCCGCGGCCCTGCCCGTGGCCGCGCTCACCGCGCTGCGGGCGGCCGAGACGGCCGGGGACCTCCGGGGCCGGCGCATCCTGATCCACGCCGCCGCGGGCGGCGTCGGTCACCTCGCGGTGCAGCTCGCCAAGCTGCGGGGCGCCCATGTCCTGGCCACGGCCCGCGCCGACAAGCACGACTTCCTGCGGGGGCTCGGCGTGGACGAGCCGATCGACTACACCACCCACGACTTCACGCAGGTGGCCCGCGATGTCGACGTGGTCTTCGACCTGGTCGGCGGCGACTACGGCAAGCGGTCTCTGGAGTCGCTCCGTCCCGGCGGCCTGCTGCTCGGGGCCACTCTCCACCCCGGAGTCACCGAACAGGACGCCCGGGATCGCGGCCGCCGCTACACGTGGGTGTCGCTCGGAACCGAGGGCCGGGAGCTGGACAGAATCTCGGCGCTGGTGAGTGCCGGGCACGTGCGGCCGCACATCGAGCGCACCTTCCCCTTGACAGAACTGGTACAGGCGCACGAATTGGTTGAGACCGGCCGGGTGACCGGCAAGGTGGTCATCACGCTCTGACCGCCGCCGACCGTATGAATTCTTCCGCAGCGGACCCGCCTGGCCTGCGTGGGTACATAGATGTTCCGGTGAAACAAGAATGTTCCTTCTTGTGCAACTCCCGGGCTTCCAGCACCTTGGTACGGTCCCTGAAGTCTCAAGAACCGCTTCGTGGCACGCGGCAGAAATGCCATCCCCGAAGTAGTATCCCGCGGAGGTTTACCCATGTCATCGGCAGCTGCAACAGCTCCGCCGAAGAGTCCCTGGGCGGCACTTATCGTGCTGTGCACCGGATTCTTGATGATCATCCTTGATCAAACGATCGTTAATGTGGCGCTGCCGTCGATTCAGAGCGACCTCGGCTTCTCCTCGACCGACCTCGCATGGGTCGTCAACGCCTATCTGATCGCCTTCGGCGGCTTCCTGCTGCTCGCCGGACGCCTGGGTGACCTCCTCGGACGCAAGAACGTCTTCATCACCGGCGTGGGCGTCTTCACCGCCGCCTCGGTGTTGTGCGGCGCGGCCAACTCCCAGGAGATGCTCATCGCCGCCCGGTTCGTTCAGGGCATGGGCGGTGCCATCTCCTCCTCCGTCATCCTCGGCATGGTGGTGACGCTCTTCAAGGAACCGGCGGGCCAGGCCAGGGCCATCGGCGTCTACAGCTTCGTCGGCGCGGGCGGCGCCGCCGCCGGCCTGCTGGCGGGCGGTCTGCTCACCGAGTGGATCAACTGGCACTGGATCTTCTACGTCAACGTACCGATCGGCATCCTCATCGCCTTCTTCGGCGTGAAGGTGCTGGATCGGGAGACCGGCATCGGCCTCGACAAGGGAGCCGACGTCCTCGGCGCCGTCCTGGTCACCGGCACCCTGATGTTGGGCGTGTACACGATTCTCAAGATCGAGCAGTACGGCTGGGGTTCGGCGCACACGCTGGGCTTCGGCGCGCTCTCCCTGGCCCTCCTCGGCGCGTTCATCTGGCGTCAGGCCACGGCGAAGACCCCGATCCTCTCGCTCAAGATCTTCAGGGTGCCCAACCTGGCGGGCGCCAACCTGGTGCTCGCGCTCATGCTGGCCGGCATGTTCGCCCACCTCTTCCTCGGCGCGCTCTACCTCCAGCGGGTCCTGGGGTTCGAGCCGATCAGCATCGGCCTGGCGTTCCTGCCGGTCGCCGGCACCATCGGCATCCTCTCCATGACCGTGTCGCCGCGCCTGAACATGAAGTTCGGGATGAAGGCCGTACTGCTGCCGAGCCTGCTGTTTATCGCCGCGGGCCTCGCTCTCCTCGGCCAGGCCCCGGCCGACGGCCAGTACGCGGTCGACGTCCTGCCCGCGCTGCTGCTCCTCGGCACCGGTGGCGGTCTCGCCTTCCCGGCCCTGGTCGGCATGGCCATGTCCGGCGCCAAGCCGGAGGACTCCGGCCTCGCGTCGGGCATCAACAACACCACCCAGCAGGTCGGCGGCGCGGTCGGTCTGGCCATCCTGGCCACGTTGTCGGCGTCCCGCATCGAGAGCGCGACCGACGAGGGCGACACCCTCCCCGAGGCGCTGACCGCGGGCTACAACCTGGCCTTCACCGTCGCCGCGGGCATCGTCCTGCTCGGTTTCGTCATCGCCATCATCGTTCTTCGCAGCCCGGGCGGTGCACCGGCCGCGGAGCCGGAGACCGCGGACGAGGTCAAGGACGTCGCCGCCACGGAGGACGGCGTAAAGCCCTGAGACCACCACCCCCGGCGGAGCCCGGCAGTCGAGACTGCCGGGCTTCTTCTCCTGGGGTCTTTGGCCCGGAGAGCCGGACGGCCACTCCGGGAGAGCCACGAACCGCAAGGAGCGATCAGCCACATCCGGCCCTCCCGGGCCACCCGACAACTTACGGAGGAACGATGCTCAGCAGACGGACCATTCTCCGTGGCGGCAGCGCCGTCGCTCTGGCATCCGCCACCGTGGGGCTTCCCTCGTCGCCGGTCTTCGGGTCGGGAACGGACTGGGAGAGACTCCGCGGCATGATTCAGGGAGATGTCGTCCTTCCCGGCGACAACGCCTATGAATTCTCCAAGCAGGGGATTCTCCAGGAGTTCGACTCGGTTCACCCGCAGGGAATCGTCTACTGCGAGACTCCGCAGGACGTCAGCACCGCCATCAGGTTCGCCCGGGACAACGGCATCGCGACACGCACCCGCAGCGGCGGCCACAACCTCGCCGGCTGGTCGACCAGCGAGGGCATGGTCCTCGACGTGGGACGGATCGACCACGTCTCGCCCCGCTTCGGCACCATACGCATGGGCCCCGGCGCGCAGGCCATCGACGTCCTGACCGCCCTCTCGCCGCTCGACCAGCAGGTGATCACCGGCACCTGCGCCACCGTCTGCGCCGGCGGTTTCCTCTCCGGCGGCGGAATAGGGCTGCAGACCCGCAAGTTCGGCATCGGCAGCGACCGCGTCGTCTCGGCGGGACTCGTCCTGTCCGACGGGCGGTACGTACGCGCCTGCGAATCCCGCCACCCGGACCTCTACTGGGCGATACGCGGCGGCGGCGGCAACAACTTCGGCGTCGTCGTCGACTTCGAGGTACGTCCGATATCCGCGCCGACCATGGTCTACTTCGACACCACGTGGCCGTACGACAAGGTCCAGGACCTCCTCACCACGTGGCAGGAATGGACGTACACCGGCTCCGACGCCCTCGGCTCCGTCCTGACCGTCTTCCTGCCCGACGGCGCCGAGGGCACGGTCCCGATCGTACGGATCATGGGCGGGTATCTGGGCCCGGCGTCCGAAGTCGACGGCGCCCTCGACGAGTTGGCCGCCCAGGCCGGGGTCGCTCCGACCACCCGGACCGTCACCGAAGGAACGTACGCCGAGTCGATGAAGGCCATCTACGGCTGCGCGGAACTCACCGTCCAGGAGTGCCACCGCACCGGGACGAACCCCGACGCCAAGCTCCCGCGCCAGGCCTACATGCGCGAGCTGACCCGGCTGCTGGACCGCCCCACCGGCGCCATCGCGGCGGCCGACCTGCTCACCGCCTTCGAAGCCGACCGCAGGCCGGGCCAGGCCAGGAACCTCTACATCCAGGCCCTCGGCGGCGTCGCCAACCAGGTGCCCCGCACAGAGACCGGCTACGTGCACCGCAACGCCGAGTTCTTCGTCGCCATGGCCACGCTGCTCAACGACCCGACCCCGACGGAGGAGGAAGCCCACGCGGCCGAGGTCTGGCCGAACCGTGGATTCGGCGTCGTCGACCCGGTCTCGACCGGCGAGACGTACCTCAACTTCCCCAACCCCGAGCGCTCCGACTGGCGGCAGGCATACTACGCCGAGAACTACCCCCGTCTCCTCGACGTGAAGAAGAGGTACGACGCCCCGGACTTCTTCCGCCACCCGCAGAGCATCGGCAGCTGACGCCGGGCGGCGCCTCGGCGGTGGGGGAGCGCGTGGCAGCCGGGATTCCCCGCATGGTCTCCACGGGGCCCCGGATCTCGGCCCGCGACGCGTCTCCCCAGGGACGATCGTTGACCTCCCCGAACCGCAATATGAAGATCATGTCCCCTGAACACCAGGCGATGAGGGGACCAGGTTGGCTGCCGAGCACAAGCCCAGACCCGTACTGTCGGCGACGATCGCCGGCGTACTCCTGCTCGTCGGCCTCGCACTCGCCGCCCTTCTGCTGCCCGGCGAGTTGGAGAAGCGGCGGGCCTACGATTCGGCCCCCAGCTGTCCCACCGCGGAGCCCGCACCGGGCTGCCGATCACAGACACCGGTCACGCTCACCGACAAGGAACGCCGGAAGGGCAAGGGCCGTCCCCACTACATGCTGTTGTCCCGCGACGGCCGGTCGTCGCAGTGGGTGCGGATGGGCGGAGGGAGTCACCCGGTCTTCGACACCGCCCAGCCCGGCGACACGGTCACCGCCACCTACTGGGACGGCCGGATAGTCGAGGTCGCTTTTCAAGGCCGGCGGGAGATCTCCGCACAGGAACCGGGCCGTCGCTTCGCCGGATTTCTCTTCCTGACCTCGCTCCTGTTTGTTGCCGGCGGCTTCGCCGCTGTCGCCGCCGCCCGGCACTCCACGGGCAGAACGCTGCTGAAACCGGACACCAAACCCCTGGCGGCGATGGGCATCGGCGCGAGCGCGCTGGTCGGCGGCCTCGTCGTCACCGCCCTTGCCACCGGCGCCCTGAACGCCCTCCTCACCGGTTGAAGACGCTCGGGTCTCCGAATTCACCGAGCGCGTGCGCACAGGAAGACAGCGCGTCTCTGCCGCCCGTATCCGGGCGGCAGAGACATCGGGCGCCGGCAGGTCAGGAGATGCCGTTGGCCCACTGCTTGAATGCCGCCCTGGTCCCGGTTCCGGCGATACCGTCGATCCGGCCCTCGTAGAAGCCGTTGCTGGCCAGCATGCGCTGCAGCCCCTTGATCGTCCCCGGGCCGACGATGCCGTCGATCCGGCCGCCGTACTTCCAGTGCTTCTTGAAGAGGCGCTGGAACGCCTTCCAGCTGCCGGTGCCGAGGTATCCGTCGATCCGGCCGTTGTAGTTCCAGTGCTTCGCCAGGAAGCGCTGAGCGTTTCGGGCCTGGTCCCGGCTGAGGCCGAGGTTCTTCACGGCGAGCGGTGCGACCTGGGAGTCCGCCACCTGCTGCGCGGGGGAGGGAGCGGCCACGGCCGTGCCCGCCGTGGCCAGACCACCCGCCGCGATCCCGACGGCCGTGGTGGCGCCGATGAGCGCCTTCGTAAGAGCTCGCATGAGGTTCCCCTTCAGCTGTGCGATGCAGGAGCCGGCCGGTCCTGGCGCGACTCCCTCACGAGCCTGGTGCCTGAGCGGGTCACCGGCCACGACTGGCTCAAAGGTGACCTCGTTCCGGGACGTCCCACCCCCTGACCTGCGGGGGAGCCGGGTGACTGGCGCAACGGCGGGACGATTGCCGGCCAGGTAGGCTGACACGGAAGGCTCGGGGGCGCTGTTCCGCTGAGGGACGCGAGCGGGGGGAAGATGTCGCGCTGGAAAGAGCTACCGGCTGAACTGCACCCGCATGTCCGCCGGTTGATCGTGCAGCTGCGGGTGCTGAAGGACCACCACGAACTGAGTACCCGCCAACTCGCGGCGAAGACCGGTTACAGCGCGAGATCGTGGCAGCGCTACCTGACGGGGAGGTCGCTGCCGCCCCGGGCGGCAGTCGAGGCGGTAGCCCGTTTTGGTGCGGGGGATCCGCACCGGTTGCTCGCCCTGTACGAGGTCGCCGCCCCGTTCTGGACGCACGGAGGCGCTGCCGTCACCGGCGGCACCGAGCGCCCCGCTCCGGCGGAGACCCGCCCCGGCGTGGCGCCCGGCCCGTACAGCCGCTCCCTGCGGGTCGTCATCACCTCAGGAGCGATCGCGCTGGCGCTGGCAACCTCGGCCGTCCTCGTTCTTGCGATGCAGCTCGCGGACGCCCGCGCGCAGCTCGCCCGCAACCGCACACAGCCCGCGGCCGCGACTCCGGCAACGGTCACGGAGTCCCTGGTGCCGGTCGCGTATACCTGCCGACCGGAGCGGATCGGCAACCGCTGGTACGCGGGCCTGAGCCGGACCTCGGACATGATCCTGGCGTACACCCACGTCGGTCCCGACGTGGCCGAGGCGCAGTGCCTGTTGCGGCGGGCGGGCATCCCGCCGGGAGACATCGACGGCGTCTTCGGGCCGAGGACGCAGCGTGCCGTGGAGCGCATCCAGAAGCGGGAGAGCCTGGTCGTGGACGGTGTCGTGGGCCCGCACACCTGGGCGGCACTGCGGGAGGCGCCCGAGTGAGTCCGGAACACGCCCCGTTGGTCGAGGCGATGCGGGAGCTGAAGGAGCGCACGGGTGTGAGCCTGGCGGCGCTGGCGGAGCGGACCGCCTACAGCAAGAGTTCGTGGGAGCGCTATCTCAACGGCAAGAGCCTGCCTCCCCGGCAGGCGGTGCGGGACATCTGCTCGGTCGCGGGGGAACCGGCCGGGCGCCTGCTGGGCCTGTGGGAGATAGCCGAGGCGCACTGGCGCGGACGTACGGCGGTCGGTCCGCCCGGCGCCGGCGAGCGGACGCCGTCACCGCCGGAGCCCTCTCCCCCACGGCCGTGGGGGAGAGGGGGGCGGGTCATGCTGGCGCTGGCCGCGGCCTGGACACTCGTCGCCGTCGGCACCACGGCGCTCGTGCTCCTCCCGTTGCCGGTATTCGGTGCGGCGGAGGACGACCCGGCGCTCGCCTCCGCTCCGTCCCCCGTCCCGGGATGCCGCGGAGCCGACTGCGAGGGGCGGGACCCGATGCGCCTGATCTGCGGCGTCGGCCCCGAAACGCTCAGCGTGCACAGCACCGCCACCGGCGCCCACGTCGAACTGCGCCACAGCGAGAAGTGCGGTGCGAGCTGGGCCCGTGCCTGGGGGACGGAGATCGGCGACCGGCTGGAGATGAGGGTGGGAGGACCGGCCCACGGCGTGCGCGTCAGAACCAGGGACGACACGGAAACCTACATCTACACCGACATGGCCGCGGCCCGCCCCGGCAGCACCGTTCGGGCGTGCTTCCGCCCCGCAGGGCACGGGGCCCGCGAGTGCGTCGAGGCCCGCGTGGGCGGTCCGGCTTCCCCGGCCGGGTGACCCGCCCGGGCACCCCGGTCGGTGAGCAGCACCCGGTGCTCCTCACCGGCCGGGCTCGAACCTGCTCTCCCGCCTGCCTGAAACCGGTTCGCCACCATCTGTCGTCTTTGCATGCACGCGTGGGTAGCGATGAGCGTTGTCCGGGCACCGATAGGGCTGTGTGGCAGGGGACTTCGGAGGTCGGGAGCAGTGGGGAATCGTCCGACGGACTGGCACGTACTCGACCTCGATGAGGACCCGACGCCGGGGGATCCGGACCGGGTCAAGCAACTCGCCCGTGAGCTGCACGACTTCGCCGACGACGTCGCGGACGCGCTGCGGCAGATCAAGGGCATGGCCGGTGAGGACGCCCTCCTGCGGTGGGCTGGGAAGACGGCGAAGGCGTTCCAGGACGAGTTCGACGAGGTCCCCAAGAACCTGAAGAAGCTTCAGCGCTCCTACGACCTCGCCGGCGACGCGCTGGCCGCGTACTGGCCGAAGCTGGAACGCGCCCAGTCCCTCGCCGACAAGGCGCTCGCCAAGGGCCGGGAGGCCCGCAACGACCTGACCGCCGCCAACGGGCGTCTGGACTCGGCGAACTCCTGGGTCGAGCGGGCGACGGAGAAGACGGAGAAGTACGACGAGGCGGAGGGCAAGGAGAAGCCCGACGACTCCGAGGTGCGGGCCGCGACCCGCAACGCCACCGACGCCAAGTCGGCCCAGTCCAGCGCCCAGACGGCCGTCGACAACGCCCAGGGCGGCCTCGAAGCGGCCAAGAAGATGGCCGCGGACGCGAAGAAGATGCGTGAGGACGCCGCGTCCGAGGCCAAGGACAAGCTGGAGGACGCCTCCGACGCGGGGATCCAGAACCGCAAGTGGTGGGAGAACGCGGTCGACTGGGTCAAGGACAACTGGGACACCATCGTCTCCGTGTGCAAGGTGATCGTCGCCGTCCTCGGCATCGTCGTCCTGATCATCGGCGGGCCGCTGGCCTGGGTGGTGCTGGCCGCCGCCCTCGTCGTCCTCGCCGACACCCTCTACAAGTACATGAACGGCCAAGCCTCCCTCTGGGACGTCGCCCTCGCCGCCCTCGACTGCATCCCCGGCATGAAGGGCCTCACCTCCCTCGGCAGGCTCGCCGGCGGCCTCAAAGCCCTCGCCAAGGGGGGCCTCAAGGGCATGGCCGCCGCGGTCCGCGGCCTCGGGACCAAGGGCCTCAACAAGCTCCGCGGCGCCGCCAACAGCCTGCGCAGCGGCATGGACAACCTCGTCGCCAAGGGCAAGGCGGCCGTGGGCCGGTGCCCCGGCGGTGACCCGGTGGACATGGTCTCCGGCGAGATGATCATGATCGAGACCGACGTCCGCCTGCCCGGACTGCTCGCGCTGACGTGCACGCGGACGCATCTGTCCACGTACCGCTACGGCCGTTGGTTCGGTGCGTCGTGGGCCTCCACCTTCGACCAGCGGCTGGAGATCGACGCGGACGGCGCCGCCCTCGCCACCGAGGACGGCATGCTGCTGGCGTACCCCGTTCCCCGGCCCGGCGTGCCCGTGCTGCCGCAGGAGGGGCCGGCCTGGCCGCTCGTCTGGGACGGCACGGCCGGTGGCGAGATCCGGGTCACCGATCCGGCCAGTGGTCTGACACGGCACTTCGCCACCGGCGGCGCGCAGGACGACGGCGGCCCGCTCGTGCTGCCCGTACGCGCCGTCTCCGACCGCAACGGGCAGCGGATCGACTTCGACTACGCGGCGGACGGCCTGCCGGAGGCGATCCGGCACAGCGGTGGCTACCACGTGGACGTCCGCACGGACGAGGAGGGCAACATCACCGCCCTCGCCCTGCGGGAGGGGGAGGACAGCACCGTCCTCGTGTCGTACGGATACGACCCCGAAGGCAACCTCGCCGAGGTCGTCAACTCCTCGGGAGAACCGTTCCGCTACACCTACGACGACCACAGCCGCGTCACCGCCTGGATCGACCGCAACGGAAGCTGGTACGAGTTCGCGTACGACACCGAGGACCGCTGCGTGCGCGGGAGCGGCCCCGGCGGCTTCCTCGACTGCACCATCGCCTACGACGCCACGGCCCGGACCACCGCGTACACCGACTCCCTCGGCCACACCACGGTCCACCACCACAACGAGCTGCTCCAGCGCACCTCCGTCACCGACCCGCTCGGCAACACCGACCACTGGACCTACGACGAGCGCAACCGTCTCCGCTCCCACACCGACGCCCTCGGCCACACCACCCGCTACGAGTACGACGAGGCCGGCAACCTCACCGCCGTCGTCTCCCCGGACGAGACCCGCGCCACCGCCGAGTTCAACGACATCCACCTGCCTCTCGTCCTCCACGGCGCCGACGGCACCCGCTGGAGCTACACCTACGACGAGCGCGGCAACCGCACCTCGGTCACCGACCCCCTCGGCGCGACGACCACCTTCGCGTACGACAACGCCGGCGGCCTCACCGCCCTCACGGACCCCCTCGGCGTCACCACCCGCGTCGAGTGCGACCCCCGCGGGCTGCCGGTGCGCACCGTCGACCAGCACGGCGCCGCCATCGAGCGCCGCCGCGACGCCTTCGGCCGGATCGCCGCCACCGTCGACGCCCTCGGCCATGCAACGCACGTCACCTGGACCACGGAGGGCAAGCCCGTCACCCGCACCCACCCGGACGGCACGGCCGAGACCTGGCACTGGGACGCCGAGGGCAACCTCGTCGCCCACACCGACCCCACCGGCGCCACGACGCGCTTCGAGTACACGCACTTCGACCTGCTCGCCGCCCAGACGGGCGCGGACGGAGCGCGCCGGCTCTTCGCCTACGACACCGAGCTGCGCCTCACCACCGTCACCGACGCCCGCGGCGCCACCTGGACCTACGACTTCGACGCCGCCGGCCGGCTCGTCGCCGAGTCCGACTTCAACGACCGCGTCCTGCGCTACGCCCGCGACGCCGCCGGCGGGCTGAGCGCGCGCACCAACGGCGCCGGGCAGACGACGACGTACCGGCGTGACTCCCGCGGCCGGATCGTGGAGAAGCTCAGCGGCGCCGCGGCCACCACGTACGCGTACGGGAGCGACGGCCGCCTGGTCCGCGCGCAGAACGCCGACGCCGTCCTGGAGGTCGAGAGGGACGGCGCCGGGCGGCTGCTGCGCGAGACCGTCAACGGGCGCACCACCGGCTACGCGTACGACGAACTGGGCCGGCGGCGCCGGCGCAGCACGCCCTCCGGGGCGGTCAGCGAGTGGGACTACGCGGACAACGGCCTGCCGGTGCGGCTGGTCGCCGACGGACACGAGGTCACGTTCGCGTACGACGGGATCGGCCGCGAGACGGAGCGGGTCTTCGGCGACAAGCTCCGCATCGGCCAGCGGTGGGACGACAGCCACCGGCTCACCGGCCGCGAGCTGACGGCCCCCGGCGAGTCCGCGGCGCACGACCCGCTCGCGAAGTTCCGCACCGTGGGCCGCACCGACTACCGCTACGACCCCGCCGGCCGGCTCGTCGGACTGGACGACCTGCACGCCGGCTCCCGCACCCTCGAACTGGACGCCGAGGGACGGATCACGGCGGTACGCGCCGAAGGCTGGAGCGAGCACTACGCCTACGACGCCGCGGGCAACGTGTCGTCCGCGGCGGCGGGCACGACGGCCGGGGCGGGCGCCGCCGGCCCCGCCACGGCCGCGGAGCCGGAGGCGTACACGTACACGGGCAACCGCCTCCGGCACGCCGGCAGGTCCCGCTACGACTACGACGACCAGGGGCGCTGCACGAGCATCACCCGCCGCACGCTCTCCGGTACCCGCCGCACCTGGCGGTTCACCTGGGACGCGGACGACCAGCTCACCGAGGTCGTCACCCCCGGCGGCAGCCGGTGGCGCTACCGCTACGACCCCATGGGCCGCCGGCTCGCCAAGGAACTCCTCGGCGCCGACGGGAGCGTGGCCCGGCGCGTGGACTTCGCCTGGGACGGCGACCGTCTCGCGGAACAGTCGACGCTCACCGACGACGGCGGCAGCCACTCCGTCACCTGGGACTACGAACCGGGCAGCCACCGGCCCGTGGCCCAGAGCGAACGCCGCTCGCTGCGCGACGCGCCGCAGGAGGAGATCGACCGGCGCTTCTACGCCATCGCCACCGACCTCGTCGGCGCGCCCACCGACCTGATCACCCCGGAAGGCGAGGTCGTCTGGCGCCACCGCGCCACGGTGTGGGGCGGTCCGGCCGGCCCGCACCCCGCCGCCCCCGCCGCCTGCCCCCTGCGCTTCCCCGGCCAGTACGCGGACCAGGAGAGCGGTCTCCACTACAACCGCCACCGCTACTACGACCCGCGCAGCACCCGGTTCCTCACCCCCGACCCCCTCGGCCTCGCCGCCGCACCGGACAACTACGCGTACGCGCCGAACCCGCTGACCTGGTCCGACCCGCTGGGTCTGCAGATGTGCCCGCAGTTCCTGCGGATCGACTGGCTGACGGACAAGCTGCTGAAGCGGGTCTCGTACCAGTACCAGCGGTTCGTCACGCACACCGACTACGAACAGGTCTTCAAGCTGCAGAACGGCCGCCAGGTGCACGTGGACGGCGGGCCGACCGCCGACAACTTCCTCGTCGAGGCGAAGTGGACAGGCAACGAGAACCAGTGGTCGTCGTCCCAGTACAACCCGGAGCACCGCCACTACAACCAGGACCGCATCATCGACCAGGCGGAGCGCCTGGTGACCCTCAACGACGAACTCGGCGCCAACGGCGTCCGCTACGCCACCTCCAGCCCGCAGGGCGCCGACCACCTGCGCGAACTGTTCTCCGACAGCTCGGTCAGCCAGTCGGTGGCGGACGCCATGAGTGATGGCAGACTGCAGGTGTTCCACGTACCGGCGAACGGGATGATCAGCACATGAACGAACTCATCGCTCTCGTCCAGCGCCTGGCCTCCGCGCCGCAGCTCACGGGCGAGCTGCTGGCGGCGGCGCTTGAGGAGGAAGGCTGGTCCGTGCCGCGCGCGAGGCCGGGCGCGCCCTTTCAGCGGGTCTGGCAGAAGGACGGTCTGACAGCGGGCATCCAGGGCGATCCGCCCGGAATCCATCTCGCGGTGACGCTGTGGCTGCGGGAAGTGGACGAGGACGACGAGGGCTTCGAGGCCCTCGAAGCCCTGTACGAGGAGGCGGAGGCGGAGTCGCGCCGGCTGGCGGCGGAGGTGGAGCAGGGGCCGCTCGGCGGCCGGCTGGCACCGGCGGAGGGGGATCAGACCGGCGGGCTCGACTACCTCCACCACAGCGCCTGGCGGCTGGGGGACCGTACTCTCCTCATCGGCGCCATCCAGCAGGACAGCGACCTCCCGGTGCTCGTCGAGGCGATCGTCGGCTGAGCGGCACCCACCGCTGGACGGCAGAATCGGCCGTATGGCCGACCTGATCATCGCCGCCCGCGGCGGCGCCGCGAGCCCGCACCAGGGGCCGGCCGCGTGGACGTGGCCCGCCCCGGCCAGGTCGACGCCGGCACCCGGCCGGGGACGACGACAGAGGAGTCGGCCGAGATCAAGCGGCCACGCAAGGCAAACGCGGAGCTGAAGCGGGTGAACAAGATCCTCAAGGCGGTGTCGGCTTTCTTCGCGGCCGAGCCCGACCGGTCACACGCACGTTCGTGAGCTTCATCGACGAGCACCCAGGGATCCCAGGCGAGGTCGCCGGCCAGTGACGGGGCGGCGTACAGGGATGGGCCGAGGGCGAACATCCGGAGCGGACCGAACAGGTCGTTCGTCCGGCCGCCGAGCAGCAGGGAGTCGCCGAAGGGGACAGCGTAGCCGCTGATCACCCACTGCAGGCTGTGGGAGGAGAAGCCGGGGGCGGAACCGACCTCGGGGAGGACCAGTTGGGCGAAGGCCGGGGAGGGGCAGCGTCCAGCCGGTATGGCGACGGGCGGTGGTCATCCTTCTTGGTTCCCTTTGCAGATGTCCTGGTGTTGTGCAGGAGCCGGGTCAGCCCAGGACGGGATAGTTGGTGCGGAAGATGCCGCGGGGGTCGCGCTCGCGCTTCAGGGCGCGCAGCCGGCTCAGCGCCGCCGGGGTGAAGGCGTTCGCGGCCCGCTCACCGGGGGCCAGGAAGGTGTAGGGCTTGCGGCCGCTGGTGTACGGGGTGAGGGCGGCGGCAAGGTCGCGCTGCCGCTCGTGGACGGCTGCGGCCTTCTCGGGTGTGGCCGGGATGCCGAAGGTGTAGAGCAGGTGTTGCTCGGTGAGTTCCCCGCAGGCCCCGGCGTTCGCCGGGAGGCCGGCCAGTGCTCCGCCGAGGTGGCGCAGTTGCACGCTCAGCAGCGGGTCGATCGGCTCGGCCAGCAGGGCCTCGGCGACGTCGTCCGTCAGCTCGGTCAGCAGCTCGGCGCGGGACGTGCCGGGGCCCGGGTCGGTCGGCTCGGCGGTGATGGTGCCCAGCTCGGCGACTGGCAGCGGGCCGCGGGAGTCGCTCATCCGGCCGTCGATCTTGTCGAAGCGGCGCAGCAGGGCCTCGGCCTCCCCGGCCGGGCCCAGGTAGGTGGTGTCGACGGCAACCATGGCCGGGGCGCCGGGGAACTGCAGCAGGTCGTACCAGACGGTGAGCTCGTCCGGCGCGGTGGCCGTCACCTCGCGGTAGGCCTCAAGCACTGCGGGCGCTGCGGACGCCGGCCACACCATCCGCCCGCCGTACAGCTCGGGCGCCGGGTACAGGCCGAACTCGACGGCGGTGACGACGGCGAACTCGCCGCTGCCTCCGCGCAGCGCCCAGAACAACTCCGGGTCCGACTGTGCGGTCACCCGTCGCTGGACGCCGTCCGCGTCGACCACGTCGAAGGCGTGGACGCTGTTCGCCGCGAAGCCGTGTGCGCGGCTGAACCAGCTCAGCCCGCCACCCAGGGTGTAGCCGGTGACGCTGACCGCCGGTGAGCTGCCGGCGAGGCCGGTCAGCCCGTGCGGGCCGGCTGCGGTGAGGACCTCGCCCCACTTCACGCCCGCGCCCACCCGGGCCATCCGCTCCTGCGGACGGATCTCGACGCCGCTCAGTCCGCCCGTGCGCAGCAGGATTGCGCCGTCGGTGTCCCCGCTGGCTCCGTGCCCGCTGGGCTGGGCCAGCACCGCCAGCCCGGCGAGGCGGGCCTGGCGGACCACGGCCGCGACGTCGGCGGCGTCCGCCGCGTCCACCACGGCCGCCACCCGCTGGTCCACCGCGAGGTTCCACGGGCGGCGGGCAACGTCGAAGCCTTCGTCACCCTGAGTGAGAATATTGCCCTTGACGGCGGCGCGCAGATCGTTTCCTATGGTCATTGCTGTTTCCCTCTCGTCCGTCCCGCTGTCCGACGCTGCAACCTTCGGCCCGCACGTCTGGGGTCGAGCTGGGATCGAGCTGAGGTCGCGAGCTGTGGCCCGCACGGGTGCCGTACGGGATCGGTGAGGAGAGGAGTGCGAGCCGTGGCTGTGAGCCTTCGGTTCCGGCTCTTCGGGGCCGTGGAGGTCGCCGACGCCGCCGGGCGGCCGCTGGACCTGGGCACCCGAAAGCAGCGCGCCCTGATCGCGATGCTGGCGCTGGAGCCCGGCCGGGTAGTGTCCCTGGATCGGCTGATCGATGAGCTGTGGACCGGCGAGCCGCCTGCGCAGGCCACCCGCACCATGCAGGCGTACGTCGCCCACCTGCGCAAGGTGCTCGAACCGGACCGCCCGCCGCGTACCCCGCCGCGGCTGCTGCTCACCCGCGAGCCCGGCTACCTGCTCGCCGTCGCCCCCGGCCAGATCGACCTGGAGCGCTTCACCGCAGGCGCGGACGAGGGCCGCGCGGCGCTGGCGCGTAGCGATCATGCCGAGGCGGCACGGGTGTTGGGTCGGGCGCTGGAACTGTGGCGCGGGGACCCGCTGGGCGAGTTCGCCGAGGAGCGGTTCGCCCGGCCGGCGGCCGTGCGGCTGGCCGAGGTGCGGGCGGCCGCGGAGGAAGACCGGTACGAGGCCCGGCTGGCCCTCGACGAGGCGGCCGCGTGTGTGCCCGGCCTGGAGGCGCTGACGGAACTGCGGCCGTACCGCGAGCGCGGCTGGGCGCTGCTGGTGCTCGCGCTGTATCGCACCGGCCGCCAGGCCGATGCGCTCGCGGCGCTGCGCCGAGTGCGTGCCCGGCTCGATGACGACCTGGGGCTGCAGCCGGGGCCCGAGCTGCGGCAACTGGAGCAGGCGGTCTTCGACCAGGCGCCCGAGCTGCGACTCCCGGCCCTGCCGCAGCCCGCCCCCGCCCCCGCTGCACCGGCGTGGCCCGCCGACGGGCTCATCGCCCGGGACGCCGAGCTGGCGCTGGCCGACCGACGGCTGGCCGCGGCGCGGCGGAGCGGCGGCGGCGTGCTGCTGGTGTCCGGAGAGGCGGGCATCGGCAAGACCCGCTACGCCGACGAGGTGGCCGAGCGGGCCGCTGCGCGTGGCTTCACCGTCGCCCGCGGCGGCTGCGTCGACGGCACCGCACCCGCCTTCTGGCCCTGGGTCCAGGTCCTGCGCGAGGCGGCGGGCGACGCCGCCGGTGCCCTGCTGACGGACGAGGTGCCCGCGGCGGATCCGGACGCGGCGCTGTACGAGCGGTACGAGCGCGTCGTATCGGCGCTGACCGCCACCGATGAGCCGCTGCTGATCGTCCTCGACGACCTGCAGTGGGCCGACATCTCCTCGCTGCGGCTGCTGTCCCACGTCGCCGGCGCCGTCACCCGCCGGCGGGTGCTTGTTCTCGTCGCCCGTCGCCCCGAGCCCGGCGACCATCCCGGCCCGCTGCGCGACACCCTCGGCGCACTGGCCCGCCTGGAGGGCGCTTCCCGGGTGGAGCTGAAGCCGTTCACGGAGGCCGACGTGGCGTGGTACCTGCGCGCCCGCGGGGCCGAGGAAGACCTGGCACAGCCACTGCTGCGCCGCACCGGCGGCAACCCCTTCTACCTGGGCGAGGTGCTGCGGCTACAGGAGAGCGAGGCCGGCCGCGAGGCCGGCCCGCCGGCCGACGGCGCCGACGACGTGCTGGCGGACGCGCTTCCCGCCGGCGTCCGGGACGTCATCGCGCGGCGCGTCGCCCGCATGCCCGAGGAGACCGCCCGGCTGCTGCGCGCCGCCGCGGTGGCCGGCGCCGAAGCGGACGCCGACCTACTCGCCGCCGCCACCGGCCTGCCCATCGAGGAGGTGCTGAACGGCCTCGAACCGGCCGTCGTCACCGGCCTGATCGCCGAGCCGCCCAACGGCCCCGACTACCGCTTCGGCCACGCCCTCGTACGCGACGCCCTCTACGCCGGACTGCCCCGCCTGGACCGCGCCCGCCTGCACCTGCGCATCGGCGAGGCCCTGGAGCCGGTGCTGCCTGCGGCCGAAGCAGCCACCCTGGCCCAGCACTTCGCCGCGGCCGCCCGCATCGGCGGCGCGTCCCAGGCGGTGACGCACGCCTCGAAGGCAGCCCGGCAGGCCACCGCGCAGCAGGCCTATGCGGAGGCGGTGCAGTTCTGGGAGCTGGCGCTGTCCGTACTGCCGCCGGCCGAGGGAGCGGCGCGACGCGCTCGGCTGCTCACCGAGCTCGGCCAGGCCCGCCGCGCCGTCGGCGACGCCACCGGCGCCGGCCGGGGCCTGGACGCGGCCTTCGACCTCGCCCGCGAATCGGGCGACCGCCAGGCTCTGCTCGGCATCCTCACCGCCTTCGCCGCCCCGACGCTGTGGAACTGGCGCCCGTACGGCACGGTCAAGCTGCCGGTCGTCGAGGCGATCGAGGAGCTGCTCGACGGGCCGCTCGAGGACCGCGACCGGGCCGTTCTGCTCGGCGCGCTCGGCGTCGAGCTGCACTACGGACCGCGCCGCGCCGAGGGCGAACGACACGCCGCCGAGGCGGTTCGCCTGGCCCGAACCCTCGACGACCCGGTGCTGCTCGCCCGCGTCCTCGGCAATTATTTGCTCGCCAGCTTCGCCCCCGGCCGCAACGCCGTACGCCTGCGCGCCGCACAGGAGATGGCGGCACTGCCCGGCCTGCCTCGCTCCACCGAGCTGATCGCCCGCGCCTTCCTGATGGCCTGTCTGCTGCGCGCCGGGGACCTGCCCGCCTGGGAACAACAGCTTGACCACTGCCGACGGTTGCTGAAGGAGGCCCCCCGCCCCGAGCTGGAGTCGATCGTCAAGGTCGCCCAGACCGCCCGCGCCACCCTGGACGGCCGCTGGGCCGAGGCAGAGGAACTGGTCGGCGCTCACTCCACGCCGCGATTCGCCGCTACGCCCTGGGGCGCGCGCTGGCGGACCCTGGTCACCCTCTACACCTGCCGCCGCGCCCAGGGCCGGGTCGCCGAGATCATCGACGACCTCGTGGCGGCCGCCACGGAGCCGGACACGACGCCGCTGCGCCCGGTCGCCATCCTGGCCCTCGCCGAGACCGGACGTACCGACCAGGCCCGCGAGCTGATCGCCCGCTGGGGTACGGACGTCGCGGACGACTGGGCCGCCGACTTCCTGCTGCCCGTCTGGGGACTCGTCGCGGCCCGCCTCGGCATGCCGGACCCACAGCACCTCTACAACCAACTGGCCCCGCACGCCGACCAGTTCATCGTCGCCGGCGTGTCCACCGCAGCCTGGGGATCCACCCACACCGTCCTCGCCCAGCTGGCCGCCCGCCTCGGCCGCGACGACCTGGCCCGCCACCACACCCACGCGGCCGCCGAAGCCCACCGCGGGCTGGGCCCCTCTCCCGCCGCCGGGTACGAGCGCCCCTGACACCGGCGTCCGCTCCCCAGGCATCGGACGCCCCCACTTTCGAAGCGAAGCCGGCGAAGACCGCTGCCGGTTTCGGCATCAGCGAGTCCACCGCCGCACGTGCACCGGGCCTGCCGAAGACGCTGCAAAACCACGATCCTGACTTCGTCCTCCTGGACGGGACCCTCGCCGAGCGCGACCAGGTCGGCGACGGCCGGGCCGACTACTCCCAAAGCACCGGCGCCACGGCGTGAACGTCCGGATGGTCACCGAGCCCGGCGGCCGGTTGCTTCTACGTCTGCGCCTGAACCCCAGTACATTGGGCGAGACTACTCTTGCGAACCTGGGCCGGACTCGGGGGCGGGCGCATCCTCAAGGCCGCAGCCTGACAACACCATCCCCGAGCCGGCGCACGGCTCTCCATGAGAGGCTGGACGGCATGGGGGCGGCGTCGGACGATCAGGATTCTCGGGAGTTCCTGGCAGGAATCCGCATCGGCGACCTCTGCAGCGGAATTGTCGCAGAGGTCACACGGTCTCGGGGGGTGACAGTG
>NZ_JBMDLF010000013.1:0-256757 GCF_048656465.1 Streptomyces sp. MAR4 CNX-425 | reverse complement strand
TTCCCGGTGTCGGGGTGGGTGGTGTCCTGGGGGCACCCCCCGGGCCACCCCATCGCTCAATCGTGCGGCCCTCCGTCCGGCGTCAAGGGCGTCCCCTCCGCTTCGCTCCGGGAGCGTCGCTGCGCGATGGGGCTGCGCCCCACCCTTGACCCCGGACTCCGGCCCGTGAACAGACCGGCAGCTATGAGGTGGCCCGGGGGGAGCGGGCACCCAGGGACCGGACCCACGCATGCAGACCCCCGCGACGGGGGGGGACACCCGAGCCAGACCCCAGCTCGACCGCCGCCACGGCCGGTCGCCGGGGGGCGGCCCCCCGGGGTGCCGGGCCCCCCGGCACGCCGTCGCACCCCGGGGACGGGGGACGAACCCCGGGCGGCGGGCCCGGCCCGCTCCCGGGCACCTCCCCGGCCCGGGGACGGACCCCCCCCGGCAGCGAGCCCGCCCCAACCGCCGTCACACCCTGTCGACGGGGGACGGACCCCGGGCACCGGGCCGCCCCACTCGCCGTCGCGCCGCAGCGGACGGGGGACGGACCCCGGGCGGCGGGTCCGGCCCGCTTCCGGACACTCCCCCGGCCCGGGGACGGACCCCCGGCAGCGAGCCCGGCCCCCGCAGACGCGCCCCGCGATGGGGCCCGCCCACCGGCGGCGGCGGGGAGCGCGGGCCGGGCCGGTGGACGGGGTAGGCGCCGGGACGACGCGACACCGGGGAGGCAACCCGGCCCCCGCACCCGGGCGCCACCGGCGGACGCCACAAGGGCCGGGGCGTGCAGCGGATGCCGCTGCACGCCGACGCACGAAAGTCCCGGCACGTGGGCGATTCGCCCCACTTCACGAGGAGCGTTACCGAACGTTCGGCACCTTCACGTGCACCCCGGCCCACAGGGAGCATGGCACGCCCCTCAGCCCCGGCACGTGCACGCCGATGCGCGAAAGTCGAAGCGCGTGGGCGATTCGCCCCACTTCGCGGAGGGGGTTACCGGGAGTTCTGCGCCTTCACGTGCACCCCAGCCGGTCAGGCTCGCGTCCCACACCCCTGGGCCCGGCCACGTGCACGCCTACGCGCAAAAGTCGAGGCACGTGGTCGATTTACCCCGCTTCGCGGGGGAGGTGTTACCGCGAGTTCATCGCCCCCCGTGCACCCGGACCGGTCAGGGCAGCGCCCCACGCCCCCTCCCCCCGGCCACGCGCACGTCGACGGGCGAAAGTCGGGGCGCGTGGATGATTTGTGCCGGTTCGTGGCGGGAGTTGCCACCGATTCCGCCCACCGACACGCACCCGCCCGGCCTCGCCCCCGGGACGGACCGGGCGGCACGCGAGGGCCCAACCGCCGTCCACCCCGACCCATCGCCGACCACTCCCAACGCCGGTCACCCGGGCGGAACCGGCCAGGCGTCGAAGTGGGCCCCAATGCTCCACACCCACGTCGCCGCACCACACCCCCACCCCGACGCCCACCCACCACAAGACCCGGCCCACCCCACGCCCCCGCCCACCCAGGGCCCGGGCCCAGGCCCGGCCCCGGGCCTGCATGAGGGGCCGCCGGCTTGCCGGCGGCCCCTCCCCCTCAGCCGCGTGTCAGTCCGTCGTCAGGCAAATGCCGTCCGGAGACGGCGTCAGGCTGCGGGTGGCGTACGGGACCGGCGGCGTGAAGGTGTCGCCGGGGCCGACGCCCGTGTTGTACGTACCGCCGATGCAGTACGGAATCTTCGTGCTGTTGACCACGGCCGTCGTCCTCACGGCCGGGTCGAACGTATGGCGGTTGCCCTCGGGGACGAGGGTGACGACGCCGAGGTCGTGGTGGACGCACACGTACCCGGTGGCGCAGACCGGCAGAGGGCCGGGGTCGTCGGTGGCCGGGGCGGCGGCGGCCGTGGCCGTGGTGCCGAGGGCGGCGGCCAGGGTGAGGGTGGCCAGGGCGGCGGATAACCGTCTTCTTCGCATGCTGCGGCGCTCCTTCGCGTCCGTATCCCGTGACGGGATGGATGTATGTCGGCGTACAGACAACTGCGGGCGGTCGCCCGTGGCCAGCGCAGTACCAGCCATTTGAACCTCACTCACGCCCGACACCCCCCAGAGCACGAACGTGCCCACCTCAGAGTGGTTCTGAGCGGCGGGGGCCGGTCGTGAGGGCCGCTGAGTCCCGTACAGGTACCGTCACTTCTCCGCTTCTCCTGGTCAAAGAAAGGCAGAAATCCATCATTCCAGCAGCCCCCGGATGCGGGAAAATGAGACGCGCAAGCTGACGTTCCCAACAGGCCGGGAAGCGATCCTCGATGCCCGAGGAGGAGTCCTTCTGTGGAGGTCCCCTTACCGCGAACAGCGTCCGGGCTCGACGGGCCCGCGCTCGACGGGACTGTGTTCGCAGGGTGCCGCGTCGTCGTGACCGGAGCCGCCGGATTCATCGGTTCCCATCTCTGTGAACGGCTTCTCCGGCTGGGTGCCCTCGTGGTCGGGATCGACAACCTCTCGACCGGCCGGACCGTCAACCTGACTGCCCTCGTCAGCAGTCCGCGTTTCGAGTTGATCACCCACGACGTGACACTGCCGTACCGCCTGGACGGCGTCGTCGACTACGTGCTGCATCTGGCGTCGCCGGCCTCGCCACGGGATTACGCCGAACTGCCGTTGATGACACTCAAGACCGGTGCCCTGGGTACGCTCCATTTCCTGGAGCTGGCCGATGCGAAGCAGGCACGTTTCGTGCTCGCCTCGACGTCCGAGGTGTACGGGGACCCGTCGGAGCATCCGCAACGGGAGAGCTACCGCGGCAACGTCAACCCGGTCGGCCCGCGCAGCGTCTACGACGAGGCGAAGCGATATGCGGAGGCACTGACAGCGTCCTTCCGCCGCGACAACGGCACCGACACCGCCATCACACGGATCTTCAACACCTACGGGCCGCGTATGCGGCCGCGCGACGGCCGCGCCGTCCCAGCGTTCATCAGCCAGGCGCTTGCCGGACTGCCCCTCACCGTCTACGGGGATGGCTCCCAGACCCGCTCCCTGTGCTACGTCGCCGACACGGTCAACGGTCTTCTCGCCCTGGCCGCCAGCGATCACCCAGGCCCCGTGAACATCGGCAACACCGACGAGATCACGATGCTGGATTTGGCCCGGCGCATCCGCGATCTATGTGGCTCGCCGTCGTCGATCGAGTCGGGGGAACTCCCCGTCGACGACCCGCGCCGCCGCTGCCCCGACATCACCCTGGCCCGCAGCCTGCTGTCCTGGACGCCCCGCGTCGGCCTCACCGAGGGGCTGCGCCGCACCATCCCCTGGATGGCATCGGCAGGAGCAGGAGCAGGAACAACCGCTTCGGGCTGACGTCTCTTCAGGTCCAGGTCCGGTCCTCACGTCCAGGCCCGGGCAAGGCCGAGGACGATGCGTTCGAGGCGTTCCGCGCTGGTGCCGATGTTCACGCGGACCGAGGTGTCGTAGCCCGGGATGCGGGTGCCACCGGGGGCTGTGCCGGGGGGCGGGCCGTACGCCGTCCCGGCGTCGAGGAGGACCGATCCCTTGTGGAGGGCGGCGGCCGCCGGGTCCGGCTGGCCGGGCGGCTCCACCCAGGCGAGGTACGTGGCCTCGCCCGGATGCCAGGTCACGTGGGGCATGTGAGAGGCCAGGAGCCGGCCAAACTGCTCGCGACGTTGGTGCAGGTAGGCGACGAGTCCGGTACGCCAGGGGTCGCCGTCGCGGTAGGCAGCTACGGCCGCGGCCACACCGAGCGAGGAGACGCCGCGGTTTGCGGCCCGCGGCAAGGCCCGGAGTCCGGCCGCCTCCGCCGCTGATCCGGTGATGACCTGCGCGCACTTGAGGCCCGGGATGTTCCACGCCTTCGAGGCGGCAATGACGGTGATGTGGCGGTCGGGGTCGATCGTGGCGTACGGGACGTGGACGGCGCCGGGCAGGACCAGCGGAGCGTGAATCTCGTCGCTGACCACCCGGGCCCCGTACCGGTCGGCCGCCTGCCGGAGGGCGGTGAGTTCGGCTCGGGACCAGCTGCGGCCGAGGGGGTTGTGCGGATTGGTCAGCAGAATGGTGCGCGCGCCAGCGGCCAGCTCGGCCTCGACCACGTCAAGATCGAGAACGTACCGGTCGCCGTCGAGAGAGCACGGCACGCCCACGATTTGTCGGCCGACCCGGGGAAGGGCGGCAACGAACGGCGGGTAGCACGGGACCGGTACGACGACCGGCGCGTCTGCGCACAGGGCCTCGATCGCCAGTGCCACACCGACGACGGCGTCACCGGCAAGGACGACGTTACCGGGCTCGGCTCGCCAGCCGAAGTTCCGGTGAAGCCACCCGCTCAGAGCTTCAGGGAGGGCGCTGCCGGTGAGGGTGGGGTAGCCGACCAGGCCGGCTTCGACCGCCTCCCGCAGGGCCGCGACGATGACAGGAGCCGGTGCGACGTCCATCTCGGCGAGCCAGGCAGGGATAGCGTCCGGAGGGCAGTCGCGCCACTTCTTGTCGCCGCGGCGGCGCAGATCGTCGTCGGTGAGGTCGAAGTCCGGCAACTGCTCGGCGACGGCTTCCATGATTTCGACCCTACCCATTGTCCGCGGCATCTACCGGGACCGCCGGCCACCTCCCGACAGCGGCCCGGCATGCCGGCGCCGGGCGTCGGCGGTGAGGTGGTCGGCCGCGCGGGCGGCGTTGAGGGCGGTGGTGGTGGCCTTGGTGGTGAACGCGAGGCTGACACAGTCGCGGCTCGGTATGCGGACACCCATGTTCCGGCGTACCCGGGAGTCGGCCACGCTGTTCACGGCAATCGCGATGCGCGGCTGCCGCACGACGGCGTCCCGCAGGACCGGATACGCGATCTCGGCAGCTCGGGCCACCAGGTGCCGTGCCCGGTCGGTGTCGGCTTCGGCGGGTTGCGCGACGCGGTCGAGCCAGTCGGCCGGCACGCTGTACTGGGGTGACAGCTCGGTCAGCTCCAGGTGCGACAGCGGCGGGTGATAGACGAGGCCGTGCCCTGCGCCCAGTGGTGCGTCCATCGCCCCGAATTCGCCCTCCAGCATCAGCCGTGTCGGCGCAGGGAAGGGGCGCGGCTGCCGGTACTCGACATCGGCGATCAGCCGCAGCGCGACATGCACCCGATCCGGCGCGAAACCGTCGTCAGCCACCCCGCGCGCCAGCGCGAAACCCCTGACGTGGTTGGCGAAGGCGACCTGGGACGAGTCGAAGGTCCGCTCTCCGGCCTCGGTGACGGCCTCCACCCGGAACTGCCCGCGCCCGCGCCGGACGACCCGGCGGACGTTGTGTCCGACGCGTACGTCGACGCCCGTGCGGTGAAGCATCCGCGTGATCGTGGAGACGAGGACGTCGGGTTGCACCCCGCGCTGCGGTGTCACGAACCCGCAGTCCACGTTGACCACGTCGGCGTACTCGTCCGGGTCGAGCCGCCGCCAGAACTCGCCGACCGGACAGATGTCCTGCTCCAGGCTCGGATCCTGACGGACCATCTGCTCGTACTCGATCTGAAGGTGCCGTAGTAGCGCGGCATAGCGCTGCCCATCCAGCCCGGCCGCCGCGCTACCTGCGGCGATGAGCATGTGGGTCCGGGGCTTCGTCACCGCCTCGGCGGGCAGCACCCGTTGGATGGCCGCGAGCCCGTGCAGGCAGTCGACGGCGCTGCGCAGGTCGAAGGGGTACTCGCCACCGGCATGGATCTCGGTCACCACGCGCGGCCCGACACCGCAGGTCTCCGGGAGCCGTTCCAGCAGCAGCACCTCCCCGTACCCCCGTCGACGCAGTTCCACGGCCAGGAAGCATCCGCCGAGACCCGCACCGATGACGATGGCCGTCTCGGAGGCAAGGTCGCCACGATCGAGTGTGTCGTCATGGTCCTCGATGGCAGTCTCCTTTCCGTCCAGCTCCGGTGGTCAGCGCTGCTCCGGTAATCGGCCGCTACCCGCCGACTGCCTCGGCAAGGGCGACAGCGGTGTGAATGGCCGAGTTGACCGGTGCGTCGATGCCATGCGCGGCGGCGAGTTCGACGATCGCGCCGTTCAGCGACGCCACCTCGGTGGCTCGCCCAGCGAGCAGGTCCCTCAGCATCGACGATGTCGCCCCCTCCTGCGCGCCGCGATACGCCTCGGTGCGTGTCAGCACCGCCTCCTCCGTGGCGGCGACCCCGATCGCCCGGGCAACCGCGACGGCTTCCGCGACGCAACGCCGGTAAAGGAGCATCGCCGCCTCGTCGCGCAGGATCGGGCCGATCGGTGTCCGGCACAGGGCGGTCATCCCGGAGAACGCGACGATGAACGCGAACTTCGACCACTGATCCCGCAGGATGTCCGTGGAGGCGGTGGCGTCGACTCCCGCCGATCGCAGCTCCGCCTCGATGTCCCGCAGCACCTCCCTGTCGGGATGCTCGGGATCACCATAGATCAGGGTCCGTGGCCCCCCGGACTGCCGGATCCGACCGGGCGCGACGCGCGCGGACACGATGTGCGCGAACCCGGGGAACACCTGTGCACCGGGCAGCGCAGCCCGTAGCACATCGTCGTTGCCGATCCCGTTCTGCACCGAGATCACCACCGTGCCGTCACCGACCGCAGGCGCGATCCCAGCGGCTGCAGTGGTGTTGTCGTACGTCTTCACACAGAACAGGACCACGTCGTACGGCTGTCCTCCCGTCACCGCGCCAAGGGCCCGCACCCTGGGGACGTGGTACGCACCGTCCACCGTCTCCAGATGCAACCCGTCGCTTCGGAGTGCAGCGAGATGCCCGCCTCGGGCGAGGAACGTGACGTCCATCCCCGCATGCGCAAGCAGACCCCCGAAATAGCCTCCGATGCCCCCCGCACCGACGACAAGCCACCGTCGCATCATCCGTTCACTCCCATTTACCTATCATTCCGGTCGCGCATCCGGCTGCCGTGGCACTGATCGCGGCACCGGCTCCCGAGCGATGCCGTGCGCCACCATCTGGCTGTACGCATAGCCGAACTTACTGAAGAAGACGAGGGGTTGGTGCGCCAACGGCCGAGTCGTGTCGACCGGGAAGCCGTGCGACAGGTGGCACGCCGCGATGAACGGGCTCAGTTCCCACCAGTAGTACGGCAGGATCCGATCGAAGATCGCCAGTCCCTCGGCATCGATCAGACCCCGTTGGAAACCCACCCCCATCTCGGCGAACAACATCGACACCGCATGCAACCGGTTGTACAGCCGCACCGAATCGAGGTCTTCACGACGGCAGATCTGCCTGAACCGCTCCACCCGTTGGTCCATCGGCAGATCGCGCATTCCGGAAAGACAGATGTCGACGGAGTCCCTGGTCTCCATGAAGTCGGGCGCCGAGTAACGGGCCATGTACTCGACGATCAAGGTTGCGGCGATCGTTTTATCGGTCTGCCATTTCGCAACCCTCCGAACGGCATAGAAGCCCCCGATCGTTGCCAGTAACGCCCCTAACGCGGCACTCGCCAACTCAGTCATCAGACCGCTCTCAGAAGGAAGCCGGACCAGCGTAGGGCGGAACGAGGGATCCCGGCACCGGGGTTTTCGGACAGCCCGGCCGGCCATCGGGCGGCGGCGCCGGCCGGCTGCCCGGGACAGCCCCCAGTCCGGCGGCTCAGTACCGACTCGTCCCACACCGCAGACCCCTGCATTCCACACCCCCTGCGGAAAAAACTCTGTGGACCGGCCCCCGTCCGGCGCGTATGCTCGCGCGTCTGCCCCCGCCTCCCCGGCCGTTTCGCCGTGCCCGGGAGTGCCGCCTGCCGGTCGGAAACCGGCGGCCCACGCCACGTCCGTGGCCGTACCGCCCGCCCGTACGAAACCGCCGCCGGAGGCTCGTCCCACCATGCCCACGCCCGCCCCCCTCGCCCACGAACGCGCCCACCTCGCCGCCTCCCGCACCGCCCTGCGCGCCATGCGCGCGGACGCCGAGGCGCTGGACATCACCGACGTGACCGCGAACTGGGTCAACGCCGAGGTGCTCCAGTCCGAGATCGACCTGCGCATCAAGGCGCTCGCCGACCTCGCCGACACCCCCCTCTTCTTCGGACGGCTCGACTACGCGCCCGGCGGGCGTCCCGGCGAGAGCTTCTACATCGGCCGCCGGCACGTGCACGACGCCGACGGCGACCCGATGGTGATCGACTGGCGGGCGCCGGTGTCGCAGCCGTTCTACCGGGCGTCGAAGAACGAGCCCATGGACGTGGCGCTGCGGCGGCGGTTCGGGTACGACCGCGGGGAGATCACGGCGTACGAGGACGAGCACCTCACCGACCCCGCCGAGGCCGCGAAGTCCAGCGCGCTGCTCCAGCGCGAGATCGAGCGGCCGCGCGTCGGCCCGATGCGCGACATCGTCGCGACGATCCAGCCCGAGCAGGACGTCATCGTCCGGGCGGAGATCGGCGGGACGGTGTGCGTGCAGGGCGCGCCGGGGACGGGGAAGACGGCGGTGGGGCTGCACCGGGTGGCGTATCTGCTGTACGCGCACCGGGAGCGGCTGGCGCGTACGGGCACGCTGGTGATCGGGCCGAACGACTCCTTCCTGCGCTACATCGAGCAGGTGCTCCCCACCCTCGGCGAGCTGGACGTGCGGCAGGCGACGGTGGCGGAGCTGGTCGCGCACGTGGAGGTGCGGGGGACGGATCCGGCGCCGGTGGCGCGGCTGAAGGGCGACGCGCGGATGGCGGAGCTGCTGCGGCGGGCGGTGCGGGCCGGGGTGACGATGCCGGTGGAGCCGGTCGTGGTGGTACGCGGGTCGCGGCGGTGGCGGGTGCCGGCGTACGAGGTGGCGGAGCTGGTACGGGAGCTGCTGGACCGCGACATCCGCTACAACGCCGCGCGCGAGGCGCTGCCGCAGCGGATCGCGCACGCCGTGCTCGTACGGATGGAGCGCGCCGGGGAGGCGCCGGACGACCGGGTGCAGGACGCGGTGGCGCGCAACCCGGCGGTCAAGGCGGCCGTGAAGGCGATCTGGCCGGCGGTGGACCCGGTGAAGCTGGTGCTGCGGCTGCTGTCGGACGCCGGGTTCCTGGCGGAGCACGCGGACGGGGTGCTCGACGCGGCGGAGCAGAAGGCGCTGCTGTGGGAGAAGGCACCGCGCGGGGTGCGGTCGGCGCGGTGGTCGGCGGCGGACGCGGTGCTGATCGACGAGGCGCGGGACGTGGTGGAGCGGACGCCGTCGCTGGGGCACGTGGTGCTGGACGAGGCGCAGGACCTGTCGCCGATGCAGTACCGGGCGGTGGGGCGGCGGTGCTCCACGGGGTCGGCGACGGTGCTGGGGGACATCGCGCAGGGCACGACGCCGTGGGCGACGGAGAGCTGGGCGGTGGCGCTCGCGCACCTGGGGAAGCCGGGGGCCGTGGTGGAGGAGCTGACGCAGGGGTTCCGGGTGCCGCGGGAGGTGATCGCGTACGCGTCGCGGCTGCTGCCGTCGATCGCGCCGGGGCTGGCGGAGGCGACGTCGATCCGCGAGTCGGCCGGTGACCTGGCGGTACGGGAGGTGGCGCGGCCGGCGCTGGACGGGGCCGTGGCGGCGGCGTGCGCGGCGGTGCTGCGGGGGCGGGAGGGTTCGGTGGGGCTGATCGCGGCGGACGGGCGGGTGGCCGCGCTGGGCGCGGCGCTGAAGGCGGCGGGGCTGGCGTATCTGGCGCCGGGCGAGGAGACGTCGGCGGGGGCGCGGCTGACGCTGGTGCCCGCGTCGCTGGCGAAGGGCCTGGAGTACGACTACGTGGTGCTGGACGACCCGGCGGCGATCGTCGCGGGGGAGCCGGACGAGCGGACGGGGCTGCGCCGCCTCTACGTGTGCCTCACGCGCGCGGTGTCGGGCCTGACCGTGCTGCACGCGGACCCGCTGCCGGTGCAGCTGGGCGCAGCGGCGGCGTAACGGCGGCACCCCCGCGGTCGCAGCCCCCGCGGCCGCGTCCCCCGCCCGCGCGGCGGCGCGCGGTCCCCCACCGCGCGCCGCCGGCGGCCGTCAGCGGACGACCGTCTGGATCTCCTTCACCGTCACGTCCTGCTCCCACACCGACAGCCCGTCCGGCAGGTCGCCGTTCTGCGGCTCCCCGTCCGGGCTCGCCGTGGGGTTCCATGTGACGTCCCACACGATCTGCGCCTCCAGCGGGTACGTCCCGTCGCCCGAGGACTTGCGGTACGTGATGTTGCAGCCGGAGCCCTCGCTGTCGACCCGGTAGCCGCCGTCCCCCGGCACCAGGTCGTACGTGCAGGAGTCCGGCTCCGCGTACTCCGTGCCCGCGTCGATGCGCAGCGAGACCGGTTCGGCGACGGTGGTGGCCGCGATGTCGACGCCGGCCTGCTCGTTGACGAGGCTGGCGGTCGTCCAGACGCGGTCCAGCGGCTCGCTGAACTCGATCTTCGTGGGGAGGTTGACCACGTTGCGGTCCTCGTTCGGCTTCAGGTCGACCGGGGGCGCCGGGAGCTTGGTCCGGTCGTACGCCAGGCCCGCGAGGATCTCCGGGTCGACGGCGTCGGCGGGCGGGTCGGGGTCGCCGGTGTCCACCCAGATCCACAGTTCGCCGATCTCGCAGGAGCGCGGCGACATCACCGGGGTGCGCTCCCACCACATGCCGTCGCGGCCCTTGTGGGCGTCGGTCTCCTCCTCCCGGTTGTCCGCGGTGTCGTGGTCGATGCCCTCCAGCGGGCCCTTGTCCTCCAGGTCTTCGTTGTGCTCGTAGAGCTCCTTGTTGGTGTAGCGGGGCTCGAACCAGCACACCGGTGGTGACCAGTCGCCGCTGGAGCTGGTCATCGGCTGTCCGCCGCCCGGGCTGTGGTACACGTACTCCACGCTGGACCCGATGTCGCCGTTGCCGGTGTCGCCGCCCGTGTCGGTGGTGCCCGTGCCGCGGTCGGCCGCCGCCGTGCCGGCGGAGGCGAGCAGCAGCCCGCAGGCCAGCGCCGCGGCGGTGGCGGTGGCGCGGGTACGGTGTGCCGTCAGGCTTCGTCGCGACATTCCTTGCTCCCCCTGGTTGCCTGGTAGTCCACGACCTTCCAGCCGTCGCCGCTCTTCTCCATCGTGGCGCGTGCGTCGATGTAGGAGTTCAGCGTGACGGGGGTCTTGTCGACCTTCCCGCTCTCGGCGTCCTTCAGGTACGCCTTGCTCTGGTCCTCGCAGTACGCGACGACGGCGCGGCCGCCCGTCAGCGAGGTGACCTCGCGGAAGTAGAAGGTGTCGAGCCCGGTGATGGTGACGCCGTCCTTGCGGTACTCGGCGAAGTCGGCCTCGAACGTGGCGGCGGCCTCGCCCGCCCAGTACCGCTCGAAGTTCTCGGTGGCCTCGGTCGCGGCGTACGCCTCCTGCTGGGCCATCAGCGCATAGCCGTGGTCCCGCAGGATCGCGTCCTTCTTCCCGTCGCCCGTGGCGTCCTCGGAGACCTCGACCTCCACGTCCGCCGGGAGGTCGAACTCCGGCGCGCCGGGCCCGTCCGGGGACGGCTCGGCGGACGGCTCCGCGCTGCCCGGCTGCGCGCCCTCGATCTCGTCGCCGGACGAGCCCCCGTCGTCACCGCCGCAACCGGTCAGCAGCAGCGCGGCCGCGGCCGCCGCGGCGGCGGCCGCCGTTCCTGCCCTACGTGCTCTCATCGTGCGGTCATTCCCTCCGTCACGTGTGGGAGGGGAGCCACCTGCCCCCGTCGTGCCTCAACGAGACTAGCGACGGGAGGATGCTTCTTCGATGGCGGGAAAGCAACCATGCCGTCACAGGCCGGTGATACGGACCGGCCTCCCGGGTCGTTCAGGCGTCCGCGTGCTGGCGGGCGGCGAGGGCGTGGGCGACGGTCCTGGTGGCCGGGTAGAGGTCCAGGTAGTAGGCGTAGAGCTCCTCGTAGACGGGGGCGGCGGCGGGGTCGGGGGTGACCGTCGACTCGACCGGGTTCCAGGCGGCGATGTCCGGCGGGGCCGCCCTGCCGGCGCCGACGGCGGCAAGGAACGCGTCACCGTACGCGGCGCCGACGAGGTGGCGGGGGATCTGCTGGGCCCGGCCGGTGACGTCGGAGACGATACGGGTCCACAGCTCGCGGGCGCCGCCGCCGACCGCGACGAGGCGGGCCGGGTCGCCGCCGGCCTCGGTCATCGCGGCGAGGTTGTGGCGCACGCCGTACGCGGTGGCCTCCAGGGCGGCGCGGTAGAGGTGGCCGCGGGTGTGGCGGAGGGTGAGGCCGTGGACAAGGCCGCGGGCGTCGGGGTCGAAGAGCGGGGTGCGTTCGCCGGCGAAGTACGGGAGCATCAGCAGCCCCTCGGCGCCCGGCGGGACGCGGGCGGCCGCGGCGGCGAGGGTGGCGTAGTCGGAGCCGGTGAGGTCGCGCAGCCAGGCGGTGACGGCGCCGGAGGTGGCCATGCCGGCGGCGAGGCAGTACGTGCCGGCGAAGGCGCCGGCCGTGCCCCACAGCTTCGGGCTGGACACCGGCTGTTCGACCACGTTGACCAGGAACATCGTCGTGCCGTACATCAGCATCAGGTCCCCGGCGCCGGTGGCGCCGACCGCCGTGGACTCCGCCCAGGCGTCCACCGTGCCGGCCACCACGGGGATGCCCGCGGGCAGCCCGGTCTCCCGCGCCGCCGCCGCGGTGACCTCGCCGACGACGTCCGCGGGCCAGACGAGTTCCGGCCAGTCCAGGCCGGGGGCGATCTCCTCGCAGCGGTCCGCGATCCAGCGCCGTTCGCGCAGGTCGTACAGGGGCGTGCACTGGCTGGCGGAGTGGTGGTCGAGGACGTACGCGCCGGTGAGCCGGTGCGCGAGCAGCGAACTGGCCATGTACCAGCGGCGGGTGCGGGCGTAGACCTCCGGCTCGTGCCGGCGCAGCCACTCCAGCTTGGGGCCCACGGCCTGACTGGTCAGCGGCGAACCGCACTGCGCGAGCACGGCCTCGGCGCCGTAGCGGGCGGTCTGTGCCTCGATCTCGGCGCCGGCGCGGGTGTCGACGCCGTAGAGGATGGCGGGGCGCAGCGGCGCGCCGGCCGCGTCCACGGGCAGGAGGCAGGGGCCGATGCCGCTGACGCCGACGGCGCCGACGGGCTCGGGGGCGGTCGCCGTGAGTTCGGCGGCGAGGGCGGTGAAGTCGGCCCACCACACCTCCTCGGCATCGTGCTCGGCCCAGCCCGGCCGCGGGGACGCGGTGGCGTGGGCGCGTACGGCCTGGGCGACGAGGGTGCCGTCGTCGCGGACGAGCACGCCCTTGGACGAGGAGGTGCCGATGTCGATGCCGAGGAGGAGTCCCATGGGTGTCAGGGGGCCTTTCCGCTCATGTCGCACGGGGCGTGGATGTCCCCGGCGCCGGCGTCGGTGGCCGCCGCCGTGCCGGGGGTCTGCTTCTCCACCTTCCTGCCCGCGGCTACGCCGCGTCGCCGAAGCCGTCGTACGTGATGTCCAGTTGTGCGCAGACCGCGCGGAGGTCGGCGACGTAGTCGCCGGGGACGGCGTGGATGTGGTTGCTGCCGAAGCGGGTCAGGAACTCCTCCGCCGTCGGGTTCAGCCGCGCGAAGGCGTGCGGCCACTCCCAGGTGGAGGCCCGCATCATGCGCTCGTTGGTCTCCGCGTCGTACTGCTCCAGCTCTCCGCGCATCACGTGCATCCGGTACGCGCCGCGCTGCCGCGTCAGCCGCGCGAAGGTCATCGCGCCCGGCGCGGCGAGGTGCTGCACGGACGCGCCGCCGGCCGGGAAGTAGAAGACCTCCGGCAGGAGGCTGACGTGCCGCATGTTCTCCGCGGGGTCGGCGGAGCGGGCGGCGTACCAGGTGGCGTGCTGGCCGGAGTTGCACAGGTCCCAGACCTGCCTGTCGGCGTGGTAATGCCGCACGTCGGCGAAGAGCACGGGGTCGCCGGAGAGCAGCTTGAGCAGCTGCATCGTCAGCGCCGCGTCCATGTCCGCCTCGGTGGAGGTGACGTGGGTGTCCTTGGGGCCCTCCCAGTCGTACGGGTCGTTGAGGAACGCCTCGGCGACGTCCATCGTGCAGAAGTTCGCGGTCAGCTCCGGCTGCCCCTTGATGCCGGAGAAGTCGAGGTTCCACTCCTCGATCAGCTCGCGCATCGCGTAGTAGGCGCGGATCTGCCGCTCCAGCAGCTCGGGGGTGAGGCGGTCGCCGTCGTAGCGGACGGCGGCGGCGTGCCGCTCGATCCAGTCGCGGGCGTTCTTCACGCGCGCGGGATCGGCGTTCTCGCTGCGCCGGACGATCTCCCACTGGTCGATCTCCTCGACGTCGACGCCGAAGACCTTCATCCACTGGTCGGTGTTGGCGGTGGCGGTGTACATGCCCATGGGCCGGCCGCCGATCCGGCCGAAGGTGGAGCCGCGCAGCCGCTGGACGGCGGCGCCCGCGCGGACGTGGGTGAGGATCCGGCCCCGTACCGCGGGGTCGGCGAGGTCGCCCCAGGCGCGGGCGTGGGTGCGGCCGATCTGGTCCAGGCCGCCGGCGCCGGCGAGGAGGCCGACCATGCCGGGGTACTGCGGGTCGAGGTTGGCGACCATCAGGATCGGCCCGGACGTGGACTCGGCCGCCAGCATGGTGAAGTGCGGGAACGTCCACACCGAGTGGTGGAAGATCGTCACGTCCACGTGCCGCTCGGCGAGCCAGCGGGCCTGCGAGGTGGCCAGGACGTTGGACTCCACGTGCTCGGGCGCGACGATCACCTCGTGCCCGGCGGCGCCGAGCATGGCCGCCAGCTCGCGGGCGGCGCGGGAGACGTGGTCGCGTACGTCCCGCTGGACGTAGTCCCGGCCGTCGGAGAGGGACAGCAGACCGATGCGTGCCATGTGGCTGGCCTCCAATTGCTTGCGGTTGCGGCGCCGGCGGCGGTTGCCGCGCTGCGCGTACGGGGTGGCGGGGCGGGGCGCGTTACTTGAGGCCGGAGGTCTTGATGGACTCGACCATCTGGCGCTGGAAGAAGAGGAAGAGCATCAGCATGGGGATCACGGCGACCACGGCGGCGGCGAGGATGTAGTTCCAGTTCGAGCCGTACTGGGTGGTGAAGGACGCGATGCCGACCTGGGTGACCGTCAGGTCCTCGCTGCTGGTGGCGACCAGCGGCCAGGCGAAGGCGTTCCAGTTGGCGAGGAAGAAGAACACCGACAGCGCGGCGAGGATGGGCCGGGACAGCGGCAGGATGATGCTCCAGTAGATCCGCCAGTAGCCGGCGCCGTCGGCGATCGCCGCCTCCTCCAGCTCGCGGGGGATGCCGAGGTAGAACTGCCGCAGCAGGAAGATGCCGAAGGCGTTGAAGAGCGGCGGGATGATCAGGGCCGCGTAGCTGTCGAGCATCCCGAGCTGGCGGACGACGATGAACAGCGGGATGAGGATCACCGGCGGGGTGATCAGCAGGGTGGAGAAGATGACGACGAAGATGCCGTCGCGGCCGGGGAAGCGCAGCCGGGCGAGGGCGTAGGCGGCCATCGAGTGGAAGAACAGCGCGCCGACCGTGATGACCGCGGCGGTGAGGAAGCTGTTCCACAGCCAGCGGTCGAAGGCCACCTCGGTGAGGACGTAGCGGAAGTTGTCCCAGGTGACGTCCTCGGGGACCAGCTTGCCGTCGGTGACGCTGCCGCGCGGCTTGACCGCCGAGGTGATCAGCCACAGGACGGGGAAGACGCTCAGCACCGACAGCACGATGGCCAGCACCGTGAGCCCGGCGCGGCCGCGGCGGCGGCCGGGGCCGCGCAGCGGGGTGGGGCGGGTCGGGGCGGCGGGGGTGCCGCCGGCCAGGGTGTCAGTGCTCATCGTCGAACCTCCCGCCCTTGGTCGCCTTGAAGATCAGCCAGGACAGGGCGACCATCACGAGGACGAGGAAGGAGCCCAGGGCCGCGGCGTAGCCGTACTCGCCGAAGACGAACGCCTGCTGGTAGATGTAGAACATCGCCACGGCGGTGCCGTTGGCGGGACCGCCGTCGGTCAGCACGAAGATCAGGTCGAAGGTGCCGGTGATGGCGGCGACCGTGCTGACGATGAGGACGAAGAAGCTGGTGGGCTTGAGCAGCGGCCAGGTGATCTGCCGGAACGAGGTCCAGGGCCCGGCGCCGTCGATCTTCGCGGCCTCGTACAGCTCCCGGGGGATCTCGTTGAGACCCGCCAGGAAGATGATCATGTAATAGCCCATGTAATACCAGATCGTGACCGCGATCACCGCGTACAGCGCGAGACCGGGCTCGCCCAGCCAGGAGCGGGACCCCAGGCCGACCTGGTCGGTGGCCTTGTTCACCACGCCGGTCTGGTCGTCGAGCATGAACTTCCACAGCAGGCCGACGACGACCAGGCTCAGCATGTGGGGCAGGAACAGCGCGGTGCGGTAGACCGCCATGCCGGGGAGCATCTGCTTCATCAGCACGCCCAGGCCGAGGCTGACCACGAAGAGGCTCGGCACGAGGATGACGACGTACTTCCCGGTGATCCACATGGAGTCCCAGAAGTACGGGTCGTTGAACATGCGCTCGTAGTTGCCGACGCCTATCCACTCGTACGAGCCGAAGCCCGACACCTGGAAGAAGCTCAGCACGAACGACAGCAGCATCGGCAGGACCACGAAGATCCCCAGGCCCAGGCCGTCGGGCAGCAGGAACAGCGCCGCGGCCAGCCGCTCCCTGCCCTTACGGCCGAGCCGGCGGCGGCCGGCGGGGGCGGCGGTGCGCTTCGCGGCGGCGCCGGGGGCGCGCGCGTGCCGTGTGGCGATGCTCGTCATATGAGGCTCGCCCCCTGGTAGCTCTTCATGTAGGCGTCGATGGTCTGGGCGGCGCGGTCGGCCTCGCTCGCCACGCCCTTGCCGGCGAGCATCGTGGCCTGGATGGCGTCGGAGATCGCCTTGTAGACGATCGGCGGGTAGCGCGGCTCGGCGCGGCCGCCGGGGAAGATCTCCTCCTTGAACTTCTTCATCGCCCAGGAGTCGTAGCCGCCCTGCGCGGTGGCGCGCTTCAGGGCGGTGGCCCGGGGGGAGATGTCGGACTTCACGCCCGTGCACCACTCGACGCTGCGGTTGATCGACGCGTCGGACATCCCGCCGAGCGCCCAGCCGCAGAACTCGGCGGCGGCGTCGGGGTTGGCGCCCTGGGTGCTGGCGCAGAACGACCAGCCGCCGAGGGTGGTGGTGTAGTCGCCGCCGGGCGGTACGGGGAGCTTGAAGACCCCGTACTCGTGCTCGGGGGCGCCGGCCTTGAACGCCTGGACCTCCCAGATGCCGATCTGCCACATGCCGGCGAGGTTCGTGGTGAAGGCGGTGATGCGGTCGTCGGCGGCGGGGAGCGTGCGGGGCGCGACGCCGGACTCCACGGCGTCCTGCCAGAGCGCGAGGGCCTGGCGGGCGCCCCGCGAGTCGAAGACGACGTTGCCCGCCTTGTCGACGACCTCGCCGCCGCCCTGCCACATCCAGCAGTACCAGGTGAAGTTCTGGTAGTAGCCGGGGTCGGTGTGGAAGACGAGGCCGGCGGCGCCGGTCCGGGAGCGGATCTTGTCGCCGGCGTCGAGGAGCTGGTCCCAGGTGGTAGGGATGTCGGCCTCGGAGAGACCGGCCTTCTCCCAGACGGGGACGTTGTAGAACATCGCGAGCGGCTCGATCTCCATGGGGAGCGCGTAGACCTTGCCGTCGACGGTGCGGCTGGTGAGGCTGGTGCCGTAGTCCTCGACGACGCCGTCGTCGAGGTGCGGGGTGAGGTCGGCGAGGATGCCGCCGTTGTAGTAGCGGGTGAAGTCGCCGGGGCTCAGGAGGAAGATGTCGGGGCCGGCGCCGGAGGCGAAGGCGGTGACCATCTTCGCGCCCTGGTAGCTGACGCCGGGGACGAAGAACGGTTCGATCTTGACGTCGTGGGTGGCGTTCCAGTCCTTGATGAGCCGGTCGAACCACTTCGACTGGGCGACCATCGCGGGGTCGGAGGCGTCCGGGTCGTAGAAGTGCCAGAACGTAAGGGGGCCGCCGTCGGCGTTCGCGGCGCCGGCGCAGCCGGTGAGCAGCGGGGTGGCGGCGGTCGCGGCGGCCGCGGCGGCGCCGGCCGTGCCGCCGAGGAAGCGGCGGCGGGACGGGGCGCCGCGGGCGGGGACGGCGCCGTTGCCGTGGTGGAGCATGTCGTGCCCCTGTCTGTCGGATGGGTGCGTGAGTGCGTGAGTGCGTGCGTGGGTGCGTGGGGGTGCGAGGAGGGGCCCGTACGGGCTCGTGGGGGGGGCGGGGACGGGGCGGGCGGCCGGGGCTCAGTCGGGGGCGTCGACTTCCAGGTCCAGCAGGCCGGGGGTCGCCGGGAGGGCTGCGCTCGACGGGGTGTCCAGGTAGAACAGGGAGGTCGAGGCGATGTCGTCGCGGTTCTTGCGGTAGCGGTGCTTCAGGCCGTTGCCCTGGCCGGCGCCGATGCCGAGGCACTGCACGGTGACGCGGAGGTCTTCCTGGAAGCGGACGGGGTCGAGGACGTGCCAGCGGTACATGCCGAAGCGCTGCTGGCTGGCGTAGAGGCCGTCGGGCCGGAGGATCTGGTTCAGGCCCAGGTAGGGCGTGGTGTAGGCGGTGTAGCCGTGCGGTTTGACGTCGAAGTTCCAGGCGCCGCCGACGTAGTCCTCGGTGCCGGTGCCGCAGATGGTGGGCCACTCCTCGTCGCCGTCGAGGAAGAACTTCAGCTCGCCCTCGCCCCACCAGCCGGGACTGTTGGTGCCCCAGGCGAGGTACGTGCCGACGTACTGGCCGGCACCGGTGACGCCGTCGAGGAGGGTGTGGATGCCGGACTCGTCGACGGGGTTGCTGCGGCGCCACTGGGCGTGGAAGTAGGCGGCGTCGGCGGGGACGTCGGCGAGTTCGTAGTCGATCTGGTAGTAGAGCGTCATCTGTTCCGGGGCGAGGTTCTCCAGCGTGACGCGGGCGTGGCGGCGGAAGGGCATGGGCCAGTAGGCGTTGAGGCCGCCGTTGGGGTTGACGGCGACGGGCACGGAGGAGACCTGGCTGAAGACGCTCCAGCCGTTGCAGAAGAAGTCGCCGAGGGGGACCTCGACGGCGGGCGTCTGCTCGCCGTCCCAGTAGACGCGCAGGAGGGTCTGGCGCCAGGCGGCGTGCGGGGCGGTGGTGCACCAGAGGTGGCGGAGGGTGCCCGGCCCGTCGATCTCGCCGAGGACGGCGGTCTCGCCGGCGGGGATGTCGATGCTCGGGGAGACCTTCCAGCCCCGGCCGAGCCGGGAGGCGGCCCGGGCGCCGGTGCCCTCGGTGGCGGCGCCGCCGGCGCCCTTGGCGCCGGTGGGGTTCTCGGCGCTGAGGGAGCGGGTGACGGCGGGGGTCGTACGGGCGAGGTCATCCAGGCCGAACGTGGTGCTCATGGACTCTCCGTGTGAAATCGTTTTCCTGCGGGGTCGGCGACGGGTCATCCCAAGTGCGGACGCCTGAGCGCAGGGCAGTTGGGCAACCTCCCGGGGGTGTGAGACGACCCCGCCGGAAGTCTCTTGAAATCCATTTCACGCGAACGTAGAGTTCACGCCAGACGGTGTCAAGAGGTCCGTACGAGACCGTGGAGAACACCGTTCGCGCCACCCCGCTCCCGCGCCCGACCGGAGGCCGAACCTGGCGGAGAATGGGCGGGCAGGGCACCCGACGCGCGGTCGACTCCCGCGCCTGCGTGAGAGGTTCAGGAGCGGAGAAGTGACGACCATCAACGATGTGGCCCGCGCCGCGGGGGTCTCGCCGGCCACCGTCTCCCGGGTCTTCAACGGCGGGCGGGTCACCGCCGAGCGCGCCGACCGCGTCCGCAAGACCGCGGCCGAGCTGGGCTTCTCGCCGAACCGCGTGGCGCGGTCGCTGCGGATGCAGCGGGCCAGCGTCATCGGGCTGATCATCCCGGACATCGAGAACCCCTTCTTCACGTCGCTCGCCCGGGGCGTGGAGGACGCCGCCCAGCAGACCAACCTGTCGGTGGTGCTGTGCAACAGCGACGAGGACGTGGACAAGGAGCGGCGCTACCTGGAGATAGCGGCCGCCGAGCAGATGGCCGGCGTGATCGTCGCCGCGGCGTCCCGGAACCGGACCGACCTGTCGGTGCTGGAGGGCCGCGGAATGCCGGTGGTCGCGGTGGACCGGCGCCCGCGGGGCGCGTCCGTGGACGCGGTGATGGTCGACAACCAGCACGGCGGCGAAGAGGCCACGGCCCACCTGCTGCGCAGCGGCTACCACCGGATCGCGTGCATCGCGGGCCCGGAGGGCGCGTCCACCTCCGACGACCGGCTCGCGGGCTACCGCGCGGTGCTGCGGGACCACCTGCGGGAGACGGACGGAGGCGATCTGCGGCCGGAGTACGTACGGCACGGCGACTTCCGCGTCGAGGGCGGCCGGGCGGCGATGACGGAGCTGCTGGCGCTGCCGGAACCGCCGGACGCGGTGTTCGTGGCGAACAACCTGATGACGGTGGGCGCGCTGGAGGCGCTGCGGGAGGCGGGCCAGGAGCCGCCGCGGACGGGGGTCCTGTCGTTCGGCGACGTCCCGTGGGCGTCGCTGGTCCGCCCGCCGCTGTCGACGGTGCAGCTGCCGTCGTACGACCTGGGGTGGACGGCGGCGGGGCTGTTGCAGGAGCGGATCGCGGGGACGGAGCGGCCGTTGCAGACGGTGGTGCTGCGGACGGCGCTGCAAGTGCGGGAGTCGACGTCGGGCCCGGGGGCGGGGGCGTAGGGCGGGTCCGGGGGCGTAGAGCGGGCCCGGGGGCGCGGGGCCCGGGGCGTGCTTGGGACGGTCCGGGACGCGCTGGGACCGGCCGGGACGTGCTGAGGTGGGCGGGACCTACGGCGATGCTCCGGGGCCGGTGCGCCGGAAGCAAGGCCCCGTCCCCCGTCCCCCGTCCCCCGCACACCCGCCCCAGGGTAGGCCGCCCCGCTGACAGCCGGCGGTTACGGCCGGCGGAGTCCGGGCCCGTGGTACGCCTCCGGGCCCGGAAGGACTCGGGTCGGCCCGGTCAGCCCCGGGTCCCCCGGCCGCGCGGCAATCGGCGCAGGCGGCGCAGTCCGCGCCGGCGGAGGATGCGGACCAGCGTCGCGGGGCTGACCTCACGGACCGGACGGTCCTCGGCCGACGCCGGCCGCCGCGGCCCCGCCGCGGGCGGCTTCTTCGCCGCCGCGGACTCCTTCGCCGCCGGGACCGTATTCGCCGCCTGGGCCTTCTTCCCGCGCTTGGGTGCGCTCTTCTGTACGGCGGCCAGCACGGCCCGCGCCGCAACGTCGGCGTGCACCATCGGCGGGCCCGCGGGGGCCGGTTGCGCGGTGGGCCGGCGGGTGAGCCGGGCGGGGTCGCCGACGATCCGGACGCCGAGGCCGGCGATCCGGCCGGTCATCTCCTCCGCGAGGGCGACCGCCTCGTCCACGGCCCACTCCGGTGTGGCGGCCCGGGGCTCGCCGGCCTCGCGCCGGCGTGGCTTGCGCAGTTCGAACCGTACGCCGTGCCGTATCACCTCGACGTACCGGTGGTCGGGCCAGCCGCGCTCGTGGGTGGCCTCGTTGAGCCGCCGGAGCATTTCGGCCTCGCCCAGGGTCAGCGACGGGTTGACGTGGCTGTCGGGCCGGAGGACACCCTCCGGCAGCCCCGTCAGCTCTTCGAACGTCCGCAGCAGGGCCAGGGGCTCGGTCTCGTCCACCACGACGACCGTGACGCGGTCCGGGCCGACCGCCGCGGCCCACCGCTCGACGAGGGCGTCGTGGCGGTGCCGGCGCCAGAACGCGGTGGGCGTTCCGTCGTCGGCCCGCTTGCGGAGGATGTCGTCCAGCCACTCCTCGTAGCCGGAGCGGAGCCCGTTCTGGACGTACTCCTGCCACTGGGACGGCAGGATCCGCACCAGGGGCCGCAGCGTCACGACGACGTGGACCGCGTCTCCGCCCAGCTCCTCGACGACCTCGCCCAGCGCGTCCGGGTCGGCGTTGGCGAAGAACTCGCAGCTGACGACGACCCGCTGGTCGCCGGCGGCGGTCACCTCGTCGCGGAGTTCCCGCCAGTGGGCGATGTCCGGGGGCGCCTCGCCCTTGGCGAGGCTGAGGCCGAGCCTGGAGCCCACGGCGTGTCCGGGCATCCGCTGCTTGCCAGCGTAGTGGACCCCGTGTGCGTGGAGCCGGTCGCGTGCCTGGTGGAACGCCCCCTGCACGGCCGTGGTGCCGGTTTTGTGGGGTCCTATGTGGAGCAGCCGGGTCCCCGGGGGAACCGCCGATGCGCGCGGTGGCATGCGTGTCCTCGTCTTCTTCCGTGGCCTGGCGAGCGGCCCGTGGCCTGCGGGCAGCCTGGTCGTACGTGGTCCCCGGCGTGCGGCGCCGCTCGCCTGCCCGCGCCAGGGCATCGGCGTCGGCTTCAGAACACTGTCCGCATACGGACGCTCCCCCTCGATTCCACTCACACGAACACGTCGACACGACCGTTCTCGGGTGGGGGGACGGGAAACTCTACGTACGTGACCGGCATGCCCTCCAGGGAGGCTTTCGCCGTCCGGACGGGGGCGGGGCGTGCGCCCGGTGGCGGTTTCCGCAGATCGAGCGGGGGTTCTTCCCGGTACTCCACGCGATGCAGCGCTCAAGAGTGGCGCGCCGGGCCAGAAGAGTTCACCCGGAGTTCCATGCCGGTTAGGTACGCGGACGGGGGGTGCGGCCCGTGAGCGCGCGCACTCAGGCCGCGAAACCCACCGCGGTCAGGTGTCCAGCAGCGTGCGCCACTCCGCCACCGACTCCGGCGACACCGGCCCCGCCCACCCCTCCGGGCGGACCGCGCCGCCGACGTGGAAGGCGTCCAGGCCCGCCGCGCGCAGGCGGGGGACGTGGGCCGTGGTCAGGCCGCCGCCGGCCATGATGCGGGGCTCGTAGCCGGGCTCGCCGGCGGTCGCGCGGGCAGCCTCGGCGACGAGCGCCCCGAGGCCGTCGGCGACGCCGTTCGCGGAGCCCGCCGTGAGGTACGTGTCCAGCCCCGGCAGCCCCGCGAGCTGCTTGCGCAGCGTGTCCCGGTCCGCCGCCCGGTCGATCGCCCGGTGGAACGTCCACCGGCAGCCGTCCCCCACCGCCTCCAGCAGCCGCCACACCGCCGCCAGGTCCGGCCCGCCCGCCTCGTCCAGGAACCCGAGGACGAACTCCTCCGCCCCCTCCGCCCGCAGCTCCCGCGCCCGCGCGGCGAGCGCCGCCACGTCCCCCGCCGCGAAGCCGTCCTCGGCGCGGAGCATGACCCGTACGGGGATGTCCACCGCGGCCCGTACGGCGGCGACCGTCGCGCGCGACGGGGTGAGCCCGTCGGCCGCCATGTCCGTGACCAACTCCAGACGGTCGGCGCCGCCCGACTCCGCGGCGGCGGCGTCGGCGGCGTTCAGGGCGATGACCTCAAGCAGCATTGGTCTAGACATGAAGCACAGCCTGCCATATCGCGCAGAATGGTGACCATGCCAGCCCCCGCAGACAAGTCACCCTCCGGCCGCCCCGCCGGGCCGGGCGCGGACCCGCCGCCGCCCGCGCTCCTCGCCCGCTGGACCACCCTCCTCGCCCGCTGCCAGACCGGTGCCCAGCCGCCCGACCCCGTACCGTACGGCAAGAACCTGCTGGAAAGGTGGGGTGAGCCGCAGCGGCACTACCACACCGGGGCCCACCTGAAGGCCGTCCTCGACCGCGTCGACGAACTCGCCGACCACGCCGACGACCCCGATGCGGTGCGCCTCGCCGCCTGGTTCCACGACGCCGTCTACCGGCCGGATCGCAGCGAGAACGAGGAGCGCAGTGCGCGTCTCGCGCAAGTCGCCCTCGCGGAGGCGGGGGTGGGCGACGCGCGGGTTGCGGAGGTGGCGCGGCTGGTACGGCTCACGGTGGGCCACGACCCGCGCGCCGGGGACCGCAACGGCGAGGTGCTGTGCGACGCGGACCTGGCGGTGCTCGCGGGTACGCCGGCGGAGTACGCGGCGTATGCGGCGGCCGTACGGGAGGAGTACGGCTTCGTACCGGACGACGCGTTCCGGGAGGGGCGGGCGGCGGTCCTGCGGCAACTGCTGGGGCTGCCGCAGCTGTTCCGTACGGAGACGGGGTACGGGCGGTGGGAGGCGGCGGCGCGGCACAACGTGGGGACGGAGCTGGAGCTGCTGGGCGGGTAGGGGGCGCGGGACCGGGTCAGGGGCCGAGAACGCGCGCCCCCGGGACGTCCGGAGCGGTGACGGGAGCGCCGTCGGAGGTACGGCAGTGGTCGAGAACCACGTCGATACCGCCGAACCGCGCGAAGGTCCCACGGTCGGGCGACACGACGCAGCGCACCAGATACAGCTCCGTCAGCGACGGTGGGAGGCTCTTGACCCCCCTGAGCCAGGCGTCACCGTCGACGGCGGTGAGCCGCAGATCCTTAAGGCCGGTCAGTCCCTCCAGCTCGTCGAAGCCGCGAAACGTGCACCGGCCGTTTCCGATCAGAAGGATGGAGTCCAGGCCGGTGAGCGCGGTCACCGAACCGAGGTCCTTGTCACCCACCTCGCGAAGAGCGAGATTCCTGAGGTCGGGGCAGCGCCGCAACCCGCTCAGGTCCACGTCGCCGGAGAGGGGCAACACCAGGTGTTTCAGCCGGGTCAGCTCCGGGAGGACCGACTCCCCGCGCACCGATCTGGAACCGTGCAGCGACAACAGCTCCATGTCGGGGTGGCCGCGCAGGACGGACAGGTCGGCGCCCTCGCCCAGCGACAGCGCCTGTACCGCCCGGAGAGGCGGGAAGCCGGCCAGGAAGTCGAGGCCGGGCACGTGCTGCCTCACATTGATGCCCGTCAGCTCCCCCAGTCTGCTCGCCGCGCGCAGCTGGCCGGAGTGGTTGGTGTCCACCAGGCGGCCCGCCAGCGGCAGCCGGCACAGGACCCGGTCGGCGTAGGCGTCCGCGTCGAAGTAGTCCCACGCGCGGACAAGTTCCCTGACGACTCCCCCGCGGTCGTCCCCCACGAAGCCTTCCAGCATGTCGAGGGCTCTCTCACCCCCGATCAGTGCCGCCGTCCGCACCGTCTGGGCCGCCGCCTTCTCCGTCAGCCCCTCCAGCGATGTCGGCAGCCAGCGCAGCAGCGTCGGCCCCACCGCCGCCAGCGCCGGCGGGTCCGTCTTCCGCCGCGCCGGGAGCAGCGCCGTCACGGCCCCGTCGAGCCGCTCCCCCAGCCCCTCCGGCACCGACGGCAGCGTCTCCTGGCACGCCGCCGCCAGCAGCCGCAGCGTGCGCGCGTGCCGGGGCTCCTCCTCCGCGCGGTCGAGGATGCCGTCCAGCAGCTCCTCCCGCTGGCGCGCGTTCGCGTGACCGGCGGCCATGATGATCGTCTCTCGCCACAGGTCCAGGTGCGCCCGCCCGATCAGGTTGCCGATGCGGTCCTCCTCCGCGGCCTCCTCCGCCGCCAGATACTCCTGGAAGGTGCGGTGTACGAAGTCGACGCGGTCCTCGGCGGGCGACCGGAGGATCCCGGAGCGCTGCCGCAGCTGGCCCAGGACCTCGCCGCCGTCGAGGACGTCCAGGTGGCGCATCCCCCGCAGCTTCGCGGCGACGTACCCGCCCGCCCGGTCCACGTCGATCTCGCTCCGGTTGTTGTCCGACAGCCGCCATGCCAGATCCCTCAGGATGACCAGCTTGTCGCCGAGGCTCAGTCTGCTGTCCGCCGCACTCGGCACGTTCCGGTCCGCGTCCCGGTCGTGGACGAGGGTGTGCAGCGCGTTGCGGTACAGCTCCATCCGGTCGCGGGGCAGTTGGCGGCCGCGGTTGAGGTGCATCGCGCAGAGCATCGCCGCCAGCAGCGGGGTGCTCGCGAGCGACTGGAGGTGCGCGCGGTCCTTCAGGCTGGTGAGGAGGGACTGCTCGTACTGCGGGATGTCCTCGACCGCGCAGGGCAGTTCACCGCCCAGTTCCCGTACGGCCTGGTGCCACTGCCGTACGAAGGCCGCCAGGTCGGGCGGCGTCATCCGGTCCAGGTGCAGGGCGGTGAAGTCCTCGCGGCGCAACCAGTCCGCGCCCGCCGCCGCCGGGCGGGAGGTGACGACCACGCGCACGCCCTCGTACTGGCCGAGCAGCTTGCGGAGCCAGGTGCGCACCGCCTCGCGCTCCCGGCCGGGGAGTTCGTCCACGCCGTCGATCAGGAGCAGCACGTCGCCCGCGCCGAACCGGCGCTCCACCCAGCCCCGCGGCATGACTCCCGCGATCGGCCCGGCGACTCCGTCGAGCATCGCCTCCGGGTTCGGGGGCTTGCGGCCGCTGTAGTCGCGCAGCTTGACGAAGACCGGCGTGAGGCCGTTCCACTCGGCCAGCTCGTCCGTGAAGCCGCCCCGCGCGGCCGTGATCGCCAGCCAGCGCAGCAGCGTCGTCTTGCCGGAGCCCGCCTCGCCGCGCAGCAGCACGCGGTTCGCGCCGCTCAGCGCGGCCTCGACGCGCATGCCGGAGGCTTCCTGCCCGCCGTCCTCCCAGTTGCTCATGTCGGGCCTGAGCCGCGGCACGCCCCGGCGGGGGCCGCGGCGGGCGGCGGCGTCGCCGGTCGTGCGGAGGCTGACGTACGCGACGGACAGCCGGACGCGGTGCGGGGCCGACTGGTCGGACGTGCCGCGGAACAGCTCGACCTCGTCGAGGTCCCGGCTGACCAGCTTCAGGTACGTGCGCCGGAAGTCGGTGTCGAGGTCCGAGCCCTCCGGCGCGAACAGCGAGCGGTCCGGCAGGCGTTCCAGGATCCGCGCGACCTCGCTGCCCAGCGTGGCCGTACGCGCCAGCAGCTCGGCCGCCGCACGCTCCTCGAAGACGGGCAGGCTGCGCACGATGCTGACGTAGTACGCGACGCACTCGGCGAAGAGCATCTCGTACAGCCGCGTCTCCGCCTCGCCGAGGCCGACCGGTCCGCGCACGGAGCCGGTGATGCGGCGGACCAGCTCGGCGGGCTGGGCGTCGGCGGCGAGAAGCGCGTCGTCGGAGAGGTCCGCGCGCGTGAACGTGTCGGCCACGGCGTCGACGACGGCCTGCCGGGCTCCCGGCTCCAGCCGTTGGAACGCGCGGGTGAGGAACGGGTCCAGGCGGTCGTAGACCGCGTTGGTGATCTGCTCGAACTGCTGCCGGACCTCGCGCTGGAGGCGCACGCCCGGGACGCGTACACGCACCAGCTCCTCCATCGACAGCTGCCGCTCCTGGTCGCGCTGCCTGCCGCGCAGCCACAGCTGACCGGCGGCCTTCGCCACGAGCGTCCCCAGCCGCAACGCCGCCGACTCCGCGAGCATGTGCACCCCTCCCAGTCCCTGCACAGCAGGTAACCACACGGCGGTGACAGTCCGTGCCTAGCCCGTCGCTTTCACCGCACCCTCGGGCTCGCCGCGTGCCACGACCCGCGTACGCCGCGCCGCCGACCGCCCCGCGACCGCCGTCACCGCCACCGCGCCCGCCGCCAGCACGGCGCCGGTCCACGCGGTGGCCGCGTACCCGAGGCCGGCGCTGATGACGAGCCCGCCGAGCCAGGGGCCCACCGTGTTGCCGATGTTGAACGAGGACGTGGCCGTGGCCCCGGCGAGGCCCTGGGCGGCGCCGGCGACGTCGAAGATCCGGGCGTTCAGGGCGGGCGCGGTGGTGAAGGCGGTGGCGCCGAGCAGGACGGAGAGGGTCACGATCGCCACCGGGTACGCGGCGAGCAGCGCGCACGCCACCAGCACGGCGGCGGTCGCGGTCAGCCCCACGTACATGGTGCCGAACCGGTGCCGGTCCGCCATCCGGCCGCCGGCGAGCGTGCCGAGGAACGCCCCGGCGCCGAAGAGCGCGAGCACCGTCGGCACCCAGGCGTCGCCGAGGCCGGCGACGTCGGTGAGGAGCGGGGCGAGGTAGGAGAAGAAGGAGAAGGTCGCGCCGGCGAAGAGCGCGATCGTGGCCATCGCGAGCCACACCTGGGGGTCGCGGTAGATGCGCAGCTCCTGCCGCAGCCGCGGCGGCCCGGCGGCCGCGTCCGGCGCGCCGCGCGGTACGAGCGTCACCACCCCGACGAGCGCGACGGCGGTCATCAGCGTCACCGCCCAGAACGCGGACCGCCAGCCGAAGTGCTGCCCGAGCAGCGCCCCGCCGGGCACCCCGGCGACGTTCGCGACGCTGAGCCCGCCGACCATGACCGCCATCGCCCGGGCCCGGGCGCCGTGCGGGACGGTGGCGATGGCGACGGCGGCGCCGACGGCCCAGAACCCGGCGCAGGCGAGGGCGCTCACGACGCGGGTGGCGAAGAGGACGCCGTAGGAGGTGGACACGGCGCCCACGACGTGACCGGCACCGAAGACGACGAGCAGGCCGACGAGCGTGGTGCGGCGGGGCAGGCGGAGGGTGGCGGCGGCGAGGGTGGGGGCGCCGACAACCATGCCGACCGCGAACGCGGAGATGAGGAGCCCGGCGCGGGGGATGGAGACGTCGAGGTCGTCGGCTATCTCGGGGAGGAGGCCGGAGAGCATGAACTCCGACGTCCCCAGCGCGAAAACGGCGACGCCGAGGACGTACACGGAGGTGGGGAGGCGGGATCCGGCCCGGGGAGCGGTCGGGGACATGACGGGTGAAACGCGGGAGCGGCGGACGGACATTCCTGCGAGCGTACGTACCCGGACCTCCGGCGTCCTCCCCCGGCGTGCATATTCCGTGCCCCGGCGTCCGTGCCCGAGGTCCGTGCCCGGCGTCCGTGCCCGACGTCCTGACCGCGTCCGTCCTACGTCTCGGGGCCTCCCGCCTCCGGCCTCCCGCCCGCGTCCCGCGCGGTCGCTCCGGCCCGGCCCTCCGGCCGCCTGGCCCTCCGGCCCGGCCGCCGCAGGCCCCCCGCCACCAGGCGGCGCAGCAGCTCCTTCGAGCCCACCTCCACCGCCCCGCGGCGCACCGCGTCCGCGTACCGCGTCGACGGGATGTCGTAGTGGTCCCGGTCGAACGCCCGCCGCGGCACGCCCATCGCCTCCGCGAAGGCGTGCAGTTCCTCGTACGACTCGTCGCTGACCAGGTGCGACCACATCCGTCCGTGTCCCGGCCAGGTCGGCGGGTCGACGTACACCGTCATGCGGCGCCGCCCGCCGTCGGCAGGCTTCCCACCCGCGCCACCACCGCGCCGGTCCGGCCGCAGACCCACCGCGGCTCGGGGCCGAGCTCCGGTTCGATGTCGAGCGCGTGCGGGCCCGTGGCGTCGGCGTCCCGGCAGACGGGGCACAGCGGCCACCTGCCGTACTTCTCCAGCAGCGCGTCCTGGACGTCCTGGGCCACCAGGCCGTCGAGGTACGCCGCGCCCTCCGGCCACTGCTCGACCCACCAGCGGCGGTGCGTCACCGAGTCCTCGACGAGGGTGACGACGTCCGGCCCGGCCACGTCGCCGGCGGTGAGGTCGGCGAGGATCAGCGCGCGGGCGCGGTGCAGCGCCTGCTCCAGCCCTTCGTGCTCCATACCGCCATTCTCCCGCAGCGGGGTGCCCGAGGGGCGCCGCGGCGGCCTCTCCCGGGTTTTCCACAGGTCGCCACGCGGGGGGTTGACGCGACATCCGCCGCGAAAATATCTTTCGGGTGTGAGCTACAGCGTGAAGGAAACTTTCAGTCCGGACACCCCGACCGGGCCCGCGCCGCCCGCGCCCGCGGCCCTCGCGGCCAAGGTGCGCACGGTCGCGCCGTCCATGACGCGCTCCATGCAGCGCGTCGCCGAGGCCGTCGCCGGGGACCCGGCCGGCTGCGCCGCGCTCACCGTCACCGGCCTCGCGGAGCGCACCGGTACGTCCGAGGCCACCGTGGTGCGGACGGCGCGGCTCCTCGGGTACCCCGGATACCGCGACCTCCGGCTCGCCCTCGCCGCCGCGGCGGCGCAGCAGGAGGCCGGGCGGGCGCCGTCGGTCACCGCGGACATAGCGGTGGACGACTCGATGGCCGACGTCATCGCCAAGCTCGCGCGCGACGAGCAGCAGGCCCTCGCGGACACCGCGGCCGGGCTCGACCCCGTGCAGGTGGAGGCGGCCATCGCCGCCATGGCCACCGCCCGGCGGATCGACGTGTACGGCATCGGCGCCTCCAACCTCGTCGGCCAGGACCTGGTGCAGAAGCTGCTGCGCATCGGCGTCGTGGCGCACGCCTCGCCGGACCCGCACCTGGCCGTGACCAACGCCGTGCAGCTGCGCGCGGGTGACGTGGCCATCGCGATCACCCACTCGGGCCGCACGGTCGACGTCATAGAGCCGCTGCGCGTGGCGTTCGACCACGGGGCGACGACCGTGGCGATCACCGGCCGCCCGGACGGCCCCGTCGCGTCGTACGCCGATCACATACTCACCACGTCCACGGGTCGCGAGAGCGAGCTGCGGCCGGCGGCCATGTCCAGCCGGACAGGGCAACTGCTGGTCGTGGACTGCCTGTTCATAGGCGTGGCGCAGCGGACGTACGAACGGGCCGCCCCGGCGCTCGCCGCCTCGTACGAGGCGCTGGCCCACCGGCACAGCCCGCTCCGCCCGCGGTCCTGACGCCGCCCGCCGACACCGACGACATCCGACGGCACCCGATGCACCGGCGACCCGCCCCCGGCCCAGGCGCGGCCCGCGACAGCGGACGCGGCGGAGACGGGGGAGACGGCGGAAGCAGCGGACGCGGCGGAGACGGAGGACGCGGCGAGCACGGCGGAGACGGCGGTCCCTCCGGGGGCGCCCGACCCGCCGGGGGCGCCGGAAGGACCGGCGGCGCCCGGCACGCGACAGGTGCCGGACGCGCCCGAGGTGCCGGGCACCCCGGGTGCACCGCCGTAGCACGTACAGCTCACGTACGACGTACAGCCCACGCACCACCCCCGCACCGCCCCGTGCACGACCCCCCGCACCACCCCCCGCTCCGGCCTGCCCGACGACGTCCGCGCGGGCGTCCGACCGCCGGTGACCGCACCACGCAAGCCGCCGTGACCGACCCACCTCCGCGTGCGCGCACCGCCCACCGCGCGCCACGCACCGCATGGAAAGAGCCGCCCCGACATGCCCTCTCCCTCAGCCGACATCCGCCGGGAGCTGGAAAGCCTGACCACCGAAGCGTTCCGGCCCGAGCTGGCGGAGATCGACCGCCTCTCCAGCCTTGAGATCGCCAGAATCATGAACGAGGAGGACAGCGGCGTGCCGGGCGCGGTCGCCACGCAGCTGCCGCAGATCGCCGCCGCCATCGACGCCACCGCCGAACGGATGGCCCGCGGTGGCCGCCTCTTCTACCTGGGCGCCGGCACCGCCGGCCGCCTCGGGGTGCTGGACGCCAGCGAGTGCCCACCGACGTTCAACACCGACCCGTCGCAGGTCGTCGGCATGATCGCCGGTGGCGACAAGGCGATCCGCACCTCCACGGAGGGCGCGGAGGACAGCACGGAGCTGGCCGCCGCCGACCTGGCGGCGGCGGAGCTCGGCCCCGACGACACGGTCGTCGGCGTCTCCGCCTCCGGCCGCACGCCGTACGCCGTCGGCGGCGTGACGTTCGCCCGCGGCCGGGGGGCGCTGACCATCGGGCTGTCCTGCAACGCCGGTTCCGCGCTGTCCGCCGCCGCGCACCACGGCATCGAGGTCGTCGTCGGCCCGGAGCTGATCGCGGGCTCGACGCGGCTGAAGGCGGGCACGGCGCAGAAGCTCGTGCTCAACATGCTCTCGACGATCACGATGATCCGGCTGGGCAAGACGTACGGAAACCTGATGGTCGACGTGCGCGCCTCCAACGAGAAGCTCAAGGCGCGTTCGCGGCGCATCGTGGCGCTGGCGACAGGCGCGGGCGAGGAGGAGGTGGAGGCCGCCCTCGCGGAGACCGACGGGGAGGTGAAGAGCGCGATCCTCACCATCCTCGGCGGCGTCGACGGCAGCACGGCGGAGCGCCTTCTCGACGCCTCGCAGGGGCATCTGCGGGTGGCGCTGAAGTCCGCCACCGACGTGAGCTGACGCCACCCGGTTCGAGGCGGGGCAGGGCGGGGCGGAGCGGGTTGCGGCGGCCCGGCCCGGGTGGGCCTGGCCCCGGAGGCCGGGGCCGGGCGGGGGACATGCGGCGGCCGGGGCTGGGCTGGGCTGGACCGGGTGGGGCCGGGCTGTTCTGGGCCGGGTGCACCGGGCTGGCCGGGCGGCTTGCGCCGGGCTGGGTCGGGCTGTTCTGAGCTGCGTGCGCCGGCCTGGGCCGGGCGGCTTGCGCCGGGGTGGACCAGGCTGTTCTGAGCCGGGTGCGCCCGCCTGGGCCGGGCGGCTGGCGCCGGTTGGCGGCCGCTCCGTACGCCCGAGGGCGGCACCCCTTCGGGGTACCGCCCTCGGTTCGTCGTTCCGTCCGCGGACGGCCCGGATCAGAAGTCCATGTCGCCGCCGGGCATACCGCCCCCGGCCGCGGCCTTCTCCTTCTCCGGCTTGTCGGCGACGACGGCCTCGGTGGTGAGGAACAGGCCCGCGATCGACGCCGCGTTCTGCAGCGCGGAGCGGGTCACCTTCGCCGGGTCGATGATGCCTTCGGCGATCATGTCGACGTACTCGCCGCTGCCGGCGTTCAGGCCGTGGCCCGGGGTCAGGTTGCGCACCTTCTCCACCACGACGCCGCCCTCCAGGCCGGCGTTGACCGCGATCTGCTTCAGCGGGGCCTCCAGGGCCAGCTTCACCGCGGCGGCGCCGGTGGACTCGTCGCCCTCCAGCTCCAGCTTCTCGAAGACGTGACCGGCCTGCAGCAGGGCCACGCCGCCGCCGGCGACGATGCCCTCCTCGACGGCCGCCTTCGCGTTGCGCACGGCGTCCTCGATGCGGTGCTTGCGCTCCTTCAGCTCGACCTCGGTCGCCGCGCCGGCCTTGATGACGGCCACGCCGCCGGCCAGCTTGGCGAGCCGCTCCTGGAGCTTCTCGCGGTCGTAGTCGGAGTCGCTGGCGTCGATCTCGGCGCGGATCTGGTTGACCCGGCCCTGGACCTGCTCGCTGTCGCCGGAGCCGTCGACGATGGTGGTCTCGTCCTTGGTGATGACGACCTTGCGGGCGCGGCCGAGCAGGTCGAGACCGGCGTTCTCCAGCTTGAGGCCGACCTCCTCGGAGATGACCTGGCCACCGGTGAGGATGGCGATGTCGCCGAGCATGGCCTTGCGGCGGTCGCCGAAGCCCGGGGCCTTGACGGCGACGGACTTGAAGGTGCCGCGGATCTTGTTCACCACGAGGGTGGACAGGGCCTCGCCCTCGACATCCTCGGCGATGATCAGCAGCGGCTTGCCCGACTGCATGACCTTCTCCAGGAGCGGCAGCAGGTCCTTGACCGCGCTGATCTTGGAGTTCGCGATGAGGATGTACGGGTCCTCCAGCTCCGCCTCCATGCGCTCCATGTCGGTGGCGAAGTAGGCGGAGATGTAGCCCTTGTCGAAGCGCATGCCCTCGGTGAGCTCCAGCTCAAGACCGAAGGTCTGCGACTCCTCGACGGTGATGACGCCTTCCTTGCCGACCTTGTCCATGGCCTCGGCGATCAGCTCGCCGATCTGGGTGTCGGCGGCCGAGATGGAGGCGGTGGAGGCGATCTGCTCCTTGGTCTCCACGTCCTTGGCCTGCTCCAGCAGGGCGGCGGAGACGGCCTCGGTGGCCTTCTCGATGCCGCGCTTCAGCGCCATCGGGTTGGCGCCGGCGGCCACGTTGCGCAGGCCCTCCTTGACGAGCGCCTGGGCCAGGACGGTCGCGGTCGTCGTGCCGTCACCGGCGACGTCGTCCGTCTTCTTCGCGACCTCCTTGACCAGCTCGGCGCCGATCTTCTCGTACGGGTCCTCGAGCTCGATCTCCTTGGCGATGGAGACACCGTCGTTCGTGATCGTGGGGGCGCCCCACTTCTTCTCAAGGACGACGTTCCGGCCCTTGGGGCCCAGGGTGACGCGGACGGCGTCGGCGAGCTGGTTCATGCCGCGCTCAAGGCCGCGCCGCGCCTCCTCGTCGAACGCGATGGTCTTGGCCATTGTGTTGAGTCCTCCCGGACAGGGGGGTGGTCTGTGTCCGGACCGCGCTGGCGCCCGCGACGGACGGTCCGCGACCCGCGTGGTTCCCTCCCACCCGGCGTACGGACCTCACCGAACCGGTCCCGTGCTGTCACTCTCACGGGGAGAGTGCTAACGCCAATGATTAGCACTCGCCCCCTGCGAGTGCAAGCGGGTACGGGCTTCTCGGGGCTTCTCACGCGCAGAGCGGAACCGGGCGGCGGCACCGGGCGGCGGGGCGGCGGCCGTACAGCAGAGAGCCCGCACCCCCGGCGGGGGTGCGGGCCCATCGCAAGTCGTACGTGGTCGATGCCCGGCGCTCAGCCGTTGACGCGGACCATGTCTGCCTGCGGCCCCTTCTGGCCCTGCGAGATCTCGAACTCGACCCGCTGGCCTTCCTCGAGGGTGCGGTACCCGTCCATCTGAATCGCGCTGTAGTGGACGAAGACATCCGCACCACCGTCGACCGCGATGAAGCCGTACCCCTTCTCCGCGTTGAACCACTTGACGGTGCCCTGAGCCATTCCAAACTCCCCTATTGCTGGCCCTTACACAGGACCGCACTCCGCGGACCCGGGTCAGACCTCACCCCCGGATGCACGCCGGGGCGTGCGCCGGAACGCGTCGACCGCGGCTGAATGTATCCGCACAGATGCCCAGTGCAACAGGTCAATCGGACGAGAATTCTGCGGACACCTGATCGGTATTTTTCCGATCAATACCCGGCATTCAACGACAACTCGGGCAGGGCATAACTGACCATCACGACAAATAACTCTCCGCAATTACCCGGAACTTGTCGCGTTCTCATATACATGGAGCAAGGACCACGAGGGGGGAACCCCCTCACCCTATCGCGTGCACGGACATGCGAACGGCCCCACTCCGGATAGGTGGGGCCGTGCACGCGGCGGCGGGGGTCAGCAGCCCCCGGCGACCGCCGGGATGATCGACACCCCCGCCCCCTCCGGAGTGGGAGTCTGCAGGCCATCGGCGAAGCGGACGTCGTCATCGTTCACGTAGACGTTCACGAATCGGCGCAGCTTGCCTTGATCGTCCAGCACCCGCGCGGCGATCCCGCGGTGGTTCTTCTCCAGGTCTTCGATCACGTCGGCCAGGGTCGCGCCCTCGGCGCTCACCTCGGCCCGGCCGTCTGTATACGTACGAAGGATGGTCGGAATTCGGACGTTCACGCTCATGATGCGAGGCCAGCCTCTCGGAAGGAGTCGAGTGTGGGACGGATGATCGCGCTCGGCCCCGTGGTGGCGGCGACCGCGTCGAGAGTCTTCAGGCCGTCGCCGGTGTTGATCGCGACGGTGGTCTCGGCCGGGTCGATCCGGCCGTCCGCGACGAGCTTCGCCAGCACGCCGAACGTCACGCCGCCCGCCGTCTCCGCGAAGACGCCCTCGGTACGGGCCAGCAGCTTGACCGCGTCGACGACCTCCGCGTCCGTGACGTCCTCCACCGCACCCCCGGTACGGCGCGCCACGTCCAGCACATACGGGCCGTCGGCCGGGTTCCCGATCGCCAGGGACTTGGCGATCGTGTCCGGCCGCACGGGACGTACGACGTCGTGGCCGTCCTTGTAGGCCCGCGAGACCGGCGAGCAGCCGGCCGCCTGAGCCCCGAAGATCCGGTACGGGCGCTCCTCGACCAGCCCCGTCGCGATCAGCTCCTTCAGCCCCTTGTCGATCTTCGTGAGCTGGGAGCCGGAAGCCACCGGAATGACGATGTTGTCCGGGAGCCGCCAGCCGAGCTGCTCGCAGATCTCGTACGCCAGAGTCTTCGAGCCCTCCGCGTAGTACGGCCGCAGGTTGACGTTCGTGAAGCCCCAGCCCTCCCCCGCCGAATCGCCGATCAGCTCCGAACAGAAGCGGTTCACGTCGTCGTACGTGCCCTCGATACCGACGACGTCCCCGCCGTAGACCGCCGCCATCACGACCTTCGCGTGCTCCAGGTCGTACGGGATGAACACGCACGACCGCAGCCCCGCCCGCGCCGCCGCCGCGCCGACCGCACCCGCCAGGTTGCCCGTGGAGGAACAGGACAGCGTGGTGAAACCGAACGCACGGGCCGCCTCGACGGCGATGGCGACGACACGGTCCTTGAAGGAGTGCGTGGGATTGCCGGAGTCGTCCTTGACATGCAGCTCGCCCGTGACACCCAGCTCGGCCGCGAGCCGGTCCGCACGGTGCAACCGGGTGAAGCCCGGATTCAGATTCGGCTTGCCCGCCACATCGGCCGGCACCGGCAGCAGCGGCGCGTACCGCCAGATACTCCGCGGCCCGGCCTCGATACGCTCCCGCAGCCGCGCGGCGGACGCCGCGTCACCACCGGGCAGGTCGTACGCCGCCTCCAGCGGCCCGAAACACGACAGGCACGCGAAAACGGGACCCAGCGGCACCCGCTCCCCGCACTCCCGGCAGGACAGCGCGACGGCCGGACCCAGATCGGGGGCGCCATCGACGGCGGTGGGGGTGGCAGCTGTCTCTACAGCCATACTGGCGAGGCCCTCTCTCCTCATCTTCCCCGCGACGCATCTCGCCGCAGGACGGAATTGGCACCATCACCGTCCGGGGCCTCGCAGCGTCGCGAGTGCCGGACGGAGGGTTGCCGGGGCTTCAACGGGCCGTTCCCTCTGCCCCTCTGGATGAGCTCTGTATGGCACCGGCCAGGCCGGAGCATTTGTCCCGCGCACCGACCCCGACATAGGGACGGCACGCGCGTTGTTCAAGACTGTAACCGACGACCAGGACAGTTGTGAGGACGCGTCCGATACGCGAGACAGCCCTCACACCGCACAGGACCACCGGCAAGGGGAGGCCCGCAGGTGCTCGAAGACGTGGAGCAGTGGCTGAAGACACGGTCCTGGTCCGCGGCTGACCGGCCGCGGGCCCGGCTCCTCGCCGCCAAACGGGCACTGGGAGCGCGCGGAACCGTCAGCGTCGTCCTGCCCGCGCTGAACGAAGAGGCGACGGTCGGGCAGATCGTCGCGGCGATCCGGGCGGAGCTGATGGCGCCGCAAGGCGCAGCGGAGGGGAACGGGGCGAAGGGCGGCAGGGCGGAGGGCGACCCGCTCGTGGACGAGCTGATCGTGCTCGACTCCGGCTCCACCGACCGCACGGCGGAAGTCGCCGCCGCGGCGGGCGCACGGGTCGTACACCGCGACGAAGTACTCCCGCGAGTGCCGGCGGCACCCGGCAAAGGCGAGGTGCTGTGGCGATCGCTGCTGGTGACACGGGGCGAGATCGTCTGCTTCGTCGACGCGGACCTGCGGGACTTCGACCCGGCGTTCGTCAGCGGGATCGTGGGCCCGCTGCTGACGGAGCCGGACGTGGAGTTCGTGAAGGCGGTGTACGACAGGCCGCTGGGCGGCGGCGCGGTGAGCCCTGGCGGACAGGGCGGGCGGGTGACGGAGCTGGTGGCCCGGCCACTGCTGAACCTCCACTGGCCCCTGCTGGCCGGCTTCGTCCAGCCGCTCGGCGGCGAGTACGCGGCACGGCGCTCCCTCCTGGAACGGCTGCCCTTCCCGGTGGGATACGGCGTGGAGCTCGGCCTGCTCGTCGACGCACTGCACACCGTGGGACTGGACGCACTCGCCCAGGTCGACGTCGGCGCCCGCCGCCACCGCCACCAGGACGACCGGGCCCTCGGCCGCATGGCCGCGGCAATCTACCGCACCGCGCAGCTGCGGCTGGCGCGGGGACACCTCGTGCGGCCGCGGCTGACGCAGTTCGAGCGCGGGGCGGGCGGGGAGTTCGAACCACGGACGTACGGGGTGGACACGGAGGAGCGGCCGCCGATGCGGGAGATCCCCGAGTACGCGAGCCTGCGCCGGGCGGGCCGGGGCGGGGTACGGGGCCGGGGCCGCGGCGAGGCGGACCCGGGGGCGACGGTGGCGTAGGGGGTGGGGGGGATCCCCGTACCCGCCCCTTCCCGAAACTCAGGGCTGCGCCCCGAGCCCCGCCGGGAGCTCCGCCCCCGCACCCCCGGGGCTCCGCCCCGAACCCCGCCGAGCGGTCCACCCCCGTCGGGCTGACCGCCGGGGGCTCCGCCCCCCGAGCCCCCACCGGGGCTCCGCCCCGGCACCCCCGCGGGGCTCCGCCCCGAACCCCACAGTGCGCGACACCCGCCACCGGGGCTCCGCCCCGAACCCCGCCGAGCGCTCGCCCCACTGGAGCTGCTCGCCGGGGGCTCCGCCCCCGAACCCCCGCGGGACTGCGCCCCGGGCCCTCACGGCTGCCCCGGCCCCCTCCGGAGACCCCGCCTCCACCCCCACCGGGGCTCCGCCCCGAAACCCCACGGGACAGCGCACCGGACCCCGCCAAGGCTCCGCCCCCGCTCCCCCCGGGCCTGCATCCCGGACCCCACGGCGCTCCACCTCCCCACGGGGCTCCGCTGCCGCTCCCGCCGGGCCTGCGCCCCGGACCCCACGGCGCTCCACCTCCCCACGGGGCTCCGCCCCGCACCCCCACCGGGGCTCGGCCCCCGCACCCCCACCGGGGCTCGGCCCCCGCACCCCCCGCGGGGCTCCGCCCCGAACCCCACCGCGCGGCACCCGCCACCGGGCTCCGCCCCCCACCGCCGCCCGGCTCCGCACCGAACCTCCGCCGCCTCCGACCGCCGCCCGGCTCCGGACCGAACCCCCGCCGCCCCCGCAACCGCCCCCGTGGTGCTCCGCCCCCTCCGGGCCTCCCGCCCCCCTCCGGGGCCCCCGCCCCGGCCGTCCCCGCGGCCCCCGCGGAGCGGGTGGTGTCCTCCGGCCACACCGCCCTGCCCGCGTTTCACCGGCCCCCTCCGCGGCTAGGCTCGGCCCATGGCCGAGCCCCCGCGTGCCCCCCTCCTCGTCGCCTCCAACCGCGGCCCCGTCTCCTACTCCCTCCGCGACGACGGCGACCTCGCCGCCCGTCGCGGCGGCGGCGGGCTCGTCTCCGGGCTCAGCGCCGTCGGCCCCGACGCCGGGGCGCTGTGGGTGTGCGCCGCCCTCGGGGACGGGGACCGGGAGGCCGTGCGGCGCGGGGTGGCGGAGCCCGGGGTGCGGATGCTCGGCATCGACCCCGGCGTCTTCCACGACGCCTACAACGGCGTCGCGAACTCCGTGCTGTGGTTCGTCCACCACATGCTCTACGACATCCCCGTCTCCCCCGTCTTCGACGCCGCCTTCCGCCGCCGCTGGGCCGCCTACGAGACGTACAACCGCGCCTTCGCCGACGCCCTCGCCGACGGCGCCGAGCACGGCGCGGCCGTGCTCGTGCAGGACTACCACCTCTGCCTGGTGCCCCGGATGCTCCGCGAGCGCCGACCCGACCTCAGGATCTCGCACTTCACGCACACCCCTTGGGCCCCGCCCGAATACTTCCGCCTCCTCCCCGACGACATCGCCGCCGCCCTTCTCCGCGGGCTCCTCGGCGCCGACCGCGTCGGCTTCCACACCCGCCGCTGGGCCGAAGCCTTCGTCTCCTGCTGCTTCGACGTCCTCGGCAACGAGACCGACTCCTACCGGGAGAAGACCTCCTGGCGCGTCGACTCCGCCCTCCCCGACCGCCGCGGCAAGCGCACCACGTTCGTCGACGTGCACGCCCTCGGCGCCGACGCCGGCTTCCTGCGCGAACGCTCCCGCCGCCCCGACGTCGCCGAGCGGATGACCGCCCTCCGCGCGCAGATCGGCGGCGCCGACCGCCACGTCCTCGTCCGCGTCGACCGCACCGAGCTGTCGAAGAACATCGTCCGCGGCCTCCTCGCCTACCGCCGCCTGCTGGAGCGGCGGCCCGAGTGGCGCGGGCGGGTGGTGAAGCTGGCGTTCGCGTACCCGTCGCGGCAGGACCTGGCCGTGTACCGGGACTACACCGCCGAGGTCGCCCGCCTCGCCGCGGAGATCAACGAGACGTACGGCACGGACGGCTGGCAGCCCGTCGTGCTGCACGTCGAGGACGACTTCGCCCGCTCCCTCGCCGCGTACCGCCTCGCCGACGTGGCGCTGGTCAACCCGCTGCGCGACGGCATGAACCTGGTCGCGAAGGAGATCCCGGTGGTCTCGGACGACGGCTGCGCGCTGGTGCTGTCGCGGGACGCGGGCGCGTACGCCGATCTCGGCGAGGACGCGCTCGTCGTGCACCCGTACGACGTGGAGGCCACGGCGGAGGCGCTGCACGCGGCGCTGTCGATGCCGCGCGACGAACGCGCCCGCCGGACCGAGCGGCTCGCCGCGGCGGCCACGGCGCTGCCGCCGCAGGAGTGGTTCCTGGCGCAGCTGAACGCGCTGCGGGGGTAGCCAGGGGGTCGGGGCGGACCCCCGGGGGGGGCCTGCCCCGACGCGGTCTGCCGCCGCACGGCGGCCCCGCGCGGCGCTCCCGGTACCGCGCCCCGCCCGGGGCGTCCTACGCGCCGAGCGCCGCCGCCAGCGCCGTCAGCAGCCCCACCACGCCCCCCGGCCCCGCCACCGTCACGTCCGCCCGGTCCGCCAGCGCGTCCGCGCCCTCGCCCGTCGCCGCCGCGCTGCACACCAGCAGTCCCGGCACCCCCTCCGCGCGCAGCGCGTCGACGGCGTCGTACGCGGCCAGGTCGCCGAGGTCGTCGCCGGCGTAGAGGACCGTGCGGGCGGTCGTCGCGCGCGTCAGGTCGGTGAGCGCGCGGCCCTTGTCGATGCCCGGGGGGCGGAGTTCGAGGACGAACCTGCCCGGCTCGACCACCAGGCCGTGCGCCGCCGCCAGGTCGTCGAGCGGCTTGCGCAGCGCGTCGGCGGCCTCGGCGGGGTGCGCGGCGCGGCGGGTGTGGACGGCGACGGCGCGGCCCTTGTCCTCGATCCATGTGCCCTGCCAGGCGCCGGCCGTCTCCAGCACCCCCGGCAGCTCGGCCTGGACGGCCGCCACGCCCGGGTGCGGTTGGGGGGTGCGCAGGGTGCCGGTGGCGGCGTCCCACTGCTCGGCGCCGTAGTGGCCGAGGACGCGCAGGTGCTCAAGGCCGGGGGCGCCGGCGAAGCCGCCGTACCGGACGGCGACGGCGGCGGGGCGGCCGGTGATGACCGCGACCGTGCCGACGCGTGGCGCGAGGCGGCTCAGGGCGGGTACGGCCCCGGGGTGGGCGCGTGCGGAGTCGGGGTCGGGGACGATCGGGGCGAGGGTGCCGTCGAAGTCGAAGGCGACGAGGGCCTGTGCCGGGTCGGCCAGCAGGGCCGCCAGGCCGGCGCGGCCCGCCTCGGTTCGGGGAACGGGGAGCTGTGCTGCGGAGGTGCTGCCCATGTCCAGGACCCTACCGGGCCGCGGTAACGTGCAGGGCATGTCTGAGGGTGACCGGGCGCTGAGCGAGCGGGACTTGGCCGTCCTGGCGCTGGAGACGCGCGCGTGGCCGGCGCCGGGGGCGAAGGAGCGGGCGATCCGGGAGCGTCTGGGGCTCTCCCCCACGCGCTACTACCAGCTGCTGAACGCGCTCCTGGACGACCCTCGCGCGCTCGCGCACGACCCGGTGACCGTGCACCGGCTGCGCCGCGTCCGGCAGGCCCGCCGCGACGCGCGGGAGGGCTGAGGCGCCCGTACGGGCCCGGCCGGGGTCACTCCTCCGTCGAGGACGCCGACTCCGCGATGCTCTGCAGGTTCGACAGCACCCGCTCGGGCGGCTCGCCGCCCGCCTCGGCGGCCTTGCCTATCTGCTTCTTCAGCTCGGCGTTCACCCGCGCCCACGACGTCTTGTTGTCCGGGTAGAAGGTGGCGGTCTGGAGCTGGTCCAGGAACGGCTGGAGGTCCTGGCGGCCCTGGCTCAGCTTCTCCACCCCGGAGATGGTGGTCGGCAGCAGGTCGTAGCGCTGCGTGAACTTCAGCACGTTCGTGTCCTCGAAGAGGAAGTCGAGGAACGCTCCGATCTCCGACCGGTGGCCGTTGGCCTTGAACGCCATGACCCAGTCGGCGACGCCGAGGGTGGACTCCGACGGGCCGTCCTTGCCCGGCAGCTTCAGCGCGATGCCGAAGTCGACGTCGGCCCGCCGCAGGTCCTGCATCAGCGTCGGGTGGCCGAAGGCCATGCCGACGTCGCCCTTGGCGAAGTCGGCGAAGGCGGTGCGCCGGTTGGTCTCGGACGGCGCGGGGTAGGTGAGGCCGCCGCCGACGAGGTTGTCGCGTATCCAGTTGAAGGTGTGGATGTTCTGTTCGGAGTCGATCGTGTAGCTGCCGACGTCGTCCGTGTACGCGCCGCCGCCGCTGATCATCCACATCAGCGTCTCGGCCTGCGCCTCCTCGGGGCCGAGCGGGAGCGCGTACGGGATCTTCACCCCGACGTCCTTGAGGGCCTGCGCGACGTCGAGCAGCTCGTCCCAGTCCTTGGGCGCGTCCTCGGGGTCGGTGCTCAGGCCCGCCGCCTCGAAGTGCGACTTGTTGTAGAACAGCAGCCGCGAGCTGGACACGAAGGGCATGCCGTACTGGACCCGGTTGACCTCGCCGGCGGTGGCGAGGCTGGGCACGAAGTTGGCCTGGGTGGGGATGGAGAGCAGCTGGTCGGTGCTGTAGAGCATGTCGCGGGCGCTGTACTCGGCGTACGGGCCCATCTGCGCGATGTCCGGCGGGTTGCCGTCCTCGACCATCCTGTCGACCTTGGCGTCGATGTCCTCCCACGGGATGATCTCGATCTCGACCGAGATGCCCGCCGTCTGGTTGGAGAACTTCGCGGCGAGCTGCTCCCAGTAGCGCCGGGAGGTGTCGGACTCGCCCGTGCCGTACTCGGCGGCGACCACCCGCAGCGTGACATCGCCGCCGCCGCTGCCGTCCCCGCACGCGCTCAGCGGTAGGGCCGCCGCTCCCGCGGCACCCGCTGCCGCCTTCAGAAATCCACGCCGCTGCACAGCTTTAGCCCACCTCGTACAGAATCATCTGAGGGGGCGAGTCTGACCGGATCGCCCCTCCCAGGTCTACACCAGAGGGATATCACTTCCGTAACCACCGCCCCTCTTCGGCCGCCGCCCGCCGTTGCCGCGCGGGGTGCCGGGCTGATAGGGAGACGGCGAGCTGAACCGCACGTCAACGGTCGCGGAACGGCGAGAAGCGCGCACGTACACCAGCACGACCCAGGGAGCCGCACCTCATGGCAGCCGCCGAACCGTCCCGCACCGCCGCCGAGATAGCCACCCAGCCGAGCTGCTGGCGCCGAGCCGGGCGGGAGGCCGAGACCGTGCCCGGGCTGCCGCGGCCCGGGGAGAGGGTGGCCGTGGTCGGCTGCGGCACGTCGTGGTTCATGGCGCAGGCGTACGCCGGGCTGCGCGAGGCCGCCGGGCAGGGGCACACGGACGCGTACGCCGCCTCGGAGTTCCCGGCCGGGCGGCGGTACGACCGGATGGTGGCGATCACCCGGTCCGGCACGACGACCGAGGTGCTGGACCTGCTGGCGGCGGTACGGGACGAGGCCGCCGGCACCGCGACCACCGCGCTCACGGCGGACGCCGGCACCCCGGTCGCCGCGGCCGCGGACGACCTGGTCACGCTGGCGTACGCGGACGAGGAGTCGGTGGTCCAGACCCGGTTCGCGACGACGGCGCTGGCGCTGCTGCGCGCCGGGCTGGAGCTGCACGGGGCGCCGGCGGCGGGTGTGAGGCCCGTCACCGACGCGGCGGTGGACGCGGAGCTGGCCGTGACCCAGCCGCTGCCGGCGGAGCTGGCGGCGGCGGTGCAGTGGACGTTCCTGGGCCGCGGCTGGACCTGCGGTCTCGCGGCGGAGGCGGCGCTGAAGATGCGCGAGGCGGCCGGGGCCTGGACCGAGAGCTATCCGGCGATGGAGTACCGGCACGGGCCGATGGCGATCACCGGGCCGGGGCGGGCGGTGTGGCACTTCGGCGAGCTGCCGGAGGGGCTGGCGGCGGACGTGGGCCGGGTCGGCGGCCACCTGAGCGCGGAGTCGACGGCGCGCGGGCTGGACCCGATGGCAGACCTGGTACGGGCGCAGCGGCTGGCGGTGGCCGTGGCGGAGGCGAAGGGGTACGACCCGGACCGGCCCCGGAACCTGACGCGGAGCGTGGTCCTCCGGTAGGCCGGACGGCGGCGCAGGGGGCGCGCGGGGCGCGTACCGCGGGGCCTTTCCCCCGGGGGCACTTGACCGGATACCGGGCGAAACCGGACCCGCTGCCGCGACTGGACTAGACCTCTCGCCGCTTTACAAGCGAGACTGTCCCCCGTGAGACACGTCATCGCCCTCGATGTGGGCGGCACCGGCATGAAAGCCGCCCTCGTCGGGGCGGACGGCGCGCTGCTCCACGAGGCGCGCCGGGCGACCCCGCGGGACGCGGGGCCCGACGCCGTCGTCGCCGCCGTGCTGGACTTCGCCGCCGAGCTGCGCGACGCGGGAGCCGGGAAGTACGGGGAGCCGGCCGTCGCCGCCGGCGTCGCGGTACCCGGAATCGTGGACGACGCGGAGGGCGTCGCCGTGTTCTCGGCGAACCTCGGCTGGCGGGACGTACCGTTTCGCCGGCTCCTCGGCGAGCGGCTCTCCTGCCCCGTCGCCGTCGGCCACGACCTGCGTACCGGCGGGCTGGCCGAGGGGCGGCTCGGGGCGGCGCGCGGCGTGGACCGGTTCCTGTTCATCGCGCTGGGCACCGGGATCGCCGCCGCCATCGGCATCGACGGCCGCATCGAGCCCGGCGCGCACGGCTCCGCCGGCGAGATCGGGCACATCGTCGTACGCCCCGACGGGCCGCCCTGCGGCTGCGGGCAGCGCGGCTGCCTGGAGCGGCTGGCGTCCGCCTCCGCCGTCGGCGAGGCGTGGGCCCTGGCCTGCGGCGACCCGGGCGCGACGGCCGCGGACTGCGCCAAGGCCGTGGAGTCCGGCGACCCGCTCGCCGAGGCCGTCTGGCAGGACGCCGTCGACGCCCTCGCCGGCGGCCTGGTCACCGGCCTCACCCTGCTCGACCCCCGGCGCATCGTCGTCGGCGGCGGCCTCGCCGAGGCCGGCGACACCCTCTTCCGACCGCTGCTGCGCGCCGTCCGGGCGCGCGTCACGTTCCAGACAACTCCCCAGATCGTCCCGGCGGAGCTGGGAGACGCCGCCGCCTGCCTGGGCGCCGGGCAGCTCGCCTGGGACCTACTCGCCACGGAGGTAACCGCCTGATGCGGGATTCGATGCGGGATTCGACGCGGGAGGGCCGCACGGTACTCAGCGGCGCCCGGGTGGTCCAGCCGGCCGGCACCGTCGAGGACGCCCGGCTCACGGTCGCGGACGGCCGGATCGCCTCGGTGGCGCCGCGCGCCGCCGCCGCGGGGCCGGACGACCCCGCCGGCACCGACCCCGCCGGCACCGACCTCGGCGGCCACTGGATCGTCCCCGGCTTCGTCGACATCCACGTCCACGGCGCCGGCGGCGCGTCCTTCTCCGGCGGCACCCACGAGCAGGCCCGCACCGTCATCGACACCCACCGCGGCCACGGCACCACCACGATGCTCGCCTCCACCGTCACCGGCGACCTCGACGAACTCGCCCGGCAGGCCGGCGTCCTCGCCGAGCTGGCCGAGGACGGCGAGCTGGCCGGTATCCACTTCGAGGGCCCGTTCATCTCCCCGCACCGCTGCGGCGCGCACCAGCCGGCGCTGCTGCGCGACCCCGCGCCCGCCGACGTGCGCAAGCTCGTCGAGGCCGGCCGCGGGCAGACCCGGATGCTCACGCTGGCGCCGGAGCTGCCCGGCGGGCTCGACTCCGTACGCCTCCTCGCCGACAGCGGCGTCATCGCCGCCGTCGGCCACACCGACTCCTCGTACGACGCGGTCCGCGACGCCGTCGAGGCCGGCGCCACCGTCGCCACCCACCTCTTCAACGCCATGCCCGCGCTCGGCCACCGCGCCCCCGGGCCGGTCGCCGCGCTGCTGGAGGACGAGCGGGTCACCGTCGAGCTGATCGACGACGGCGTGCACCTGCACCCGGCCGTGCTCCAGCTGGCGTTCCGCCGCGCCGGGCGGGGCCGGGTCGCGTTCATCACCGACGCGATGGGCGCCGCCGGCATGGGAGACGGCCGCTACCCGCTCGGGCCGATGGAGGTCGAGGTGCGCGACGGGGTCGCCCGGCTGGCCGACGGCGGGTCGATCGCCGGCTCCACGCTGACGCTGGACTCCGCGTTCCGCCGGGCCGTCACCGTCGACGGGCTGGCGGTGGCGGACGTCGTGGACGCGCTGTCGGCGACGCCGGCGAAGCTGCTGGGCGCGTACGACCGGATCGGGTCGCTGGAACCGGGGAAGGACGCGGACCTCGTCGTGCTCGACGCCGACTTCGCGCTCGCGGGGGTCATGCGCAAGGGCGCGTGGATCCTCGAACCGGGCACCGCCGGCTGACACGGCCCGGCGGCGCGCTGTCGACGGCGCCGGGCCGCCATGGCAGGATCTTTCGTACGTATGTTCCTCACCGTCACACTCAACGCCGCACTCGACGTCACGTACCGGGTGCCGCGGCTGCGTGCCCACGAGTCGCACCGGATCACCGACGTCACGGAGCGCCCCGGCGGCAAGGGCCTGAACGTGGCCCGGGTGCTCGCCGCGCTCGGCCACCCGGTGACCGTCACCGGCTTCGTGGGCGGCCCCACCGGCGCGCACGTGCGCGCGCTGCTGGCCGCCGGGGCGGGGCCGGTGACGGACGCGCTGGTGGACGTCGCGGGCAACACGCGGCGCACGATCGCGGTGGTGGACGGCAGCACGGGCGACACCACGCAGCTCAACGAGGCGGGGCCGGAGGTCACGGCGGCGGAGTGGGCGGCGTTCCTGGACACGTACGGGACGCTGCTCGCGGGCGGCGGCGCGGGTGAAGGCACGGTCGCGGGCGGCGGCGCCGGCGCGGGTGAAGGCGCGGGCGGCGGCCGCGGCGGCGCGCCCGTACGGGCCGTGGCGCTGTGCGGCAGCCTGCCGCCCGGCGTGCCCGTCGGCGCGTACGCCGAGCTGGTGCGCGCCGCGCACGCCGCCGGCGTCCCCGTGCTCCTCGACACCAGCGGCGAGCCGCTGCGCCGCGGCGTCGCCGCCCGCCCCGGCCTCGTCAAGCCCAACGCCGCCGAGCTGGCCCAGCTCACCGGCTCCACCGAGCCGCTGCGCGCCGCCGACGACGCCCGCCGCCGCGGCGCCCACGCCGTCGCCGCCTCGCTCGGCGCCGACGGGCTGCTCGCCGTCACCGCCGACGGCACCTGGCGCGCCGCACCGCCGCGGCACGTGCCGGGCAATCCCACCGGCGCCGGCGACTCCGCCGTCGCCGGGCTGCTGTCCGGGCTCGCCGAGGGGCTGGACTGGCCCGCCCGGCTCGCCCGCGCGGTGGCGCTCTCCGCGGCGACGGTCGCCGCGCCGGTGGCGGGCGAGTTCGACGCCGCCACCTACGCGGAGACGCTGCCGCGGATCGAGATCACGTCGGGCCGCGGGGCGGCCCGGGAGGGGGCCTGAAGATGCCACTGACGACCACCGGAGAACTCGTCGCCGCCGCCCGGGCGGGCGGGCACGGCGTGGCCGCCTTCAACGTCATCACGTTGGAGCACGCCGAGGCCGTCGCCGCCGGCGCGGAGGCCGCGGGCGCGCCCGCGGTGCTCCAGGTCTCGGAGAACGCCGTACGGTTCCACGGCGGCCGGCTCGCGCCGCTGGCCGCCGCCGCGGCGGCCGTGGCGCGCGCCTCGTCCGCGCAGCTGTCGCTGCACCTGGACCACGTCGTCTCCGCCGACCTGCTGCGCTCCGCGCACGGGCTGGGCTTCAGCTCGGTGATGTTCGACGCCTCGAAGCAGTCCTACGCGGACAACGTCAAGACCACCGCGGAGGCGGTGCGCTGGGCGCACGAGCACGCGATGTGGATCGAGGCGGAGCTGGGGAAGGTCGGCGGCAAGGAGGGCGAGGCGCCGCTCGACGCGCACGCGCCGGGGGTGCGCACGGACCCGGCCGAGGCGGTGGCGTACGTCACGGACACCGGGGTCGACGCGCTGGCGGTCGCGGTGGGCAGCTCGCACGCCATGACCGAGCGCACGGCGGCGCTGGACCACGACCTGATCGCCCGGCTGCGGGCGGCGATCGCGGTGCCGCTGGTGCTGCACGGCTCGTCCGGGGTGCCGGACGGGGAGCTGCGGCGGGCGGTCGCGGCGGGGATGGTGAAGATCAACGTCGGTACGGCGCTGAACACCGCGTTCACCGCCGCGGTCCGCGGCCACCTGGACGCGCACCCGGACGTGGTGGACCCGCGCAAGTACCTGGCGGTGGGGCGGGACGCGATGGCGGGGACGGTGCGGCGGTTCCTGGGCGTGGTCGGCGGCTGACGGCCGCGGGTCCGCGGGCCCGGCGCGCGCTGCGCGGCGGGCCCGTACCCCCTCTACGGGCTGGTGACCTGGCCCTCCTTGAGCCACACCTTGCTGATCGCGCTCTGGCACTCCTTGTTGCCCGACTCGCAGGACAGCGTGATCTCGTTCTCGCCCTCCTCCAGGGAGATCCACGAGAACGTCCGGGTCCAGCCGGCCAGCCAGTCGTCCTTCTTGGCGCCGGCGAAGTTCTCCATGTTCAGCGCGCGGGACTGCGGCTCGCCGTTGACCGTGAGGGTCAGGTCGGCGTTCTTGCCGGGGACGCTGTACTCGACGAACAGGGTGTAGTCACCGTCCCCGGAGACCTCGGGGTTCCAGGTGGCGGACGCGCCCTCGTTGTACAGCCCGTGGACGTACGGGCCGTCGTCGGAGACCTTCGGATCGTTGCCGACGACGGCGCCGCCGGCCAGATCCAGCTTCGTCCCGTCCTCGGTGGGCGGGGCGGCCGGGTCCTTCTTCGGCTTGTCGTCGCCGTTCTTGCCGCCGTCCTCGCTCGGGCCGGGGGTGGGCACCACGGACTCCGCGTCGCCCCCGCCGACGTCGGAGGACTCGCCGTCGCCGCTGAAGAGCACCGCGGCGACGATGGCGATCACGACCGTGGCGACCACGGCGACCGCGCCGAGCATCAGCCCGTTCCGCCCGCCGCCGCGGCCGCGGCGCGGGCCCTGCTCGTCACCGCCGGGCGTGAAGGGCGGGGGCGGCGGGGGCTGGCCGCCGTAGGTCTCGGGGGCCGCGTAGTGCGGGCTGGGGCTGGCCTGGCCGTACGGGTACGCCTGCTGGGGCGGCACCTGCTGCGCGGCCTGCTGCCCCCCGTACGTCCGCTCGCCGACCGCTCTGACCTGCGTGTACGACGTGCGGGGCACACCGGGGGCGGGCGCGGTGCCGTCGCCCGGGCCGGGCGCCGCCGCGGCACCGCCCTCCGGGCGGTACAGATGGGCGAAGGGGTCGTCGTCCTCGGGCGGTGTGCCCGCGCCGTGGTTGCCGGCCGTCATCTCCCTCTCACTCCCTGGTGGGCGTTGCGTCCGCGCCGGCGAACCGCCGGCCAGGGGGCGAGCCTACCCCGTCCGGAGCACTGCCCGAGCGTTCCTTCGGTCGACTGTGGACGAAGCCACGGCGCCCGCCTGTGGACAAAACCCGCCACTAGCCGGCCCGGCGGTGCGAGCGGCCCTGCGAGCGGGCCCGCTTCTCCCGGTACATCAGCTGGTCCGCGGAGCTGAGGATCTCCTCGGTCGACATCCCGCACATCGCCCAGCCCTTGCCGATGCTCGCGCCGACCCGCACCGCCCGGCCGTCGACCCGGATCGGCGGGATGATCGCGTTCCGCAGCCGCACCGCCAGGTCCTCGGCGCCGCCGGGCGTCAGCCCGTCGGCCAGCACCACGAACTCGTCGCCGCCGAGCCGGGCGACGGTGTCGCCGTCGCGGACCGCGCCGGTCAGCCGCTGCGCCACGGCGATGAGCACGGCGTCGCCGGTGTTGTGCCCGAAGCGGTCGTTGATGGACTTGAAGCCGTCGAGGTCGCAGAAGAGCACCGCGAGCCCCTTGCCCGCGGACTCCCCGCCGCCCTCGGGGACCATCGCGTGCACGTGGTGCTCGTACGGCCCGGGCCCGGCCCACTGGTGCTCCTCGGCGCCGTCCGCGCCGAAGCCGTGCCCGTTGGTGTCGACGTCGCCGCCCGGCCCGGCGCCGACGATCGCGCGCCCGCGCGGCCCGGGCAGGCCGGCGGCGGAGTGGCTGACGGCGCCGGTGTACAGCTCCGGCGGCCGGTCGCAGAGCCGGGCGGTGAGCCGGGCGCGCAACTCGGCGGCGTTGGGCAGGCCGGTGAGCGAGTCGTGGCTGGCGCGGTGCGCGAGCTGCGCCTCGTGCCGCTTGCGCTCCTCGATGTCCTCGACGTGGGTGAGGAGGTAGCGCGGCCCGTCGGCGGCGTCGGCCACCACCGAGTTGCGCAGGGACACCCACACGTACGTGCCGTCGCGGCGGACGAGGCGCAGCTCGGCCTTGCCGCCCTCGGCGAAGGTGCGCAGCAGGGTGCCGACGTCCTCGGGGTGGGCGAGGTCGGAGAACGACAGCCGGCGGAGGCTGGAGGGCGCGCGGCCGAGGAGCCGGCACAGCGCGTCGTTCGTACGGATCAGCCGGCCGTGGTCGTCGCCGCCCATCTCGGCGACGGCCATGCCGCTGGGCGCGTACTCGAACGCCTGGCGGAAGCTCTCCTCGCTGGCGCGCAGCGCCTGCTGCTCGCGCTCCAGGCGCACCAGCGCGCGCTGCATGTTGGCGCGCAGCCGGGCGTTGGTGATCGCTATGGCGGCCTGCGAGGCGTACATCTGGAGCGCCTCGCGGCCCCAGGGGGTAGGCACCCGGCCGTTGGCCGGCTTGTCGACGGAGAGCACGCCGAGCAGTTCCCGGCCGGCGTCGTAGATCGGCGCGAGGAGCCGGTCGCCGGTGACCCAGTCGCCGGGGGCGGAGGGCGGCGGGACGACGGGGTGGGTCTGCGGGACCTCGTCGTCGTCGAGGACCCAGCCCTCGCTGTGGGGTATGTAGCGCAGCTCGCCCCATTCGACGCCCATGCGCAGCCGGCGCTCCCACGCCGCGCGCGGGCCGACCCGGCCGGCCATGATCGCCTCGGCGGTGGGATCGCCGCCGACGGCGGCGACGACGAGGTCGCCGTCGGCCCGTACGAGGTTCACCGCCGACACCTCGTAGCCGAGGGCCACGAGCCCGTCCGCGACGCTCTGGAGTGTGTCGGCAAGGCTGCGCGTCTGGTTGAGGTCCGCGAGGACCCGATGCAGCCGGCGCAGGCTCGCCAGCCTTACGTAAGGCTCGGCCTCCGTCTCCATACCTGCCCTCCCGTCTCGCCCCGACCTCGGCGGGAGACCCCCGCGTGGAATTTCACCCAACGACACGGCCACTGAATCACAGGCAGCTCTTCGGCGGGTACACAGGGTCAACATTGGATGCTCTCTGTGACTCAAGTCACAGGCTGGAGCGGTGTGGACGGGCGCGCGGCACACCGTCGCGCGCCGGTCTCCATCCGTCCTTCAACCGTCTTCACCGCACGCGCGTTCTATGGTCTTCTTGGAGGACAAGCAGCGACAAAAAGGGGTGGGGATGACCAGTGGGTGGAGGCGTCGCGGGCGCGGACCGAGCGGGAAGCGCGCCGCCGAGGAAGCCTTAGCCGAAGCGGCGATTGAGGCGCGCGTCCAGTCCTTCGGCCCGTACGGACGCGGCATCGTCAGCGGTGCCGACCTCACGCCCGACGGCGCCGCCAGGACCGCCAAGCAGCTCTACGACGCGGGCGACCGGGACGGCGCGGTGGCGCTCTGGCGGCAGGCGGCCGAGGCGGGCAGCGCCAGCGCCGCCGCGGACCTCGTGATCGAGTGCAGCGCCGACGGCGACTACGCCGAGGCCCTGCGCTGGTACCGCACCGCGCGCCGCCGCGGCATGGACATCCCCCCACACGACCCCGGCGTGCGGCTGCGCAGCCTCGGGCAGCACCGCGAACGCGCCGCGGAGGGCTGGTGGCGCACCGCGGCCGAGAAGTTCCAGGACGACCGCAGTTGCGAGTACCTCGGCATCTCGCTGCGGGAGCGCGGCGAGACCGCGGAGGCCGGGACGTGGCTGGCGCAGGGCGCCGCCCGCGGCGACGCCGCCTGCTCGCGGGAACTCGCCGTGCTGGCCGGACTTGCCCTGGACAGCGCCACCAGCGCGGACGCCCGCCAGGCCGCCGGGCTCGCCATGCTGCACTGGGCGCGCCTCGCGGCGGACGGCGGCGACGCCCGGGCCCGCGAGTATCTGCGCAACCTGGGCGTGGACGGCTGACCCCGGACGGGGAGACCTAGGACTTCGCTCCGCCCTCGGCCCGATGCCAGGGGCGGACCCGTCCCGTTACGGTCGGGGGCGTGCTGCATGAGACGCGAACGGTGGCCCATCCTGGTGGGGTGAGCGAGGACGAGTTCCGGGCGGCCATGAGCCGGCTGGCCGCGGGCGTGGTGCTGGTCACCGCTTACGACCCGGACCCCGGACTGGACGGCGAGGACGTGGGGATGACGGCGACCGCGTTCCTGTCGGTGTCCCTGGACCCCCCGCTGGTGATGGTCAGCGTGCGCAACGGCTCACGCATGGACGAGCTGCTGACGGAGCGGGAGGAGTGGGCGGCCTCGGTGCTGTCGGAGAGCCAGCGGCACATCGCCGGGCGGTTCGCGATGAAGGGGCGGATCAGCGACCGGCTGCTCTTCGACGACATCCCGTACACGCGGGGCGGGGTGACGGGGTGCGCGCTGGTCGGCGGGGCGCTGGCGACGGTGGAGTGCCGCACGGAGCAGCGGGTGGTGGCGGGGGACCACACGCTGGTGATCGGGCGGGTGCTGAGCGCGGCGCAGCCGAGCTCGGACGGGAGCCCGCTGACGTACTTCCGGGGCCGCTACCGGACGCTGGGCTGACGGCGGGGCGCCGCCGCGGGGGCGGCTGGGCGGCGGCGGGCGCCTCCCGCGCTACGGGCCCCAGCCGCGGCCCGTACGGCCGCGCTTGACGTCCGACCGCTGCTTCTTCTCCCGCAGCCGGCGCTCGTTCACGCCCCGCGGCACCCTCCGCTTCCGCCGCGGCGCGGGCGGCGGCGCGGTGGCCTCGGCGAGCAGCGCGGCGAGCCGCACGGCGGCCGCCTCGCGGTTGCGCCACTGCGACCGGTGCTCACCGGCCCGCACCACGACCTGCCCGTCGACGAGCCGGTCCGCGAGGCGCTCCAGCGCCCGCTCCTTCCACACCGGCGGCAGCGAGCGCGTGGCGGCGAGGTCGAAGCGGACCTCGGCGCGGGTGTCGCTGGTGTTCACATGCTGGCCGCCGGGCCCGGAGGCGCGGGAGAAACGCCACACCAGCTCGGCCTCCGAAAGGGCGACCGAGCCGCGGATGCGGTAGGGACCGGACATGCCTCCCATGATCCCGCGCAGGTGTTCGGCCTGTCACGCGGTTTGCACCGCCCGGAACCGGCCCGGAGGCGGGGGGCGTACGGTACGTGGAACCGGGTAGGGCACATCCGGCGTTGAGGCTCGTAGAAGAAGGCTCCGGCACGTGGAGCCAGAACCAGGAGGGGACTTCCCATGCCCGTAAGCCTGTCCAAGGGCGGCAACGTTTCGCTCACGAAGGAAGCCCCCGGGCTGACCGCCGTCACGGTCGGACTCGGCTGGGACGTCCGCACCACCACCGGGGTGGACTTCGACCTCGACGCCAGCGCGATCGCGGTGAACGCCGAGGGCAAGGTCTTCTCCGACCAGCACTTCATCTTCTTCAACAACCGGCAGTCGCCGGACCAGACGATCGTGCACACCGGTGACAACGTGACCGGTCAGGGCGAGGGCGACGACGAGCAGATCAGCGTCAACCTGGCCGGGCTGCCGGCGGACATCGACAAGATCGTCTTCCCGGTGTCGATCTACGACGCGGAGAGCCGCAGCCAGAACTTCGGCCAGGTGCGGAACGCGTTCATCCGGGTGGTGAACCAGGACGGCGGCACGGAGATCGCGCGCTACGACCTCTCGGAGGACGCGGCGACCGAGACGGCGATGGTCTTCGGCGAGCTGTACCGCAACGGCGCGGAGTGGAAGTTCCGCGCGGTGGGCCAGGGCTACGCCTCGGGCCTGACGGGCATCGCGCAGGACTTCGGCGTCAACGTCTGAGCCGGTAGGGGTCCGCAGGACACCGGATTACGCGGAGTGGCCCGTCGCGCGGTAGCGCGGCGGGCCGCTTGTGGCTTCGGGTCAGAACTCGGCGGTGTCCAGCTCGAAGCCGAAGGGCTCGGGCAGCATGATCTTCATACCGAGTTCGGCCTTCGCGGCCCGGGCATAGTCGTCACTGCCCGGCTCGGTGTGGACCCAGGCAACGCCTGCCTCGCGATCGACGAGTACATAGGACGGGATCCCCGCACGGGCGTAGCCGCGCAACTTCCTGGCTCGGTCGTTGTGGGCCGTGGACTTCGACGTGACTTCGACGACGAGCAGGACAGGACCGGGGTCGTGCCACTCACGGTCGTTCTGGAAGCTCCTCCTGGGGGCCACCACCACATCGGGGATCACCCTGTCCTTCGGGTCTGCACCTGGGAGGAGCAGGCCGATCCCGGTGTACATCCTGAGATCCCTGCAATGGTCACGGATCTGCTCGGTCACCCCGGAGATGCTCTCTTCGTGCTCACCGTTGGCCGGAGGCGACACGTGGATGTGCCCTTCGATCAGTTCCACGCGCCGCCCCTGGGGGGCAGCCGCGCTTGCCGCGAAGAAGACTTCCTCGACTGCGTCGTCTGCAGGCACGAGCACCTCGCGCTCAGGTCGTCAATGCCATGGGTGACCTCCTTCGTGGAAGGACGCCCTCAGCGTAAGCGAGTCCGCGAGACAGGATCAGGCGCCGGTTCACCCGAACGGGCGTTCAGTGACGTTTCTGCAGGTCATCCACCGCCCTGACCTCCACCCCCACCTGCGCCGCGAAGGCCGGGGCCAGCGCGAGGAGCTGCTCCGGGCTGATCACCGCGCCGGCCAGGCGGTCCACGCCGCGCTCCAGCGACAGCTCCGCCGCGCCCCGCAGATCCACGTCCGCGAGCCGCGCGCCGGACAGGTCCGCGCGCTGCACCGCGCAGCCCGGGAACGACACCCGCTCCAGCCGGGCGGCGGCGAAATCCGGCTCCGCCAGCACGCAGTCCTCGAACACGACGTCCGTCAGCCTCGCCCCGCGCAGGTTCAGGAAGTCCGCCTTGCCGCCCCGCACCACCACCCGCTCCAGCGTCGCCCCGGGCAGCTGCACCCCGCCCAGCCGGGTGTCCGTCAGCTCCACGTCCCGCAGCATCGCGTCCGCGAGGTCCGTGCCCGCGCCGCGGACCTCCTCCAGCACCGTGTCGATCAGCCGCGCGTGCGGCAGCCGGGCCCCGTCCAGCACGCAGCGGCGCAGCGCGCAGTCCATGAAGCGGGCGCCCGCGGCGTCCGCCCCGGTCAGGTCGAGCCCGGGGAACTCCAGTGCGTCGTAGTCCCCGTCGGGCTCCAGGGCGGCGCCCCCGCCGGCCCCGTCCCCGTACGTCCCCAGGGCCTCCGGCAGCCGCACCTCCGGCCGCCGCGGCGCCTTGATCGTCCTCTGCCGCGTCATGCGCTCCATCGTGACGTACAGCACTGACAGCGGCCCCCTTGTCACGTTCCGGCCCCTCCCATCCGTCTTGACCAGAGAACGTGCAACACCAGCAGGCGAGGAGCACCTCATGCGACGACGCATCTCCGTGATCGGCGGCGGGCTGGCCGGGCTCACCGCCGCCCTCACCGCCGCCGAGGCGGGCGCCCGGGTGACGCTGTACGAGGCGCACAGCAGCCTCGGGGGGCGCGCCCGTACCGCGGACGCGCCCTACCGCACCAACGAAGGGCCGCACGCGCTCTACTACCGCGGCCCGCACTGGACCTGGCTCAAGCAGCACGACCTGCTGCCCGCGATGGCGCCGCTCCCGCCCCTGGAGGGCTCCCGCTTCCGCTTCCGCCGCGACGGCCGGCTGCGGAAGGTGCCGCCGGCCGCGATGCTGCGCCTGGTGCGCCGCCGCGACGCGCCCGTGGACCGCGACTTCCACAGCTGGGCCGCCGGAATCGCCGGCGAGGCCGGCGCCCGGGCCGCCGCCCGCTACAGCGCGGTGGCGATCTTCCACCACGACCCGGGTTCGCTCTCCGCCGCGTTCGTCCTGGAGCGGCTGCGCCGCGCCACCGCGCTGCCGCCGGAGGCGCACTACCCGGCGGGCGGCTGGGGTTCTCTCGTCGGCCTGATGGCGAGCCGGGCCTGGGACATGGGCGTACGCATCGAGGTCGGCGCCCGCGTCGGCGAGCTGCCGCAGGACGGGCCCGTCGTCGTCGCCACCTCCCTCCCGGCCGCCCGCACGCTCCTCGGCGACGCGTCGCTGACCTGGCCCTCCGGCCGTACGGCCCTCGTCGACCTGGCCGTACGCGAGCGCCGCGGCGACGCCTTCGTCGTCTCCGACCTCGACTCCCCCGGCTGGCTGGAGCGGTTCACCGCCCAGGACCCGGCGCTGGCCCCGGCGGGCGAGCAGCTCATCCAGGGCCAGGTGCCGGTGGCGCCGGAGGAGGGCCGGGCGGCCGGGGTCGCGCGGGCGGAGGAGCTGCTCGACCTCGGCTACCCGGGGTGGCGGGACCGTACGGTGTGGCGCCGGGAGGCGCTGGCCGCGGGCCGTACGGGGGCGGTGGACCCGGTGGGCAGCACGTGGCGGGACCGGCCGCGGGTGGACCGGGGCGGCGGGGTGTACCTGGCGGGGGACCAGGTGGCGGCGCCGGGGGTGCTGAGCGAGGTGTCGTTCGCGAGCGCGATCACGGCGGTGACGCTGGCGCTGGGGGAGCGGCGGCTCGGGGCGGTGGCGTAGGCGCAGGCGCGGGAGGCCGGGGGGCGGGGGATCGGGGGCGGTTCGCCCGGCCGGCGGGCGCGGGCCGCGGTCCGCGTCCGTCCGGCCGGGCGGCCGGTTCCCGGGGCCGGGCGGCCCCGGCCTCGGCGGCTGGCCGGGCCCGGCCCGGCGCTTGACCTGAAGTTATGTTGAGGTTGTCCACTGGCCGTATGCACGCCATACGACTTCACGCCTTCGGCCCCGCCGACAACCTCGTCCACGAGAAGACCGACGACCCCGTACCCGGCCCCGGCCAGGTCCGTATCGCCGTCGCCGCGGCGGGAGTGCACCTCCTCGACACCGCCCTCCGCCGCGGCGAGACCGGCGGCCCCATGCCGCCCGCCGACCTGCCCACCATCCCCGGCCGCGAGATCGCCGGCACCGTCGAGTCCCTCGGCGACGGCGTCGACCCGGAGTGGCTCGGCCGCCGCGTCGTCGCCCACATCGGGCTCAGGCCCGGCGGCTACGCCGAGCTGGCCGTCACCGAGGCCGAACGGCTGCACGCGCTGCCCGACTCCCTCGACGCCGCCGAGGCCGTCGCGATGATCGGCACGGGGCGTACGACGATGGCGTTCCTGCACTTCGCCGCGGTCACGGCGGACGACGTCGCGGTCGTCACCGCGGCGGCGGGCGGCGTCGGCTCGCTGCTCGTGCAGTCCGCGCGCAACGCCGGGGCGTACGTCGTGGGCCTCGCCGGCGGTCCGGAGAAGGTCGCGCGCGTACGGGACCTCGGCGCGGACACCGCCGCCGACTACACCGACCCGGCCTGGCCCGCGCACGTACGCGCCGCCCTCGGCGACCGCCGGGCCACCGTGCTCCTCGACACCGTCGGCGGCCCCGCCGCCCGCACGGCGGCCGACCTCCTCACGCGGGGCGGGCGGCACCTGGTGCTGGGCTGGTCCTCGGGGGCGCCGCTGGAGTTCACGGAGGCGGAGCTGGCGGAGCGGGGGATCACGTCGCTGAACGTCCTCGGCCCGGACTGGCTCAGCCGCATCGGCGGCGAGAACCCGCTCCGGCGGATGGAGGAGGCGGCGCTGACGGAGGCGGCGACGGGGCGGTGGACGCCGCTGGTACAGCGGTACCCGCTGGCGCGGGCGGCGGAGGCGCACCGGGCGCTGGAGACGCGGGGGACGGTGGGGAAGGTGGTGCTGGAGCCGTAGCGGGCGGGCGGCGGCAGGCGCCACCTCGCCGCGCATCCGGCTCCGTACCGCGGCGCGCTCGTCGGCAAGCTCTTCCTGGAGCGGTACGAGCCGCAGGCGGCGGCCGAAACGGTTCGTACCGGGCGGTGACGGCCGCGGCAGGACGTACCGTTCGGGTTGTGGGCGTAGATCGAGAGGGCGGCCGGGGCCCGGACCCGGCGGAGCTGCGGCTCCGGCCGCCGCACCACCGGGTCGACCGCCGGGCCGTCGCCTGGTGGCGTACGCGGCTGCTGCTGGCGGCGGCGGTGCCGACCGGGGTGCTGGCGGTGCTGGGCGCGCTGGTCGGACCGGCCCGGTTCTGGCTGCTGCTGGCGGGCGCGGGGGTGGCCGCGGCCGGGCTGGGGACGGGGCTGGGGCTGCCGCTGTGGTACTACCGCGTGCACCGCTGGGAGGTCACGGACGACGCGGTGTACGTGCGCACCGGCTTCTTCTGGGTCGACTCGCGGATCGCGCCGATGTCGCGGATTCAGACGGTGGACACCGAACGGGGGCCGTTGCAGCGGGCGTTCGGGCTGGCGGCGGTGACGGTGACGACGGCGTCGGCGAAGGGGGCGCTGCGGATCGAGGCGCTGGACCACGAGGAGGCGGCGGAGCTGGCGGAGCAGTTGGCGCTGGCGACGCAGAAGACGCCGGGGGACGCGACGTGAGCGGCGCGGACACGGAGGCGGTCCCCGACCCGGCGCGGGAAGCACCCGCGGACGGGGGTACGGACGGGGGCGCGGCACCGGACGCGAGTGCGGACGCGGGCACGGGCCCGGACGCGAGCGCGGATCCGGGCACGGGCGCGGACACGGGCCCAGGCGCGAGTACGGACCCGGGCGCGGGCTCGGACGCGGACCCGAGCGCGAGTACGGATCTCGACGCGGGCGCGGGCCCCGAGGCGAGCACAGACCCGGGCACGGGCGCGGGTGCGAGCGCGGACCCCGACGCGGGTATGGGCCCCGGCGCGGGCCCGGACGCGGGCGCGGACCCCGACGCGGGCACGGACCCGGGCGCGGACGCGAACACGGACCCCGACCCGGACCCGGGCCCCGGCGCCGACGCCCGTACCGCCCCAGACTCCCCCGCCGCCGGCTCCGGCTGGCGCCGCCTCGACCCCCGCTCCCTCCTCGTCACCGCCGAACTCCTCCTCGGCGCCGCCTTCGGCGCCGGCGTTCCCGTCGGCGCCGGGCTCGCCGCCCATCTCGACTTCCGCGCCGCCGTGGCCTGGACCCTGGCCGGGTGCGCGCTGCTCGTCGTCGGCGGGCTCGCCGTGGACGTGCTGCGCCTGCGCCACACCCGCTACCGCGTCGGCGCCGAGCGGGTCGAGTTGCGTACCGGCGTGCTGTTCACCACCCGGCGTTCCCTCCCCCGCGACCGGATTCGCTCGGTCGACCTCACCGCGCACCCGCTCCTCCGCCTCCTCGGGCTGGTCAAGGTCCGTATCGGCGCGGGTGACCAGGCCGCCGGGGGCGAGTCCGCGCTTCAGCTGTCGCCGGTGCGGCGTGCGGAGGGCGAGTCGCTGCGGCGCACGCTGCTGCGCCGCGCCCCGGCCGCCGGCGACTCCGCGGGGCCCGCGCTCGCCGCCGTCGCCCCCGGCTGGGTCCGCTACGCGCCGCTCTCGTTCCTCACCCCTCTCCTCGCGCTCACCGGCTGGGGCGCGGTGATGCAGGTCAGCCAGTGGTTCGGGGCGGAGGAGACGGTCGTCGACTGGGTGCGGGACACGTTCAGCCCGCTGCCGGCGCTGTGGACGGTGCTGTCCCTGGGGTCGATCCTGCTGGCGTCGGGGTTCGTGGGCGCGCTCGGGCTGTGGACCGAGATGTGGTGGAACTACCGGCTGGAGCGCGAGCCGGACGGCACGCTGCGGGTGCGGCGCGGGCTGCTGACGACCCGGTCGATATCGCTGGAGGAGGCGCGGCTGCGCGGCGTCGACCTGGTCGAGCCGCTGGGCGTGCGGCTGGCGGGCGCGGCCCGGGTGGAGGCGGTGGCGACCGGCCTGTCCCGCAGGGACAGCGAGGAGAACGACCTCAGCACCCTGCTGCCCGCCGCCCCGCGCGCCGTCGCCGACGCGGTGACGGCGCGGGTGCTGCGCGCCCCCGTCGCCCTGACCCGGCCGGAGCTGACCCCGCACCCGCGGGCCGCGTTCGCGCGCCGGCTGCGGTGGTCGCTGGGGGCGGCGCTGGTGCCGGTGGCGGTGCTGCTGGGGCTGGCGGCGGCGCTGTCGGTGCGGGGCCTGGCGTACGCGGGGGCGGCGGTGGCCGCGGTGCTGCTGCCGGCGGGCGCGCTGCTGGCGCGGGACGCGTACCGGAGCCTGGGGCACGGGCTCGCGGGCCCGTACCTGGTCGTCCGCAGCGGCACCCTGCGGCGGTCCACGGTGGCGCTGCGGCGGGACGGGGTGGTGGGCTGGACGGTGCGGCAGTCGGTGTTCCAGCGGCGGGTGGGGCTGGTGACGCTGCGGGCGACGACGGCGGCGGGGGCGCAGGCGTACGCGGCGTACGACGTGGGCGAGTCGGCGGGGCTGCGGTTCGCGGAGGAGGCGGTGCCGGAGCTGCTGACGCCGTTCCTGGCCGTGCCGGAGGCGACGCCCGGCCCGGCCGCGGCGGACCCGGCGGACCCGGCGGCCGTACCTTCCGTGCGCGCGGGGGGCGACGCTCGCTGAGCGGTCTTGTCCGGGCCGGTGGGGTCGCGTGCGGACTTTATTGGTCTCTACCTCTTGACCGTCCACCGCCATTGGATAAGGTCTAGACCAACACCCGGTCGCCCGCACGCAGTCGACGGCGCACGCAAGCAGCGCGCGAGCGGACGGCCCCTGGACCACCCGTGGCCACATGCACGTCCTCCCCATGTCACGCGACCCCAGGAGTTGACATGCACACGAAACGAAGAATGGCCGCACTGGCCGGCGCGGCGCTCGCCCCCGTCCTGGCCGTGAGCCTCCCCACCGGCTCGGCCAGCGCACACGGCTGGGTCACGTCCCCGTCCAGCCGGCAGGACCAGTGCGCGCAGGGCGTCGTCAGCTGCGGCGCGATCCAGTGGGAGCCGCAGAGCGTCGAGGGCCCGAAGGGCCTGACCAGCTGTAGCGGCGGCAACGGGCGGTTCGCCGAGCTGAACGACGACAGCAAGGGCTGGCACGTCACCCCGGTCGGCAACTCGACCACGTTCAGCTGGCACATCACCGCCAACCACCGCACCAGCACCTGGCAGTACTTCATCGGCGGCACGAAGATCGCAGAGTTCAACGACGGCGGCGCCCAGCCCCCGGACAACGTGTACCACAACGTGGACTTCGGCGGCTTCAGCGGCCAGCAGAAGGTCCTCGCCGTCTGGAACGTCTACGACACGGGCAACGCCTTCTACTCCTGCATCGACGTCAACATCGGCGGTGGCGGCGGCGACCCGGGCCCGGGCGACCCCGACGAGTGCACCGCGGCGCCCTGGAGCTCGGGCACCGTGTACAACGGCGGCGACCAGGCCACCCACGCCGGCCACACCTGGCGCGCGAAGTGGTGGACCCGGGGCGAGACGCCCAGCGCCGGCAGCAGCGTGTGGGAGGACCTCGGCCCCTGCGTGTAAGCGCCTAGGCGTACGCCACGGACAGGTGTACGGACCGCGCCCCGCCACCACGGACGGCCCCCCGGTGGCGGGGCGCACCGGCGCGCCACCGGGGCGCCGTCACCCGCCGCCCGCCCCCGGGCCGTCGTCCGGCCGCTCCGGCACCGGCGGCGGGGACGGGGGCGGGGGCGGCGGCGGAGCTGCGGCGTGGACGGTGAGCCCCGAGATGTCGCGGGCCTGGACGACCGAGCCGTGGTGGACGCTGCCGCTCACGACGTTCGTCACCGTGCCCGCCCCGTCCCCCGGCAGCGGCGGCAGCGCCTCCAGCCACGCCCGCAGCCCGGCGCGGAAGTCCGCGTCCAGCGCGGCCCGTACCGCCAGCGCCGTGCTCAGCGCCTGCGCCCGCGCCTCGTCCGACGGCTCCGCCGCCAGCCGCGCCAGCTCCGCCGCCCCGGGGGAGCCCCCGGCCCCGGCGCCCGCGTCACCGCCGTCACCGCCGTCACCCCCGGCTCCTTCGTCTCCCCCGGCCCGCCGGAACGGCCGCCGCACCAGCCGTACGAGCCCCTCCCACGACTGCCGCCCGATCTCGCCGCCCGCCCCACCGGCCAGCGCCACTAACAGCCCCACCGACACCGGATCCACCCGCACCACCCACTCCTCCGCGCTCCCCGCCCGGGACGCCCGCCGAAGGCCGCGAAAAAAATTCCGCCGGGATGTCGAGAACCCGCGCGCGGCTCCGTCCCCGGAGCGAACACGGCCCACAATGGGGCCGTACCAGGCGAGGAGACCATCATGGCCAAGTACCTGCTGCTCAAGCACTACCGCGGCGCCCCGGCGAGCGTCAACGACGTACCGATGGACGAGTGGGAGCCGGAGGAGGTCACGGCCCACATCCAGTACATGCGGGACTTCGCCGCCCGGCTGGAGGCCACCGGCGAGTTCGTCGACGAGGCCGCGCTCTCCCCCGAGGGCACCTTCGTCCGCTACGACGGCGAGGGCCGCCCGCCGGTCACCGACGGGCCGTTCGCGGAGACCAAGGACCTCATCGCCGGCTGGATGATCATCGACGTCGAGTCCTACGACCGCGCCGTCGAGCTGGCCGGCGAGCTGTCCGCCGCCCCCGGGGCGGGCGGGAAGCCGATCCACGAGTGGCTCGAACTCCGCCCGTTCTACGGCGTGCAGCCCGCGGCCACCGCCACCGAGTGAACGAGTCGCTGCTCCGGGAGCTGGTTCCCGAGGTGATAGGTGTCCTCGTCCGCCGCGGAGCCGGCTTCGCGGCGGCCGAGGACGCCGTCCAGGACGCCCTGGTCGAGGCCGTGCGGCGCGGGTGGCCGGACGGCGAGGCCCCGCGGGACCCCAAGGGGTGGCTGATCACGGCGGCCTGGCGCAAGTTCCTCGACGCCGTACGGGCCGACACCTCCCGGCGGCGGCGCGAGGAACTGGTCGACGCCGAGCCCCCGCCCGGCGAGGGCGCGGCCGTGGACGACACGCTCCAGCTGTACTTCCTCTGCGCGCACCCTTCCCTCACCCCCGCCTCGGCCACCGCGCTCACCCTGCGCGCGGTCGGCGGGCTGACCACGCGGCAGATCGCGCGGGCCTACCTGGTGCCGGAGGCGACCATGGCCCAGCGGATCAGCCGCGCCAAGCGGACCGTCGCCGACGTCCGGTTCGACCAGCCCGGCGACGTCGCCACCGTCGTGCGCGTGCTCTACCTCGTCTTCAACGAGGGCTACTCCGGCGACGTCGACCTCTCCGCCGAGGCCATCCGCCTCACCCGCCAGCTGGCCGCCAGGACCCGCCACGAGGAGGTGGCGGGTCTACTGGCGCTCATGCTCCTCACCCACGCCCGCCGCCCCGCCCGCACCGCCGCCGACGGACGGCTCGTGCCGCTCGCCGAGCAGGACCGCGGCCTGTGGGACACCCGCATGATCGCCGAGGGCGTCGGGATCCTCCAGGCCGCGCTGGCCCGCGACCGCCTGGGCGAGTTCCAGGCGCAGGCGGCCGTCGCCGCGCTGCACGCCGACGCCCCGACCGCCGCGGAGACCGACTGGGTGCAGATCGTCGAGTGGTACGACGAGCTGGTACGGCTCACCGACAGCCCGGTGGCCCGCCTCAACCGGGCCGTCGCCGTGGGCGAGGCCGACGGCGCGCAAGCGGGCCTGGCGGCCCTGGCGGAGCTGGACGACGGGCTGCCGCGGTACACGGCGGTGGCGGCGTACCTGCACGAGCGCGCCGGCGACCCGCGGACCGCGGCCCGCCTCTACGCCCGGGCCGCCCGCACCGCGCCCACCGTCCCCGAACGCGACCACCTCACCCGCGAGGCCGCCCGCCTCAACGCCCGGCTCCGCGGCTGACCGGCCGCGCGACGTGCCCCCGAACCGGCGCACCCCCGCCGCGGGCAGCGACGGGGGTGCGGGCGCGGGCCGTACCTACACCGAAACCCGCTCGTCCTCCACGGCGCCCGCGCCGGCGTCCCCGTCCCTTTCACGGTCCGCGGCAGCGTCCCCGGCGGCGGGTGCGCCCGCGTCCTTGTCCGCTCCGTGGGCGTCGTCGCCCGTGCCCGCCACCCGCCGCGGCAGCGTCACCGCCAGGACGATCATCAGCGCGGCCAGCGCGGCGGCGGTGCCGAAGGCCAGCTTCATCCCGCTGACCTCGGCGTCCAGCGGCGCCACGCCGTCGGCGGCCAGGCCCTCGGCGCGCGCCGACATCACGGTCACCACCAGCGCCGTCCCCAGCGCCGCCGCGACCTGCTGGAGGGTGCCGAGGATGGAGCTGCCGTGCGAGTACAGGTGCGGGGGCAGCGCGCCCATGCCGAGCGTGAAGACCGGCGTGAAGGTCGCCGCCAGGCTCACCATCAGCAGCACGTGCAGGGCGAGGATCTGCCCGTACGGCGTGGACGTCGAGATCTGCGTGTAGCCGGCGAGCCCCAGCATGACGCCGGCCGAGCCCGGCACCACCAGCACGCGGCTGCCGAACCGGTCGAAGACCCGGCCCACCGTCGGCCCCAGCAGGCCCATCGCCAGCCCGCCGGGCATGACCAGCAGCCCGGTCTCCAGCGGGCTGAGGCCGCGTACGTTCTGGAGGTACAGCGGCAGCAGGATCATCGACCCCATCATCGCCAGGAAGCCGATCGCCATCACGGCCAGCGACCGGGTGAACGCCCCGTGCACCAGGGTGCGCAGGTCCATCAGCGGGGTGCCGGAGCGCTGGAGCTTCAGCTGGCGCAGGGCGAAGACGGCGATGGCCGCGATCCCGGCCACGGCGACGCCGATGCCCAGCGCCCGGCGGTCGCTCTCGCCGACCAGGCTCAGCCCGTACACCAGCCCGCCGAAGCCGAGCGCCGCCACGACGACGCTGAACCAGTCGATCGAGCTGATCTCGCGCTCGCCGACGTCCTCCAGCCGGCGCAGCCCGAACACGGTCACCGCCGCCGCGATCGGCAGCACGACCACGAACAGCAGCCGCCAGGAGCCGACCTCCAGGACGACCCCGGACACCGTCGGCCCGAGCGCGGGCGCGACCGACATCGCCAGCGTGACCTGGCCCATCACCTTGCCGCGGTGCTCGGCGGGCACCACCGTCATCAGCGTGGTCATCAGCAGCGGCATCATCACCGCCGTGCCGGCGGCCTGCACGATACGGCCCGCCAGCAGCACCGCGAACGTCGGCGCGACGGCGGCCACCAGGGTGCCCGTGAGGAACGTGCCCATGGCGAGCGCGTAGGCCCGGCGGGTGGTGACCCGCTGGAGGAACCAGCCGGTGACCGGGATCACCGCGGCCATGGTGAGCATGAACGCGGTGGACACCCACTGCGCGGCCTGCTCGGTGACGTGCATGTCCTCCATCAGCCGCGGGATGGCGTTGATCATGATGGTCTCGTTGAGGATCACCACGAACGTCGCCAGCACCAGCAGCCGCACCACGGTCGGCGTCCGGCCGCCCTCCGCGGTCTCCGCGGCGCCGGATCGCCCGCCGCGTTTCGCTATCGCAGCTCGTACGGCTCGCATGTCAGCTCCTCGCTGGGGTTCCTGATCACAGTCACCTCGCAGCCGAGGGGCCGCCGGACTGGATGGGTCGGTCGCTTCACCGAGACAGACCGGCGGGCGCACCGGAACTCATCGGCCAGGACGAGGGTGCCACGTCACAGCGCGCGGCGCCTCCGTATTTCCGCGCAGGTCAGAGGCGTCGCCGAGGACGCGGATGGAGCCCCCTGTCGGATTCGAACCGACGACCTACGCTTTACAAGTTGTCCGATCTTGATTCGCAGGCGTCCGCAGACGTCCACGATCCCGCCGTCGGGGCCGGTCAAACGGAGTGCCGGATGTACACGGACGCCAGTGAACCAGCCCGGACGGCGGGGTGATCGAGACCACAAGTGAGACCGCGTATGCGCTGACTGGGCGCAGCCGGCGTGGGTCGGATGTCAGTGGGGCCTGCTGGAATGGCGCCGGAACAACAAGACGTCCGCACCCCGGTGAGCGCCACGGGTGACAGGCGAAACGTGAGCTTGACACGATCACTTGCTCATGGTTGCGAGCTAGGGCGCGTTCTCCCTGGCCAGAGCACCAGTCGCGTCGGGACCGCACTTCGGAGGCACGCCGCCGTCAGCCCACGTTGCAGACCGCACCACACCGGTGGTGGACCCTTAACTTTTCGCGTGATAATTTCTGGCACATGGATAACGGTGGGACTGAGCGCATCCGTGAGGCGCTGGCTGACCTGTGCGAACCCTTGCATGACGTCTTCGCTCAGGCGGGTGCTTCCAAGATCCTCAAGCCTCCAGACGAGGCGGACGGCGATCACCAGGACGAGGCGGACAGCGATGAGGTGCCAGACTTCTCTGGTCCTGAGTACGGGTGGTTCAGGACGCACGCTGTGCGCGCCCATGCCCACTTCTACCTGTCACGACGCAACCTGGATCCGTGGACTCTCGCGGGCAATCACAAGCGCAATGGCGAGTTGTGGCTTGCAAACGGGGCGTTCGAGCTTCGGATCCTCCACGGCGTGGCCAACGACATCCCGAAGCCCGGCTACAACCTCGCCCGGCGCGCGTACTACCGGAACAGGCCCCTTGGGGGGACGCCCTTGTTCGGCGTTCAGGAGACCATTCCCGGCTTGGAGCATCACAGGCTCCTGATCCTTTGGCACGTGGGCCCGACGGGCGAACCCGCGCTGCGCGTGGTTCGGCCGATCGGCGATGTGATGACCGGCAGACGGGTTCCTGTCGATGTCGATTTCACCCTTCCGCCCACGGCGGCCGAGTTGGAGCAGATGCAGTTCGACCCATCAGACGATGACATCTTCCTAAATATCGCAGATGAGGAGGAGGGTAATGACTTCGGTGCTGGCGGCATCTCCGGGTGAACGCCTGCGCACACTGAGGGAACTGATGGGTATGACACAGGCTCAGGTGTCCGCAATGACCGGCGTAGCATCCTCATGGATCTCTGACGTGGAGAACGGCCACGCGGATCCACAGGACGACAAGCTGCAACTGATCGCGAAGGCCACAGAGACGCCCGTAGGGTTCTTCTATGTCCAGCCAAGGGCCGTCCCTCTGGATTCTCTCCGATTCAGAAAGCTTGCTTCTGCTAAGCGGACGCTGACTAAACGAGTGCATGCGCTCTACAGTGAGAGCTACCGAGTGTCGGACGACCTGATCAACCTGGAGCGCTACCCCACCCCCCCTCTCCCCTTTGCGGATGCCGAGACACTCGAAGCGGAGGACATTGAGGTCTTGGCCGATCAGACGCGTATCGCGCTGCGTCTAGCACCAGACAAGCCGATTCCCCACCTCACACGCGCACTGGAGCGTGGAGGCGTTGCCGTAGCCCCTATGGTCCTCTCGGACCACGCGGGCTCGGACGAGCCAGCAGCAAACGGGCATTTTGGGGTCTCTTATTGGAGCGGACTTGGCGACACTGCACTTATTGGCTACTTTCCAGCGAGCGGAGACCGGGATAGATTTACATTGGCCCACGAGCTTGGGCACCTCGTTCTCCACACCTTCCGCCCTCGGGCTAAGGATGCCGAAGGCGAGGCGAATCGCTTTGCGTCAGCCCTGCTTGTGCCATACGCCAGAGCACGAGAAGAGCTGAATGCAGAAACAACACTGACGGAGTATGCCCGCAAAAAAGCCAACTGGGGAATTTCGATCCAGGCTTTGATTATGCGAGCCGCCGCAGTCGAGAGGATCGACAAGACCCGCGTGCGATCTCTCTACGTCCAGTTGTCTCAGCGCGGTTGGCGTAAGCAGGAACCTGTCGAAGTAGGACAAGAGGAACCTCTGCTGCTGTGGACACTGCTTCAACGTCAGTTCGGAGATAGACCCTATCTTCCTGGTGCAGAGCATCTGGCGATTCCTCCAGCGGTTCTTCGTTCGATCGCCCCTACGCCGAGATCGAAGAAGAGATCCAAGAAACCGCCTACGCCCGGCACGGATAGAGTAGTTGACGGCGATAACATCGTGCAGTTCACCGGAAAGCAAACTTCTCGACCAGGAGACTCTTCTCGGCTAGCTCGCTGACGCGCATACAGCCGTCTGGCTTCCATCGAAAACCGACGCCCCATGCAGTTAGGGGCGTCGGTTTTCAAGCCCTCGGGACGTGCGCCAGACGAGCGCACGCACCTTCCGGCTCGGCAAATTTACAGCCCCCGCGACAAGCGCCTCTGACCTGCTGCGCTCGTGCGCTGGTCGGTCGCTGCCCCACTGGTGCCCCACGCCAACCATCGGGCGTCACCACGAGTCACCATGCAGAGACCGGCCCTCGAGACCTCCGGGAGCCGGTCGCGTTGTGCCGCCGAGGTGGGCCTACATGGCCGCGTAGTTGCCCACCATGTCGGTGAGGCCGTACATCCACTGAGCGATCCCCACGCCAGCACAAACCATGATCGCGCGAACGCGGTTCCTGATGCCCTTCACGAAGCTCCTTGAGGTTCACGTCCAGTCGCGCCCCGTAGATCGGGAGCGCAGGGGGGACGCTACTCGGACCCTGAGGTCATCGCGGCAGGTACCGGAAGGTAATACGATCTTCGCTCCGAACGCTACCCAGACGACCCGCTGACGACGCTGTCACGCAGCTTGCGCGGGCGGCAGCTCACCTTGCCGCTCCACGCTGACACTGGGACGTGCCACTCTTGACCCGTAGAGCTTGGCCAGGCGAGCAGAAGGGGAAACGAGTGGCGCATCAGGCGAGCCCTCGGGGGACTTACCTGGAGATCGCGGCAGAGGTGAAGGTGCAGATTGCGGACGATCCGGATATGACAAGGCTGCCGCCGGTCGCAGACCTCATGCAGCGCCGCAGGGTCTCGCGGGGAGTCGTGCTCCGGGCGTTCGACGTGCTCCGAGAGGAAGGCATCGCGGAACCCGTGCCGGGTGGACGCTGGCGCGTCATCCGGGCTGGCGAGCAGGTCGACCGCCGCCCGCTCGACGAGCGCATCGCAGACGTCATCACGGCTGATGGGCTCGCAGCAGGGGATGCGTTCCCTAGCGCCTCAGCTCTGGCCGGGCGGTTCGGAGTCTCACGCCCCACCGTGACCAAGGCGCTCGACAAGCTGGAAGCCGCCGGCGTGCTGGCGAGTGAAGGACAAGGCAAGACGCGGACCGTCCGCGCCGCCGTACCGGCTCAGGAGGAGGGTTAGATTGTCGGACCTGGTGGAGTGGGCCTATCCCCTCGCCGAGTCGCTGCTTGCTGATCCGCTGCCGCGCCGGTGGGCGCACTCGCGGGGCGTGGCACAACGGGCGCGTACCATCGCGCCCATCCTTGGGGACGATGCTGAGCTGCTGGAAGCGGCTGCCGTACTGCACGACATTGGTTACTCACCCGACCTTGCCAAGACAGGGTTCCACCCCCTCGACGGGGCCCGCTACCTCCGGGACGTGGCCACCCCCGACGAGCGGATCGTGAACCTGGTCGCGCACCACTCCTGTGCGTGGCTGGAGGCCGACGCGCGCAGCCTGCGCGACGAGTTGGAAGAGTTCCCTCGCGAGCATGCGCACCTGAACGATGCCCTGTGCTTCTGCGACATGAACACCACGCCGGACGGTACGCCGACGAACCCCATCGACCGAGTGAACGAGATCACCGGACGGTACGGACCAGAGAGCCTGGTCGGAAAGTTCATCCGACGAGCGGAGCCCGAGATCCTCGCGAGCACGTCGCGAGTGCTCGAACGGGTCGCTGCTGTGAAGCGTCAGCCGATGTAGGGAGCCACCCGGGCCCGGTCTGTAGCGTGCTCGATGCGGAGCCGCATCGTGGGGTGGATGTCGAGCTGTGACAGGTCCGCTGGGTCGACCCAGCGGACCTGTGTCGTCTCGTTGCTCGTACGCAGCTCGCCGCCGACCGGCCGGGCGCGGAAGCACATGCTGAACTGCTGACGAACCTCACCGTCGTCGTACTGCATCAGGTGCCCGGGGTCGGTGTAGATCCCGGACATGTCGACCACTTCGGCCTTGATGCCCGTCTCTTCCCAGACTTCGCGCACGACGGTGTCAGAGATCGACTCGCCAACGTCGTGCCCGCCACCCGGCAGAGCCCAACGGCCATTGTCGGACCGCTGGATCATCAGCACCTGCCCTGCGTCGTTCTGGACGAACGCCACGACTGAGGGCACCACGGAGTTGGCCGGCGGGGCGTCGGGGTCGTGAAGGTAGTCGATGCGTCCCATGCCTCAAGCTCCTGTGATGTCGTGCTCGGTCACTGGCCTTGCGCCTTCCCAGGTCTGCTGCACGCTGTTGGCGAACGTGTCGAAGAGCCCCCCGCCCGGGAGTCGCCGAAGGTGAAGCACCGGAGCCAGGTAGGCACCGATACCGTACACGTGTGCGTTGACCAGCATCTCGTCATCTGCACGGTAGACCGAGTTGTAGAGCACGGTGTCGTGCAGCCGAAAGGCGATTTCGGGGTGGCTGGTGAACAGCGGGCGATAGTTGACCAGTGCGTTACGGATCTTGCCATCCATGATCCGATGCCCTTCATCAACACCACGGCGGATGACGGCTTCGCACTCGGGATCGCCCATCAGCACGCGGATCGTGACCTTCCGCGACTTCGCCTTGAGGACCGACAGGAACCGCGGGTCCTCAGCTAGCCCGATGCCGGCGTAGACGAGGATGTCGATCTGCCGCGTTGCGCGCTCGCACATCTGCCGCCACAGGTCGGTTGGCACGACATGGCGATGCGGATACGCCGTCAGGATCTCCGCCTTGCACAGGTCAGTCGCGCTGTCGACAGCACGCGAATCGTCTTCCCACAGCGTCGTCACGTCCACGCCGAGCACGGATGCAGTGGCGTACTGATGGCGCCGATACGGCACCTTGCCCTGCGTGATCCACCGCTCGACCGTCTTCGGGTTCACTTCGATCGCTTCGGCGAGCTGATGCACGGTCATGTTCCGCGCTAAGAGGGTCGACCTCAGACGCTCGTTGGACATCTGCACCCCCGAGGGGACGTCTAGGGACTTCTGGACGGTAGCGAGATCTACCTGAGCTGTCCACGCATGAGGTGACCAACTCCCCTGACCTGCGGCGATTCTGATGGTGCACCAAGAAGTCCCGACGCAAGACCCGGAAGTTCAGCCGGTGCGCTTGACCCTCCTTATGCAGTACCTGTAAAACAGGTACTGCAACGCCTCGGCGGTGCTCCCGAACCGGAGCCCACGGGAAGCGCAAGCCCCTTGTCAACTGAACAGACGTACCCCGGAGCCATGACGCGCTGGCGCCTCCGAGTAAGAGATCTGCGGAGGGGCGCTGTACAGGTGGCGTCCTCTGGTCACCCGGGATCAGGCAACAGCGACAAGCCGTAGGCCCTGCCTGTGCGACTCGTACGCACCTTTTCCGATGCCGCCCCCTGCCGGGGGTGGGGTCGTGATCCATGCGCACAGGTGAGACAAGGGCAAAGATCGCGGGCCCCGTCTGCCCCTCTCGAAAGACGGACCGCGTGGCCGATGGCCACGCCCGCCAGTCTTCTTCCCTGCGATCTGCTGGGAGGTCGGTGTGTACCGACGACCACGACGACTACCAGGGCGCCGCCGGTACGGACCGGCCGGCGGCGCCGCAGACCTCACGGTCCGCCCCTGGTTCCGCCGCGATGCCGCGGTGGGCCGGCTGCCTCTCCCGTCCGTTTGCGTCTGCGCGGCTTGCCTGGTGGGCGGCGGACGGGCGGGAGTGCGGGGAGCCGGAATCCCGAGGAGAAGACTTCATGACCACCACACTCATTGCTGTTCTGGGCACGCTCGCCGGTGCTGTGGTCGCCGGGCTCATGCAGCACCTCACGACGGCCCGCGCCGCGCGGAACGCGACGGCTGAGCGGCGCCGGCAGGCGCTCGCCGAGGCTGTTCCCGCGCTGCTGGCCGCGATCGTGACCCACCGCGAACACCAGTGGCTCAAGGTCGCCGCCCGCCGGGAGCTCCAGCCCGACACCGCCGAGGCGCGGCAGGCCCGCTACGCCGCCCGGTCGGCGGTCACCAGCGCGATGGACACGCTGTACATGGCCACCACGGACCGCGAGCTGCTGGCCATGGCGCAGGCCGCGGTCGACGCCGCGATGGCGATCGGCGACGTACCGGACGACGAGCGCGATGAGGCCGGGCTGCGGGCCCGGCAGGCACACACCGCGCTGCGTGAGACCGCCGCCAAGGCGCTGTACGGCACCCGGATCTGACGGACCGTCTGCGGCCCCGGCCCACCGGCCGGGGCCGTCGGGCAGTCGGCCAGAACAGGCCGAACCCAACAAGAGGAGATCTCTGATGAGTGACCACCGCATCGACGGGATGCCCGACTACCTGACCCGGACCGCTCAGCTGTGCCAGGGCGTCGAGGACACCAGTGACCCGAGGTACGCGGAGTACCACAAGAACATGAACGAGGTTCTGGACGAGATGCACCCCAGCGACGACCAGAACAAGTAACGCCCGGCACCACCCGCCCCCGGCATCACGCCGCAGGGGCGCGGTGGCCGGCTGCCTCTCCCGCCCGTACCCCGACCCGCGCATGCGGCGGGGGACGGGCGGGGGCGCGGGGAGTCGGAAAGTCCGGCGCCAAAGGGCGGCCCCGAGAGGTGCTGGAACACCTCCCGGGGCCCTGATCAGCTCACCTACCAGTCAGGGAGTGATCGGTATGGAGCGTAGCAACGCGCTCGCGGAGATGGAGGCTGCGCAGCAACGGGCGGCGCAGGCATTAGCGGCGTCGCAACAGGCCACCGCTCAAGCGGAAGAGGCCGCGCAGAGGCTCGCGGCGGCACAGCAGTCCGCCGGCAATAGCGGGAGTGACCGCGGCTGAGCGGCTGCCTGTCCTGCCCGGCGCCGGCCGGGCAGGGCGGGGAGCCGGAATCAACCTCGGGAGTGCTCATGCTTGACGTTCCTTACCCCCAGCAGCGCATCTTGGTCCGCGCCGCCCGCCGGCCGGACCAGCGTGTATCGAGTCGCAACGCCGATGCGCTGATGAGCCTGTACGCGGCCGACCTGGTCTCGCGTGACGCGCTCACCCCCGCCGGGGTCGCGCTGGCCCGCCGCCTGATGGCCGCGGACCCGACCCTGCGCTGAACACCGGCACGACCGCCCCGCGGGGCGGTGGTCGGCTGCCTCTCCCGCCCGTCCGCGCACCTGCACTTGGTGGGGTGTGCGGACGGGCGGGGGTGCGGGGAGCCGGAATCCCGGTGTCCACACCGACTTTCGAGGGGGAACCTTCCCAGTCCCACCCCCATGTGCCGCGCGCTCCCGGAGGGCCATCTCCGGGAGCGCTGTCGGGCCGTCCTGCGTGAAAGGAAGTACGACCCATGGACAGTATGGCCGCGCCTGAAGTGGCCGGAACCGGTGACACGTCCGGCCGTGAGCCGACGCCGGCGGAGCTGGACGCGATCGAGACCGAGATGCCCGTCATCCACGCTGAAGTTGCGTTCCTGGACGCGCAGATCGCCGCCCTGGACCGGGTGCCGGGCGAGCTGGACCGCCGGCGCCTGCGCCGGGCCCGCCGCCGGGTCCTCACCGCTCGCCGTCAGCTGGCCAACCGCCGCACCACCGGCACGACGGGCGGTGCCGCATGAGTGCCCGTGACGCCCGTGAGTCGCGTCTTGCTGCCGCTCATGGGGAGGTGAAGGCGGAAATCGCCCGTGTCGACACCAAGACCAGCTTGCTGCTGGCGTTCATCGCCGCCGTCTTCGCGGGCGTGTGGACCGTCGGCAGCAGCGTGCCGCTGACCGCCCCGGCCCGGGTGCTGGGCGGTTCGGGTATCGGGCTGCTGGTGGTCGCCGTTGCGCTGCTGCTGCGGTCGGTGCGCCCGAACCTGCGCGGCGGGGGCGGCTTCCCGCTGTGGGCCACGCTCACCGCCGAGGAGATCCGCGCCACTCTCGGATGCGACCAGGCCGCGGAGGTTGCGGACCTGTCGCGGATCGCGGTGGGCAAGTTCACCGCGTTCGCCCGTGCTGTCGACCTGACCCGCACCGCCGCCGCGCTGCTGTTCGGTGCCGCGCTGGCCACGCTGGGCGGTGCGGCATGAGCGAGGCGCTGACGCTGGATGACTTGGCTGTGCCGCTGCGGGTGCTGCGGCTCCTGAGCGTGGACTTCGGGCACCTTCCTGTCCCTGATGTGCAGGTCTCCCCGATCTACCCGAACCGGCTGCGGCTGGCGTTCCACCACAGCCTTGCCGACTTCGAGGTGTGGCGTGAAGCGCTGGCCGTTGCTTCGGACGCCGTCGTCTACCGCGAGCAGAGCGGCGGCCGTACCCGCGTGCTGCGGGCGTTCGCCGACTACGCGGGCGCCGAGGTGGAGCTGACCGGCTTCGGCGACGTGCCCGCCCTGGTGGCGGTGGGAGGCGCCACATGAGCGCGCTCGTTTCTGCCGCTGCGGCGGCCGGGCCGGTCCTGACCGGCACCCACACGGCACCTGAGGGAGGTGGTGCGGCATGAACTTCTCCACGATGAGTCCGGGTCAGGTCCGGTCGGCTGAGCGCACGCTGTCGGTCGGCACGTGGGGCATCACGCTGGGCGCGATGCTGTTCTCCGTGCTGACGGTCACGCCGTTGGTTCGTGGTGTCGCCCCCCAGGGCTGGGAGTGGACCGCGCCGATTCTGCCGCTGGTGGTCGACGCGGCCGTGGTGATCGTGGTGCGGCTGGACTCCACCGTTGCGCGGCTGGGCGGGACGGCCGGCCGGTGGCCGGCGGTCCTGCGCTGGCTGACCGGGATCATGACCCTGGCGTTGAACATCGGGCATTCCGCTTTGCACGGCGATGCGGTGGGGGTGGCCGTTCACGCGGTCGCGCCCACGCTGCTCATCGTCACCGCCGAAGCCGGGCTTGCCTACCGCCGGGCGATCACCGCCGCGCTTGAACGCATCGAGCGTGAATACCGTGAACAACGCGAGCGTGAACGCATCGAACGCGAGCAGCGTGAACAGGCCGCGCGGCGCGAGCGTGAACAGCGTCAGGCCGACGCTGAACGGCGCGAGCGTGAACAGCGTGAGCACGCCGAGCGGCTGGAGCAGCAGCGCGCGGAGCGGGAAGCCGCACAGTGGCGTGAGCAGCGCGAGCATGAGGAGCGGCTGCGCCGTGAGGAACTGGACCGCCAAGAACGTGAGCGGGCCGAACAGCGCGCCTTTGAACTGGCACGTGAGGAACGCGAACGCGCCGAGCGCGAGCGCCGCGAACAGGTAGAGCATCAGCGGCGCGAGCGTGAACGCGTCGACCACGAACAGCGTGAACAACGCGAGCGTGAACAGAGCGAGCGACAGGCCCGTGAACGGGCTGAGGGTGCCGGGCGTGAACGCCTCGCCAAGCCGCACCAGAGGACCGCGCGCAAGCCGGTGAACACCACCGCGACGGCGAAAATGAACGAGGCCGAAGCGCTGGAAGCCGTACGCGCCGGGGCCGCTGCCGGGCATTCCGTCCGGCAGATCGCGCAGCACACCGGATGGTCGGTGGGCTGGATCAGCGCCCGCCTGCACGAAGCCCGTGACGAACCGGTGGCGTCCTGATGACCACCGCCTACGCCGAGTGCTACGACCCGACCGGCACCCGCTACGGCGTGCCGACGTACCCGTGGCGCCTGGCGCCCGAGGGTCTGGCGACCCGCCGGCAGCTCCGGGCCCGCGGGCTGCGGCCGGGCGGGCAGCCCATCGCCGCTCAGGTGATGCGGCTCGCCCGCCGCACCGGCGAACCGCGAGTGGCGTACCTGTACGAGGTCGCCAAGGCGGCGCCGGTGCGGCCGATGACGCTGGCGAAGTGGGCCGCGTTCGACGCCATGATGATCGCCCGCCGCACCTGCCCGCGCTGCCGGGTGGAGCGCTGGTACTGCATCCCGACCTCCCGCGGCATCTGCAACGACTGCGCCCACGCCACCCGGCAGGCCGCCTGAGGCGTGAAGCCAAGATCACGTGAGGGGTACAAGTCCTACCCCTCAACGAGGGGGTAGCTGTTGTACCCCTTGGCGCCCGGGACCGGCCGTACGGTCCAGTTCACGGGGCCCGGTGTTCAACCGACCAAAGCGATGCACCGGGCCCCGCTCATCCCTCCTGATCCGGAAGGACACTGCCAGTGAAGCATCCCGACGACGACCACGAACTCTTCACCCGCCTCGAAGCGGAGATGACGGCCGACTCCGCGGGCGAGGTAGTCGACCTCGACAAGGCCCGGTCCGCCCGCGACCGGTCGGCCGACTCGCCCACCCGACTCGACACCCCCGGGCCGGCCGACTTCGACACGACCGGGTCGGGTGCCGAGTCGGCCGACCCGACCGCCCGCCCGAACGTGGACGTGCCGACACCGAAGTCGGCCGGGCCCGGCTACCTCGGCCGGCTCCTGGGCGCCAAGCGACGCCCGGTCGTCCCGCCGTGGCTGCGCTCCACGGAGGAGCTGAAGACGGCCGCGTCCTGGGTGGCCCGGCACTACGCGCACGCCACCGGCTACCACGCGCTTCGCTCCCCGGTCTACGCCGCCCGGCTCACGCTGCAGGCGCCGGTCGGTGCCGCTCGGTTCGTCGGCGGCACGCTGCGGTGGATGGCCGACCGCGAGGGCGAGCCGGTCCGGCTCGCCGCCGTGCGCGCCGAGGACGCCGAGCGTTACCTCAAGCTCTCCCGGCAGCGCGACGGCCGCGTGCGGCTGCGCACCCTGGTCACGGTGCTGGCGCTGTTCGTCGGTGTGGGCTCGGCGCTGGCCATCTATGTACTTGCCCCCGGCTGGTTGCAGGCGCTCTCGGTGGGCGCGGTGACGCTGGCCCTGGGAGCGGCCGGCCGCAAGGCCGACGATCCCGTCATCCACCGCGCCGTGGAGCTGCCCAAGGCGACCAAGCTCACGTCCGACATCGTGCTGCGCGCGCTGGGCTCGCTCGGGATCTCCCCCATCAACCGGGCCCAAGCCGTCGGGCGCGACGGCTTCGAGTTCACCGCCCCCATCACCCGCGACGGGCCCGGCTGGCGCGCTGAGGGCAACCTGCCGCACGGTGTGACGGTCACCGACATCATCGAACGCCGCGAACGCCTGGCCTCCGGGCTGCGCCGCCCGCTCGGGTGCGTGTGGCCCGAAGCCGTGCCCGATGAGCACACCGGGCACCTGGTGCTGTGGGTCGGGGATCAGGACATGTCCAAGGCGAAGAAGCCCACCTGGCCGCTGGCCAAGTCCGGCACCGTGGATTTGTTCAAGCCCGTCGCCTACGGCACCGACCAGCGCGGACGCTGGGTGGAGGTGACGCTGATGTACATCGCGGGCGTCATCGGTGCCATTCCGCGCATGGGCAAGACGTTCCTGCTGCGCCTGCTGCTGCTGATCGCGGCCCTGGACCCGCGGGCGGAGCTGCACACCTACGACATGAAGGGCACCGGCGACCTCGACCCGGTCGGCGACGCCGTCTCCCACCGCCACGGTGCAGGCGACGACGACGAGACCCTCACCTACGTCCTGGCTGACCTGCGTGAACTGCGCGAGGAACTGCGGCGGCGCACCAAGGCGATCCGCTCGCTGCCGCGGGATGTCTGCCCCGAGTCGAAGGTGACCAGCGAACTCGCCTCCAAGCGGTCCCTGGGTCTGCACCCGATCGTGGTGGGGGTGGATGAGTGCCAGGTGCTTTTCGAGCACCCCGAGCACGGCAAGGAGTTCGAGGAGATCTGTACTGACCTGGTCAAACGCGGCCCCGCGACCGGCATCGTGCTGCTTCTCGCGACCCAGCGGCCGGACGCCAAGGCGCTGCCCACCGGCATCTCCGCGAACGCCAGCGCGCGGTGGTGCCTGAAGGTCATGGGCCAGCTGGAGAACGACATGGTGCTGGGCACCTCGGCGTACAAGCGCGGGGTGCGCGCGACCATGTTCACCTGGGGAGACAAGGGCATCCACTACTTCGTCGGCGAAGGCGCCGACGCCCGCATCGTCTCCAGCGCGTTCATCGACGCCCCCACCGCCGACGCCATCGCCGGCCGCGCCCGCGTCGGACGCGAACGCGCCGGCACCCTGTCCGGTCACGCGCTGGGGGAGGCCCCGGAGCCGACCGCACCGGCGTACGACCTGCTCGCCGACATCCTCGCCGTCGTCCCCGCCGGTGAGGCCAAGGTGTGGTCCGAGACCATCGTGACCCGCCTGGCCGAACTGCGCCCGGACGTCTATGACGGCTGGGAGCCTGAGACGCTGGCCGCCGCGCTCAAGCCGCGCGGAATCTCCACGATCCAGGTGGGCCGTCGCCAGGGCGGCAAGGTCGTCAACCGGCGCGGCATCGACCGCTCCCACATCACCACCGCGATTGCGGAGCGTGACGGAAACCGGGACGCGGGCTGAGGTTCGATCACAGCTAACGCTAGCGGGATACCCCGCTAGCGTTAGCAGCCGTCTTAGCGCCCCAAACCTCATCTGATCAGGTCGCTAGTGGCTAGCGGCCCACCTGCGACAACCCTGTGAAACCGCCCGGGAGGGCCCTTCATGACCCCTGCCCTACTCGCTATCACCTGCCTACTCGCCATCACCCTCGGTTACAGCGGCCTGTGTGCCGTCTCCCCGTTCGGAGCCTGCCGCAAGTGCCGCGGATTCGGCTACGCCGTGCGCACCAACCGCCGCGGGCGCCTCAAGCGCGGCCGGGCCTGCCGCCGCTGCCGCGCCACCGGCCGGCGCATACGCACCGGCCGCTGGCTCTACAACCGGTGGGCCCGCACCTACCGCGCCGGCACCGCTCCGGGGGCGGGGGGCACGCGATGAGCGTCAGCTTCTCCCTGGTGCTGCTCCTCGGTGTGGCCGTGCTCGCCGCGCTCAAGATGCGCTCGGTCACAGTCGGGGCCGCCGTCGTGGCCGCCCTGTTCGGCTTCTACCTCGCCGGCACCGACGCCGCCCCCACCGTCAACCAGCTTGTCGTCGCGCTCGCCGACGCCGCCCGCGACATCGGCACCTGACAGGAGGCCGCGCATGTCCGTTCCGCAGCCTGAACCGCGAGCCAAGGAGGGGCAGCGGCGCCGCGACGCCGACGAGCTGATCGCCGCCGTTGAGGAAGCGATCGCCGCCCGGCCGATGCGCTACCGGGACAACAGCCCCCTACCCGAGGTCGGCACCACTCCGCCGGTCACACAGCCCGGCCGGCCGCCGATGTCCCAGGCCGCCACCGACGCCTCCGGGCTGATGCTCGCCGGCGGCGTGTGCTCCCTCGGCGTCGGCGGCGCCGTGTCCCTCGTGCTGGTCGCGTCCGGCTACGCCGACCCGATGGTCGTCGGTCTCCTCTGCGCCACCCCGCCCGTCGCGCTGCTCTCCCTGCAAGGGCTGGTGAAGGCGCTCGGGAAGGCCGCGAAGGAGGCGGCCCCGACCGAGCACCACCACCACTACACGGGGCCCGTCGTACAGAAGCACAGCACGATCACCAACCACAACCGGTGGTGGGGACGCTCCACCACGGGCAACTGAGACCAGGAAGGCACCCCATGGTCTACGACGCATACGAGGACGAGTTCCCCGACTGCCCCACCTGCGAGTACGAGTACGACAGCGGCGAGGCGTACCCGCACTGCTGCGGGTGCGGCGCCGACGGCAGCAGCGAACGCCCCGACTGCACCTGCCCCTAGCCACGCCCGGGGCGACCGCCCCATCTCGCCAAAGACACGCGGTCGCCCCGGCCCCACCAGCCCGCTTCACGGACCTGTTGGAGGACTCCAGCATGACCCATGACCCCGCCCGGCCGCCGGACGGCGGCAACATCAGCCTGTGCACCGGCTCTGCCGCGCTCGACCTGGCCGTCGAAGCCGTCACCGGCGCGACGACGACCGTGGTCGGTGAGAGGGACCCGGCCGCGTCCCGGTTGTTGGCCGCGCGCCTGCCCCACGCTCGCAACCTGGGTGACATCACCGCGGTGGACTGGGCGGCGCTGGCCGCCGGGATGCCGCGGCCGGCGTCGCTGACGGCCGGTTTCCCCTGCCAGGACATTTCCAACGCCGGACCTCGGGGAGGGATCGCCGGTGACCGCTCCGGACTCTGGAAAACCATCGCGGCAGCCGTTCGCCATCTTCGACCCCGGCTCGTGTTCCTGGAGAACGTCGCCGCCATCCGAAGCCGCGGACTCGACGTCGTCGCCGCGGACCTGGCCGCGATCGGGTACGACGCGCGGTGGATGTGCCTACGAGCTTCCGACCCCGAAGTCGGAGCCTGCCACCGGCGCGACCGCTGGTTCGCCGTCGCGCATCCCGCTGCTGAAGACCCCGACCTCGCAGTTGGGCCGCAACGGCGGGCCGCAGCACCCGGACAAGCGCCGGGCGGGCGGGCACGGGCCGACACTGGAGGACGAAGTGGTCTTCTTGCTGCCCCCGCAGACGGCGGCCGGCTGACGCTGCTGCCCACCCCGGCCGCCGCCGACGGCACCGGCGGCCCCGGAACCTCCCCCAAACGCCGCGGGGGCATGAACCTGCGCACCGCCGTGACGCTGCTGCCGACCCCGGCGGCGCGGGACTGGAAGTCCGGTGCCTCCAACCTGCTGGGCACCAACTCCCGGCCGCTGAACGAGGTGGTTGTCAACCTGCTGCCCACCCCGAAGGCGTCGGACGGGCCGCACGGCGGGCCGAACCAGCGGGACGCGGCCGGCCGCTACTACCTGCCCGGCCAGGCCGTACGGCTGGACGGGCGGTGGGTGGCCACCAACGGCACCGACTACGGCCCCGCCATCCACCGCTGGGAGAGCGTCCTCGGATGGCTCGCCCCGGAGCCGACCGAACCCGGCGCCCGCGGCAACCGGCGCCTGGCGCCGACGTTCGTGGAATGGATGATGGGCGCCGATCCCGGCTGGGTCACCGGCACGGACCTCGGCCTGCCCCGCTCCGACCAGCTCAAGATCCTCGGCAACGGCGTCGTCATCCACCAGGCCGCGCACGCCTACCGCACGCTGCTGGCAGCCGAAGCCGCCCCCGCAACCGCAGACCCCGCCCCGGCCCAGCTCGCACTGGACATCGCCTGAACCCACCCGGGGCGACCGCCCCATCTCGCCAAAGACACGCGGTCGCCCCGGCCCCATCAGCCCGCTTCACGGACCTGTTGGAGGACTCCAGCATGACCCAACCCGACGACAACCCGCGAGTTCACCTCGCGACCGCCGTGCGGCTCGCCGCCGACGGCCTGCCCGTGCTGCCCCTACGCAAAGGCAAGGTCCCGGTCGGCAACTGCCGTGCCTGCGCCGGCAACGCCTGCGGTGGCCGGCCGAACATGAAGAACCCCGGCCCGTGCGCGTGCCCCGGGCCGTGCCACGGCTGGGCCACCGCCACCACCGACCCGCACGTCATCACCTCGCCCGCGTGGGCGCGGGCGTGGCGCAGCGCGGCGGCGGTGGCCTACCACCCCGGCGGCGCCGGGGTGACCATCGTCGACCTTGACACCCCCGCCGCCGTCACGTGGGCGCGCCGGACCCTGCCCGGCACGCGGACCGTGGCCAGCACGCGCGGAGAGCACTGGATCTACCGGGGCGCCATGCGGTCGGTGAACGCGGTGCGTGAGGGGGTCGACATCAAGTCCGCGATGTCCTACGCGCGGTGGCTCGGGCCCGGCACCGGCACCATGACCGCGCTGCCCGAAGCCGTCAGCGAGCTGGCCGCCAAGGAGCCGCCGCCGCCCCCCTCGGCGGCGGTCGCCGGCGCGGCGGCGCCGGGCGGGACGGGTCCGTGTCGGCACCGTACGCCCGCGTTCCTGGAGCGCGGGATCGCGATGGCTGTGCAGCGCATCACCGACGCGTCCAGCCGGGTGCATGCGACCGTGTACAGCACGTTCCTGGCCGTGCTGTCCGCGCACGGCCGCTGCGGCTGCCTCACCGACGTCCACGTCGCCCGGCTGTTCACCGCCGCGCAGGCCAAGGGCGAAACCGTCCGGCACTGCACCGACGCATGGACCAACGCCCGCACCCGGTTGGGACTCTAGCCATGTCCGAGGACGACAAGACCCCCGCACGCGCGATCATCACGGACTACGCGAGCGAGCACTTCCGGTACTTCCGCACCGCGGACGGCACCGTGTTCGCGCAGCGCAACGGCCACCCCGTGGCCCGCCCGATCCGCTCCCAGGGCACCTCGGGCAGCCACCGCCAGGAACTCATGGTCGGCCTGTTCCGCGACGGATACGGCTCGTTCAACGGCACCGCGCTCAAAGAGGCGCTGGACCTGATCGAAGCGCTGGCGATGAGCCAGGACGTCCAGCAAGTCCACATCCGGGTCGCGCCCGGCTTCGACGGCGCGACCTGGCTGGACCTGGGCCGCAACGACGGCAAGTCGGTCCGCATCCACCCCACCGGATGGGACATCCTCACCCCCGACCCGGCAGAGGCCTGCTGGCGCCGCACCCAGCTCACCGGCGAACTGCCGCTACCGGCCAAGGACACCGGCGGCAAGGGCATCGACCTGCTGCTGAGGCTGTGCAACTTCGCCACCGCCGAAACCGAGTGCCTGGCCGTGGCCTGGCTCATCGGCTGCCTGGAGCCGTCCGTGCCCGTGCCCGCCCCGTTCCTGACCGGCCCGCAGGGGGCGGGGAAGTCGACGGGCGGGCGGATGCTCGTGCGGATCATCGAGGGCATGAGCGCAGACCTGCGCCGCGCCCCGAAGGATGAGGAGAACCTGATCGCCGCGGTGGCCGCGGGATGGGTCACCGCGCTGGACAACCTCTCCCACGTGGCTCCGGACCTGTCCGACCTGATGTGCTGCATCGTCACCGGCGCCGAGACCATCAAACGCGCCCTGTACACCGATGGCGACGTCGTACGCGCCCGCTACCGCCGGCCGCTGCTGCTGACCGGCATCGACGTGGGCGTCATCCGGCCCGACCTCGCCGAACGGCTGCTCCCGCTGCGCCTCGAACGCCCCCGCACCCGACGCACCGAAGCGGAGCTGTGGGCGGAATTCGGCGAGGTTCTGCCCGTCGTCCTCGGCTCGCTCCTGGACCTGACGGTTCAGGTCCGCGCCGCCGAAGCCGACATCCCCACCGACCTGCGAATGGCCGACTTCGCGCACCTGTGCGCGCAGCTCGACGCCGCAACCGGGTGGGGAGCACTCAGCGCGTACCGGGCGAGCCTGGACGACCTCAACGACGACGTCATCGAGGGTGACCTCCTCGCACAGACCGTGCTGCAGCACGCCGCCGGCCTCGCACCGGGCGATGAGGAGCGGATGACCTCTGCCGAGTGGCTGCACTGCCTCACGCGCCTCTACGCGGGCGAGGAACTGCGTCCCCTGCCCAAGGGGTGGCCGACCACGGGAAAGGTCCTCTCCGACCGCCTCAAGCGCCTCCAGCCCACCCTCGCCGCCCGCGGCGTACTCATCGACTGGGGACGCATCAACAAGGCCCGCTACATCGAGATGACCCGCCCCGCCACACCGCCCCCACACCAGCAGGAGCAGATGCACTGACACGCGGCGCACAAGCAAGAAGAGCACCAGCCCCCGGGTGCTCTTCTTGTTCTTCGGCGGCTTGCCGCCGCCCGATGGACGCGCCGCGAAGCGGCTCCTTCTCTTCACGCTCTGACCAGAGCGCAACCCGTACAGACATCTCCCTCCCTCCTGTCCGAAGAGAGGAGCGCTGCGTCACCTGCGTCACCCGCGGGCCCAAAACGGCCCGTGCCCTGCCGCAACGGCGGTGACGCAGGACGGCGAAGCCTGCGTCACCCCGCGTCACCTGCGTCACCGATGACGCAGCGCCTGCGTCACCAGTGACGCAGCCCTCAACCCCCTGCGTCACTCAAAACCGCAGACCAGGGGGTATGAGTGACGCAGATGACGCAGTGACGCAGAAATCCGCACCTCGGACAGGAGTGCGCCCCGCCAAGGAGGTTGCACCCGCATGAGCAAGCCTGCCCCTGCTGATCAGCTCCTCTATACCGCAGAGGAAGCCGCTGACGTGCTCCGTATCGGCCGCTCGACCCTCTACGAGCTGATGGCGGCCGGCGTCGTGAAGTACATCAAGCTGGGCCGCTGCCGCCGCATCCGCCGCAGCGACCTGGAGAGCTACGTGGCGGGACTCTCGCCCGCCGCCTGAACACCGCACCGAACACGAGGTGGCCCCGGACCCCGGTCCGGGGCCGCCTCTCTGCATGGAGGAAGTGCATGAGCCCACGCAAGCCCAACATGGAGTCATCCGTCTATTTCGGCAGCGACGGATGGTGGCACGGCCGCGTCACCATGGGCGTTAAGGCCGACGGCAGCCCCGACCGCCGGCACCGCCGCGCCCGCACCGAGACGGGGGTGCTCCGCAAGGTCAAGGCCCTGGAAAAGCAGCGTGACAGCGGCCGGGCGCCGAAGGCCGGCCGGGTGCCCACCGTGGAGCAGTGGATGGAGACCTACCTCACTACCATCGCGAGCCTGAAGCTCCGGCCGCGTTCCCTGGACGACTACTGGTCCAAGACCCGCAACGACATCGTTCCCGGCGTCGGCAAGCACCGGCTCGACAAGCTGGCCCCTGAGCACCTGGAGAGGATGTATGCCACGATGCTCGCCGAGGGACACGCTCCCTCGCACGTGCTCAAGGTGCACCGCATCCTGTCCCGAGCGCTGAAGATCGCCCACCGCCGCCGCATCATCGCCGAGAACGTCGCCACGCTCGTTGATCCGCCCACCCAGGAGGAGACCGAGGCGAATCCCTTCACCCAGAAGGAGGCCAAGGCGTTCCTCGAAGCGGCGGCAAAGCGGCCCACGTTCATGCGGTGGGTCGTCGGGGTCGGGATGGGCTTCCGGCAGGGCGAGACCCTTGGGCTCCGCTGGGCCTACGTCGACCTCGACAACGAGCTGGTCCACCCGCAGTGGCAGCTTCAGCGGCTGACGTGGCGGCACGGCTGCAAGGACCCGCACGCCTGCGGCGCCCGGCTGCACCGCTTCGAGCCGTGCGCAGAGGACTGCAGGCGGCATAAGTCGTACACGCGTGGCTGTCCTAAGCCATGCCCGAAGGGCTGCACCCGGCACGCCAGCACGTGCCCGGAGCGCCAGGGCGGCGGACTCGCCTTCACCCGGCCTAAGACGAAGAAGAGCACAAACCCGGTGCCTATCCCGCCGCCGTTCATCCCGCATCTGCGTGAGCACAAGGCGCAGCAGGAGCAGGCGCGCGCCGCCGCAGGCGAGCTGTGGCAGGAGCACGACGTGCTGTTCGCACGGCCGGACGGGCGCCCGCTGGACCCGCGGGCCGACTGGGAAGAGTTCAAGGAGCTCCTCGCCGAAGCGGGCATCGATGACCGGCGCCTGTACGACGGCAGCCGCCACACCGCCGGCACGATCCTGAACGAGCTGGGGGTGGACATGCCCACCATCATGGAGATCCTTCGGCACACCCAGATCAGCCAGACGCGGCGGTACGTCAAGGGCCGATCTCACCTCTCGAAGGACGCCATGAAGCGGATGGGCAACACCTTCATGCCCAGTCCCGGGGCCACGTCTGAGACCAGGACTGAGACCAAGGACACCCGCGCCGCCCGCGCACGGCGCCGCCGACGCATCCGATAGCGCAAAACCCCAGCTCAGAGCACTTCTAAGCTGGGGTCGTCGGAGCCCCCTGTCGGATTCGAACCGACGACCTACGCTTTACAAGAGCGTTGCTCTGGCCAGCTGAGCTAAGGAGGCGCGCCCGTGCAGTGTAACCGGGGCGCCGGGGGGCACGGGATTGCGTTTTCGGGGCCTTCGGGGTGGTGACAAGCGGCCTGACCGGCAGGTACGGTCAGCGCCAGGTCCACAACGGTGGACTACACCACTCCTTTACTCGGATCGTCCGGCACGTTCCTGCCGGTGAAGGGAAACACCATGGCAACCGTTTCGTTCGACAAGGCCACCCGGACCTACCCGGGCTCCGACACCCCCGCGGTCAGCGAGCTGGAGATCGACATCGAGGACGGCGAGTTCCTCGTCCTGGTCGGCCCGTCCGGCTGCGGCAAGTCGACGTCCCTGCGCATGCTCGCCGGGCTGGAGGACGTCAACTCCGGCACCATCCACATCGGTGACCGCGACGTCACGCACTTGCCCCCGAAGGACCGGGACATCGCCATGGTGTTCCAGAACTACGCGCTGTACCCGCACATGACGGTCGCCGACAACATGGGCTTCGCGCTCAAGATCGCCGGCGTGCCGAAGGCGGAGATCCGGAAGAAGGTCGAGGACGCCGCCAAGATCCTCGACCTCACCGACTACCTGGGCCGCAAGCCGAAGGCGCTCTCCGGCGGTCAGCGGCAGCGCGTCGCGATGGGCCGGGCGATCGTCCGGGAGCCGCAGGTGTTCCTCATGGACGAGCCGCTGTCGAACCTCGACGCCAAGCTCCGCGTCCAGACCCGTACGCAGATCGCCGGCCTCCAGCGGCGCCTCGGCGTCACCACGGTGTACGTCACCCACGACCAGGTCGAGGCCATGACCATGGGCGACCGGGTGGCCGTCCTCAAGGACGGGCTGCTCCAGCAGGTCGCCACGCCGCGCGAGATGTACGACAAGCCGGCCAACCTCTTCGTCGCGGGCTTCATCGGCTCGCCGGCGATGAACCTCGTCGAGGTGCCGATCATCGACGGCGGCGTCAAGTTCGGCAACAGCGTCGTGCCCGTCAGCCGGGAGGCCCTGGCCGCCGCGTCCGACCAGGGCGACCGCACCGTCACCGTCGGCGTCCGCCCCGAGCACTTCGACCTGGCCAACGGCGACGCCCCCGCCGACAAGAGCCTGTCGAAGGATGCGGCCGGGACTCCGGCCGGTCTGCCCGTCACCGTCAACGTCGTCGAGGAGCTGGGCGCCGACGCCTACGTCTACGGCTCCGCGAACGTCGGCGGCGAGGAGAAGGACCTGGTCGTCCGCGTCTCGGGCCGCGCCGCGCCGGACAAGGGCTCGACGCTGCACATCGTCCCGCGGCCCGGCGAGACGCACGTGTTCGCCACGTCCTCCGGCGCGCGGCTCAGCGACTGACCCGCGCCGCCCGGCAGTTCGCACGGTTCGTACGCGACGGCGCCGCACCCTCCGCGGGGGGTGCGGCGCCGTCGCGCGTGCGCGTAACGGCAAGTGCGTCGGACAGTCCGCCCCTTCGTTCGACGCTCACGTCAACACGGAATTCGAATTTCCCGGCCAACCGCGCTCGTTAGGGTGACTCAATGTCGCCAAATCACTACCGATCGCTACGATCGCCCTCGTGAAACAGGCAGCGCGCCGTATCGGCAGAACCATCGCATTCGTCCTCCCCGTCGTACTCGTTCTGGCGGGTACGCTCGCGGTCGCCACCGTCCCCTGGGCGTCGTCCTCGGCCGACTCCCGGATGCTCAGCACCTCCGCGAAGAGTTCGGCGGCCAAGTCCGCCGCCCGCGCCCCGCAGGAGGTGCTGCGGGACCGCCTCGTCGACGAGTTGCGGCAGAGCGACCCGGGCACCGCGCTCACGCAGTTGCAGCGCGAGGTGCGCGCGCGGCCGTCGCTCGCGCGGCACTGCGCCGGCATCGCCCGCGCGCTCGGCGAGGCCGCGGTCGCCAAGTACGGGATCGCACGCGCGCAGTCGTACGCGCGCCCGGTGTGCGACACCGCCTTCGCCTCCGGGGTCGTCGCGGCCCAGTAGGCGCGTACGGGACGCCCGGTCGCCCCGTACCCGCGGCCGGTTGCTACCGGCCGGTTAGGGTGCGGGGTATGACCGGAGCCGCAGCACAACCCACTCAAGCCGTGGTCCTTGCCGGTGGGCAGGGGTCACGGCTTCGTCCGTACACGGACGACCGCCCGAAGCCGATGGTCGAGATCCCCGGCACCGGCGTGCCCATCATCGGGCACCAGCTGGCCTGGCTGGCGGCCGAGGGCGTCACGGACGCCGTGGTGTCCTGCGGGCACCTCGCCGAGGTGCTCCAGGAGTGGCTGGAGACCACGGAGCTGCCGCTGAAGGTGAGCTGCGTGGTCGAGAAGGAGCCGCTGGGGCGGGGCGGCGGGCTGAAGTTCGCGGCGGCGTCGCTGCCGCGGGCGGACGAGCCGTGGTACGCGACGAACGGCGACATCTGGACGCGGTTCTCGCTGCGCGCGATGGCCGCGTTCCACCAGGAGCGGGGCGCGGACGCGACGCTGGCGCTGGCGCGGCCGAACATGCCGTGGGGCGCGGTGGAGACGGACCAGTTCGGGCACGTCGTCGACTTCATCGAGGCGCCGCCGTCGCCGTATCTCATCAACGCGGGCGTCTACGTCTTCTCCGCCGCCTTCCGCGGCCTGCTGCCGGAGCGCGGCGACCACGAGCGGGCCACGTTCCCGCGGCTGGCGCGGCAGCGGCGGCTGGCCGGGTACCCGCTGCCGCAGGGGGCGTACTGGCGGGCGATCGACACGGCGAAGGACCTGACGGAGGCGGCCAAGGAGCTGGGCCGGGGCTGACGCGGAGCGGGGCCGGGGGGTGACCCCCGGCCCCGTACGCCTCCGCGCTTAGCCCAGCAACCCGCCCACCAGACCCGGCGGCTTCTCCTCGCCGCCCGTCGAACCGTCCGACGAGCCGCCGCCGTCGCCCGTGCTCCCGCCGTCCCCGCCCGGCTCCGCCGCGCCCGGGTCCGTCCCGGTGCCCGGCCCCGCGTCGGAGGGGGGCGGCGCCGGGTTCTCGGCGGACGAGGGCGGCGGCGCCTGGGAGGCGGGGGGCGCGGCCGGCTGCTGCTCCGGGGCGACGCTGCCCGACTCCGTCGCCGGGCCCGCCGACGCGGTGCCCGGCTCGGGGCCGGCGTCGGCGTCGGGCGACGCGCCGCCCGGCAGCCCGGTGCCGTCCCGCGACGGGGTCGCCGAGCCCGCGTCGCCGCCCTTGCCCTCGCCGCCGGGCGGGGTGGGCAGCGGGGTGCCCGGCAGGTGGTTGACGGGCGGCTCGTCGGGGCCCGGTACCCGTACGGTGCTCGACGACCGCACCGCCGCGCCCAGCATCGACCCCACCAGCAGCGCCAGCCCCACGATCACGGTGGCCAGCACCGTCCCGCGGCGCAGCACCCGGCGGCGCAGCTCCCACAGCTCCGAGCGCGGCCCCAGCGTCCGCCACGCCTCGCCGGCGAGGCGGGCGTCGAGGGAGTAGACGGGGGCGCCGGCGATCACGAGCGGGGACCAGGCGGCGAGGAACAGGGCGTCCGTCGCGTCGTACGCGGACGACGTCTGCCACGCCACCGTCACCAGCAGCCCGAGCGCGAGCAGCCCGCCGAGGGCCGCCGCGAGCCGCTGCCAGAGCCCGCAGATCGTCAGCACGCCGACGATGATCTGGAGGAACGCGACCGTCAGCCCGGCGCCCACGGGGTGCGCGAGGGCGAGGTCGTACAGCGGCCGGGCGATCAGCCAGGGGTCCATCCGGTCCAGCCAGCTGCGCATGGAGCCGCGTTCGCCGCCGTCGAAGAAGAGCGGGTCGCTGAGCTTGCCCATGCCGGCGTAGAGCGCGACGAGGCCGAGGACAATGCGCAGGGGGAGGAGGACGACGCCGAGGTTCATCCGGCGCCCGGGGTAGAAGGCGTGCCGGACGGGGTCGGCGCCGTGGCGCTGGGTACGGCCGCGGGGGCGGTCGGCGCCGGTGTCCGGGGCGGGGCCGTCCGGGCCGTCCGGGGCGGTGCCGTCCGGCGCCGGGCCGGGGTCGCCGGGGGCGGTGTACGGGTCGTACGGGGCGGCGGGCTCCGGGATCCGGGGGAGCACCCGGGTGGCGTCGCCGGCGCGCGGCAGCACCTGGGTCGCCTCGTCGACGCGGGGCAGCAGCTGCGTCGCGGTCGCGTCGGGGGCGCCCGCGGGGTGCCGGCCGGCGGCGTCGCCGCGGGGGACGGCTTGCAGCAGCCGGCCGGCGGCGGTGTCGTCGGCGCGGCCGGTCCACACGACGGGCGCCCGCCGCCGCGCCCCGCCGGCGGCGCCCGCGGCGGCCCCGGCGCCCACCAGGGCGGGCGTCAGCGCCCCGGGGCCGGTGCCGAGCCCGGCCCCGGCCCCGTACAGCGGCGCGCCTGCCGCGGCGAGCGACCGGTGGGACGAGGGCCCCAGCTGCACCCGGAAGCTGGGGCTGTCGACGTTGATCCGGGCGGGGTCGCTCGGGATCCGCACCATCGTCAGCCGGCCGGGGTCCTCGGTCTCCTGGGCGCGACCACCCGCGGGGGTGGGCGGAGTTCTGGTGTCCACACTCCACTAACCGAGTGACGCGGCGATTGGACACTGCCTGACACGGCCCTTTTGTGTCGGAGGCCCGTCAAACACACCGTTCGCGGGGGCTCGTAACGATTCGCCGCGCGCCGTCCCGCACGGCGCTCACGCCCGCCTGCGCGCCGCCTCGTACAGCACGACCCCGGCCGCGACCCCCGCGTTCAGCGACTCCGCGCCGCCCGGCATCGGGATCCGTACCCGCACGTCGCACGTCTCCCCCACCAGCCGCGACAGGCCCTTGCCCTCGCTGCCGACCACCAGGCACACCGGCCCGTCGAGCAGGTCCAGCTCCGGCAGCTCGACGTCCCCGTCGGCCGCGAGACCGACGACCATCACGCCGGCCTTCTGGTACGCCTCCAGCGCGCGCGTGAGGTTCGTCGCCCGCGCCACCGGCGTACGCGCCGCCGTCCCCGCCGACGTCTTCCACGCGCCCGCCGTCATCCCCGCGGCCCGCCGCTCCGGGATGACGACCCCGTGCCCGCCGAAGGCGGCGACGGAGCGGACGACGGCGCCCAGGTTCCGCGGGTCGGTGACCCCGTCGAGCGCGACGACCAGCGGGTCCGCGGCGTCCTCGGCGGCGGCGTCGAGCAGGTCCTCGGGGTGGGCGTACTCGTACGGCGGGACCTGGAGCACGAGCCCCTGGTGGTTCAGGCCGTCGGTCATCCGGTCCAGCTCGGGGCGGGGGGCCTCCATCAGGTGAACGTCGCCGCGGTCCCCGGCGAGTTGCAGCGCGGCGCGCACCCGGTCGTCGCTGTCGAGGTACTGCTGCACGTACAGCGTCGTGGCCGGCACGCCGTCGCGCAGCGCCTCGTACACCGAGTTGCGGCCGACGACCAGCTCGCTGCTGCCCCGGCCGCCGCGGCGGGCCGCCGGGCGGCCGGCGGCGGCCTTCTTCGCGCGCGCCCGTGCGGCGCGCTGCTTGGCGTGCCCGGGGCGCTGCTCGGCGGGCGGCGTGGGTCCCTTGCCCGCCAGGGAGCGGCGGCCCTTGCCGCCGCTGCCCTTGGTCGCGCCCTTCTTGCTCGCGGTTCTGCGGCCTCGGCGCTGGCTGTTCCCGGCCATGGGGGCTCCACCTGCTTCTGCGGTCGGTGTTTCGCTACGTCACGAGTGTGCCGCCCGGTCCGCCGGGCGGCACACTCAGGTCCTGTCAGGTCCGGCCCGGCCGGTCAGCCGAGCGTCCAGCGCGGGCCGTCGGGGGTGTCCTCGACGGCGAGGCCCGACTGCTGCAACTGGTCGCGGATGGCGTCCGCGGCGGCGTAGTCCTTGCGCGCCCGCGCCGCCTCGCGCTGCTCCAGCACCAGCCGTACGAGGGTGTCGACGGCCCCGTGCAGATCCGCGCCCCGGTCCGCGCCGCCGGCGCCGCCCGCGGCGCCCGTCCAGGGCTCGTCGAGGGGGTCGAGGCCGAGGACGCCGAGCATGGCCCGTACCTCGGCGAGGCGGGCGACGGCGGCTTCCTTGTCGTCGGCGGACAGGGCGGCGTTGCCCTGCCGGACGGTGGTGTGCACGACGGCGAGCGCCTGCGGCACCCCGAGGTCGTCGTCCATCGCCTCGGCAAAGGCGGGCGGCACGTCCGCGGCCGGGGCGACCGGCTCACCGGCCTTCTCGACCACCCGCTGCACGAAGCCCTCGATGCGCGCGAACGCGGCCTCGGCCTCGCGCAGGGCCTCCTCGCTGTACTCGATGGTGGAGCGGTAGTGCGGGGTGCCGAGGTAGTAGCGCAGGACGATGGGGCGCCAGCGCTTGACCATCTCGGAGACCAGCACGGAGTTGCCGAGGGACTTGGCCATCTTCTCGCCGGCGATGGTCACCCAGGCGTTGTGCAGCCAGTAGTCCGCGAAGCCGTCGCCGAAGGTCTTCGACTGGGCGATCTCGTTCTCGTGGTGCGGGAAGACGAGGTCGATGCCGCCGCCGTGGATGTCGAAGCGGGAGCCCAGGTACTTGTGGGCCATCGCCGAGCACTCCAGGTGCCAGCCGGGGCGGCCGCGGCCCCAGGGGGTCTCCCAGGACGGCTCGCCCGGCTTGGCGGCCTTCCACATGGCGAAGTCCCGCGGGTCGCGCTTGCCGGTCTCGCCCTCGCCCTCGGGCTGGCGGAGGTTGTCCAGGTCCTGGTTGGACAGGGCGAGGTAGTCCGGGTACGAGCGGACGTCGAAGTAGACGTTGCCGTCGCAGGCGTAGGCGTGGCCGGAGTCGATGAGCGCGCGCATCATCTCGATCATCTCGGGCACGTGGCCGGTGGCGCGCGGCTCGTACGTCGGCGGGAGGCAGCCGAGGGCCTCGTAGCCGGCGGTGAAGGCGCGCTCGTTCTCGTACCCGATGGCCCACCAGGGGCGGCCCTGGTCGGCGGACTTGGCGATGATCTTGTCTTCGATGTCGGTGACGTTGCGGATGAACGTCACGTCGTAGCCGCGGTGGAGCAGCCAGCGGCGCAGGATGTCGAAGTTGAGGCCGGAGCGGATGTGCCCGATGTGCGGGGGGGCCTGCACGGTGGCGCCGCACAGGTAGATCGAGACGCAGCCCGGGGTGATCGGGGTGAAGTCACGGATCTGCCGGGCGCTGGTGTCGTACAGGCGAATGGTCACCCCTCAAGGGTAGTAGGACCCGGACCCCCCGCGGGCCCCGGTCCGCCTTCCCCGCACACCCGCCCCAGGGTAGGCCCGCCCGCCGACACCGGGCCCGTACGCCGCCAGGCCCGCGCCCCGCGCCCCTGCACGCCCCCCGCGCGGGGGGGGCGCTCAGTGCAGGTCGCCCTGGCCCGACACCTTCTCCGGCGTCACGCGCACCACCACCCGCGTGCCGTCGTCGCGCCGCCCCCCGCTGAAGGTGTCGTAGTCCTTGCCGGTGTACTTCACGGACAGCTCGTCGATCAGCTCCACGGCGCCCTCGGTGGTGATGCTCGCCCTGCCGCGCACCTGGGCGTAGTTGTACGGGGCCGCCGGGTTGACCACGACGACGCTGACCCGCGGGTCGCGGCTCAGGTTGCGGGCCTTGACCCGCTCGGCGGTCGTGGAGAAGAGCAGGTCGTCGCCGTCGCGCTTCACCCACACGGGCGACGCCTGCGGGGCGCCGTCGGGCTGCGCGGTGGCGACGGTGATGAAGACCTGGCCGTCGAGGACCTTCTTGAGGTTGTCGGAGAGGGTGACAGACACGAGGGACTCCTCCGCTTTCGCACGGGTGGGAACTACCTGCGTACCCAACAACGCACGCGCGCCGGACCTTCCGCGCGGCGGCGGCGGATCCGCGTCACCCGGTCGGCGGCAGGACGAGCGCCGTGGCGACGGCCGCCAGGCCCTCCCCGCGCCCGGTGAGGCCGAGGCCGTCGGTGGTCGTGCCCGAGACCGACACCGGCGCTCCGGCGGCCGCCGAGAGCGCCTCCTGCGCCTCCGCGCGCCGCTTGCCGATCTTCGGCCGGACGCCGATCACCTGGATCGCGACGTTGCCGACCTGGAAGCCCGCCGCGCGCACGATACGGGCCGCCTCCCCGAGCAGCGCCACGCCCGCGGCGCCGGACCACTCGGGCCGGCCGGTGCCGAAGTGCGCGCCGAGGTCGCCGAGGCCGGCGGCGGAGAAGAGCGCGTCGCAGGCGGCGTGGGCGGCGACGTCGCCGTCGGAGTGCCCGTCGAGGCCGTGGCTCTCGCCCTCCCAGAGCAGCCCGGCGCACCACAGCTCGCGCCCCTCGGCGAAGGCGTGCACGTCGGTGCCGACGCCGACGCGCGGCAGCACGGCGTACGCCCCGGGCGCACCCGGCACCCCGGCCGCCCCGCCCGCCTGATCCGGCTCAGAAGGCATCCGTCGCCCTCCTCCGCGCCAGCACGGCCTCGGCCAGCACCATGTCCAGCGGCCGCGTCACCTTGAACGCCTCCTCGTGCCCCGGTACGAGCACGACCTCGACGCCCAGCCGCTCGACCATCCCGGCGTCGTCCGTGGCGCCCTCGCCGGCCGCGGGCACCTTCTCGTGGGCCTCCGTCAGCACCCGGCGGTCGAAGCCCTGCGGGGTCTGCACGGCGCGCAGCGCGGCCCGCTCGGGCGTGGCGACGACCGGCTCCGGGCCGCCCGGCTCGCCGCCGGGCTCGACCTGCTTGACGGTGTCGGTGACGGGCAGCGCCGGTACGACGGCGGGCGCCCCGGCCCGTACCGCGGCGGCGACGGCCTCCACCGTGTCGACCGGGACCAGCGGGCGGGCGGCGTCGTGCACGAGCACGACGCCGACGTCCTCGGGGAGCGCGGCCAGGCCCAGGCGTACGGAGTCCTGGCGGGTGTCGCCGCCGGAGACGACGACGACCTCGGTCGAGTCGTCGGCGAGGTGTTCCAGGTGGTCGTCGAGCAGCGTGCGCACCTGCGCCGCCTCGCCGGGCGGGCCGACGACGACGACCAGGGAGACCGCGCGGGCCCGGGCCAGGGCGCGTACGGCGTGGACGAGCATCGGCGTGCCGCCGAGGGCGCGCAGCGCCTTGGGCGCGCCGGGGCCGAGCCGCACGCCGCGGCCGGCGGCGGGGATCACCGCGGCGCAGCGGAGCGGAGCGGACGGGTCCGAGTGGCCGGGCCGGGTCCGCACGGACGCGGCGGGCGAGTCGGACGGGCCTGACGGAGTCATTGCGGTGTTCAGGTTTGTGTCCTCGGACGAGATGGGTATGGCCAAAACGTGCCGGGCACGACGCTTCGTGCCCCCACCGCGGAGCTCGCTGTCGACCCCCTTCCGTGACGCACTTGGTCGAAGCAGCTGCCCGGGCCCGGTGCGGGATGTCCACAGGAAAGCGGGACAGCCGCCGGCCCGGAGCGCCGCACGCGAGCATACGCACGCGCGGCGCGGGAGCCTACGGCTGCCCCCCGTGAAACGGCACGCTTCCAGGCCGTCGGAACGCACGCGAAAGGACGAGCGGGGACAAACGGACGGACCATGAGGACGTGACCGGGCGGCATCCCGGGCGGTCGGCGAGCGCGGCCGGGCCTTTCCGCCGTACGGCACGGACAGCAGGCTGCGCGGACGACGAAGACAGCGTGGTCAGCACGGTCAGCGACGTCGGCACGGCCGGCTGCGGACGGCACGGACCGATGCGGAAAGCTCGGCTCGGCGAAGCCCCGCTCAGCCGTGCAGTCAGCCCTTCAGGACGCCAGCACCTCGTCGAGCAGCGCCTCCGCCTTGTCCTCGTTCGTGCTTTCGCACAGCGCCAGCTCGCTCACCAGGATCTGGCGGGCCTTGGCGAGCATCCGCTTCTCCCCTGCGGAGAGACCGCGCTCGCGCTCCCGGCGCCACAGGTCCCGGACGACCTCCGCGACCTTGATCACGTCACCCGAGGCGAGTTTCTCCAGGTTTGCCTTGTACCGCCGCGACCAGTTGGTGGGCTCTTCGGCATACGGCGCACGCAGCACCTCGAAGACCCGCTCCAGCCCGTCCTGGCCTACCACATCGCGCACCCCGACGAACTCGGCATTGTCCGCCGGCACGCGCACCGTCAAGTCGCCCTGCGCGACTTTCAGCACCAAGTAGGTCTTGTCCACACCTTTGATCTGGCGAGTTTCGATGGCCTCGATCAGCGCGGCCCCATGATGGGGATAGACCACGGTGTCGCCAACCTTGAACGTCATGTGACAGGTACCCCTTCCGTGGCTATCCAGGGTAACACGGGACAGGCCGCTTCTGAATGGCGTTTTCGCAGGTCAGGGCCCGTCTCGGGGCTTGACAAGCGACCCTGGAACGTGCTTCGCCCCGCGCCGGAATCATGGTTTCCGCAGGTGGGATGGCGTCTGCCGGAAGCCTGAAACGCGACGGCCACCCGCCGCCGGAAGGATCGACAGGGCGGCTAACGTCCCGATTTGTCGGAGTCCGCCGGTGAAGTCGCGCTGCTCCGTTCGGCCGATCCCGATCGAATCCGGCCGGATTCCCGGAATTGATCACACAGGCCGTGATCGATATCCCTGTTCTCCCTCCGCCGGCGTTCCCTCCTTCTTCCAACACCGCGCCCCGCGGGGATATTGCCGGGGATTACCACGACCTCGCGCGCGGGGTCAGCACGCGGGCCCGCGCGCGTCCCGCACGCGCGGCGGCGCGGGCCGCGGAGGGCGGGTCGGGTCCGTGCGGCCGAAGGGGGGTCGGTACTGTTCCTCCAGCAAGGTCACCCACCGCAAGCAAGCCGAACCGGCCTGCACGTCCAAGGAGATGCCGCCGCCGTGAGCAGCAGCAGCATTCGACGCGGCACGCTCGCCGCGACCGCCCTCGCTCTCTCGCTCGCCGTCCTCACCGCGTGCGGGGCGGGCAACAACGCCGAGACCCTGAAGATCAACCCCGACAACGCGCGCGCCTCCGCGGGCGACATCCGGATCCAGAACGCCGTGGTGATCGCACCGCCGGCGGAGACGGACGCCCCGGCCGCCGTCTCGGCCCGCATCTTCAACAGCGGCGGCCAGGACCAGACGCTCGACCGGCTGGCCCTCGTGGACGGCGGCGCGGAGCTGGAGCTGGCCGGCGAGAACGGCCGGGGCGGCGTGGTCGTACCGGCGGGCGGCTCGGTGATGCTGGGCGGCGAGGGCAACGCCTCCGCGGTGCTGCCGGACGGGCACGACGCCGGGCACGGCGCGACGAAGAAGCTCGCCTTCGAGTTCAGCAAGGAGGGCGAGGTGCGGCTCGCGGCTTTCGTCGTCGAGGACGACGGCCCGTACGCGGACTTCGCCGCGACCGAGTCCCCGAGCCCGCTGGAGACGGAGCCGCCGGCCGGCGCGGACGGCGAGCCCGGCGAGGACGCGGGCACGGGCACGGACGCCGCGGACACCGGCGACGGCACCGCCGACGCCTCCACGTCACCGGACGCCGGCGCCACCGCGGACGCCACGGACCCCGCGGACGGCACGGACGCCTCCGGCACGGACGATGCCGCCTCGTCCTCGGACAGCCCCGTCAGCGGGCAGTAGGCGCACACGCACCGGGCCCCGGCGCGCACCTGCGCACCGGGGCCGGGCCTGCTCCGTACGACGCGGCGCACGGCGGCCGTACGACGGCGGCACCGGGCCGTACGGCAGCCGTACGACGACGGCCGTACGACGGCGCCGCAGCCGCGGCCGGGTCTACGGCTCGAACTTGTAGCCCAGCCCCCGGACCGTCACCAGATACCGCGGCGCGCCCGGGTCCGGCTCGATCTTCGCGCGCAGCCGCTTCACGTGGACGTCGAGCGTCTTGGTGTCGCCGACGTAGTCCGCGCCCCAGACCCGGTCGATGAGCTGCATCCGGGTCAGCACCCGGCCGGCGTTGCGCAGCAGCATCTCCAGCAGGTCGAACTCCTTCAGCGGCAGGTCGACCTTGTCGCCGGCGACCGTGACCACGTGCCGGTCGACGTCCATCCGCACCGGGCCGACCTCCAGCGCCGCCGGCTCCGCCTCCTCCGGCTCGCCGCGGCGGCGCAGGACCGCGCGGATCCGGGCGACCAGCTCCCGGGAGGAGAAGGGCTTCGTCACGTAGTCGTCGGCTCCTATCTCCAGCCCGACGACCTTGTCGATCTCGCTGTCCTTGGCGGTCACCATGATGACCGGGACGTTGGACCGGCCGCGCAGCTGGCGGCACACCTCCGTGCCGGGCAGCCCCGGCAGCATGAGGTCCAGCAGCACCAGGTCGGCGCCGTTGCGGTCGAAGTCGTCGAGCGCCTCGGGGCCCGTGGTGGCCACGGCCACCTCGAAGCCCTCCTTGCGGAGCATGTACGACAGGGCGTCGCTGAACGATTCTTCGTCCTCGACGACGAGTACCCGGGTCACGCTCTGACCTCCGGGGTGGACGGACCGGACGCGGCCGGCGGGGACGGGGGGAGGAGGGGAGCCGGGCGGCGGGGAGTGGAGCCGCGCCGGTCGGTGGGCACGCGGGTCACGGAATGACCTCCGGAGCTGTGTCTGACGCGTCGGTCCCGCCGTACCGGAGCCGGTCCTCGCCGTCGAGGTCCTCCGGGCCGATGAGAGCTCCGCTGCGGCCGGTGTCGGGCCGGCCGCTCTTCGGACGTGCGGCCTCGGGGAGCCGCAGGGTGAAGGTGGAGCCCTGGCCCTCAGCGCTCCACACCGTGACCTCCCCGCCGTGCGAGGCGGCCACGTGCTTGACGATGGCGAGACCGAGCCCGGTCCCGCCGGTGGCCCGCGAGCGCGCCGGGTCGACCCGGTAGAAGCGCTCGAAGATCCGTTCGCGGTCCTTCTCGGAGATCCCGATCCCCTGGTCGGTGACCGTGACCTCGATGAGGTCGCCGCCCGCGGCGGGCATCCGGCGGGCCGCGATGCCGACCCGGGTGCGGGCGGGGCTGTAGTTCACGGCGTTCTCCACGAGGTTGCCCAGGGCCGCCGCGAGCTGGCCGCGGTGGCCCCAGACGCGGAGCCCGGCCGTGCCGCCGGTGGCGATGTTTATCTGCTTGGCGCCGGCCTGCTGCCGGCACCGCTCCATGGCCTCGGCGACCAGCTCGTCGACCCGTACCGGCTCGGCGTCCTCCAGCGGGTCGTCGTTCTGCACCCGGGAGAGGTCGATGAGCTCCTGCACGAGGCTGGTCAGCCGGGTCGCCTCGCCCTGCATGCGGCCGGCGAAGCGCTCCACCGCCTCGGGGTCGTCGGCGGCGTCCATGACCGCCTCGGAGAGCAGGGACAGCGCGCCGACCGGGGTCTTCAGCTCATGGCTGACGTTCGCGACGAAGTCGCGGCGGACGGCCTCGATGCGGCGGGCCTCGGTCATGTCCTCGACCAGCAGCAGGACGAGCCGGGAGCCGAGCGGCGCGACGCGGGCGGAGACCGCCAGCGCCTCGCCCCTGCCGCTGCGCCGCGGCAGGTCCAGCTCGACCTGCCGTATCTCGCCGTCGCGGCGGGTGTCGCGGGCCATGGCGAGCATCGGCTCCACCGCCAGCCGGCCGCCGCGGACCAGCCCCAGGGCGTACGCCGCGGAGCTGGCCTTGACCACGGTGTCGTCCTCGTCGAGGACGACGGCGGAGGAGCGCAGGACAGAAAGCACGGTGTCCACGCCGGGCGGCAGGACCGCGTCCGTGTGCAGCGAGGTGCGCGTGGGCCTGGACTGCTCGCGCTCGCTCCACCGGAACGCGAGCATGGCGATCACGCCGGTGCACAGACCGGCGAGCGCTGCCGCCGCGGCAACCGCCGCGTTCACGTCCATGACTCCAGGTTAGGCACCCTGTGAGCCCCTTCCACAGCCATCCGGGTGCCGTCTCGAACACTGGTCGCCAAGAGTTCACCCTCAGGTCGGTCTCGATTCACGAAGTGGCGCGACGTCCCCTGCATGGTGGATGCTGCATAAATCGGCAAAGAGGATGGACGGGACTGGGATGCGCGACTCTTACCACGAGGAGCTCGACTCGATCGGCGAGGGCCTGGTCGACATGGCCCGGCTGGTCGGCTCCGCCATGGGCCGTGCCACCGCCGCGCTGCTCGACGCCGACCTCCAGCTCGCCGAGAGCGTGATCGCCGGCGACGAGAAGGTGGACGACCTCCAGCGCGAGCTGGAGACGCGGGCCATCCAGCTGCTCGCCCGGCAGCAGCCCGTGGCCACCGACCTGCGCATCGTCGTGACGTCGCTGCGGATGAGCGCCGACCTGGAGCGGGCCGGCGACCTCGCGAAGCACGTCGCCAAGCTGGCCCGGCTGCGCTACCCCGGCCGCTGCATCCCCGACGACCTGCACGCCACGGTGCTGGAGATGGGGCAGCTCGCGCAGCGGCTGATGGCCAAGACCGCGGAGGTCGTCACCACCAAGAACGTCGACCTGGCGCTGGAGCTGGAGCAGGACGACGACAGGATGGACTACCTGCACCGCAAGATCTTCCAGCACCTCATGGACGACCGCTGGAAGCACGGCATCGAGACCGCCGTGGACGTGACGCTGATCGGCCGCTACTACGAGCGCTTCGCCGACCACGCCGTGTCCTGCGCGGGCCGGGTGGTGTACCTGGTGACAGGCGAGCACGCCGACGAGCTGAGCGCGACGGCCCCGGTCGAGGGCGCGTAGGCGTACGGGCCCCCGGACCCGCGGGCGCGGGGGCGTACGCGGGCGCGACGCCCGGGGCGTACGGGTTCGCGGCGGGCCGCGGTGCACCCGCGCGCCCGCGTGTGCGCCCCGCCGGCCGGGAAGCCTTCCGGCGAAGGGAACACCCCTGCTAGGAGGTCCCCCATGCCGGAAGAGTCCACCTCCCGCACCCCTGCCGAACCGCGCACCACGGCGAAGCCCCCGCGGACGCGCCCGAAGATGACCCCGCTCCCGCGCCTCGCCTCCTGCAACTGCGGCCCCGGCTGCTCCTGCGGCTGCCAGTCCGGCGGCGGGTGCAGCTGCGGCGGCAGCTGCGGCAGCTGAGCCGCGGCCGGCGCCCGCGCCGCCGCCGGCGCCCGGCACCCGCGCCGGCGCCCGGGCCCCGGCCCCGCCCCTGAGACGCCCGCAGCCCCTGCCCTGACGACGCCGGGCAGGGGCTGCGGTGTGCGTACGGCGGGCCGAAGCTACTTCTTGCCCTGGTTCGCCACCGCCCGGATCGCCGAGGCGGCGGCGTCCGGGTCGAGGTACGTACCGCCGCGGACGGCCGGGCGGAGGTCGCCGTCCAGCTCGTACGCCAGCGGGATGCCGGTGGGGATGTTCAGCCCCGGGATCTCCTCGTCGGAGATGCCGTCGAGGTGCTTGACCAGGGCCCGCAGGCTGTTGCCGTGCGCGGCGACCAGCACGGTCCGCCCGGCCTGGAGGTCCGGCACGACGCTGTCGTACCAGTACGGCAGGGCCCGCTCCAGCACGTCCTTCAGGCACTCGGTCCGCGGCCGCAGCTCGCTGGGGATGTGCGCGTAGCGCGCGTCGTGCGCCTGCGAGAACTCGCTGTCGTCGTCGATCGGCGGCGGGGGCGTGTCGTACGAGCGGCGCCAGGTCATGAACTGCTCCTCGCCGAACTCGGCGAGCGTCTGCGCCTTGTCCTTGCCCTGGAGCGCGCCGTAGTGCCGCTCGTTGAGCCGCCAGGAGCGGGCGACCGGGATCCAGTGCCGGTCGCAGGCGGTCAGCGACATGTTCGCGGTCCGGATGGCGCGCTTGAGCAGGGAGGTGTGGACGACGTCCGGCAGCAGCCCCGCCTCGCGCAGCAGCTCGCCGCCGCGTACCGCCTCCTTCTCGCCCTTGTCGGTGAGGTTCACGTCCACCCAGCCGGTGAACAGGTTCTTGGCGTTCCAGTCGCTCTCTCCGTGCCGGAGGAGGATCAGCTTGTACGGTGCGTCGGCCATGGCTCCGAGCCTAATCGAGCGGGCGTCTCCCCACGCCCCGGGCCCGGATTGACGGCAGCCGTCAATCCGGTGGCGTCCCGGCCCCCCGGCTTCGTAACATCCCCTCATCGCTCGTGCCACTTACATCGAGGGGATCCGCCGTGCCCGTGACCCGCATCGGACGCGCCGCGCGCGAAACCGTCACCGGGCTGCCCCGCGCGTTCTGGTGGCTGTGGACGTCCACGCTCATCAACCGGCTCGGCGGCTTCGTCGCCACCTTCATGGCCCTCTACCTGACCCAGGAGCGCGGCCACTCCGCCACCTACGCCGGGCTGGTCGCCGCCCTCTACGGGCTCGGCGGCGTGATCTCCTCGCTCGGCGGCGGCGTGCTCACCGACCGCCTCGGGCGCCGCCCCACCCTGATGCTCGCGCAGTCCGCCACCGCCGTGACCGTCACCGCGCTCGGCTTCACCACCCACCCCGCGGCCATCCCGGTCGTCGCCTTCGCCGTCGGCATGGCGTCCAACGCCTCCCGGCCCGCGGTGCAGGCGATGATGGCGGACATCGTCCCGCCCGAGCACCGCGTACGGGCCTTCTCGCTCAACTACTGGGCGATCAACCTGGGCTTCGCGATCTCCTCCGCCGGCGCCGGCTTCATCGCCGAGTACAGCTACCGGGCCGGCTTCCTCATCGAGGGCCTGCTGACCCTCACCTGCGCGATCCTGGTCTTCGTCAAGCTCCCCGAGTCCCGGCCCGAACGCCCCGCGGGCGCCGCGGGCGGCCCGGCGGATGCGGTGAGCCTCGGCACGGTGCTGCGCGACGGGCGGTTCATGGGGGTCGTCGGGCTGTCGTTCCTGATCTCGATGATCTTCATGCAGGCGTACGTGTCGCTGCCCGTGGCGATGGGCGACCAGGGGCTGTCCAGCTCGGACTTCGGGCTCGCCATCGCCGTGAACGGCGTGCTGATCGTGGTCCTCCAGATACCCGTGACCCGGTTCATCGAGCACCGCGACCCGCGGACGCTGCTCATCGTCTCGTCGCTGCTGGCGGGGTACGGGTTCGGGCTCCACGCCTTCGCCGGGCCGGTCGCCGTGTACGCGCTCGTCATCTGCGTCTGGACCCTCGGCGAGATCGTCAACGCGCCGACGCAGACCAGCATCGTCGTCCGCCTCTCCCCCGTCCACGGCCGCGGCCGGTACCAGGGCATGTACACGACCTCCTGGGCCGTCGCCGGGCTCGCCGCCCCGCTGCTGGGCGGGTGGGTCATCGACACGGCCGGGGCGGAGTGGCTGTGGGCGGGGTGCGCGGGGATGGGCACGGTGGCGGCGGCCGGGTACGCGCTGCTGATGCGCGGGCTGCCCCGGGAGGACCCGGCCCAGGGCCCGGCCCCGGCCCCGGCCCCGGACCCGGTCGCCGCCGGGGAGGCGGGCGCGGAACCGCCGGACGACCCGCGGGACAAGCGCATGCGTCCCACGGGCAGCGTCAGCCCCTCGTAAGACCCGAAGTGCCCGCCCGAGAGCGGCGGCAGGGACCCGGCGGCGGCCGCGTCCGCGGGTGCCGTACGGGCCCGCCGGCCGGTCCGCGGCCGGCTCGTACGCTGGACGCATGGCGTCCCAGCAGCGGCCCCCGCGCCCCGCGTCCGGCGCGGCCGGCGGGCGTCCCGCGCGCGCCGCGCGGCCGGTCGGGTCGCCGACCCGGGGGACGACCCACCCCAACCGGCTGCGCCGCATGGACCGCTGGATCGCCGCCGCCCACGGCCCCGCCCTGCGACGCACCGCCCGCGCCGACGGCCGCGCCGTCGCCGTCGACCTCGGCTACGGCGCCGCCCCGTGGACCGCGGTCGAGCTGCTGGACCGGCTCCGTACCGCCTGCCCCCGGGTCGAGGTGGCCGGCGTGGAGATCGACGCGGAGCGGGTCGCGGCGGCGCGCCCGTACGAGCGGGCGGGCCTCGCGTTCCTGCGCGGCGGCTTCGAGGTCCCCCTCCCCGGCGGCGCGCGCCCGGCGCTGATCCGGGCGGCCAACGTGCTGCGGCAGTACGGCGCGGACGAGGTCCCGGCGGCGTGGGACCGGCTCACCGGGCGGCTCGGCCCGAACGGCCTGCTGGTGGAGGGCACCTGCGACGAGGCGGGGCGGCGGCACGTGTGGGTGGCGCTGGGCCCGGAGGGCCCCCGCACCCTCACCTTCGCCGCCCGCCTCGCGTCCCTCGACGCGCCCTCCGACCTGGCGGAGCGGCTGCCGAAGGCGCTGATCCACCGGAACGTCCCGGGGGAGCCGGTGCACGCGTTCCTGCGCGACTTCGACCGGGCGTGGGCGGCGGCGGCCCCGTACGCGGCGCTGGGCGCGCGGCAGCGCTGGATCCGGGCGGCGAGCGCGCTGGCGGGCGACTGGCCGCTGACGGACGGCCCGGGGCGCTGGCGGCAGGGCGAGCTGACGGTGGCGTGGCGGGCGGTGGCGCCGCGCGGGTGGGGGACGTAGCCGCCGGCGGCGGCCGGGCCGTACCGCGGTCGTGGTCCGGGCGGGCCCCCCTCCCCGAGCACGACGCCCCGCGCCGCGCGCCCCGCGCGGGAATGAACACCGCCACACCCGGTGTTCACCCCATCACGGCGGGGATGACGGCCAACGCGAGGAGGAACCAGTAGCCGTGAGCCACCACCTGTCCCGGCTCCGCGCCCGCGCGCGCCACCGCCGGCCACGCCGCGTCGCGATGCTCTCCGTCCACACCTCCCCCCTCCACCAGCCCGGCACCGGCGACGCCGGCGGCATGAACGTCTACATCGTCGAGCTGGCCCGCCGGCTCGCCGAGATCGGCGTCGAGGTCGAGGTCTTCACCCGCGCCACCTCCGCCGCCCTCCCGCCCGCCGTCGAACTGGCCCCCGGCGTGCTCGTCCGGCACGTGGCCGCCGGGCCGTACGAGGGACTGGCCAAGGAGGACCTGCCCGCGCAGCTCTGCGCGTTCACGCACGGCGTCATGCAGACCGAGGCCGCCCACCGCCCCGGCTACTACGACCTCGTCCACTCCCACTACTGGCTCTCCGGCCACGTCGGCTGGCTCGCCGCCCAGCGCTGGGGCGTGCCGCTGGTGCACGCCATGCACACCATGGCCAAGGTCAAGAACGCCGCCCTCGCCGCCGGCGACAGCGCCGAGCCGCCCGCCCGCGTCCTCGGCGAGAGCCAGATCGTACGGGCCGCCGACCGGCTCGTCGCCAACACCGACGACGAGGCCCACGACCTGATCCACCACTACGACGCGGACCCCGCCCGCGTCGGCATCGTCCGCCCCGGCGTGAACCTGGACGTCTTCCGCCCCGGCCCCGGTGACCCCGCCGCGTCCCGCGCCGCCGCCCGCGCCGCGCTCGGACTCCCCCCGGACGCCTTCGTCCCCCTGTTCGCCGGCCGCATCCAGCCCCTCAAGGCGCCCGACGTGCTGCTGCGCGCCGTCGCCCACCTCCTCGACCGGGACCCGGCGCTGCGCGAGCGGCTGGTGGTGCCGGTGGTCGGCGGGCCGAGCGGCAGCGGGCTGGCGAAGCCGGAGGCGCTCCAGAAGCTCGCCGCGCGGCTGGGAATCTCCGATGTCGTGAGGTTTGAACGCCCGGTGGCACAGAAGGCGCTCGCGCGCTGGTTCCGGGCGGCGTCGACGCTGGTGATGCCGTCGTACAGCGAGTCGTTCGGGCTGGTCGCGCTGGAGGCGCAGGCGTGCGGGACGCCGGTGGTCGCGGCGGCGGTCGGCGGCCTGCCGGTCGCGGTCCGCGACGGCGTCACGGGGTACCTCGTCGAGGGCCACGACCCGGCGGGCTTCGCCGCCGCGCTCGGACGGCTCGCCGCCGACCCGGCGCTCACCGCCCGCATGGGCGCGGCGGCGGCCCGGCACGCGGCGGGCTTCGGCTGGGACGCCGCCGCCCACGCGACGGCCGACGTGTACGCCGCGGCAGCCGCCGGCCACCCCGGCGCGGCCCGGCCTCCTCGCCTACGATCGCCGCATGGCTGAGGCAGCGCGCACGAGCGCGAGCGTGGACACCGTCGGCAAGGTCGTCGAGGACACCCTCCGGGAGGCGGGGATCGACTACGAGTCACCCGCGCCGGGCACCTACGTCGCCTCCCTCCCCGGCACGCGGAAGCTGTCGACGACCTGTCAGCTGATCGTCGGCCGGCACTCGCTGTCGGTCAACGCCTTCGTGATCCGCCACCCCGACGAGAACGAGGCCGGCGTCCACCGCTGGCTGCTGGAGCGCAACACCCGGCTGTACGGGGTGAGCTTCGCCGTCGACCGGCTCGGCGACATCTACCTCGTCGGCCGGCTGCCGCTGGCCGCGGTGACGCCGGAGGAGCTGGACCGGGTGCTGGGCACGGTGCTGGAGAACGCGGACGGGAGCTTCAACACGCTGCTGGAGCTGGGGTTCGCGACGGCCATCCGCAAGGAGTACGCGTGGCGTACGTCCCGGGGGGAGTCGACGCGCAACCTGGAGGCGTTCACGCACCTGACGCGCGGGGCGGAGCAGCCGGAGCAGCCCGGGTAGGACGCAGCGACTCCAGCATCCGCTCCAGCGCCGCCCAGGTGTCGGCGAGATCGCCGGGGCCGCCCTCCGCGGCCAGCCACAGCGCGGCCTCGTTCATCGCGCCGGACAGCAGGTGCGCCAGCGGCGCGACCGGCTGCCGCGCCACCGCCCCCGCCGCCATCAGCTCCGCCAGCGCCTCGGTCAGATGCCGCGCCGACGCCGCCTCGTCGAGCGCCCGCCACTCGCTCCACCCCAGCACCGCCGGCCCGTCGACCAGCATGATCCGCTGCACTTCGGGGGCGGTGCTGGCGGTGAGGAACTCGCGGCAGCCGACGGTCAGCCGGTCCCACGGGTCCGCGTGCCGCTCCGCGGCCTCCGCCACCCGCCGGCCGACCTCCTGCTGCACCTCCGCCAGCACGGCGCGGAAGAGGCCGGTCTTGGCGTCGAAGTGGTGGTACAGCGCGCCCTTGGTCACGCCGGCCGCGCGCACGATCTCGGCCAGCCCCACGGCCCCGTAGCCGCGGCTCGCGAACAGCCGCCGGCTCTCGCGGAGCAGCGCCCGCCTGGTCTGCTCCCGCTGCTCCGCCCTGACTCCGCCGGTCCCGCCCGTTCCGCCGGTTCCGCTGCCGCCGCGCGCGGTCATGCGCACCTCGCCTCCCGTTTGACATACCGATGGTACGCGAACTACGGTTTTTGACATACCAATGGTACGCGAAAGGAGCCGACGATGCGGCTGACCGGTTTCTATCCCGTGCTCGGCACGGAGCGGCTGAGCGAATCCCGGGACTTCTACGTCCAGCTGATGCACTTCGAGGTGACCTTCGAGGCCGACTGGTACGTGAGCCTGCGCCGGCCGGGCGACCCGCCGTACGAGCTGGCCCTCCTCGACCCCGGCCACCCGACCGTCCCCGCCGGCTACCGCGCGGCCGCGCGCGGGCTGCTGCTCAACTTCGAGGTCGAGGACGTCGACGCGGAGTGGGAGCGGCTCGTCGTACGCGAAGGGCTCACACCCGAGCTGGAGCTGCGCAGCGAGGACTTCGGGCAGCGGCACTTCATCGTCGCGGACCCGAACGGGATCCTCGTCGACGTGATCACGCCCATCGCGGCGACGGGCGAGTTCGCCGAGCAGTACGCGACGCCGTAGCCCTCAGGCCGCCCCGGAGGGCAGGGTGTCCAGCAGGGCGTCGACGAGGGCGCGGTCGTGGCCGTGGGTCAGCGTGCGGCGGGCCGCGGCGGGCGGCAGCCAGACCAGGCGGTCCACCTCGTCGTTGGGCACGAACGCGCCGGCGCGGGCCCGCGCGGCCCAGTAGCGGACCTCCTTGGGCCGGCCGTCGGCCACCCGGTAGTGGGTGGTGGGCAGCGGCGGGCCGGGCTCGCAGGCGAGGCCGGTCTCCTCGGCGACCTCGCGGACGGCGGCGTCGAGCGGCTCCTCACCGGACTTGAGCTTGCCCTTGGGATGGGACCAGTCGTCGTACTTGGGGCGGTGGACGACGGCGATCTCCAGCGCGGCGGGCGCGGCGGGCGCGCCGGGACCGGCGGCGGGACCGGCGGGCGGTGCGGAACGCCACAGCACGCAGCCCGCGGCACGGATCAGGCAGGCCGGGTCGGCCGGGTCGTTGCGGTGCTCCCTCACCTGTGCTCCCCTCTCGTCTGCCAGAGTCGGCCGAAGGTGAAGCGCGCGGCTTCTACCTCGTGGCGCTGGTCGGCGTGGAGTACGCCGAGTGCGTAGGCGGTGGCGGGGGCGATACGCGGGGTCGCGGCGGCAGAGGCGGCCGCGGCGGCGGCCTCCACGGCCTCGCGGTCGCGGTCGAGCGCGGTGCCCGCGGCGGCCAGCGGCGGCCCCGGCGGGCGCACCGGGACGGTGCCGGGCGGGCACGCCGCCAGAACCTCGGCGGCGTGCCGGGCGCGCCGCACGAGAGTGTGCACGTGCCGCCAGGGGGCGTCGTCGCGATCGTCGACGGCCGTGGCCGCGGCGGCGCCGTCCCCGCCGCCTGCGCGGGCGGGGGCGGCGAGGCCGCGGGCGAGGGCGGCGGCGTTGTACGGGCGGCCGGCACGGGCCAGCGGCAGCGCGGCGACCGCGGAGGCCAGCACGCGGCGCAGGTCGTCGTGGTGCTCCGGCAGAGCAGCGGCGGGCCGCCGGGCGGCGCGGGTCAGCGGCGCGTCGGAGACCAGCAGCGCGACGGCGTCGGCGACCGCGTGATACCGCGCGGACGTCAGCGCGTCCAGCGCCTCGGAGTGCGCCCGGCTCCGCGCGAGCCCGAGCCGCCGCTCCAGCAGCGCCCCCGCCCGCGCGACGCCTGCGGCGGGCGCGGCGGACGCGGTGGCGGATACCCCCGCACGCCGCCCCCCGGCCGCAGACACCCGCCCGGTGGCGGAGCCGCCGCCAGCGGGCGGGGCGGGGGCGGAGGTGCCGGAGCCGGACCTGTGGGCGACAGAGCCGCCGGTGCCCGACCCGGTGGAGGCAGACGCAGCGGTGCCGGACCTGGCGGAGACGGAGTCGCGCGTGCCCGAGCCACGGGTGCCCGACCCGAAGCCAGGCCCACCGGCGCCCGGCCCGGCGGCGGTACCGGCGCCAGTCCCCGAGACAGACCCACGGACACCCGACCCGGCGGAGACAGAGCCGCGCGTGCCCGACCCCGCGGTGCCAGACCCGCCGGTGCCGGACCCGGAGACCGGCCCACCGGCGCCCGACCCGCCGGAGCGGGACCCACCGGCGCCCGACCCGGTGGAGGCAGACGCAGCGGTGCCCGACCCGGTGGAGGCAGACGCAGCGGTGCCCGACCCGGCGGAGACAGACCCGCGCGTGCCCGACCCCGCGGAGACAGATCCACCGGTGCCGGACCCGGAGACCGGCCCACCGGCGCCCGACCCGCCGGAGCGGGACCCACCGGCGCCCGACCCGGTGGAGGCAGACGCAGCGGTGCCCGACCCGGCGGAGACAGACCCGCGCGTGCCCGACCCCGCGGTGCCAGACCCGCCGGTGCCGGACCCGGAGACCGGCCCACCGGCGCCCGACCCGCCGGAGCGGGACCCACCGGCGCCCGATCCGGCGGAGACAGCGCCACCGGTGCCGGATCCGGCGGCGGTACCGGCGCTGGAGACCGGCCCGGCGGACGCGGCTCCGCCGGGCGGCGGCACGGCTCTGCCGTCGCCCCCGGGCCGCGCCTCCGGCACCGCGCCGCCGGCGCGGGGCGTACCGGCCCGCTCCGCGACCCCGTTCGGCAGTCCCGCGGCCCCCGGCGCCGCGTCCCCGGCCCCTGCACGCCCGCCGCCACCGGCGGCATCGGCGCCACCGGCGCGCCCCGCGCGCCTGCCGTCACCGGCGTGCTCGGCCTGGCCGCCCGGGGCGTGCTCAGCCTGGCCGACCTGCGTGGGCACCGCGCCGCGCGCGTCCCGCGCCTCCGCGGGCGCGCCCTCGCGCCTACCGCCCTCGGCGGTCCGGCCGCCGTCCGCGTTGCGGCTCCCGGTGCCGCCGACCGCACGATCCGCGACCCGGCCGCCGCCCACCGCACCACCCGCGGGACCACCCGCGCCGCCCACCGCACGGTCCACGACCCGGCCGCCGCCCACCGCACCACCGACGGCACGGTCCACGACCCCGGCGCCGTCCACCGCGCCACCCGCGCCGCCCACCGCACGATCCGCGATCCGGCCGCCGCCCACCGCACGGTCCGCGACCCCGCCGTCGCCCACCGCACCACCCGCGGGATCACCCCCGTCGCCGGCCGGCGGGTCGCCCGTGTCCTCCTCCCCCGACAGCCGTCGCAGCGCCCCCACCAGCCGGTCGCGGCGTGCCGCGTACACGTGCTCGCGCATCACCGTGTGGCCCAGCCAGTACAGCTCCGTCTCCAGCCGCTCCGCCCACTCCGGGTCCAGTAAAGGCCGGAAGCTCCCCAGCGTGTCCGCGATCCGGAACGCCGCGTCGTGGACCGCGCCCGCTGCCCGCGCGCCCCCTCCGGCTCCCGCGGCCCCCGCCGGGGCCGGGTCCTGGGCCGGGAGGTCCCGCAGACCGCGCAGCAGCTCCGTCGCCTGCGTGCTCAGGTATCGCGCCAGCACCTCCCCCGCCGAGCCGCCAGGCGCCTCCGCCGAGCCGCCGGGCGCGGCCGCCGTCACCGATGCCTCATGTACCTCATGCCGCGATGACACGCCGGCGCCTCCGGGCGTCGATGAGCATTTCCTGTACATTCGCCAGCCGACTGCCCCCGTCGTCCACCGCGTTGCGCGTCCAGTCGCCGTTCGAGTCCAGGTGCCACGAGTCGACCTCGTCCGACATTCCCGTCTCCAGCAGCCGGTTCAGCGCCTCCCGGTGTGCCGGGTCGGCGACCCGGACCAGCGCCTCGATGCGGCGGTCGAGGTTGCGGTGCATCATGTCCGCGCTGCCGATCCACACCTCCGGGTCGCCTCCGTTGCCGAAGGAGAAGATCCGGGAGTGTTCCAGGAACCGGCCGAGGATGCTCCGTACCCGGATGTTCTCGGAGAGTCCCGCCACTCCCGGCCGTACGGCGCAGATGCCGCGCACCCAGATGTCGACCGGTACGCCCGCCGCGGACGCCCGGTAGCAGGCGTCGATGACGGCCTCGTCGACGATCGAGTTGACCTTGATGCGGACGTACGCGGGCTGGCCGGCCCGGTGGTGGGTGATCTCGCGGTGGATGCGGTGGACCAGGCCGTCGCGCACCGACGTGGGTGCGACGAGCAGGCGGCGGTAGTTCTCCCGCCGGGAGTAGCCGGAGAGCCGGTTGAAGAGGTCGGAGAGGTCGGCGCCGACTTTCGCGTCGGCGGTCAGGAGGCCCAGGTCCTCGTAGAGCCGGGCGGTCTTGGGGTGGTAGTTGCCGGTGCCGACGTGGCTGTAGCGGCGCAGGGTCTCGCCTTCCTGCCGTACGACCAGCGACAGCTTGCAGTGGGTCTTCAGCCCGACGAGCCCGTACACCACGTGGCAGCCGGCCTCTTCCAGCTTCCGCGCCCACTTGATGTTCGCCTGCTCGTCGAAGCGCGCCTTCAGCTCCACCAGCACCAGGACCTGCTTGCCGCTCTCCGCGGCGTCGATCAGGGCGTCGACGATCGGCGAGTCGCCGGAGGTGCGGTAGAGCGTCTGCTTGATGGCCAGCACGTCCGGGTCGGCCGCGGCCTGTTCCAGGAACGCCTGGATGGAGGTGGAGAAGGAGTCGTACGGGTGGTGGAGCAGCACGTCGCGTTCGCGCAGCGCGGCGAAGATGTCGGGCGCGGACGCCGACTCGACCTCGGCGAGGTCGCGGTGCGTGCCGGCGACGAACTTCGGGTACTTCAGCTCCGGCCGGTCCTGGGTGGCGATGCCGAAGAGCCCGGTGAGGTCGAGCGGGCCGGGCAGCGGGTAGACCTCGGCCTCGGAGATCTTCAGCTCGCGCACGAGCAGGTCCAGCACGTACGGGTCGATGGACTCCTCCACCTCCAGGCGCACCGGCGGCCCGAAGCGGCGCCGCATCAGCTCCTTCTCCAGGGCCTTCAGCAGGTTTTCCGCGTCGTCCTCCTCGACCTCCAGGTCCTCGTTGCGGGTGACCCGGAAGGTGTGGTGGGCGAGGACCTCCATGCCCGGGAAGAGGTCTTCGAGGTGGGCGGCGATGACGTCCTCCAGCGGTACGAACCGCTGGGCGCCGCCGACCGTGGCGGTCTCCAGGAACCGCGGCAGCAGCGGCGGCACCTTGACGCGGGCAAAGTGCCGGTGGCCGCTGACCGGGTTGCGGACGACGACGGCGAGGTTCAGGGACAGGCCCGATATGTACGGGAACGGGTGCGCCGGGTCGACGGCCAGCGGGGTGAGCACCGGGTAGATCTGCTGCCGGAAGAGGGTGAAGAGCCGGGCCTGCTCCTTCTCGCCCAGGTCGGCCCAGCGGATCAGCTGGATGCCCTCGTCGGCCAGCGCGGGCTGCACGTCCTGCTGGAAGCAGGCGGCGTGCCGCGCCATCAGCTCGCGCGAGCGGTTCCAGATCAGGTCCAGCACCTCGCGGGGCTGGAGCCCGGAGGCGGAGCGGGTGGCGACGCCGGTGGCGATGCGGCGCTTGAGGCCGGCGACGCGCACCATGAAGAACTCGTCCAGGTTGCTGGCGAAGATCGCCAGGAAGTTGGCGCGCTCCAGCAGCGGGGTGGCCGCGTCCTCGGCGAGCTCCAGGACCCGTTCGTTGAAGGCGAGCCAGCTGCGCTCGCGGTCCAGGAAGCGGCCGGTGGGCAGCTCCTCGTCCGCCTCCCGGCCGTCGTAGTCGTCGGCGTCGGCGTCGATGTCCGGGTCGATCTGCTGGGCGGCGCGCTGCATGGAGGGCGCCACCGGGTGCGGGCGGCGGGCGGCGATCGATCCCACCGACGGCTGCGCGGGCTGGGCGGGGGTGACGAGGGGCGGGCTGTCGTCCATGCCCCTATTCTCCCGGGTACGGGCCCGGCCCGGCACGGCGGAGAGGTTCGCGGCGGAGCGCTGCATGCGTCGATGCTCGCAACCGCGGTTGAACCGTCGGTAACGGCGCGGCCAACCCTGGGTGCAGTGACGCTAGCCCTCGGTGCGGTACATCAGGTCCGTCTCGTGGGTCCGGAACCCCATCCCCTCGTAGACGGCCACCGCCGGGGCGTTGTCCGCGTCCACGTACAGCATGGCGGTCGGCATGCTCCGCTCGTAGGCCAGATGGCGCAGCCCGATCGTCGTCAGCGCCTTGCCGAGCCCGCCACCCTGCGCGTCGGGGTGCACCCCCAGCACGTACACCTCGCCGAGCTGCTCGGCGCTGTGCACCTTCGTCCAGTGAAAGCCGACGACCTTCCCGGAGCGCTCGGCGAGGAAGAACCCGCGCGGGTCGAACCACGGCTCGGCCATGCGGTCGTCGAGGTCGGCCTGGGTGAGCGAGCCCTGCTCGGGGTGGTGGGCGAAGGCGGCGGCGTTGACGGCCAGCCACTCCGCGTCGTCCTCCCCCGGCCGGAACGTACGCACCGTGACCCCCGCCGGCAGCCGCGGCTCCGGCGCCCCGGCGCCGTCCGCCGCGAACCCGGCGAGCGGCATGCGCAGCTGGCGCAGCTCGCGGAAGAGGGTGAGGCCGAGGAGCTGCGCCAGGTGCCGCGCGGCCGGGTGGCCGCCGTGCGCCCAGAGCCGCATCCGCTGGCCGGATTCGGTGAGCAGCGCGCGGCCCAGGGCCCGGCCGTGGCCGCGGCGGCGGTACGCCGGGTGGACGACCAGTTCGGCGGCGGGCGGCTCGACGGGGTCGGTCTCCTCCAGCTGCGCGTAGCCGGCGGGTTCGGTGCCGTCGGTCAGGAACAGGTGTCTGACGCCCTCGCGGCGGCCTCTGCGCAGGGTCAGCCGGCCCTGCTCGGAGACGGCCTGGCGGCCGTCCGCCTCGGCGGCGGCGTCGATGATGCCGAGAACCGCGTGCGACTGGGACGGCGTGAGCTCGTCGAGCACGTCGATGCGCCTGCCGCGCGGCTTCCCCGTGTCGGTCGTACCGGACTCCGTCATGGAGAGAGCCTAAGGCCAGCGGACGGCCCGCAGAGCTTTGGGATTCGTTCAGTCTTTGTTGGAGACGGGCTACGCGCGTCGACCGTAAGCTGCCGACCGGTGTTTCCCGTCGCGCCGAGGGGGCGTTCATGCTGAGGTCTCGAAGAACACAGCGGGCTGGCAGGGTCCGTACGACGCGGAGGGGGCGCCGGGCCGCGGCGGCGGCCGCCGCGGTGGCGGTGGCCGGGAGCCTGTTCGCCGCGGCGCAGCCGGCGGGCGCGGACAGCGCGGACCGCGGACGCGGGCACGGGCACGGGCACGGGCGTACGGTCGACGTCCAGCTGCTCTCCTTCAACGACTTCCACGGCAACCTCGAACCCCCGCAGGGCTCCTCCGGCCGCGTCACCGAACTCCAGCCGGACGGCTCCACGAAGACCGTCGACGCCGGCGGCGTCGAATACCTCGCCACCTCCCTCCGCGAGGCGCGCGAGGACCACCGCTACTCCGTCACCGCCGCCGCCGGCGACCTCGTCGGCGCCAGCCCGCTGATCTCCGGCCTCTTCCACGACGAGCCCACCGTCGAGGCCATGAACGGCCTCGGCCTCGACGTCGCCGGCGTCGGCAACCACGAGTTCGACGAGGGCCGCGCGGAGCTGCTGCGCCTTCAGGACGGCGGCTGTCACCCCGAGGACGGCTGCTACGCCGAGGGCCGCGCCTTCGAGGGCGCCGACTTCCCCTACCTCGCCGCCAACGTCACCGACGAGAAGACCGGCGAGCCGGTCCTCGACCCGGTGCACGTGTGGAAGAAGCGGGGCGTGAAGATCGGCTTCATCGGCGTGACGCTGGAGGGCACCCCCGACATCGTCTCCGCCGAGGGCGTCAAGGGCCTGGACTTCCACGACGAGATCGAGACCCTCGACAGGTACGCGAAGCAGCTGCGCCGGCAGGGCGTCGAGTCCATCGTCGCGCTCGTCCACGAGGGCGGCTTCCCCGCGGACTCGTCGGGCGGCGCGTACAACTACGACTGCGACAGCCCCGGCCCGGGCGCCGGCATCTCCGGCCCGGTCGCCGAGATCGCCGCGGGCACGACGTCGGACGTCGACGCCTTCGTCACCGGCCACACCCACCAGGCGTACGCCTGCACCGTCCCCGACCCGGAGGGCAGGCCGCGCAGCGTCACCTCCGCGTCGTCCTTCGGGCGGCTCTACACCGAGACCACGCTGACGTACGACCGCCGCAGCGGCGACATCGTGCGCACCGCGACCGAACTGCCGGACGCCGCCAACCACGTCGTCGACCGCGAGCAGCCGCGGGCCGCGGACATGACCGCGCTGGTCGAGGAGTGGAACGCGCGCGCCGAGCCGGTCGCGGCCAAGCCGATCGGCTACGTCTCCGCCGACATCCCGCGCACGGGCACCGAGTCGCCGCTCGGCGACCTCATCGCCGACGCGCAGCTCGCCCACGCCCGGACCCTCGACGAGGGCGCGCGGCTGGCGCTGATGAACCCGGGCGGGATCCGCGCGGACCTCACCCACGCGGCGTCCGGCGGCGAGGGCGACGGGGTCGTCACGTACGGGGAGGGCTTCACGGTCCAGCCGTTCTCGAACACCGTGAACCTGACCAGCCTGACCGGCGAGCAGCTCCTCCAGGTGCTGCGGGAGCAGGTCAGCGGCGCCAACGAGGAGTCGCCGAAGATCCTCCAGCCGTCCGCCGGGCTCACCTACACGCTGGACCTGACGAAGTCCGGCGCCGACCGCGTCGTCGCCGGCTCGGTGCGGCTCGACGGGCAGCCGCTCGACACGGCGGCCACGTACCGCGTCGCGGTCAACTCGTTCCTCGCCGGCGGCGGGGACGGCTTCCCCACCCTCGCCGAGGGTACGGACCCGCTGGTCGGCGGGGACGACCTGGCGGCGCTGGAGACCTACCTGACGGCGAACTCCAGCGCGGACAGCCCGCTGGCGCCGCCGGCGGCGGACCGGATCACGGTGGTGGGCGGAGCCGCGGCCGGGCGGTGACGTTCGGCTGCGCGGCCGTACCGCCGTCTGCTGTGCTGGTCCGTACCGGGTGCCCCGGCAGGTCCGCCCTGCCGGGGCACCGGCGCAGACACCCCGGCCCCTACCCGCAGGAGGGTGACGATGAGCAGCGGCAGCGGCAGCGGCAGCGGCAGCGAGGAAGCGGTACCGCCGTCGGTGGACCCCACCGTGCCGCACGCGGCGCGGATCTGGAACTACTGGATGGGCGGGAAGGACAACTACCGGTCGGACCGGGAGGCGGGCGACGCCGTCGCGCGCGTCTACCCGGACATCGTCACCATGGCCCGGCAGTCCCGCCAGTTCCTCATCCGCGCGGTGACCCACCTGGCGCGGGAGGCCGGGATGCGGCAGTTCCTCGACATCGGCACCGGCCTGCCCACGATGCAGAACACGCACGAGGTGGCGCAGCGGATCGCCCCCGAGTCCCGCGTCGTCTACGTCGACAACGACCCGCTGGTGCTCGCGCACGCCCGCGCCCTGCTGAGCAGCACCACCACCGAGGGCGCGACCTCGTACGTCCACGCCGACTACCACGACCCGGAGCGGATCCTGGCCGGCGCGGCGGACGGGCTGGACCTCACCGAGCCGGTGGCGGTGATGTTCATGGGCGTGCTGGGCTACGAGCCGGAGCTCGCGGAGCTGCGCCGCATCACGGGCCGGGTCATGGCGGCGGTGCCGCCGGGCAGCCACCTGCTGCTGTGGGACGGCACCGACACCGGCGACGCCGTCGTCGAGGGCGGCGAGAAGCTCATCGAGGCCGGCGGCGTCCCGTACCACCTGCGCAGCCCGGCGGAGCTGGGCGCGTGCTTCGAGGGCCTGGAGCTGGTCGAGCCCGGCATGGTGCCGATCACGCGCTGGCGGCCGGGCGCGGCGGCGGCGGGCGGGGCGGCGCCGGTCGACGCGTACGGGGCGCTGGGGCGCAAGCCGTAGCGCCCGGCGGGCGGGCCGCGGCCGGCAGCGCGCCGGCTAGAAGTGGAAGACGTTCCCGCCGGTCGCCAGGTCCGCCGTGCACGGGTTCGCGAAGACCTCGGAGACGTAGTCCACGGGCTCGCCGTGCCAGGTGCCGGTGGCGCGCAGCTCGACGGGCTCGTACTGCATCGTGCACACCCCCTCCTTGTCGCCCAGCTCCTCGAACCGCCCGTCGACCGCGGCGAGGTCCGTGCACGCCGACTCCGCAGCGGGGTGGGAGCCGCCGGCGGGGTCGCAGTTCAGGTAGGTGAAGGCGGCCTTGGCGCGGTCGGCGGAGTTGACGTACGTCGTCGTCAGCCGCAGGTGCGTGGCGTCGAACGGCTCGGGCAGCGGGCGGGCGGCGGCGGTCGGCGGCAGCAGCACGGCGGTGGCGGCGGTGGCGGCGGCGACGGCGGTGGCGGCCAGGACGGCGGCGAAGGGCCGGACGGTCATGGGGGGTGTCTCCTCGGTGGGCGTGACGCGCCGGGTGGCGGGCGTCTGGCACGTCAGGGATACCCCAGCCGGTCAGGAGTGCGCGGCACCGTCACCCGAAGGAGGCATGTCCTTCGATTCCGTTCCCCGGCCGCCGCCGTGGCCCCATGGCCGCCCCCGTATCGCCGATAAGGACCCCGGCGGCGGCTCCGGCGCCCCCGGCAGCCGCAGCAGCGCCTCCGTGCCGCCGCCGTCCGCCCGCCGCAGCGCCACGGTGCCGCCGGCCTGCTGCACCGTACGGGCCACGATCGACAGCCCCAGCCCGCTGCCCGGCCGGCTGCGCGCCGACGGCGAGCGCCAGAACCGCTCGAACACGTGCGGCAGCTCCGCCTCCGGGATGCCCGGGCCGTGGTCGCGCACCCGCAGCAGCCCGTCGCCGCCGAGGTCCACCTCGACGCGGCCGCCGGCGGGCGAGAACTTCACCGCGTTGTCCAGCAGGTTGACCACGGCCCGCTCCATCGCCGCGGGCTCGGCCCGGACGTACCAGGGCGCCAGCTCCGCCGCGATCTCCACCTCCGGCGCCCGCAGCCGCACCCGCCGCACCGCCCGCTCCGCGATCCCGTCCAGCGCCACGACCGCCAGCTGCGCCCGGTCCGGCGCCGCGTCCGGCCGGGACAGCTCCTGGAGGTCGCCGATGAGCGCGGCCAGCTCGGTCATCTGCGCGGTGACCGACCCCAGCAGCTCCCGGCGCTGCTCCTGCGGCAGCCCGCGGCCGGAGTCCTCGCTGCGGGCGAGCAGCTCGATGTTCGTACGGAGCGAGGTCAGCGGCGTGCGCAGCTCGTGCCCGGCGTCGGCGATGAGCTGCTGCTGCCGCCCGCGGGAGGTGGCGAGGGCGGCGGTCATGGCGTTGAACGAGCGGGACAGCCGGGCGATCTCGTCGTCGCCCTCGGCGGGGATCTCGACGGCGAGGTCCTCGGTGCGGGCGATGTGCTCGACGGTGTGCGTGAGCCGCTCCACGGGCCGCAGCCCGGCGCGCGCGACCAGCAGCCCGGCGGCCCCGGCGCCGACGACGCCGCCGCCGGCGACGAGGGCGAGGACGAGCGCGAGGGTGCGGAGGGGGTCGGTGACCTCGGTGAGCGGGCGGGCGAGGGTGATCGCGGCCGGCTGGCCGCCCAGCCGGAGGCCGCTGATCGTACGCACCCGCCACTCGGTGCCGCCCGAGGTCACGTCGTGCAGCACCTCCACGCGCCGCGGGCCGGTCTGCGCGGCGATCGCCCGGTCCGCGTCGGTCACGTCGATCGTGCGCTCCCCCTGGACCCAGCAGGCGGTGCCGTCCGCGAGGACGATCTGCGCGGTCGTCCGGTCCGGGTTCAGGCCGAGGCGCTCCACGCGGCCGGTCGGGCGCGCGTCGACGCAGCCGACGCTGTTGACGATCTGCGGCAGCGTGCTCGGCACCTCCGCCTGCCGCAGCGAGCGGTCGAACTGGCTCATCAGCTGGTCGCGGGTGATCAGCCAGCAGGCGACCGCGGCCGCCGCGACGGCCACCGCCACCGCGGCGGCGGTGAGCAGGCCCAGCCGCGACCGCAGCGGCAGCCGGCGGACCCGGGTCGTCACCCGGCGGCGCCCCTGCCGCGCCCGGCACCCCGGCCCTCGGGGGCGCGCAGCACGTAGCCGACGCCGCGCACCGTGTGCACCAGCCGCGCGGCGCCGCCCGCCTCGGTCTTGCGGCGCAGGTACATGACGTACACGTCGAGGGAGTTGGAGCTGGGCTCGAAGTCGAAGCCCCAGACCGCCTTGAGGATCTGCTCCCGGGTCAGCACCTGGCGCGGGTGCTGGAGGAACAGCTCCAGCAGCGTGAACTCGGTGCGGGTCAGCTCCACCGGCCGCCCGCCGCGGGTGACCTCGCGGGCGGCGAGGTCCATCCGCAGGTCGCCGAACTCCAGGGTGTCGGCCTGCCCGTGCTCCGCGCCGCCGCCGTCGGCGTAGGCGTGGCGGCGCAGCAGGGCGCGGATACGGGCGAACAGCTCGTCCAGCTCGAACGGCTTGACGAGGTAGTCGTCGGCGCCCGCGTCGAGCCCCGTCACGCGGTCGCCGACAGTATCGCGGGCGGTGAGCATGAGGATGGGCACCCGGTCGCCGGCGGCCCGCAGCCGGCGGGCGGCGGTCAGGCCGTCCATGCGGGGCATGAGCACGTCCAGGACGACGAGGTCGGGGCGGTACGAGTCCGCCTTGTCGAGGGCGTCGAGACCGTCGACGGCGAGTTCGGTCCCGTAGCCCTCGAAGGCGAGGCTGCGCTCCAGCGCCTCGCGCACGGCCGGCTCGTCGTCGACGATCAGGATGCGCTGCTGCTGCTCGGTCACGGCCTCAATTGTTCCTGAGGTCGTCGAGGATCTGCTTCACGTCGTTGACGGGAATGGCGAAGCCGAGCCCGACGCTGCCCGCGGCGGAGCCGTTCTCCGGTGCGTACATGGCCGAGTTGATGCCGACGACCCGGCCCTGCATGTCGACGAGCGCGCCGCCGGAGTTGCCGGGGTTGAGGGAGGCGTCGGTCTGGATCGCCTGGTACGTGGTCGTCTCCGCACCGAGCCGCCCGTTGTACTGGCCGCCGCCGAACCCGAACGGCCACTGCTCGCCGCCCTGCGGCTGCTGCTCCTTCTCGACGGTGACATCGCGGTCCAGCGCGGAGACGATGCCGCTGGTGACGCTGCCGCTGAGGCCCTCGGGGGAGCCGATGGCGACGACCTCGTCGCCGACGCGGAGGGAGTCGGAGTCGCCGAGCACGGCGGGCTTGAGGCCGCTCTTGCCCGACACCTCGACGAGCGCCATGTCGAGGTCCGGGTCGGTGCCGACGACCTCGGCGGCGGCCGTGGAGCCGTCGCTGAAGGTGACCCGCACCTGCTGGGCGCCGGAGACGACGTGGTTGTTGGTGAGGATCTCGCCGTCCTCGCCGACGACGACCCCGGACCCGGTCGACTGCCCGGCGCTCCCGGTCGCCCGGATCTCCACGACGCTGGGGCTCACCGCCTCGGCGACCCCGGCGACGGTGCCCTTGCTCCCGGCGGACACCTGCGTCCCGCTGGCGGCCCCGCCGCCGGTGGCGGTGGCGGCCGTACCGGACGAGCCGGTCAGCTCCCCGACGAGCGCGGCGCTGCCGCCCCCGACGACGGCGGCGACGACCGCCGCGGCGACGAGCACGGCGGCGGGCCCCTTGGCCCGCCTGCGCCGCGGGGGACCCGCGGGCGGCGCGGGTGGGGCCGGCGGAGCCGGCGGATCGCCGAACCCGGCGTAGCCGCCGGTGCCGCCGGAGCAGGGGCCGGGAGCGGGCGCCGGGCGCGGGCCGGGAGCGGGGGCCGGGTCCGGGCCGGGGCCGGGGGCCGGAGTCCGGGGCGGGTGCCCGACACCGGACGGGGCGGCGGGCAGGACCCCGTCCCGGCCGGCGATGAAGTCGGGCTGGCTGCTGGTGCGGTGTGTCTGCTCCGTCATGCCTCCGACGATCGCCGGGGATTCTGAGAGCCGTCTGAGACGGCTGTAAGAAGCGGAGTAAAACCGCGTATGCCCGATATAAAGCCGACCCCGGAACCGGGCACGGCGACGGCCGGAGCCGGCGGATCGATGATCTCCGCGAGCACGCCCCCCGCGCGCAGCAGCGCGAGCGCCCGCCCGGTCAGGGCCTCCAGATGGGCGTCGAGGGCGGCGAGCGACCGGCCCACGTCGCGCAGCTCGCGGACGGCCGCCACCGCCTCCCGTACGTCCGGCACCCGGTGCCCGCCCGCCCGCAGCGCGGCGGCGATCCGCGCCTCCCGGACCGCGGCGACCGGGTAGCGCCGCGCCGTCCCCGCGCGCGTGGCGACCCGCTCGGGCGCCACCAGCCCGGCCTCCTCCCAGAAACGGAGAGTGGAGGCTTTGACCCCGAGCGCCTGCGACAGCTCGGTGATGGTCATGGAGTCCGCGTCGACGGGCGCGGCGTCGGTCACCGCCTCGGCCCGGATGGCCTCCAGCGCCCGCCGGGCGGCAAGCACCCGCCCGCGCTCGTCGTTGAGCCGGGTGTGGAGCCCCCCGAGCACCGCCACCCCGTCGCCGGGCGGCAGCCCCCGGACCTCCCGCATCGCACGCCGCGCCGCGACGGGGCCGACGGCGTGGGCGAGGTCGCGGTACGCGCCCAGAGCGCGCACATGCGCGGCGGAGAAGCGCCGGTAGCCGTTGGCCGCGCGCTCCGCGGCGGGGATGACGCCGAGCGCCTCCAGATCGCGGACCTGCTGCACCGAGTACCCGGAGGCGGCCGCCACGGCGGAGGTGTTCATGCGGCCAACCCTCCATAAGCACTTCAGGTACACGCTCGAACCATGAGTATGAACCAGCTCCTCGAAGAGGTCCGCGCCTTCGACGGCGTACTCGAACTCGCCCCCGCCGAGGGCAGCGCGTTCCCCGAGATCACTTGGGGCGACCACTTCTTCTTCTACGCCCCCGACGGCGAGCCGCCCCGGCGCGGGCAGCCGTACGCCACCGTCGTCACGAAGAACTACCCCGGCGACACCCTGTGCGCCCTCGACCGCCCCGGCCGCCGGCGACTCAACATCCACGTCGGCACCGCCACGTTCACCGAGCTGACGGGCGAACACCCCCGCGCGGCCCCGGCCCCGAGGGACTACACCGCCACCGACGCGGTCCTCCCGCACCCGGTGTACCGCGCCCAGACCTGGATCGCGATCACCAACCCGGCCACCGCCACCACCCCACTGGCGTCCCGCCTCCTCCACGCGGCCCACGAGGCGGCGAAACGCCGGGCGGAACGCCGCCGGGGGCGGGGAGTGAGCGGTTAGGTGAGCGGGAACTCCCCGCGCCTGACAGCCGCGACGAAGTCGCCCCAGGCGACACGGCTGACGGCGAGGGCGCCACCCGCGGGGTCCTTGCTGTCCCGGACGCCGATCGCAGCCGCGACCTGCCGCACCTCGACGCACTCACCGTTCTGGCCGCTGTAAGAACTCTTGTACCACTCGGAACGAGGTGACACGGACTCTTCCTTCGGAGCGTGAGTTACGCCTGCAACTCCCCGCGCTTGACCGCGGCGACGAAGTCGGCCCAGGCGACGCCGCTGACGGTGAGCAGGCCACCCTGCGGATCCTTGCTGTCCCGGACCGCGCGGTCCGGGCCGACGCGGGCGACCTCCACGCAGTTGCCGGAGTTGCCGCTGTAGCTGGACCTGTACCAGGCGACACCCTTGTGCTCCAGTGAATGCATCCCGTGCCTCCGGGTCCTAGTCGAACGTCGTCTTCAATCGGGTAATCAGGTCACGGCTCTCGGCCGGAGCCAGAGCGGTGGACCGCAGCGAGTCGAACGTGAGCGTATACGTCTCGATCTCTTCTGGAGTCTCCAGGTAGAGCGTCCCTGTGTAGTGCTCCACACAGACCACGTCCGAGAAGGCGGGCGTCGGGAAGCCGAACAGCACGAACGCTCCCATGAACCCAGCATGCGCGCCCGCGCTGTGGGGGACAACCTGCAACTCGACGTTCGGGTGCTCTGCCAGCGTCAGCAAGTGGTCAAGCTGCGCACGCATCACCTTCGAACCACCGACACAGGTCAGCAGCGCGGCCTCCCCCTCGATCACACACAGGCGTGGATGCTTGTCGTCTTCCAGCACGCGCTGCCGCTCCATCCGGACGCCGACAAGCTCGTCCATACGCTGTCGGCTGAGGATGGCGTTGCTGCCCTCCAGAAGCGCCCTGGCATAGTCAGGTGTTTGCAGCAGACCGGTGACCAGCAGCGGCTCGTACGAACGGATGTAGTTCGCGGACTGTTCGTAACCGACGTAGTCGGCATACGAGGGCAAGGCCGTGCCCAGCCGCTGCAACCAGCCCGGCTCTCTCCCCCGTCTGGCCAGGCCGACCAACTGCTCGACGTAGTCGGCGTCCTCCACCCCGTAGAAGGCCAACAGATCACGCAGCTCGCCGAGGGAGATGCCCAGATGGGCGTTCTCGATCCGGCTGATCTTCGTCCGATGACAGCCGATCCGCTCGGCCGCCTCCTCCGGCGTCTTGCCCGCTTCCTCCCGGAGCGCCAGGAGGACGGCGGCCAGGCGCCGACGGCGCACGGTGGGCCGCGCTCCGGTCATGTGATGCCCCCTCTGCATACGCAACGACACAGGGAGATTACTGTACGCTAGAAAATCTTGGAACATGTTCTGTAGGAACGATTTCTGTTCGATCGGGCACAGAAGCATGCTGGTGCTTCGTCAGCGGAAGGGGCCTGCATCGGCTCCGATCGCAGAACGCCCGCATGGACAAGGGGGTTTGCTCATGGACCCGTCGTTCGCCGCATTCACGGCAGGGAAGCAACGCGAGACCGGCCGGCGCTTCCCACGGCACGCCAGGAGCGTGGGGCGTGCCCGGACGGCTCTGAGAGCCCAGTTGGGGCTGTGGGGCGTTGATCAGAACGTGGCCGATACCGCCGTGCTGCTCGTCTCCGAACTGGTCACCAACGCCGTGCGGCACGCCACGGTGCCGCCCGGGCGCGAGATCGGCACGTGGTTCGCTCTGCGGGAGGGGAGGCTACGGCTGGAGGTCGCCGACGCCAACGGCGACCTGCCGCAGCCTCGGACGGCGGGAGACGAGGACGAGAGCGGGCGCGGTCTGGCGCTCGTCGACGCGCTCGCGGACGAGTGGGGTACGTACCGGCGGGCGAACGGCATCGGCAAGTGCGTGTGGGTCACGCTCAAGCTCCCCTCAGAGCGGAGCTGACGCCCCGGTACCGCTACGCGCAGCCGCAGGAGCGGCGGATCACCAGGCGGGACGGGAACTGCTTCAGGCGTTCGCGGCGGGTGGCCAGGGGGGTTTCGTCCAGGACCAGGTCCACCGCCGCGCGGGCCATCGCCGGGCGGTCCGAGGAGACCGTCGTCAGGGGCGGGTCCGTGAGGCCCGCCTCCTTGACGTTGTCGAAGGCCGCCACCGCCAGCTCGCCCGGCACGTCGATGCGCAGCTCGCGGGCCGCGCGCAGCAGGCCGATCGCCTGGTCGTCGGTGGCGCAGAAGATGGCCGGCGGGCGGTCGGGGCCGGCGAGGAGCTTGAGGCCGACCTGGTAGGCGTCGTAGCGGTTGTACGGGGACTGGAGGAGCCGGCCCTCCGTGGGCCGGCCCGCCGCGCGCATCGCGAGGCGCCAGCCTTCGACGTGGTCGGTGACCGGGTCGCCGGTGGTGGGGGTGGTCTCGACGCCGCCGAGGCAGGCCACGTACGCGTGGCCGTGCTCCAGCAGGTGTGTCGTCGCCTGCCGGGCGCCGCCGACGTCGTCGGTGACGACGACCAGGTCGTCGGGCTGGTCCCGGCGCTCGTGCATCAGCACCACCCGGGCGTCCCAGGCGTCGATCTCCGCGGCCGCGGCGGGGCTGGGGCCCTGGCTGACCAGGATCAGCCCGGAGACGCGCATGCCGAGGAAGGCCCGCAGGTAGTGGACCTCGCGGTCGTCGAGGTAGTCGGAGTTGCCGACGAGGACCATTTTTCCGCGCTCGGACGCCGCCTGCTCCACCGCGTGCGCCATCTCGCCGAAGAACGGCTGCCGGGCGTCCGGCACGATCATGCCGATGAGGTCCGTGCGTCTCGATGCCATGGCCTGCGCCACGCGGTCCGGGCGGTAGCCCAGCTCCCGTATCGCCGCGAGCACCCGCTCCCGGGTGGCCGGGGCGACCGGCCGGGGTCCGTTGTTGATGACGTAGCTCACGACCGCGGTCGAGGTGCCCGCCAGCCGTGCCACGTCGTCCCGCGTCACCTTGGCCACGGCGCAAGTCTACGCGTGATGACCTCGCGCACTACCCCGCGCAGTGAAGCCCTGGCCAAGGGCTCGGGCGCCGGGCTACGCCCGGGAACGGCGCGCTTCGGGCTCCTGCGCCGCGCCGGCCTTCGGCTCCGGCTTTCCCGGCTTCCCGGGCTTCTCGGCCTTCTCGGCCTTGTCCGGCACGACGAAGCGGTAGCCGACGTTCCGTACCGTGCCGATCAGCGACTCGTTCTCCGGCCCCAGCTTCGCCCGCAGCCGCCGCACGTGCACGTCGACGGTGCGGGTGCCGCCGAAGTAGTCGTAGCCCCAGACCTCCTGGAGCAGCTGCGCCCGGGTGAACACCCGGCCCGGGTGCTGCGCGAGGTACTTCAGCAGCTCGAACTCCTTGAAGGTCAGGTCCAGCACCCGCCCCTTGAGCTTCGCGCTGTACGTGGCCTCGTCGACCGTCAGGTCGCCGTTGCGGATCTCGGTGGGGCTCTCGTCCACGGGCAGCTGCTGCCGCCCCAGCGCCAGCCGCAGCCGCGCCTCGACCTCGGCGGGGCCCGCGGTGTCCAGCAGGACGTCGTCGACGCCCCACTCGGCGGTGACGGCGGCGAGGCCGCCCTCGGTGACGACGAGGATCAGGGGGCAGCCGGGGCCGGTGGAGTGCAGCAGCTGGCACAGGCTGCGCACCTGCGGCAGGTCGCGGCGGCCGTCGACGAGGATCACGTCAGCGCCGGGGGTGTCGATCAGGGCGGGGCCCTCGGCGGGCGCCACCCGGACGTTGTGGAGCAGCAGGCCGAGGGCGGGGAGCACCTCGGCGGAGGGCTGCAGGGCGTTCGTCAGAAGCAGCAGAGAGCTCACGGGCGCACCTCCCGGTGCGCGGCGGCAGCATTGATCGCGGTCGTCGGGGTCTCGGCTGTGCCTCTGCGTTCGCCCATGGCTTCGGCCTCCTCAAAGGGTGCATGAAAGCACAAAAGGACCCGGGGGCAACCTTGCCCGGATCCTTCAGCAGCCAGAATAGCCCACATGAGCGCCACCCCCGAGGCTTCGTCCGACCGGCGAGACGCCGCACCCGGTCCTTTCCCGCCCGCGTCACCGCCCTCGCGCACGGCACTGCTGCGCGCCGCGGACGGCGTTCCGATCGAGGCGGCGTACGCCCCGGGGCCGGGCCCCGCCGCCCCCGGCGCCCCGGCGATCGTGGTGGCCCACGGCTTCACCGGCGCCCTGGAGCGGCCGGCGATACGGCGGGCGGCGGCGGTGTTCGCGCAGCGTGCGGCGGTGGTGACGTTCTCGTTCCGCGGGCACGGGGGCTCCGGCGGGCGGTCGACGGTGGGGGACCGGGAGGTGCTGGACCTGGCGGCGGCGGTGGCGTGGGCGCGGTCGCTGGGGCACGGGCGGGTGGCGACGGTGGGGTTCTCGATGGGCGGCTCGGTGGTGCTGCGGCACGGCGCGTTGTACCGCGGGGCGGAGCGCGGGGATGGGCGGGGGCGCGGGGGGCGCACGGCCGCGTACGCGGACGCCGTCGTGTCCGTCAGCTCACCGGCCCGCTGGTACTACCGCGGTACGGCGCCGATGCGGCGGCTGCACTGGGTGGTCGAGCGCCGGGTGGGCCGTACGGTCTCGCGCCTGGCCCTGAAAACCCGCGTCCACCACCGCCGCTGGAACCCCGAACCCCTCTCCCCCACCGCCGCGGTCCCGCTGATCGCCCCGGTCCCGCTGCTCGTCGTCCACGGCACCCGGGACGCCTACTTCCCCCTGGACCACCCCCGCGCGCTGGCCGCGGCGGCGGCGCCGGGCGCGGCGGAGCTGTGGGTGGAGGAGGGTTTCGGCCACGCGGAGAACGCGGCGGACGACGACCTGCTGCGGCGGATCGCGGCGTGGGCGACGGAGGCGGTCGGTCCGGAAGGTCAGCGCACGTAGTCCTTGAGTTCCCCGGTGTCCAGCTCGATGTCCACCGGCTTCGGGAGGGCGAGCGTGGCGCCGAACTCAACCGAGTGGATGTCGCGGTAGCCCCGGGGAGAGTGGTCGCTGTGCACGGTCAGGGTGCAGGCATCACGGTCGATGAGCAGGTAGACCGGGATACCCTCGGCGGCGTAGGCGACAGGCTTCTCAACACGGTCCCGACGGTGGGTGTCCGAGTCGTAGGAAGTCACCTCCACAACCATCGCGACGTGGTCGGGATCGGCCCAGTCGCCCTGCCCGGCGAACGTTCCCTTCGGCGCCAGGACGACATCAGGTTTCGCCCGGCCGTTGCGGTACTCGCCGACTCGGAGGCCGAGGTCGGCCGAGTACACGCCCAAGCGGCTCCCGCTCCGGATGCACTGCTCCACCAGCCACCTGATGATCTCCCCGTGGTCTCCGTCCGGCACGCCCTTGACCCCGATCCGCCCGTCGATGAACTCGAACCTGACGGCGTCGTTCAGCTTCTCGGCAGCCTTGGCGATCTCCTCGAATTCCTCGACCGTCATCTGCGCGGTGCGTGCCGTGCGCTCTGCCATAACCGTCATGGTGCACCCCCTTCCGGGTCGCGGCCAGTCTCGCCCGCCGGCGCGGGGCAGATCATCGGTCCGGGGCGGAGTCCACCCGCACGGGTGAGCTAGATCGTTTCTGCCACCGGCTCCGCGAACTGCGCGCGGTACAGCCGCGCGTACGCGCCCTCCGCCGCCAGCAGCTCCTCGTGCGTGCCCTGCTCCACGATCCGCCCCGCCTCCATCACCAGGATCACGTCCGCGTCGCGGATCGTGGACAGCCGGTGCGCGATCACGAAGCTCGTACGGCCCGTCCGCAGCTCCGCCATCGCGTGCTGGATCAGCACCTCCGTGTGGGTGTCCACCGAACTCGTCGCCTCGTCCAGCACCAGGATCGCCGGTTCCGCGAGGAACGCCCGGGCGATCGTGATCAGCTGCTTCTCGCCCGCCGAGACGCCCGTGCCCTCCTCGTCGATCACCGTGTCGTAGCCGTCGGGGAGGGTCCGTATGAAGCGGTCGGCGTGGGTGGCCTTCGCGGCGGCGACGATCCTGTCGTGCGGGGTGCCCGCCGGGGCGCCGTACGCGATGTTCTCGGCGATCGTGCCGCCGAACAGCCAGGTGTCCTGGAGCACCATCCCGATCTGCGCGCGCAGCTCCTCGCGGTCCATCTCCGCCACGTTCACGCCGTCCAGGAGGATCCGGCCGCCCGCCGCCTCGTAGAACCGCATCAGCAGGTTCACCAGCGTCGTCTTTCCCGCCCCCGTGGGGCCGACGATCGCCACCGTCTGGCCCGGGCGCACCGTCAGCGACAGGTCCTCGATCAGCGGTTTCTCCGGGTCGTACGAGAACGAGACGCCCTCGAACGCCACCTCGCCCCGCACCGGCGCCGCCGGCCGGGCCGGGGACTCCGGGTCGGGCTCCTGCTCGTCCGCGTCCAGCAGCTCGAAGACCCGCTCCGCCGAGGCGACGCCCGACTGCACCAGGTTGGCCATCGACGCGATCTGCCCGAGCGGCTGGCTGAACTGGCGCGAGTACTGGACGAACGCCTGCACGTCGCCGATCGACAGCGCGCCGGAGGCGACCCGCAGGCCGCCGACGACGGCGACGAGCACGTAGTTGAGGTTGCCGATGCACATCATCGCCGGCTGGATCAGCCCGGAGATGAACTGCGCCCGGTAGCCGGCCCGGAACAGCTCGTCGTTCTCCTCCCGGAAGGTCTCCGCGGCCTCGTTCCGGCGGCCGAACACCTGGACGAGCGAGTGGCCGGTGTACATCTCCTCGATGTGCGCGTTCAGCTTGCCGGTGGACGCCCACTGCGCCACGAACTGCGGCTGCGCCCGCTTGCCGACCCGGGTCGCGACGGCGATCGACAGCGGCACGGTCACCAGCGCGACCAGCGCCAGCAGCGGCGAGATCCAGAACATCATCGCCAGCACCCCGACGACGGTCAGCAGCGACGTGACGATCTGGCTCATGGTCTGCTGGAGCGACTGCCCGACGTTGTCGATGTCGTTGGTCGCCCGGGAGAGGATCTCGCCGCGCTGGTTGCGGTCGAAGTACGACAGCGGCAGCCGCGCCAGCTTGGCCTCCGCCTCCTCGCGCAGCCGGAAGACCGCCCGCTGCACCACCACCGCCGTCAGCCGCGCCTGCGCGAGGCCGAGTCCCCACGCGGCGACGTAGACGAGCGCGGCCCACAGCAGCGTCACGCCGACGGCGTCGAAGTCGATGCCGTCGGTGGGGCGGGCGCCGCCGGTGTCGACCCGGTCGCCGTAGACGCCCGCGACGATGAGGTCGGTGGCGTGGCCGAGGAGCTTCGGGCCGGCGACGGTGAGCGCGACGGCGGCGGCGCCGAGGGCGAGGAGGGCGCGGATCAGGGCGCGGTCGGGGCGCAGGGTGCGCAGGAGGCGGACGGCGGAGCCGCGGAAGTCCATGGAGCGCTCGGCGGGCGGGCCGCTGAACATGCGCATGGGGCCGCTGGGGCGCGGGCCGGGAGGCCCGGGCGCCGGCTGCCGCGCCGGTTCCTTCGGCGTGCTCATGCCGCGGCCTCCTCCTCGGTCAGCTGGGACAGCACGATCTCCCGGTACGTCCCGTTCGCCGCCATCAGCTCCGCGTGCGTACCGGCCCCCGCCACGCGGCCCTCGTCCAGCACCACGATCCGGTCCGCGTCCCGTATCGTCGCGACCCGCTGCGCGACGACCACCACCGTCGCGTCCCCCAGCCGGCGCGCGAGCGCCGCGCGCAGGGCGGCGTCGGTGGCGAAGTCGAGGGCGGAGAAGGAGTCGTCGAAGAGGTAGATGTCCGGGCGGTGCACCAGCGCGCGGGCGATGGCGAGGCGCTGCCGCTGGCCGCCGGAGACGTCCGAGCCGCCCTGCGCGATCGGCGCGTCGAGGCCCCCGTCCATGGCGGCGACGAAGTCCGCCGCCTGCGCGGTGCGCAGCGCGTCCCACAGCTCGTCCTCGGTCGCGTCGGGTTTTCCGTAGCGGAGGTTCGACGCGACGGTGCCGCTGAAGAGGTACGGCTTCTGCGGTACGTATCCGATGGCCCGCGCCAGCGCCGCCGGGTCCAGGTCCCGTACGTCCACGCCCCCGACGGCGACGCTGCCCGCGGTCGCGTCGAACAGCCGCGGCACCAGCGCCAGCAGCGTCGACTTGCCGCTGCCCGTGCTGCCGATGACGGCCGTCGTACGCCCCGGGCGGGCGGTCAGGTCGACGTCCTTCAGCACCGGCTCCTCCGCGCCCGGGTAGCGGAACCCGACGCCGCGGACGTCGAGCCGGCCGCGCTCGCGCGGCTCGGCCGCCGCGGGCACCGGGGCCGCGGGCGGGACGACGGACGACTCGGTGTCCAGCACCTCCTGGATGCGCTCGGCGCAGACCTCCGCGCGCGGGATCATCATGAACATGAAGGTGGCCATCATGACGCTCATGAGGATGTACATCAGGTAGGACAGGAAGGCCGTCAGCGCCCCGACGTCCATGGCGCCGCTGTCGATCCGGCCGGCCGCGAACCAGACCACGGCGACGCTCGACAGGTTCACGCCGAGCATCGGGGTGGGGAACAGCAGCGCCATCAGCCTTCCGGCCCGTACGCCCACGTCCCTCAGCTCGGCGTTGGCCGCGCCGAAGCGCCGCCGCTCGTGCGCGTCGCGGACGAAGGCGCGGATGACGCGGATGCCGGTGATCTGCTCGCGCATGATGCGGTTCACCGCGTCGATGCGCTCCTGCATGCTGCGGAACAGCGGGCGCATGCGGCGCACGATCAGCGTGACGACGACGCCCAGCAGCGGCACGACGACCAGCAGGAGGGACGTGAGGGGCACGTCCTGGTTGAGCGCCATGACGACGCCGCCGACGCACATGATCGGCGCGGTCACCATCATCGTGAACGTCATCAGCGCGAGCATCTGGATCTGCTGCACGTCGTTGGTGGTGCGGGTGATGAGGGACGGCGCGCCGAAGCGGGCCATCTCGCGCGCGGAGAAGGACTGCACCCGGTCGAAGACGGCGGCGCGCACGTCGCGGCCGAAGGCGGTGGCCGTACGGGCGGCGAAGAACACGGCGCCGCCGGCCGCGCCGAACTGGAGCACGCTGCACGCGAGCATCCAGCCGCCGGTGCGCACGATGTAGCCGTTGTCGCCGGGGATGACGCCGTGGTCGATGATGTCGGCGTTGAGGGTGGGGAGGTAGAGCGTCGTCAGCGTGGCCATCAGCTGGAGCGCCACGACCCGGCCGATGTCCCGGCGGTACGGGCGCAGATACGCGCGGAGGATGCGGACGAGCACGCCGGAAGCGTACGTCGATGGTTGCCCGGGGCGACAACGATTTCGCCACCGGCATGATGGGGGGGCGTACTGCCGGAACCGGCGACGCCGGGCCGGAAGGCCCGGCAGGGAAGACCGGACTCGGAGTCAGAAGCGAAAGGGGCGCCACGTCATGACGGCCAACGGCACCATCCGGTACTGGGCGGCGGCCAAGGCCGCGGCCGGGACGGCGGAGGAGCCCTACGCGGCGGACACGCTGGCCGAGGCGCTGGCCGCGGCGCGGGGGCGGCACGGCCAGGAGCTGGCGCGGGTGCTGGCGCGGTGCTCGTTCCTGGTGGACGGGCGGGCGGTGGGCGCCCGGGACCACGCGGGGGTGGCGCTGGCGGACGGGGGGACAGTTGAGGTCCTGCCCCCGTTCGCGGGAGGCTAGGCGCACGATGAGCGACCAGAGACACGACCCCACGCCGTGGTCGGCGGCCCCTCCGGCCGCCGCGGGCTGGGCGCCGTACGACGAGGAACAGCGCGACGGCGCCGGCGTCCCGAGCGGGCACACGCAGTTTCCGCCGGCGGCGGGTCAGGGCGGCGACGGCCGTGACGGGCCGGAGACGCAGCTGGGCATGGCCCTGCACGAGGAGTCGGCGGCGGGGCAGCAGACCTCGTACCTGCCGCCGGTGACGGAGGCGGGACCGGGACCGGGTCAGGGTCCGGGGCCGGGGGCGTACGGGGGCGCCTACGGCGGTTCGTACGGAAACGGGCACGTGGACCCGTACGGCGGCGCCGGGGGCCCGGCCGGCGGGCACGCGCCGCAGTACGGCGACGGGTCGCCGGGCGGGCGCGGTGCCGGGTACGGCGGAGGGCCGTACCCGCCGGCGGACGGCGTGCTCGGCGCGGGCGCCGGGGCCGGGCCGCCTCCGGGGGCGGGGGCGGCCGAGGAGACCGCGTACCTCCCGCCGGTGCCCGGCGACGGCGCCGCGGGCTACGGCGGCACCGGCGCGGGCGTCCCCGCGCCGCACGGCGGCACCGGCGGCGGGGCAGCCGCCGAGCAGACCGCCTACCTGCCGCCGATCACCGACCACGACCCGGCGGGCGGGGACGGCGCGCACTGGCCCGAGGGCTGGGAGCGCGGCGGCACCGGGCCCGCCGCCCCGGCCCCCGGCCACCCCGGCCCCGCGGGCGGCCACGCGGGCCCCGGCAGCGGCCACCCCGGCACGGCAGGCGGACACCCCGGCGGCCCGACGGACGTCCACGGCACCGCACCCGGCAACCACGCTGCTCCGGCCGCACACCCCGGCACCACGACCGGGGCCCACTCCGCCCCGGGCAGCCATCCCGGAGTCCCACACGGCCACGCCTCCGCCCACCCCGGCACCGCAGACCCCCACCCCGACGTACCCGCCGCCGGCCGGGCCCCCGCCCCCGGGACCGCCGCGACCGGCTTCCCCGGCCCCCGCGGTCCCGAGACCGGCACGCTCTACGGCGCCCCCACCCCCCGCCGCCCCAAACCCCCCGCCGGCGTCCTCCGCGAGGAGGGCACCTCCGTCCTCATCGAGCCCGGGCCCCGGCCCGCCGCGGTCACCGCCGCCCTGGCCGCGCTCCTCGCCCTCGCCGCCGCGCTCGACGTCCGCCCGGGGCTCGCCGTCGCCGTCGCGCTGCTCCAGGTGGTGACCGCCGCCGGCTGGTTCCGGCTGAACGGCATGTGGCCGGCCCGCGAGGGCATCGCGCTGGCCGCCGCCGCGGGCCTCACCGCGACCGGCGCCGTCCTGGCCGTCGACGAGGACGACGCGACGATTGCCGCGCTCGGCTCCCTCGGCTGCTGGTTCCTCGTGATCGCCCTCGTCCAGCTGCGCAGCACCCGGGCCCCCAAGGAGCGCCTCGCCGCTCTCAACGTCGCCCTGGCCGCCGCCGCCCTCGCCGTCCTCGCCGCCGGCTACCTCGCCGCCGAGCGGCACGCCGTGGTCGTCGGCGCCGTCGCCGTGGCCGCCGGGACGCTGGGGCGGGCGGTGCCGCTGCCGCCGAACGCCTCGCCCGTCGCCGCCGTCGCCGCGGCGGGGGCCGGCGGGCTGGCGGCGGGGCTGGGCACCGACATGGGCGCGGCCGGCGGGCTGCTGGGACTGGCGATCGGGGTGTGCGTGCTCGTCGCGGTCCGGGTGGCCAGCTACGACTACCCGTCGCGGTTCGTGCACATGACAGCCGGGGTGTCCCTGCCGCTCGCGCTCTCGGCGGGGGCGGTCCACCTCCTCGGGCTGGCGCTGCTCTGACCGGCCCCCGATCACCCGCACATCTGTCTAAGCTCTCAGGCACGACCGACCGGGGGGCGGAGAACCGATGCCGAAGCGCGCGTTGAAGATCACTGCGGTGGTGGTGGCCGTGCTGTGCGTGCTCGCGCTCGCCGCCGACCGCGTCGCGCTCCGGCTGGCCGAGTCGGACGCGGCGGACCGTATCGAGAAGGAGTACGGGCTGTCCCAGCGGCCGACGATCGACATCAAGGGCTTCCCCTTCCTGACCCAGGTGATGTCCCGGGAGTTCGAGGCCGTGGACGTACGGATCGACGGCATTGACGCCGTCGGCACCGGCGGCCGGACCCTGCGCCTGGACGGCGTGCGCGGCGCGCTGGAGGGGGTGCGGATCGAGGGCGACGACTGGGACCGGGCGACGGCGGACCGCGCCGACGGCACGGTGAAGATCACGTACGCGGACATCTCTGCGGCGCTGCCGGTGGTGACCGTCTCGTACGGCGGGAAGGACGCGGCCGGCGACGACAAGGTCAAGGCGACGGTCGGGACGAGCTTCCTCGGGCAGCGGCTGGAGGAGTCGGTGCTCGGCGAGGTGACCGTGGCGGACGGCGACACGATCCGGCTGCGCGCGACCGACCTCGACAACCTCGGGGGCATGCCGGGCCTGGAGGGGTTCATACGCGACCGCATGGACTACAGCTGGACGGTCGAGGACCTGCCGCCCGGCATACGGCTGACGGACGTCGAGGTGACGAAGGACGGGATCGTCGTCACGGGCGGCGGCGAGGACGTGGAGCTGGGCGACGAGCGCTCGGCCCGCGGCTGACCGCGCCGCCGCCGGCAGGCCGCCCCCGCCGCCGCCCGCGCCGCCCCCGTCCGTAAGCTGAGACCGCCGCGTCCATACCGCAGAAACCCCGCCCCGAAAACCCCCCGCGCACCCCGCCGCACGGCCGCGCCCGCCCCGCCCTTGTCCCGCATCCCGGACAGACTCGTCTCGCCATTCGACACGCCGGTGACACGGGCGCACGTCCCTCCGTACGATCGACGGCATGCTGTGCTCGATGAGCGGTCCCCGCCCCCGGGGACAGGCAGATCACCTGACCCAGCGGCGCGCCGTCGACCTGTGCCGCGTCGCCGCCATGCTCTGTCGCACCGCCTGACCGGGGCCCGGGTCCGCAGCTCCCGCCCCCAGCCGGGCCGTGCCTCCCCGCACCGTCCGCCCGGCTGTCCGCACACACCGCGTCCGGCGCCCCGCCCTGCCTCACCGCGCGCGCCGGCGCACCCCGCCCGTACCCCCTGTCTCAGCGCTCCGGAGGAGAGAAGCAGATGAGCCGCAGTGACGTCCTGGTGGACGCCGACTGGGTCGAGGCCAACCTCGACAACCCGAAGGTCGTCCTCGTCGAGGTCGACGAGGACACCGCCGCGTACGACAAGAACCACATCAGGAACGCCGTCCGCATCGACTGGAAGTCCGACCTCCAGGACCCGGTGCGCCGCGACTTCGTCGACCAGGCCGGCTTCGAGAAGCTGCTGTCCGAGCGCGGCATCGCCAACGACGACACCGTCGTCCTCTACGGCGGCAACAACAACTGGTTCGCCGCCTACGCCTACTGGTACTTCAAGCTCTACGGCCACGCCGACGTCAAGCTCCTCGACGGCGGCCGCAAGAAGTGGGAGCTGGACTCCCGCGACCTGGTCGCCGAGGTGCCGCAGCGCGCGGCCACCGCGTACAAGGCGAAGCCGCAGGACACCGCGATCCGCGCGTTCCGCGACGACGTCGTCGCCGCCATCGGCACCCTCAACCTCGTCGACGTCCGCTCGCCCGACGAGTTCTCCGGCAAGCTGCTGGCCCCCGCGCACCTGCCGCAGGAGCAGTCGCAGCGGCCCGGGCACGTGCCCTCCGCGCGGAACATCCCGTGGTCGAAGTCGGCCAACGACGACGGCACCTTCAAGTCGGACGACGAGCTGAAGGAGCTGTACGAGGGCGAGGGCGTGGACCTGGCCAAGGACACCATCGCGTACTGCCGCATCGGCGAGCGGTCGGCGCACACCTGGTTCGTGCTGCACGAGCTGCTGGGCCAGCCGAACGTCAAGAACTACGACGGCTCCTGGACCGAGTACGGCTCCCTGGTCGGCGTGCCGATCGAGCTCGGCGCCAACGACTGACGACGCACGGCACGACGACCGCGGACCGACGACCGCGGACCGACGAAAGGACACCACCCCCATGTGCGGAGCCACGGCAGGCGGCCCGGACGCCTCCACCGCCAAGGCCGGCGAGACCACCATCCAGGGCTCCGTGACCCGCGACGGCGAGCCCGTCACCGGTTACGTGCGGCTGCTGGACGCCTCCGGCGAGTTCACCGCCGAGGTGCCGACCTCTGCCACCGGCCAGTTCCGGTTCTACGCCGCGGAGGGCACCTGGACCGTACGGGCCCTGGTGCCCGGCGGCACCGCCGACCGCACGGTGGTCGCCCAGCAGGGCGGGCTGTCGGAGGTCGCGATCGCGGTCTGAGCCCGCGCCGTACGGCGCGTGAGCCGCGCGGAAGCCCCGTACCGCCTCCCGGCGTACCGTGGAGGCGTGCGGGGCTTCCGCCGTCACGGCTTCCGGCTCGACCCCCGGGTGCCGCGCAGTCAGCCGCGGCGCCGGAGGCGCTACTTCCTGCTCATGGGCTCGGCGGTGCTGCTGTTCGTGCTGGCCGGTGCCGTCGTCTACCCGTGGTCCGTACCCGCCGCCGTCGCCATGTGCGTCGTCGCGGCGGCGCTGCCGCCGCTGGCGGCGATCACCGGCAACCGGTGGGAGGAGGGCGACAAGTGGTGGGACGAGCGGTGAGCGGTCCTCAGTAGACGAGGGCCTGCGCGCCGTCGGCCATCGCCTCGCTGACGAAGACCTGCGCCCCGGCGATCCGCACCCCCTCCAGCACGTCCTTCTCCTCGATCCCGCGCCGCGCCGCGCACTGCGTGCACAGCGTGATCCGGCCGCCCGCCAGCACCCCGTCGATCAGGTCCGGCAGCGGCGCGGCATGCGGCAGCTCGAACTCCGCGGCCCGGCCCGGCAGCGCGAACCACGCCGACTCGCCGGTCAGCCAGAGCGACACCTCCACGCCGCTGGCGGCGGCGACCGCCGCCACCGTGAACGCCTGGGAGCAGCGCTCCGGCGCGTCCGACCCCGCGGTCACCTTGATCACCAGATTCTTCGCCATGCGCCCAACTGTAGGACCGCGGGGAGGGTGACATTCTCGCGGCGCCGCGCGCTGTACAGATATGGACGTGAGCAGGGGGCGCTTGTGACCCTTCCCGACGGAACGGGCGGCCCGCCGCCGGCCGACGACCCGCCGACGACCCGGCTGAAGCCGATCGGGCCCGACACCCCGCCCCCGGGCGAGGCGTCGTACGGGACGTACGGCGGCCCGGCACCGGGCGCGTACGGGACGGCGGACGGGGCCGGGAACGGCAGCGGCAGCGCCTTCGGGCCGCCGCCGCAGCCCGGCGCCGGCCGCGCCCGCCGCCGCGGGCTGCGCACCGCCCTGCTACTCGTCGCGGCCGTCCTCGCCGGCGCCCTCGGCGGCGTCACCTACGGCTACTACGAGCAGGCCGGCGAACCCCCGACGCCCCTCCCCCCGCTCAACCAGCCCGGCCTCGCGCACCCAAAGAAGCCGCTGCCCGCCGACGAGGCCCCCGAGCCGCTGTCCGCCGCGCAGGACCGCCGGGTGAAGACGGACGGCGACCTGCGCGAGCTGCTCGTCCCCATCCCGGACGGCGCGACCGACGCCGAGCTGGACTACGGCGGGGAGGGCTGGCTCGCGCCGTACGAGCTGGCGGCCGACACGGGCGCGCCTGAGGAGATGCTCGGCGTGATGCTGGAGTTCGGGCTGCGGAGGACGGCGTTCACGTCGTGGACGGAGGATGCCGGCGCCGACACGGTGGTCGTGTACCTCAGCCAGTTCCGGGACGAGGACTCGGTGGGGTCCGCGGAGTACATGGAGATGATGGAGACCGTCTCGATCTTCGGCATCGACGGCGATGTGCGCACCGAGTCGCTGAAGGGGTCGTCGAACGGCAAGGCGTACTTCCCCGCCGCCCCGATCGAGGAGGCGGGTCTGCTGCCGCTGTACCAGGGCAACGTCCTCGCCCGCCGCGGTGACATCGTGCTGGAGATCTACATGTACGACTCCGCCCCGATCGCGGAGAAGGACCTCACCGCGCTCGCCGAACGCCAGCTGGAGCGCCTGTGACCGGCCACTACCCCGCGCCCGCCCCGCCCCCGCCGCCGGCCGCCCAGCCGCCCGCGGCCCCGGCGCCGCCGCCCGGGCCGCGGTCCGGGCGGCGGCGGCTCGTGCTCGTCGTGCTGGCCGCCGTGCTCGCCGCCGGGGTCGCGGCCACCGGCGTCGTCGCCACCGCGCTGCGGGTGCAGGACGCCGACCGCGGCGCCGGCGACACCGACGTCTGGCAGAAGCCCGGCAACCGCAAACCCCACGGCGACGCCGCCAAGCAGCCGGGCGTCCCCGCGCCCGCCGGCGGCCCGCTCGGCGGCGCGCTGCTGCCCATGCCGCGCGGCTACCACCCCGGGCCCGACATCGACGGTTTCGGCAACGAGACCGTCCTGTCGGCCCGGCAGGCGGACGCCGTCTACAAGCAGACGATGCGCGGACTGCCGCCCGACCAGCGGCGGATGCAGCGCGACGCGCTGGCGGACCTGGACCTGAAGGGGATGGCCATGCGGTCCTACGAGGCCGACGGGTTCGACCTCGTCGTCGAGGTGCAGCTCGCCCGGACGGGCGCCGAGGGCACGGCGGCCGGGCTCGCGGCCGTACAGGAGGAGCTGGCGCGCAGCCTCGGCGAGTACGAGGAGGGCCCGGAGGTCGAGGGGCACGACAACGCCGCGTGCTTCGAGGTGCCCGGCCCCACGGCCGGTCTGGGGGCCGGCGGGGTGAAGATGATGACCTGCTCGGCGGCCAAGGGCGACCTGCTGGTCTCGCTCACCGCGTACGGGTCGGCCGCCCACGGCGAGCGCGCCGTGCGGCTCCTCGAAGACCAGCTCGCCCACATCGACGCCCCGGGGAAGTCCATATGAGCGGCTACGAGACCAGCGGGTACGAGCCGGATCCGCCCCGCCCGGACGCCCCGGCACCCGCGCCAGCACCGGCACCCGCGGCCCCGCCGGCGTACGCACCGCCGCAGCAGGCGCCGCCACCGCAGCCGCAGCCCGCGTACGGGCAGCAGCAGCCCGCGCCCTACGCGCAGCACCCCCCGCCCCCGTACGCGCAGGAGCAGCCCGCCCCCTTCGGGCCGCCTCCGCCCCCGCCGCGCCCGCCCCGCCGGTGGGTCCGCCCCGCGCTGCGCTGGGGCGCCGCCGTGCTCCTCCTCGCCGGTGCCGCGTTCGGCTCCGCGTACGCCGTCACCGGCGCCGAGCGGGGCGACCTGCCCGGCCTGGCCACCGAGGGCGACGGCCGCTGGGACTACCCCGAGCTGGAGCTGCCCGCGCTGCCCGCGGGCAAGCCGCCGCCGTTCGCCCCCGCCAACGGCGGCGAGGTCCACCACGCCGACCTCCGCGAGCTGCTGCTGCCCGCGCCCGAGGGCGCCGGGGACGACGACGGGCTGAAGACCGAGGACGGCTGGCTGGCCACCGCCGACTTCGTCTCCGGCTACGTCGAGGAGGAGCGGACGGAGCTGCGCCGGGCGCTCCGGGACGAGGCCGTGCGCCACATCGCCGCTACCGGCTGGACCATGCCCGACGACACCCGCGTCCGCATCTTCCTGCTCCAGTTCAACACCGGCTCCCTCGCCGCCCACTTCTACGACCAGCAGCTCGCCGGCGGCATCTCCACCGCCCGCGACCTGACCGGCGCCCCCGAGGTGCTGGTCGACGAGAACTGGTCGGACGAGGACAAGCTGCCGGAGGTGGAGCTGTACGTGTACGACGAGGCGAAGCCGCGCGGCAAGGAGCACGTGCGGCAGGCGTACCTGGTCGCCGGCGACACCGTCGGCCTGGTCACCGTCGCGGCGCCGAAGGAGGCCCCGCTGATCCCGTTCCAGCAGACCCTGGCCCTCCAGCAGCAGCTCCTCGGGTGACGCCCGCCGGGCCGGTGTCCGGCCCGGCGGTTAGACTCGGCGTCGGTACGCCCCCTCATCGACTCTCTTCGCGTTACGGAGCGCCCGTGCTGGTCCTCACCTTCGACATCCTGCTCGTGCTGGTCTGCGTGGGCACACTGGCCTTCGCCGGCCTGGTCGTGAAGAAGCTGTACCAGGGCCAGCGCTGACATGCCGATCGAGATCCCCTCCGACCTGCACAAGGACCTGGTCCCGCTGGCGTTCCTGCTGGGCGACTGGCAAGGCGCGGGCGTCTTCGACTTCCCCGGCGCCGAGAAGTGCAACTTCGGCCAGGAGCTGCGCTTCGGGCACGACGGCCGGGACTTCCTGGCCTACACGTCGTACACCTGGGTGCTCGACGACGAAGGCGCGAAGGTGCGCCCGCTGGAGAGCGAGAGCGGCTACTGGCGCCTGCGTCCCGGCCGGCAGCTGGAGGCCGTCATGGTGCGCGACCAGGGCGTCGCCGAGGTCTGGTACGGCGAGCTGGCCGAGGGCAAGCCGCAGCTGGACCTGGCCACGGACGCGGTCGCGCGCGGCCCGGCCTCCCCGCCGTACGCGGGCGGCAAGCGGCTCTACGGGTACGTGAACGGCGACCTCATGTGGGTCGGCGAGAAGGCGACCCCGGAGGTGGAGCTGCGGCCGTACATGTCGGCGCAGCTGAAGAAGGTCGTGGACCCCCGGGAGTGGGCGAAGGACCTGAAGGACCTCCCGGACGACGGGATCGCGTTCTTCCGCTGATCCCGGGCGGCCGGCGGGGCTTCCTGCGCGACGCTCATACACTTGAGCCGTGGAGACCACCGACTGGAAGCGCGACCTGCGCGAACGCGGCTACCGGCTGACGCCGCAGCGGCAGCTCGTGCTGGAGGCCGTCGACTCCCTGGAGCACGCGACGCCCGACGGGATTCTGTGCGAGGTGCGCAAGACCGCCGCGAGCGTCAACATCTCCACGGTCTACCGCACGCTGGAGCTGCTGGAGGAGCTGGGCCTCGTCAGCCACGCGCACCTCAACCACGGCCCGCCGACGTACCACATCGCCGACCGCCACCACCACCTGCACCTGGTGTGCCGGGTCTGCGACCGGGTGATCGAGGCGGAGAACGCGGTGGCGGAGCCGTTCGCGGAGACGCTGCGGCAGCGGTTCGGCTTCGAGAGCGACGTCCAGCACTTCGCGATCCTCGGCCGCTGCGCGACGTGCGCCGAGCCGGGCGCGTCCGCGGGCGCATCCGGCCCGTGACGAAGGGTGCCCGCCCGGACGTACTCTTGAAGCATGAACGCGCCTTCTCCCCTCCTCTCCCTGCCCGGGGCGGTCGGCGCCGAGGCTCCCGACGAGGGCGTCGCCGCGCACTACGGCGACCTCTTCCGGGAGCAGCGCGCGCTGGACGCCGGCGAGGGCTTCGTCGACCTCTCCCACCGCGGCGTCGTCTCGGTCACCGGCCAGGACCGGCTGAGCTGGCTGCATCTGCTGCTGACGCAGCACGTCGAGGCGCTGGCGCCGGGGCACGCCACCGAGGCGCTGGTGCTGTCCGCCCACGGGCACATCGAGCACGCGCTGTACCTCGTCGACGACGGCGAGACGACGTGGGCGCACGTGGAGCCGGGCACGCAGAAGGACCTGATCGCGTACCTGGAGAGCATGAAGTTCTTCTACCGGGTGGACATCGCGGACCGTACCGAGGACCGGGCCGTCGTCCACCTGCCGGCCGGGTCGATCACGGAGGCGCCCGGCGGCGTGCCCGTCCGGGAGACGGCGTACGGCCGCGACCTCTTCCTCCCGCGCGCCACCCTGGCGGACTTCGCCGCGACCGCCGGCCCGCCGGCCGGGGTGCTGGCGTACGAGGCGCTGCGGGTGGCGGCGCACCGGCCGCGGCTGGGGCTGGAGACGGACCACCGGACCATCCCGCACGAGGTGGGCTGGATAGGGACCGCGGTGCATCTGGAGAAGGGGTGCTACCGGGGGCAGGAGACGGTCGCGCGGGTGCACAACCTCGGCCGGCCGCCCCGCCGGCTGGTGTTCCTGCACCTCGACGGCAGTGAGGTGACGCTGCCGCCGCACGGCGCGGCGATCCGGCTGGCGGCCGAGGAGGAGGGGCGCAAGCTGGGCTTCGTCACGACCTCGGTGCGCCATCACGAGCTGGGGCCGATCGCGCTGGCGCTGGTGAAGCGGAACGTTCCGGCGGACGCGGCGCTGCTCGCGGACGAGACGGCGGCGGCGCAGGAGACGGTCGTCGAGCCCTGAGCCGCGGGGGCGGCCACGGGGCGGCGGCGCGGACGGCGCGCGGGCATGCTCCCGTGCGCCCCGGATGCCTTGCACGCCCCCCGTGCCCTCCGATACCACCGGCGGCACCCCGGGACCCCGGGGCCCCGGTACGTACGCCTCAGACCTCGACCAGCAACGTGAACGGGCCGTCGTTCGTCAGCGTCACCCGCATCGGCGCCCCGAACACCCCCGTCTCCACCCGCGCGCCCAGCTCCCGCAGCCGCGCGACGACCTCCTCGACCAGCGGCTCGGCGACCTCCCCGGGCGCCGCCGCCTGCCAGGTCGGCCGGCGGCCCTTGCGGGGGTCGCCGTAGAGCGTGAACTGGCTGATCACCAGCAGCGGCGCCGCCACGTCCGAGCAGGACCTCTCGTCGTTCAGCACCCGCATCGTCCACAGCTTGCGGGCCAGCTGCGCGGCCTTCGCCGGGGTGTCGCCGTGGGTGACGCCCACGAGCACGCACAGCCCCTCGCCGGCCACCTCGCCGACCGTCTCCCCGCCGACCTCGACCCGCGCGCCGTCCACCCGCTGCACCACCGCTCGCATACGTCGCATTATCCCGGCGGCGCGACGTGCGCCGCCGTGCCCCCGGGCGCCGCAACGTGCGCGGGGCCGAACGGGCGCGGTCCGACTGCCGCGCCGCCCCGGGCAGTGGCACGATTGCTTCCGGTGTCCGACCGGTCGCCACGCCGACGCGGCATCTCGGACGAAGGGGACTGACACGCGCATGAGTTCTTCCGGAGCCGGGCGGCCCACGCCGCCCGTACCGACCGCGCGCAGCAGCCCGCGCGCCGACCGCCGTCCCCGTCCGCCGGGGCCGCGCGCCCCGGAGGGCGGCGTGGCCTCCGCCAAGGCGGGCGCGGCGCACTCCGCCGGGACCGCGGCCGCCCCTCTCGCCTCCCTCGCGTCCCTCGTCGCCGCCCCCGACCCGGCCGCCCCGCCCCCGCGGCTCGACACGCTCGGCCTGCCCGAGGTGCGCCGGCTGCGCCGCTCGGCGCAGCAGGAGGAGGCCGACCTCAGCTACGTACGCCGCCTGCTGCACGGCCGCATCGACATCCTCCGCGCCGAGCTGGGCCGCCGCGCCAGCCCGCACTCGCCCGTGCTCGACCGGCTGCCGGAGATCCTCACCGACGGCCCCTCCCCGCGGCCGGCCTCCGCCCGGCACGTCACGATGGGCCCGCCGCTGCGCGCGGAGTACCGGGAGCTGGCCGAGCAGATGCTCGCGGAGGTCGCGCTGTCCGACCTGCCGTCCCGTACGGACGACGAGCTGGCCCAGGGCCTCGCCCGGCTCGCCGGCTACGAGGCCCGCATCTCCGGCCGCCGGCAGCGGCTCCAGCGGACGGCGGACGAGTGCAGCGCGGAGATCGCGCGCCGCTATCGTGAAGGGGAGGCGCAGGTCGACGACCTGCTGTCCTGAGCTCTGACCGAGCGGCGGACCGCGGCGACCCCGGGGCCGTCCCCGGCACGGAAGGCGCCCGCCCATGCACGACGACAGCTGGATATCCCCGCCGCCGGCCCCCGCGCCCGCGCCGGCCGAGGAGGGCGCGTACACCGGGCCGCCGCCGGTGCTGGCGGAGGTGGTGCGCTCCGGCTTCGCCGAGGGGCGGCACCGCGGGTCGCTGGTGCTGCTGGGGCCGGACGGCGCGGTGGAGCGGGCGTGGGGGGACGTGGCCGGGCAGGTGTTCCCGCGGTCGGCGAACAAGCCGTTCCAGGCGGCGGCGGTGCTGCGCGCCGGGGCCGGCACGGCGGGCTCGCTGACGGGGGAGCGGCTGGCGCTGGCGGCGGCCAGCCACTCGGGCGAACCGTTCCACCTGGACCTCGTGCGCAAGATGCTCGCGGCGGCCGGGCTGTCCGAGGACGACCTGCGCAACCCGCCCGACCTGCCGCTGGACCCGGAGGAGCGGGAGGCGTACGTCGCCGCCGGGCGGACCCGGGACCGGGTGGCCATGAACTGCTCCGGCAAGCACGCCGCGATGCTCACGGCCTGCGTCGCGCACGGCTGGCCGCGGGACTCCTACCTCGCCCCCGACCACCCGTTGCAGCGGACGGTGCGGGAGACGGTGGAGGAGACCGCGGGCGAGGAGGTGCGGCACGTCGGCGTCGACGGCTGCGGCGCGCCGCTGCTGTCGCTGTCGCTGACGGCGCTGGCGCGCGGCTTCCGGCGGCTGGTGCTGGCCGCGGAGGGCACGCCGGAGCGGCGGGTGGCGGACGCGATGCGGGCGCACCCGGAGTACGTCGCGGGCACCCGGCGGTGGGACACCTGGCTGATGCGGGGCGTACCCGGCGCGCTGGCGAAGGTGGGCGCGGAGGGCGTGCAGGCGGTGGCGCTGCCGGACGGGCGGGCGCTGGCGTTCAAGGTCGACGACGGGGCGCTGCGGGCCGTCGGCCCGGTGCTGGCGCGGGCGCTGGCGCTGCTGGGCGTACGGTCGCCGGTGCTGGCCCGGATCGGGGCGGCGCCGCTGCTGGGCGGCGGGGAACAGGTCGGCGAAATTCGGGCGACGATCTGACGATCGGCGCCTAGCGTGGGCGCATGATCCGTGACTCCGGCGGTGCTGGCGACGGCATCGAGATCCGTACGCTCGACGAAGGCGACGTGGCCGGCTGGCTCGCCGCCCTGCTGACCGGCTTCCTGCGCCCCCCGACGGTGACGGAGGAGGACGTGGCGACGTTCATCGGGTCGCGCGACCTGACCCGGGTGCGGGGCGCGTACGACGGCGGGCGCTGCGTGGGCACGTACCGCAGCTTCGACCAGGAGCTGACGGTGCCCGGCGGGGCGGCCGTGCGGTCGTGCGCGGTGTCCGGCGTCACCGTGTCGCCGACGCACCGCAGGCGGGGGCTGCTGACGCGCTTGCTGGCGGCCGACCTGGCGGCGGCGAAGGAACGCGGCGACGTGATCGCCAGCCTGATCGCCGCGGAATACCCGATCTACGGCCGCCACGGCTTCGGCCCCGGCACCTGGATCACCGACTACGAGGTCAGCACCCGGCGCGCCCAGCTCGACCCGCGCTACGCCGGCCCGGACGACGGCGGCACCGTCGAACTCCTCGACTCCGCGGGGCTGCTCGCGATCGGCCCGGAGCTGCACGACCGCTTCCGCCGGCAGATGCCGGGCGCGGTGGACCGGAGCGCGTACCGCTGGCAGGTGCACACGGGCGCGACCCGCCTCAGCGTCGACGAGCCGTGGGTGGAACCCTTCTACGCGGCCTACCGCTCGGCGGCGGGCGAGCCGGAGGGCATCGTCACGTACCGCGCGAAGTGGGGCGAATGGCCCGGCAAGCTCTCCGACGACCAGCTGACGGTGTCCGACCTCATCGCCGTCACCCCGGCGGCGGAGCGGGCGCTCTGGCGCTACCTGGTCTCGATCGACTGGGCCACGACCCTCCATACGGGCCACCGGGCGCCCGACGATCTCCTCCCCCTCTACCTGGGTGACCCTCGGGCGGCCCGGGTGACCACGCACGCGGACTACCTGTGGCTGCGGCCACTGGACGTCCCGCGACTTCTGGAGGCCCGCACCTACGCGGCCTCCGGCTCTCTCGTACTCGACGTGCACGACCCGGCCGGCCTCGCCGGGGGCCGCTTCCTGCTGGACGCCGCCGGCCCGGACGGCGCCGGCTGCTCCCCCACGGACCGGCCCGCCGACCTCGCCCTGGGCGTGGCGGAGCTGGGCCGCCTCTGCCTGGGCGACGAGTCCGCGGTGCGGCTCGCCGCCCTGGGCGTGGTCGACGAGGAGCGCCCGGGCGCCGCCGCACGGGCGGACGCCCTCCTGCGCACCTCGCGCCGGCCGTGGTGTCCCGACACCTTCTAGCCCTCCTTCCGGCCGGCTCTCTGCTTCCGGGTCCCGCTCCGGATCCCGCTCACTGCCCGGCCGCGGGGCGGACGGGCTCGGCGGACTGGAGCAGCAGCACGGCGAGCGCGAGCCCGCCGATGGTCATGCACGTGACGTTCTGCGCCTTGAGCCCCACGAGCAAGGTGGTGAGCCCGATCGCTCCCACCGTGCCGAAGCGCCATTCGACGAAGCGCTCGAAGCCGACGAGCAGCGCTGACATGGCCAGAGTGAGTCCGACCGGCATGGTGGGTCCCTCCCTTCTGCGAACGCAGCGGTCCCCCTCCCCCCATGCGCCGTTGAACAGCGGGAGAGCGCGAACCCCGGGCGGCGGCCAGCACTGCCAACTTCCGCCGGTTGCCGCCAGGGTCCCAGAGTTGGCAGCCAACTCTGCTTGACTTGTGCCCAGTTGGTCACCAACTCAAAACAATTCCCAGACAACCCGCGCCTGTTGGCCAGAAGTTGTAATGTTGGCCGGGTGAGCAGGGATCAACCTTCGGCAGCCGGCACCGGGACCGCGCGCGACCGCGTCGCCGGCGCGCTGCGCGAGCGCATCCGGTCCGGCGAACTGCGCCCCGGAGACAGCCTCCCGACGCAGAAGGTGCTGATGGCGGAGTTCGCCGTCGAGCGCAGCGTCGTACGGAAGGCCCTGGAGCAGCTCAAGCGCGAGCGGCTCCTCGCCGACGTCGGCCGGGGGGCACCGCCCACGGTGGCCGAGCCGCGCGCGGTGGACGCGGAGGAGCCGCGGGCGGCGGGGGTGGAGCTGGTCGACCGCATCGAGCTGGCGTTTCAGGCCACCCACGTGACCCTCGACGTGCTCAACCTGACGACGGAGACGCTCACCCAGGCGCTGGCCCCCACGGCCATGCGGATCGCGATCGGCGAGCAGCGCGCGCCGGAGTCGATCACCGCACGCATCCTGGTGCCCAGCCCGGACGCCCAGCTCGCCATCCCGCAGCTGACCGGGGACCCGTCGGACCCCCGGCCGCGGCAGCGCCTGCACGACCTGGTCCAGCTGCACGCCCGCAGCCTGGACCACACCCTGCGCAACCTCCGCGAACGCGATCTGGTGCCCGAGGTGTCCGTCGAGATCCGGGGCATGCCCCTCACCCCCACCAGCAAGCTCTACGTGTTCAACGGCACCGAGGCGCTGATGGGGTACTACCGGGTGCTGCGGCGGGAGGTGGAGTACCAGGGCGAGATGATGGCCATCCACGACGTCCTCGGCCTCAACGCCCCGCTCTTCCACTACTCCGCGGGCCCCGACAGCCGCGACCAGCACGACGCGGCCTTCGTCGAGCACTCCCGGGCCTGGTTCGAATCGCTGTGGTCCAGCATCGCCGTGCCGTACCCCCTCGGATACTGAGCCGGCGGCCCGGCGGCCGGAAAGGTGGGCCATCCCGCGCCTCCTCCGTTCGACAACTGCGAATCTACGGAGCTGCACCGGTTGCACGCAGCGGACAGCAGCGCCGGAGATGCTCGGCTTTGTCAGCCCGAAGGCAGGCCGCGAACCTGCCGTGTTGACAACTCCCTGGAGATGACAGGCCGTTGTACCTTTCTCAGATGCATCGAGAGGCAGCGACGGGCGGCGTCCGTACTCCCCTCTACCGGTGGATCGCCGACGACCTCCGCCGCCGGATCGGCGAGGGTGAGTTCGGCCGGGACGCCACGCTGCCCGCCCAGAACGCCCTGGCGGGCCGCTACCGGGTCTCCCGGCCGACCGTGAGCAAGGCCCTCGGCCTGCTGCGCGCGGACGGCCTCGTCAACGATCCGGGGAGGGGAAGCCCGTCCCGGGTGCTGCACAGCGCCCCCGACCAGGACGACCCCTCCCCGGTCGACTGCCTGACGCGGGCCTTCGGCAGGGAGCACGTCACGCTGGACGTGGTCTCGGTCACGATGCAGTCGCTCCTCAGGTACCTCGACAAGCCGTTCAAATCAGTACTGGAAGGAAGTCTGAATCCGGCCAGCATCACCGTCCGGGCGCTGATCCCCCGGCGGTCGGCGCTTCAGGACCTTCCCCGGCTCGTCCGGCAGCCGGAGGACCCACGGCCGGGCGACCGGCTGTACGGATTCGTCCGCAGCTTCACCCAGGCGCTGCGGGCCGGCCTGGACCAGCTGAAGGAGGACGCCGGCGTCGACGTCTCCTTACAGGTGCGCAGCACGGGGCAGCCGCCGGGACACAAGTTCTACCTCCTGAACGGCGCCGAAGTCCTCTTCGGGACCTACACGTCGCAGCGGGAAGAGGTGGAATTCGTCCTCGGTTCGGGGGAATACCACACCATTTACGATGTCCGCGGGGTGGAGACCCCCTTGGTGCACTTCCACCCGCCCGAGTACGGCGGCAACGCGCGGGACGCCCTCTTCATCGACCAGCAGCGCGCGTGGTTCGAAACGCGCTGGAAGACCATAGCCGTACCGTGGAACGGATGAATGTGACCGCCCTGGCAGAAGTGCTCGACTCCGCGAAGTGCGTGTTCTTCGACTTCGACGGCCCACTCTGCCGGCTTTTCGCCGCATACCCCGCCACCGAGGTCGCCGGGCAGCTCCGCCGGGAGCTGGACAGCCGGGCGCCCGGCCTGCTGCGCACCTCCCCGCACGACCCGGGCGACCCGCACAGCCTCCTCACCGCCGCCCGGCGGGAGCTGCCGGGCGACGGCATCGTCCGCACCGTGGAGAGGCTGCTGACGGAGGCGGAGAAGAAGGCGGCGGAGACGGCCGCCCCCACCCCGTACGCGCACGACGTGGTCACCGAACTGCACCTGCTCGGCCGCACCCTGGCCGTCACCTCCAACAACGCGGCCGCCGCCATCGAGGTCCACCTGGAGACGCAGGGGCTCGGCGGCTACTTCTCCCCCCACGTGCACGGGCGCCGGCCCGACGCCTCCGGGCTGAAACCCGACCCCGACTGCCTGCTGCGCGCGCTGGAGTCGACCGGCGCGGCGCCCGGCCAGTGTGTGATGATCGGCGACTCGCCGTCCGACTGGAAGGCCGCGCACCTCGCCGGCGTCGGCTTCATCGGCTACGCACGCGCCCCCCACAAGGCGCACGCCCTCGAAACGGCGGGCGCACCGCTCACGGTCGGCTCGATGGGCGCCATACTGCATGCGCTGCGCGGCACGACCGCGCCGCACTGACCGCCCGCCCGCCCGGCCCGATCTGTCCAAGGGACGCCATGCGGCAGAAGGAGTGATCCGCCCTGACCACGCCCCCAGCAGAGGACGCTCTGCCCCCGCCCCCCACCGGTCCACGTGTCCTGCCGGGCCTCTTCGCCTCGGCGACGCAGGTCGTGGGGCCGCTGCCCGGCTACCACCACGAGACGTACGCGGTACGGCTGTCCGCGCCCGGGCTGTTCGGGGAGTCCGCCGGGTGGGTGAAGCTGCGCGACCCCCGGCCCGGGCTGCTGTGGTTCGACCGCAGGTGCTTCGCCTCCGAGGACGATCTGCTCACCGAACTGGCGGGCCGCGTCTCCCACGTGCCCACGATCGGCCGCATCGACACCCTCACCGTCCAGGGCTTCATCGAGGGGTGCACGCTGGCGGAGGTCGCCGCGCCCGGCGAGGCGGTGCCCGCCGCGCTCCTCGACCAGATCATGCGGCTCTTCCGGGAGCTGCTGGCCGTCGACGCCGGCGATCCCCGGCTGCTCGCGCTCCACTCCCCGCCGCCGGCGGACGGCGACACCAGGGCGTTCGCCCGCGCTCTCGTCCGGTTCACCCTGACCGACGTCGTCGAGCGCTCACTGCCGCACTTCGACACGCTCTTCCGCGGTCTGGGCGTCCACCCGGAGTCGTCCCCCTCCGCCGTCTCCTCGCTCCTGGCCCGGCTGGAGGGGATGACCCCGCGCCCTTTCGCGCTGCTGCACGGCGACATCCACCGTGCGAACCTCATCGTCGACAAGCAGCAGGTGCTGTGGACCATCGACTGGGAGCTGGCCCTCCTCGGCGATCCGCTGTACGATCTGGCCACCCACCTGCATCTGATGCGCTACCCCGCCGGCCAGGAGAGCGAGGTCGTCGCCCGCTGGGCGGAGGCGGCGGAGCGGCTCCGGCCGGGCGCCACCGCCGGGCTCGCGGCGGACCTGCCCCGGTATCTGGCGTTCAAGCGGCTCCAGTCGGTGTACACGGACGTGATCCGGCAGGCGTACTCGATGGAGCGGGGCGAGACGACGACGGCCGAGGCGGCGAAGGCCGTCAACGCCGTGCTCGACCGGGCGTCCGGCGCGCTGCCGCTGTCCACGGTGGCCGGCGCCGGTGAGATCGAACGGGAGCTGCTGAGGTGGCTCGCCGCACCGCGGCGGCGGCACGCCAGCAATACCGGGGGATCGCCTTCCGCGTCGTAGGGTGACGGCATGAGTGCAGCCGACGAGCCCGCGCACGATCCGGCCGTGTTCGAGCTGGCCACCAAGGCCTTCGACCTCGCGCGGCAGGGGCGTACGGACACGCTGGCGGCGTACGTGGACGCCGGGGTGCCGGTCGGGCTGCGCGACGACGACGGGGACACCCTCGTCATGCTCGCCGCCGTGCACGGGCACCCCGGCACCGTCGGCGCGCTGCTGCTGCGCGGCGCCGACGCGGACCAGGTCGGGGCGCTGGGCGCGACGCCGCTGGCGGCGGCGGTGCGGGCGGGCGCGGACGACGTCGTACGGGTGCTGCTGCGGCACGGCGCGGACCCGCAGGCCGGGTCGCCGTCGGCGGTCGCGGCGGCGCGGGCGGCCGGGCGGACGGAGCTGCTGGAGCTGTTCGGCGGGGTGTGAGTCGGCGGGGTGCGTACGGGCCGGTGCGCAACCGGCACCCGCCCCGCGCCCCGCCCGCTCACGCCGTCCGCCGCCTGAACAGCGCCGCCGCTGCCGCCATCGACACCGCCGTCAGCCCCGCGCACCACGCCAGCGCCTCCCACGGGCTGCCGCCCACCGGGTGCCCCAGCAGCAGCCCCCGCAGCGACTCGATCACCGGGGTCAGCGGCTGGTGCTCGGCGAAGCCGTGCAGCCAGCCCGGCATCGAGTCGACCGGGACGAAGGCGCTGGACGGGTACGGCAGGAAGGCCAGGAAGAATGTGAAGCCGCCGGCCGCCTCCGGGGAGTCGGCCAGCAGGCCGACCGCCGCCGCGACCCACGAGATGGCCGTGATCACCGCCAGCAGGATGCCCGCCGACGCGAGCCAGCCACCGATCCCCGCCGCCGGCCGGAAGCCGACCGCGAAGGCGACGCCGAAGACCAGCACGGTGGCGGCCAGGTTCCGGACGACGCTCGCCGCGACGTGGCCCGCGAGGACGGCGGTGCCGCCGACGTCGAGGGAGCGGAAGCGGTCGATGACGGCGCCCTTCATGTCGTCCGCGACGCTCATCGCCGTCGTGCCGGCGCCGAAGCCGGCGCACAGGACGAGGACGCCGGGGGCGACGTAGTCGACGTAGCGCCCGTAGCCTCCGCCGGTGTCGATCGCGCCGCCGAAGAGGTAGACGAAGACGAGCATCAGCAGCACCGGCAGCGCCAGCGCCGTGATCACGGCGTCGGGGTTGCGGGAGCTGAGCCGCACGGAGCGGCCGACCATCGTCGCCGAGTGGGTCAGGGCGTCAGCCATCGCGGGTCACCTTCAGGAAGACGTCGTCGAGCGTCGCGGAGTGCACGGAGAAGCGCTCGATGAGGGTGCGGTCGGGGTCGACGGCGTCGAGCAGCTCGCGTATGTGCGCGGCGCGGCCGTCGGTGGTGATGCCGAGGGTGCGGGCGCCGGGGTCGCGGCGCACCGTGAGGTGGTCCAGGGCGCGGGCGGTCTTCTCGTACGCCTCCGGGGAGGTCAGGGTGAGGTCCAGCCGCTCGGCGGAGACCTGCCGCTTCAGCTCCGCCGCCGTCCCCTCGGCGACGAGCTTTCCGCCGTCGAGGAGCGCGATCCGGTCGGCGAGGCGGTCGGCCTCCTCCAGGTACTGCGTGGTGAGGAAGACGGTCACGCCGCCGTCCGCGAGGCGGCGGACCTCGTCCCAGACGGCCTGGCGGCTGCGGGGGTCGAGGCCGGTGGTCGGCTCGTCGAGGAAGATCACGGAGGGGTCGCCGACGAGGCCGGCGGCGAGGTCGAGCCGGCGGCGCATGCCGCCGGAGTACGTGCCGACGCGGCGGTCGGCGGCGTCGCCGGCGAGGGCGAACCGCTCCAGCAGCTCGGCCGCGCGGCGGCGGGCGGCGGGGCGGGACAGGCCGGTGAGCCGGGCGACCATGCGGAGGTTCTCCGCGCCGGTCTGCTGCTCGTCGAGCGCGGCGTACTGGCCGGTGAGGCTGATGGCCCGGCGGACCTTCGAGCGCTCCGCGGCCACGTCGAACCCGGCGACGCGGGCGCTGCCCGCGTCGGCGCGCAGCAGCGTGGCGAGGATCCGGACGGTGGTGGTCTTGCCGGCGCCGTTGGGGCCGAGGAGGGCGAAGACGGTGCCGGGCGGGACGCGCAGACCGACGCCGTCGAGCACGGTCGTGCCGCCGTACGCCTTGGTGAGGCCGGCGGCCTCGACGGCGGGACGGGTGGGCTGGGGCACAGCTCTCCCCCTTTCTCAGCTCTTCTCGGCTTCTCGGCGCTTCCTCGGGACCTTCTCAGGGCACGCCCAAAGTCTTCTGCGTATGCCTTACACACTACTGTGTAGACCATACACGGCACTGCGTATACCGTAAACTGCACCCATGGACGCCAGCGACGACCAGCCCGACCCCCGCCCCGGCACCGGAGCCGTCCCCGCCAGCGTCGAGGCCGCCTGGGGCCTCAAACCCCGGCCGCAGAAGGGGCCGAAGCGCGGGCTGACGCTGGACGGGATCGTCGCGGCGGCGGTCGCGGTCGCGGACGCGGAGGGCCTGGAGGCCGCGTCGATGGGACGGGTCGCCAAGGAGCTGGGCGTCTCGACGATGGCCCTCTACCGGTACGTGGCCACGAAGGACGAGCTGGTCACGCTCATGGTCGACGGGGCCTTCGGCCCGCCGGAGCCGCTGCCGGAGGACGCCGCGGCCGACTGGCGGGCCGGGCTGCGGCACTGGTACCAGGCCATCGGCGCCGCGATGTTCGCGCACCCGTGGGCCGTGGCGCACGTCCCCAGCGGCGGCCCGCCCGTCACCCCGAACCAGCTCGCGGCGCTCGACCAGGCCCTCTACATCCTCCGCGACACCCCGCTGACGGAGTTCGAGAAGGTGGCCACGGCGCTGCTGGTGAGCAACCAGGTGCGCGCGGAGGTGACGATCGCCCTCGCGATGGGCGGGAACAAGGACATGGAGCGGCTGATGAACGAGTACAGCCACTTCCTCCTCCGGGTCTCCGCCGCCGGCCGGCTGCCCCACCTGCGTACGGCGGTGGAGGGCGGCGCCTTCGACGAACCGGACACGGAGCCGCCGCGGAACCCGTCGGACTACGACGAGTTCGCGTTCGGCCTGGAGCGCGTACTCGACGGCGTCCAGGCGCTCATCGACGCCCGCCGCCCCGGCTGACCCAGGGCCTCCGCAGCCCGGCCGCCGCGGGGAATCCCACCTGCGGGATCATGGCGCCATGAGCGCGGACGGCTGGCACCTCACCGATGACGTCGACCGATTCCTGGCCGGAGCCGGAGAGTTCCTCCGCGCCCGGCCCGTCCCCCACATCATGGCCCTGACCTGGGCGGCACGGCTGCAAGCACGCGGCACGGGCCCGTACGGCGGCGGACGCCCGCTGCTGGGCCGGCTGTCGCGGGCCGGGTCGGTCCTCGCCGTCTGCCACCAACTGCCCGGCCGCGCCCTCGGCCTCACCCCGCTCACCCCCGAGCAGGCCGACACCCTCGCATCCCACCTGGCCGGCCTCGGGCACACCCTCCCCTCCACCGGCGGCGACAGCGACACCACCGCCGCCTTCGCGGCCGCCTGGCAGCGCCACTCGGGCGCGACGCCGACACCCGCCGTACGGCTCCGGCTGCGCCGCCTCGGTACGCTCACGCCGCCGGACCCCGCCCCCGCGGGGCGCGCGCGGGCGGCGGGCGCGGGCGACGACGCGCACGTCATCGACTTCATCCGCGGCTTCGCGGCCGACGTCGGCGAGGACGTCACCGTCGACGCCGCCACCTGGCCCACCACCCGCTACGCCGACAAGCACTACTCCTTCTGGGAGACCCCCGACGGCACCCCGGTCTCCGTGGCCGGCGTCAACCCCCCGGTCGCGGGCCTCGCCCAGGTCGACCCGGTCTACACCCCGCCCGCCCACCGCGGCCACGGCTACGCGGCCGCGGTGACCGCGGCGGTGACCCGCGCGGCGCTCGACGCGGGCGCCACGGAGGCGGCCCTCTTCACGAACGCGGCCAACCCCACGAGCAACGCGCTCTACGAGCGCCTCGGCTACGCCGTGTACGCCGACTGGACGACGTACACCTTCGGCTAGCCGCGCTACCGCCGGGCGCCCCCGACGTCGGCGACGTCGGCGACCACGCAGCTCACGTTGTCGGGGCCGCCGGAGTCGTTGGCCAGCCCGACGAGCGCCCGCACCGTCTCCCCGGGCCCGCCGCTCCGGGCGAGCACCCGGTGGATCTCCCCGCCGGGGACGACGGCCGAGAGGCCGTCGGAGCAGAGCAGGTACCGGTCGCCGCGCCGGGCGTCGTGCAGGCGCAGGTCCGCGGTGGCGTCGGCGCCGCGGCCGAGGGCGCGTACCAGCAGGGACCGCTGCGGGTGGGAGGCGGCCTCCGCCGGGGTGAGACGCCCGTCGTCGATCATCGACTGCACCACGGTGTGGTCGTGGGTGATCTGGAACAGCTCCCCGTCGCGCAGGAGGTACGCGCGGGAGTCACCGATGTGGACGAGGGCGAGCTGCGCTCCGGTCCAGAGCATCGCGGTGAGCGTGGTCCCGGCGTCCCCGGCGTCCCCGGCGGAGGCGCCGGCCGGTGTGACGCCGTGCACGGCCCCGGTGGCCCGGCCGATCGCGTCCTGAAGGACGTTGAGGAGATCGCCGGCGGGGACGCCGTCGGTCTCCAGGCGCTTGAGCGCGTCGACGGCGGCGGCGCTCGCGGGGGCACCCCGGTCCCCGTAGCCGTCGGCGACGGCGAGGAGCCGGGACCCGGCGTAGGCGGTGTCCTGGTTGCCCGCGCGTACGAGGCCGGTGTCGGACAGGGCGGCGTAACGGATCTCCAGCGGCATGTCGGGGTCCCTCCCGGACAGGTGGTCGACGAGGAAGGCGGCCAGGTCCCGCCGCGCGGCGGTGTCCGCCTCGACCTGCGCCCAGAACGCCCGGATCTCCCCCGCCGCGGCGGCCGCGTCCAGCGAGCGGACGTACCGGATACGGGCCAGGGGCATCCCGAGCCGCCGCAGCCAGGCGACGAGCCGGGCCTGCTCCAGCTGCTCGGGGGCGTAGCGGCGGTAGCCGGTGACCGGGTCGACGCTGGCGGGGGTCAGCAGGCCGAGCCGGTCGTACAGCCGCAGCGCCTTCGGCGACAGCCGGGACGCCCGGGCGAAGGCCCCGATGGTCAGCAACCCCATTGCCCGTCCCTCCTCGCGCCGGGCGGTCGGTCGCCCGGCCCCGCCGATGCTGCGGCTTCCCCCAGGGGGAAGGTCAACAGAGCGTCTCCGACGGCCGCCATAGGCTCGTCGCATGCCCCTGCGAATGAAGCTGCGCGCGATCACCCTCGACTGCCCGGACCCGTCCGCCCTGGCAGCGTTCTACGAACAGGCCACCGGCCTCCCACCGCACCCGGGGTCGAACGCCGACTTCGCGGCGCTCGACTACGGGAACGGGCTCATCCTCGGCTTCCAGCGCGTCGACGGCCACCGGGCCCCGACCTGGCCCACCCAGGTCGTTCCGCAGCAGTCGCACCTCTGCTTCGCCGTCGCGGAGAACCTGGACGAGGCGGAGGCCCGGCTGCTGGCGCTGGGCGCGGGCAAGCCGGGCACCCAGCCCGAGGAGACGAGGTGGCGCGTCCTGACCGACCCGGCCGGACACCCCTTCTGCATTGTCCGAGGCTGACGAACGGCAGCGGATCCCACCGCCAATGTCGTCCGGTGCTGGCCGAAGCCTGTTGCCGCAAGGATTCCCGGCAGCGACTCATCCGGGGTGAGCTTGATGATGATCTCCGGATTCTCCACCCCTCGAACAGAGTTCGTCGACCCTGCGCTGTCAGAGGTGCCTGACACAGTGCCGCTGTGGACATTGATTCCTTCTGGGAGCTCATCGAGGAGTGCCGGCGTCAGGCACACGGCCCGGACGAGCGGCTCGCGTGGCTGTGTGGCGCACTGTCGCGAAGGCCGGTGGCCGAGGTCGTGCAGTTCCAGGTGCGCTTGGACGAAGTGACGCACGACGCGTTCACGTGGGATCTATGGGCGGCAGCGGACCGGATCTTCGGTGGCTGGTGTTCGGATGACGGCTTCTGCTACTTCGGCCTGTGGATGGTGGGGCTCGGCCGTGATGCCTTCTCCAGGGCACTGGCTGATCCGGACTCTCTGGCCGACGTTCCGGAGGTCCAGTGCTTGGGGGGACGCCCGCGGGAGACGTGGAACGACGACTGGCCCACGTGGGAGTCTCTCGACTATGTCGCGATGGAGGCGTACCGGAGCCTGACCGGTGTCGACGACGACTGCGGCGAGGCGTTTTATGAGGAGGTCAAGGCCGAACAAGGGGATGGAGAGGGCAGTTCGGGGCCGCTCGGTCAGCGGTGGGACGTGCGACGCGAGGACGAGGCAGCACGCAAGCTGCCGAGACTGAGCGTGATGTTTCCTCTCTGATCGTTCGCTTAAACGAGTCGGACAGCGTCGCAGCTGGATCAGCAGGAAGCGGTCGGCCCGTGGGCGCTGCCGAGACCACCCGCCAGGAATTCGAGTCGACGTGGGCCGCTGCGCGAGAGACCCTCGACGCGGATCGCACCGGGGAGACGACTTGATCACGGAGCACCAGCAGAAGCTGCGCGAGCGCTATCTCGCCGCCACCGTCCTGCCGGCTCCCGAGCCATGGCAGCCGGTGATGGACCGCAGGACTCCCATCGGGGGCCTTCTTGGTGTGGGATTCGCCGTCCATCCCGACAGCGGGCACGACCTCATCATGGTCGTGTCCAGCAACGGCCACGGACTCTTCGACGCGTTCACCGGCGAGAAGATCGCCCGCGACCGGGACCCCGACCCGGAAACGAGCACCCCCGACGCCCACCCGGACCTCACCTGTCCGGGGCTCGGCCCCGTCGCGGGCGTCCCGGTACGCATGGCCGGACTCTTCGGCGGCGGCCTGCACAGCACCACGCCGGACGGCTGGACCCTGGACGTCGTCAGTCCCGAGTGGCCCCACGACCGGGTCGTCCTCTCCGCCGACGGCGGGTCCCACAACGGCCCGGCGGGAGGGACGTGGTGGCACGTCTTCCACTCCGACTACGCGGAACTCCGCGCGGCCGGATTCTCTCCCTCCGGCCTGACCCTGGCGGTCGCCACCAGCAGTGACCTCACACTCTGGACCCGGCCCGGCCTCCGCTTCGACAGCTGAGCGGACTGCGGGACAGCAGGCGGAAGGAGGACAGACGGACCGGGCGGATCAACGCCGACCACGTACGACGACCGTAGGGAGCCGGGCACGGCGGTGGCTCGGAAAGAGCGAGACGGATCGCCTTCAGTCGCGATAGTATCGCGATATGTGGCGTGTGACACACTTGCAAGCGGGTGCTTGCAATAGTTAGCACGACTGCGGCAGCATCGGACACATGGCCTCGATACACGTCGGCAACCTCGGTGAGTTCCTGCGGGAGCAGCGGCGCAGCGCGCGGCTCAGCCTGCGGCAGCTGGCCGATGCCGCCGGGGTGTCGAATCCGTATCTGAGCCAGATCGAGCGCGGGCTGCGCAAGCCCAGCGCCGAGATCCTGCAGCAGCTCGCGAAGGCGCTGCGGATCTCCGCCGAGACGCTGTACGTGCAGGCGGGGATCCTCGACGAGCGCCGGGCCGACGGGGTGGCGGACGGGTTGGCGGTGCACTCCGCGATACTCACCGATCCGGCGATCAGCGAACGGCAGAAGCAGGTGCTGCTGCAGATCTACGACTCCTTCCGCAAGGAGAACGCGCGCGACGACACGGGCGGGCACGCGGAGGAGGACCAGACGAACGGGGACGCCCCGCGGCCGGACGGCGGGCGGGGCGAGGGCGACGGGAAGCCCGCCAGCGACCGGAGGAGAACGACATGACCATCACCGACGACGTACGCAAGACGCTCAGCGACCCGACGCCCCTCTACGCCGTCGCCGGCACCGCCGACCTGGCGCTGGAGAAGCTGCGCGAGGTGCCCGCGCTGGTGGAGCGGCTGCGGGCGGAGGCGCCGGAGCGGCTGTCCGCGGTGCGGGAGACCGACCCGCGCGACGTGCAGGAGCGGGTGTCGAAGCAGGCCAAGGAGGCGCAGGCGAAGGTCGCCGAGCGGCTCGACGGGCTGGACACCGACATCAAGAAGCTGCGGGAGACCGCGCAGGACCTCGCGCTGCAGGGCGTGGGCCGGGCCGCCGAGTACGCGGTGAAGGCCCGGGAGACCTACGACGAGCTGGCCGAGCGCGGCCGCGGCGCGGTCGCGGAGTGGCGCGGCGACACCGCCGACGCGGTGCAGGTGACCACCGAGATCATCCGGCCCCGCGAGGACGGGGACGCCGCCGGCAAGGACGCCGGGGCGGCGGTCGGCGGCGCGGCTGCCGGGGGTGCGGGGGCCGTCCGCGACGAGCCGGCGGACGAGAAGCCCGCCGCCGGGTCCGCGGCGACGGGGACCGGGAAGCCCGCCGCCAAGAAGGCCGCCCCGCGCAAGACGGCGGCCCGCGGCACCGGCCGGACCGGCGCCAACGGCACCGCGAAGAAGTCCGCGACGAAGAAGACCCCGAAGTCGGAGTCCTGAGCGCCGGGCCCCGGGCACACATCGCGTGCCCGGGGCGTTATCCGGGTACGGTGTCTGCGCCGGATCCCTGAACCACTCAGTCGGACTATTAGGCGGTGGACCGCGTGCTCGTCTCTGGCTTCTACTCGCTCCTGGGCCTGCTCAGCCTTGCCCTGACCGTGTTCGCCGGCGCGGCCCTGATCCTGGCGGCCGTGGCCCGCGAGGACGCGTACCGGGCCGCTGACAAGAACACCAAGCAGTTCTGGCTGATCATCCTCGGCGTCGGCTTCGCCGTGATGGTGATCTTCCCGATCATGTCGTTCCTGCCGATCATCGCGCTGATCGCGACCATCGTCTTCATGGTGGACGTCCGGCCGGCGCTCAGGCAGATCGGCGGCGGCCGGCGCAGCGGGGGCAGCAGCTCCGACGGGCCCTACGGCCCGTTCAACGGGCGCTGACCCCGCCGGCGGTCACGGCCGCCGGTCCCCGGGCCCGCGCGGGCCCGGGGGGCGGTCCAGCAGGAGCACCGCCACGTCATCGGTGAGGTCGCCGCCGTTGAGCGCGCGGGCCTCGGTGACCGCGCCGTGCAGCAGGTCCTCGCCGCCCAGGCCCCGGTCCAGCAGGCTGCCGACCAGCGAGAGCATGCCCTCCTGGCCGAGCCGGCCGCGGCCCGGGCCGGTGCGGCCCTCGATGAGGCCGTCGGTGTAGAGCATCAGGCGCCACGCGCCGCCCAGGTCCACCTGCTGACGCGGCCAGCGGGCGTGCGGCAGCAGCCCGAGCGCCGGGCCGCCGAGCTCCTGCGGCAGCAGCCGCGGGCGGCCGCCCGGGGCGGCGACCAGCGGGGCCGGGTGGCCGGCGAGGTAGAGGCCGGCGCGGCGGGCGTCGGGGGAGATGTCGACCGTGCACATGGTGGCGAATATCTCGTCGTCGGCCCGCTCGTTCTCCAGCACCTGCTGGAGGGTGGCCATCAGCTCGTCGCCGACGAGGCCGGCGAACGTCAGCGCCCGCCAGGCGATGCGCAGCTCCACGCCGAGCGCGGCCTCGTCCGGGCCGTGGCCGCAGACGTCGCCGATCATGGCGTGCACCGCGCCGTCGGGGGTGCGGACGGCGTCGTAGAAGTCGCCGCCGAGCAGCGCCCGGGTGGGGGTGCCGCCCGCGGAGGGCAGCGGCAGGCCGGGGCGGTAGCAGGCGGCGAAGCCGAGGCCGGAGCCGGCGAGCAGCGGCGTGGGCAGCAGTCCGCGCTCCAGCCGGGCGTTCTCCTGGGCCCGCAGCCGCGAGGCGGTCAGCCGGCTCTGCGTCAGGTCGGCCCGCTTGCGCTCGACCGCGTACCGGATGGCGCGGCCCAGCACCCGGCCGTCCAGCTCGCCGCGGAAGAGGTAGTCCTGCGCGCCGACGCGGACGGCCTCGGCGGCCAGCTCCACGTCGTCCTCGTCGGTGAGCGTGAGCACGGCGTGCGCCGGCGCCATGGCCAGCACCGCGTGCAGCGCCGCCAGCTCGTCGCCCACGTCGCCGGGGCCGGCCCCCTCCTCGGGGGCCGCGCCGCTCCCCTCGCCGGGCACGCTCAGGTCCAGCAGGATGCAGTGCACGTCGGGGCCGAGCAGCCGCTCCGCCTCGGTGAGGTTCCGCGCGGTGCGCACCCGGATCCGCTCCCCGTGGCGGCCGGCGCCGGCCTGCTCCAGCATCCGCGCGACGCCGGGCCCGCCGCCCGGCTCCGCCTCTATCAGCAGCAGCGTCAGCGGCTCCGGCACCGCGCGCGGGCGCGCGGGCGGCTGCCCGGCGGGCGCCGGCGCGGTCGCCGAGCGCTGCGCCGGCAACGGCACGTGCGGCTGCGGCGACGGCGCGTGCCCGGACGGCGGCAGCGGGTGCCGCCGCCGCGGTGCGGCGTGCGCGTCGGTCACCCCGGCACCGGGGGCGGACTGGTCGGGTCCGCCGAGCGGGCCGGGGGCCGGAAAACGCCCGGGTGCGGGCATTGCTCTTCCTTCCCTCCCCCCGAGGGTGACGGCCGGCGCGAACGCGCCCGCGGCCGTGTACGGCGGTCCCCGCTGTCTGAGGCGCTGCCCGCAGCGAAACCGCCAAGGAGGGACCCTAGCGTGATCACCCGCCGGTACGGAACGGTCGAAGGGCCCGGAACACCCCCGCCCGTCCGGCCCTTTGCCCTGTTCACAGGGGCCACGCCGGGCCGGGCCACGCCGCATCCGGCGGGTGCCGCGCATGACGCAGATCACGCGTCCGGGCGCACGACGGCCTTGATCGGCATGGTCCCCGCGCCGGCCACGGTCACCTGCCGGCCGGGCCGCGGCGCGTGCACGATCGCGCCGTCACCGGCATATATGCCGACGTGGCTGGCGTCGGAGTGATAGATGATCAGGTCGCCCGGGCGCATTTCGCGCACGTCGATCCGCGGCAGCCCCGCCAGCTGGGTCTGCGAGGTCCGCGGGATCCGCACCCCGGCCGCCTCCCACGCGCGCATCGTCAGCCCGGAGCAGTCGAACGTGTCGGGCCCCTCGGCCCCCCACACGTAGTCCTTGCCGAGCTGGTCGGTGGCGTACGCGAGGGCCTTCCGGCCGGCGGGCGTCGCCTTCGCGTCGATCTCCGCCAGGATCCCGGAGTCCAGCCAGCGCGCCTGCGACTCCCGGGCCCGCTGCCGCTCCAGCCGGCGCAGCCGCTCCCGCTCCTCGGCCCTGAGCCTCCGCTCCAGCTCCTTCGCCTCGGCCAGCCGCTCCTCTATCTTCTCCTTCGCCCGGCCCTTCGCCTCGCGGGTGCGCTCCAGCCGCTCGTACGCCCCGGCGGCGTCCTCCGCATACCCGTCCAGGCGCTGCCGCGCGCCGGTCACCTCGGTGATCAGCCGCCGCTGGGCGTGCTGCCCCTTGCGGGCCAGCCGCAGGTCGTCGACGAACTCCTCCGGATCGTCGCTGAGGAGCAGCCGCGCCTCCAGGGGCACCCCGCCGCCGCGATACTGCGCCCGGGCCAGCGCGCCCGCCTCGTCCTTCAGCCCGGCCAGCCGCCGGCTCGCGGCGGCCGCCCGGCGGTCGAGCCGCTCGGCCTTCTCCCGCTGCCTCTCCGCCTTGCCCGCCGCCTCGTTGTACGCGTCCGTGGCGGCCTCCGCCTCGCGGTACAGCCGCTCGACGCGGGCGTGCACCTCCTCGACCGTCGGCTTCGGCTCCGCCCCCGCGGACGGCACCAGCAGCGGCGCGAGCAGCGCCAGCAGCCCGGCCACGGCCCAGGCGACGCCCCTGCGCCGGCGCCTGCCCGCCGCCCGCGCTCCCCCGAATTCGCGCATGCCTCTTCCCCCGTTCCCCCTCGCGTGCCCGCAACTCCCCGGGGCTCTGGCCAGCACCGGGCGTTCACACGTCTCGGATGCTGCCACATCCGGCGCACCCCCCGCGGCCCTCGTCCACAGAGCTGTGGATAACCGGGCGAGGAGTTGCAACACACCCGCGACATACGGCGGTCCGGGTGCGTCCCCGCGGCGTCCCACCGGAGGGCACCGGGCCGCGGGAGAACGGCGGCGAAGGGGGTTTTCAACGTTGTAACCACCGTCTACGGTGTCCGCCATGCCTCGTCGAATCCCCCACACGATCGCCTTGATCCTCGGTCTCGCCGCCACGCTGCTCCTCGCGCAGTACGCGGCCCCCGGTCAGGCCGGCGCCGCCACCGGCACCAAGCTCCGCGACGGCACCGGCCTCTACCCGCGCGCCCTCCGCCTGGAGCACAGCGGCACCGCCAACGGCCGCGTCCTCGCCTCGGTCGTCACCTTCGACGGCAACAACGGCCTCGGCGCGATCTACGAATCCACCGACGACGGCGGGAGCTTCACCCAGGTCGGCACGGTCGCCGACCCGGACGCGGCGGGCGGCCAGGGCCTGTGCTGCGCCACGCTCTACGAGGTGCCGCGGCAGGTGGGCGGCCTGCGGGCCGGCACGCTGCTGTGGGCGGCCTCGGTCGGCCAGGACGAGGCCGACCGCCGCATGGCGCTACGGGTCTTCATGAGCACGGACACCGGCCGCTCGTGGTCGTACCTCTCGACGATCGCGACGGCTCCGGACGACCGGGGCCTGTGGGAGCCGGAGTTCTCGATCGACGCCTCGGGCGCCCTGGTCGCCCACTACTCGGACGAGACCGACCCGGCCCACAGCCAGAAGCTGGTGGCGGCCCGCACGACGGACGGTGTCACCTGGACCGGCCACCACGACACCGTCGCCTCCACCCTCGCCTCCGACCGCCCCGGCATGGCGGTGGTGCGGAAGCTCCCGAACGGCAGCTACTTCATGTCGTACGAGATCTGCGCCGCGGCCGGCCAGTACGTCTGCGTCGTCCACTACCGCACGTCCGCCGACGGCTGGGACTGGGGCGACCCCGCGCACCTGGGCTTCCGGCCGGAGACGGCCGACGGCAAGTACTTCAAGCACGCGCCCAATCTGGCCTGGGGTCCGGAGCCGGGGAATCCGGACGGGCGGCTGTACCTCGTCGGCCAGGTCCTGCACCACGCCGACGGCTCCCGAGCGGCGGGCAGCGGCCGCACCGTATGGACGAACTCGGACAACGGCAGCGGCGCCTGGCAGGAGATCGCCGCTCCGGTGGCGGTCGAGTCGCAGACGGTCGACTACTGCCCCAACTACAGCTCGGCGCTGCTGCCGTCCGCGGACGGCGGCCGTCTGCTCGAAATCGCCACGGACTACGAGGGCTCGGTGTGCAAGCCGTACTACGCGACGGGGGCCACCGCGCGGTAGCGACCGGACTCCCCCCGGGCCCGCACCACGCGGCGGCCGTACGCGCGGCGGCCCCCGGGGAGTGCGGCGCGGCGGCCGGCGCTGCTGCGCCGGCCGCCGCGTGCTTCGTCGCGGGCGTCGCCTAACCGGCGGCGTTCTCGCGGACGCCGGCGGTGAGGGCGTTCTGGTGCTTCCACGACGTGAGGTGCTTGAAGATCACCTCGCCGAAGGCCGGCGCGGTCGGGTCGTCGGTCCAGCCGCCGAGCAGTTCGGAGCCGACGGCCAGCCAGTTCACCGGGACGGCCCCGGCCTGCACCAGCCGCATCACCGCGGCGTCGTGGGTCTCCCTGGTGGTGGCGGCCGAGGCGTCGACGACGACGTAGACCTCGTAGCCGCGGTCGAGGGCGGTCAGGGCGGTCAGTGCGACGCAGACGTCGGTCTGGATGCCCGCGACGATGAGCCGCCGGCGCCCGGTCGCCTCGACGGCCGCCGTGAACTCCTCGTCGCCGAACGCGTCGAACACCGGACCGCGCTTGATGACGGGGTGGTCACCGAGGGCGGCGAGAAGTTCCGGGTACAGCGGGCCGGCGGGGCCGTCGTCGGGCCCGTTCGTGACGACCAGCGGCACGTCGAAGACCTTCGCGATCTCGGCCAGCGCGAGGGCGCCGTCGAGGGTCTCCTCGATCGGGTGGGACCTGGTGAGGTTGGAGAAGCCGACCGCGTGGTCGACCAGGACTATCGCGCTGTTGTCGGCGGAGAGCGGTGCGCGTGCCATGTGCGTGTCCCTTCGTCGGGCCGCCGCCGGCGCGGCGGACTTCCGAATTAACATGTCTGCGCAGACAGATATTCCGGGAGACGGACCGGGTCCGGCGCGACACCCGGCACCCGGCGGCACCCGGCCGTGGCGCGTCCCGCCGTCAGCGGCAGCCGCAGCCCGCCACCGCCGCCGCCATCCGGTCCAGCGCCTCGCCCGCGCCCGCGCGGTCCGTCGCGCCCATCGTGAAGAACGCGAACGCCAGCAGCCGCCCGTCCGCGTCCACGACCGTCCCCGCCAGCGAGTTCACCCCGGTCAGCGTCCCCGTCTTCGCCCGGACCACGCCCCGCGCCGCCCCGGCGCCGCCGGCCTCGTCCCCGTAGCGGTTCCGCAGCGTGCCGTTGAACCCCGCCACCGGCAGCCCGGTCAGCAGCGGCCGCAGCTTCGGGCGGTCCGGGTCCGCCGCCGTCACCAGCAGCCGGGCCAGCAGGTCCGCCGAGACCCGGTTGTCGCGGCTGAGGCCGCTGCCGTCCGCGAACCGCGCCCCGCGCACCGGCAGCCCCAGCTGCTTCAGCTGCCCCGCGACCGCGCGCCCCGCCCCCTCGAAGCTCGCGCTCCGCCCCGCCGCTATGGCCGTCTGCCGGGCCAGGGCCTCGCCGAGGTCGTTGTCGCTGTGCGTCAGCATCCGCTCGGTCAGCTCCGCCAGCGGCGCGGAGTACGTCGTCGCCAGCTCGTCCGCCGCCTCCGGCACCCGCGCGGCGCGCGGCTCGCCCGCGACCCGTACGCCCGCCTTGCGCAGCGCGGCGGCGAAGGCGTCCGCCGCGTCCCGCGCCGGGTCGGTGGCGCGGGGCGCCGGGCCGTACCGGGAGTCGTCGAGGCGGGCCTCATCGACCATCAGCGGGGTGACGGGGGCGATGTTCTCGTTGGGCCCGATGTCGTGCAGGACGTCGCCGGCGTACGCGGTGGCGTCGTACCGTACGGCCGTCTTCCGCACCCCGTCCTTCTTCAGCTCCCGCGCCGTGTCGCGCGCGAGCCCCGCCAGCCGCTTCGCGGACAGCGTGGGGTCGCCGCCGCCGACGAGGAAGACCTTCCCGTCGGCCGTGCAGGCCGCGGTCGGGATGCGGTGGTCGGGGCCGAGGGCGGTGAGGGCGGCGGCGCCGGTGGCCAGCTTGACCGTGGAGGCGGGGACGACGCCGGTGCTCTCGCGCGCGCCGTACAGCGCGCGGCCCGAGGCCACGTCCCACACCGCCGCGGTGCTCGTCGGGCCCAGCGCGGGGTCTTCGAGCAGCGGCGCCAGCTCCCGGGCCAACCCGGCCCCGGTCGGCGGCGAGCCGACGGGCCGGGTGCCGTCCTGCGGGCCGAGCGGGGTCAGCACCCGCGGGGCGCCCGCGGCGGCGCCGCGGGGGCCGTCGCCGGGGGCGCCGCCCGCGGGCACGCCGTCGGCGGCGCCGTGATCCGCGTCACCTGTGCGGCCTTCGGCGGCGTCGGCGCGGGCGGCGGTCCGCCTCTCGGCCGTACGCTGACCCGAGTCCCAGGGCCCCGCCGCGGTGATCGCACCGGCGGCGAGGACACCGCCCAGCGCGCCGGACGCGGCCACCAGCCGCACCGTACGACGGGTGTGCAGGGGCTGCGCCTCCCACCGCCGGGTCCAGTGCCGTGCCCAGCGGGCGGCCTTCCGCCGTGCCACCGCGACCCCGACCCCGACCCTCACCAGGGACCAGCCCCTTTCGCCACCACCCCGCTGCGTGGGGGACACTTAATCATCTGAACCATGCTGATCTTGAAGGAGAGCCACCCGTGGAGTTCGACGTCACCATCGAGATCCCGAAGGGTTCGCGGAACAAGTACGAAGTGGATCACGAGACGGGCCGGATCCGCCTGGACCGGCGGCTCTTCACCTCGACCAGCTACCCCGCAGACTACGGCTTCATCGAAGGCACGCTCGGAGAGGACGGCGACCCGCTGGACGCGCTGGTCCTTCTGGACGAGCCGACGTTCCCCGGATGCCTCATCGCGTGCCGCACGATCGGCATGTTCCGGATGACGGACGAGGCCGGCGGCGACGACAAGGTGCTGTGCGTCCCGGCGCACGACCCGCGGGTGGAGCACCTCCGCGACATCCACCACGTGTCGGAGTTCGACCGGCTGGAGATCCAGCACTTCTTCGAGGTCTACAAGGACCTGGAGCCCGGCAAGTCCGTCGAGGGCGCCAGCTGGGTGGGCCGGCAGGACGCGGAGGCGGAGATCGAGGCGTCCAAGAAGCGCCTGGAGGCGGCCGGCGGCCACCACTGAACGCGCGGTAACGGCGCGGACGGCCCCTAGAACCCGCGGGTGCGCTTCGCGCCCCGCCGGGCGGGGGCCGTCTTCATGCCCGGCCGCTTCATGAAGAGACGCGCGATCTCGCTGCCCAGGTTCACCCCGATCGCGATCGCCAGCGCCAGCGCGGCGGCGGTCAGCAGCGCGCGGCCCCCGCGGTTCAGCTCGTCCTGGGCGAAGCCCAGCAGGCCGAAGTACGTGGCGCTGCCCGGCAGCAGCGGGCCGATGGCGGCCGTGATGTACGGCAGCGCGGAGACGAACCGGTAGCGCGAGAGGAGCTGGCCGAAGAGCCCGACGAGCCCGGCGGCCAGGACGGTCCCCAGCACCGGCGACTTGTCCGCCTGGTCGGCGATGACCGCGTAGATCAGCCAGGCGACGCCGCCGTTGAGGGTCACCGCGATCACGGTGGAGCGCTCCTGCTGCAACAGCACCGAGAACGCCAGCGTCAGCAGCATCGCGGCGAACAGCGAGATCACCGGCCGCTCCTGCCGGTGCAGCGCGGCGTCCGGGCTCAGTTCGGCGCCGAGCTGCACGCCCACGTAGAGCACGATCAGCACGCCGACGACGATGCCGACGACCAGATAGAGGACTTCCAGCAGGCGGGCGGAGGCGGTGATGTAGTAGCCGGTGAGGCCGTCCTGGACGGCGGCGACCAGGGCGCGCCCGGGGATCAGCGCGAAGAGCCCGCCGGTGATGACGGCGGAGGGCTGGGCGTCGATCTCGGCGAGGTTGAGCGCGACGCCGACCGCCGCCGGGGCCATCGCGGCGGCCACGAACTGGTAGAACTCCGGCAGCCCGCGCCCCGCCGCCAGCCACGCCAGCCGGTCGCCGAGCATCGCGCCGAGCGCCGCCGCGCAGAACACCAGCGGCCCGCCGCCCACCAGGGTCGCCGCCGCACCGGACAGCCCGCCGCTGGCGACGGTGAGGGCCCACTTGGAGTACGGGTGGCGGTTGCGGCGGATCTCGGCGAGGCCGCGGTACGCCTCCTCCAGGCTGACGGCGGCGTCCTCGTCGACGATGGCGTCGATGAGGCGGTAGACGGCGGCGAGCCGGGTGTAGTCGGTGCCGCGGCGGCGCACGGTGCGGCTGAGCGTGACGGGGTCGTCGACCAGGGACGGCTGGTAGGTGACCGTGAGCAGGGTGAAGGTGACGGTCGGCTCGCAGCGGTCCAGGCCGAAGGCGTGGGCGATGGCGAACATCGCGGCCTCGACGTCCTCCGCGCCCTCGCCGCCGGCGAGCAGCAGTTCGCCGATGCGGAGGGTGAGGTCGAGCACGCGCGGCACCGGCAGCGCGGTCTCCTCGGTGGGGGAGAGCATCCGCTCCGGCGTCGGGCGCTCGGTCACGGGCGTACGCAGCATGACCCGCATCCGGTCCTGCCACGGCGTCGTACGGGACAGCGGGCCGGTCGCCGGAGCGGCGGGCCCGGCGCCCCCGCCGGCCGTCCCGGCGGCGGCCACGGGGCCGCCGCGCGGGGGTGTGAAGCCGGAGCCGGCGCCCGGGTCCTCGGCGACGGGCCCGCCGAGGCCCGGGGGGCGGGCGAACTCGGAGGTCGTCTGCCCGTCTTCGGGCGGTGGCGGGGGCGGCAGGGGCACGCCGAACGGCGGCGTGAACGCGCTGTGCGCCTCGTCGGACTGCGGCCTGTCCTCACCGTTATCCGGCTCGGGCTCCTGACCCACTGGACCATCACCCCCCGCGGACGTGCCGAAAGGTTTACGCCCGCGAGCATAAGTCGGCCGCATGAAGAACGCCCCCGGGGGGTCGGGAGAGTACGGCAGCACGGCGGCACGTCGGGTCAAGTCGTACAAACGGGGCGCCACTGGCGTGCGGCGGGGGCGCCCCCCGCGGCGGGAGCGCCGTCGCCCGCGCCCGCGGGCGCGGCCCGCCACCTGCTCGTACGCGCCGTAGCGCGGCCGGCGCGGGGGGCGCCGCCCCGCGCCGGCGGCACCGGAGAGACGCCCTAGCGCCCCAGGCGCCGGTAGCGGCGCACCGCCAGCGGGAAGAACACCGCGAGCAGCGCCAGCGGCCACGCCACCGCCAGCAGCACCGGGTGCTGCGCCGCCCACGAGTCGCCGGTCCAGCCGGGATTGCCGAACAGCTCGCGGATCGCGCCCGCGGTCGCCGACATCGGGTTCCACTCCGCGACGGCGCCCAGCCAGCCCGGCATCGTCTCCGGCGAGGTGAACGCGCTGGACAGGAACGCCACCGGCCACACGAGGATCTGCACCGCCTGCACCATCTCCGGCTTGCCCGCCACCAGGCCCAGGAAGATCCCGGCCCACAGCATCGCGAACCGCAGGAGCAGCAGCAGCCCGAACGCCGCCAGCGCCTCCGCCCACGTGCCGTGCCAGCGCCAGCCGACCGCGAGCCCCGCGCCCGCCATCGCGGCGAGCCCGAGCACCGACTCGGCCATGTCGGTGAGCGCCCGGCCGACGAGCACCGCGGACGGCGCCATCGGCATCGCGCGGAAGCGGTCCACGACGCCCTTGCCGAGGTCGGAGGTGAGGGAGACCATCGTGGCCTCCAGGCCGAAGGACATGGCGAGCGCGAGCATGCCCGGCACCAGGTACTCGCGGTAGCTGGCGCCGCCGGGCACGGCCATCCCGCCGCCCAGCAGGTACGTGAACACCACCAGCATCATCACCGGGAAGACCAGGCTCACCACGGCCTGACCGGGCTGCCGGGCCCAGTGCGCGAAGCCGCGCCCGGTCATCGTGAGCCCGTCGGCGACCGCCCACCGCAGCCGGGCGGAGGCGGTGCGCGCGGGCGGCGGCGCGGGCGGGGGCGGGGGCGGGACGTCGAGGGTCGTGGCGGTCGTCATACGGCGCTCCCTTCCGCTACGGCGCGCGCCCGGCCGGCGGCGCCGCCGTCCCCACCCGGCCCCGGATCCGGATCCTGCTCCGGCTCCGGATCCGGCTCCGGTTTCCGGCCGGTCAGGTGCATGAACACCTCGTCCAGTGTCGGCCGGCGCAGCGACACGTCCTCCGCCGCCACCTCCGCCGCGCCCAGCCCCCGCACGGTCTCGGCCAGCGCCGCCATCCGGTCGGCGACCGGTGCGCTGATCCGCCGCGCGTCGGCGTCGACCTCGACGTCGTCCTCCGCGACCCGGGCGGCCATGCCGACGACCGCCGCGGCGGCGCGCAGCCGCTCCGCGTCCCGTACGACGACGTCGATGCGGTCGCCGCCGAGGCGGGCCTTGAGCGCGTCGGCCGTGCCCTCGGCGACGACGCGGCCGTGGTCGACGACGGAGACCCGGTCGGCGAGCTGGTCGGCCTCCTCCAGATACTGAGTGGTCAGCAGCACGGTGGTGCCGTCGCCGACGAGCGAGCGGACCGCCTGCCACACCTCCGTGCGGCCGCGCGGGTCGAGGCCGGTCGTCGGCTCGTCGAGGAAGAGCACCCGCGGCCGCATGATCAGGCTCGCGGCCAGGTCGAGCCGGCGCCGCATGCCGCCGCTGTACTGGCCGACCGCCTTGTCCCCGGTCCCCTCCAGGCCGAACTGGGCCAGCAGCGCCGCCGCCCGCCGCCGGGCGCCGGCCCGGCCGAGGTGGTAGAGCCGCCCGAACAGCTCCAGGTTCTGCCGGCCGCTGAGCACCTCGTCCACGGCGGCGTGCTGGCCGAGCAGCCCGATGCGGTAGCGGACCTCGTCCGGGTCCCGTACGGCGTCGTGGCCGGCGACGCGCGCGGTGCCGGCGTCCGGGCGCAGCAGGGTGGCCAGGATCCGTACGGCCGTGGTCTTGCCCGCGCCGTTGGGGCCGAGCACGGCGTGCACCGTGCCCGCGGGGACCGCGAGGTCCAGGCCGTCGAGCGCCGCCTTCGCGGCGCCCTTCTTTCCGTAGGTCTTGCGCAGTCCTTCGGCGAGGATCGCCGTCATACGCCTCCTCCGCTCCTCCGGTAGTCAAATTTGACCACCGGACCCGAAGGTATCCCCGCCGCCGCGGTTAGTCAAACTTGATTAATGACCCTCCCGCGCCGGCGGACCGTCCGGGCTGGTCGCCATGCCGGCCCACGGGTCGCCCTCGCCGGCCATCACGTACGCGCCGCCCTCCAGCCGCCCGATCAGGGCGCGGGTCCACGCGGCGCCGGCCTCGGCGGTGTGCAGCCAGAGCCGCATGATCTCGCCGATGTGCCCGAAGTCCTGGTCGTCCTGGGGCGAATAGTGCAGCAGGACCTGGGCCCGCCACTCCTCCATGGCCTCCAGCCGCTCCTTCAGCAGCGCGACGGCCTCGGCGCGCGGCAGGTCGACGAGGAAGCCGACGCCCGCGGTGAGGAAGTCGATCTTCTCGTCGTAGCGGCGCAGCGCCTCGCGCAGCAGCCGGAAGTACGCGGCGTCGCCCTCGTCCGTCAGCTCGTACTCGGTGCGCGGCGGGCCGCCCGCCGTGCTGGGCGCGACCTCGTGGGCGACCAGCAGGCCCTGCTTGGCCATCTGCTTGAGCGCGTGGTAGATCGAGCCGGGTTTGACGTTGGACCACTCGTGGGCGCCCCAGTACTCCAGGTCGGCCCGGACCTGGTACCCGTGCGTCCGGCCGTGCCGGCGGACCGCACCCAGGACCAGGAGGCGAGTCGCGGACAAGGGGCCTCCTTGCGTGTCGCGGAGAGTTGTGGCCCCAGCCTAGTCAACCTTGACTACCAGCGGCGACGGGGGCACGGCCGCCGCCCGCGCCGACACGGCACGGGCCGGGGCCTCCCCGCGCGGAGGCCCCGGCCCTGCGCCGGTCCGGTGCGGCGGTCCGGCGGTCCAGCGGTACGGCGGTACGGGTCAGTGCCCGCCGGCGTACACGCTGCGGCAGAAGCTCGCCATCTGCTCGTCCGTCAGCCCCTTGGTCAGGTCCGCCTCGCTGATCAAGCCGACCAGCCGGTGGTCCTCGATCACCGGGACGCGGCGCACCTGGTGCTGCTCCATCGTGCGCAGGACCTCCTCGACCGGGGCGCCGGCGTCGACGTACACCGGACGCCCGCTGGCCAGCTCGCCGGCCATGCAGGTCGTCAGGTCCCGGCCCTGGGCGACGCACTCCACCACGATGTCGCGGTCGGTGATCATGCCGGCGAGCTTGCCGTCCTGGCCGCACACCGGGAGCACGCCCACGTCCATGGAGCGCATCTTCGCGGCGGCGGTGGCGACGGACTCGGTCGAGTCGATGCACTCGCAGCCTTCGTGCATGAGGTCGCGGGCGTTCCTTGCGGTGGTGGGAGCGGTCATCACGGGTCTCCTGTCGGGTGGGGTACGGGAGGGAGGTCCGTCTCCGTCATGCTCCGGGTCCCCTGCCGCGCGGGCGATACACCCGCCGCCGAACGGGTGAACCGCCCGGGAACGGCGCCCGCGGCCGCTCAGAAGGGGAACTGCGTGCGCCCGTGCTGGACGGAGATCCACTTCAGCGTGGTGAAGGCGTCGACCGTCGCCTCCCCGTTCAGCCGCCCGACCCCCGAGCCCTTCTCCCCGCCGAACGGCACCAGCGGCTCGTCCTGGATCGTGCCGTCGTTGACGTGCACCATCCCCGTCTCGATCCGCCGCGCCAGCCGCACGCCCCGCTCCAGGTCCCCGGTGTGCACCGCGCCGCTCAGCCCGAACGGGGTGTCGTTGACGATCCGTACCGCCTCGTCCTCGCCCGAGAACGGCACCACGAACGCCACCGGCCCGTAGAACTCCCGCCGCAGCAGCTCGCTGCCGGCCGGCAGCCCGGTCAGCACCGTCGGCCAGACCAGCGTGCCGTCCGTACGCCCGCGCAGCAGCGCGGTGGCGCCCGCGGCGAGCGCGGCGTCGACCTGGGCGGCGAGGTCGGCGGCCTCGCGGGCGCCGATGAGCGGGCCGAGCTGGGTGGCGGGGTCGGCGGGGTCGCCGACGGTGAGCGCGCCGGCCCGGGCGACGAACTTCTCCGTGAACTCGTCCAGCACCGCCCGGTCCACCAGCAGCCGGTTGGCGGCCATGCAGACCTGCCCCTGGTGCGCGAAGCGGCTGAAGACGGCGGCGTCCACGGCGTAGTCGACGTCGGCGTCGGCGAGGACGACGATCGCGGAGTTGCCGCTCATCTCCAGCACGGTCCGCTTGAAGTGCCGGGCGGCGACGCCCGCGACGTGCCGCCCGGCCTCGGTGGAGCCGGTGAACGACAGCACCCGCGGCACCGGGTGCTCGATGAAGGCGTCGCCGATCTCGGCGGTGTCGGTGACGACGACGTTCAGCAGCCCGGGCGGCAGCCCGGCGTCCTGGAGCAGCCACGCCAGCAGCGTGCCGCCGACGACGGGCGCGTAGCGGTGCGGCTTGAGCACCACGCCGTTGCCGAGGGCGAGGGCGGGCGCGACGGACTTCGCGGCCAGGAAGAGCGGGAAGTTGTACGAGCTGATGACGCCGACGACGCCCACGGGGAGCCGGTGGACGCGGTTCTCCTTGCCGGGCGTCGGGGACGGCAGCACCCGGCCCTCGGCGCGCAGCGCGTACGACACGGACTCGCGCAGCACGTCCCGGGTGAGCGCGATCTCGAACGCGGCCTTCAGCCGGGTGCCGCCCAGCTCCGCCACGATCGCCCGGGTGATCTCCTCCTCGCGCTCCTCGACCAGCCGCAGGGCGCGTTCGAAGACGAGCCGCCGCTCGTACGGCGAGCGCTCCGCCCAGAGCCGCTGCGCGCGCTCCGCGGCCCGGTACGCGGCGTCCACCTCGGCGGCGGTCGCGACGGTGATCGCCGCGAGCTGCTCGCCGGTGTACGGGTCGAGGTCGATGACGTCCCACGAGCCGGCGCCGGGGCACCACTTGCCGTCGACGTACTGCAGGGCGAGGTCGGAGAAGAGAGACATGAGCGAGGCTGCACCCCTGCGCACGGCGGACGGCGGGCACGGCTGTGACCGCTGATCCGTCATCGTACTGGTGCGCGAGCGCGCCCGGTCTACACCTCTCGGACGATCCGGTGCAGCAACTCCCTCGACTCGGCCTCGTCCTGGGCGGCGACCCGGAGCAGGTCCATGGCCTTCGCGTACGTCGCGACGTCCTCCGGCTTGTCCAGGTACAGCGCGCTGGTCAGGTGCTCCACGTAGACGACGTCGGAGAGGTCCTCCTCCGGGAAGCGCAGGATGGTGAAGGCGCCGGAGTCGGGGGTGTGGCCGTGCTGCGCCAGCGGGATGATCCGCAGCGACACGTTCGGCATCTCGGAGGCGTCGAGCAGGTGTTGCAGCTGCTTGCGCATCACCTGCCGGCCGCCGTACGGGCGGCTCAGGGCGGCCTCGTCGAGCACCGCCTTGAGCTGCGCGGGATGCTCGGCGTACAGCCGCTTCTGGCGCTCCAGCCGGGCGCCGACCCGCTTGTCCGCCTCGACGGGCGAGGTGGGCAGGCCCGCGGTGACGACGGCGTGCGCGTACTCCTCGGTCTGCAGCAGGCCGTGCACGAACTGCACCTCGTACACGTCGATCCCGGCGGCGGCCGACTCCAGTCCCACGTAGGTGGGGAACCAGCCCGGGAGCACGTCGCTGTAGCTGTGCCACCACCCGGCGGTGTTGGCCTCGCTGACGAGGCCGACGAGGGCGTCGCGCTCGGTCTGATCGGTCACGCCGTACAGCGTGAGCAGGTCCTCCACGTCTCTGCTCTTGAAACTCACCCGGCCCAGCTCCATCCGGCTGATCTTGGATTCCGAGGCCCTGATCGCGTATCCGGCGGCGTCGCGCGAGATCCCCTGTTCCTCCCGCAGCCGTCTGAGCTGCGAGCCCAGCAGGATACGGCGCACGACCGATCCGCTTGATCCGTCCACGGCCATCGGAGCCCTCCACCCACCTCGGCGACATGGCACTTACAAGGACATGGCACTACGAGCGCGCCCCCGGCGCCACCGAGCCATACTGCCACCACTCGGTACCCTTGCGTGCCCGAACGGTTACTCAATCGAGAAAATCTTGCTCGGCAATGCTCATGAAACGGTGATTTGCTAGACATTCCTCGCTCGTGCACGTGCATCTGCCCTTGCATCTGCCAAAGGCATTCGGAACCATAGGCATCCGCACGGTGACGACAGACAACGCACGCGACTGGGGAGTGCCGCGCATGGGGACCGAAGCAGCAGCCGTGCTCGCGCCCTTATGGCGAGGGCTGCCCCCGCTGGACTCCGGCTCCGTCGACGGTGCCGCGTCCTGTGCGATATCCGGCAGCCACGAATCCGTAAGCGGCGCGCGCGCCTTCACGCACACCACGCTCCGGCACTGGGAGCTGACCCACCTCAGCGACGACGTCGCGCTGGTCGTCTCCGAGCTGGTCACCAACGCGCTCCGGCACGCCCTGGCCGGCCGCGAGGGGCGGGACCCGGCGGTGCGGCTGCACCTGATGCGCTGGGCGTCGCGGCTGGTGTGCGCCGTACGCGACCCGAGCACCGCGAGCCCGGTGGCCGGGGTGGCCGACGTGGGCGCCGAGTCGGGCCGCGGGCTGTACCTGGTCGACTCCTTCAGCGACAGCTGGGGCTGGCACCCGCTGGACGGCACGCTGCACGGCAAGGTGGTGTGGGCGGTGTTCCACCTGCCGCCGGCGGCGGAGGCCGTCGACTGACGGCCCGTACGGCCAGGACAGCCAGTACAGCCAGTACAGCCAGTCACAGCTACACAGCCGGTTACGGCTACGGCCGGTAGAGCCCGTACGCCCCGCCGCCCGGCCGCGGCCGCACGCGCGCCCGCTCCCACCGCTGCTTTCCCTTCCGCGGCGCCGCCGCGCGTGCCCGCCGTACGTCCCGTACGTCCGTGCGCAGCGGCGATGACGCATGGCTGCGCCCTGGATACGGGGTGATTCACGCTCCGAAACCGTTCGCGGACGGAAAGGGAGCGATGGCATTCCATACGGATCGGGGGTGTGTCCCGATCGCCGCCGACGACGGCGATATCCCGGCCCGGGATCCGTAGGACAGCCGGCTGCCATGGGGCCCCGAAGGGGCGGCGGAAGCGCGCGGGCAGCCGGGAAATGGGGGGTGGTCAGTCAGCTACGAGATGGTCGAACTCTCCGTCCTTGATGCCCAGCAGCATCGCCTCCACCTCGGCACGGGTGTAGACGAGCGCGGGTCCTTCGGGAAATCTGGAATTGCGAACGGCTATCTCACCGCCGGGGAGTTTGGCGAACTCGACGCAGGAACCCTGCGAGTTGCTGTGCCGGCTCTTCTGCCAGGCGGCGCCGTGAAGATCTCTGGCCGCAATGCCGTTGTATGCGTGGGCCACAGCGCTTCTCCAAGGTGGTTGCCAATGTCAACTGTCGGGGATCATAGCTGTGTTGGCGGCTAGGTGCACGCGCAAATGCACGTGCACACAGCGTGCGCGCTTGATTCCGATCAGGCGTCCACCAAGGTCATCCCCCGAGGGTTCAACGCACGGGGCGGTACCCGTTAGTTCCCGGCGCGGCCATATTTACGGGCGGATGCTGCTCACCACGTTCGCCGTGGCCTCCAGGCCGGACTGAATCGTCGGGGCCACGGTGGTGCCGGAGAGATAGAAGCCGAGGAGCACGCAGACCACCGCGTGCGAGGTCTTCAGCGAGCCGCTGCGCAGGAACACCACCGCCAGCACGAGGAGCAGCAGCACGACCGACACCGACACGGCCATCTGATCACCGGTCCCCGGGTTCGCCGTCCACATACGAGGCAGTCTGTCCCACCCGTACCCCTCGTCCCGCGCGAGGCGTGCCCGCCATTCGGGTGGTACGAGGGCCGTCCGGGGCGGGCGGGGGCGCGGCGCGCGCCGTGCGGTGGTGGGCGCGCCCCCGGGCCGTAAGACTGGGCCGTACCGTCCACCGCACCCCCCGTCGACGGGACGACGATGAAGAAGCAGGAGCTGGCCGACCTCGACGCCCACTGGCGCGCCCTCAACTACCTCGCCGCGGGGCAGATCTACCTCACCCGCAACCCGCTGCTCACCGAGCCCCTCACGCCCGGCGACATCAAGCCGCGGCTGCTCGGCCACTGGGGCACCTGCCCCGGCCTCAACCTCGTCTACACCCACCTCAACCGCGTCATCCGCGCCCGCGACCTCGACGCCGTCTGCGTCTGGGGCCCCGGCCACGGCGGCCCCGCCGTCTACGCCGGGGCGTGGCTCGACGGCAGCTACGGGGAGGTGCACCCCGACGTCTCGCGCGACGCGGCCGGGATGGCGCGGCTGTTCCGGCAGTTCTCGTTCCCCGGCGGCACGCCGAGCCACGTCGCGCCGGTGGTGCCCGGGTCGTTCCACGAGGGCGGCGAGCTGGGCTACTCGCTGGCGCACGCCTACGGCGCCGCCTTCGACAACCCCGGGCTCGTCGCCGCCTGCGTCGTCGGCGACGGCGAGGCGGAGACCGGGCCGCTGGCCGGGTCGTGGCACGCGGACAAGTTCCTCGACCCCGTGCACGACGGCGCGGTGCTGCCCGTCCTGCACCTCAACGGCTACAAGATCGCCGGGCCCACCGTGCTCTCCCGCATCCCGCAGAGCGAGCTGGACGAGCTGCTGCGCGGCTACGGGCACGATCCCCTGCACGTCGGCGGGGACGCCTCCTCCGAGGACACAGCGCGCGTGCACCGGGACATGGCCGCGGCCATGGACACCGCGCTCGACCGGATCGCCGAGTTCCAGCAGGCCGCGCGCGCCCGCGGCGGGCGGGGGACGCGGACCCGGCCCCGCTGGCCGATGATCGTGCTGCGCACCCCCAAGGGCTGGACCGGGCCTAGGTACGTCGACGGCACCCCGGTCGAGGGCACCTGGCGCTCCCACCAGGTGCCGCTGCCCGAGGTGCGCGAGAACCCCGAGCACCTGGCGGAGCTGGAGCGGTGGCTGCGCTCGTACGAGCCGGAGAAGCTCTTCGGCGCCGACGGGCGGCCCAACGGGCAGGTCCTCGCCTGCGTGCCGCACGGCGACCGCCGCCTCGGCGCCAACCCGCACGCCAACGGCGGCCGCCTGCTGCGCGCGCTGCCGCTGCCCGGGCCCGAGACGTACGCCGTCGCCGTCGACCGGCCCGGCACCCGGCTGCACGAGCCGACCCGGGTGCTCGGCGCCATGCTGCGGCAGGTGATGGCGGACACCGCCGGGCGCCGCGACTTCCGGATCTTCGGCCCGGACGAGACCGCCTCGAACCGGCTCCAGGAGCTGTTCGAGGTCACGGACCGGGCCTGGCAGGCGGCGACCAAGCCGACCGACGAGCACCACGGGCCGCACGGCCGGGTCATGGAGGTGCTCTCCGAGCACCTGTGCCAGGGCTGGCTGGAGGGGTACGTCCTGACCGGGCGGCACGGGCTGTTCTCGTCGTACGAGGCGTTCGCGCACATCGTCGCGAGCATGGCGGCGCAGCACATCAAGTGGATCCGGACCGCGCGCGAGGAGCCCTGGCGGGCGCCGGTCGCCGGGCTCAACTACCTGCTGACCTCGCACGTCTGGCGGCAGGACCACAACGGCTTCAGCCACCAGGACCCCGGCTTCGTGGACCACGTCCTCAACAAGAGCCCCGACGCCGTACGGGTCTACCTGCCGCCGGACGCCAACACCCTGCTGTGCGTGGCCGACCACGTGCTGCGCACCCGCGACGTCGTCAACGTCGTCGTCGCGGGCAAGCAGCCGTCGTTCGACTGGCTCACGCTGGAGCAGGCCCGTGCGCACTGCCTGCGCGGCGTCGGCATCTGGGAGTGGGCCGGCACCGAACGCCCCGGCGAGGCGCCGGACGCGGTGCTGGCCTGCGCCGGGGACGTGCCGACGCAGGAGGTGCTGGCCGCGGCGGCGCTGCTGCGCGCGCACCTGCCGGAGCTGGCGGTGCGGGTCGTCAACGTCGTCGACATCGCCCGGCTGATGCCGCACGAGGAGCACCCGCACGGCATGACGGCGCGGGAGTTCGACTCCGTCTTCCCCCGGGACACCCCGGTGATCTTCGCCTACCACGGCTATCCGTGGCTGATCCACCGGCTCGCCTACCGGCACGCCGCGCACGACCAGCTGCACGTGCGCGGCTACAAGGAGATGGGGACGACGACCACGCCGTTCGACATGGTCGTGCGCAACGACCTCGACCGCTACCGGCTGGTGATGGACGTCATCGACCGGGTGCCGGGCCTCGCCGTGCGGGCGGCGGTGGTGCGGCAGCGGATGGAGGACGTACGGGGCAGGCACCACGACTGGATCCGGGAGCACGGGACGGACCTGCCGGAAGTGGCGGACTGGACGTGGCCCGGCTGAGGGCCGGACCGGGCAGCGGCGCAGGGGCCGGGGCGGCTCCCGGCCGGCGCGGCTTTCGCGCCGGCCGGCCGGGAGCCGCCCGGGGGCCGTCAGCCGGCGCCGATCTGTACGTCCTCCAGGATGCCGAGCGCGTCGGGGACGAGCACCGCGGCGGAGAAGTAGGTGCTCACCAGGTAGGAGATGATCGCCTGGTCGCTGATGCCCATGAACCGCACGTTCATCCCCGGGCGGATCTCGTCCGGCAGCCCCGTCTGGTGCAGCCCGACCACGCCCTGGTCCGCGTCACCGAGCCGCATCGCGATGACCGAGCTGGTCCCCTCGGGGGCGATCGGGATCTTGTTGCACGGGAGCAGCGGGATGCCGCGCCAGTTGTTGACCTCGCTGCCCAGGTACTCCGTACGCGGCGGGTAGATGCCGCGCTTGTTCCACTCCCGGCCGATCGACGCGATCGCGCGGGGGTGCGCCAGCAGCACGTGCGTCTGCCGGCGGCGGGAGATCAGCTCGTCCAGGTCGTCGGGCGTGGGCGGGCCCGAGCGGGTACGGATGCGCTGCTTGAGGTCGGCGTTGTGCAGCAGGCCGAACGAGCGGTTGTTGACCAGCTCGTGCTCCTGGCGCTCGCGCAGCGCCTCGACGGTCAGCCGCAACTGCTGCTCGACCTGGTTCATCGGCTCGTTGTAGAGGTCGGCGACGCGGCTGTGCACGCGCAGGACGGTCTGGGCGACCTCCAGCTCGTACTCCCGGGGCGTCAGCTCGTAGTCCACGAACGTGCCCGGCAGCTCCGCCTCGCCGCGGTGGCCGGAGGCCAGCTCGATCTCGGCCTCGCCCTTGCCGTTCTGCCGCTGCGCCGGGATGGCGCGGAACGCCTCCAGGTGCTCGCGCAGCCCCGGCGTCTGCGCCAGCAGCTCGTCGAGGGCGCCGCGGGCGAGGACCAGCACCGTGCCGCGCGTGGTGGCGCGCAGCGTGAACGACCAGGTGTCGTCGGCGGTGAGGAGCACGTCCCCGCCGGCGTAGTCGCCGTCGGCGAGGACGCCGAGGACGGTCTCGTCCCCGTACTTCCCCGCGCCGACCCGCTCCAGCCGCCCGTGCGCGACCAGCACCACCTGGTCCGCCGCCGCCCCCGCGGCCACGACCGCGTCCCCCGGCGCGATCTCCCGCTGCTCGAACCGCCCGGCCAGCGCCGTCAGCACCTCTTCGTCCTCGAACCCGCGCAGCGGCGGCAGCTCGCGCAACTCCTGCGGGATGACGCGCACCTGGTCGCCCACGGAGGTGAACTCGACCTGCCCGTCGCCGAGGGTGTGGGTGAGGCGCCGGTTCACCCGGTACGCCCCGCCCTTGACCTCCGTCCAGGGCAGCACCTTGAGCAGCCAGCGGGAGGAGATCCCCTGCATCTGCGGGGGCGTCTTGGTGGTCGTCGTGAGGTTCCGCGCGGCGGCGGTATCGAGGCTGAGGCGGGCGGGGGGTTCGACGGACGCGGACGTTTCTTCTGGCGTGGTCGTCATGGCACCGAAGCTATGCTTCGCCGCAAAGCGGCAGCAATCGCTCGAAAGAGTAGGAGTATCCGCCCGGGTTGCTGGATAGAACTGCCGCTGCCGCAGTGTCTTACCTGAGTGTGACGGAGGGCGTGGCAGCACCCGGTGAGCCGGGCCGGCGACCCTAGGCTCGCCGGCATGCGCGTACTCGTCACCGGCGGCGCCGGGTTCATCGGATCGCACGTGGTCTCCGCCCTCGCGGAGCGGGGGCACGAGGCGGTGGTGCTGGATGTGAGAGACCCCGGGGACGTACCGGACGGGCCGGGCCCGGGCGCCGCGTACGTGCGCGGTGACGTACGGGACCGCGAGACCGTCGCGGCGGCGCTCGCCGGGGCCGACGCCGTCTGCCACCAGGCCGCGATGGTCGGCCTCACCGAGGACTTCGCGGACGCGCCGGCCTACGTCGGCGTGAACGACCTCGGCACCGCCGTGCTCCTCGCCGCCATGGCGGCGGCGGACGTGCGGCGGCTGGTGCTCGCGGGGTCGATGGTCGTGTACGGGGAAGGCCGCTACGACTGCCCCGCGCACGGCACCGTACGGCCCCGGCCGCGGGCGGCGGCGGACCTCGCCGGCGGGCGCTTCGAGCCGCGGTGCCCGCGCTGCGGCGCGGAGCTGCGGGCGGGGCTGGTGGCGGAGGACGCGCCGGCGGACCCGCGGAGCGTGTACGCGGCGACGAAGCTGGCGCAGGAGCACATCGCGGGGGTGTGGGCGCGCGTCACCGGCGCGCGTGCGGTGTCGCTGCGCTACCACAACGTCTACGGCCCGGGGATGCCCCGGGACACCCCGTACGCCGGTGTCGCCTCCTTCTTCCGCTCGGCGCTGGAGCGGGGGGAGGCGCCGCGGGTGTACGAGGACGGGGCGCAGCGGCGGGACTTCGTGCACGTACGGGACGTCGCGGAGGCCAACGTCCGGGCGCTGGAGGCGGTGTACGGGGACGACCGGGCCGGGGCGGGCGCCGGGGGGCTCACGGCGTACAACGCGGGCAGCGGGGACGTGCACACCGTCGGGGAGCTGGCGACGGCGCTGGCGGCAGCGTACGGAGGGCCGGCGCCGGTGGTCACGGGCGAGTACCGGCTGGGGGACGTGCGGCACATCACGGCGGACTCGGCGCGGCTGCGGGCGGAGCTGGGGTGGCGGCCGGTGGTGGGGTTCGAGGAGGGGGTGACGGAGTTCGCGAAGTCGCCGCTGGCTGCGGCGGCTCCGGCGGCCCCGGCGGCACCGGCGGCCCCCTGACGGTCAGCCCGGGGCCGTGGGGAGGATGACCTCGAAGCGGCAGCCGCCCGGCACGTTCCGTACCTCCGCGCGCCCGCGGTGCGCCTCGACGATCCCCCGCACGATCGCCAGCCCCAGCCCGGCCCCCGCCGGCGGCACGGGCGTACGCGCGTGGTTGCCGCGCCAGCCGGTGTCGAAGACCCGGGACAGGTCCTCCTCCGGGATGCCGCCGCACTGGTCGGTGACCGAGACGACCACCCCCGCGCCCGCCCGGGCCCGGACGGCGACCGCGACCGTGCCGTCGGCGGGGGTGCGGCGGATGGCGTTGACGAGGAGGTTGCCCAGCACCCGGGTCATCTCCTTGCCGTCGACCTCCACCGGCACCGCGGCGGCCGGCTCCGGCGCCGGCGGCTCGCCGACGAGCCGTACGCCGTGCTCGCGCGCCAGCGGATCGGCGCCGGCGAGGGCGTCGCCGACGAGTTCGTACACCGACATCCGCGTGGGGGCGAGGGCGAGGGCGCCCGCGTGGATGCGGGACAGCTCGAAGAGGTCGCCGACCATGGCGTCGAGGCGCTCGGTCTCGGCGCGGATCTGGCGGTGGTAGCGGCCGGGGTCGGCGGCCACGCCGTCCTCCAGCGACTCCGCCATGGCGCGCAGCCCGGCCAGGGGCGTACGCAGGTCGTGCGAGATCCAGGCGACCAGCTCGCGCCGGGAGGCGTCCAGCGCCCGCTCCCGCTCCCGCGACGCCGCGAGCCGCCCGGCGGTCGCGGCCAGCTCCCGGCTCAGCGCGGCCAGCTCGGCGGTGGCGCCGCCGGCGGGGGGCGCGAAGGAGCCGCCGTCGGCGAAGGCGTCGCCGAAGGAGCGGGTGGCCGCCGCCAGCGCGTTGCTGCGGGCGACGACCCAGCGGCCGAGGAGGACGGCGGTGGCGAGGGCGACGACCGCGGCCATGAGGATGACGATGCTGACGACGGTGAGGTCGTGGCCGGACAGGAACATCGCGTTGGCCACGGCGAGGGTGCCGAGGAGCATGGCGGTGACGGCGGTCGCGGCGACGACGGAGACGGAGACGACGAGGGAGCGGTTCCGCAGGAGGCGCAGGGCGACGGCGCCGAGGACGCCGGCGACGGCGGCGCCGAGGAAGGCGAAGGCCGCCATGAGGAGGATGTCGTTCATGGGTGTCCGCCCGGGGCGGGGTCGGTGCCGGAGCCGGAGCCGGTGTCGGTGTGGGTGTGGGTGTGGGCGGCGTGCTCGGGGCCGGTGCCCGGAGCGGGGGCGGGGGCGGGCGGTGCGTCGAAGCGGTAGCCGACGCCCCAGACCGTGGTGAGCAGCCGCGGCCGGGCCGGGTCGTCCTCGACCTTGCCGCGCAGCCGCCGCACGTGCACGGTCACCGTCGACAGGTCGCCGAACTCCCAGCCCCACACGTCCCGCATCAGCTCCTCCCGGCCGAACACCCGCCCCGGGTGCCGCAGGAAGTGCGCGAGCAGGTCGAACTCCCGCAGCGTCAGCGCCAGCTCGGCCCCGTTCTTGGCGGCCCGGCGCGCCGGGGGGTCCAGGGTGAGCCCGGCGCCGCGCAGCTCGCCGCCGTGGGGGCCGCCGCGGGGCTGCGCCGGCGTGACAGCGCGGCTCCGGCGCAGCACCGAGTCCACGCGCAGCACCAGCTCGCGCGGGCTGAAGGGCTTGGTGACGTAGTCGTCGGCGCCCAGTTCGAGGCCGAGGATGCGGTCGTCCTCGTCGCCGCGGGCGGTGAGCATGATCACCGGTACGGGGCGCTCCGCGCGCAGCCGCGCGCAGACCTCCAGGCCGTCCATGCCGGGCAGCATGAGGTCGAGGACGACGAGGTCCGGCCGGCCGGCGTCGGCGACGGCGAGCGCCTGCGGGCCGTCGGCGGCGCGGTCGACGGCGTAGCCGGCGCGGTCGAGGTAGCCGGCGACGACCTCGGCGACGGTGGGGTCGTCGTCGACGACCAGCACGCGGGCCGGGCTTCCGGGTGGCCGGGACCGGCCAGAGGGGACGGAGTCCATGCTGCCAGCGTGGCACGGGTGGGGTCGGTGGGCAGAGGCCGAACGGATGGCGACCGGCGACGTCCGTGATTCGTAAGAACCTTGCGTCCGTTATGTTCTTTTTGCGCTCGTAGGGTGGTGGCCATGACCGACGTCGTACTCCCCTGTCTGGACGAGGCCGCCGCGCTGCCCTGGGTCCTGTCCCGCATCCCCGCCGGCTGGCGCGCGATCGTGGTCGACAACGGCTCCACGGACGGCTCCGGCGACCTCGCCCGCGAACTCGGCGCCACCGTCGTACCCGAGCCGCAGCGCGGCTTCGGCGCCGCCTGCGCGGCGGGCCTCAGGGCGGCCACGGCCGAGCTGGTCTGCTTCTGCGACTGCGACGGCTCCCTGGACCCCGGCCTGCTGCCCCGGCTCACCGAGCGGGTCGCCGCGGGCACCGCCGACCTCGTCCTCGGCCGCCGCCGCCCCACCGCCCGCGGCGCGTGGCCGCTCCACGCCCGGGCGGGCAACGTGGCGCTGGCCCGCATGCTGCACCGCCGCACGGGGGTGCGGCTGCACGACCTGGGCCCGATGCGGGCCGCCCGGCGGGCGGCGCTGCTGGAGCTGGCGGTGGCGGACCGGCGCAGCGGATATCCGCTGGAGACGGTGGTGCGCGCCGCCGACGCGGGGTGGCGGATCGCCGAGCTGGACGTGCCGTACGCGCCCCGGACGGGGCGGTCGAAGGTGACGGGGACGTGGCGGGGGACCTGGCACGCGGTCCACGACATGCGGGGTGTCCTGCGGACGGCCCCGGCGGGCGCGGAGTCGCCCCCCGGCGCGGGTCCCGGGGCGGGCCCGGGTGACGCGGCGGGCCCGGGCGCGCCGACCGGCCCCGGCGCGGACGCGCGGGAATCCGGCGCCGCAGGTGACCGGGCCGCCGGCGACGGGGGTGCCGGCGGCCCGGCGGCCGGAGTCGCGGGCGGCGCCGTCCGCGGCGCCGGCGCGGGGGCCGCCGAGGAGCGGGCTACGGGGGCGGCGCGGTGAGCGGCGGTGACGGCGTCACCCTCCTCGTCATCGCCAAGGAGCCCCGCCCCGGCCGGGTCAAGACCCGGCTCACCCCCGCGTACGCCCCCGCCGAAGCCGCGCAGCTCGCCGAGGCGGCGCTCGCCGACACCCTCGCCGTCGTACGCGACCTGCCCGCCCGGCGCCGCGTGCTGGCCCTCGACGGCAGCCCCGGCGACTGGCTGCCGCCCGGCTTCGACGTCGTACCGCAGGCCGCCGGCGGGCTCGACGAGCGGCTCGCCGCCGCGTTCGGCGGCTGCACGGGCCCGACGCTGCTCGTCGGCATGGACACCCCGCAGCTCACCGCCGAACTGCTCGCGCCCGCCCTCGCCGACGACGCCTGGTCGGCCTGCGACGCCTACCTCGGGCCGGCGCTCGACGGCGGCTTCTGGGCGCTGGGCCTCGCGCGGCCGGACCCGGAGCTGCTGCGCGGCGTGCCGATGTCGACGGCCCGGACCGGTGCCGCGCAGCACCGCCGGCTGCTGGGGGCGGGCCTGCGCGTACGGGAGTTGCCGCCGCTGCGCGACGTGGACACCCCGGCGGACGTCCCGCTGGTCGCCGACGCCGCCCCGCACGGCCGCTTCGCCGCGACGGCCCGCCGCCTCGCCGCCCGCGACCGGGCGGCGGGCACCCGGTCGGCGCCGTCGACGGCCCCGGACACCACGGCCGTCGACGGCCCGGCGCTCACCGGCACCGGGCCCGGCGCGGCGGTCGACGACACCGCCCGCGCCCGCACCGCACCCGGCCGGGCCGCCCGATGATCGTGCCCCCGCCCCGCGGCCCGGCCGGGCCCGCCACCCCCACCGCGGACACCGGTACCGACACCGCGGCCGACCTCGCGACCGACACCGCGGCCGACTCCGCCGCCTGGGACGGCGCCGACCCCTACGCGCACGCCCTGCGCAACGGCGGCGGCCCGCTCTTCCTCCGACGGCACGACGGCTGGCTGCTGCCGCTCGAAGTGGAACGCTGGTGCGGAGTGCCGGACGGCGCCGACGTGACCGTGCTGCGCCGCTGCACCGGGCCCGTGCTGGACATCGGCTGCGGCCCCGGCCGGCTCGTCGCCGCCCTCGCCGAGCTGGGCCGCCCCGCGCTCGGCATCGACGTCAGCACCGAGGCCGTCGAGCACGCCCGCGCGCGCGGCGCCGCCGCGCTGCGCCGGTCGGTGTTCGAACCGCTGCCCGGCGAGGGCCGCTGGGGCACCGCCCTCCTCATCGACGGCAACGTCGGCATCGGCGGCGACCCCGCCGCCCTCCTCGACCGCGCCGCCGCGCTGCTGCGCCCCCTGGGCCGGCTGGTCGTGGAGGCCGCCGCGGACGACGACGTGGACGAGCGGGTGCAGGTGCACGTCACGGACGGGGCGCGCGGCCCCCGGGAGGCCCTTCTCCCGGACCGCGCCCCGCACGGCCCGCCCTTCCCCTGGGCCCGGGTCGGGCTGCCCGCCCTGCTGCGGTACGCGGCGGCCGGCCGCTGGCGGGAGGAGGACCGCTGGACCGCGGGCGGCCGACGGTTCGCCGCGCTGCGAGCACCAGCGCGGACGCCGCGAACAGCGCCGCGGTGAGCAGCAGCCAGCGCTGGAGGTAGACGTCGGCGGGCAGCTCGGTCTTGCGCTCGTAGCCGCCGACCTGGCGGGTGATGAGCGGGAAGTAGACGAGCAGCAGCAGTCCGGAGACGACCGCGGGGAAGCGGACGTAGTTGATCAGCCGCGGGCCCAGGACGCGCTGGGCGCCGCGGTCGGCGAGCGAGTACGCGGGCACCAGCGCCAGGTCGTGCAGCACCGCCGCACCGGCCAGCCAGAGCGCGACGGCGAAGGGCTCCCTGTCGAAGAGGCGGACACCGGCGTAGCCGGTGAGCGCGAAGGAGGCGAGGAGGAGGACGAGGGTGGGCAGCGGCCCGGGCGCGAGCAGGCGCCGCAGGGCCGCGGGCCCGCGGGCGCGGGTGGCGCCGGGGGCGTGCGCGGCACGGCCCCGGCGGGTGGTCGCGGTGCCGCCTGCCGTACGGGCCCCGCCCCCCGCCTCGTCCGCACCCGGACCGGCCCCTCCCGACGCGGGCGCGGCGGAACCCGGCGCAGGCGCGGCGGAACCCGGCTCGGGCGCCCCGGAACCCGGCTCGTCCGCGGCCGGAACGCTCCCTTCCGGCGCGGGCGCGGCGGATCCAGGCTCGTTCGCGGCCGGACCGGTCCCTCCCGGCGCGGCCCGGCCGCCGGGCCCGCCCGCGCCTCCCGGGTCCCGCACCCCGTCAGGCTCCCGCGCGCCGCCGTTCGCCTCGTGCCCGCCGCCCGGCCCCGGCTCGCCATGAGACCCCTGCTCGCCATGCGGCCCGTGCTCGCCCTCCGGCCCGTGCATCCCGTCCGCCCCCTGTGCCCTCTCCGGCCCGTGCTCACCGTGTGCCCCGCCCGGAGGGCGGCCCGTGCTCACGGCAGCTCCCCGAACGTCAGCCTCGTCACCCACTTCGTGTTGTGCACCCCCGGGTTGGCCGGGACTATGACCCGCGCCGGATATCCGTGATCCCGCGACAGCACCGCGCCGTTGACGTGCAGCGCCAGCAACGACCGCGGGTCCCGTACCTGGTTGGCCCGCAGCGACGCCGCCCGGAACGCGCCCTTCGGCTGCGCCGACTCGGCAAACACCCCGTCCTCCTCCCCCGCCTCCACCAGCGCGGCGAGGTCCGCGAGGCGCACCCCGCGCCACAGCTGGTCGTCCGTCGACCAGCCCTCGACGCACGCGATCGGCAGCGAGGCCGTGTGCTGCGGCAGTTCCAGCAGCTCCGCCCGGCTGAACACCGCGCGGCGGCCGTTTCCGGCGCGGACGACCAGGCGCCAGCGCTCGCCGATGTCGGCCGGTTCGACGCCGGCGGACGCGGCGGTCTTGTTGACCTGGAAGCCGTTCGGTCCGTCGCCCGGGTTGCCGCCGCCGTGCGGCGCGAGGAGCGCGGTGCGGCGCAGCGGGCCGCCGATGCTCTGCCCGGCGGTGACCGCGGCCAGCCCCAGCGAACCGGCGCCGACCAGCGCGGCGGCGCCGCGCCGGGTGATCGTCGGCGGCGCGGGGTCGGGGGCGCGCAGCTCGTCCATGCCGCGGTCGCGCAGCCCGCGGCGCAGCTTGCCGACGCGGGTGGCGAGGTGGACGGCGAGGGCGGCGAGAAACACCCACGCGCCGTAGAAGTGGAGGGTGTAGAAGGAGCCGGGGAAGACGTAGAAGAGCTGCATGTTGAGGATGCCGGTGGCGAACTCGAAGAGCCCGCTGCCGACGAGCAGCAGCGTCGAGCCGCGCTCCAGCGCGTGCCGGGCCGAGCCCAGCGGCGGCCAGACGAAGAGGCGGGGGAGCACGGACCAGAGCTTGGCCAGCAGGACGGGGACGAGGGCGACGCCGAGGGTGACGTGGACGCCCTGGTTGAGGCGGTAGAGCCAGTGCGGGTCGGTCGGCCAGGAGAAGAGGTAGAAGCCGAGGAGGCCCTTGGTGGCGGTGCGGTCGTTGCCGGGGAGGCCGGGGTTGTAGGCGGCGTACGACAGCAGGCCGGTCAGCAGCATCAGGGGGAGGCCGACGAGCAGGACGGTGCCCAGGAGGGCGGTGAACCACGGGCCGCGCAGCGGGCTGCGCCAGAAGGCGGGGCGGAACGGGCCGGGTGGTGGCGGCAGGGCGGGCCCCGGGCCGGCGGCGGGGCCGGGGTCGGGGTCGGGGTCGGCGTCGGGGCCGGGGTTCGAGGGGGGAGCCGGCGGGCGTACGGCGGACATGCGTCGACGGTATGCCGGTCAAAGGCCCGTACCACCGCACCGACTCCTGACGAAAGCATGACGTCACCGCGCGCTCCCGCCGCGAGCGCGCCGCCGCTGCCTAGCGTGGCGACGTGACCGCCTCACCCCCCCGGCCGCCGGGCGCCGGAACGAAGACAGAGCCAGCCGCCGGTGCCGGGCCCGTGCCCGGCACCGGCTCCGAAGCCGCGGCCGCGGCCGCCCCGCCGCCGCCCCCGGAGCGGCCGGCCGGCCGCCGTTGGGACCTGGTCGCCGCCGGCTGCGCCGCCCTGCTCGTCACGGTGACCGCCGTCGTCGGGCGGGCCATCAACGACGACGGCATCCTGCACGTGCGCTGGCCGCCGCTGATCGCCACGTGGGAGCCGCACTACGGGCCCGGCACCCCCGCGGCGTTCGCCGTCGCCGCCGCCGTCGTCGCGTACGGGCCGCCGCTCGCCGACCGGCTGCCGTGGCGCCGGCTCCTGCCCGCGGCGTGGGTGGCGGGGATGGCGTGGATCTGGTCCCTGGCGCTGGTCGACGGCTGGCGGGACGGGACCGCGGGGCGGCTGGTGAAGAAGAACGAGTACGCCGTGCCGGAGACCGTCGACCGCTTCGACGACCTGGGGCACGCCGTCCGCACGTTCACGGACCACATCCTCATGCAGGCCCCGGACAACTGGCCCGCGCACATCGCCGGGCACCCGCCCGGCGCGATCCTCACGTTCGTCGGCCTGGACCGGGTGGGGCTCGGCGGCGGGGCGTGGGGCGCGGTCTTCTGCATCACGCTGGGCGCGTCGGCGGCGGTCGCGGCGCTGGTCGCGCTGCGGGCGCTGGGCGGCGAGGAGCGCGCGCGGCGGGCGGCGCCGTTCCTGGTGCTGGCGCCGTGGGCGATCTGGGCGGGGGTGTCCGCGGACGCCTACTTCGCCGCCGTGGCCGCCTGGGGCCTGGCGCTGCTGGCGCTGGCGGTGACCCGGACGGCCCGCCGCCCGGCGGTGGCGGCGGCGGGCGCGGGGCTGGTGCTGGTGTGGGCGCTGTACCTCTCGTACGGGCTGGCGCTGCTGGTGCTGCCGGTCGCGGCGGTGCTGTGGTGCGCGGCCCGGCGCGGGCGTGCGGGGCGGAGCGCGGTGCTGCGCGCGGTGCCGTGGGCGGTGCTGGGCGCGCTGCCGGTCGTGGTGGCCTTCACGGCGGCCGGCTTCTGGTGGTACGAGGGCTACGACCTGCTGCACACGCGCTACTACCAGGGCTGGGGCGGGGAGCGGCCGTACGCGTACTGGATCTGGGGGAACCTGGCGCTGGCGGCGGTCAGCGCGGGCCCCGCGGCGGTGGCGGGCGTCCGCCGCGCGCTGCGCACCGCCTGGTCCGAGCGCCGGAGGGCCGTCTCCACGTACGCCGTGGCGGCGATGGCCGTCGCCGGGCTGGCGTGCATCGTGGCGGCCGACCTCTCCGGGCTCAGCAAGGCGGAGACGGAGCGGATCTGGCTCCCGTTCACGCTCTGGCTGCTCCCGGCCGCCGCCCTCCTCCCGGACCGCGACCACCGCGCCTGGCTCACCGCGCAGGCCACGGTGGCGCTCGCCGTCAACCACCTCCTGCACACCAGCTGGTGATCCTGCCCCCGCCGCGCTGCCGGCCGCGGCTGTCGGAGCGGCGGCGTACCGTCGTACACATGTGCCGAAGCATCAAGACCCTGCGCCCCCCGTACGCCGACACCGTCACCGAGGACGACATGCGGGCGGCGGCCCTGCAGTACGTGCGGAAGGTCTCCGGCTTCCGCCACCCCGCGCCGCACAACGCCGAGGCGTTCGACAGGGCGGTGGAGGAGATCGCCGCGGTGACGCAGGAGCTGCTGGACTCGCTGGTGGTCCGCGGCGGGAGCAGGGGCGCCGCGTAGCGCCGCCGGGCCGGCGTCAGCCGCCGGCCGGTTCCCCCGGTGCGGGCCGGGGGCGGTGCGCCCGTACGTCCACGGGGCGGCCGTCCGGGTCGCGGGCGGTCATCGTCCACTGCGCGGGCAGCGTCACGATCCCGCCGACCGGCCACCCCCCGTCCAGCAGCCGTTCGCGCAGCGCGCACAGCTGCTCGTACGTCTCCACGCGCAGCCCCCACCCCGCGCCGTTCAGCGGGTCGAGGTCCGTGGCCGGTGCGGTGCCGGTTTCGACGAGCATCAGGTGGTCGTTCCCGCCGACGTCGAGGACCGCCACCCGGGGGTCGGCACCCGTGGCGGCGCGCGTGAACGCGAGCGTCGCTCCGAGTGCCCCGGTGTAGTACGCCACGAGCCGGTCGAGGTCGGTGGTGGACAGCGTCAGATGGTTGATCCCGAGCAGAGCAGGCATGATCGCCCGAGCCTAGGGCCCGCTCAGTCCAGGACGAACACCGCGTGCTCGTCGTCCCCGTTCCAGTCCGTGCCCGTGCGGCGGAAGCCGAGCTTCTCCAGCAGCCGCACCGAGCCCACGTTGCCCACGTACGGGTCCGCGTACAGCGGGCGGTGCCGCTCCAGCTCCAGGAACCGGGCCACGGCCCGCGTGCCTATCCCCCGGCCCCAGAACTCCCGGCCGAAGACATAGCCCAGGAACCGCCGCTCGCCGTCCCACCAGGCCACCACGTTCCCCGCGGGCCGCCCGTCGACCTCCACGGTCCGCACCAGCCCCGTCGGGTCCCCGAGGACGCTCTCCCGCCAGTGCGTCATGAAGCGCTCCCGCCCGCGGGGCGGGAAGTGCGACCGCCGCACGTTCTCCGGGTCCTGCTCGTGCGCCAGGAAGACCTCCAGGTCCTCCTCGGCCACGTCCCTCAGCCTCAGCTCCTCCGTCATGCCGCCGAGTCTGGCACCCGCCACTGACATCGCCCCCGCTCCCTTGCTGAAGCTGTGAATCACTGCTTCAATCCTTCCATGCCCTACCGTCGCACCCCCGCCGTCCAGGCGCGGCTCGACGACCGGCGGCGCGACCTCCTCGACGCCGCCCGCGCGCTCCTCGCCGACGAGGGCTACGCCGGCTGCACCGTCGCCGCCGTCGCCGCCCGGGCCCGTATCGCCACCGGCAGCGTGTACCGCCACTTCCCCAGCAAGTCCGTCCTCGCCGTCGAGCTGTTCCGCAGCGTCGTCACCACCGAGGTCGACGCCGTGTCCGCCGCCGCCCGCCGCCCGGCCGACCCGGCCGAGGGCGTCGCCGCCGCCGCGGAGACGTTCGCGCGCCGGGCGCTGCGCCGCCCCCGGCTGGCGTACGCGCTGCTCGCCGAGCCCGTCGACCCCGCCGTCGAGGCCGAACGCCTGGTCTTCCGGCGGGCGTTCCGCGACGTGCTCGCCGCCCGCGTCGCCGAGGGCACCGCCTCCGGGCGGCTGCCCGCACAGGACCCGCGGCTGACCGCCGCCGGGCTCGTCGGGGCCTGCGCGGAGGCGCTGATCGGCCCGCTGTCCGGCGCCCCCACCGCGTACGCCCCCGGGCCGCCCACCGCCGAGCCGCCCACCGGCGACCCCCACGCCGCCGATCCGCACACCCCCGCCCGCCTCGCCGCCTTCACCCGCCGAGCCCTGGGAGCCCCCCGTGCCGACGACCCATGACGTCACCAACCAGCCCCCGCCCCTGACCTCCTACGACGTCGCCGCCTACCCCGCGCTCCTGGAGTCCCTCCGCGCCCACGGCGCCGGCCGGGCCGAGCCCGAGGTGCACGAGCTGGGGCTGCTGGCCGGTGGCGCGGAGGCGCAGGAGTGGGCGGACGGCGTGGAGGCGCAGCCGCCCGTTCTCCGTACCCACGACCGCTACGGCCACCGCGTCGACGAGGTCGGCTTCCACCCGCACTGGCACGAGCTGATGCGCACCGCCGTCGCCCACGGCCTGCACGCCGCGCCCTGGCGGCAGCCCACCCCCGGCGCGCACGTCGCGCGCGCCGCCAAGCTCTTCGTCTGGGGCCAGACCGACGCCGGCCACCTGTGCCCCGTCTCCATGACGTACGCCGCCGTCCCCGCCCTGCGCACCGCGCCCGACCTCGCCGCCGCGTACGAACCCCTGCTGACCTCCCCCGACTACGACTTCGGGCTGCGCCCGCCCACCGCCAAGGCCGGTCTCATCGCAGGCATGTCGATGACCGAGAAGCAGGGCGGCTCCGACGTACGCGCCAACACCACCCGCGCCGTCCCCACCGGCGACGGCGCCGGGCTCTACGCGCTGACCGGCCACAAGTGGTTCACCTCCGCGCCCATGTCGGACGTCTTCCTCACCCTCGCGCAGGCCCCCGGCGGGCTGTCCTGCTTCCTCGTCCCGCGCGTCCTCCCCGACGGCACGCGCAACGCGATCCGTCTCATGCGGCTGAAGGAGAAGCTCGGAAACCGCTCCAACGCCTCCGCCGAGATCGAGTACGAGGGCGCGGTCGGCCACCTCGTCGGCGAGGAGGGCGCGGGCGTGAAGACCATCATCAAGATGGTCAACATGACGCGCCTCGACTGCGTGCTCGCCACCGCCGGCGGCATGCGCCTGGGCGTCGCGCAGGCCCTCCACCACGCCGGCCACCGGCGGGCGTTCGGCAGGCCGCTCGCGGAGCAGCCGCTGATGGCGAACGTCCTCGCCGACCTCGCCGTGGAGGCCGAGGCGGCGACGGTGGCGGGCATGCGGCTGGCCGCCGCCGTCGACCGCGGCGCGACCGGGGCGGCCGACGAGCAGGAGGACCTGTTCCGCCGCATCGGCCTCGCCGTGACCAAGTACTGGGTGTGCAAGCGCGGTCCGGCGCACGCCGCCGAGGCGCTGGAGTGCCTGGGCGGCAACGGCTACGTCGAGGAGTCCGGCATGCCGCGGCTGTACCGGGAGGCGCCGCTGCCGTCGATCTGGGAGGGCTCCGGCAACGTCGCCGCGCTCGACGCGCTGCGCGCCATGGCCCGCCGCCCGGAGACCGTGACGGCGTTCTTCGCCGAGGTCGACGCCGCCGCGGGCGCCGACGCGCGGCTCGACGCGGCGGTCGTTCGGCTGCGCAAGGACCTGGCGGACATGACGGCCGCGGAGTACCGGGCGCGCCGGGTCGTCGAGTCGATGGCGCTGGTGCTCCAGGGCGCGCTGCTGCACCGGCACGGCGACGCGGCGGTGGCGGACGCCTTCTGCGCCGCGCGCCTCGACGGCGACGGCGGGCTGGCGTACGGCACGCTGCCGCCGGGCGTCGACACGGCGGCGATCCTCCGGCGGGCGCGCCCGGCGGGCGGCTCGTACGACGAGCGCTGAGGGGGCGGGCGGGCCCCGTACCGTACGGCTCAACTCCCGTTCACCGCGGGCACCCTGTGCAAGTCGCCCCGCGGCGTCAATACTTCGGTCCATCCTGCACGCCGCACCAGGGGAGGGACCGTTGTCCGCCTACTCCAGACGCCGCGCCGTCACCACGCTCTCCGCCGCCGTCGCCGGCGGCGCGCTCGCCGGGGGACTCCCCTCGTACGCCCGGGCCGCCGACCGCGAACACGGCCGGGGCCACGGCCGCGGGCCCGCACCGCTGCGGCGCGCGCACGCGCACAACGACTACCTCCACGAGCGCCCGCTCCTCGACGCCCTCGACCACGGCTTCGCCAGCGTCGAGTCGGACATCTGGCTGGTCGACGGCCAGCTCCTCGTCGCGCACGACGCCTCGCAGCTCGACCCCGCCCGCACCCTCCAGCGGCTCTACCTCGACCCGCTGGCCCGCCGCGTCAAGGCCAACGGCGGCCGCGTCTACCGCGGCCACCGGCTGTCGCTCCAGCTGCTCATCGACCTCAAGACCGCCGGCGACCCGACGTACCGCGCGCTCTCCGAGGTCCTGCGCGGCTACGGCTCGATCTTCAGCTCCGCCGCCCACGGCCGGGTCCGCCGCCGCGCCGTGACCGCCGTCATCTCCGGCGACCGCGGCGCCCGCGCGCCGATGGAGGCCGAGAAGCTCCGCTACGCCTTCTACGACGGCCGCCACGGCGACATCAACTCCGGTGTCCCCGCGTCGTTCATGCCGCTCATCAGCGGCAACTGGAACGCCAGCTTCACCTGGCAGGGGAACGGCACCATGCCGGCGGCCGAGCGCAACTGGCTGAACCTCATCGTCCACACCGCCCACCGCCAGGACCAGACGGTCCGCTTCTGGGCCACGCCCGACGCCCCGGGCCCGGCCCGCGACAACCTGTGGCGCACGCTGCTCGACGCGAACGTGGACTGGATCAACACCGACGACCTGGCGGGCCTGCGCACGTTCCTCCGCGCACACGACTCCTGACCGCCCGCCACCCCGTGCCGCCACCGCGGCGCGGGGTCATTTCCTCCCGGCACTCCGGCTCACGGCGCTCTTACGAGCCGGGGAGAACCTTGGTGGGTTGACCAGTGTGCTTGGCGATCGTTTCGAAATCGGCGTCTCGGTGCAGCAGGGTCAGTCCCGAGAGTTCAGCCACGGCGGCGACCAGGAGATCAACAGCGCCGGGGCCACGGTGTTCGCTGTGCCGGGTGAGCATCTGCTGTACCTCCCGGGCCCGCTGATAGACACCGTCGGGGACGGACACCCACACGTACGCGCCACCAAGCAGGTGGAGGATGGAGGCGCGGTCGGCCACGGTGCGGGCGGAGTAGAGGAACTCCAGCTCGGTGATGTCGCAGATGCCGACCAGACCCGCGTCGATCGCCTGATGGAAGCCGTAGGTGTCCGCCACGTCCGGAATCAGGCGGGCCAGCGCGGAGGTGTCCGCGAGGTAGTTCAATCTCCGCCCCGCTTCGGCGTGACATCATCACGCTTCTCGCCTGGCCCGGGCCGGTAGTTCTGCTTGTCCAGCAGCAGGTCGAGGTCCATCGCACCATCAGCGGCGAGCCGGGCGAGGTCGGTGCGGGCCTGGGCCCGATTGATCCGGGCGACGACTTCGGTCAACGCCTGGTTGACGGTGTCCTTCTTGGTCCTGGTGCGAAGCACGTGCTGGGCAGCGGCGAGAGCGTCTTCGTCGATGTCGACGAGAATTTTGGTCACCTCAACCTCCCTCCTTATATATTGAACCCTAGCACGTATATACAGCAGAGTCGATCTCGCTGCCCTACGCCCGCCGCCGCGTGCAGGCGACGGCGGGCAGGCTCAGCGCTACGGCCAGCGGACCCGGGGGAGGTCGGCGGTGGTGCGGCGGCAGTCGGGGATGTGGTCGGTCAGCTCGGGTACGGGCTCGTTGTCGAGGGCGTAGCAGAGTTGCGCGTGCAGCAGCTCGGCCTCGTCGGCGCTGAGACGGAGGGGTACGTCGGCGTTGAACCGGCCGTCGCGCTGGAGCCAGAGGGCGATGGTGAGGCTGCCGTCCTGGGCGCGGCGGACAGGCCGGTTGGGGACCCGGTTGATGCGCAGCCCGGGGGTGACGACGTTGCCGTCGCCGGGCGGGGTCGGTGGCTGGTTCTTCACGCGGCCGCCTCCAGGGGGGTGGGGGTGGAGGTGGGTGTTACGGGGGTGCCGACGCGGTGGCCGTGGATGACCGACGGGCCGACGTCGATGCCGTCGAGGGCGAAGGCGAGGGCAAGCCGGCGGGCCTGCTGCTGCCGCCGCGGGCGCTGCTCGTGGGCGAGGACATAGGGACGCACCCGGAGGTGGTACGGGGCCGGGCCCCCCGGCACCGAGGGGTGAGGGCGGCGGGCCGCCGCGGAGGTGCGGGGGCGGTGCCCCGGGTGCGCCGCCGCGGGGTGGGGCTGCGGTCGCAGCCGTTCCGGGAGCCGGGGCGGTGCTACGGCCCGGACGGCGATCCGCCGGGCGGCGGGCGGCGGGGTATGCCCCGCCCGGTGGCGCCCGCGGCCGGGGCGGCGGAGGCTGGTGAGGATGCGGGTGAGTGTTCGTTTCCGGGCAGGCCGGATAGGCTTGGGCATGCTGACGCTCCTCTTAGCGGAAGGCGTTGGCCACGCCCCGGGGTGCCTTCAACACCGCCGGGGCCACTTGCGCCTCAGCGATGTGAGGCAGACCACAGGCTAGCGTCAACTCTGGCTAACTTACAACACTTTGTACGCTGAGCCCCGCGGCAGCCCCAACGCACGTACGGCCCACCGTCGCCGTGCCCGGACTACGTCAGGTGGTCGAACTCGCCGGCCTTGACGCCCGCCAGGAACGCACGCAGCTTCTCCGGCGTCGTCCGCAGGACAATGTTCGGCTCATCGCTCTCACGGACCAGGATGACGTCCCCCTCGGCGGCGACCTCCAGACAGTTGCCGTCCGGCTGCTCCGAGAAGGAAGACTTGCGCCACTCAACGTCCACGTATCCCACGCCTTCACATCTGCTGCACGATCCCGTCGATGAGGTCACGCGACGCCGCCGGGGCGAGCGCGCGCTGCTCCATGCGGTCAAGAATCGCACGATAGTTCGCGAGATGAGTCTCCGCATGCAGGAACGAAGATCCTACCGGGGTGTCCGTCTGCACGGTGTCCAGCGGCGGGACGGGGCCGCAGGCGTACAGCGTCGAGCTGGCGGCGGCCGGAAAGCCGCCGACGGAGAACGGCAGCACACGGATCGACACGTTCTCCCGTTCGGACTGCTCCAGCAGGTGCTTCAGTTGGACCTTGACCACCCGGCGCCCGCCGAACTGTATGCGCAGCGCGGCCTCATGGATGATGAACGAGCAATGTGGCCGTTGCTCCCGGTCGAGCACACAGCTCCGCTGGAGCCGGAAGGCGAGCTTGCGCTCGAAGTCGTCCGGGACCAGAGGCGGGACCGCCTCCTCGAAGACCGCCCGCGCGTAGTCCGCGTGTTGCAGCAGGCCGGGCATGTGCGTGATCTGCGCCGTCCTGAGAGCGGTCGCGTGGTACTCCAGCTCCGCGAGATCGAGAACCGGCGCCGCGAGCATGTCCCGGTACTCATCCCACCAGTAGGCCGTCGAGGCGCGCCGCTCCCGGGCCATGTCGGCAAGCGCGTCGATGTAGTCGCGGTCGTAGCAGGAGTAGTTGGCGGCCCAGACGCGGACCCGGTCCGGGCTGACGCCGAATCGGCCGGACTCGATGTTGCTGACGGTGGTCCGATCGGTGCGGTGCATGACAGCGGCCTCGGCGGGCGACAGCCCCACGTGCTCGCGCATCCTGCGCAACTCCGCCCCGAGCCGCCGCTGCCGCTCGGTCGGCGGCTTCCTCACCGCCATCGACCCGCCCTCCCACTCGACGCGCCGGGCCCGGCGCACCCCGCAGCCTAGTAGCCGCTGAGCACCAGCCCTCCCCGGCGCAGAGCCACGCGTGGGGCCGGCACCGGTCTTACGCCGCGTACGCCCCCGCGCGCGCCGCCACCGCCGCCGCCTCCGCGGCGCGGTCGGCGGCGGCGTCGTCCAAGGGGCCGCCGCTGGCCAGCAGGCGGTAGTAGAGGGGGGCGGAGACGGCGCGGACGACCTCGTGGGGGTCCGTGCCGGCGGGGACCTCGCCGCGGGCCGCGGCCTGCTCGACGCAGGGGGCCCACTCGGCGACGCGGACCTCGTAGAAGCGGTGCAGGGCCGCGGCCGCGCGCTCGTCGCAGGTGGCGGCCGCGATCACCGCGCGGAACAGCGGGCCCTGGCGGGGGTCGGCGAGGGTGCTCCGGACGAGGTGGGCGTTGGCGCGGAGGTCGCCGAGGAGCGTGCCCGTCTCGGTGCGCGGTACGGACTGCTCCGCCATGTCGGCGAGCAGGTCGGCGACGAGCCCGGTGGCGGAGCCCCAGCGGCGGTAGACGGTGGTCTTGCCGACCTCGGCGCGGCGGGCGACGTCGGCGAGGTCGAGGTGGGCGAAGCCCTGTTCGGCGAGGACGTCGCCGGCGGCGCGCAGCACCGCCGCCCGTACCCGCGCGGTACGGCCGCCGGGGCGGAGGGTCCCGGGATCGGTCTCCGGACTCATTAACGGGTCTCCAGTTTCATTAGTCGACGATCCTCTGCTACCTTCGACTCCAGCTTAACGGAACACGAGTCCCGTTAGCCCGTTCGAAGGGAACCTCCATGTCCGTGCTCGACGAGGTGGCCACCGCCCCCGCCCCCCGCATGACCGGGCGGCAGAAGCTCGTCCTCACCCTCCTCCTCGGCGCCCAGTTCATGGTCGCGGTGGACTTCTCCATCCTGAACGTCGCCCTCCCCGTCATCGGCGCCGGCCTCGGCTTCCCCCTCGCCCACCTGCAGTGGATCGCCACCGCCTTCGCGCTCGCCGCGGCCGGGTTCACCCTCCTGTTCGGCCGCATCGCCGACCTCTTCGGCCGCAAGCGGCTCTTCCTCGGCGGCATGGCCCTGCTCGGCCTCTCCTCCGCGCTCGGCGGCCTCGTCACCTCCCCCGGGATGCTGCTCGTCGCCCGCGTCCTCCAGGGGCTCGCGACCGCCGCCGTCACCCCCGCCGGGCTCTCCCTGCTCACCACCGCCTTCCCGGAGGGCCCGCTGCGGCAGCGGGCGCTCGGGCTCAACGGGGCGCTGATGTCGGCCGGGTTCACCGCGGGCGCCGTGCTCGGCGGGCTGCTGACCGACCTGCTCTCCTGGCGCTGGGCGTTCCTGGTCAACGTGCCCGTGGCCGCCGCCGTGCTCGCCCTCGCGCCCGCCGTCATCGCCGACTCCCGCCCCGCCGCCCGGCCCCGGCTCGACCTCCCCGGCGCGGTCACCGTCACCGGCGGGCTGCTCGCCGTCGTCTACGGGCTGACCCGGGCCGGCGAGGCCGGCTGGACCCGGCCGGGCACCCTCGCCGCGCTCGGCGGCGGCGCCGTCCTGCTCACGGCCTTCTGGCTGATCGAGAGCAGGGCGCGGAATCCGCTGGTGCCGGTACGTGTCCTGCGCCGGCCCACCGTCGTGTGGGGCAACGCCGCCGGGCTCGTCGCCTTCCTCACCGAGACCTCCCTCGTCTTCCTGCTCACCCTCTACCTCCAGGAGGTCCTGGGCTACACCCCGCTCGCCACCGGGCTGACCTTCGGCGTCCTGGGCCTGGGCACGGTCCTCGGCGGCACCCTCGGCGGGCGCGTCATCGGGCGGATCGGCAGCCGCGCGACGATCGTCTACGGGGGCGTGGCGCAGGCCGTCGCCACGGCCGCGCTGCTCGCGCTCGGCACCTCCGGCGACTGGATCTGGCTGCTGCTCGCGGCGACCTTCGCCGGCGGGGTCGGCAACATGCTGATGATCACCGGCTTCATGGTCACCGCCACCTCCGGGCTGCCCGACTCCGAACAGGGCCTGGCCACGGGCCTCGCGACCATGACCCAGCAGGTCGGCATCACCCTGGGCATCCCGGTGATGAGCGCGATCGCCACCGCCCGCATCGCCGCCGGGGACGGGCACGGCCCCCGGGCGGTGCTCGACGGGGTGAGGACCGCGGTCGGGGTCAACGCCGCGCTCGTGCTCGCCGGGGCGCTGGCCGCGGGCGCGCTGCTCGGGCGGCGCCGGCGGCGCTAGCTTCGTACCGCCGTACGTACCATGTGGCACCTTTTTGCAACTCGTTGCATAAAGGTGCCACGGTGGGCTACAACGGAGTCGTGACCCCCTACCCCCATCTCTTCCAGCCCCTCGACCTGGGCTTCACCACCCTGCCCAACCGCGTCCTCATGGGCTCCATGCACCTCGGCCTCGAAGAGGCCGAGGGCGGCTTCGACCGGCTCGCCGCCTTCTACGCCGCCCGCGCCCGCGGCGGCGCCGGGCTCATCGTCACCGGCGGCATCGCTCCCAACGAGGCCGGGCGGCCGTACGACGGCGGCGCCAAACTCACCACCGCCGCCGAGGCCGAGCGGCACGAGGCGATACCCGCGGCCGTCCACCGCGCCGGGGGAAAGATCGCGCTGCAACTCCTGCACTTCGGGCGGTACGCCTACCACGAGGACCTGGTCGCGCCCAGCGCGCTGCGGGCGCCCATCGGCCTGTTCACGCCGCACGCGATGAGCGGCGCGCAGATCGAGGAGACCATCGAGGACTTCGCCCGCGCCGCCGCGCTCGCGCAGGCCGCCGGGTACGACGGCGTCGAGATCATGGGCTCCGAGGGCTACCTGATCAACGAGTTCACCGCCGCCGGCACCAACCGCCGCGACGACGCCTGGGGCGGGACGTACGAGAACCGGATCCGCTTCCCCGTCGAGATCGTCCGGCGGGTGCGGGAGCGCGTGGGGCCGGACTTCATCCTCGTCTACCGGCTGTCCATGCTCGACCTCGTGCCCGGCGGGTCCACGCTCGCCGAGGTGGTGGCGCTGGCCAAGGCGGTCGAGGCGGCCGGGGCGACGCTCATCAACACCGGGGTCGGCTGGCACGAGGCGCGCATCCCCACCATCGCCGCGTCCGTGCCGCGCGGCGCGTACACCTGGGTCACCCGGCGGGTGCGGGGCGCGGTCGGGGTGCCGCTGGTGACGGGCAACCGCGTCAACACCCCCGAGGTCGCCGAGCGGGTGCTCGCCGAGGGCCGGGCCGACATGGTCTCGATGGCCCGCCCGTTCCTCGCCGACGCCGACTTCGTCGCCAAGGCGCGGCGCGGCCGGCCGGAGACCATCAACACCTGCATCGGCTGCAACCAGGCATGCCTGGACCACACGTTCTCCGGCCGGATCACGTCCTGCCTGGTCAACCCGCGCGCCTGCCACGAGACGGAGCTGGTCCTCACCCCGGTGCCGCCGGACCGCGGCAAGCGGGTCGCCGTCGTCGGCGCCGGGCCGGCGGGGCTGGCGTGCGCGGTGTCGGCGGCGGAGCGCGGGCACGCGGTGACGCTCTTCGACGCGGCGGACCGCATCGGCGGGCAGCTGGACATCGCGCGGCGGATCCCCGGCAAGGAGGAGTTCGACGAGACGCTGCGGTACTTCCGCGTGCAGCTCGGGGTGCACGGCGTCGACGTGCGGCTGCGCACCCGGGTCACGGCGGCGGAGCTGGCCGGCAGCGGGTACGGGCGCTTCGACGAGGTCGTCGTCGCCACCGGCGTCGTCCCCCGCGTCCCCGCCATCCCCGGCGCCGACCACCCCTCGGTCCTCGGCTACCTCGACGTCCTCCGCGACGGCGCCGAGGTCGGCGCCCGGGTCGCCGTCGTCGGCGCCGGCGGCATCGGCTTCGACGTCGCCACGTACCTCACCGACCCCGGCGACCGCGCGAGCCTGGACACCCACGCGTACTTCCGCCGCTGGGGCGTGGACACCGACTACCGCGGCCCCGGCGGCCTCGCGCCCGCCCCGCCGCGTCCGCGCGCCGCCGCGCGCACCGTGCACCTCCTCCAGCGCAAGACCTCCAAGGTCGGCGCCGGGCTGGGAAAGACGACCGGCTGGATCCACCGCAACGAGCTGCGCCACCGCGGCGTCACGACGGTCGCGGGCGCGACGTACGAGCGCATCGACGACGACGGGCTGCACCTCACCGTCGACGGCCGGACGGAGCTCATCCCGGTCGACAACGTCGTGCTCTGCACCGGCCAGGAGCCGCTGCGCACGCTGTACGACGACCTGCGCGCCGCGGGCGTACGGGCCCGTCTCGCCGGCGGCGCCGACGTGGCGGCGGAGCTGGACGCCAAGCGCGCCGTACGGCAGGGGACGGAGGTGGCGGCGGATCTGTAGCGGTCCGGTGGCGGCCCGCCGGGTCCGTACCATGCGGCCCATGTCCCTCCCGCACGCCATCCTCACCGCCCTGCTGGAGAAGCCGTCGTCGGGGCTGGAGCTGACCCGGCGCTTCGACCGGTCCATCGGCTACTTCTGGTCGGCGTCCCACCAGCAGATCTACCGGGAGCTGGGCCGCCTGGAGCGGGACGGCCTCGTCCGCGCGCTGCCGGCGGAGAAGCCGGCCCGGGGGCGGCGCAAGGAGTACGACGTGCTGCCCGCCGGCCGCGCCGAGCTGGCCCGCTGGACGGCGGAGCCGCACGACCCGCGCCCGCAGCGCGACCCGCTGACGCTGCGGCTGCGGGCGGCGGCGGTGGTCGGCACGGCCGGGCTGCGCGCGGAGCTGGAACGCCATGTCCGGCTGCACCGGCGGCGGCTCGCGGAGTACGAGGAGATCGAGGAGCGGGACTTCGGGCCGGGGCGGGACGCGGCGGCGGACCGGCTGCGGCACCTGGTGCTGCGCGGGGGGATCGCGCAGGAGACGTTCTGGATCGGCTGGCTGACGGAGGCCGTCGAGGAGCTGGGGGAGTTGGAAGGGCCGGAGGGGCCGGAGGGGCAGGCGTAGGCGCGGCGGCCTCAGGGCGCCGGCGTCAGCACCCGCTCCACCGCCTCCCGCGTCAGCCGCCCCAGCTCCGCCGCGTCGCCCAGGTCGCTGCCCACGACCAGCCCGTCGCGCAGCACCAGCAGGAGGTCCGCCGTACGCTCCGCGTCCGGGTGCCCGTCCGCCGCCAGCAGGTCCCGCACCATCCCGCGGAACCACCGGCGGAAGTCCGCCACCGCCACCCGCACCGGGTGGTCCGGGTCGGGGTACTCGGCGGCGGCGTTGATGAAGGGGCAGCCGCGGTAGCCCGGGCCCGCGCCGGCCGCGCCGACGAGGTCGTAGACGGCCAGCAGGGTGGCCCGCGGCGGGCCGGCCGGGAGGGCCGCGGCGGCCTGCCGCTGGCGCCGGCACTGGTCGGTCACGTAGGCCGCGACCAGGTCGTCCTTCGTACGGAAGTGGTGGTAGAAGGTCGCCTTCGCGACCCCCGCCTCGGCGATGATCCGGTCGATGCCCACCGCGTGCACGCCCTCGGCGTAGAAGAGCCGCGTCGCGGCGTCGAGGACGCGGCCACGGGCGGGAGACTTCACGGGAGCGGGCACGCCTTGACCGTACCAGACAGATCTGTCTAGTCTGAACATCGATCAGACAGACCTGTCTGTTCGCTACGGCTCCCGGAGAGGCTCCTCCCATGCGCGTTCTGTACACCGCGGTCGGCACCGCCAACGGCCGCGACGGCCGCGGCGTCACCTCCGACGGCAAGCTCGACGTCAGGCTGTCCCCGCCCGCCGAGCTCGGCGGCGACGGCGCCGGCGAGGGCACCAACCCCGAGCAGCTCTTCGCCGTCGGCTACGCCGCCTGCTTCACCAGCGCCATGGGCGTCGTCGCCAAGCGCATGGACCTCGACGTCTCCGACGTCTCGACCACCGCCGAGGTCGGCATCGGCCCCAACGACGAGGGCGGCTTCGCGCTGGACGTCACGCTGCGGGTGGAGCTGCCCGACACCATCCCGGCCGAGCAGGGCAAGGCGCTGCTGGACGCCACCCACCAGGTGTGCCCGTACTCGAACGCCACCCGCGGCAACATCCCGGTGCGGCTCGTCGTGGAGTGATCACGGCGCGCCGTCACCGGAACGGGGCGCACCCGTGCTTAGCGTGACGCCGTGTCAACAAGACGTCACTCCTTGCCCCGGACCTCCCCCCGCACGCGGCGCACCGCCGCCGTCGTCCTCGCCGCCGTGCTCGCGGCCCTCGCCGGAGCGGGCGCGGCGGGCGCCGCCCCGGCGGCCCCGGCCGCCACGACGGCCCAGGTCTCCCCGGTCGCCCCGGCCGAGCCGCCGCCGCCCGCGCACGGCGGGCAGCACGCCCGGCACGCCGCCGCCGGTACTACGCCCGCGGCGCCGGCCCCGCGCACGTACCGCGTGCGCCCGGGCGACACCCTCACCGCGATCGCCCGCCGGCTCGGGGTGCCCGTGCGGCTGCTGTACGCCAACAACAGAACCGTCATCGGCGACGACCCCGACGTGCTCCGCCCCGGCCAGGTCCTCCTCGCGCCCGCCCCCGGCTGGGCCGCCCCGGTCACCGCCGACTACCGGATCTCCGCGCGCTACGGCATCCCCGGCGACAGCTGGGCCGCCGGCTACCACACCGGCGTCGACCTCGCCGTCCCCACCGGCACCCCGGTGCACTCCGTCGGGCCCGGCAAGGTCCACAGCACCTCCGCCGAGGGCGCGTACGGCAACCACGTCCTCGTCCGCATGGCCGACGGGCGCTACGTCCTCTACGCCCACCTCGACCGCATGTCCGTCGCCGCCGGCGACCGCGTCCGCGGCGGCACCCCGATCGGCGACTCCGGCAGCACCGGCAACTCCAGCGGGCCGCACCTGCACCTGGAGGTGCGCACGGGCACCGAGTACGGCACGGACATCGACCCGGTCGCGTACCTGCGCGGGTACGGCATCCGCCTCTGACGCGCACGCGCACAGCGGCGCGGGCCTGACCGCCCGGGGCGCCGCCGTTCGTTCACCTCCTCCGGAGAACGGCTAGCCGAACGTCACCGAGTCGACGTCGAACGAGTTGTTCTGCGGCGACGTGAACCGCAGATACAGCTTGTGCGACCCTTCCAGCGCCTCGACCGGCACCGCCTGGGTGGGCTGGTAGGTGTCCCAGTCCCCGGTGTTCGGCACCGGCGTCGTCGCCAGCAGCTGCCCGTCCGGGGAGTCGGCGCGCAGTTCGATCGCGCCCACGCCGTACGGCGACGACAGCTGGTACGAGACCTGGCTCACGCCCTCGACGGACATCGGCTCGAAGGCGATCCAGTCGCCGTCGGAGATGTCGCCGATCCGCTTGCCGTTCTCGGCCCCGGCCTGGTCGATGATCCGGGTGCCGGACTGGTCGTCGTGGTACTCGGCCTGCTTGTGCTTCGGCTGGAGCACCGCCTTGGCGTACCCGGTCAGCGCGCCGGCGCCGTCGCCGCCGCCGTCCTCGTAGTGCGCGTTGAGGACGTACGTCAGGTCCGCGCCCTCCGGGTGGCCGCCGAGGTCACCGGTGTCGACGGTGCCCTCGCAGCCCGGCAGGTCGGTCGTGGAGTGCTCGTGGTCGTCGTGCCCGAGGGCCGGGTTGACGAAGACCTTGGAGCAGTCGATCTCACCGTCCTCCGGGTCGGTGACGGTGACCTTGTACGGGACCTGGTCGCCGAACTCGATGAGCTTGCCGTCGACCGGCGTCTCGATCGTCACCTCGGGCGCGGTGTTGCCCGCGGTGATGGGGATGTTGGCGAAGCCGGTCTCGCCGGTGGAGTCGGTGACCTTCAGCTGCGCGGTGAAGTCGCCCGCCGTGTCGTAGGTGTGGCTGGGGGCGGCCTCGGTGGAGTCGAAGGTGCCGTCGCCGTCGAAGTCCCATTCGAAGGTGAGCGCGTCGCCGTCGGCGTCGTCCGAACCCTCGCTGGAGAAGTCGACCGTCAGCGGCACCGGCCCGTTGGTCACCGAGGCGGTGGCCTTGGCGACCGGGGAGCGCTTGCCCTGGCGGTAGTCGATGCGGTACAGCCCCGAGTCGCTGTTGCCGCCGCCGAACGAGCTGCCCCACTCCAGGACGTAGAGCGAGCCGTCCGGGCCGAAGGTCATGTCCATCGGCTTGGTGAACGTCGCCGTGGACAGGAAGTCGTTGATCTTCAGCAGCTCCTCGTTCTTGTCGAAGCGGATCTCCTTGACGTAGTTGCGGGTCCACTCGTAGAGGAAGCTCGCGCCGTCGAAGTACTCGGGGAACTTCGTCTCGGAGGGGTTGTCCGGGTCGTAGTTGTAGACCGGGCCGCTCATCGGGCCGGAGCCGCCCTCGCCCATCTCCGGGAAGGTCTCGGAGGGGCCGTAGCCGTACCAGATCTCCGGCATCTGGACGTCGGGCAGCTCGGTCAGGCCGGTGTTGTTCGGCGAGGGGTTCGTCAGGTTGTCGCAGTCGAACTTCGCGCCGACCTCGCCGGTGTCCGGGTTGTACGGGGCGTAGGGCTGGTTGTCACCGTGGCAGAAGGGCCAGCCGAAGTTGCCGGGCTGCTTGATGACGTTGTACTCGACCAGGCCCTCCGGCCCGCGCTCCGTCGTCGGCAGCCCGCGGTCGGGGCCGTAGTCGGAGACGTGGACGTAGCCGGTCTCCTGGTCGACGGTGAAGCGGAACGGGTTGCGGAAGCCCATCGCGTAGATCTCGGGGCGGGTCTTCTCCCGGCCCTCCGCGAACAGGTTGCCCTTCGGGATGTCGTAGGTGCCGTTGTTCTTGGGCTTGATCCGCAGGATCTTGCCGCGCAGGTCGTTGGTGTTGCCCGCGGTCCGCGCGGCGTCCAGCATCTCCTGGCCCTCGCGCCAGTCGATCGGCGCGTAGCCCTGCCAGTCGGGGCTGAGGTTCGGCGGCACGTCGTCGCCGGTGCCCAGGTACAGCGTGCCGTCGGGGCCGAACTCGACCGCGCCGCCGGTGTGACCGGGCTCGGGGAAGGTGCGGTCCCGGTACGCGGGCACGTCGATCAGCTGCTTCTCGCTGGCCGGGTCGAGCGTGCCGTCCTTGAGGGTGAAGCGGGACAGCCGGTTGACGTCCTCGGCGCTGCCGGCCGGGGCGTAGTAGAGGTAGATCCAGCCGTTCTTCTCGAACTTCGGGTCCAGCTCCATGCCGACCAGGCCGTCCTCGCCGCCGGTGTAGACGTCGAGCTTGCCGGCGGTGGTGGTCTGGTGGCTGGCCGGGTCGAAGACCTGGACCTGGCCGGCGCGCTGGACGTAGTAGACGCGGCCGTCCTTCGCCACGTCCAGCTCCATCGGGTCGGCGGTGTCGTCGTCGAGGGTGACCTTCTCGTAGCCGTCCCAGACGGTGCCGCCGCAGTCGCCGGGCTCGGCGCCGGCGGCCCACTTCACGCCGCCGACGACGTGGTCGCGGAACTCCTCCTCGCTGTAGGCGGGGGTGTCGTGGCCCATGGCGGTGGCCCAGACCTTGCCGCCCTCGGCGTTGCGGCACCAGGAGATCGGGTGGTCGGCGCCCATCGCGTCGCCGCCCGGGTTGTACGTCGTCTCGTCGGCGGTGACGAGGACGTGGACGTCGCCGCGCGGGTTGACGTCGAAGTTGTACCACTCCTCGGGGCGCTGCCAGCGCTCCGGCAGGCCCTCGGTCGACGGGTGCACGGTGTCGGCGACCTTCGCGGTGCCGTCCAGCACGCCGGGCGAGTGGCTCGGCATGTGGGCGCCGCCGTTGATCAGCTCGTCCCACCACGGGAACTCGTTCTCGATCCCCATGTCGAGCGTGTTGTGGATGGCCGCGATGCCGCCGCCGTTGTTGACGTACGTCTGCATCGCCTGGCGCTGCTCGTCGGTGTCCCAGACCATGCCGGAGTTCTGCAGCATGATGATCACGTCGTACTCGGCGAGCGCGGCGTCGTTGAAGACGGTGGAGTCGTCGGTCTGGTCGACCGCGAACCCGTTCTCCTCCGCCTCCTCCTGGACCATCTGGATGCCCGCCGGGATGGAGCCGTGGACGTAGCCCACGGCCTTGGTGAACAGCAGCGCCTTGAAGGCCGGGGCCTTCTCCGCCGCACTGGACGGCAGCGCTGTGAGCGCGAGCAGGACGGCGGCCAGCAAGGTGACCAACGACCTGCCAATGTCACGAGCATGACAGCTCATGAGTCGGTCCTCTCCTTCGGTGTGCGGGTGCGGGTGCGCAGGGAGTTGCGCAGGGGTGGTCCGCCGGGCCCGGATCGGGGTCGCGGTCTCCGGGCCCGGCGGCGGGTGCGGGCGTACGCGGTCAGGGTGCGTACGCGGTCAGGTGGGCGAGCGGTCGCCCAGCGCGCGGCGGAGGAAGGCGAGGCCGTCGACGGCGATGGCGTCCTGGCTCGGTGCCAGGGCCCGCCACACCGACGCGGCCACCGCGATGGTCTCGTTGTGCGCGGTGAACGACTCGATGCACAGCGGGCCGCGGTAGCCGGCCTCGTCCAGCGCGCCAAGGAAACCCGGCCAGTCCAGGTGGTCCGCGCCGGGCGCGCCCCGGTCGTTGGCGCACACCTGGACGTGCGCGATCCGCCCCGCCGCGGCGCGCACGGCGCCGGGCAGGGAGCGCTCCTCGATGTTCTGGTGGTACGTGTCGAGGGCGACGCCGATCGTCTCGCCGGGCAGCCCGTCCAGCGCCGTCACGGTCTGCGCGACGGTGTTGAGCAGGCTGGTCTCGTACCGGTTGAGCGGCTCGACGGCGAGCAGCACCCCGGCCGCGGCGGCGTGTTCGACGACCGGCGCGATGTTGTCGCGCCACTCGGCGTACGCCGCCGCCCGCTCGTCCGCGTCCATCCGCCAGGTCCGGCCCACCGCCGCGTACATCGGCCCGGCGACGACCGGCGCGCCGGTCTCCCGCGCCGCGTCGACGCACCGGCGCAGGTAGTCCTGCGTCGAACGGACCGCCAGCGGCTCGGCGCGCACGAGCCCGCGCTCCGGCGGCAGCACGGCCACCACCGCGGCCGGCGCCAGGCCGCTGTCGTCCAGCAGCTTCGCCACGGCGGCCGGCTGCCAGTCGCCGGGCTGCTCCAGCGGCAGCTCCGCGCAGTCGAAGCCCCAGCCCGCCAGCCGCGGCAGCACCGCCGCCAGCGCGCGTTCGGTGACCGGCGAGTGCCAGATCCACGGGTTGGCGCCGAGCTGCCGTCGTCCGGCCACCCTCACTCACCGCCCCAGTCTTCGGGGTAGCCGGGCAGGTCCTCGCAGCCGCAGGCGCCGTAGTGCAGCGGGGGCATGCCCTCCTTGTAGTACTCGTCGAAGTTCTCCTCGGTGACGACCGGCTGCGGCAGCGTCCACTCCTTGGGGACCTCCTCGCCGTTCAGGATCTTCAGCGCGGCGATCACGGGCGTACGCCACTGGAACGTCGGGTACGCGGGCGCGATGGCGGTGAGGTCCTTGTCCTGCCACGCGGTGAGGAAGTCCTGCTGGTCCTCGCCGGTGATCGGCGGGATGTCCTCGCCGGCGTCCTCGAACGCCTCGACGGCGGCGACGGAGGTGGCGCCGGAGTCCATCCACACGCCGTCGATCTGGCCGTGGCGAGCGATGGCGTCGGAGACGATCGACTTGGTCTTCGACGGGTCGCCGTCGGTGAACTTCACCTCGACGACGTCGAGTCCGGCCTTCTCGAACGCGATCTCGGCGGCCGACCAGCGGGTCTCCAGCACGTCCACGCCGGGCGAGATGCGCAGCGCGACGATCTTGCCGCCCTTGTCCACCTCCTCGGTCAGGAAGTCCGCGGCGGCGGCCCCGTAGGCGTAGCCGCCGATGGGGCTGATGAACGTCACGGCGCAGTCGGTCTCCACGCCGCGGTCGAAGACGATGACCGGGATCTTGCCGCACGCCTCCTCGACCGCGGGGGTGAGGGTCGCCGTGGTGTTCGGCGAGACGATCAGCGCGTCGCAGTCCCCGCCGGACAGCTCCTGGATGTCGGAGATCTGCTTGTCGTCCTTGCCCTGCGCGTCCAGGATCTTGAAGTCCGCGATCTCGTCGTGCAGCGCGACCTCGGCCTTCATCGTCTTCAGGCCGACCTGCCGCCAGGGGTTGAAGACCCCGGCGTTGGAGAAGCACAGCTGCCGCGCCTTGTCCTTCATCGCGTACTCGGAGGTGTCGACCATCCCGGCCGACTGCGGGTCGAGCATCTGCTCCCACGGCTTGTCCGCCGGCCCCTCGGGGGTCGCCTCCATGAGCTTCAGCTGCCGGTCGTAGTCCGCCTGGTCGAAGAACTCCGACGTGCCCTCGGCGTCCCCGGCCTCCTCGGAGGCGGCGGGGTCGTCGGCCAGGTCCTCCTTCGGCGCGTCCGACGAACAGGAGGCGAGCAGTGCGGCGGCCAGCAGGGCGGCGGCCGGGGCCGCCAGTCGGCGGCTGCCGCCGCCTGGGCGGGTCGTGCGGCGCGTACGGCTCATGAGGAGGACTTCCCTTCCGAGGGTTGTGGACGGCGGCGCAGGCGGGCCAGCCCCGAGGAGCCCGTCGCTCCCAGGCCGACGGCCGCGATGACGATGAACCCCTGCACCGTGGACTCCAGCGCGCCCGAGACACCCTGGAGGTTGAGCAGCGTGAAGAGGGCCTGGAGCGAGAACGCGCCGGCCATGGCGGCGACGACCGAGCCGCGGCCGCCGCCGAGGATGACCCCGCCGAGGACGACGGCGGTGATCGCCTCGAACTCCAGCCCCCGCCCGGCCTGCGCCGAGACCCCGGAGAAGCCGGCGACGAGCACGGCGGCGAGCGCCGCGGCGGCACCGGAGAGCACGAACGCCAGGGTGCGCACGCGCGGTACGCGCACGCCCGCCAGGGCGGCGGCGCGGTCGTTGTCGCCGGTGGCCAGGAGCGTACGGCCGAAGTCGGAGCGCATCAGCCACACCGCGAGCGCGCCGACCGCCAGGCAGGCGAGGACCGCCCACGGCAGCCAGTCGCCGGCGTCGCCGCGGCCGAACTCGCGGAAGGACTGCGGCAGCACGCCCTGCGGGGAGCCGCCGGTCCAGTAGAAGACGGCGCCTTCGAGGATCAGCATCATGCCGAGGGTGGTGATGAACGACGGCACCAGCAGCACGGTGGAGATGAGCCCGTTGACCAGGCCGACGATCGCGCCGGCCAGCAGCAGCCCGGCGGTGACCAGGAGCCAGGGGGCGTCCGGGTACGAGCCGTAGAACTCGGCCGCGGCGACGACACCGGCGGTGACCACCGCGCCGACGGAGAGGTCGAAGCCGCCGGAGACGATGACCATGTACTGGCCGGCGGCGAGGATCACCAGCGGCGCGGCGCGTTTGACGAAGGCGAGGAAGGAGTCGGGCTCGTAGAAGCCGGGGTCGGTGACCGCCAGCGCGGCGAGGATGACGGCGAGGAGGACGTAGACGGGGGCGCCGGTGCCGAGTGCGGCGACCAGTCGCCGCTCCGGCCGGAGGGGGTGGTCGGGGGTGGCTGTCGTCATGCGGGCAACTCCTTACCGGACGCGTCCCGCGTCTCCCGCCCGGCTTCGCCGGCGGAATCGGCGCCGTCAGGGCCGCCGGGCGGCTCCTTCACCGGGCCGCCCGGCTCCGCCGGCGGCTTCGCCCGTTTCCCCGGTCCGCCTCCGCCCGGCCTGCCCCGCCGTCCGGCAGCCCGCGCCCAGCGCGGCCTCGCGTAGAGCGCGACGGCGGCGATGATGACGACGCCGCGGACGACGTTCTTGAAGAAGGGGTCGACCGACAGCTGGTTGAAGATGCTGTCCAGTACGGAGAGCAGCAGCACCCCGCCGAGCGTCCCCGCCACCCCGCCGCGCCCGCCGGCCAGCGCGGTGCCGCCGAGCACGACGGCGGCGATGGAGTCCAGGTCGTAGCGCGCCTCGGTGCCCGCCCAGGGGGCGCCCGCGCCGAGCCGGGAGGCGAGGAAGAGGGCGGCGGCGCCGACGCACAGGGAGCACAGCACGTGCGCGTAGATCACGGTGCGGCGGGTGCGTACGCCGGACAGGCGGGCGGCGTGCTCGTCGCCGCCGGTGGCGTACATGTGGTGGCCGAGGCGGGTGCGTTTGGTGATCAGCCACAGCACGGCGGCCACGCCGATCAGCAGGAAGACGGAGATCGGGACGAAGCCGACGCGGTCGTAGCCGAGGCGCTGGAAGGACGCGGGGACGTCGCCGGCCGGGCCGGTGTAGTTGTCCTCGATGTAGCCGCGGAGGATGAACGACATCCCGAGGGTGGCGATGAAGGCGTTGACCTTCAGCCCGGTGACGATGAGGCCGTTGGCCAGCCCGACGGCGGCGGAGAGCGCGAGCACGGCGATCACCGCCGTGACGACGCTGCCGTCCTCCATCGTCTCGGCGGCCACCAGCGTGCCGAGGCTGATGAGGTACGCGACCGACAGGTCGAGCGAGCCGGTGAGGATCACCGCGGACTGGCCGACCGCGACCAGGCCGAGGGCGACGGAGTTCTGCAGGATGCCGGTCGCGTTGGCCTGGGTCATGAACTGGCCGCCGTCGAGGGTGACCACGATCCAGCCGATGAGGGTGACCGCGGCGGCGGCGAGCCACACGCCGACCACGGGGTCGTTCAGCCGCAGCCGGCCGGTCGCCGGCAGCCGGCGCGCGCGGCGCGCGGGCGGGGCGGGGACGGGGGCGTCGGTGCGCACGGCGGTCATGCGGCGCTCCCCTCGGGAGCGGTGCCCGCGGGGTCCGCGGCGTCCCGGGTGGCCAGCCGCATGATGTCCTCCTCGCCCGCCCCGGCGGGCAGTTCGCCGGCGAGCCGGCCGTCGGCCATGACGAGGATGCGGTCGCTCATGCCGATCAGCTCCGGGAGTTCGGAGGAGACGATCAGCACCGCCATGCCGTCGCGGGCGAGTTCGCGGACGAGGGTGTGGATGGCGGACTTGGCGCCGACGTCGACGCCGCGGGTCGGCTCGTCGAAGAGCAGCACACGGGGTCTCGCGGCGAGCCACTTGGCGATGACGACCTTCTGCTGGTTGCCGCCGGAGAGGTACTGGACCTCCTGGTCGTGGCCGCGGGAGCGGAGGTTGACGCGCTCCAGCAGCCCGGGGACCTCGCCCGGCCGCGCCCCGCCGCCGTGGACGGCGCGGGTGACGAGGAGGGCGTTGTCGCGTACGGACTGGCGCAGGGCCAGGCCCTCGCCCTTGCGGTCCTCCGTCACCAGCGCCACACCCCCGCGGATCGCCTGCCGCGGGCTGCCGGGGCGCAGCGCCCGCCCGGCCACCGTCATCCGGCCGCGGGTGAAGGGCGCGGCGCCGAAGAGGGCGCGTACCAGGGACGTACGGCCCGAGCCCTGGAGCCCGGCGATGCCGGTGACCTCCCCGGCGCGCAGGGTCAGGTCGATGCCGGCCAGGCGTTCGTTGCCGGCGCCGGCGAGGGTCAGCAGCGGCTCGCCGATCTCCTCGGGGCAGGCGCGCGGCGGGTAGTAGGAGCCGAGTTCGCGGCCGACCATGGCGCGTACGACGTCGTCGGGGGTGGTCTCGGCGGTGGTGAGGGTGGTGACCCTGCGGCCGTCCTTGAGGACGGTGATGCGCCGGGAGAGGTCGAAGACCTCGCGGAGGCGGTGGCTGATGTAGAGGATGCCGATGCCGCGGGCGGCGAGGCGGCGGATGAGCGCGTAGAGGAGTTCCACCTCGTGATCGGCCAGCGGCGCGGTCGGTTCGTCCATGACGAGCACCCGGACGTCGGAGGCGGCCAGCGCCTTGACGATCTCCACCGTCTGCTGGCGGGCCACCGACAGGTCCTTGACCAGGGTGTGAGGGGCGATTCCGGTCTCGTCCAGCTCGGCGAGGAGCTCGGCGGTGCGCCGCTCCATGGCGCGGCGGTCGACGAGGCCGCGGCGTACCGGCTCGCGGCCGAGGAACACGTTCTCCGCGACCGTGCGGTGCGGCAGCAGCGCGAACTCCTGATGGATCAGACCGATCCCGGCGGCCTGGGCCTGCACGGGGTGGGTGAAGGCGTGCACGGTGCCGTCGAGCGTGATGGTGCCCTCGTCGGGGGCGTACTCCCCGGCCAGCACCTTCATCAGCGTCGACTTGCCCGCGCCGTTCTCCCCCACCAGGGCGTGCACCTCCCCCGGATCGAGGTCGAGCGACACCCCGTGCAGCACCCGCACCCCGAGAAAGCTCTTGGACACGTCCTGCATCGTCAGCATGAAAGGCAATGTCCCGAGGGTTCTTTGGACTGTCAAGAGCCTAAGCAAGGGGTTTCTATGTTTAATTGGCGACGACTTCGGCCGGATGTCGAACAAAGAAGGGCTTGTTGGTGCACCTGGCGGTGTCTAAGGTGGGCGCTGTGACAGCACCTTCTTCGCCGATGCCGCCACCGCCGCCGCCATCGGCCACCGGTACGCCGCCCCCCAGCCCGCCCGCGGGCCAGTCCCCCGGCGAAGTGCTCGCGCTGATCAGCTCCGGCGCCGCCGCCACCCGCGCCGAGATAGCCCGGCTGACGGGACTCGCCCGCTCCACGGTCTCCCAGCGCGTCGACGCGCTGATCGCGCACGGTTTCGTCGACGAGGACGCGGAAGCCGGCTCCACCGGCGGCCGCCCCCCGCGCCGCCTGTCACTGCGCACCCGCGAACACGCCGTCGCCGGCGTCGACCTGGGCGCCTCGCACTGCCGCGTGGCGCTGATGGACATCGGCGGCACGCTCCTCGCGGTCCGCGAGGACCCGCTGACGATCGCGGACGGCCCGGCGGCGGTTCTCGGCCACGTGGAGCACACGCTGCACGCGCTGCTGGAGGAGGCCGGGCGGGACCCGAAGACGCTCCGCTCGATCGGCGCGGGCGTGCCGGGCCCGGTCGAGTTCTCCACCGGCCGCCCGGTGGACCCGCCGATCATGCCGGGGTGGCACCAGTTCCCCATCCCGGAGTTCTTCGACGAGCGCTTCGGCGTCCGCGCGCTGGTGGACAACGACGTGAACGTCATGGCCCTCGCCGAACAGCGCCAGGCCTTCCCCGACACGTCGTACCTGCTCTACCTGAAGGTCGGCACCGGCATCGGCTGCGGCATCGTCGCCGACGGCCGGCTGCACCGCGGCGCGCAGGGCTCGGCCGGCGACATCGGCCACATCCGGGTGGGCGAGCGCGAGGACCTGTGCCGCTGCGGCAACTCCGGCTGCCTGGAGGCGATCGCGGGCGGCGCGGCACTGGCGGTGCGGCTGCGGGAGCTGGGCCTGGAGGCGTCGGCGGGCCTCGACGTCGTCCGGCTGGTGAAGGAGGGCAACCGCGAGGCGGTCCGCATGGTCCGCGAGGCGGGCCGCGCGGTGGGCGAGGTGCTGGCGGGGCTGGTGAACTTCTTCAACCCGGAGACGGTGGTGGTCGGCGGCGCGCTGGCGGCGGTGCACGACCAGCTGCTCGCGGGGGTGCGGGAGGCGGTCTACCGGCGGTCGCACCCGCTGGCGACGCACGTGCTGCGGATCGAGCCGACCCGGACGGGGAAGAACGCGGCGGCGATCGGGGCGGGGATCCTGGCCATCGAGCACGCGCTGTCCCCGAGCCAGGTGGACAGGGCGCTGGCGGCGGCAGCGGGGTAGCCCGGCCGGGGAACGCGCCGTTGGGCACGGCGACCCCGGTGGTGCGTCCCGGTGGTGTACGTGCGCGTGCCCGACACCCCCGCCGCGTCGCGCCCGGGCGCGGGCCGTACGCTCGCCGTACGGCATCAACCGCAGAGGCGTCACGGGGGCGAGGCCGGTGAAGATCGTGCTGCCGGGAGGGACCGGCCAGGTCGGGGGCGTGCTGCGGCGGGCGCTGACCGCCGCGGGACACGAGGTCGTGGTCCTCACCAGACGGCCGGCGCGCGCCGGCGACGTCACGTGGGACGGCCGGACGCTCGGCCCCTGGGCGGCGGAGGCCGTCGACGGCAGCGACGTCGTGATCAACCTCGCCGGCCGCAGCGTCAGCTGCCGCTACACCGACACCAACCTGCGCGCCATGATGGACTCGCGCGTGGACTCCGCCCGCGTCGTGGGCGAGGCGATCGCCGCCGCCCGGACCCCGCCCGCCGTCTGGCTCCAGATGAGTACCGCCACCCTCTACGCCCACCGCTTCGACGCGCCGAACGACGAGGCCACCGGCACCGTCGGCGGAGCCGAGCCCGGCGTCCCCGGCTACTGGGCGTACAGCGTCGAGATCGCCCGGAACTGGGAGCGCGAGCAGGAGAAGGCCGCGACCCCGCGGACCCGCAAGGTGGCCCTGCGGTCGGCGATGGTGATGAGCCCCGACCGCGGCGGCGTCTTCGACTACCTGCTGTGGCTGACGCGCCTGGGCCTCGGCGGACCGGTCGCCGGCGGCGCCCAGTACGTGTCCTGGATCCACGACCGCGACTTCGTCCGCGCCGTGGAGTTCCTGATCACCCGGGACGACCTCACCGGGGCGGTCAACCTCGCGGCCCCCGGCCCGCTGCCGCAGCGGGAGTTCATGCGCGCCCTGCGCCGCGCCTGGGGCATGCCCGTCGGCCTGCCCGCGACCCGGTGGATGGCCGAGGTCGGCGCGTTCGTCCTCCGCTCCGACACGGAACTGCTCCTGAAGAGCCGCCGCGTGGTCCCCGGGCGGCTCGGCGACGCCGGGTTCGCCTTCGACCACGGCGCCTGGCCGCAGGCCGCCGCCGACCTCGTACGGCGCACCCGCCACGCCCGCTCCCGCACCCGCCGGACGCCGACCCGCCCCTGACCGGGCCCGTGCTCCAGGGCGTATCTCCTCCCCCGGTGGGAGTGCGGTCGTCGACCGTGCCCCCCGGCCGACAGCACGGGGTTCGCTACGGGAACGGCCTCGTGTCTCCCCGGGCCGCCCGCGCTGAGCCGCCGCCCCGGGCCGGGGAACGGAGCGGCTCACCGAGCGCCGCGGGTGGTGGACGACGGCCCCCGTCCCCGTCATGCTCCGTGCATCAGCCGACCTTCCGAGGAGCAGCATGAGCCAGCTCAGGTGTCACATCTCGATCTCCCTCGACGGCTACGTCGCCGGGCCGGACCAGAGCGAGGAGAGCCCTCTCGGCGTCGGCGGCGAGGGGCTCCACGAGTGGGTGGTGCCGCTCGCCGCCTGGCGCCGGATGCACGGCATGGAGGGCGGTGAGGTCACCGCGAGCACGGCGGTCTTCGAGGAGTCGATCGCGAACATCGGCGCCGCCGTCATGGGCCGCGGCATGTTCGGGCCCGTGGGCCGCGGCCCCTGGTCCGACGAGGAGCCGTGGTACGGCTGGTGGGGTGACGAGCCGCCGTACCACTACCCCGTCTTCGTCGTCACCCACCACCCCCGCGAGTCCGTCGAGATGGCCGGCGGGACCACCTTCCACTTCGTCACCGAGGGCGTCCAGTCCGCGCTCGACCGGGCGAAGCAGGCCGCGGACGGCAAGGACGTGATGCTGTACGGCGGCGGCCGGATCGTGCGGGAGTACCTGGCCGCCGGGCTGCTCGACGTGCTCGAACTGCACGTCGTGCCCGTGCTGCTCGGCGGCGGCTCCCGGCCCCTCGACGGGCTCGGGGGTACGGGCGTACGGCTGGAGCAGGTCCGGGCGGTGGCGGGGAACGGGGTGGCCCATCTCAAGTACCGGGTGCACTCCGGGGGGTGAGGGGCCGGTCCGCCCCGCGCGCCCGGCGGCGGGGCCGTCGCGGGGTGCGCGGCCGGGTCGTACCGCGCGGTCAGACGCCGATCGCCACCCCGTCCTGCCTCGGGTCCGCGCCGCCCAGCAGGCAGCCGCGTGCCGCGTCCACCGACACCACCATCGCGCTCCCGCCCCCGCCCCACGGCCCCGCGTCCGCCACCGCGTGCCCCCGCTCCCGCAGCCCCGCGAGCACCGCGGCGCCCAGCCGCGACTCGCACCGCAGCTCCTCCGGCTGCCCGACGACGTCCGCGTCGCTGCCCGGGTGGACGGTGAACCGCGGCGCCTCCACCGCCGCCTGCGGGTCGAGGCCGTGGTCGACCAGGTGCGAGACGAGCTGCGTGTTCCACTGCACCTGGCCGTCGCCGCCCGGGGTGTTGCCGACGTGCTCCAGCCGGCCCGCCGCGTCCGTGACCAGCCAGGCGTTGAGCGTGTGCAGCGGGCGGCGGCGCGGGCGGACCTCGTTGGGGTGGCCGGGTACGAGGTACGCGCCGCGGCCCAGGCGGTTGTTGAGGAGCACGCCGGTGCCGGGGACGGTGGTCTTCGAGCCGAACGCGAACGCGAGCGAGTGGATGTAGCTGACCGCGCGGCCCTCGGCGTCCACCGCGACCATCGACGTCGTGTCGCCGTCCGCCCGCCCCGCCGCCCCCGCGGGCGCCGCGCCGCGCGCGACGCGCTCGCGCGCGGCGGCGACCGCGGCCGGTGTCAGCGTCTCCCGCCACACCCCGGTGTCGCTCGCGCAGCGCCCGACCCGGTCGGCGAACGACAGCCGGGCGGCCGACGCCAGCAGGTGCACGGCGTCGGCGCCGAGCGGGGGGAGGCCGCCCAGCGTGCCGTCGGATATCGCGAGTTGCTGAAGGACCATCCAGCCGGGGGTGGGCGGCGGGGTCTGGTGGACGGTACGGCCGCCGTAGGCGGCGCTGATCGCGGGCTCCGGGGACACGTCGCCGGTCAGCGCCCACTCCTCGCCGCTGAACGGCGCGCCCGCGGCGCGCAGCGCGGCCACGGCCCGCTCCGCGAACGCGCCGGTGTAGAAGGCCGCGGGGTCGTCGGCGAGGGTACGGATCGTCGCCGCCAGGTCCGGCTGCGCGAGGCGGTGGCCGACGGCGGGCGGGCGGCCGCCGGGCAGCAGGTTCCGCAGCGCGTCGGGGTCGGCGGCGAGGAGCCGGGCCTCCTCCGCGATGTCGCGGCGGGTCTTCGCCGTGCACGGCAGGCCCTCCTCGGCGGCGCGGACGGCGGGGGCCCAGAGGTCGGCGAGCGCGCGGGTGGCGCCGGCGGCGTGCAGGGCGGCCAGCGCGGCGGGCGCGCCGGGTACGGCGACGGAGAGCGGCCCGGTCAGCGGGACGGCGGTGTGGCCGCGGTCGGCGTAGAAGCCGGGGTCGCCGCCGTCCGGCCCGTAGCCGCTGCCGCACACCGTCCACACCCGGCCGTCCGGCTCCCGTACGACGGCGAAGGCGTCGCCGCCGACGCCGCACTGCCCGGGCAGCGCGAGCCACGACGTCGCGGCCATCGCCAGCGCCGCGTCCACGGCGTTGCCGCCGTCGCGCAGCACGGCGGCACCGGCGAAGGTGACGGCGGGGTGCGCGCTCGCGGCCATGCCGCCGGCGGCGAGCACGGGGGCGCGCGGCGGGCGCTGCTGTTCGGCGGGTGCCGGGGGGCGGGTCTCGTACGTCTCGGCCATGGGGCGAGTATCCGTCCGGCCGGGCGGGAGATCCATGCCCGGTCCGGCCCCGGGTCCCGTGGCCGGGCCCGGCGGGTCACCCCGTCCGCGCGTCCCGGCCCTGAAGGAAGCGGCTCACGTAGCGGCGCTGCCACGGGGTCTCCACCGCGCGCCGGTTGTAGTGCTCCCGTACGTACGACACCGCCCGCCCCGCCGGCACCCCGTCCAGCACCGCGAGGCACGCCAGCGCCGTCCCCGTACGCCCCACTCCGCCGCCGCAGGCGACCTCGACCCGCTCCGACCCGGCCCGCTCCCACGCCTCGCGCAGCGCCGCCTCCGCGGCCGGGCGGTCGGCGGGCAGCCGGAAGTCGGGCCACCGGACCCACCGGCTCTCCCACGCCACCGCCGGCGGCGTCCGGCCGAGCAGGTACAGCCCCAGCTCCGGGTCCGGGCCGGCGGCCTCCGGCGCGGGGCGGCGCAGGCCGCGCCCGCGCACGTACCGCCCGGAGGGCAGCCGCAGCACCCCGGGGGCGGTGGGCTGCCAGGTCTCCCGCGACTCGCTCATACCGGTGAGCGTAGCCGCGGGAACCCGGGGCGCACCGGCTACTCCCTGACCTCGATCCGCGCCGGCGCGGGCGGCGCCAGCGGAGCCTCGGGCGAGCTGGCGTTCTGGAGGTACGAGACGAGGGCCGCGGTGTCCGTCATGCCGCCGCTCTGCCGGTCCGTACCTTCCTTGAAGGCCGTGAACCCGTCACCGCCCTCGGCGAGGAACTCGTTGACGGTGACCCGGTACTCCCGGTCGGCCACCACCGGCTCGCCCGCGACCCGCACGCTCGACGCGTCGAGCCGGGCCCCGCCGCTGAGCCGCAGATCGACCGCGTACGACAGCGCCGCCGAGGGCTGCATGAACCGCGCCCGGTCCTCGTTGGCGCCGGAGAACCCCTGCCGCAGCACCTCGACGAGCCGGTCTCCGGTCAGCGTCATGGTCACGAGCCCGGTCTCGAACGGCGAGACGCGGAACGCCTCCGCGTACGTCACCACGCCGTCGCCCTCGTCGCCGGACGACGCGTACGTGAGGTCGGCGCGGATGCCGCCCGGCTGGATCATGGCGATCTCCGCGCCGTTGCCGCGGGTGGCCTCGACCTGCCCGTCCGCCATCACGCCACCGAGCGGGCGTTCGGGCGCGGTCGAGCCGCGGCCGGGCAGGTCGTCGGTGATGTAGCCGACCGGCTTGTTCTCCAGCTCGGCGGAGCGCTCGCGCCAGGTGGCGACGAGCTTCGCCATCGCCGGGTCCTGCGGGGCGGCGGTGGAGACGGGGTGGTTGGCGGCCTCGACCGTGCTGCGGAGCACGTCGCCCGTGCCGGGGTCGAGGGCGAAGCGCAGGTCGGTGTACGTGCGGCCGAAGGACGCGGCCTGGGTGACGACGCGCGGGTCGCCGGCGGGGTCGGGGACGGTGCACACGTACGGCTCGTGGGAGTGGCCGCTGACGATCACGTCGACGTCCGGCGAGAAGGACTCGGCGAGCGCACGGATCGGCTGGCCGAGCTTCGCACCCGGGCCGCCGTCGTCGCAGTCCTCGTTGTACGGGACGCTGCCGCCGTGGGCGCCGCCCTCGTGGATGACGACGGTCTGCGCCGCGACGCCCATCCCGGTCAGCTCGCGCGAGTAGCGGTCGACGGTCTCCACCTCGTCGTGGAACTCCACGTCGCGGATGCGGGCGGCGGAGATCGCGTCGGGGGCATGCTGGGTGATCAGCCCGATGAAGCCGATGCGCTCCCCGCCGGGCAGCGTCTTGATCCAGTACGGCGGCAGCAGCGGCTCGGCGCTGCCCTTGCGGGTGACGTTGGCGGCGAGGTAGGGGAAGTCGGCGCCGTCGTACGGCTCGCCGGGCACGGCGCAGCCGTCGGCGGGGTGGCAGCCGCCGTGGGCGATGCGGAGGAGTTCGTCGGGGCCCTCATCGAACTCGTGGTTGCCGACGGAGGCGACGTCGAGGCCGAGTTCCTCCAGGGCGTCGACGGTGGGCTCGTCGTGGAAGTTGGCGGAGAGCAGCGGGCTGCCGCCGATGAGGTCGCCGGCGCCGACGGTGAGGGTGTTCGGCTGCCCCTCGCGGGCGTCCTTGAGGAGCGTGGCGAGCCCGGCGACGCCGCCGGCCTGGGAGCGGACGACCTCGCCGGACCCGGTGACCCGGGAGACGGCGCCGGCGGGGCCGTCGACGGGGTCGAGGTTGCCGTGCAGGTCGTTGAGCGCGAGGAGCTGGACGGGGACGGGGCCCGGCTGCGCGGCGGCGGGCTGCTGCGGGGCCGCAGTGGCGCCGGTCCAGGAGAGCAGGGAGAGCCCGAAGAGCGCGGCGGCGCCGGCGGCGAGGGAGCGCCGGCGGCGGGCCGCCGACCGGTGTTTCAAGATCAACATGGCGCTCACCGTAGGGCTGCGCGGGGCGCCGGGTGGGGCGGTGGGCGGTGTGCCACCCGGGGGAGCGGGGAGCTTCACCCGTTGGGAGGGCGGGTGTTTCGGGGGCGGGGCGCGGCGGCGCGCGCGGGACGTGCGCTCGGGGCGCCCGGGGCGTACGTACGCGTCCGGGCGGGCCGCCGTCCGGGGGCCGGGGCGGGGGCGGACAACGGCGCGGGGCCCGGCACGGGAACGAGACCCGGCACGGAAGCTCGGGGCCCGGCACGGCAACCGGGCCGGGTGATCCCCGGGCCCGGTCTCCACCCCGGGGCAGGGGGCCCGGGGCGATGACCCGCTCCCCCGGGGCCCGGGCCCGGGCCAGGGGCGGGGTCGGGGGCGGGGGGTGCGGTCACTCCGCCGCGTCCGGGAGGTCCCGTTCCGGCACCGCCAGCGTCACCCCCCGCAGCCGCTCCGCGTCCGCGATCACGTCGATCTCCGTGATCAGCCCGTCCGCCTCCGTGAAGCTCAGCACCAGCCGCAGCCGCCCCAGCGGCGCCATGACCAGCCCCATCCGGCCGTCGACCAGCGCGGGCCCGGTGAACCGCGCCCGCCCGGCCGCGGCCATGGCGCCCTTCGCCACCGCCGTCGCGCCGCGGACCTCGACCGGTTCCGGCGTCGGCACCGCCGCGCGGTCGGACCGCAGGACGACGTCGGGGTGGAGGAGGGAGACCAGCGCCTCGAAGTCCCCGCCGCGCGTCGCGGCGAGGAAGGCGTCCACGACGCGCCGCTTGCGCGCCGCGTCCCGCCCCGGCGCGGCGCCGGACCCGCCGCCCGCCGGGGCGCCGCCCCGGACGCGGCGGCGGGCGCGGCTGGCGAGCTGGCGGGCGGCGGCCGGGGTGCGCTCCACCAGGGGCGCGATCTCGTCGAAGGGCACGGCGAACATGTCGTGCAGCACGAACGCCAGCCGCTCCGCCGGCGCCAGCGTGTCCAGTACGACGAGCAGCGCCACCCCGACGGAGTCGGCGAGGAGCGCCTCCTCCTCCGGATCCCGGGCGCCGGGACCCGGGCCGCCCGGGCTGTCTCCGGGTCCGCCCCCGTCCCCGTACGGCGACATGCGCACCTCCAGCGGCTCCTCCCGCCGGTGCGCGCGGGACCGCAGCATGTTCAGGCAGATCCGCGACACCACCGTGACGAGCCACGCCGTCAGGTCTTCGATCGCGTCGGCGTCGGAGCGGCTGAGCCGCAGCCAGGTCTCCTGCACGGCGTCGTCGGCCTCGGCGGCCGAGCCCAGCATCCGGTACGCGACCGCCCGCAGCCGGCTCCGCTCGGCCTCGAAACGCGCCGCCAGCAGGTCGTCCGGCCGCTCCGCCGGCAACTCGTGCCCGTCCATCCGTCACATCCCTCACTCGCCGGGGGTCCTCGCAGTACACCCCATCCGACCTGCGAGTGCTGAACACCCTGGAGTGATCATGTCATCAGTCGTTCTGCTCACCGGCGGCACCGGGACGCTCGGGCGCCTCGTCGCACCGCGGCTGCGGTCCGCGGGCGCCGAGCTGCGCGTCCTCAGCCGGCACGCCCACGACCCCGCCGAGGGCGCCGAGGGCGTCGAGTACGTCACCGGAGACCTCGGCACCGGCGAGGGCACCGCCGAGGCGGTCGCCGGTGCGGACATCATCGTCCACTGCGCGGGCACCGCCAAGGGCGACGACGTGAAGGCCCGGCACCTCGTCGACGCCGCCACCGCCGCCGGGCGCCCGCACCTCGTCTTCATCTCCGTCGTCGGCGCCGACCGCACCCCCGTCGTCAGCCGCCTCGACCGCGCCATGTTCGGGTACGTCGCCGCCAAGCGCGCCGCCGAACGCGTCGTCGAGGAGTCCGGGCTGCCCTGGACGACGCTGCGCGCCACCCAGTTCCACGAGCTGACGCTGACGACGGCCCGGGCCATGGCCCGCATGCCGGTGCTCCCGGCGCCGGCCGGCTTCCGCATCCAGCCGATCGCCGCCGCGGAGGTCGCCGAACGGCTCGCGGAGCTGGCGCTGGCCGGGCCCGCGGGACTCGTGGCGGAGATGGGCGGCCCGCGCACGTACGAGATGAGGGACCTGCTGCGCGGCTACCTCCGGGCCACCGGCCGCCGCCGCCCGATCCTGCCGACGCGGCTGCCGGGCCGGGCCGCGGCGGCGTTCCGCGCCGGCGCCAACCTGGCCCCGGAGCACGCGGTGGGGCGCCTTACGTGGGAGGACTTCCTCGCGGAGCGGACGGCGGAGCAGACGGCGAAGCCCTGACCGGCCCCGGCCCGCCACCCCCTCCCTGGAGAGCCGGGATCAAGTGCTGCTACTGTGCGCCCACTTGGCCCCCTCCTGCCCTTCTGTCCCCATCGGAGGTTCGCAGTGACCGAACAGAACCCCGCTGAGAACCCCGCGCTCCGCCGGGTGGACACCACCATCCCCAACGCCGCCCGCATGTACGACTACTACCTCGGCGGCAAGGACAACTACCAGGTGGACCGGGAGGCGGCCGAGAAGATCATGGCCCTGGGCCCGAGCCGGGACATCTGCGTCGCCAACCGGCGCTTCCTGGGCCGGGCCGTACGGCACGCGGCGCAGCAGGGGATCCGGCAGTTCCTCGACCTCGGCACGGGACTGCCGACCCAGGAGAACGTGCACGAGGTCGCCAAGCGGTACGACCCCGGGGCGCGGGTCGTCTACGTCGACTACGACCCGGTGGTGCGCGCGCACGCGGAGGCGCTGCGGATGCTGGACGACACCATCACCGTCGTCCAGCAGGACATCCGCGCGCCCGAGCGGATCCTGGCGCACCCGGACGTGCGGCAGCTGATCGACTTATCGCAGCCGGTGGCGGTGCTGTGCATCGCCGTACTGCACTGCCTGACCGACGACGAGGACCCGTGGGGTGTCGTACGCACCCTCACCGCGCCCCTGGCGCCGGGCAGCATGCTCGCGGTCTCGCACCTCACCGACGACGCCCACCCCGAGGTGGGGGCGGCGGCGAGGGAAGTGTACGACGACGCCACCGCGCCGCTGATCCACCGCTCGCACGCCGGGGTCGCGCGGTTCTTCGAGGGGTTCGAGGTGCTGGACCCCGGGGTGACCCGGGTCAACGAGTGGCGGCCGGACGGAGACCTGGACCGCAGGCGTCCGGGCGGAGAGTGGTTCTACGTGGGAATGGGGCGGAAAGCGTGATCAGGAAGTCGGCTGCGGCCGCGGCGCTGCTGTTATCACTGCTGGCGGCGGGATGCGCGGACGAGGACGACGGGGGCGACGACGGGAAGAAGGGCGGCGGGGGCCAGAAGACCCCCGAGGGGGTCGCGTTCTTCGGCTTCACCAAGGCCAACTCCTTCACCGTCGCCACCTTCGACGGGGTCAAGGAGCAGGCGGAGAAGGAGGGCACGGAGGCGGAGTTCTTCGACGCTGAGTTCGACGCGCAGACCCAGGTGAAGCAGATGCAGGACGCGATCACGTCGCAGCGCTTCGACGTCTTCGTCGTCCAGGCCGTCGACGGCGCCTCGGTCGTCCCGGCGGTGCGCAGCGCGATCCGCGAGGACATCTCGGTGGTGGTCCAGTTCACGCCGGTCGGCACGGCGTACGACACCCCCGAGCCGCAGGTCGACGGGGCGATCTCGCTCGTGGACGTACCGGTGGAGAACGGGCGCCGGCTCGGCGAGCTGGGCACGGGCGCGTGCGAGGCCCGGGGCGGGTCCGGGGGCGCGGAGCCGTGCCAGGTGGCGTACCTGGAAGGGCTGAAGGCGCTGCCGCTGGACAACGCGCGCACCGAGGCCGTCGTGGAGACGCTGAAGTCCGGGTCCGGGATCGAGGTCGTCGCGCGCGTCGAGGGCGGCTACACCCGCGAGTCGGGGCGTACGGCGATGCAGGACGTGCTCCAGGCGCACCCCGGCGTGGACGTCGTCATCGGCTCCTCGCAGGCGGTGCTGGGCGCGGAGAAGGCGGCGGACGGCAAGGACATCACGTACGTCGGCAACGGCGCCTCGCGGCAGGCGGTGTCGGCGGTGAAGGAGGGCCGCTGGTACGGCATTCCGTACCTGCCGGTGACCACGTCCGGCGCGAAGGCCGTGGAGCTGGGCATGGCGCACGCGCGGGGCGAGGACGTGCCCGCGGCGACGGACATGGCGTCGCTCGCCGCCGAGAAGGAGGGCGTGTACACGAAGAAGGAGATCACGTCGCTCGGCATCACCGGCGAGTACGACGAGTGACGGAGCGATGGACGTCGCCCTCGACCGCATCGGCAAGAGCTACGGCGGTACGCCCGTCCTGCGCGAGGTGTCGCTGAGCCTGCCCGCGGGGCGGGTGCACGGGCTGGTGGGCGAGAACGGGGCCGGCAAGAGCACGCTGGCCCGGGTGCTGTGCGGGGCGGCGCGGGCGGACCGGGGGCGGGTCCTGATCGACGGGCGGGAGGCCCGGATCCGGACGCCGCGGGACGCGCTGGGCGCGGGGATCGTGCTGGTCACGCAGGAGGGGGCGGTGGTGCCCGGGCTGAGTGTGCTGGACAACGTGCTGCTCGGCACGGGGTCGGGGACACGGGCCGGGCGGACCGGTCGGTTCGGGCGGGCCGGTCGGGCCGGGCGGTTCGGGCTGCGGGACGGGGCGGCGGAGCGGCGGCGGTACGGCGAGCTGGTGGCGCGGGCCGGGTGGACGGCCGAGCCGTACGGCGACGGGGGAGATCCGCACGGGGCCGCCGAGGAGGCGGCTGCCGGGGAGACCGGCGCCGGGGAAGCCGCCGGTGTCCCCGCCGCCGGGGAAACCGCCGGGGAGACCGGCGGCCCGTACGCCGCCGACGCCCCGGATCCGTACGCGCGCGTGGGCGACCTGCCCTTCCCGGCCCGCCAGCGGGTCGAGTTCCTCCGCGCCCTCGCGCACGGCGCCCGCCTCGTCGTCCTCGACGAGCCGACCGCCGCGCTCGCCGAGGCCGACGCCGCCCGGCTGCTCGCGACCGTACGGCGGCTGGCGGCGGACTCGGGCATCTCCTTCGTCCTCATCTCGCACCGCCTCGACGAAGTGCTCGCCACCTGCGACACGGTGACCGTGCTGCGCGACGGGCGGCACGTGACGACGGTGCCCGCGGCGGGGACGACGCCCGGCGACCTGTTGCGCGACATGGTGGGGATGCCGGTCGCGACGCTGTACCCCGAGCCCGCGCCGGTGCGGGCGGACGCGCCGGTGGTGCTCGCCGTGCGGGGGCTGTCGCGGGGCAGGACGGTGCGGGACGTCAGCCTTCAGGTGCGGGCCGGCGAGATCGTCGGGCTGGCGGGGCTGGCGGGCAGCGGCCGTACGGAGACGCTGCGTGCGGTGTTCGGCGCGGACCGCCGCGACGGCGGCGAGGTGACCGTGGCGGGCCGCCGGGTCACCGGCGTGACCGGCGCGATGGCGCTGGGCGCGGGCCTGATCCCGGCGTCGCGCGCGGACCAGGGGCTCGTCCTCGTCCGGTCCACCGCCGAGAACCTGGCGCTGGCCAGCCTGGCGGACCGGCGCCGGCTGGGCTTCGTACGACGGTCCGCGGAGCGGCACACGACCCGGGAGGCCGCCGACCGCCTCGACATCCGCGGCGCCGGGCTGGACCGGCCGGCGTGGACGCTGTCCGGGGGCAACCAGCAGAAGTCGCTGTTCGGGAAGTGGCTGATACGCCGCCCGCGGCTGCTGCTGGCGGACGAGCCGACGCGCGGCGTGGACGTGGCGGCGCGCAGCCAGATCCACCGGCTGCTGGCGGAGTCGGCGGCGGAGGGGGTGGCGGTGCTCGTCGCGTCGTCGGACGTGGACGAGGTGCTGGGGCTGGCGCACCGGGTGCTGGTGATGCGGGAGGGGCGGGTGGCGGGGGAGTTCGCGCGGGGGACGGCGGGGGTGCGGGACGTACTGGCGCTGGCGGGGCTGCGGTGAAAGCTGCGCTCAAGGGCGGGTGGCCGCGACCCGGCCCCGGCACCCGCAGCGGGCTGGAGATCCGCGACTACGGCATCGCGGCCGCGCCGCTGCTGCTGGCCGTGGCGCTCTCGCTCTCCACGGACACGTTCCTGACCTCGGGGAACCTCGTCAACGTGGTCGACCAGGCGGTGGTGATCGGGCTGCTGGCCTGCGGGCTGACGCTCTGCATCACCTGCGGGATGTTCGACCTGTCGGTGAGCGCCGTCCTGGCGGTCAGCGCGATCGCCGCCGTGGAGATCACGCGGGCGGCGGGCCCGGGGGCGGGCTACGCGGCGGCGGTGGCGACGGGGGCGCTGATGGGCACGGCGACGGGGCTGGTCACCGTGCTGTCGCGGGTGCACTCGTTCATCGCCACGCTGGCGCTGAGCATCGTCTACCGCGGCCTGGCGGTGATCCTCACCGGCGGCGCGATCGTCTACCCCCACGCCGACCAGCTCGACTCCTTCGCGGAGCTGAGCAGCCCCACGGTCCTCGCCGACCTGACGGCCCCGTCGCTGCTGCTGCTCGCGGTGGCGGCGGTCTTCTGGGTCCTCCAGTCCCGCACGACGCTGGGCCGCAGCATCTACGCGATCGGCGGCAACCCGGAGGCGGCCCGCCTCTCGGGGATCCGGACGGACGTCGTACGGGTGGTGACCTTCGCGCTGAGCGGCACCTGCGCGGGGCTGGCGGGCCTGGTGATGGCGACCCGCAGCGGCTCGGCGCAGGCCAACATGGGGACGCTCCTGGAACTCACCGCGATCGCGGCGGTGATCATCGGCGGCACGAGCATCCTGGGCGGCGAGGGCGCGATCTGGCGGACGCTGATGGGGGTGCTGCTGCTGGGTCTGATCTCGAACGGGTTCAACCTGCTGGGGTGGGACCCGACGTACAAGCAGGCGATCGAGGGCCTGCTGATCCTCGGCGCGGTGACCCTGGACCAGTTCCTCCGCCGCTCCCGACGCTGAGCCGCCGGCGCGGTGGCCCTGGACCCGTTCCTCCAGCCGCTCCCGCCGCTGCGGCACCCCGGCCGCCATATCCCCCGGCCACACGTCCCCCGCACTCCCGCCCAAGGCTACGCGCCCCCTCCGACAACGCCGCCCCGTCCGCCCGTACGCACGAACGACCTGCCCGCGGCCGCGCTTATCACAGCGCTGTTATATTAGCGCTGTGACATCTACCGACCCCACCAAGCTCCCCGACCCCTGGCAGGAGCTGCACGCCCTCCTCGCCTCCCTCGACGCCGAGATCGAGCAGGTCTACGCCGACCGCGGCATCAAGGGCGTACGACCCCGCTTCGCGTACCCGCTCATCCGCCTCGCCCACACCGGACCGCTGACCATCCGCGAACTCGCCGACTCCCTGCACCGCTCGCACTCCGCCGTCAGCCAGACCGTCGCCGCGATGCGCAAGGAGGACCTGGTCACCTCCGAGCCGGGGCCCGACGCCCGCACCCGGCGGATCGACCTGACCGAGCGCGGCCGGGCGCTCGTGCCGTTCCTGGAGGCGGAGTGGCGCGCCACCCACGCGACGGTCGCCGAGCTGGACGCCCAGCTGCCGTACGCGATGACGGCGGTGGTGCGGGACGTACGGGAGGCGCTGGCACACCGTTCGATGCGCGAACGCATCGAGGGCCACCTCGTCGAGCCACCCCGGTGAAGCGGCGGATCCGCTTCCTCGACACCCGCCCGCTGCACAGCAGTCCGCCGTTCCGCGCGCTGTGGATCGGCACGTCCGCCTCCCAACTCGGCGCCCAGATAACGGGCGTGGCCGTCCTCGCCCAGGTCTGGGACCTCACCGGCAGCCCGGTCGGCACCGGTGCCATCGGACTGGCCACCGGCCTGCCGATGATCGTGTTCGGCCTGCTCGGCGGCACCCTGGCCGACACCGTGGACCGCCGCGCGCTCGTACGGGCCACCACCGCGGGCCAGTTGCTCGCGGCCGGCGCGCTGTGCGCCCAGGCGCTCATGGACAACCGGAACGTACTCCTCCTGCTCGCCCTGGTCGCCCTCAGCACCGCCTGCGCCGCCCTCGGCGCCCCCGCCCGGCGCACCTTCCCCGTCCGCCTGCTGCCGCCCGACCAGGTCGCGGCGGGCCTCGCGCTGAGCAACGTCTCCTTCCAGGCCGCCATGCTCGCCGGGCCCGCGGCGGCCGGGCTGATCATCGCCCGCTGGGGCTTCCCCGCCGCGTACGCCACCCAGGCTGCGACCGTCGCCATCGCGGTGCTCGCGGTCTTCCGCCTGCCGCCGATGCCCCCCGAAGGCGTACGGCCGAAGGGCGGCAGCGGCGGCAGCGGTGTGAGCAGCAGCGGCGGCGGCAGGCGCCGGGCGGAACGCGGCGGCTGGCGCATCGTCCTGCGCCGCCGGACGCTCTGGGGCTCGCTGGCCACCGACCTGGCCGCCACCCTCCTCGCGATGCCGATCGCCCTCTTCCCCCTGGTCAACGAGGCCCGCTTCGACGGCGACCCGCAGACCCTCGGCCTGTTCCTCTCGGCCGTCGCCGTCGGCGGCATCACCGCCGGCCTGCTCTCCGGCACGGTCACCCGCTGGCGCCGCGGCGGCCTGGTCCAGCTCACCGCGGCCGCCCTCTGGGGCCTGGCCCTCGCCTGCTTCGGCCTGGCCGGCCCTCTCTGGCTGGCCCTCGCCTGCCTGGCCGTCGCCGGGGCGGCCGACACCGTCTCGGTCGTCACGCGCAGCGCCCTGGTGCAGCTCGAAACCCCGGACGCCTACCGGGGCCGGGTCTCGTCGGTGGAGCACGTCATCGGCGTGGCTGGCCCCGAACTCGGCAACTTCCGCGGCGGCCTCGTCGCCTCTGCCACCTCGGCCACCGTCTCCCTGGTCACCGGCGGCCTGGCCGCCGTAGCGGCGATAGCCGCCGTAGCCGCCACCAACGCCCCCCTCCGCGCCTACCGCACACCCCCACCGTCGGGACCCTGAACGTGGCCACGCCCCGCAGTCCGGAGGCGCCTGGCTTCGCACCGCGGAGCGACGGCTGCGCGGTGCGCACGTGCCGGGGTCGGCCGGGTCGGCGGGTGGCCCGGTGCCGGGGTGGTTGGGGCGGTGCCGGGTGGGTGGGCGAACGTGGGGGGGCGCGGTGACGGGGTGGCTGCGTCGGGGGTGGCCGAGGGGCGGTGGGTGGTCCGGGGCCGGGGGTGGGGGCGGCGTCGGGGTGGGTGGTCGTGCGGGTGGGGGCGCGGCGACGGGAGTTTGGAGCATTTGTCCCCCCGGGACCTACGGCCCGGTTCTCCACGAGTGCCGGGCGTCGGGGTGCGGCCGGCGATGTGACGGAGCTGGCGGCGATGGGCCCTCGTATCCCGCCCGCACCGCCGGGCGCCGGGGTGCTTACTGCCCGGCGGCACCGCGCCCGCCCTGCGACTCGCCGCTTGACCGGTCACAACTTGCGGTAACCCCCTCGGCGAACCAGGGCAAATCGCCCACCGGAGCCGAGTTTCGCCCGGTGACGTGCACGCGCGGCACGCGGCGGTGACGAACCCGCGGTAACCGACCCCCAAAACCCGACCAAATCACCCATGAAGGCCGAGTTTCGCCCACCGGCGGGCACTTGACCGCGCCGAGGCACGTGCGGTGCCCGAGTCGCGGTGCGGGCGGGCGCCGCCGGGCCGGGAACCGCCCCCCGGCAGCGGTACGGACGCGATACGAGGGCCCATCGCCGCCAGCTCCGCCCCTATCGCCGGCCAAGCCCACCGCCCGGCACTCCTGAAAAGCCGGGCGGCGGGGCCCGGGGGGACAAATGCTCCAAACCCCCGTCGCCGCGGCCCCTGACGCACGGCCGCCCACCCCGACACCGCCCCCACCCCGACACCGGGTCACCCACCGCCCCCCGACCGGGCGTTACGGCTTGCGGCCGACCGCGGCGAACTCGTCGACCTCGGCGACGGCACCGACGGTCGCCGGGTCGGGCCGCCACCTCGACAGCGGCACCAGCCCGGGCTCCAGCAGCTCCATCCCGTCAAAAAAGCTCGTGATCATCTCCAGGGAACGGAGGACCATCGGCGTCGAGCCGCCCTCGTTCCACACCCGGACCGCCTCGTCCGCGCGTTCGCCGTGAATGACGTTCGTGGAGTGGGTCAGGGCCAGATGGCTGCCCGAGGGCAGGGCGTCGCGCAGCCGCTTCACGAGGGCGCTCGCCTCGTCGTCACCGGGGATGAAGAGCAGCACGCCGAGCATGGTGACGGCGACGGGCCTGGTGAAGTCCAGCGTCCTCGCCGCTTCGGAGAGGATACGGTCCGGGTCGCGCAGGTCGGCGTCGATGTAGTCGGTGGCGCCCTCCGGGGAGCTGGTGAGCAGGGCGCGGGCGTGGGCGAGGACGAGCGGGTCGTTGTCGACGTAGACGATCCGCGACTCGGGCGCGACCCGCTGGGCGACCTCGTGGGTGTTGTTCGCGGTGGGCAGCCCGGTGCCGATGTCCAGGAACTGCCGGACACCGGCCTCGCCCGCCAGGTGGCGTACGACCCGGCCGAGGAAGGCCCGCTGCTGGCGCGCCAGCTCCGCTATCTCCGGGTAGACCTCGATGGTCGCGTCGCCGACCTGCCGATCGGCCTCGTAGTTGTCCTTGCCGCCGAGCCAGTAGTTCCAGATGCGGGCCGGGTGCGAGACCGTCGCGTCGATCGGCGAGGAGGCGTCCTCGTCGGTGTTCGGGTCTTCCGCCACAGGAGCCGTCCTCGGGTGGGCGTCGGGTGTCAACGGGCAAACTATCCGGCACGGTTGCCGCGCGGAGGTCCGCGTACGGCGACGGGCGGGCGGTTTCGGCCATGACCGGTTACGGGGCGGTGGCGGTTTCTTCGTCGTCTTCGTCGTCTTCGTCATCGGGGGCCGGGATACGCGCTCCTCGGCTCTCGGCAATCCGGTGTACGGCGTTGAGCGACTCGACCAGGCATGCCACGAGGTAGCGGAACTGCGGCAGGGTGGTGGTTTCGTCGTGGAGCATGCCGGTGGCGTGCCCGCGGAGTTCGACCGCCATCCTGAGCTGCACCCGCTCGACGTCGTCCGCGAGCCGCGAGACGTAACCGGATCCGTCCCCGAGCAGGTAGCAGGGCTTGCCCTCCGGCGAGGACCAGGGCAGCAGTCGGCCCGTACGGTCGAGCATCCCGTCGACTCCTTCGCAATCGGTGAGGGGTATCGCTCTGTAGCGATCCACTCACAGAGTGAGACGAGAGGGGTTACGCTCACCAGAGGTGACGGTGTGACGCGACTTCCGTCACAGGGGGAGGTGCCGAGTGACGAACACCTATGGCGACTGGCTCAAGTCACAGCGCGAGGCCCGGGGCCTCACCCAGCAGGAGCTTGCGGACATAGCGCTGATGACCCGCTCGCACATCGCCCACATCGAAGCGGGCCGCCGCACCCCCTCCAGGAACGACGCGCGGCGGTTGGACAAGGCGCTGGGCACGGGCGATGTACTGACCAGCTTCCTGCCGGACGACGACGCGGCGGTCGCCGAGTACTTCGAGGCCGCGCGAATCCTCGAACAACAGGCGACGATGATCCAGGAGTTCGCCTTGTCGTTCGTGCCCGGCATCCTTCAGACAGCGCCGTACGCACGTACGGTGTTGCGCTGGGGCTTCCCCCGGCCGAGTGAGGACGAGTGTGACAGGCTCGTCGTCACACGGCTGGAGCGCGCGAAGGTGCTCGACGGTCAGGCCCCGCCCGTAGTGTGGGCGTTGCTGGACGAGGCAGTGCTACGCCGCCCCGTCGGCGGCCCCCGCACGATGGCTGACCAGATCACGCATTTGGTCAGCCTGGTGGAGGGTGAGCGCGTGCGCGTCCATGTCCTGCCGTTCAGCCTCGGGTTTCACCCGATGCTGCCCGGGATGGTGACCCTGATGGGTTCGAGGACCAACCACCTGTTGCCTACAGCGAGGGCACCTCGGTGGGCAAGCTGCACGACTCCCCGAGTATGGTCCAACGGCTGCAAGACGCATACGCTTTGGCCATGGGTGACGCGCTCCCCCAGCGGGAGTCCCTCACCGTACTGAAGGGATACGCGGAGGAATACGGAGACCATGACTGAACCCCTCATCCCGCGCGCGGGAGCACTGAGCGGCTGGCGCAAGTCGTCGTACAGCAACAGCGAGGGCGGCAGCTGCGTCGAGGTCCTGGACGGCCACATCTCCGGCGTCCCCGTCCGCGACTCCAAAGACCCGAACGGGCCCGCGCTGGTCTTCACCTCGGACGCTTGGGCATCGTTCGTCAGCGCCCTGAAGAACGGCGGCCTTGTCCGCCCGGCGACCACGAGCACCAGGTAACCGCCCCACATCCGGTAATCCGGCGCCGGGCCCACCCTTCTGTAACTACTAGTATGTACACTCCTCACATGAGCACCAGAGAACGCCTCATCGCGAGCACCCGCGAACTCCTCTGGGAGCGCGGCTACGTGGGCACCAGCCCCCGGGCCGTCCTGCAACGGGCCGACGTGGGGCAGGGCAGCATGTACCACCACTTCAGCGGCAAGCAGGACCTCGCGCTGGCCGCCATCCGCCGCACGGCGGACGAGCTGCGGGCACAGGCCGAGGCGCAGTTCGCCGCTCCAGGGACGGCGGTGGCGCGGATCACCGCGTACCTGCGGCGCGAGCGCGACGTTCTCAAGGGCTGCCCGATCGGCCGGCTGACCCAGGATCCGGACGTGATGGCCGATCCCGCGCTGCGCGCTCCGGTCGACGAGACCTTCGACTGGCTGCGTCACCGCCTGACCACCGTCCTGGCGGAGGGCCGCGACGCCGGTGAGCTCAACGCCGCGATGGATCCCGCGAAGACCGCCTCGACGGTGGTCGCGGTGCTTCAGGGCGGCTACGTCCTGGCCCGTGCGGCCGACTCGACGGAGCCGTTCGAGCACGCCGTCACCGGCGTACTCGAACTCCTCGCCTGCCAGGCCGCCACACCCTCCCGGTAGGAACCGCCTCCGTTGCAGATCATCCGCATCCTCCCGGACACCGCCGCCGCGCCTCTGGCCGTCCAGGACGCCGCCGACGACGGCACCGAGGCGGAGCGCGGCGAGGCCGTCACCTCCGGCGCGCACCCTGAGCAGAAAGAAGCGACATGTACGCTAAGCAGTACGAAGTCACCCTGCCCGCCGACTACGACATGGGCGTCATCCGCAAACGGGTCGCCGACTACGGGCACATCCTCGACGACCGCGCCGGGCTGGGGCTGAAGGCATACGTCATCCGTGTGCGCGGCGTGAACGGCTCGCCGGTCAATCAGTACGCCCCCTTCTACCTGTGGAACGACACCGGCGCGATGAGCAACTTCCTCGTCGGCGGCGGCGGATTCCACGGCATCATCCGCGACTTCGGCCGCCCCGCTGTCCACCACTGGACCGGCATAGCCAGCCACACGGGTCCGTCCCGCGGCGCGGCCCCCGGGGCCGCCTCACGTCGCCTGACCGGGATCCCGGTCGACTCCGACCCGACGGGCACGGGCGTCACCCGCCTGATCCAGAACGAGGTCGACGAGCTGAAGGTTCTGGCCCGGCGCGACGGCGTGCACACCGCCGCCCTCGCCTTCGATCCCCGTCACTGGCAGCTGATGCGGTTCGTCCTGTGGCAGCACGCCGTACCCGAGGGCGAGGACGCCACGGAGCGGTACGAGGTGCTGCACCTGTCCACGCCCCACCTGTCCGATCTTCCGGAAGGACGCCACTGGTAGTCCCGCCCACGGGCCCGCGCGCCGGCGAACAGCTGCCCGCTCCAACTGCGCGAGCGTGAGCTTGGCTGTCAGTACGCGACGAGTCCGAGCCCGTCCTCGACGAACGTGAAGACATCGGTGTACGGGTCGCGGTTGGACAGCGGGACGTGGTCGCCGTGGGCGGCGTTCATCTGCCTGGCGCGCCTCTTCGCCTCCTCGAAGCTGCCGTGTGCGATCTGCCCGGGGAGTACGATCTTGATGTTCTCGGCGCTCGCGGCGTAGGGCAGCCGCGCTGTCACCTGGTCGCAGACCCCGTTGAACATGCCGGTCACCGGCTTGTGGTGGAGCACCCGCCAGACCTCGAAGCACGGGTGCGAGAAGGCGACGCGGACATCGGCTTCCCGGGCCTCCTTCAGCGCGGTCTCGATGTGCTCGTGCTGATCGCGGTCGAAGAGGCACCAGACCTGCGGCCAGAACTCCTTCTTCAGCCGTCCGCGCTTTGCTGCCCTCTTCTCCTCTTGCATGAGCCGTGCCGCCGCCTCGACCAGCTTGAGAGGCTTGCGCTGGGACCCGGGCGCTTTCTGGTTCGCGATCTTCACCTCGACGGCTGTGGCCGAATCGGCGTACGTGCCCCGCGCTTTGATGATCTCAATGTACGTGGGCTCGGTGACCTTGCCCTCCGTGAAGACGTGGACGATCCTGCGGCGCCGCCCCCGCTGCTTCGGCGGGCCGAGCGAGTCCCGCCCCTTGCTGTACGCCATCAGCCTCGCTCCGCCTCGTACTCGCGCTCCCGCTCCGTGGTGGCCAGCAGGCGCCGGGCGATCTGTCCCTCCAGCAGCGAGGGGACCGCGCCGAAGGCGCCGGCCAGGTAGGACTTCGTCAGGTCCTCGTGCTCGCCCGGAGCGACGGCGGCGGCCAGCGAGTACACCTCGGTGGCGCCGTCCTCGGTCTTCTCCGTCAGCCACACCTGCCCGGGATCCAGCAGGCGCCCGCCGCTCGACGTGGTGAGCAGAGAAGGGTCGTGGGTGGTGAAAACGAGCTGCGCACCCCGGGGGTTGGACAGCGGGTCGTGGTAGAGGCGGATGACCTCGGCGGCGAAGCGCGGGTGGAGGCTGGCGTCCAGTTCGTCGATGAGCAGCACGGCGCCCTCGTCCAGGGCCAGGAGCAGCGGGCCGAGGAGGGCGAACCAGGAGCGGGTGCCGAGAGACTCGTTCTTCCAGTCGAGGTTCACCTCGCCGGCGGCCGACCGGTGCGTGAGCGTCACCGTGGGGCCGCCGGCGGTCTCCGGTACGTACTCCGCGTCGGTGATGCCCAGGTCGGCGACGCGCAACAGTTCCCTGATGCGCCGGCCGCGGTCGCCGGTGAGTTCGCCCATCGTGTACCGCTCGCGCTCTGCTCGTTCGTCCTCCGGGTTGACGAGCCACAGGTTGCTGCGGAACCAGTGGAAGAGGGGGGAGAGCTGCGGGTGGTTGTCTGTGCCGGCGGTGGAGAGGAGCAGGGCGTTGGGGCGGGTACGGCGGACGAGTTGGTTCCGGTCCTTCACCCGGCTGCCCGGCCACTCGAACGCCTGCGCCCGTGACGCGTCCCGGTCAAGCCATACCTGGCGGTGGCCGCGCGGGTAGCTGTGAATCCATTCGGCCTCGACGCGCTTCGGGCTCAGCTCGAAACCGTACGTCCAGCGCACCTCGTCGATCACGAGGTCGACTTCGAAGAAGCTCGGCTCACTCGCGCTCTTGGCGTCGAGTTCGAAGGGCTTGCGCGAGACACCCTCGTACGAAGCCCAGCGCCCGTAGGAATCCAAGACGGCTCTGCGCATGTCGGCGAGCGCCCGCAGCACGTTCGACTTTCCCGACGCGTTCGCCCCGAAGATGCCCAGGAGAGGGAAGACCGCCGCGGACCGGTCGCCGCCGAGACGCACGTCCCGCACGGAGTCGCCCGGGTCCTCGTCTGAGGGGGCGACGAAGGACAGCTCTTGCTCGTCACGTAGTGACCGAACATTCGCGACACGGGCGCGAAGCAGCACGCTGGCCTCCTCTCTCGCCGCTGCGATCAGCGTATCGGTTCGGCCCGGGAGCGCACGGTGATCGCCTGATCCGGAACCCTACCGGCGGTCGCTGACACTGACACGGCGTCGGACGACGTGCGGCTTCGCCAGACTGCGGGCGCGGGGCCGCCTCAGCCGCCCCGGCTACGCCGGCGGCTCGGACGGGGTCATGTCCTGGGTGCCTATCACCGACAGCAGGCGCAGCTGCGCCGCGCCTTCGCTGTCGGGTGGGGCGTCGAACCACAGGAGGCGCTGGCGGCCGTCCTCGCTGAAGAGGCTGTGGCAGTCCAGCTCGATCACGCCCAGCGACGGGTGGACGATCCGCTTGTGGTCCGAGCGGCGCAGGGCTACGTCGTGGGTGTCCCACAGGGCGGCGAACTCCTCGCTGCGCTTGCGCAGCGCCGTGACCATCCCCGTCACCTCCGCGTCGCCGCCGCGCTTCGCGGCGACGGCCTGGAGGTCGGCGACGAAGACGCGGGAGTGGTGCGGGTGGTCCTCGGGCGGGTAGAGGGTGCGGGACTCGGGGTCGGTGAACCAGCGGTAGACGAGGCTCGCGCGGGGGCCGGTGCGGGCCGGGGGGCGGCCGACGAGGGCGACGGCCAGGGGGTTCTGGACGAGGATCTCGTGCAGGTCGGTGATGACCTGGGCGGGGGTGGTCGTGAGCCGGTCGAGGAGGCCGAGGAGGCCGGGCTGTACGTGGGCCGTGGGGCCGTACGCGGCCGGGGGGAGGGGGCGGTCGGCGAGGTGGAAGAGGTGGTCGCGTTCGTCGCCGGTCAGGCGCAGCGCGCGGGCCAGGGCGGCGAGGACCTGGGCCGAGGGCTGGGCGCCGCGGCCGCCCTCCAGTTCGGTGTAGTAGTCGGCGGACAGCCCGGCCAGCGCCGCGACCTCCTCGCGGCGCAGCCCGGGGACCCGGCGGCGGGGGCCCGTGGGGAGGCCGACGTCGGCGGGGCGGATGCGGTCGCGCCGGGATTTGAGGTAGGCGGCGAGTGCGGAGGGGTTCACGTGTCCCATGGTCGCGCGCGGCGGTGGGCGTGAGCCAGGGGACGGCGACCCCAGGGTGAAGAGCGCGCTGGCTACGGCGCGCGTCCAGGATCACGCTGGAGACCACCAGCCCCCGGCGGGTCGCCCCAGCGGTGTCCGGCCGCGGGGGCCGCCCCACACCATCCCGCAGGAGCGCACATGACCACCACCCACCAACGCCGCGTCGCCGTCGTCACCGGCGGCTCCCGCGGCATCGGCCGCGCGACGGCACGCCGTCTCGCCGCCGACGACTTTGCCGTCCTCGTCGGCTACGCCGGCAACCGCGCACTGGCCGAGGAGGCCGTCGCGGAGATCGCCGCCGATGGCGGTACGGCGCGCGCCGTGCAGGCGGACGTCGCCGACGAGGAGCAGGTCGCGGCGGTGTTCGACGCCGCGGAGAACGACTTCGGGGGCGTCGACGCCGTCGTCAACGCCGCCGGGCGGATGGCGCTGGCGCCCGTCGCCGAGCTGGATCTGGCGGAGCTGGACGCGGTCCACCGTACGAACATCCGCGGCACCTTCGTCGTCGCCCGGCAGGCCGCGCGGCGGCTCCGCGCCGGCGGCACGCTCGTCACCTTCTCGACGTCCGTCGTCGGCCTGGCGCCGCCCGGGTACGGCGCGTACAGCGCGAGCAAGGGCGCCGTCGAGGCGCTCACGCCGATCCTCGCGCGCGAGCTGCGCGGGCGGGACGTCACCGTCAACGCCGTGGCGCCCGGGCCGACCGCCACCGACCTGTTCCTCGACGGGAAGGACGAGGAGACCGTCGCCCGGCTGGCCGCCCAGCCGCCGCTGGAGCGCCTCGGCACGCCCGCGGACATCGCGGAGGTCGTCGCCTTCCTCGCCTCCCCGGCCGGGCACTGGGTCAACGGCCAGGTCGTACGCGCCAACGGCGGCATCATCTGACAAGGAGTACCAGCATGCCCTTCGCGAACTTCAAGATCCCGGCCGGCACCCTCGACGACCGGCAGAAGGCGGCCATCGTCGCCCGCACCACCGACCTGTACGTCGAGCTGTACGGCGAACGCGCCCGCGCCACCACCGTGGTCCTCGTCGAGGAGGTGGGCGACGGCGGGTGGGGCGTCGGCGGCGGGGTCCTGACCGCGGCGATGCTGCGGGAGGAGGACGGCGCCGGGCCTCAGCCGGCGGCGCCCGCGTAGAAGGCGTGGGCGGCCGGGGTGATCCACTCGGGCCGCTCCCACGCCGGCCAGCGGGCGCGCGCGGAGCCGTCGATCGCGGCGGCCGCCTCCTCGGCGGGGACCCCCGCGGCCCGCAGGCGGTCCGCTTCGGTGCGTACGTACGTGAGGTAGTCGCGGACGTCCGTGATCAGCCCGGCGCCGGCGACCTCGCCGTGGCCGGGGACGACGACCTCGGGGGCGAGCGCGGCGAGGCCGTCGAGGACGTCGATCCAGCGGCGGGGGTCGACGTCCGTGTCGTGCGGGGGGAAGTACGGCGTGATGGGGAAGATGCGGGTTTCGAGGAGGTCGCCGCCGAAGAGGACCCGGCCGTCGACGAGGACGACCTGGTCGCCGGCTGTGTGCGCCGGGCCCACCTGGCGGAGCAGCGCGGTGCGGCCGCCGAGGTCGAGTTCGGCCTCGCCGTCGAAGACCAGGTCGGGGGCGACCGGTTCGGCGCCGTCGAGTTCGGCGGCGACGGCCGGGCGCAGGCCGCGGAACATGTCGAGGTAGGCGGCGCCCTTGCGGCGCAGCTCGTCGCGCTGCGCCCGGTTGTAGACGATCGTCGCGGCGCCCTCGAAGGGCTGGGCGCCGTAGCCGTGCTCGGGGTGGAAGTGGGTGAGGGTCAGGTAGAGGCGGCGGCCGGCGGCGAGGCGGCGGGCGTGTTCGAGGACGTACGCGCCGTTGCGCGGGCCGAGGCCGGTGTCGACGACGAGGACGGCCTGCTCGCCCACCACGATCCCGATGTTCGGCACCAGTTCCACGCGCCGGTCGGGGATGACGTGGACGCCGTCGGCGACCTCGACCGGCTCGCCGCGTACGACGGGCGGCGGCGGAGTGCTGAGGTCCATGTGCCACGCTCCAATCTGAACAGTGTTGAGATCCGCTTCCGACCGTAGCACGTATCTGAACGCTGTTAAGATGCGGCGTCATGAGCGGCAAGAGGCGCTACCACCACGGGGACCTGCGCGGCGCGCTGCTGGACGCCGCCGAGGAACTCGTCCGCGAGCACGGCCCCGCGGGCTGGTCGCTGCGGGAGGCGTCGGCCCGCGTCGGCGTCAGCCCGAGCGCCGCGTACCACCACTTCCCGTCGCGCGACGCGCTGGTACGCGCCCTGTCCGTACGCCTCCTCGGCCGCCTCGGCACCCGGATGGCCGACGCCGCCGCGCCCGAGCGGGACGACGCCCGCCGCGGCCTGGTCGCGGCCTGCCGCGCGTACGTCCGCTGGACCCTGGACGACCCCGCGGTCGCCCGCCTCGCCTTCGGCGCCGCCGCCCGCGACCGCGACCCGGACCGCGACCCGGACGCCGCGGCCCCACCGCACCCGCACGACGTCCTCGACGCGGAGCTGGACCGGCTGGCCGCGGCGGGCGAGCTGAGCGCGGCGGCCCGGCCGGCGGCGGAGTTCGCCGTCTGGGCGGCGGTCCACGGGGTCGCCGCGCTGCTCGCCGACGGGCTGATGACCCTCGACTCACCGGCGGCCGCCGACCGGCAGACCGAGCGCGTCGTCGCCGCCGTCCTCACCGGCCTCACCCGCGAGACCGCGCCCCCCGGCGCCTGGCCCGCGCCCCGCTCCGCCCACACCGAGCGCCGGGCGCGGGAAGGGTGACTCAGGCGCGGCGGGCGGCGGCGGCCTCGACGATCTCGTCGAGGCGGGTGAGCGCGGCGGCGTACTCGTCGATCTGCTTCCTGATGCGGGCGCGTTCGGCGTCGAGCATCGCCCGCTGCTCGGCGGTCGTCGTGCCGGTGTCGATGCAGGGGAGCAGCTCGGCGATGCGGCGGCTGGGCAGGCCGGCGGCGTAGAGCTGCTGGTAGAAGCGGACCCGGTCGACGGCGTCGGCGCCGTACTCGCGCTGGCCGCCGGGGCTGCGGCCGGGGGTGAGGAGCCCCTGCTCCTCGTAGTAGCGCAGGGCCCGGACGCTCACTCCGGAGCGCCGGGCGACCTCTCCGATACGCACGCTTCCGCCCGCCTTCCCACCGGTCCGGACCCAGGACTTGACCCTCACGTCAACGGTAGGTCTTAGCGTACCAAGCATGAGCACACCGAACGCAGAAACCAGCCCCCGCCCCGCCCCCGGCCTCCGCCTCGACGGCGCGGTCGCCCTCGTGACCGGCGCCAACCGCGGCCTGGGCCGCCTCTTCGCCCGCGAGCTGCTGGACCGCGGCGCGGCCCGCGTGTACGCGGCCGCCCGCCGGCCGGAGTCGGTCGACCTGCCGGGCGTCGTACCACTGCGGCTGGACGTCACGGACACCGGCGACGTCCGGGCGGCGGCCGAGGCGGCCGGCGACGTGACGCTCCTGGTGAACAACGCGGGGATCAGCCGCTGGACCGACCTCGTCACCGGCGACCTGTCCGACGTGCGCGCGGAGATGGAGACCAACTTCTGGGGCACGCTGAACGTCGTACGCGCCTTCGCCCCGGCGCTCGCCGCGGCCGGGGGCGGGGCCGTCCTCAACGTCCTGTCCGCGCAGTCCTGGTTCGCCTTCCCCGGCACCAACGGCTACCACGCCAGCAAGGCGGCGCAGTGGGCGCTGACCAACGCCGTACGCATGGAGCTGGCCGCTCGGCACACCCTCGTCACCGGCCTCCACCTGGGCGCCGTCGACACCGACTTCAGCGCCGCCTACGACGGCCCCAAGGGCGACCCGGCCGCCGCGGTCCGGGCCGGGCTGGACGGGGTCGAGGCGGGCGCGGCGGAGGTGCTGGCCGACGACTGGAGCGCGCACGTCAAGAAGTCGCTGGCCGAGGATCCCGTCCGGCTGTACGACGAGATCCGCGCCGGCGTCGTCTGACCGGCGGGGGCCGGACGGCCCCGGACCCGTTGTCGCCGGGCGCCCGGGAGGCTACTCTCTCATGTGAGAGAGAAGACTCATTTAAGAACGGAGCGCCATTGTGTTCATTGCTGCGGCGGCGGACAGCGTGTCCGTCGCTCCGGGCTGGGACCGCGCGGCGGCGGCGGAGACCCGGCGGCTGGGCGAGGTGCCGGCCGCCAGCGTCGGCGACGCGCTGCGGCGGATGACCGTCATGGACGGCGGCATCCGGCTGTGCACCGAGCACGCCGCGCTCCTGGGGAACGCCCTCCCGGTGGACGTGCGCTCGGGCGACAACCTCGCCGTCCACCGGGCGCTCGACGAGGCCCGCCCGGGCGACGTCCTGGTCGTCAACGGGCACGGGGACACGACCCGCGCGCTGATCGGCGACCTCATCGGCGAGATCATGGTGAACGCCGGGCTCGCCGGCGCGGTGGTCGACGGCGCGGTCCGCGACGTCCGGGCGCTGTCCGGGATGGGCCTGGCCGTGTACGCGCGTGCGGTCACCCCGGCCGGCCCGTTCAAGGAGGGGCCCGGCACCGTCGGCGCCCCGGTGGCGGTCGGCGGCGTGGTGGTGGCCGCGGGCGACGTGCTCGTCGGGGACGCCGACGGCGTGGTCGTCGTCCCGCGGCGCCGCGCGGCGGAGGTCGCGGGCGCGGTCGACGGGATCGTCGAGAAGGAGGAGGCGCTCCGCAGACGCATCCTCGCCGCCCGCCCCGACCGGTCGGCGGCGGCCCGGTGACCGCCGCGGCACCGGCCTTCCGGGTCGCGGAGCTGCGCCGCCGCTCGCGCCGCCCGGCCCTCGCCCCCGCCCCGCCCGGCACCGTCTCCCTCGCCATGGGCGAGCCGGACCACCCCACCCCGCCGCCGGTGGTCGCGGCCGCGGTGGCCGCGCTGCGCGGCGGCGCCACCCACTACGCCGACCAGAAGGGCCTGCCCGAGCTGCGCGCCGCGCTCGCGGCCGGGCTGCCGGCCCGCCCCGGCCGGCCCTGGACCGCGGACGACGTCGTGGTCACCCACGGCGCCACCGCCGCGCTGGCGGCAGTCGTGGCGGCGACGGTCGGCCCCGGCGACCGCGTGGTGATCCCGGAGCCCGCCTACTCGCTCTACGCCGACCTGGTCGTCCTCGCCGGGGGCACCGTGGACTTCGTCCCCCTCGCCCCCGACCTGCACTGGGACCTCGACGCGCTGGCCGCCGCGCTCCCCGGGGCGGCGATGGTGATCTTCTCGAACCCGTCGAACCCCACCGGCATCGTGCACCGCAGGCAGGAGCTGGAGACCCTCGGCGCGCTCCTGGACGGCTCCGGCACCCTGGTCGTCAGCGACGAGGCGTACCACCGGCTGGCCCACCCGGGGCACACCCCGGTCCCGGCGCTGGCGGTCCCGTCGCTGCGGGACCGGACGGTGTACGTGCAGACGTTCTCCAAGACGTACGCGATGACCGGCTGGCGCGTGGGATACCTGGCCGGGCCGCGCGCGGTGGTGGACGCGGCCGCCCAGGTGCACCGGACCGGCAACGGCTCGCTGAACACGGCGGTCCAGCACGGGGCCCTGGCCGCCCTCGAACTGCCCGACCGGGTCGTGGACGCCATGGCGGACACGTACCGGCAGCGCCGCGACCTGGCGGTCGCGCACCTGTCCGGCGTGCCCGGCCTGCACCTGGTGCCGCCGGAGGGGGCGTTCTACGGGTTCCTCCGCTACGGCACCGGCGTGCCCTCCGAGGCGGTCGCCCGCGCGCTGGCGGAGCAGAAGGTGCTGGTCCGGGCCGGGGCCGAGTACGGGCCCTCGGGCGAGGGGCACCTCCGGATCTCGTTCGCGACCGCGGAGGACGACCTGTGGACCGGGCTGGAGCGCCTCGTCCGCTACTTCCGCTCCGCGCGCCGCTGACGAGGCGGCCGGCCGGCCCACGCCCGGGAGGCGCTAATCTTTTGCCCGCACGTCGATGAGGCGGAGGAGCCCCGTGGCCGACCAGCAGGCCGCCCCGAGCGGGGGGCGCAAGGTGCGCAGCGACACCCTCCGCAACCGCCGGCGCCTCCTCGAAGCCGTCGGCGAGCTGGCCCGGGAGGCGCCCGACCGGCTCACCATGCAGGCGGTCGCGTCGCGCGCGGAGATCGGCCCGGCCACCGCCTACCGCTACTACTCCTCAATGGACGACGTGCTCGCGGCCTACGTGCTCAGCGTCGTCGAGGAGCTGCGCGACTTCAGCGTGTCGTCGGCCGCGCGGGGGCGGCCGCTGTTCGACGCGGTCGTGGACAAGTGGGTGGACCTGCTCGCCGAGCACGGCCCGGCGCTGGTGCAGCTGCGGTCCCGGCGGGGCTACCTGGAGCGGCTGCACGCCGGGAACGAGATCATCGTCGCCATGCGCGACGCCTGGAGCGGGCCGGTGCGCGGGCTGCTCGACGACCTCGGGATCCCCGCCGGGATGCTGGAGTACGCCCTGTTCCTCAGCAACATGATCTTCGATCCGCGGGAGGTCCAGGACCTGCTGCGGGAGACGGGCCTGTCCCGCCGGGAGGTCATCGCGCGGCTGACCGAGGCGTACCGCGGCGCCCTGAGCGGCTGGTCGCGGGCGGGCTGACCGCCGCCCTGCCGCCCCTCCACCACCCCCTACCGGGGTAGCACCCCCACCTCACCACCCGGGTACGACGCCGGCCGCACGGCCGTGCGCGCACACTCTCCGCACGCCCGGGTCCGGTCCGGCGTTAAAGTGATACGCTCATCTCAAATCAGAGTCTTCTATACTCCTACGTCAACAAGGAGGGTGGCGGTGACGACACACCAGGCGACCGTACGGGCCGGTGAACTCGACGTCGGGGTCATCGACGACGGCGACGGCGTGCCGCTCGTGCTCGTGCACGGCGGCGAGAGCGACCGCACCCAGTTCACGGCGCTCCGCGGCCGGCTCGGCGCGGGGATACGGGCGATCTCGTACGACCAGCGGGACTCGGGGATCACCGTGAACCCCCCGGTCCCGTACCCCCCGGAGGTCCTCGGCGACGACCTCGCCGACCTGCTGGACGCGCTGGACCTGCCGCGGGCGCACCTGCTGGGCACCTCCTTCGGCGGTGTGGTCGCCCTCCAGGCCGCGCTCCGGCACCCCGGGCGGGTCGCGTCCCTCGTCCTGGTCGCCACCACGCCGAGCTTCGCGCTGGGCGGCGAGGCGATCGACGAGCTGCTGCGCATGTCCCACGAGGACCGGCAGGACGCGGTGGCGGACTTCTTCTTCACCCCCGCGGGGCAGGCCGCGCTCCGCTCCCGGCCCGCCGCCCGGACGCTCACCGTCCGCGACCCCGGCCAGCGCGCCCGCCGCCACGACGCCGCCCGGCTCCACGAGGTCCGGGACCGGCTCGGGGAGATCACCGCGCCCACGCTCCTCGTGCACGGCACGGAGGACCGCCTCGCGCCCTACGAAGGCGCCGTCCTGATGGCACGGCGGATGCCGAACGCCGAACTGCGGGCGATCGAGGGCGGGCGGCACGGGATCGCGGTCGAGTTCGCGGACACGGTCGCCCGCCGGGTGCGCGACTTCCTCGGGGTGAACGCGGCATGAGCGGTACGGCCCACCCGTGGACCCGGCGCCCGCAGCGGGGCCACCCGGCCACCCCCCGCCCGCGCCCGGCCCGGCTCCCCCGCCATGGCTGACGGCAGCCGCGAGGCCGCGGCCCGGATGGCCGAAGCGGCCCTGGCGTGGCTGGAGTCCCTGGACACGGACCAGCGCCGGGCGGCGTCCGGGCCGCCGCCGGGGGCCGCCGGCCCGGCCGGGGCGGAACGCACCCGCTGGTTCTACACGCCCACCGACCACGGCGGCCTGACCTTCCACCAGCAGCGCCCCCACCAGCACCGGCTGGTGATGCGGCTGGTCGCCAGCGGGCTGTCCGAAGCGGGCTACACCACCGTGGCCACCGTGCTCGGCCTGGAGAACGTCCTCGACCGCACCGAGGGCTTCTCGGTGAACTGGGGCCGCGAACGCACCCGCGATCCCGGCATGTACTACCTGCGGGTCTTCGGCGAACCCGGCGGAGCGCAGCCGTGGGGCTGGCGGTTCGGCGGCCACCACGTCTCGCTCAACAACCTCGTGGCCGACGGCCGCGTCGCCGCCGCCACACCGTGCTTCCTCGGCGCGGACCCGGCCGCGGCACCGCTGCTGGGCGGCGCGGCGCTGCGCCCGCTGGGCACGGCCGAGGACCTGGCCCGCGAGCTGGTCCGCTCCCTCGCCCCCGAGGCCGCCGCCCGCGCCGTGCTGCTGCCCCGCGCCCCGAACGACGTCGTGGCGGGCAACAGCGCCCGGGTCGGCGACCGCGTGGTGCGGCGCAGCGAACTCTGGCGCCCGGGACAGCACGTACCGGACCGGGCCGGGCACCCGGTCACCGGCCTGTACGGGACGGACCAGCGGGCGCTGGCGCTCACCCCGGCGCCCAAGGGCGTGCCGGGCGCCGCCCTCGACGCCGCGCAGCGGGAGCTGCTGCGCGCCCTGCTCGGCACCTACCTCGACCGCGTCCCGGACGGGGTGTCCCCGCTGCCCCGCTACGACGACCCGGCGGCGCTGGACGCCGTCCACCTCGCCTGGGCCGGCTCCACCGCCGCGGGCGAACCGCACTACTACCGCCTCCAGGGCCCGCGGCTGCTCATCGAGTGGACCAACGTCCACCGCGGCGCCAACCACGCCCACGCCGTGTGGCGGGACCCGGAGACCGACTTCGGCGGCGACGTCCTGGCCGCCCACCACGCGGCCCACCACCGCGCCGGTCCCGGCACGGCCCCGCCCGCGCCGTAAGCCGCCACCCGCCACCCGCCACCCGCCAAACGCCGGACGCCACCCGTCACCCGCCCCCGCCAGACGAACGGATTGGGACAGACATGGCCGGTCAGCAACCGTCACCGACCGACGCGCCCCCGCACACCACGCGCCCCACGCTGCGCGGCTCCTTCGGCATGTGCGCGTCGACGCACTGGCTGGCCTCCGCGACCGCCCAGTCCGTACTGGAGCGCGGCGGCAACGCCTTCGACGCCGCCACCGCCGGCGCCTTCGTCCTCCACGTCGCCGAACCCCACCTCAACGGGCCCGGCGGCGACCTCGTCGCCGTCCTCGCCACCGCGGCGGACCCGTCGCCGCGCGTGCTGGCCGGACAGGGCCACGCGCCCCGCGGCGCCACGATCGAGCACTTCCGGGCCGAAGGGCTGGACCACGTCCCGGGCGCGGGGGCGCTGGCCGCCGCCGTCCCGGGCGCCGTCGACTCCTGGCTGTGGCTGCTCGGCGCGTACGGCACCTGGGAGCTCGCCGACGTCCTCGCCTACGCCGTCGACTACGCGGAGCGCGGCGTACCCGCCGTACCCCAGCTCACGCGCGTCCTGGCCACGGTCGAGGACCTCTTCCGCACGCACTGGCCGACGTCGTACGCGCAGTGGCTGCCCGGGGGACGGCTCCCCCGCCCGTACGACACCCTCACCAACCCCGCCTACGCCCGCACCCTGCGCCGGCTGACCGCCGCGGGCACCGGGGCGACGAGGACCGCACGCATCGACGCCGCGCGGCGGACCTGGCGCACCGGGTTCGTCGCCGCCGCCCTCGCCGGCTTCGCGGCCGTACCGCACCGGCACTCCTCGGGCCGGGACCACGCCGGCGTGCTCACCGCCGCCGACCTCACCGACTTCCAGCCGTCCCTGGAACCCGCGGTCACCGCGGAGTTCCGCGGCACCACGGTGGCGAAGGCGGGCCTGTGGTCCCAGGGGCCGGTGCTGCTCCAGGCCCTCACCCTCCTCGGCCACTTCGGCGACGCGGAGATCGACCCCTCCACCGCCGCGGGGATCCACACCGTCACCGAGGCGCTGAAGCTGGCCATGGCCGACCGGGAGGCGTACTACGGGCACCTGGACCCGGCGGACGCGGAGACCGTCCTGCGCCGCCTGCTGTCCCCCCGCTACAGCGCGGAGCGCGCCGCCCTGATCGGCGAGACCGCGTCGACGACGCTCCGGCCCGGCGACATCGGCGTCGCACCGTACGCCCCTCCCCTGGTCACGGCGCAGCCCGCGGTACGGGCCGACGGCGTGGGCGAACCCACCGTGCAGCAGACCGGGGACACCCGGGGGGACACCTGCCACCTCGACGTCGTCGACCGCTGGGGCAACCTCATCTCCGCCACCCCGTCGGGAGGGTGGCTCCAGTCCTCCCCCACCGTGCCGGACCTCGGCTTCGCGCTGGGCACGCGGCTCCAGATGACCTGGCTGGACCCGGCCGCCCCGGCGCGCCTGGCGCCGGGGCGGCGGCCCCGTACCACCCTGACCCCGACCCTGCTGCTGCGCGGCGGCCGCCCGGTGGCCGCGCTGGGCACCCCCGGGGGCGACCAGCAGGACCAGTGGCAGCTGCTCTACCTGGTGCGCACGCTGGCGCTGGGGCTGGACCCGCAGGAGGCGATCGACGCCCCCGCGTTCCACACCACCGCGGTGCCGAGTTCGTTCTGGCCGCGGACCTGGACGCCCGGGGGACTGGTGATCGAGGAGCGGGCGGGCGAGGCGGTCGTCGGCGAGCTGCGCGCACGCGGCCACGCCGTGACCGTCTCCGGGCCGTGGAGCCAGGGCCGGCTGTCCGTCGTCACCCGCGACCCGGACAGCGGCCTCCTCCGGGCGGCGGCCAACCCGCGTGGCGCCCAGGGCTACGCGGCGGGCCGATGAGCGGCGCGGTGCGGCGGCGCGTCACCCCCCTGGGGCTGATGCTCGCCCTCACCTTCGCGACGGGCGTCGTCGACGCCGTCGGATACCTGCGCCTGGACCAGGTGTTCGCGGGCAACATGACCGGCAACGTGGTCATCCTCGGGATGGCCGCCACGGGCGGGACGGGGCTGCCGGTGCTCGGACCCCTCCTGGCGCTGGCGCTCTTCCTCGTCGGCGCGGCCCTCGCCGGGCGGGTGCTGCGCACCGCCGGCCCCGGCTGGAGGCGCCGCTGCACGGGCCTGCTGGGCGGCGTCGGGCTGGTCCTGGCCGCGACGGCCCTCTGCCTGGCCACCGCCGGGTCGGGCACCCCCGGCGCCCGCGCGCTGTCGGCGTCGGCGCTCGCCCTGGCCATGGGGGCGCAGGCGGCGACGGCCCGCCACCTGGCGGTGAAGGACGTCACCACCGTGGTCGTCACCTCCACGCTGACCGGCCTCGCGGCGGACTCCCGGCTCGGCGCGGCCCGCGGCCGGGGCGCGCTGCGGCGGGTCGCGGCCGTCTCGCTCATCGTCCTCGGCGCCGTCGCCGGCGCGGCGCTGTGCCGGGTGCACGCGGGTCTCGCGGTGACGGCGGCGGCGCTCGCCGTCCTGGCCGTGAGCGCCCTCGGCCACGCCGCCGCCCGCCCGGCCGGGGACCCGGCCGGAGCCGCGGCCGGACCGCCGACCGGGACGGTTCCCCCTCCCCCGAGCAGTTCCGCGGCCGCGCCCGCGCCCCCGCCGCCCCGCGCGGGCGGCGGCGCGCGTACGTCCGCGTAGCGCGGCGGCGCGGCCCGTACCGCCGACCCCTTGCCCGCCCGGCACCGACGGAAAGGACGCTCATGACCACCACAGCCCAGGCTCCCCCGGTCCCCCTCGGAAAGGCCGCTGTCGGGGCCCTCGGCTTGCTGGCCCTCGCCAGCGGCGCCCTGGAGTCGGTGGTGACGCCGACGCTCCCGCTCCTCCAGCGCGAGCTGAACCTGACCCCGGCCGAGGGGGCGCTGCTCAGCATCGCGCTCGCCATCACCGGCGCGCTCACCGCACCGATCGCCGGCAAGTTCGGCGACCGCTACGGCGGCAAGCGGGTCCTGGTCCGGTTGATGGCGGTGGTCTCGGTGGGCGGCCTGGTGTCCGCGGTGGCGCCGAACCTGCCGGTGCTGCTGCTCGGCCAGGTGCTCCAGGGGGCGATGGTGGGCGCGCTGCCCCTGTCGTTCATCGTGGTCCGCGCGCACCTCCCCGCGGGCGAGTCGAAGGTGGCCATCGGGACGGTCAGCGGGTTGTTCGTCGGGGGCACGATGGCGGGGATCCTGGCGGCCGGGCCCGTGGCGGAGACGCTGTCCCGGCACTGGATGTTCGCGCTGCCGACCTTTGCGGTCATCGGGTCGACCCTGCTGGTGCACAGGCTGATGCCGAACGACCCGCCGGGCCGGTCCGACGCCGCCGGGATCGACTGGCCCGGGCTGCTGCTTCTGAGCGGAATGCTGTCCGCCCTCATGATCATGCTGGTCAAGGCGACCGAACTCGACACCCGGCCACTCGCGCTCACCGCCCTGGTCGTGGCCCTGGCCGCCTGCACGGCCGGCTGGGTCGTCGTCGAGCGCCGCTCGCCCGCGCCGATGATCGACCTGCGCATGCTGGCCCGCCCCGCGATCTGGAAGGCGTGCGTGCTGACGTTCCTGATCTGCGTCGGCACCTCGGTGGCGGTCTTCCTCGTACCGCAGCTGCTCGCGCTGCCCGACGGGTCGTACGGGTTCGGGGCCGGCGCCACCGCGATCGGCTTCTTCCTGCTGCCCGGCGCCGTCGCCGCCTCCCTGGCCGGGCCGCTCGGAGGGCTCGGGACCCGGCGGTTCGGCTCGCGGGCCGTGGTCGCCGCCGGGGCGGTCATGATGGCCGTCTCCCTGTTCGCGCTGGCGGCCGTGCACTCCGCGGTCTGGCACGTCGTCGTCGGCAAGGCGCTGATCGCCCTCGCCAACGGCCTGTGCGTCACGGCGATGATGACCAGCACCGCCACCTCCGTCGCGCAGAGCGACACCGGCATCGCCAGCAGCCTGATCCTCGTCAACCGCGTGGTCGGCTACGCCGTGGGCGCACAGATCGGCGGTCTGCTCCTCACCGCCGGAACCCCCTCCGGGTCGCAGATCCCGGCCGAGTCCTCCTTCGTCACCGGCTTCGTCATCGCCGGCGCCGTCACCGCGCTGTCCCTGCTGGTCGTCCGCACCATGAGCAAAGGAGTCCAGGAATGACCCCCACCACACCCCCGCGCCAGGTCCTGATCTCCGGGGCCAGCATCGCCGGCCCCGCCCTCGCGTACTGGCTCGTCCTTTGCGGATACGCCGTCACCGTGGTGGAGAAGGCGGGCGGCCCGCGGGCCGGCGGCTACCCCGTCGACGTACGCGGCACGGCCCTGGAGGTCGTCCGCCGGATGGGGATCCTGCCGCCGCTGCGGGACGCGCACATCGACCTGCGCCGGCTGACCTTCCTCGACGGGGACGGCGACCGGGTGGCGTCGGTCCACCCGCACTCCGTCAGCGGCGGCGTCGAGGGGCACGACCTGGAGGTGCGGCGCGGGGACCTGACCGACGCCCTCTACACGGCGGTCCGCGACGACGTGGAGTTCCTGTTCGACGACTCCGTCGACACCCTCGACCAGTCCGGCCACGGCGTCGACGTCACCTTCCGCGGGGGCGGCAGGCGCACGTTCGACCTGGTGGTCGGCGCGGACGGCATGCACTCGCGCACCCGGGAGATGCTCTTCGGCCCCGAGGAGCGGTTCCACCGCTACCTCGGCTACTGCTTCGCCGTGTTCACCATGCGCAACACCTTCGGGCTCTCCCACGAGACCGTGATGTGGAACGCCCCCGGCCGGGCCGCGGCGCTCTACGCCGTCGGGGGCGACGGCGACGACGTACACGCCTTCCTGAACTTCGCCCGGCCGGTACCGCCGTTCGACGCCTTCCCGGACCCGCCGGCCCAGCGGAACCTGGTCGCCGCGGTCTTCGCCGACGCGGGCTGGGAGGTCCCCGGCATGCTGGCCGCGATGCGCGACGCGGACGAGGTGTTCTTCGACGCGGTCGGCCAGATCCGCATGCCCCGGTGGTCCAGCGGACGGGCAGCGCTGGTGGGCGACGCCGCGTACGCGCCGTCGTTCCTCACCGGCCAGGGCACCAGCCTCGCGCTCGTCGGCGCGTACATGCTCGCCCGTTCGCTGGCCGGCCGGGACCACACCGCGGGCCTCGCCGCGTACGAGCACGGCACCCGCGGGTTCGTCACCCTCAACCAGGACCTCGTCGGCGCCGGCGGCGCCACGCTCTTCCCCACCACCGCCGAGGCCCTCGAACAGCGCAACGCCAGGCTGCGCAAGCTCAGCGCCATCCCCTCCGGGGCGGGCCGGCCGGCCCACTCCGCCCTCGCCCTGCCCGACTTCCCGCCCGCGAGCGCACCCCGCCCGGCCGGCTGACCGGCCCCTGTCCGCGGCCCGCGGACTCCCCTGACTCCGCTCGGCTTTCAGCGCCGTTGCCCGAGTGGAAGAGCCCCGGCCACCCCACCCGGGTGGCCGGGGCGCGGCCGGAGTTGTCCCGTACCGCCGGATGGTGGACGGTGGTCCGCGGTGAAACCGCCGACACCGAGAGTGAGACGCCCGTGACCCACCAGCCCCCCTTAGGCGAACAGCCGCCGGAACCGATCAACCCGCACATCCCGCACCCCGCGCGGATCTACGACTACCTCCTGGGCGGCAAGGACCACTACGAGGCCGACCGCGCCGCCGCGGAGGAAACCATCCGGCGCGCCCCCCAGGTCCGCGAGTCCGCGCGCGCGAACCGCGCCTGGATGCGCCGCGCCGCCCGCTACCTCGTCGGCCGCGGCGTACGCCAGTTCCTCGACATCGGCACCGGCATCCCCACCTCGCCCAACCTCCACGAGGTCGCCCAGCGCATCAGCCCCGACTGCCGCGTCGTCTACGCCGACAACGACCCCGTCGTCCTCGCCCACGCCCGCGCCCTGCTGAGAGGCTCCCGGGAGGGCCGCACGGCGTACATCGAGGCCGACGTGCGCCGCCCGGACGAGATCCTCCGCGCCCCGGAGCTGTGGCGGACCCTGGACCGGGACCGCCCGGTGGCCCTGATGCTGTCCGCGATCCTGCACTTCGTACGCGACGAGGAGGACCCCGCCGGCCTCGTCGCCACCCTCCGCGACGCCCTCCCCCCGGGCAGCTACCTGGCCCTGTCCCACACCACCAACGACATCCAGCCCGAGCGCGCCGCCGACGCCGCCGCCGTCTACGGCGAGCGGCGCGCCGCGGCCCTGATGGTGCCCCGCCCCCGGCACCGGGTGGAGTCCTTCTTCGCCGGCTTCGACGTCGTCGACCCCGGCGTCGTCCAGCTGCCCCACTGGCACCCGGACGGGCCCGTACGGCCCCGGCACCTCGACGAGGTGTGGCTCTACGGCGGCGTGGGCCGCCTCGGCACCGGCTGAGCCCGGGGGCCGGGCGGGTGACGCGGGGCGCGCACGCCTTTCCGCCGGTGCGCGCCGCCCGTCACCCGTCACCCGCCGCCTTTCACACCGTCACGGGGAAGGTGAGCAGCAGGGCGGCGGCGAAGAGCAGCGCCACCGCGGCGAGAACGGAGAGCAGGTACTGCGGGGCCCTTCTGGTGGTGGTGCGGCCGGCGAGACCCGCGAAGAAGAGGACGAGGGCGAAGACGACCGCGGTCAGGACGTAGTTGTCGGAGCGCTGGTTGGCGGTACGGGCGTCCTGCGACAGCCGGTCCGCGCGCCGCTCCTGGAGGCGGGCGCGGGCGTCCTCGGCGAGCCGGTAGCGGGACATGGCGAAGGGGGTGGCGGGCGCGTCGGGGTCGACGAGGGGACGGGTGGCCAGCCAGGCGTGGACGGCGGGCCGGAACTCGTCGCGGAAGCGCTGGAAGAGGAAGCCGGAGACGGCGTCGGGGTCCGGCTCGTACTCGCCGCGGGGGCGGGCGGAGGGATCGTCGACGATCTCCTGGTTCAGCGCGTTCAGCCAGGAGGTGAAGGTCACGACGTCGGTGACACGTTGCTGTCCCGCCTTGGTCGAGGAGCGGTTGGACTTGGTGCGCTCGGCGCCCGCGGCGGCGTAGTCGATGGCCTGGACGCCGCTCCACTTCGCGCTCTGGAACCCGGCCCAGGCGGTCCCGACGGCGGCCAGCGCCATGACGACCGCCAGGACCAGGTCCAGCCGGCGGGGGGCGGCCGGGATGCCGTCGGACACGGGTGCCCTCCTCCCTCGGGTCCGCGTGGGACAGATGGCACCATCTCATCCGATACCTCCCGAACACGCGACTTGACGCCGCGTCCGGCGCAGTACGGCCGAGGAGCCGCCGGCCGTCGTCCGCCCGGCGCCTGACCCCGCGACGCCCACCGGTCTCAGGCCAGCGCGCTGCCCGCCTTCCAGGCTTCCCAGTCGACGTTCCAGCCGCCGTAGCCGTTGTTGGTGTCCACGGTCCGCTCCGCGGAGCCGGTCACGGTCACGGGATCGCCCAGGTGCACCTGGTCGTAGAACCACTGGGCGTCGGCGGTGCTCATGCCGATGCAGCCGTGGCTGTAGTTGATCCGGCCGAACTTTCCCTCGTTCCACGGGGCGGCGTGCGTATAGGTGCCGGACGGTGTGAGCTGCACGTCCCACTTCACATGGCCGATGTCGTACGCCTCGGGGCCGTAGATGCCGACGGTGCTGGAGTCCATGCGCAGGTCGGGCACCTTGCCGAGCACGACCATGGTGCCGCTCCAGGTGTCGTAGCCCGGCTTGCCCGCGGAGATCAGGACCGGCTGTGCCCGGAGCTTCTCGCCGTTCCTGGTGACGGTCATCGTCTTGTTCCGCACGTCCACCTCGGTGACGACCGCGTCGCCTATACGGAACTTCACCACGCGCTGCTGCGTGCCCAGGAGTCCGTCGCCGTTGTCGACACCGGACAGGGACATCCTGAGCGTGACCCGCGTCCCCGGCCGCCAGAACTCCTTCGGCCGGAAGTCCACGCGGTCCCTGCCGTCCCGGTGGGTCATCCAGTGCCACGCGCCCTCGACCCCGGGCTCGCAGGTCACGCTCAGCCCGCGCTCGACGGCCGCCTTGTCGCCGATGGGCTTGCTGAACACGATCGACACGGGCATGCCCACGCCCACCACGGAGTTCTTCTCCGGGCTGTACTCGCCGACGAACGTCTCCCCCGCCTCGGCCGTCGTGATCTCCACGCTTTCGGCGGCGTCCCGGCCGCCGTCCCCCTGGGCGCGGGCCGAGACGGTGTACCGGACACCGGGGCCGAGCAGCGCCGTGGACGTCCACACGGACTCGTCCCGCGACAGTTCGCCCGCGAAGGAGTCCGTGTCCTCGGCCCGCACGGTCACCTCGGTGAGCCGGCCCCCGTCGACGCGCACGGTCACCCGGCCGCCCGGCGCTACCGCGCCCGCCTCGCCGCCGGGCTCGATGGTGATGACGGGCGCGGACGGCGAACGGGAGGCACCGCCCCGCCGGGTGGGATCGTCATCCGCCTGCGCCGTGCTGCCCTTGACGCAGGCACTCGCCCCGCCGACCGCGACGCCGGTCAGCGCCATGGCCCGTACCACCGCCCGCCGCGCCGGTCTCCCCGCCGTGTCCCCGTGTCCCGCCCGGTCCCACCCCATGTGGCTCCCCTTCGTCCCGCCCACTCGTGAAATCTCCAATCCACTGACGAGGGATACGTTTTCGCGGGTTGCCCCCTGCTGATGACTTTCGGCAAGGCTCACGGGAGGTCGACGACCATGCAGGCTTCCTCGCGGACGCTGCACCGTGCGAGGCCGGTCGGGCTTCCGTCGGTGTACAGCTCGGCGAGCAGCAGGTCGTCGTCCTCCCAGGTCTTGGGGAGGAGCTGCCGCTTGTCGGCCGGCGCCAGCGTGAGCTCGCGGCCGCCGTCGACCTGCTGCGCCGTGATCTCGGAGATCGTCTCGGACTCGCCGCCCCAGGAGCCGCCGTACGCGAGCCAGGAGCCGGACGGGTTGACCGCCGCCTCCTCGCTCGGCAGCGTCCGCAACCGCGTCAGCGCTCCGGTGCCGGACGCCTCCGCCAGGTAGGTCGCGTCGCGCCGGCCGTCCCTGGTCTCGTCGAACACGATCAGACCGGCGGCCGTGCTGCCCCTGACCTGCTGGCCGGGCGCGGTGCTGTCGAGGTCGACGGTCCTGTCGCCCCCGCCCGCGAGCCACAGGCGCCCGTTGTCGCTCCCGTCCTCGATGAAGACCCTGCGGTCCCCGGTGACCGCGACGACGCCGAGCGCGTTCGGATCGCCGGGCTCGGCCGCGTCGAACGGCAGCGAGTCGACGGTCTCACCGGACCGCGTGTCGATCAGCAGCACGCGGCCGCCGTCCGGCGTGATGGTGCCGACCGCGAGGAGCCCCCCGTCGGGGGAGAGCCGGGGCTGGAGGACCACCGTGCCGGGAATGGCGTTCCCCTCGGGACCGGTACCCCACGACCAGGTGCCGTCGTCACTCCACGCGGCCCAGGCGTCACCGGCCTGCCGCAGAGTCAGCCACTCCCCGGGCACCTGCTCACCCCCGGCGAACAGGCGCCCCTCCAGCAGATACGGCACCGTCGGCGCGTCGGCGGTGAGGGGACGGGCGGGCGGCTTCTGCGTGGGCGTGGAGGGGCCGTCCGTCGGTACGGAGGGACTCCGCGTGGGCGGCGGCACCGCCGTCTGCCGCGGCCCGCCGTCCAGGTACGACAGCACCCCGGAGACCGCGCCCACGACGGCGAGGGTGACGGCGGCGACCACCACCGGCCGCCACCCGACCAGCCTCGGCCACCGGAAGAGTCCCCGGGTCTGCACCCGCTCCTCCTGCGGCAGGGGCGGACGGGCCGGGACCTGGAGACCGGAGGCCACCTCGTTGAGCTCGCGGCCCAGGACCTCTTCGACATCGTCGTTCATGTCAGCTCTCCCTCCCGTCGGTGCGTTCCGAGCGGAGGACGGCCCGCAACGCCTTGAGAGCGCGATGTGCGGTGGACTTCACCGTGCCGCGCGAGCAGCCGAGGGCGTCGGCGATCTCCTGCTCGCTGAGGTCCTCGTAGTAGCGCAGCACGATCACCGCGCGCTGCCGCGGCGGCAGGGACTTCACGTGCGGCCAGAGCACCATCCGGTCCTCGGGCCCGTGCGGCAGCCGCGCCGCGTCGTGCTCGGGCGGAGCGTCGGTCAGCAGCTCAAGACGCCGCTTCATCGGGCGGCGGGCCGACAGGAACGTGTTGGTGAGCATGCGCCGCAGGTACGCGTCGGGCGAGTCCGACCGGATCACCCGCGACCAGGATCGGTACGCCTGCAACAACGTCTGCTGAGCGATGTCCTCGGCATCCGCGTGGTTCCCGGTGAGCAGATACGCGCTGCGGTACAGCGACGGCCACATGCTGCCGGCGTACTCCTCGAACGTCGGTGCGTCGGTGCCGCTGGTCACGGTGCACATTCTCGGACACCACCCCCTCGCAGACCTGACTCCGAAGCCCCCCGATGCGGTTGCCCCACCCACCCAACCCACCGACCCCACCAGCGCCCCCGCCCGACACCCAGCCCCGGACGTCAGCGGATGGGGGGACGCGTCGGGTGGCCTGAAATCTCTACCGCAGATGGTGGCGACGGCACACGCAGAACAGCGGCTCCCCGAAGGAAGCCGCTGGTCAAAGAGGAGCCGCCTAAGGGAATCGAACCCTTGACCTACGCATGACGAGTTCGAGACCGATCATGACAGGGGATTCAGAGCCCTGCCGCCCGGTCGCTGTCCATGCAGGTCAGCGCCGGGCGGCGCTGCGTTGGCTATCAGTCCATGACAGCTCATCCGCAGGCATCCGGGCTCACATCGGGCTCACCTTGCGCACCCTCTCACCTGCGCCGATACCTCCCCTCCACGCGCCTTGGCGCTGAGCATGGGGGACTCTGCGTCCCGACCAGCCGCGCCCACCCCGCGGACGCTTGGACGTCGACTGCCTTACCACCAGGGAACTTGCGTGAAGCGCGCGTGATAGGCCACCATCAGCCCTGGTCGGATGGCGGCCAATCCCGGCACTGCGCTGCCCCAGAGCGGTGCCTCCGAGGGATCAAGAAGCCCTAGCTTCACCACTCATCGCTAGGTGACGTATGTCTGCGCCTTCTCAGGTGCACTGATCAGTGTTCGGATGCTTTGGGGCAGCGGCGTTCGAGGACGGATCGTGCATGTCTGCTGGTGGACGTCTGGCCAATCGCATTCGGATGCGCTGCCTGTATACCGGGGAGTCATTTCGCCGCCTCAAGGGGTCTCTGAAGGCTCTTGACAACGAACACCCCATCCCGGGTGCTATAGGTGATCAAGCTCTTCTCGAGTCTCAACTCATGTCTCACCTGGGGCGGGGAGGCGAATGGTGGGCTCATCCGGTCGGAATCTCCAAGGTACGCATCACTCCCGAAGGCACAGTGGTTGTCCACCTTGATGGCCACACTGAGCTCTCGGCTGGGGAAATGTATCCGATGAGCTCCTACGCCCTCGACAATCTGCTGCCCTACGCAGATCCAGGGGTACAGGTCGATGGTGCGTTCGGCCTGCGGGTAGCGGGTGTTCAGAACACGGACCTGCATCTCACCAGAGTCAACAGCGACGGCCGCCTCATCGTCCGTGGAATCCCCGGCACTCGATGGCAGCACGAGCTGTCCGCCCGGTGGCAGGAACTCGACGAGGGCGGTCACCCTCCGCTGTGGCAGGAGCCTGTACTGTCGAGCTTCGAGCGCGAGGACGAGATCAAGCACCCGCGTGTGAGGAAGGGCGACCGCGAGCTGGCATGGCTGGGCTCTGGTCTTCTACGGCGCATCGCGCTCTTTCACACCTCCAGTTCGGCCTACTCAACTAGATCGTGGATCAAAGGCGACGAGTGGATCTTTGAGTTGGACACGCGGCGCGATGCACCGCTCGAGCACGACACGCTGCTCGCGCGGCTCACGGACCCCATCTGGGGTCTATCACTACGGATCAGTGACTCGCACTGCACGTGCCATAATCCGCCCCTCCCAGACAGATACATGCGT
>NZ_JBMDLF010000012.1:0-259414 GCF_048656465.1 Streptomyces sp. MAR4 CNX-425 | reverse complement strand
GGGCCCGCCGATCAGGCCGCCCTTGGTGACGACGGGCAGGCCGGCCCAGTCGCCGCCGACGAAGCTGCCGGCGACCGCCAGGGGTTCCAGCTCCTCCTCGACGTCGAGCCCGGCCGCCCCCAGCGCGGTGAAGAGCGCGGCGGACACGTCGCCGCCGGTGGCGAAGAGCCCGTCGACGGGCTGCTGTTCGAGGGCGGTACGGACCGTGCGGGCCAGCTCCGCCGGCAGCCGCTCCGCGTCGTCGGGGTCCAGCCCGACGACGTCGGACTCCTCCAGGACGGTCGCGAGCAGGACGACCTCGCCGGGGCCCGCGGCGGCCAGCTCCGCCGCCAGCGCCGCGGCGGTGGCGGCGGGCTCGGGTACGGGCGAGCCGGGCGCGGTGACGGGGCGTACGACGCGCACCGGCTCGGCGGCCCGCAGCCGGGCGAGCTGGGTGCGGGTCAGCGCGGTGGCGGACCCGGAGACGGCGAGCACCGGGGCGCCCGCGGCGCGGCCGGTGATGCCGAGCGCGCGGGCGAGCGCCACCGAGCCGGGCCCGGAGTCGACGCCGGTCCACAGGACCCCTTCGCCGCCCTCGCCGACGGCGACGGCCGCCGCGGCCGTGCGCTCCAGGTGCTCGACGGTCAGCGCGTCGGCGACGACCACGTCGGCGCCCTCGGCGACGGCCTTGTCGAGCCGGGCGCGGAGCGTCCCGCCCTCGGCGGTGACCACCGACAGCGGCAGGTGCGCGATCCGCAGGTCCGCCTGGCGCCGCAGCAGCTCCGCGACGTCCGAGGTGGGCACGGGCGAGCGCGGGTCGCGGGCCAGCTCGGTCTCCTCCAGCCGTACGCCGTCGAGCAGTTGGGTGCCCTGCACGGTCTGCCGGCCCGCCTCGGGGTGGGCCGGCGCGCACAGGGCCACGGCCCGCCGGCCGGAGGCCGCGCGCACGGCACGCAGCACGGCGGCGGCTGAGGCCCCGACGTTGCCGCGGAGGGTGGAGTCGACCCGGTGGCTGACCAGTTCGGCCGGCCAGCCGGCGCGGACGGCCGCGGCCACCCGGCGCGCCGCCTCCGCGGGCGGGCAGTGGCGGCTGTCCGTGCTCACCACCACGGCGTCGAACCGCTCCGCGAGCCCGGCCAGGGCGTCCGGCCCCTGGTCGGCGCCGACGGTGACGGCGCGCAGCCCGGCGCGGGCGAAGCCCGCCGCGGTGGCGTTGGCCCCGGTCAGGTCGTCCGCGGCCACCAGCACGGCGGCCCGGCGGCCCCGGCCCCCGGGGCGGGCGCCCGCCGGCCCCCGCTCCGGCCCGGTCGTCGGCCCGGTCACAGGAACGCGCTCGCGATCAGCAGCAGCGGCAGCGAGCCCAGCCACACGGCCGTGGTGATGCCCGACCAGCCGCGGATGGCGGCCACGCCGTCGAGGCCGGTGAACCGGGTGACGACCCAGAAGTACGAGTCGTTGAAGTAGCTGAAGACCATCGAGCCGGCGCAGCAGGCGAGCGCGGCGAGCAGCGCGGAGATCCCGAGACCGCCGACGAGCGGCGCCGTGACGGACGCGGCGGTGATCATCGCCACCGTGCCGGAGCCCTGCGCGACCCGTACCAGTGAGGCTATGAGGAACGGGACCAGCACGCCCGGCAGGTCCCAGGACGAGATGGCCTCGGCCAGCTCGTCGCCCACGCCGGTGTCGCGCAGCACCTGGCCGAGCGCACCGCCTGCGCCGGTGATGAGGATGATGAGCCCGGCGGACGCGGCGGCCTCGGAGAGCCAGCCGCCGACCTGGCTGCGGGTCGTCCAGCGGGGCAGCAGCACGTACACCGCGAGCACGATGCCGATCAGGAGCGCCACCACGGGGCTGCCGATGAACGCCAGGGCCTCCGGCAGGGCCGAGGGCTCGTACTCGTCGGAGCCGACCACGCCCTGCCGGTTCTGGTCGATGGCGGAGGCCACGGTGTTGGCGACGATGAGCAGCAGCGGCACCAGCAGGGGCAGCGTGGCGAGGGCGGGGCTCATCCGGTGCGGCTTGGCGCCGGGCGGCGGGGTGCCGAGGGCGGCGGCCGGGTCGCGCTCGGGCAGGGGCTCGTCCTCGCCGCCGTCGGTCCTGGCCGGGCCGGCCGGCGCCCCCGCGGACTTGGCGGCGGACCCGGCGCCGCTCCCGGCGCCGGCGGCGACCGCCGCCTTGCCGTAGACGGCTTCGCGGACCTCCTCCGACACCTCGCTCTCCAGCTTCGGCCCGATCCAGCGCGCGTACGCGACCACGACGGGCAGCAGCACGAGGGCGAAGCACAGCCCCGCCAGCACCAGCCCGCCGAGGTCGGCGCCGAGGATGCCGGCCACGCCCAGCGGGCCGGGTGTCGGCGGCACCAGATGGTGGGTGAGGGTCATGCCGCAGCCCAGCGCGAGGGCCAGGGTCACGTAACCGGCGCGCTTGACGCGGGCGATGGAGCGGGCGAGCGGGTTCATGATCACGTAGCCGGAGTCGCAGAACACCGGGATCGAGACGACCGCTCCGGTCGTGCCCATCGCCCAGGGCTCCCGCCCCTTGCCGAAGGCCCGGACGAACGCCCTGGCCAGCGCGTCCGCGGCACCGGAGACCTCAAGGATCTTGCCCAGGCCGACGCCCAGGCCGATCACGATGCCGATGGAGCCCAGCGTCGAGCCGAAGCCCTCGGTGATCGAGTCGACGATGTCCGTGGCCGGTGCGCCCGCGACGAAACCCGTCACCAGTGAGGCGATGAGCAGGGCCACGAAGGCGTCGAGCCGGGTACGCAGCACGATGACGATGATCGTGGCGATACCCAGCACGAGCGCGGCCAAGAGCTGAAGATCCACGCCGATCCTCCTCCGACTTCGCTGTGGACGTCCGTTCGGACACCGACATCATGCCCGCGCAACATGCGCGAAACAAGCAGTCTGTCTCAGGTTTTTTGCGCGATGCGCGCAACTCGGGGTGTCGGCCCTGTACCGCCGGGCTCCGGCCCGGTGCGGGCAGGCCGTAGGGTCGTCGTGCCACCGCCCGCCGTTCCCGTCCCCACCGCCCCGAAGGAGTTCACCCGTGTCGGCGCCGTCCCCCCGTACGCAGCAGGCCCTGCGTCAGCGCAACCTGTCCCTGGCGCTGCGCGCCGTGGCCGCCGGGGGCCCGCTGTCGCGCGCGGCGGTGGCGGCGCGGATCGGCATGACGCGGGCGGGCGTCGCGGCCGTGGTCGACGAGCTGCTGCGGGCGGGCCTGCTGGTGGAGCTGGGGCCGGGCCGCCCGGGCACGGTGGGCCGGCCCGGCAGCGCGCTCGCGCTCAACGACCGCGGGCCGTGCGGGCTCGGCGCGGAGATCGGCGTGGACCACCTCGCGGTCTGCGCGGTGGACCTGACCGGCCGGATACGGGCCCGGGTCGCGGCCGACGCGGCGAACCGCGACCGGCCGCCGGCCGCGGTGCTGGCGCGGCTCACCGGGCTGGTCGGGGAGGTGACGGAGGAGCTGCGGGGCGAGGGCCTGACACCGGCCGGGCTGACGGTGGCGGTCCCGGGGCTGATCGCGCGCGACGAGTCCACCGTCGTACGGGCCCCGAACCTCGGCTGGCAAGGCGTCGACCTCGGCCCGCTGCTGCCGTCCGCGTCGCCGGCCCGGGTGGGCAACGAGGCGAACCTCGGCGCGCTGGCGGAACAGCGCGTGCCGGCGGGCCCCGGCGCGGACGAAGCCGACCGCGGGGAGCGCGCCGCCGAGCCGGCCGGCGCCGGTCACAGCGCCGGGACCGGACCGGCGCGCCCCGGCCCCGGGCGGGGCGCGGCGGCGGCCGGCTCCCCCGGCCCCTGGCGCAACTTCCTGCACGTCTCCGCCGAGATCGGCATCGGCGCCGCCCTGGTCATGGACGGCGAACTACAGCGCGGGGCGCACGGGTTCGCCGGCGAGCTGGGGCACGTACCGGTGCGCCCGCAGGGCCGCCCGTGCGCGTGCGGCGGGCGCGGGTGCCTGGAGCAGTACGCCGGCGAGGAGGCCGTCCTGCGGGCCTCCGGCCTCGACCCCGGGCGGGCCCGCGCCGCCCACCCCGGCCCCGGTGCCCGGATCGCCATGCTGGCGGCCCGCGCCGCCGACGGCGACGCCCGGGTGCGGGCGGCGCTGCGCGAGGCGGGCGGCGCGCTGGGCATCGCGATCGCCGGCACGGTGAACGTGCTCGACCCCGAGGCCGTCGTGCTGGGCGGCGCGCTCGCCGGCCTGGCGCCGTGGGTGGTGCCCGCCGTCGAACGCGAGCTGGGCCGCCGGGTCGCCGACCCGGCCCGTACCGTACGGCTGGCCGTCTCGGCGCTCGGCGCCGAGGGGCCGCTGCTGGGGGCGGCGCTGAGCGTGGTCGACGCCGTCCTGGAGGCGCCCGGCGCGGTCGCCGCCGGCTGACCCGCGCCCGCCGGCCGCCCGGCGGCGGCACACCTCCCCGACCACCGCCTTTGGTACGCCCATTGGCAAATCCGGCCACATCTTGGCAGCCGCGCGGCGGGTCCTCATGATAGGGCTTCAGACTGTCATGTACGCGCAAACGTCCCTCCGCTGTCAGGAGCCCCATGGACTTCGCGAACCTCCCCCGCAGACGGCTGCTCCAGGGCGCCGCGGCCACCGCCGCGGCCGCCGGCCTCGGCGGCCTCGCCGCCGCCCCCGCGCACGCGACCCAGTACCCCCCGACGCACTGGATACCGGCGGACCCCTCCAACTACACGGACTCCAACCGCCCGACCTCGTACCCCGTCGACTTCGTGGTCGTGCACGTGACCCAGGAGTACTTCCAGGACGCCGTCGACATCTTCCAGAACCCCAGCCGCAACGTCTCCTCGCACTACCTCATCGCCTCGGCGGACGGCTACATCGCCCAGCTCGTCCGGGAGACGGACATCGCCTGGCACGCCGGCAACTGGGACTACAACACCCGCAGCATCGGCATCGAGCACGAGGGCTGGGTGGACCAGCCGGACTGGTTCACGGACGTCATGTACCGGCGCTCCGCGCGGCTGACCGCCGCGATCTGCGACCGCTACGCCCTCCCGCGCAACCGCAGCCACATCATCGGCCACAACGAGGTCCCCGGCGCCACCCACACCGACCCCGGCCCCCACTGGAACTGGACGAAGTACATGCGGCTGGTGTGGAACTCCTGACCCGGCGGCGCCGGGCCCACGAGCACCCGGTGAGCGGCTCAGGGGTGTTGCCGCTCACCGGGTTCCCCCACAGCGGACGGGGGCGGTGTACGCGCCCCGCCGGCGCGGGTTTCCCGGTGACGCGGGACTCGGTCTGCGGCTACGGTGACGGTGACCCGGCCCGCTCGCGCCGCGCGCGGGCCGGCGCCCGCGCCCGGTGGACGGGCGGCGCGCAAGCGCCCCCGGCGAAGCGGGCGGCCGTCGCCGTCGAGGGTTCGGCCGGCGGCCGCCGGAGCCCGGCCCCGAGGACCGCAACCCCGGGGCCGGGCTCGCCCGGGCGCCCGGTCACGCCGCCGCGGCGGCAGCGGCGCCGACGAGCGCGGCGTCCTCGCCGAGGAGGGCCCGTACCGGCCGGCGGGCGGCCCCCGGAGGCCGGTCCTCCGCCGCCAGGGCCGCGGTCAGGGGCGGGGCGAGCAGGTCCCAGGACTCCGCCATCGAACCGCCGACGACCAGCACCGTCGCGCCGAACGCCGCCAGCCGCGGGCCCAGTTCGGCGCCCAGCGCCCCGAACGCCGTCGCCAGCACCCGGCACGCCCGCTCCTCCCCCGCCCGCGCCCGCTCCGCGATCTCCCGTACGTCGAGTCCCGCGCCGGCCGCCCCACCGCCGGGTGCCCTGTCGCCGGGCACCCCGCCGCCGGCGCCCGCGGCGGCCCCGTACCGCGACAGGATCGCCCGGCGCGACACCACCTCCTCCAGCGGGCGCCCGCCGATCCGCGCCAGGTCCAGCCGCCCCTCCGGGGGCACCCCCGCGCCGGACGTGCGCAGTCCGCCGTCCGCGAGGAACGCCGAGCCGACGCCCGTGCCCAGGGTGATGCCCACCGCGCGGGCGTGGCCGCGGGCGGCGCCCGCGGACCACTCGCCGGCCAGGAAGGCGTGCGCGTCGTTGCGGAAGACCACGTCCGGGGGGCTTCCCGGCAGCCCGTCGAGCAGCGCCGCCCGCACGTCCGTCCCGTACAGCGACTCGAACTTCCCCACGCCCGCGAAGAGCGCGACGCCCTTCGCGTAGTCGAACGGCCCCGGCACCGCCACCCCCCACCGCGCCCCCGGCACCGAAGGCAGGGACCGCGCGCAGCGCAGGACCGCGCCGAGGACGTCCCCGGCGCTTCCCCGCGCGTCCAGCGGCCGCCGCACGCGCGCGGTCACGGCGGCGGTCCGCGGGGACACCAGCGCGGCGGTGACGTGGGTGCCGCCGATCTCCAGGACGGGGATCAACGTGCGGCGGCCTTCCTGACGAGCGCCTTCACCACGCGCACCGGCCCGCCGCCCGCGGCGGCCACGAGCCGGTAGCCGCCGACCGCCGCCGGCACCGTCAGCGTCTCGGCGTGGGACAGCTGGTGGGTGTGGCCGGACGCGGTGTGCACGGTGACCCCCTCGCCCTCCGCGACGTTGAGGACGTGGAAGCGGCCGTCGGTGTCGTCGCCGGCCTCGGCGCCTTCATCCAGGGTGTACCTCCTGACCTCGTAGAACATCTCGTCGAGCGCGCCGAGCAGCTCCTCGCGCCAGCCGGGCCCGGCGCGCAGTTCGCGCGGCTGCTGCACCAGCTCCGTCACGACGGCGTCGCCGCGCCGCGCGGTGTCGAGGTTCGCGAGCCCGTGTTCGTACGGCAGGGGCCGCGGGTTGCCGTCGGCGCCGGGCCGCAGCCAGTCGTAGAAGCGGAGGCTGTAGAGGTACGGGGTGGCGCTGATCTCCAGGACGAGGTTGCCGGCGCCGCTGGCGTGCGGCGTGCCGGCGGGGATCATGAACAGCTGTCCCTGCTCGCCCGGGAAGGCCAGCACGTGGTCCTCGGGGTCCATCGGCACCGCGTCGCTGACGGCCTCCTCGATCTCCTTGCGGAACAGGTCGACGTCGGCGTCCTCGCGCAGCCCGAGGTACACCTTGGTGCCGGGCCCGCCGAGCGTCATGTAGTAGGTCTCGTGCTGGGTGTACGGCCAGCCGAACCGCTCGCGCATGTACGCCTCCCGCGGGTGGCAGTGCAGCGAGAGGTTGCCGCCGCCGACGGTGTCGAGGTAGTCGAAGCGGATCGGGAACGAGGTGCCGAAGCGGGCGTGCACCTCGGCGCCGAGGACGTCCTCGGGGGCGAGGACGCACATCAGCTGGAACGGCACCTCGGCCTGCGCGTCGGGCCCGGTGCCGATGAGGATCCCGGCCTCGGGGGCGATCAGCTCGTAGCCGAGGGCGGTGTTGGGCGCGCCGGGGCTGAAGCCCAGCTCGCGCTGCGCCCAGTGGCCGCCCCAGGGGGTCGAGTTGAAGTACGGCCGGGTGCGGACGGGCCGGCGGGCGAGGCCGGCGAGGGTGCCGCGCAGGCCGTCGCCGTCGAGGTGCGCGGGGTGGCCGGGGTCCTGGACGTCGAGCCAGCCGTCGAGGCGGTGGGCCAGCGCGTCGCGGTGGCGGTCGAGCATGGGCCAGTCGATGTAGAACAGCCGCCGGTGGGTGGGGGCTTCGCCGGGCAGGCCCAGGTTGGCGCCGGGGGTGCCGGCGGTGACGGCGGCCTCGGCGTGGCGCTTGGGCACGTCGGCGTACCAGAGCAGGTCGTGCGGTACGACGGCGGCGCCCGGCCCGTAGACCAGCAGCAGCCCGGTGCCGGGGCGGGGGGCGTCGGGCGGGGGGTCGAAGAGGTCGTCGAGGGGGTTCTCGGCGAGCTTGCAGTAGTACGGGTCGGCGGTGTCCCCGGGCCGCTCGGTGCGGCGCCTGACCGTCCCGGGGGGCGCGTAGTGGCGCCGCACGTCGAGCAGGGCCACCGGCGTGCCGCGGGCGGTGAGCTCGCGCCGGAGCCGGCCGGCGAGGGTGTCCCAGTCCGCGGACGGGGGTCCCTCGACGGCCACCACCGCCGGGCCGTGGGGGAGTTCCGCCGCCACGGCCCGCCAGCCGGTGGTGAGGACGGCCGGCGGGGCGGGTGCGTAGCGCGGGTCGAGCCGGTACACGCAGTCTCCTTCGGGTGTGGTTCAGCGGCGCCGGAAGAGCACCGCGGTCGTGCCGAGGGCGGGGAGGTCGACGGTGACCTCCCCGTCCCGTACCGGCAGGTCGTCTCCCGGGCGGCCGAGGTAGTCGGCGAGCCCGGCCCCGGTGACCGGGAAGAGGGCGCGTACGGGACAGGCGAGCGGCTCCTCGGCGAAGGACTGGAGCCGCAGCAGCACGCCGCCGCCGGCGGGCGTCGTCGCGCCCACCAGCCGCACCCGCGGGTCGCCGACCTCGGCGAACGCCAGCCCGTCGGCGGGCTCGGCGCCGGCGCCGCGCGGGGCGCGGGCCCGTACGGCGTGCAGCGGGCGGGCGAGGCCGGCGGCCGTGCGGGGGCCCAGCCCGTCCGCGTCGGGGCCGCAGGCGAGGCTGTAGCGGAAGGTGAACTCGAAGCCCTGCTCGCTGGGGAAGTTGGTGTCCCAGAGGTTGTTGTGGATCCAGGAGAAGACGGTGGCGGGCTCGTCCCGGCCCAGCGTCTTCGGAAACGGCGCGTACGGCAGGGCGATGTTCCCGAACTGCACCAGCGGCGCGTCCTGCGTCGCCCAGGCGACCGCGAGCCCGTCCTCGGCGAGCGTCACCCAGCGGCGTACCGCCCGCATGTGCCGCGCGGAGCCGGGGATGACGGACAGGCCGGTGCCGGTGGCGCCGCCGGTGGCCTCCATGCGCACGGTGGGGGTGTCGAAGGCGAACGGGAACGCGAAGTAGGCGCTCTCCTTGCCGAGGGTGGCGTCCTTGTCGACGCGGTTGTCGATGTCGAGGCGGGCGGCGCCGCGCGGCAGCGTGAGCGTCGTACGCACCCGGTTGGCGCCCGCGGGCCGGGTCTCGTAGGTGAGGGTCTCGGCGGTGGCGGTGGAGGTGCGGGCGAGGAGCGCGGCGGGCGGGGCGACGGAGCGGTTGCCCAGGTGCTCCAGGCGTTCGGAGGCGGTGGTGCGGCTGGAGTTGTGGTTGAAGCCGCCGGCGGTGGTGTAGCTGTCGTGGAGGTAGGCGTTGAAGCCGGCGGCGGCCCCCGCACCGGCTCCGCGGACGAGTTCGCGGCCGGTGGCCTTGTCGACGACGGACGCGATGCAGGCGCGGGCGAGGTCGACGCGCACCGCGAGGTGCTCGTTCTCCAGCAGCGTCGGGTCGGCCTGTGCGTGCGCGGCGGCGGCGGTCCCGGCGGGGTCCTCCTGGTCGGTGCCGCCGGTGGGGTTCCAGCCGGTTGCGGCCTTCAGGACGGTGCCCTCGCCGTCCGCCGCGCCGTCGTCGGCGCCTTCGGCGGCGACGTCGAGGCGTACGGAGCCGGCGGGCGGCACGTCGGCGACGCACACCAGCAGGAACCGGCCCGCGTCCCGGTGGTCGTCGTTGACCTGCGGCCGCTCCTCGTGCGCCAGCCGTTCGCCGGTGCGGGCGTCGCGGACGGCGACCGGCTGCTCCAGCGGCACGCTGCTCTCCGGCAGGAAGATCCGCACGACGTCGGTGCGGGCCCAGGAGCAGGTGTTGACGACGTGGTACGACACGGCGCCGGGCGCGCTCGCGAGCCGCTGCCCGAGGCGGGCGCGGGCCCGGTCGAGCAGGGTGTTGCCGTCGTCGTACGCGCGCAGCGCCTGCCCGTACTTCCAGTGCCACTGCTCCTCGCCGCTGTGCCCGCCGTGGTCGCCGTGGGTCCACGGGTCGCCGGCGCCCCAGGTGTGCTCGTCGAAGAGGGAGACGGCCTCGTAGACGGGGGCCGCGTCCCGGCTGTCGTCGGCGGCGCCGGCGGCGCCGAGGACGCCGGCGAAGGTGCCGAGGGTCTGCGCGTCGGCGACGGTGGCCTGCGCCGTACGGGCCAGGGACAGCGGGCGCGCGCCGGAGCCGACGCCGTCGACCCACCAGTCGGTCCAGTCGCCCTCGAAGGTGCGTATGCCGTCGCCGAGGCGGGCCTCGGCGTCGGTGAAGAAGTCCTCGTTGCGGGAGAGCCGCAGCTGCGGGTACGCCCAGGTCTCGTTCCAGCGGCGGACGGTGTCGGCGATGATCCGCCGGGGCGGCGCGTTGTCGCCGAACTTGCCCTGCACGCGCAGGTGCAGGACGTCCCACGGGTACGGCTCGCGCGTGACGTCGGCGTCGTCCATGGCCCAGCCGAAGACGCCGCCGCGGTACGGGTACGGGTTGCTGGCCAGCGACGTCAGGTACGCGGGCAGCAGGTCGTCGACGCTCGCGTAGTCGGTGTCGAAGCCGAGCAGCGGGCCCTCCATGTAAGCCAGGCCGTGCGGGGTGTCGGTGACCCAGACGAGGACGCTGTTGCCGCTGGGCGCCCGCCAGCGGAACAACCGGGGCAGCTTCTCGCCGCCGACGAGGTGGGGGACGGACCGGCCGGCCCAGTTGTGCGCGACGGACAGGTACTTCACGCCCGCGGCGGCGAGCGCGTCGACGAGGCCGACGACGGCGCCGGGCACGTCGGTCTGCATAGCGGAGGTGAACTCCACGCCGTGCTCGTCGCGCACCTCGTGGGCGAGCCGCAGCAGTTCGTGCAGCTCGTCGGTGGAGCAGGTCTCGGTGTGCAGGTTGAACGGCAGGGCGGTCAGCTCGATACGGCCCTCCCGCACCCGCCGCACGAACTCCTCGACCTGCTCGGCGGGGCGGGCGTCGGCCCACTGCCGGAAGGACCACAGGGACTCCACGCACCAGCGGAACCGGGACTCGGCCGGCCAGTCGTCGGTGGCGCGGGTGAGCTCCAGGCAGGAGTCGAGGAACGACAGGTGCTCGGCGAGGACGCGGCCCTGCGGGTCGGTGTAGCCGATGTCGAGGTGGGAGTGGTGGACGAGGTGGAGGGTCCACTGCCGCTGCGGGGTGAGCGTCAGCTCGATGCCGGCGTCCGCCCCGGCGCCATCCGCCCCGGCACCGTCCGCCCCGCCGGGCAGGCCGACGGTGATCCGCCGGGGGGTGTCGACGGCGGGGAGCAGCAGGCGTACGGACCCGCCGGGGCCCGGCTCCGGCGCGACGGGCAGCGCGGCGCCGGATTCGGTCCGTACGACGAGGTCCCCCGGCAGGGCGGCGCCGTCGGCGGCCTCGACGCGCAGGCTCTGCAGCAGGCCGCCACCGCCGTCGTGCTTGAGCAGCGGCTCCTGGGTCAGGCGCAGGGCGGTGCCGCCGAGGGTGCCCTCGGCGGTGACGACGCTGCTGCGCAGGCTGTCGCGGATGCGGTCGTTGTCCCAGTCGGTGGTCTTGACGAGGGCCCGGGTGGTCATGCGGTGGTCTCCGTACTCTCCCGCGGCGGCGCGGGCGCGTCGGTTCTTCGGTTCATTGGGGGCGCGGTGGTTCGGTCAGCGGGCGGACGCGGTGATGCCGCGCAGGAACAGGCCGCGGAACACCAGGAAGACGAGGAGCGTGGGCAGCGAGACGACGAGCGCGCCGGCCAGGACCACCGGGGGTCCCGCGCTGCTGTACGCCTGGTTGAGCGAGTTGAGGGTGGCCATCACCGGCTGGATCTCCGGGCTGCGGCTCAGCGTGATGCCGAACAGCAGGTCGTTCCAGACGGCGGTGAACTGGAAGATGAACGCGGCGCCCAGCCCGGAGCGCATCAGCGGCACGTGGATGCGCCAGAAGACGCGGCGCATCGACGCCCCGTCGATCATCGCCGCCTCGGTGATCTCGGGCGGCATCGTCGTCATCTGGTTGCGGATGAGGAAGAAGGCGAACGGCACCGCCCAGGCGGCGTAGACGAGCATCAGGCCCAGGCGGGAGTCGTAGAGGTTGGCGTCGGCGTACATGCCGAACAGCGGCGCCAGGAAGATCTGCAGCGGGAACAGCGTCCCGGAGAAGATCACCCAGAACCACAGGGCCGGCCGGGGGATCGGCAGCACGATGACCGCGAACGCGGCCATGGCGGCGACCAGCACGGCGACGGCGCCGCAGACCGTGGCGTACAGCATCGAGCTGCCGAAGCTGTCGCCGATGCCGGCGTCGACCCAGGCGCTCTTGAGGTTGTCGAAGAGCGCGAAGCCCCGCGGCGCCCAGTCGACCGAGCCGGTGTACTCCTCCGCGGGGGTCAGGGAGTTGACCACCAGCAGGTAGAGCGGCAGCAGCCAGAGCAGCACGCAGCCGGCGACGAAGAGGTTGCGCAAGTGGCGTCCCATGTCGGTGGCTCCTCTCAGTCCTTGGCGCCGGGCATCTGGCGGCGCAGGTAGACCCACGAGGACGCGACGACGATCACGGACAGCACGAGCGCGATGGCCGATCCGTAGCCGACGTGGAAGAGGCGGAACGCCTCGCGGTACATGGTCAGCGCCAGCGTCTCGGAGCTGCGCGAGGGGCCGCCCTGGGTGAGCGCCCAGACCATGTCGAACGCCTTGAGGCTGTTGACGATGGCCATGCCGACGACCACGACGGTCACGGCGCGCAGCTGCGGCAGGGTGATGTGGCGGAACATCCGCCAGCCGCGGGCGCCGTCGAGTTCGGCGGCCTCGACCGTCTCCCTGGGGATGGCGCGCAGGCCGATGGCGAAGAGGACGACGTTCAGGCCGGTGGCCTGCCAGGTGCTGGCGACGATCATCGACAGGGTGTTCTGCGGCCACTCCAGGAGCCAGCCCTGCGCCCAGGAGCCGAGGCCGACGCCGCGCAGCACCTCGTTGACGGCGCCGTCGGTGTTGAGGATGAAGCGCCACAGCGCGGCGGTGGCGACACCGGAGATCGCGAACGGCAGCACGACGACGAGCTGCGCGAGCCAGCCCAGGCGCATGCGGTGGGTGGCCACGGCGATGGCGAGGCCCGCGACCACGGGCAGCAGCAGGGTGCCCGCGACCCACAGGAAGGTGTTCAGCAGCGACCGGCCGAAGATGGGGTCCTCGGCGAGCCGGGTGTAGTTGTCGATGCCGGTGAAGCTGCTGGTGAAGCCGTTGTCCTGGAAGAAGCTGCCGTAGATGCTGCGGAAGAACGGGTAGACGAGCAGGACGCCGACGAGCGCGAGCGCGGGCAGCGCCCAAGGGACGCCGGCGAGCGGACCGCCCAGCCGGCGGGTGGAGTTGGCCCGGGCGGCCGGGTGCGGGCTGCGGACGGGGATGCGGCGGCGTACGCGTACGGGCTTGGCGGGGCCCGCCGTGCTCACGGTGCCGGTCATGACTTCTCCGCCTCCCGCCACACCTTCCACGCCTCGTCGGCGCGCTCCTGCATGGTCCGCAGCCCGTCGCGGTACGAGTGCGGGTCGATGAGCATGCCCGCGAGGTCGTCCACGGTGGACTCGACGAGCTCGGGCGGGCCCTGTTCCCAGAAGCGGTTGAGCAGCCGGAGCTTGTCGTCCCGCGCCTGCCGGGTGACGCCCTCGATGACCACGGTGGCGGGCTTCACCTTCGGGTTGGGGCTGCCGTCCTGGAGGCCGTGCGCGAAGGCGGTGGCGACCTCGGGGTGCAGCCAGCTGCCGGCGGCCCTGAGCGCCTCCTCCTTGTCCGCGCCCTTGACGGTGGCGGCGAAGGCGCTGGACTCGAAGATCACGCTGGGGCGGGCGGCGGGGTCGGCCATGGGGAGGATGAAGGCGTCGACCGTCCGGCCCGGCTCGGCGCCGGCCGCGGTGAAGACGGAGCCGAGCCAGCTGCCGCACGGCACCATGCCGACCTTGCCGTGCACGGTGGCCGCGGCGGCGTTGTTGTGGTCCACGTCCATGCTGGTGAACCAGTCCTTGTCGAAGAATCCGGCGATGGTGCGCAGCGCGCGCTCGGCGCGCGGGTCGGTGTAGCGCTCGCGGCCGTTCATCAGGTCCTCGTAGAACTGGGGGTCCTGGCGGCTGAGGACCTCCTGGAACCAGATGAACGCGGGCCAGCGGCCGGCGGTGGTGCCGTGCAGCGGGGTGATCCCGTTGTCCTTCAGCCGGGTGCAGACGGCGAGGAAGTCGTCCCAGGTCCGCGGCGCCGTGAGGCCGTGCTCGGCGAAGACCTCGGGGTTGTAGAAGAACACCCAGTAGGCGAGGTTCATCGGCAGCCCGTAGACGCGGCCGTCGTACGTGAACGCCTCGCGCAGCGAGGGCTCCACCCAGCCGCGGGACTCGGCGGCCCGCCACTGGCGCGTGAGGTCCTCCAGGCCGCCGGTGCGGGCGAGGTCGCGCAGCCGGTAGCCGGACCAGTACTTGAGCAGGTCGGGGGTCTTGTTGGTACGGAGCGAGGACTTGACGATCTGCTCGAAGGACTCCAGGGAGGGGATGACCTCGGGGACCAGCCGGACGCCGGCGACCGGCTTCATCGCCTTGCCGGCGGCGTCGAACGGGGCTTCCCAGTTGGCGTTGTCGCCGTGGATGGCGACCTTGCCGGGCCCCTGCCCGGCGGCGGTCCCGCAGGCGGCGGCCAGGCCGCCGGTGGCGGTGGCCAGCGCGCCGGCGGCGGAGGCGCGGAGCAGGGTGCGGCGGTCGAGGCGGGTGGGGCGGGGGGTGGTCGTGCGGGGGACGGCGGGTGGCTCGGGGATCGGCGGATGACGACCTGACATCGGGCGGCTCCCTCGGTCGAGTCTGTGTTATCGTTAACACGCACTGGAGGCAGCTTGACGGCCGCCGACGGCCGACGTCAATGGGCTCACAGTGAAATTTCATCAGAGGGCTGGACAAGCCGGGCCGCGCGTCGTCGTGCGACGGAATGCCCGAAATGTATAGTTCTGGCCCGGCGGGGTCGCAGGCCCGCCGCCGCGCCTCTGCGCAAGGACGGCACCCGGCCACCGGGCCTGCGACCCCCACGCCCCCGCCCACGGGGCATCATGGTCGCGGACCGGCGGGGGAGGACGCAGGGGGCAGGGGAACCATGGTGGCGTTCCACGCATCCGCGCTGAACGGGGTCGCCCGCAACCCGGCGCTGCCGGCCTCGCTGCTCCTGCGCCTGCTCGCCGCCCACGACGGCCCAGGCCGCCCGCCCCGCGAGGCCCTCCAGCGCGCCGGACTCCCCGGGCCGGCCGTCGCGGCGATCCTGGCCCACCCGGCCCCGGGCGCCCGGATCGACTTCGCCATGAGCGCCCGTGCGGAGCCCGCGCAGCGGGCCCGGCTCGTGGACGACCCCTCGCCCCGGGTGCGGGCCGCCCTCGCGTACGGACCTGAGGTGTACGACCCGCGCACGAAGGTCGCGCCCCTCCCCGACGCCGTGTGCCGCCGCCTGCTCGACGACCCCGACCCCCGGGTCCGTACCGCACTGCTGGAGTCGCCCCATCTGGCGCCGTCGTTCGCGGCCTCGCTGGCCGCGCACCACAGCGCGGCGGCGCGCCGGGAGGCGGTACGTGCCTGGGAGGGCGTGCCGCCGGGCGAGCGGCCGGCGCTGCTGGCCGACCCCGACCCCGGGGTACGGCGGGCCGCCGCGCTGCGGGAGTGCCGGCGGGACGCCCGCGTCACCGCCGGACTCCTCCGCGATCCGGACTCCGCCGCCGAGGCGCTGCGCCGGGGGCTCCTCACCCGCGCCGACGCCGAGCGGTGCCTCGACGAGCGGACGCACCTCGCGGCCCTCGCCGGGAACCCGTCGCTGCCCGCCGACCTCGTGGAGCGGCTCGCCGCCGACCCCGACGAGGCCGTACGGCTCGCGGTCTCCCTCCGGCCCGAGCTGGCCGAGACCCGGCGCATGGCGATCGACTTCACGGTCGGGGACGTCGACAGGGGCGACGGCGTGGCGTGGGTACGGGACGGGCTCGCCGACCCCGAGGTGCTGCGCCGGGCCGCGTCCTCCGCCCACCCGCTGCTCCGGCGCGCCGCGGCCTCCAGCCCCCACCTGCCGCCCGGCCTGCTGCGCCGGCTCGCCCGCGCCGGGGACCCGGTCGTGGACCGCCTCCTGGGCATCCACCACCCCGACGCCCCGGAGGAGGTCCTGATGCGGGTGTACGCCAGGCTCGGCGGGACGTTCTCCGCCTGGATGGCGGAGACGCACCCCCGCTTTCCCCGCGAGGGGCTCGCCGCCCGCTTCGCGGACCACCCGGACGGGCACCACCGCCGACTCGCCCTCCGGGACCCTGCCGCCACGTCCACGCTGGTCGAACGGCTCAGCCACGACCCGGAGGTCTGGACGCGCCAGGCGGCGGCCGGCGACCCGCGCCTGCCGCTCCCCCGGCTCCGCGCAGCGCTGCACGTCCCGGAACTGGCCTCCCGCGCGGGTGCCAACCCGGCGCTCCCCGAGGACGGGATGGCCGCCGTCCTGGACCGGGCCGGGGTCCCCTCCTGACCGCCGCGCAGCGCCACCCCGCCCTCACCGCCGGCGCCCCCGGGAGCGCGCCGACGACAATGGCCCGATGGACCACCCGCACCCCGCCCCCGCCCTCACCGTCGTCGGCCTGCTCAGCGGCACCTCGTACGACGCCGTGGACGCCGCCGTCTGCGACCTGCGCCTGGCCGGCGACGACGTGCTCCTGCACCCCCGCGGACTGCACAGCGCCGCGTTCCCCGACGAGCTGCGGCGCGCCGTCGCCGCCTGCCTGCCCCCGGCGCGGACGACCGTGGCGGAGGTCTGCCGGCTGGACACCGAGCTGGGCCGGTTCTTCGGCCGGGTGGCCGCCGAGGCGGTCGCCACGGTGGCCGGCGGGCGGGCCGACCTCGTCGTCTCGCACGGGCAGACCGTCTACCACTGGGTCGAGGGCCCGCGCGCCCGCGGCACCCTCCAGCTCGGCGGCCCCGCCTGGATCGCCGAGGCCACCGGGCTGCCCGTCGTCTCCGACGTCCGCACCCGCGACATCGCCCGCGGCGGCCAGGGCGCGCCGCTCGCCTCCACCCTCGACGCGCTGCTGCTGCTCGGCGACGGGACCGGCGGGGCGCCCCGGCGGGGGGCGCTGAACCTCGGCGGCATCGCCAACATCACGGTCCGCGGCGGGGACGGCGAGGTCGTCGCGTACGACCTGGGGCCGGCCAACGCGCTCATCGACGCGGCGGTGGCCGAGGGCACGGGCGGCGCGGAGACGATGGACACCGACGGCGCGCGGGCGCGGCGCGGGACGGTGGACCGGGAGCTGCTGCGGCGGCTGCTGGACGAGCCGTACTACGCGCTGGCGGCGCCCAAGTCGACGGGCAAGGAGCTGTTCCACGGCGCGTACCTGCGCGAGCGGGTGGCGGCGCACCCGGGGCCGCGCCCCGGGCTGGACGACCTGGTGGCCACCCTCACGGAGCTGACGGCGGAGCTGGCCGCGGCGGCGTGCCGGGAGTACGGGGTGGCGGAGCTGGTCGTCTCCGGCGGCGGGGTGCGCAACCCGGCGCTGATGGCGCGGCTCGCGGAGCTGTGCGCGCCGGCGCGGGTGTCGCCGGTGGACGACCACGGGCTGTCGTCCCAGGGCAAGGAGGGGTATCTCTTCGCGCTGCTGGGGTTTCTGACGGTGTGCGGGCTGCCGGCGTCGGTGCCGTCGGCGACGGGGGCGCGCGAGGCGGCGCTGCTGGGGTCGGTCACGCCGGGGGCCGGGCCGCTGCGGCTGCCGGAGCCGGCGGAGCGGGCGCCGGTGCGGCTGCGGGTGGTGTGAGCGAGCGCCCCGCCGCGGTCAGCGGCGCGCGCTCAGCGCCGCGGCCAGCGCCGCCGTCGCGGCCGCCGCCAGCGCCGCGCCCGCCAGGGGCAGCAGCGGCAGCGGCACCTCCGCCGCCCGGGAGCCGGTGACCAGGCCGGAGACCGCGGCGTTCGCCGGGGAGCCGGCCGCCACGAGCACCGCCCCCGCGCCGGCGAGCGTCGCGGGCACCGTCCACGCCCGGCTGCGCAGCAGCGGCCGGTTGCACAGCGCGCCCACCGCCGTGCCCAGCAGCGCGCACGTCAGCGTCGCCAGCAGCCCCGCGCCCGCCGCCGCCGCGACCGGGACCGCGGTGTCCGAGGCGCCGTCGGAGCCGTGCGCGTCGCTGACGGCCACGACGACGGCGACGCCGGCGACACCCAGCGCGTACGCCGCCGCGAACGCCGCGGCCAGGCTCGCCAGATGCGCCCGTCCCGGCCCGCCGGCCGCCGCCGTGCAGGCCCGCGCGGCGGGCGGCTCCACGCCGGTGCACACCCGCACCAGCCACGCCGCGACCGGCAGCACCGCCGCCGCGGCCACCCCGAGCGAGTCCAGCACCGCCTGCCCGGGCTGGACGCCGACGGCCACGGCCGCCGCGTACACCAGCAGCGGCGGGAGCCAGCGGTGCGACCTGGCGAGCAGGGCGAGCTGGTAGCGGACGAGCGCGGTCACGGCGCGGGGTCCTCCCCGGGTTCGTGCGCCACCGGATACACGGTGCGGATGTGCCAGCCGGGGCGGGCGTCGAGCAGCGCCCGCAGCAGGGCGTCGGAGTGCGCGGCGGGCACCGTCAGCCGGCAGCCGCCGCCGGGCAGTTCCACGCGGACGGGCGCCCCGGGCAGCTCCCCGGGCGGGGGCAGCGAGCCGGGCGGCCCGACCGCCTCGACCGCCACCGCGGGTCCGCCGCCCGCCGGCCGGGCGACGACGCGCCCGCCGCCGGCCCGGTAGGCGGCGTGGGGCGTACGGGCCAGCCGCCGGGGGTCGTGGTCGACGAACACCACCGCGCCGCCCGCGGCCAGCCGCTCCCCCACCGCCGTGTCGAGCGCGGCCCGCGCGTCCGCGTCCAGCCCGGTCCACGCCTCGTCGAGCACCAGCAGCTCCGGCTCCGCCAGCAGCGCCTGCGCCGCTCGCGGAGCCGGAGGCCCTTCGACAGCTCGTCCAGCGGCGTACGGGCCGACTGCCCCGCCCCGAACCGCTCCAGCCACTCCCCCGCCCGCCGCCGCGCCCGGTCGCGGCGCAGCCCCTGCACCCGGCCCAGGTGTGTGAGGTAGCCGAGGGCGGTCAGCGGCAGCGCGGCGGGGAAGCGCTCGGGCACGTACGCCGTGCGGGCGGGGCGGGCCTCGATCCGGCCGGCGCTGGGCAGGTCGATGCCGGCCAGCAGCCGCAGCAGCGTGGACTTGCCGCCGCCGTTGGCGCCTTCGACGCGTACGAGCGCCCCTGCCGGCACCCGCAGGTCGACCCCGCGCAGCACCCAGGGCCCGCGTCTGCCGTAGCGGCGCCCGACTCCGTGCAGCCTCATGGACCCGGATGATTCCACGGCACGCGCGGCGACGGCGACCGCGCCCCCGCGCCGGATTCTTGTGTGGATCTTGTCGGATCGGTGAGCAGGGGATACCGTCCACGCGCGCCGTAGGTGGCCGGATCGCTTACGGTGCACGGGTGGTTGGACTAATTTGTGTGGCTCGGCGCGACGGGCGGGCGGGAGATCTCTGATGGGGGACACGCAGGGCGGCGGGCCGGCACCCGTGATCGATACCACGGTGCCGCAGTCCGCGCGGATCTGGAACTTCTGGCTGGGCGGCAGCGACAACTACCGCGTCGACCGGCAGGCGGGCGAGGCGTTCCTGCGGCTCTCGCCGGGCATCGCCGAGATCGCCCGCGCCTCCCGGGCCTTCCTGGTCCGCGCCGTCCGCCACCTCGCGGCCGAGGCCGGAATCCGCCAGTTCCTCGACATCGGCACCGGCCTGCCGACCGCGCTGAACACGCACGAGGTGGCCCAGTCGGTGCAGCCGGCGGCGCGGGTGGTCTACGTCGACAACGACGCGATGGTGCTCGCGCACGCGCGTGCCCTGCTGGTCTCGCGGCCGGGCGGCACGTGCGGCTATGTGAACGCCGACCTGCACGACCCGGACGCGGTGCTGGCCGGGGCGGCGAAGACGCTGGACTTCTCGGAGCCGATCGGCCTCATCCTCGCCGGGGTCGTGGGGCACGTCGTGGACTACGACGAGGCGCGGGCGATCGTGACCCGTCTCCTGGACGCGCTGCCGCCGGGCAGCCACCTGGTGCTCAACGACGGCACGGCCGTGGTGGACCGGGACAACCGGCGGGCGCAGGACGCGTACAACAGAAGCGGCGCGGTGCCGTACGTGCTGCGCACCCCGGCGGAGATCGAGGGCTTCTTCACGGGGCTGGAGATGGTGCCGCCCGGGTTCGTGTCGTGTCCCCGCTGGCGGCCCGAGGACGGCCGGGAGGCGGAGCCGCTGGACCAGTTCGGCGGCGTGGGCCGGAAGGTGGCGGACGGGTGACGGCGGCGGAGTCCGCCCCGGCGGGGGTACGGGCCGTCGCGTTCGACGTCTTCGGCACCACCGTGGACTGGCGCACGGGCGTCGCGGAGCAGGTCGGCGCGGTGGCGCGGCGGTGCGGCGCCGAGCTGGACGGCGGTGCCTTCGCGGACGCCTGGCGGGAGAGGTACCTGCCGTCGATGGCCCGGGTGAACGGCGGCGAGCGGCCGTGGGCGTACCTCGACGCGCTGCACCGCGAGTCGCTGGACGAGCTGCTCGAACGCCACGGCGTCGGCGCCGCCTTCGACGAGGCCGCCCGCCGCGAGCTGGTACGCGCCTGGCACCGGCTGCCGCCGTGGGCGGACGCGGCCGAGGGCCTGGCGCGGCTGCGCGGGCGGTACGTGGTGGCGGCGCTGTCCAACGGCGGCTTCGCGCTGCTGACCGCGCTGGTGAAGGCCGCCGGGCTGCCGTTCGACTGCATCCTCTCCGCCGAGCTGGCGCGGCGCTACAAGCCGGACCCGGCGCCCTACCTGACGGCCGCGCGGCTGCTGGACGTCGAGCCCGGGGAGCTGCTGATGGTGGCCTGCCACGGCTGGGACCTGGCGGGCGCGCGGGCGGCGGGGCTGCGCACGGCGTTCGTGGCGCGCCCGCGGGAGAAGGGCCCGGCGGGCGGGGCGGACCGGGCGGCGGACGTGCCGGCGGACCTGGCGGCGGCGGACTTCACGGACCTGGCCGACCGGCTGGGCTGTCCGTGACGGCGCCCTCACCCGCCGTTCGTACGTACGAAGAGTTTCAGCCACTCGGCGCGGGCTTCGCCGCGGGGGCGAGCGACTCCCACGCGACCGTGCGGTCGCACCAGCGCTCCAGCAGCGTCCGGTCGTGCCCGACGGCGAGCAGCGCGGCGCCGGAGCCGCGGCGGTAGTCCTCGACGGCCGCGACGAGCGCCGCGGTGGTGGAGGCGTCGAGCATCGCCGTCATCTCGTCGCACACCAGGATCCGGGGGCGGAGCGCCAGCGCGCGGCCGAGGCAGGCGCGTTGCAGCTGGCCGTCGCTGACCTCGTGGGGGCGGCGGGCGAGCAGGTCGGGGGTGAGGCCGACGAGCCCGGCCAGCTCCTCGGTGCGGGCCGGCGCCTCGGCGCGGCGGCCGGTGGCGCGCAGCGGCTCGGCGATCAGGGCGGCGAGGGTCAGCCGCGGGTCGGCCGCGAGGCGGGGCTGCTGGAAGACGACGCCGAAGGCGGTGCGCTGCGCGCGGGGCGCGCGGTGGCGCCAGCCGCGTACGGGCTCGCCGTCGAGGAGCACCTCGCCGGCGTCCGGGCGGTGCAGCAGCGCGGCGACGCGGGCGAGGGTGGACTTCCCGCAGCCGCTGGGGCCGAGGAGGCCGGCGGCCTCGCCGGGGGCGAGGGTGAGGGAGACGTCGCGGACGACGGGGGCGCGGCGGTCGTATCCGGCGGTGACGGCGCGGAGTTGCAGCGGGGGCGGGGCGTCAGCGGACATCGGCGGCCTCCTGCCGGTGGGGCGGACCGGGCTCGCCGGTCCGCTCCGCCGCCGCCTGCCGCGCCCCGGCGGGCTTGCGCAGCGGGGCGGCGGCGGCCGGCACCGGGTGGTGGCACGCCGCCCCCGCCGTCAGCTCCGGCACCGCCGCGCACGCGGCCGTGGCGTACCCGCACCGCGGCGCGAAGGCGCAGCCGGGCGGCAGCGCGCCCAGCTCCGGGGGCATTCCCGGGATCGGCGCGAAGCCGCGCTCCGGGAGGGCGTCGAGGAGGCCGCGGGCGTACGGGTGCCGGGGCCCGGGGGCGCCGAAGAAGCCGGCCGCGTCGGCGAGTTCGACGATCCGCCCGGCGTACATGACCGCCACCCGGTCCGCGATCCGCTCCGCGGCGGCGAGGTCGTGGGTGATCATCAGCAGCCCGTGCCCGTCGTCGACCTGGCGGCGCAGCTCGTCGACCGTGCGCTCGACGAGGTCGCGGTCGAGGCCGGTGGTCGGCTCGTCGGCGAGCAGCAGCGGCGGGTCGCCGACGAGGGCGAGGGCGGTGGCGGCGCGCTGGGCGAGGCCGCCGGACAGCTCGTGCGGGTAGCGGTCGAGGTGGTCGGCGGGGAACGCGGCCCGCTCCGCGGCCTCCTCGACGGCGGCCCGCAGGCCGGGTTTGCGGGTGCCGGTCAGCTCCCGGACGACCTCCGTCAGCTGGGCGCGCACGGTGCGTACGGGGGTGAGGTGGGCGGCCGGGGACTGCGGGATGAGGCCGGCCCGGCGGCCCCGTACCCGGCGGGCCAGCTCCGCCTCGCCGGCGCCGAGCAGCTCCAGTTCGCCGAGGTGCGCGGCGCCCGCGGTCTCGGCGTTCTCCGGCAGCAGCCCGAGGAGCGCGGCGGCGAGGACGGACTTGCCGCAGCCGCTCTCGCCGACGAGCGCGACGCACTCGCCGGGGGCGAGGGCGAGGGAGACGTCGGTGACGGCGGCGACGTACCGGCCGCGGCGCATGCGGAAGCGGACCGACAGCCGGTCGAGGGTGAGCAGCGGCGCGGCGGCGCCGGCCGCCGCGGCGGCGGCCGCCCCGCCGGCGATGTGGTCCGTCACAGCGTCAGCTCCGATCTGCGGCGCGGGTTCAGCCGCTCCCGCCACGCGCCCGCGAGGCCCGCGACGGCGAGGGTCGGGATGATGATGAACAGGCCCGGGAAGAGGGTGGGCCACCAGTCCCCCGCCAGCAGCGCGCCCCGCGCGCCCTGCACCATCGCGCCCAGGCTCGCCTGGTGCGGCGGCAGCCCGAGGCCGAGGAAGGACAGCGCCGACTCGTGCCAGATGGCGTGCGGCACCATCAGCACCGCCGCGAGCCCGGCCTGCGGCAGCACGCCGGGCACGAGGTGGCGGACCGCGACCCGGGTGCGCGAGGCACCGCCGGAGACGGCGGCGTCCACGAACGGCCGACCGCGCAGCGACAGCACTTCCGCGCGCACGATGCGGCAGGTCGACACCCAGTGGGTCAGGCCCACGGAGGCGACGACGGGCCAGACGCCGGGCTGGAAGAGGGCGACGATGAAGATGCCGAGCAGCAGGTGCGGTACGGAGGCGAAGACGTCCACGAGCCGCATCACGGCCCGGTCGACGTGCCCGCCGAGCGCGCCGGCCAGCGCCCCGACGGCGGTGCCGACGACGGTGGCGACGAGCGCGGCGACCACGCCGACGAGCAGCGAGACACGCAGCCCGTAGACGCAGCGGAGCAGCACGTCGCGGCCGAGGTCGTCGGTGCCGAAGAGGTGGGAGAGGGACGGCGCGGCGAGCTTGTTGCCGATGTCGACGGCCTGCTGGTCGAGCTGGACCAGCGGCGGCACGACGAGCACGGCGAGGACGGCGAGGGCGACGACCGCGGCGGAGGTGCGGACGCGCAGCGTACGGACCGACGTGCGGCCGGTGCCGCGGGTGCGCCAGCGGGCGGGGTCCGGGGGGCCGCCGGGCGGGCCCGGCTTCTTCAGCGTCCGCGGGGTGTCAGCCATCGAATCCCACCCTCGGGTCGGCGAGCCCGTACAGCAGGTCCGACAGCAGGTTGCCGACGAGGACCGCCGCCGTCGCCAGCACCGTCAGCGCGGCGAGCAGCGGGAAGTCCACGGACGTGGCGGCCTCGACGGTGGCGGCGGCGATGCCGGGCCAGCTGAAGACGGTCTCGACGAGCAGCGCGCCGGTGATCAGCTCCGGCACCCGGGTGCCGACCAGCGTGGCCACGGGCAGCAGCCCGGAGCGCAGCGCGTGCCCCAGCAGCACGGTGCGCTCGGCGAGCCCGCGGGAGCGGGCGCCGCGCACGGGGTCCTCGTCCAGGGCGTCGCCGACACCCTGGCGGACGTAGAGCACGAACCACGGCATCTGCGAGACGGCGAGCACCGCCGCCGGCAGCGCCACGTGCTCGGCGACCTGCCCGAAGGTGACGACGTCCGTGCCGGTGTCGGTGAGCCCGCCGGCCGGCAGCGCGTCGAGCTGGAGCGCGAACAGCCAGACGGCGAGCAGCCCGAGCCAGAACGGCGGCGCGGCCTCCAGGGCGTACGCGGCGGAGGTGACGGCCCGGTCGAGCATCCCGCCGCCGCGGCGGGCGGCGAGGACGCCGAGCAGCGTGCCGCCGACGATGGCGACGGCGAACGCGACCGTGCACAGCAGCACCGTCCAGCCGATGCGCTCGCCGATGACGTCGGCGACGGGCTGGCGCATGCTGGTCGACTCGCCGAGGTCGCCGGTGACCGCGGCGGTCAGCCAGTCCCACCAGCGGGTGACGAACGGGTCGTCGGCGCCGAGGCTGTCGCGGAGCTGGTCCAGCGCCTCCTGGGAGGCGCTGAAGCCGGCGGTGCCCGCGTACGCCTTCACCGGGTCGAACGGCGAGGCGGCGGCGATGGCGAACACCCCGAAGGTGACGGCCAGCAGCACGGGGACGGCGTACAGCAGCCGCCGCCCGGCCATCCGCGCCATCGGGGCCAGCGGCAGCCCGGTCACGGCGCGGGCTGCCAGCTCTCGACGTTCCACCAGGGCCCGCTGCCGAAGCCGTGCTCGTGCGGCTCGACCTGGGTGGTCAGGCCGCGCCAGGTGTCGGCGAGGACGTAGATGTGGTCGATGTGGGTGAGGAAGATGTAGCCGGGGTTGTCCTTCAGCTCCTGCTGCACCCTGTCGTACGCCCGCTTGCGCTCGGCCTTCTCGCCGCTCTCCCGGCCCTCGACGAGGGCGGCGTCGACGTCCGGGTTCGTGTACGAGGCCATGTTGTTGAAGCCCTGCCCGGCCAGCTTCGAGTAGAGCATCGGGTAGAGGTCGAAGTCGGGGTCGGCGGGGCTGCCGCCGCCCGCGAGCACGGCGTCCTCGGCCATCCGCGGCTCGATGACCTCCCAGGTGCCGCTCTCCACCGTGGCCTCGATGCCGACCTTCTTGGCATCGCCGGCGAAGGCGAGGGCGTGCTCCTGGCGGAGCTTGTCGCCGGAGGGGTAGTAGAGGGTGAACGAGGCGCGCTGCCCGTCCTTCTCCCGGATGCCGTCGTCGCCGACGCGCCAGCCGGCGTCGTCGAGGATCCGCTCGGCCCGCTCCGGGTCGTACCGGCGCTCGGTGCCCTTCGCGAACCACTCGCTGTCGGTGGGCACGGGCCCGTACGCGGCCTTGCCGCGGCCCTCCAGCAGCTTGTCGACCATGGTGTCGCGGTCGACGGCCACGTCGAGGGCGCGGCGGATGGCGACGTCGCCGGTGACGGGGTTGCCGGTGGGCAGGGTGACGGCGCGGTGGTCGGCGGTGGTGGCGGCGAGGGTCTGCTTGTCGTCGTCCTCGGCGAACGTCTTGGCGAGGTTGGGCGGCAGGATGGCGCCGTCGAGGTCGCCGGAGCGCAGCCGGGTGGCGCGGATGTCGTCGTCGGCGATGATCGCCATGGTGAGCTTCTTCACCTGCGGCGCGCCGCCCCAGTAGTCGGGGTTGGCGGAGAAGGTGAGCTTCTCGCCCTTGCGCCAGCTGTCGAGGACGTACGGGCCGGTGCCGACGGGTTCGGTGTTGAACGCGCCGGTGTTGACGTCGCCCTTGCCGGCGACGTGCTCGGGCACGATGGGCAGCACGGTGCGCTCGGCGAAGGGGGCGTAGGGGTACTTCAGGTGGAAGACGACCGTGTCCTCGCCCTGTGCCTCGACGCTCTCGACGGCTTGCAGGTCTCCCTTGGAGACGTTGTTGGTGCCGGGGTCGAGGATGGTCTCGTAGGTGAAGACGACGTCGGCGGCGGTGAGGGGCTCGCCGTCGCTGAACGTCACGCCGTCGCGGAGCCGGTACGTGTAGGTGGTGCCGTCGGCGGTGATCTCGGGCAGGGCGCGGGCGAGTGCGGGGCGCAGCTCCATGTCGGCGTTGCGGGCGAGGAGTCCGTCGAAGAGCTTGGAGTTGCCGTCCTTGCCGTAGCCGAGGAGCGGGCTGAGGGTGTCGGGCTCGTTGGCGACGCCGAGGACCACGGCGGTGCCGTCGCCGCCGGAGGCGCCGGAGTCGTCGTCGGCGTCCGGGTTCGAGCAGGCGGCGGCTCCCGCGAGCACCGCCGCTGCCGCCGTGACCGAGACCGCTGCGCGTATGCCGCGGACTGACATGCCCACTCCCCTGTTGAAAGCCGACCGTTATTGCGAACAGTTCGCAATTAGAACCCATGATCGGCGCGCGGCGCAATGCGGCATCCACGACGCGGACGGCGGCCGGCCGTCTACGTCGACCGGGTGGCCCGGGACGGGACACGGCCACCGCAACCGGCATACCGGGGCATTCCGGGCCGTAGCATCCGGTGTTCCGCACCCCACCGGGAAGGACTCCGATGGCGCTCTCCCCGCCGACCCGCACCCTCGCCGGCGGCGCCTGCCTGGCCGTGCTCGCCGGCTCCGGCTACGCCTGGGCGCTCGGCACCGCGCCCCGGGCCGACCCCGGCGGCACCCACATCCTCGTCGTCGGCAGCGACTCGCGCGCCGGGCTGACCGCGGCGGACAAGCGCCGCTGGCACGCGGGCGGCGCGGCCTGCCGGTGCGCCGACGTGATCATGGTCGTCCACCTGTCCGCCGACGGCGAGCGGGCGGCCGTCGTGAGCCTGCCCCGCGACTCCTACGTGCCCTTCGCCCGGCACGACGACGGCGACGGCGCCGCCCGCGTCCACTCCGGAAAGCTCAACGCGGCGCTGCGGCACGGCGGTCCCGGCCTGCTGACGCGCACCGTGGAGCGCGCCACCGGGCTGGACATCGACCACTATCTCCAGGCGCGTTTCAAGGGGTTCGTACGGGCGGTCGACGCACTCGGCGGCGCGACCGTGTGCACGAAGGAGCGGATGCGGGACGAGCACTCCGGCATCGATCTGACGCCCGGCCGCCACCGCCTCGACGGCGGCGGGGCGCTGAAGTACGTCCGCACCCGGCACAGCGGCCACGGCGACATCGACCGGGTGCGCAGGCAGCAGCGCCTGGTCGCCGGCATCGCCGGCCGGCACCTGGCCGCGGGCACGCTCGCGGCCCCGGAGAGGCTGGACGCGCTGGTCGGCGAGGTCGCGCGGGGGCTGCGCCCGGGACCCGGGACGAGCGTGGCCGACATGCTCGCGCTGGCCTGGCAGGCGCGCCGGCTGAAGCTGCGGAACGTGGAGTTCGCCACCGTGCCGCTGGAGAGCATCAGCCACCCGGCCGGCGAGTGGGGCTCCGCGGTGAAGTGGAACGAGGCGCGGGCGCGCGCGCTGTTCGACCGGATGGAGCAGGACAAGAAGCTGGCGCCGGCCGACGAGCGGGGCCCGCGCGGCGGCTTCGACTGGACGGGCCGGGTCGCCCCCGGCGACCGGATGGACTGCGACTGACGCGCCCGCGCGCACGCCGCCGCGGGCACGCGAACGGCGCCGCCGGGATCGGACCGGCGGCGCCGCGGCGCGTACGGGTCAGAAGACCCAGCGCACGTTCACGTCCTCGGCCTTGACGAAGCCGATGCGGTGCCCGATCTGGACGATGTGGTACTTCGTCTCACCGCGGACCACCGTGCGGTCGCCCGGGCCGGAGCCGTCGAAGGTCACGGCGCGGTAGTACTCGCCGGGGACCGTGCCGCCGTAGGAGTACGCCTGGCCGGCCTTGAACTCGTACGGGTGCGGGGAGATCGGCTGGTACGGGATCTCCGGCGGGTACGCCGCCTCCTCCGGGTACGCCCGGCCGTAGACCGGCACCGACTCCTTGCCCCGCTTGGGCGTGACGATCTTCCCGGCGGTGAACTCGGCGACCCGCTCGCCCCGCGGGTTGTGGAACCAGCCCTTCAGCCCGTGGTACCAGATCGCCACCCAGTCGCCCCGGCGGTCCGCGACGACGTACCGCTGCCCGGCCGAGGCCCGGCTGCCGATGTCGGAGACGTGCATGTCGGACGCCCGGCCGTCGGGGTGCAGGCCGATGTCCACGAGCAGCGGAGAGTCGGCGTCGGGCCGCGCGTGCAGGATCACCGACGACGAGGGCGCGAGCGGGCACGGCTCCCGGGGGTCCGAGCCCGGCTCGTAGCTGCACCCGGTGAACCGCGGCCGGTTGTCCTCGAAGTCCGGCTTGATCAGCACCATCGACTTCGTGAACCCGCCCGGGCTGCGCAGCGGCGCCCGCAGCAGCGTGAAGTAGTGCTCCCAGTCCCAGTACGGGCCGGGGTCCCAGTGCATGCCGGGGATGTTGGCCGTGGTGGTGCCGGGCACGTTGTCGTGGCCGATGATGTGCGTGCGGTCCAGCGGGATGTCGTACTTCGCCGCCAGGTAGCGCACCAGGGTGGCCGAGCTGCGCATCATCGCCTCGGTGTACCAGGTGCCCTGGTCCTTGGCGAAGCCCTCGTGCTCCAGCCCGATGGACTCGGCGTTGATGTTCCAGTTGCCGGCCTGCCAGGCGACGTCCTTGTGCTTGATGTGCTGCGCGATGTGGCCGTCGGAGCTGCGCAGCGTGTACTGCCAGCTGGCCGCCCGGTTCGGGTCCTGGACCATGTTGATGACGCCGGGGTAGCGGCCCTCGGTGTCGTGGACGACGATGTACTCGATCTTCTGGTCGTGCGGCCGGTTCGCCTTGTCGTGGTTGACGTACGCCCCGGGGTTGTCGGGGTTCGTCTGCCGGTACGTCGCCGGGATCCACTCGCAGCCGAGCCGCTCGGGGCACTCGACGTCCTCGCCCGCCAGCCGCGGCAGGCCGAGTTCGCCGAGCCACCGCTCGCGCGGCGCCAGGGACGGGTCGGCGGCGAGCCGGACGGCGTGGCCGTCGTCGGTGGTGCGGGCGGCGCCGCTGCGGAGGGTGGCGTACACCTCGTCGGCGAACGTCCGCGCGTCCTGCTCGTACGCGGCGCCCGCGTACTTCGCGACCGCGCCGTACCAGTCGGCGGGGTCGGCCGAGGCCGGCGCGCCCAGGTCCTCCTGGTAGGCGGCCAGCAGCGCGGCGCCGCCGGCGATGTTCGCGCCCGGCTTCGCGCGCAGCGTCTCCGCGTCGGTGCCGGTCAGCTCGGCTGCCTCGTACAGCGTGGTGAGGGCGGGGCCGAACTCCTCGTCGCCGAGGGGCCGGCCGGTGTCGCCGCGGGGGTCCTCGGCGGTGCCGCCGTGGTGGTCCTCGGCGAGGACGGTGGGCGCGTCGGTCAGGTGCATGGGCCCGAAGCCGGCGTCGGTGCTCGGCTCGCCGGCGTGGGTGTCCCAGCGGGACTCCAGGTACGACACGCCGAGCAGCACGCTCTCCGGCACGCCGTACTCCTCGGCCGCCGCGGCGTACGCGGCCTGCCGCGTCGCGGGCGCCGCCGCGCCGGCCTCGTCGTCGGCGGCGGCGCCGGCGTCCGGGAGGGCCGCCGAGGTCAGCGGCAGCAGCAGCGCGGCGGCGACGGCCGCCGTCGCCCAGGGTCGTCTTCGCGGGTTCACACGTGGGCGTGTGGCGGGGGTGGCAGGCAACGGTGCTCCTCAGCTGGGGGGAGGGACGAGGATAGGCGCGTGCGGTGCGTATCAGGGGTACCGACTTGCCCGGGCGGCCGTCAATCCCTCCCATGGCAACGAAAGTTGCACGTCAGCCGGGGTGCCGCGGAACTGCGCGGCGGCAGTGGTCCAGACCGGTGCCGACGGCCGGCCGCGGCTCGGGAACCGCGACCGGCCGCCGTACGGCCGCCGGGCCGACCCGCCCGGTCACCCGGCGGCCGGTCAGGGGGCCCGGCGCTGCCGGGCGAGCCAGGTCTGCGCGACGACGACCACCACGAGGAAGCCGCCGCTGACGACCTGCTGGTAGGCGGAGTCGAGGGAGCCGATCTGGTTGATGACGTTCTGGATCACCTTCAGCAGCAGCACGCCGACGAGCGAGCCGCCGACGAAGCCCATCCCGCCGGAGAGCAGCGTGCCGCCGATGACGACGGCGGCGATCGCCTCCAGCTCCATGCCGAAGCCGAGGATGGTCACCCCGGAGTCGAGCCAGGCGGCGTTCAGCGCTCCGGCGAAGCCGGCGAGCAGCCCGTTGAGGGTGTAGACCAGGGTCTTGGTACGGGCCACGGGCGCGCCCATCAGCGCGGCGGCGTCCTCGTTGCCGCCGACGGCGTAGACGTGCTGGCCGAAGCGGGTGCGCCGGAGGACGACGCCGCCGGCGACGAACAGCGCGGCGGTGATCCACACGGGGACGCCGACGCCGAGCAGCTTGCCCTGGCCGAGGTCGGCGAAGAACGAGCCGTCGGCGACGAGGTAGGTGTTGGCGCCCTCGTCGGTGATCGCCAGCATCACGCCGCGGGCGCCGAGCATGGCGGCGAGCGTGACGATGAACGGCGCGAGCCGCAGCCGGGCGATGAGCAGCCCGTTGACCAGGCCGACGAGCCCGCAGACGGCGAGCGGCAGGAGCAGCGCCACGACGGTGCCGTGGCGCGAGCCCCAGGCGGCGAGCACGCCGCCGAGCACGAACACCGAGCCCACGGAGAGGTCGATGCCGCCGGTGACGATGACGAAGGTCATGCCGAGGGCGACGATGGCGAGGAAGGCGGAGGAGACCGCCATGTTCTCGAAGTTGCCGGTGGTGGCGAAGGAGTCGAACGACAGCGAGGCGACGGCGACGAGGGCGATCAGCGCGACGAGCGCGCCGTGCTGCTGTGCGAGCGCGCTGAGCCGCTCGCCGCGCCCGGAGCCGGCGGGCTCGCCGGCGTCGTACGCGACGAGCCCTTCGTCGGCGGTGGCGTCTTTCACGGCGGTCACCGCTTTCCCCTCTCCCTTGCGGCGTACACGGCGAGGATGATCACTACGGCCTGGGCGATCTGCGTCCACGACGGCTCCAGGTCGTGTTTGATCAGGGTGGCCGTCAGCAGCTGGATCAGCACCGCGCCGGCCACGGTGCCGCCGATGCGGACCCGGCCGCCGGTCAGCGGCGTGCCTCCGACCACCACCGCGGTGATGGCGGACAGCTCCATCAGGTTGCCCAGCGAGGTGGGGTCGCTGGCCGACAGCCGGGCCGTGGCCAGGAAGCCGGCGACGGCGGCGAGCACGCCGGAGGCGACGTACACGACGATCAGCACCCGGCGCACCGGGAGGCCCGCGAGCTTCGCCGCCGGGCGGCTGTCGCCGATGGCGAGCAGCTGCCGCCCGAAGGTGGTGCGGCGTACGACGAAGCCGACGACGACCGCGAGCGCCGCCGCGATCAGCACCACGTACGGCACGCCGGCGAACTCCCCGGAGCCGAGGGTGGCCATGCCCGGGTCGCGGATGTCCTCCAGCTGCGGCAGCAGCACCAGCGCCAGGCCGCGCGCGCCGACCATCAGCGCGAGCGTGGCGACGATCGGCTGGACCCCGATGTACGCGATGAGCGAGCCGTTCACCAGGCCCACCGCGGCGCCGCCGGCGACCGCGACGATCAGCGCGACCCACGGCCCGTACCCCAGGTAGAGCGCGAGCAGCGAGGTGGACAGGGCCATGACCGAGCCGACGGACAGGTCGACGCCCTCGCTGCCGATGGCCAGCGCCATGCCGAGCGCGACGATGACGACGGGGGCGACCTGGACGGCCTGGGTGCGGAAGTTCTCGGTGGACAGGAAGTGCGGGGTGAAGGCGATGTTGACCAGCAGCAGGGCGGCGACGCCGGCGTAGACGCCGTACTCCTGGAGCCAGCGCAGCAACCGCTCGCGGTCGGCGGGCAGCGCGCGCCGCAGCGTGAGGTCAGCCATGGCCGCTCTCCTTCGTGCCGCCGGTCGCGGCCGCGGCACCGGGCGCCGGGTCCCCGCCCGGCCCCGCCGCGGCCGCGATGGCCTCCATGAGCCTGTCCTCGGTGACGTCGTCGCCGGTCAGCTCGCCGACGACGGCGCCGTCCCTGAGCACCACCACGCGGTCGGACCCCTCGATCAGCTCCTCCACGTCGGAGGAGATCAGCAGCACGCCGAGGCCGTCCTCGGCGAGTTCGTCGACGAGCTTCTGCACCTCGGCCTTGGCGCCGACGTCGATGCCGCGCGTCGGCTCGTCCAGCAGCAGCACCCGGGGCTGCATGGCGAGCCAGCGGGCCAGCAGCACCTTCTGCTGGTTGCCGCCGGACAGCTCGCCGACCTTCTGGTGCGGGCTCGCGGCCTTGATGCGCAGCCGGCTGACGAACGTCTCGACGACCGCGTCGATGCGGGACTCGGAGACCAGCCCGTAGCGGGACATGCGCGGCAGCGCGGCCAGCGCGATGTTCTCGCGGACCGAGAGGCCCGGCACGATGCCCTCCGACTTGCGGTCCTCGGGCAGCAGGCTGATGCCGGCGCGGATCGCGGCGGGCGTGGAGCCTGTGCGTACGGGCGCGCCCGCGACGGTGACGCGGCCGGCGGACAGCGGGAGGGCGCCGGCGACGGCCTTGGCGGTCTCGGTCCGGCCGGAGCCGAGGAGTCCGCCGAGGCCGACGACCTCGCCGGGGCGGATGTCGAGGGAGACGTCGTGCAGCTCGTGCCGGCGCGTCAGGCCCTCGGCGCGCAGCACCGGCTCCCCGGCCCGGCCGTCGTGACGGCCGCCGGAGAACTTGGTCGTGCCCTCGGCACTCACCTCCCCCGCCTCCCGCCCGAGCATGAGGGAGACCAGCCGGAGCCGGTCGAGGCCGGCGAGCGGGCCGGTGTGCACCAGGCGGCCGTCGCGCAGCACGGTGACGGCGTCGCAGACCGCGTACAGCTCGTCGAGGCGGTGGCTGACGTAGACGACGGCGACGCCCTCGGCGCGCAGCCGGCCGATGACGCCGAAGAGGGTGTCGACCTCGCGGGGTTCGAGGGAGGACGTGGGTTCGTCCATGACGACGACGTCGGTGCGGCCGGACGCGGAGACGGCGCGGGCAAGGGCGACCATCTGCTGGGCGCCGACGCCGAGTTCGGCGAGGGGGCGGCGGACGTCGACGCGGACGCCGTAGTCGAGGAGCATGCGCTCGGACTCCCGGTGCATGCGGCCGAAGTCGATGAGGCCGCCGCGGCGGCGCGGCTCCCGGCCGAGGAGGAGGTTGCGGGCCACGCTCATCAGCGGGATGAGGTTGACCTCCTGGTAGATGGTCGAGATGCCGGCCTGCTGGGCGGCGAGCGGGGTGGCGAAGGCGGCCCGCTCGCCGCGGTAGGTCAGCTCGCCCTCGTCGGGCTGGTAGACGCCGGTGAGGACCTTGATGAGGGTGGACTTGCCGGCGCCGTTCTCGCCGACGAGGGCGTGCACCTCGCCGGCCCGGGCGGTGAAGTCGACGCCGTCGAGGGCGAGGACGCCGGGGAAGCGCTTGGTCAGGCCGCGTACCGTCAGGACGGCGGGGCGCTCCGCCGGCCCGGCCGGGGCGTCCGCGGTGCGCGGGCCGGCGGGCCGGACGGGCCCGGGGGACCCGTCCGGCTCGCGCTGCTGGGGCGGCTCGTTCGCTGCGGCCATCGGGGTCAGTACGCCTTGCCGAGGTCGGCCTCGGCGTTGTCGGCGGTGTACTCGCTGTCCTCGATGACGATGTCCTGGCCGACCTCCTCGCCCTGGGTGAAGGCGTCGAGGGTCTCGAAGGCCAGCGGGCCGAAGCGCGGGTTGGACTCGATGACGGCGTCGATCCAGCCGTCGACGATGCCCTGGACGGCGTTGCGGGTGCCGTCGATGGTGACGATCTTGATCGCCCCGGGCTCCTTGCCGGCGCCCTTGAGGGCGGTGACGGCGCCGAGGCCCATCTCGTCGTTCTCGGCGTAGATCCCGGTGATCTCCGGGTTGGACTGGATGAGCTGCTCGGTGACCTGCTGGCCCTTCTCGCGGACGAACTCGCCGGTCTGCTCGAAGACGATCTCCAGGTCCGGGGCCTTCTCGGCGATCCGGTCCTTGAAGCCCTTGGTGCGCTCGGTGGTGACGTTGTTGCCCGGCGCCCCCAGCAGGATGGCGATCTCGCCCTTGCCGCCGGTGGCCTCGATCATCTTGTCGGCGGCCCGCCTGCCCTGCTCGGTGAAGTCGGAGCCGATGAAGCTCACGTAGTCCTTGCAGGGCTCGGCGTTGATCTTCCGGTCGATGGTGACGATCGGGATCTTCTTGTCCGCCGCGGACTTCAGCACCGGGTCCCAGCCGTCGGAGTTCAGCGGGGCGATGACCAGCAGGTCGGCGCCCTTGGAGATGAGCGCCTGCACGTCGCTGATCTGCTTGGAGAACTGCGACTGGGCGTTGGCGGTGAGCAGTTTCACGCCGCGCTTCTCGGCCTCGTCCTTGATCGAGGCGGTCTCGGCGATGCGGAAGGGGTTGGCCTCCTTCTCGGACTGCGAGAAGCCGACGGTGGCGTCGGCGAGGTCGATCTTCTCGCCGCCGTAGTCGCCGATCGTGCAGGTCGGACCCGAGCCGCCGGCGACCTTCTGCTCGCTGCCCTGCGCCTCCTGGGAGCCGGCGGCGCCGGTGGTCCCCTCTTCGTCGTCCTCGGACTTGGCGCAGCCGGCCGCGAGCGCGAGGCTCGCGCTGAGCGCGACGGCGAGCAGGGTTCTGGCGGCGGTACGGGCGTGCGGCTTCATGGTGATACCCCGATTCGGGCGGTGGAGTACGAGGGCCGGGCCGCTGCGCGGGACCGGAGGAATCAGAGGATGTTTTACATCGTTGGAAGGGAGCTGTAAACACCTCCCGCAGCACGGATTCGTCCGGCGGGGATCGCCACGGCCCCTGGCCCGTACGGGAGTTGACGACCCGTCACGGCGGCGGCGGGCAGGCCGGGGCACCCGCCCGGGGCGGGCCCGGGCGGGGCCGTACCGCAGGGGTCAGCCGCTCGTGCGACCGCGCGTACTCTCCCGCTCGACCAGCGAGAACGCCGGGTTCATCTCCTGCGACTCCGGCGCGCTGCCGTCGCCGTGGGCGGCGTCGAGACGCTTGACCACCGACTCCACCGCGAGCCGGGCGATGGCCCGCTTGTCCGGCGCGATGGTGGTCAGCGTGACGGCCCCGTACCGGCTCTCGGTGATGTCGTCGAAACCGACGACCGCCACGTCCTCCGGCACCCGCAGCCCCCGCTCGGACATCACCCGCATCGCGCCGATGGCGATCAGGTCGTTGTACGCGAAGACCGCGTCCGGCCGCTGCCCGGAGTCCAGCAGCCGCGCCATGGCGGCCGCGCCGTCCGCCCACTCCCAGCCCTCGCTGTAGGCCACCAGCGCCTCGTCCACCGGCACGCCGCGGTCCGCCAGCTCCGCCCGCCAGCCGAGAAGTCGCAGGTGGGCGGGTTGCTGGGCGTGATCCTCGCGGGCGCCGAGGAACGCGATCCGGCGCCGCCCGAGGTCCAGCAGATGACCGACCGCCTGCCGGGCGGCGGCGATGTTGTCGATGGCGATGTGGTCGTACGGCAGGTCGTAGCGCCGCTCGCCGAGGAGCACCAGCGGGGTCTCCTCGGCCCGGCCGCGCAGGTCCTCGGTCTCCAGCTCCAGCGGGCTGAGGATCAGCCCGTCCATCACCCGGGCCCGGAAGCCCTGGCAGACCAGCAGCTCCAGCTCGCGCCGGCCCTGGGTGTGGTCGAGCAGGACGGTGAAGTCGTGCCGAGCGGCCTCGTCGATGACGTGGCCGGCCAGCTCGGCGAAGTAGGGGTTGCCCAGCTCGGGCACGGCGAGCGCGATGATGCCCGTCCGGCCTTTGCGCAGGTGGCGGGCGGTCAGGTTGGGCCGGTAGCCGAGTTCGTCGATGGCCTGCTGCACCCGGGCCCGCATCGCCGGCGTGACGTGCGGATAGTTGTTGACCACGTTCGAGACGGTCTTCACCGACACGCCCGCCCGCTCGGCCACGTCCTTGAGGCTGACTCTCACCGCGTTCCTCCTACGCCGTTTGGTCATGCACTGGACACAACGCAGGAGGCGTGCTGTCATGCCAACTGCCCTTGTTTCCAACGTTATACAAGACGCCCGGGGGCAAAGGGCAGACCCAGCACCCGCATTCTCCGACTTCCGGAGGTACCCGTGCACCGCTCCCTCAGACGCGTACGGCAGCGACTACTCCGCTGGCCGACGCCCATTCTCGCCGCCCTGGCCCTGACCCTGGTGCCCGCCGGCCCGGGCTTCACGGCCACCGGCGCGGACCGGCAGGCCGCCGACTCCCCCGAAGCCGCCGACGTCCACGGTCTCAAAGGCGAGTACTACACCCACAGCGCCCCCGGCGCCTTCGACTTCGACCAGCTGAAGGCCACCGCCTTCGACCCGTCGCTGGACTTCGACACCCTGGAGCCGCGGCTGGAGGGCCGCACCGGCCAGGCCGACGACGTCAGCGTCCGCTGGACCGGCGGGATCACCCCCGAGGTCTCCGGCGAGCACACCTTCCACGTCAGCGCCGACAACGGCTTCCGCCTCTGGGTGAACGGCGAACTCACCATCGACCACTGGGTCGACGACTGGGACAACGAGCAGACCTCGCAGCCCGTGACCCTGGAGGCGGGCCGCACCTACGACCTCAAGGTGGAGTACTTCGAGCACTACGGCGGCTCCAACTTCCACCTGCGCTGGACGCAGCCGGGCGCAGAGAAGGAGGCCGTCCCGCAGTCCGCGTTCTCGCTCCCCGGGGACTTCGCGTACGACGGCCCCACCGACGTCGCCGTGCAGCCCGACGGCCGCACCCTGACCATGGACTTCGCCCAGCCGCTCGCCGCTCCCCCGGCGGCCTTCGACGAGCACCTGGAGACCGTCATCGGCGGCGCCGAGTGGCCGCGCTCCGCGGCCGAGCTCGACCCCGCCGACCCCTCCCGGCTGATCGTCCCGCTCGACGAGCCCGTCGTCGGCCAGGGCGGCTCCGCCGACGTGCGCTACGACGGGCAGGGCGGCCTGACCGGCGCGGACGGCGCGGCCGTCGGCGAGTTCTGGACCTCGGGGACGAACGACTCCGAGTACCAGCTGCGCACCGAGTGGGCCGACGACGTCGACCCGGACGCCCCGCTGCCCGAGTACCCGCGCCCCCAGCTCACCCGCGAGGACTGGCAGAGCCTCAACGGCACCTGGCAGTTCGCCGGCGCCACGGAGGGCGAGCGCCCGCCGTTCGGCCGCACGCTCGACGAGGAGATCGTCGTGCCGTACCCGGTCGAGTCCGAGCTGTCCCGCGTCCAGCGGCACGAGGAGCGCATGTGGTACAAGCGCACCTTCACCGTGCCCCGCGACTGGCGCGTCGGCCAGCGCGGCGAGCGGTTGCAGCTCAACTTCGACGCGGTCGACTGGAAGGCCGACGTCTGGGTCAACGGCGAGAAGGTCGCGTCCCACAAGGGCGGCTACGACCGCTTCAGCGCCGACGTCACCAAGGCGCTGCGCGGCCACGGCAGGCAGGAGCTGGTCGTCGGGGTCTACGACCCGACCGACTCCGCCGACGGCGAGAACCCGCCGATGGGCAAGCAGCGGCTCTCCCCCAGCGGCATCTGGTACACCTCCTCCTCCGGCATCTGGCAGTCGGTGTGGATGGAGCCGGTGCCCACGCACCGCGTCGGGGACCTGGACATCACCCCGGACGTGGCCGGTGAGCAGGCCGCCGTCGAGGTGCGCGGGGTACGCGACGGGCTGCCGGTCACCGCGACCGCGTACGCCGGCGACCGCGAGGTCGGCACCGTCACCGGCCGGACCGGCGAGGCGCTGGACGTGCCCGTGCCCGAGCCCCGGCTGTGGTCGCCGGACGACCCGTTCCTGTACGACCTGGAGGTCACCGTCGGCCACGGGAGCCGGGCCGACGAGGTGGAGAGCTACTTCGGCATGCGCACCGTGGGCGTCGAGACCGTCGACGGGCAGCGGCGCATGATGCTCAACGGGGCGCCGGTGTTCTCCATGGCCACCCTCGACCAGGGCTTCTGGCCCGAGGGCATCCACACCGCGCCCACCGACGAGGCGCTGAGGTTCGACCTCGAAGCGCACAAGGAGATGGGCTTCAACTCCGTGCGCAAGCACATCAAGGTCGAGCCGGACCGGTGGTTCTACCACGCCGACCGGCTGGGGCTGCTGGTGTGGCAGGACATGCCGTCGATGAACACCAAGACGCCGTCCCAGAGCGCCCGCACCCAGTTCGAGCTCGAACTGAAGGAGATGATCGAACAGCACGACAGTTACCCCTCGGTGATCATGTGGGTGACCTTCAACGAGGGCTGGGGCCAGTACGACCAGGCCCGGATCGCCGACTACGCCAAGGAGCTGGACCCGACCCGGCTGGTCAACAACATGAGCGGCCACAACTGCTGCGGCGCGGTCGACGGCGGCAACGGCGACATCTCCGACGCCCACGGCTACCCGAGCCCGCAGCTCCCCCAGCCCGACGGCACGCGTGCGCTGGTCAGCGGCGAGTACGGCGGCCTCGGGCTGGCCATCCCGGGCCACGCCTGGCCGGTGCGGCACACCTACGTGGGCGTCGACCGCGCGGCGTACACCGAGGAGTACCTGATCAAGCTGGCCGAGATCGAGCGGTTCGCCGCCTGCAACGGCAGCAGCGGCGCCGTCTACACCCAGATCACCGATCTGGAGGGCGAGCTGAACGGGCTGCTCACCTACGACCGGAAGGTCGTCAAGCCGGATGTGGAACGCATCCGGGCCGCCCACGAGGCGCTGATCGAGGGGGCCGAGAACGGCACCCTCACCTGCGACGCCTCCTGACGGACCGCCCGCCCCCGGCTGCCCCCGGCCGCGGCACCCGCCGCGGCCGGGTCCGGGGCGGGCCCGCCGCCCGGCGTGCCCGAGCACCCGGGCCCCTTCCAGGACCGGACCCCCAGGCCCCCAGGGAGCCGACATGCCTCCTCCGCTGAACCGCCGCCACTTCCTGCACGCCTCCGCCGCCGGCGCCTCCGCCCTCGCCCTCGGCGCCACCGCCCTGACCGCTCCCGCGCACGGGGCCGCCGCCGGCCGGCCGCCCCGCACCCCGTACGCCGCCGCCTCCTTCGGCAAGCTCCCGCTCGGCAGCGTCACCCCGCGCGGCTGGCTCGCCGGCCGGCTCCGCACCCTCCTCGGCGGGCTCTTCGGCCGCTACGACCGGATCTCCCACTTCCTCGACTTCGACGGCTCCGGCTGGGTGCACCCCGACCGCGCCGGCTGGGAGGAGGTCACGTACTGGCTGCGCGGCTACGTCCCGCTCGCCGCGCTCACCGGCGACGCCGAGGCGCAGGCGACCGCCCGCCGCTGGATCGACGCCATCCTCGCCACCGGGCAGCCCGACGGCTTCTTCGGCCCGGCCCGGCTGCGCACGGCGCTGAACGGCGGCCCCGACTTCTGGCCGTACCTGCCGCTGCTGCAGGCGCTGCGCAGCCACGAGGAGTTCACCGGCGACGAGCGGATCGTGCCCTTCGTGCTGGATTTCCTGCGCTTCATGAACGCGCAGGGCAAGGGCGCGTTCGACTCCAGCTGGGTGTCCAAGCGGTGGGGCGACGGCATCGACATCGCGTACTGGACGCACGCCCGCACCGGCGAGGACTTCCTGCTGGAGCTGACGGACAAGATGCACGAGTGGGGCGGGAACTGGGTCGACAACTTCCCGGACCTGCACAACGTCAACGTCGCGCAGGGCTTCCGGGAGCCCGCGCAGTACGCGCTGCGCGCCGGTGGCGAGGCGCTGACCGGGGCGACGTACCGCGGCTACGAGCGGATCATGGCGGCGTACGGGCAGTTCCCCGGCGGCGGCTTCGCCGGCGACGAGAACGCCCGGCCCGGCTTCGGCGACCCGCGGCAGGGCTTCGAGACCTGCGGCATCGTCGAGTTCATGGCCAGCCACGAGCTGCTGACCCGGATCACCGGCGACCCGCTGTGGGCCGACCGCTGCGAGGAGCTGGCGTTCAACCTGCTGCCCGCCGCCACCGACCCGGACGGGCGCGGCGTGCACTACGTCACGAGCGCCAACTCGGTCGACCTCGACGATGTGCCGAAGAACGACGGCCAGTTCCAGAACGGCTTCGCGATGCAGTCGTTCCAGCCGGGCGTCGACCAGTACCGCTGCTGCCCGCACAACTACGGCATGGGCTGGCCGTACTTCACCGAGGAGCTGTGGCTGACCACCCCGGACGGCGGGCTCGCGGCGTCGATGTACGCGCCGTGCGAGGTGCGGACCCGGGTGCGCGGCACGGAGGTGACGATCTCCGAGGAGACCGGCTACCCGTTCACCGAGACGGTGACGCTGCGGGTCACCACGGGCAAGCGGGTGCCCTTCACGCTGCGGCTGCGCGTGCCCGGCTGGTGCGACGCGCCGGAGATCACGGTCAACGGGAAGCCGGTCGCGGCGGCGCCGGGGCCGGGCTTCGCCCGGGTGAAGCGGAGCTGGGCGAGCGGCGACACCGTCGTGCTGCGGCTGCCGCAGCGCACGTCGGTACGGGTGTGGGACGCGGGCGGCGGCGCGGTGAGCGTCGACCGGGGGCCGCTGACGTACTCGCTGCGCATCGGCGAGTCGTACGAGCGCACCGGCGGCACCGACGCCTTCCCGCACCTGGCCGTGCACGCCACTACCCCCTGGAACTGCGCCCTGTCCCCCGACGCCCCGGAGGGCCTCGAATTCCACCGCGACGACGACCCGCCGGCCGGCGACCCGTTCACCCACGAGCACACCCCGGTGCGCATCACCGCGCCCGCCCGCCGGCTGCCGGAGTGGGTCGCGGACCGGCAGCGCGTCGTCGCGCCGCTGCAACAGAGCCCGGCGCGGAGCACGGCGGCGCCGGAGACGGTGACGCTGATCCCGATGGGCGCGGCGCGGCTGCGGATCACGGCGTTCCCGACGGCGGGCCCCGACGGCACGCCGTGGACGCCGGAGCCGCCGTACCACCGGGTGCAGAACAAGCACAGCGGCAAGGTGCTGGCGGTGGACCGGATGTCGCTGGCGAACGGCGCCCGGGTCCACCAGTTCGACAACTCCGGCACGTCCGACCACGCCTGGCAGCTGCTCGAACGGGGCGACGGGCTGCTGCTGATCCGCAACGGGCACAGCGGCAAGGTCCTCGGCGTCGACGGCATGTCCACCGAGAACAGCGCGCCCGTCGTGCAGTACGAGGACAACGGCACGCCGGACCACCTGTGGCGGATCGTCGCCGACGCGGACGGCTGGTTCCGCATCCGCAACGAGCACAGCGGCAAGGTGCTCGGCGTGGACGGCATGTCGACGGAGAACAGCGCGCAGGTGGTGCAGTTCGACGACAACGGCACGGCCGACCACCTGTGGCGGCTGGTCGCGGCCCCGGACTAGCCGGGGGCGTACATGGCGCCGGCCGCGGGTCCGGGCACGGCAGGGGCCCCGCTGCCGGGGGAACAACGGGGCCCGAACAGAAGACTACGGGTCAGTAGAGCAGTTGCGAAGCCATGCGCCGGCGGCGGGACGGAATCCAGCCAGCCCGGAACGTGCCTGTTCGGGCATCCGGCGCGGCGTACGCGGTCGGACCCGGGCACGGGCCCGTCCGGTCCCGGGACCCTCCGCGCGTGTCGCGGCGGGCCCGGGGCCCCCGGCCGGCGGCTGCTCCGGCCGGGGGCGCGTGCCCGGGAGCGCCGGGTCAGGGCTCGATGTTGATGGTGAAGGTGGACGTCGTGTTCCTGATGTCCTGCGCGTTGTTCCTCATGGTCAGGTCGTGGAACGTCACCTCGCCGACGGCCGGGCCCTGACCGGCCTCGGGCATCTCGTTCGCCCACAGGCCGAAGCCGGACTTCGCGTCGTAGGCGTCACCGCTCTTGCGGGCGCCGGTGATGGTGACGTCGGTGAGGATCGTGTCCTTGATGGGGTGCTCCGGCCGGCCTCCCACGTAGTTGGTCTGGAACATGATTCCGGAGTAGGTCGGGTCGCTGATGTCGACGTTGTTGATGCGGATGCCCTGGAAGACCTCCGAGGCGGAGAAGAGCCAGATGCCGGGGAAGGTCTGCGCGCCCCAGAAGTGGCCGCCGCAGCGTTCGATGGTGATGTTCTCCAGGGTCGTCGGTTCGGTGCCGAAGCCGTTCATCGGATAGCCGAAGTCGAGCGAGCTGACGGTGATCCCGGAGTACACGAGCGTGTCGGCGATGCGGATGTTGCGGAACGTGTTGTCGTACCCGCCGTAGACGGCGATGCCCGCGGCCCGCCAGGTCAGCAGGGACGTCAGGTTCTCGTACACGTTGCCGTGCATGTCCGCGCCGCCCGCGTCGATCGCGGAGAAGAGCGCGAAGCTGTCGTCGCCGGTCGCGCGCGACTCGTTGTTGACGACGTGCGCGCCGGTGCTGCCGTTGGTCATGTTGAGGGCGTCCGCGAAGGAGTTGCGGATGCGGGAGTCGGAGATGGTGACGTTGTCGGTGTTCGCCCCCCAGTAGAGGCACACCATGTGCTCGTTCCAGATGTCGTCGATCGTGATGTCGGAGACGTGTCGGAAGTCGAAGACCTTGCCGGGCCCGTCGATGCGGGTGTCGTAGTTGCCGAAGTAGGCGAAGCCGCGGAAGGCGGAGCCGGCCGCCGAGGCGTCGGCGCGGAAGCCGACGTCGGTGTTCCGCTGGCCCGTGGGGGCGTGGAAGCGGGTGTACCAGGGTCCGGCGCCGACGACCTGCACGGCCCCGCCGTACACCTGGAACTTGCTCGACGTCTCGTAGTCGCCGGGCGGCAGGTAGACGCCCTGGAGCCGGCCGGTGGTGTCCATCCGGACCCGGTCCAGGGCGGCCTGGACGTCCTGGTGCCCGAAGCCGGCGGGCACGGTGTACGCCGCGGGGTCGGGGTTCGCCTGCGGCGCGACCTGCTCCAGGCTGACGAAGTCGATCGCGTACCGCGAGGTGTTGGCCGCGTCCTTCTGGAGCTTGATCCTGCTGCCGGCGGGCACGGTCTCGTCGAGCATCAGGTTCGCCTCGTCGTAGATGTGCCGCGCCGGGCCCGCGCCGGGGTTGTTGCCGGGGCTGGCCTCGGCGCCGTAGAGCCAGGCGTACCTGGAGGTGAGGCTGAGCGTCTGGTGGAACGTGCCGTCGACGTAGACGTTGAGGGTGGCGGAGATGCCGCCGCCGCCCGGGGCGTCGGGGATGGAGAACCGGGTGACCAGGGTGTTCGTGCTGGCCCTGGTGGTGAACTCCACGGAGTCCCCGGTCTGGTCGAGGGTCACCGCGCGCCGCCCGGACGCCTCGCCCGCGACGTCGCCGATGGTCCGGTTCGGGCCGACGACCTGCGCGCCGCCGGCGACGACGGCGTCCTCGGCCTCGTACATGTCGTACGGCATGTCGGCGCCGCGGCCGACGAACAGCGACTCGGTGGCGGTGTTGTTCTCGCGCTTGACCGGCACCTCGTTGACGTCGGCGGCGACCTCCACCTTGACGGTGTACGAGCCGTTGGCCGCCGTCCAGCCGCCGAGGCCGACCGGGTCGGTGGTGGCGCCGGCCGCGATGACGCCGTCGTGGGCGCCCTCCAGGGTGGCGACCGGGTCGCCGGCGGAGTCGCGGACGGTGAGGGTGACGGCGTGGCTGCCGCCCGCCGAGTCCCGGGTGCCCTGGTTCTTCAGCGCGACGGAGAAGTCGACGTTCTCGCCGGCGGCCGGCGAGCTGGGCGTCCGGTCGACCGAGGCGGCGACGAGGTCGCTGCTCTGCACGGGTGAGACGACGAGCGGGGTGGGGCTGGTGTACTCGTTGTTGTCCTCGTCCTGTTCGACGACCGTGTCGTCGGGGTCGACGGCCGCGGCCAGGTCGTACTCGCCGGCGTCGTGCGCACCGACGTCCGCGGTCACGGCCTGGGTGGCGCCCGGGGCCAGCGCGCCGACGTCGGCGCTGCCGGCGGGCTCGCCGCCGAGGAGGAAGTCGAGGCCGGTGGCCGCCGCGGGCTCCTCGCCGGCGTTGTGCACGGTCGCGGAGAGCGTGACGGGGTCGGTCTCGTCGGGGTCGGCGGGGGTGTGGGTGATGCCGGTGACCTCCAGGTCCGGGTTGGGCGCGGCGGTGCCGAGGACCTGGAGCTCGCCGACCTGGCCGGCCGGGGCGCCGGTGTTGCCGGTGAACGACAGCCGTACGTCGGCGGCGCGGCCGGTCACCGGGACGGTCACGCTGTTGCCGGTGGCCGGGTCGAAGGCGTACTCGGCGCTGGGCTTCAGGGTGGTGAAGGAGTCGGCTCCCTGCTCCCGGCCGAGGACCGAGAAGGTCTGGGTGCGCGGGCCCCAGATCGGGTCGGGGTTGAGCTGGACGACGACGCCGCTGACGTCGGCGCCGGCGCCGAGTTCCACGGTCAGCGTGTTCGGGTAGCTGCCGCCGCCGCCCTCCCAGTAGGTCGCGCGGTCGCCGTCGTTGGCGTTGGCGGCGACGAAGTCGTACACGTGGGAGGAGGCGCTGATCGGCTTGCCCGCCGCGAGGTCGGGGTCGGCGGCGGCCGCGCGCGCGGCGGCGCCGGGGGCGGGCGGGGCGGGTTCGGCGGCGACGGCGCCCGCGGCCGGGCGGGCCTCGGCGGTCACCCGGTTGCTGTCCGGCGACTGGTTGTCCGCGCCGTCCCGGGCGCGTACGTGGTAGGTGACCTGCTCGCCGCGGGCCGGGGTGTCGACGTACGTCGTCGCGTCGGCGGCGACGGCGGTGCGCAGCCGGCCGTCGGCGTAGACGTCGTAGCCGGCGATGCCCGCGGCGCCGGCGCCGTCCGGGGGCCGCCAGTCGAGCCGGACGCGGCCGTCCGGCAGCGCGGTGCGGGTCAGGTCGCGGGGGGCGCCGGGCGGCTCGGTGTCGCCCTCGGCCGGGCCGTGGACCTCCAGCTCCGCCAGCCGGGCGGGGCCGGAGCCGGCGGTGAACAGCACGCGTACGTGGCGGGTGACCGCGGTGTCGAAGGACAGGGTGGCGGTGTGGTCGCCGGCCGCGTCGAAGGCGACGTCGCGGGCGGCGGTCAGGTCGGTGAACTCCCGGCCGTCGGTGCTGCCCTGGAGTTTGAGGTTCTGCACCCGGGCGCCGCTGTCCGCGGGCAGCTTCAGCACGGCGCCGTTGATGCCGACGGAGGCGCCGAGGTCGGTGCGTATCCACTGGTCGCGCTTGCTCTTCCGGCTCTGCCAGTAGCTGTCGCGGTCGCCGTCGCCGGCGTCGTCCGCGGTGCGATCGCCGGTGTGGCTGCTGGCCCGGAGGGGGCGGTCCTCGGCGAGGTTGCGTCCCGCGTCCCCGGCGGCGGTGCGCACGGCCAGTTCGGCGAGGCGGGCGGGGCGGTCGGCGGTGGCGCCGGCGAACTGCACGCGCACGTACCGGGTCAGGGACGCCGGGAAGGCGACGCTGACGGTGTGGTCGTCGGCGGGGCGGAAGGCGCGGGTGTCCTCGGCGGACAGCGTGTGGAACGTCGTGCCGTCGGCGCTGCCCTGTACGGCGAAGGTCTGCTTGCGGGCGGCGGCGCCCTCGGGCAGCTGGAGCACGACCTCGTCGACGCGCGCCGGCCGGCCGAGGTCGGTCTGCACCCAGTGCGGGCCCGTGCCCCGGCTCTGCCAGTACGTGTCCTGGTCGCCGTCCGTGACCCGGCCGGCCGGGTGCGCCGGCGCGGAGCCGCTGGCCGCGGCGGGCCGTCCGGCGGCGGCGTCGCCGGCTGCGGCGACGGCGGGGAGGGCGGGCAGACCGAACAGCAGGAGTCCGGTGGCGACGGCGGCGACGGTGGGCCGATGTCTCGAACGGTGCTTTCTCATGCGGGCCGTCCAACCTGTGAGTTAGCTAATTGCGTGGAGATATCGAAGAATTGCAGAACGATCATGGTTAGTCTACGGTCGCGACGCCGACTCTTCTGCCATGCGCGGCACCGCGCCACCGACTTGCGTGCTCATGACAGACCTGCGCGAGAGCCACGTCGTCGCGAGTGCGCAGGGTGCGGAGCTGGGAACATCAGCGTCGTCACGGGGAGGGGGCGCCCCGTCGCCCGAACAACGCAAGTGACTTACATTTTTGCACCATTTCTTGCGTTCGCGACGGGTCGTTGTCAGCGGCTCGTGCCAGACTGCACCCCGTAACCGTGAGCGCAGGGGGCGCGATGGGTCTGGAGATCGAGGGGCGGGCGTCGGACTCGCCGTACGTCTCGTACGTCTGGCGCAGCCGCAGCGAGGGCGTCGACCGGATGACGGCCGTCGCGACGACCCGCTGGGACCTGGTCTTCTGGGAGGGGCGCGACGGGTTCCACGCCGCGGTCGCGGGCCCCGAGACCCGGGTGAGCACGGCGCCGGTGCCCGAGGAGGCCGCGTTCTTCGGGATCACCTTCGCCCTGGGCACCGCGCTGACGCAACTGCCCGTCCCCCGGCTGGTCGACGGCGGCCTGGAGATACCCGACGCGACGCGCCGGTCGTTCTGGCTGAAGGGCTCGCACTGGCCGGTGCCCGGCCCCGACGACGCCGAGGCGTTCGCGGACCGGCTGGTGCGCGCCGGCGTGCTGGTCCGCGACCCGCTGGTCGCCGAGGTGATGCGCGGCGGCACCCCGGACGTCTCCCCGCGCACCGCGCAGCGGCGCTTCCGGTCCGCGACGGGGTTCACCCACGGCGCCGCCCGGCAGATCGAACGGGCGCGGCACGCCGCGGTCCTGCTCCTCGGCGGCGCGACCGCCGAGGACGTCGTCCACCGCCTCGGCTACTACGACGAGCCCCACCTGGCCCACGCGCTCACCCGCTTCATCGGCCGGACCGCCGGCCGGCTGCGGAGCGACCCGCGGCCCGCGCAGCCGCTGTCGCTTCTCTACAAGACCTGACGCCGGGCGCCCGCTAACGTCTCGGCGGACTGCAGATCCGCACCCCCGGCCTCCTGGAGCACACCGTGAGAAAGATCGTTGCCAGCCTGTTCATCTCCCTCGACGGCGTCGTGGAGGCGCCGGACGAGTGGCACATGTCCTACTTCGACGACGAGATGGGCGAGGCGGTCGGCGGGCTGATGTCCGACACCATGCTCTACGGGCGCAAGACCTACGAGGGCTTCGCCGAGGCGTGGCCGCAGCGGGAGGGGACCGACGACGAGGACGCGGGGTTCGCGAAGATCCTCGGCGACGCCCGCAAGATCGTCGTCTCCCGCGGCGAGGTCGACCTGTCCTGGCGGAACTCCGAGAAGCTGCCGGGCGACCTGGTCAGCGGTGTGACCGCGCTGAAGAACGAGCCCGGCGGCGACGTCTCCATCGGCGGTTCCGTCTCGGTGATCCGCGAACTCCTGCGGCACGGGCTGCTCGACGAACTGCACCTGCTGGTGCACCCGGTCGCCGTACGCCGGGGCGAGCGGCTCTTCGACGAGGGAGACGCGACGATCCCGCTGAAGCTGCTCAGCTCGAAGGCGTTCGGCTCCGGCGTGCTGCACCTGGTCTACGGCCCCGCCTAGGAACGCTCCGGTTTCCCGCCGGGTTCGTCGGCGGCGGGCTCGTCGACCAGCGACTGAAGCGGCGGGCCCGCCACCGCGCAGTGCACGTGGCAGGGCGGCTCCGGCTGTTCCCCCGCGGGACCGGCGGCGCGGATCGTCAGCCAGGACAGCGCCGCCCCGGCGGCGAGCAGCCCGGCGCAGATGAGCAGGGCGGTGCGGAAGCCGTCGCCGAACGCCCCGGGGTCGCGGTAGTCGTCGCCGGAGAGCCCGGCGGCGAGCGGCAGCGCGGCGACGGCGAGCAGGCCGGCGGCGCGGGCCACCGCGTTGTTGACGCCGGAGGCGATGCCGGAGTGCCGGTCCTCGGCGGCGCCGAGGACGGTGGCGGTGAGCGGGGCGACGGTCGTCGCCAGCCCGAGGCCGAAGAGCACGACGCCGGGCAGCACGTCCCGTACGTACGACACGTCGTCCCCCGGCCCGCCGACGCGCAGCATCAGCAGCAGCCCGGCGGCGCAGACCGCCGGGCCGACCGTCATGGGGATGCGCGGCCCGATGCGCTCCGACAGCTTCCCGGACCGCTCCGACAGCGCCAGCATGATGAGCGTCACCGGCAGCAGCGCCGAGCCCGCGGCCAGCGGCGAGTAGCCCGCGGCGATCTGCAGGTCCAGCACGAGGAAGAAGGTCACCCCGCCGAGGGCGGCGTAGACGACGAAGGTCACCAGGTTCGCCGCGGTGAACTGGCGGGAGCCGAACAGCCCCGGGGCCAGCATCGGGTGGCTGCTGCGCCGCTGGACGACGACGAACGCCGCCAGCGCCGCCACCCCCGCCGCGCTGCTCCCGGCCAGCACCGCCGCCGGCACGCCCTCCTCCGGCGCGGCGATCAGCGCGTACGTCACGCCCGCCAGGCCCAGCGCGCCGAGCGCGGCGCCGGACCAGTCGAACCGGCCGCTCGCCGACTCGTCGCGGCTCTCGGGCACGTGCCGGGCGGCGAGGGCCACGACGACGGCGGCCAGCGGCACGTTGATGGCGAACACCCACCGCCAGCTCGCCGCCTCCACCAGCCAGCCGCCGAGCAGCGGCCCGAGGGCGCCGGCGATGCCGGCGAGGCCCGACCAGACGCCGATGGCGCGCGCCCGGTCCCCGGGCGCGAAGGAGGACTGGATGAGGGCGAGCGAGCCGGGGGTCAGCAGCGCGCCGCCGACGCCCTGCAGGGTGCGGGCGGCGATGAGGACGCCGACGCTCGGCGCCAGCGCGCACAGCAGGGACGCCAGCGCGAACCACACGGTGCCGACGACGAACAGCCGGCGGCGGCCGTAGCGGTCGCCGAGGGCGCCGCCGAGGAGGATGAACGCGGCGAGGGTGAGGGTGTAGCCGTTGACGGTCCACTGCAGTCCGCCGAGGGAGGCGTCGAGGTCGTCGCCGATGGCCGGCAGCGCGACGTTGACGACGGTGGCGTCGAGGAAGGTGATGCCGGAGCCGATCACCACCGCGGTCAGCAGCCAGCGGCCCGCGGGCTCCGCCAGCCTGAGGCCCGCGGGTGCGGCTGCGGGCGGGTTCGGTTCCGTCATATCCGCAGTCAACCGTACGCCTTGGCCACGCGCACCGCACCGGCGGTGCCCACCGCCCGGCCCGTCGGGTAGCGTCCCGGTTGTGAGCGACGTCAGCCCCGGGGGCAACCTCGAAGACGGGCCCGGAGACGCGGCCGGGGACCGGCCGGACGACCGGAGCGGGGACCCGGCCACCGGCCCGGCCGCGGGCGGTTCGGCCGGCTTCGAGCGCGGTACGGACGGCCCGAAGGTGATCCTCGCGGGCGTCGACGGCTCGGACACGTCCTGGCGCGCCGCCGCCTACGCCGCCGGTCTGGCCCGGCGGCAGGGCTCCCTGCTGGCGCTCGTGTACGTGCAGCCGACGCTGGCCGCCGCGGCGGCCCTCGGCGCGCCGGTCGCGGGCACCACCGAGGAGGTCGCGGAGGAGCTGGTGGCGGAGATCCGGCGGACCGCGGAGCAGCTGCGCGGGATGTTCGACGTGCGCTGGGAGTTCCACACCCTGCACGGCGACGCGTACTCCGGGCTGGTGCAGGCGGCGCAGGAGCTGACGGCGGACGCGGTGATCGTGGGCGCGTCGGAGCAGGCGGGGCACCGGTTCGTCGGCTCGGTGGCCGTCCGGCTGGTCAAGGCGGGCCGCTGGCCGGTGACCGTGGTGCCGTAGGTGGCGCAGGTGCCGTAGGTGGCGCAGGTGCCGTAGCGGCGCGGGCGGGGGCCGGTCGCCCGTCTCGCGCCCCCGCGGGGTCTGCGGCACGGTGGGGTCATGACGCATCACACGTACCGCATCACCGAGATCGTCGGCTCCTCCCCCGACGGCGTCGACGACGCCGTCCGCAACGGTGTCGCCCGCGCCTCGCAGACGCTGCGCAACCTGGACTGGTTCGAGGTCACGCAGGTGCGCGGGCAGCTGGAGAACGGACGGGTCGCGCACTGGCAGGTGGGCCTGAAGCTGGGCTTCCGGCTGGAGGAGCCGGACGGTTCCTGACGGGCCGTCCGGGCCGCGGCCCGGGCGACGGTCACTTCAGCAGCCGGGACATCCTCCGGTCGGCCAGCGGCTTGCCGCCGGTCTGGCAGGTGGGGCAGTACTGCAGGGCCGAATCCCGATACGACACCTCGCGGATGGTGTCGCCGCAGACGGGGCACTTCTCCCCCGCCCGCCCGTGCACCCGCAGGCCGCTCTTCTTCTCGGCCTTCAGCCGTCCGGCGGCCACGCCGCGGGAGCGCTCGACGGCCCCGCGCAGCGTGTCGCCGATCGCGGCGTAGAGCACGGCGGTCTCCTCGTCGGTGAGGTTCGCGGCGAGCTTGTACGGGGAGAGCTTCGCGACGTGCAGGATCTCGTCCGAGTACGCGTTGCCGATGCCCGCGATCGTCGACTGGTCCCGCAGCACGCCCTTGATCTGCCGCCGCTCCCCCGCCAGCAGCGCGGCGAACGCCTCCGGCGTGAACGCCGCGGCCAGCGGGTCGGGCCCCAGCCGGGCGACGCCGGGCACGTCCCGCGGATCCCGTACGCAGTAGACCGCGAGGCGCTTCTGCGTGCCCGCCTCGGTGAGGTCGAAGCCCGCGCCCTCCGGCTCGGCGAGCCGCACCCGCAGCGCCAGCGGCCCCTTGCCCGGCCGCGGCGGGGCGGCCGGCAGCGCGTCCTTCCACCGGAGCCAGCCGGCCCGGGCCAGGTGGATCACCAGGTGCAGCTCGTCGGCGACGGTGATGTCCAGGAACTTGCCGTGCCGGCCGACGGCGGTGACCTCGGCGCCCTCCAGCGCGGTCAGCGGCGGGTCGTACGTCTTGAGCACGCTGATCGCGACCGGCTGGACCCGCGCGATATGCCGGCCGACCAGGTGCTCGGCGAGGAATCCGCTGAGCGCTTCGACTTCGGGAAGCTCGGGCATGCTCTCCAGTCTGCGGCATCCTGGAGGGATGTACGAGGAGACGCCCGTGCGGCCCGGCGGCCCGCTCACCGGCGCGGTCCTCTGGCGCCGCCGGGACGTCCGCCCGGGGCCGTACCGGGTGCTGCCGGACGGCGGCACCGACCTGATCCTCGCGCCGGACGGGCTGCTCGTCGCCGGTCCCGACACCCGCGCGCACGTCGGCACCGGCACCGCCGGCGACGCGTACACCGGCCTGCGCTTCGCCCCCGGGCAGGGCCCGGCGGTGCTGGGCGCGCCGGCGCACGAGCTGCGGAACCTGCGGGTGCCGCTGGCGGACCTGTGGGGCGAGCGGCGGGCGCGGCTGGCGGCGGAGCGGGTGGCGACGGCGGCGGACCCGGGGGCGGCGCTGACGGCGCTCGCGCGGGCGCGGCTGGCGGAGGCGGCGCCGCCGGAGCCGTACGTGCCCGCGGTGGTCGCGGCGCTGGCGGCGGGGCGGCCGGTGGCCGAGGTCGCCGGGGCGGTGGGGCTCGGCGAGCGGCAGCTGCACCGGCGCAGCCTGGCGGTGTTCGGGTACGGGCCGAAGACGCTGGCCCGCGTGCTGCGGATGAACCGCGCGCTGGCGCTGGCCCGGGCGGGCACGCCGCCGGCCGGGGCGGCGGCGCTGGCGGGGTACGCGGACCAGTCGCACCTGGCGCGCGAGATGCGGGCGCTGGCCGGGGTGCCGCTGTCCGCCCTGCTGTAGGCGCCCCGGCCCGGCAGCCGTCCCCCGGGGGCCGGTCCCGGCCCGGTCAGCCCAGCGGCGCGTAGAGGTCCACGCCGTTGCCGTCCGGGTCGTGCACCTGCGCGTAGCGCTGGCCCCAGTCCGCGTCCCAGGGCGCCAGCGCGCCCTCGTAGCCCGCGCCGGTGAGCTTCGCGTACGTCGCGTCCACGTCGGCCGGGCCGTCGCAGCGGAAGGCGAGCCCGATCCGGCCCTCCCCGGTCGGCGGCTGGAAGCCGGGCGCGAAGGACCTGACCGTCTCCTCCGTGTCCCACAGCATCCGCATCCCGCCCGGCAGGGAGACCTCGACGTGCGGCCGGCCGTCGGCGTCGGCGGGGATGTCCAGCCCGAGCAGGCGGTAGAAGGCGAGGGTGGCGGCCATGTCGGCGGTCACCATTCCGATGGCGTCGAATCGTGCGGTCATGTCCCCGACCCTACGAACCGGCGGCCGGGCGCGTCTTGAACGAATCGGACGCCCCGCCGGGCTACCCCGCGGGGGCGGCGGCCGGCCGCGGGAACGGGCCCGGCAGCCCGTACTCCTCGCTCAGCAGGTCCTGGTCCAGCGCGGCGCCGGCGACCGTGCCCGCGGCGGCCGCGGCGGCGACCGCCGCCACGGGCGTCGGGAGCGTCGCGCGGTGGGCCATGTCCCCGGCGGCGTAGACCCCGGCCACGCTGGTACGGCCGAACTCGTCCACCTCCGTCAGCGTGTCCGGCAGCGGCGCGCAGCCCAGCTTCTCCGGCAGCCCGGAGCGTTCGCGCGGCGTCCCGCCGACGAACACCGCGTCCCGGGCCAGCGGCGCGCCGCCCTCGAAGCGGATCCGCTCCAGCCGCCCGCCGTCGCCCTCCAGCCGGGCGACGGGCTCGGCGCGCACCGCGACGCCGTGCGCGGCGAGCAGGTCGCGGTGCCCGGCGGCCAGCGGCGCGGCGCCGGTGAGGAGGGCCACGTCGGCGGTGAAGTGCAGCAGGTGCAGCGCGAGGCGCACGTGCCCGGGCCCGGCGCCGAGCACGGCGACCCGGCGGCCGGAGACCTCGAAGCCGTGGCAGTACGGGCAGTGCAGCGCCGACCTGCCCCACAGCGGGGCGAGCCCGGGGACGTCGGGCAGCTCGTCGACCACGCCGGTGGCCAGCAGCAGCCGGCGGGCCCCGGCGGTCCCGCCGTCCGCCTGGGCCACCGTGAACGCCCCGTCGCCGGTGCGCGTCACGTCGGCCGCCGCCGCGTGCCGCAGCTCGACCCCGGGGTAGGCGGCGAGTTCCCTGTGGGCGAGGCGGCGCAGCTCCGCGGGCGGCGTGCCGTCCCGGGTGAGGAAGTTGTGCACGGCGGCGGCGGGCGCGTTGCGTCCCTCGCCGGCGTCGAGCACGAGGGTGCGGCGCCGCGACCGCCCCAGGGTGAGCGCGGCGGCCAGCCCGGCGGGCCCGCCGCCCACGATGATCACGTCGTACATGGGTGTCCTCCCTTGACTCCGCGATCACTGTGCAGGTTAATGTCAACATGAAGTCAAGGGAGTCGATGACGATCGGCGAGCTGGCCGGCCGCTTCCACCTCGCCACCCACGTGCTGCGGCACTGGGAGGCCATGGGCCTGCTCACGCCCGCCGAACGGGTGAACGGCCGCCGGCGCTACACCGCGGACCACGTCTCCCGGGTCGCGATGATCATCGGCGGCAAGCGGGGCGGGCTCAGCCTGGAGCAGCTGCGCGAGCTGTTCGCCGCGTCCGGCCCCGGCGACCGGCACACGCTGCTGGAGCGGCACCGGGAGGACCTGCGGCGGCGGATCGAGGAGATCGAGCGGTCGAAGGCGATGATCGACCACGCGCTGGAGTGCGACGCGCACGACTTCACCCGCTGCCCCAACTTCCAGGCACTCGTGCGCAGGCTCGCGGACGGTGAGAGTCTGGACCGTCTCCCCGTCACCACCGGCACCTCCGCCCCCTCGGGCCCGTCCGTACCGGACGGTCCCCGCGGGGCGGTTTTCCGATAGCCTTCGCCGTCCCGCCACCGCACCGCAGCACGCACCGCCCAGCACCCTCACGCACCGCACCGTCCACCGCCCGAGGTGTCCCCACCGCGCACCGCGGGCAAGCACCCTGATGGTCGCCCGCCATTCGCCCGAGAGGGAGCGAGAAGCATGGGAGCCCAAGCCGTCACCGCGGGGGTCCTGCGGGAGCGCGCGCCCGACGAGCGCCGCGTCGCCCTCACCCCCGAAGTCGTCACCCGCGTGCGCCGGTCGGGTGTCGACGTCCTCGTCGAGACCGGCGCGGGCGCGAGCGCCTGGTTCACCGACGCCGACTACACGGCCGCCGAGGCCGAGGTCGTCGGCGTCGACGAGCTGATCCGCCGCGCCGACGTCGTGCTCTGCGTCGCACCGCCCGACCGCGAGACCGCCGCCGCGCTGCGCTCCGGCCAGACCCTCGTCGGCATGCTCGACCCGCTGCGCCAGGCCCCCCTGATCGGCGAGCTGGCCGCCCGGGGGGTGACCGTCGTCAGCCTCGACCTGCTGCCCCGTACGCTCAGCCGGGCCCAGACGATGGACGCGCTGACCTCCCAGGCCAACGTCGCGGGATACAAGGCGGTGCTGCTCGCCGCCGACGCCTACGACCGGTACTTCCCCATGCTGACGACGGCGGCGGGCACCTCGAAGCCCGCCGCCGTTCTCGTGCTCGGCGCGGGTGTGGCCGGGCTCCAGGCCATCGCCACCGCCCGCCGGCTGGGCTCGGTCGTCACGGCCTACGACGTACGGCCCGCCGCCCAGGGCGAGATCGAGTCGCTGGGCGCGAAGTTCCTGGAGCTGGAGGGCGTCGCCTCGGCCGCGGGCGAGGGCGGCTACGCGCGCGTGCTCACCGAGGAGGAGCAGCGGGCGCAGCTCGACGCGCTGACGGCGGCCGTGCCCCGCTTCGACGTGGTGATCACCACCGCCCGGGTGCCGGGCCGCAAGCCGCCGCTGATGGTCACGGCCGAGGCGCTGGAGCGGATGCGCCCCGGCTCGGTGGTGGTGGACATGGCGGCCAGCGAGCTCGGCGGCAACGTGGAGCTGTCCGAGCCGGACAAGACCGCGGTGCTGGCCGGCGGCGTGACGCTGATCGGCGCGGGCAACCTGCCGTCGGTGATGGCGACGGCCGCGTCCACCGCGTACGCCCGCAACCTCAGCGCGCTGCTGGCGCACCTGGTGGCCGACGAGGCGGTGCGCATCGACCTCGACGACGAGATCCAGGCCGGCGTGGTCGTCGCGCACGGCGGCGAGGTCGTCAGCCCCGCCGTCGCCCCGCAGAACGGAGAGAACCGGTGAACCTCGATCTGCTCACCGCCGTCACGATCTTCGTGCTGAGCGTGCTGGTCGGCTTCGAAGTGATCAGCAAGGTGCCGGCGACGCTGCACACGCCGCTGATGTCCGGCGCCAACTCCATCCACGGGATCGTGCTGATCGGCGCGATGCTGGTGACGTCCCTGGCCGACGACCCGCTGGAGTACGCGCTGGCCTTCGTGGCCGTCGCGTTCGGCGCGATGAACGTCGTCGGCGGGTACGTCGTCACCGACCGGATGCTGCACATGTTCCGCGCCCGCCCGGCGCCGGGCCGCGCGCGCGACGGGGCCGGCGCCCAGGGGGGTGCCGCGAAGTGAGCGATCTGGAGACCGCCGTACGGTACGTCCTGCTGGCCGCCGCCGCCTGTTTCGTGCTGGGCCTGCGGCTGATGAACTCCCCCGCCACCGCCCGCCGCGGCAACACGCTCTCGGCCGCGGCCATGGCCGTCGCGATCGCGGCGACCGCGGTGCTGCTCGCGGAGCGCGGCGACATCACCGCCACCGGCTGGCTGGTGCTGCTCTCCGCGGTGATCGTCGGCTCCGGCGCCGGGCTGTATCTGGCCCGTACCGTCGAGATGACCGCGATGCCGCAGCTGGTGAGCCTCTTCAACGCGGTCGGCGGCGGGGCCGCCGCCCTGCTGGCCATCGTCGAGCTGTTGCAGCACGCGCACCCGGAGGACCTCGGCGCGCGCACCACCGTGCCCGGCGGCATCGACATCCTCATCGGCGCCATCACCTTCTCCGGCTCGCTGGTCGCCGCCGGGAAGCTGCAAGGTCTGATCCCCGGCAGGCCGATCGTGCTGCCGGGCACCCGGGCGCTGAACGCCGGGCTCGCGGTCGTCTTCGCCGGTTCGGCCGTCTGGCTGGTCGTGGACCCGGGCAGCGTCGCGGCGCTGTCGCTGCTGACCCTGGCGGGGCTGGCGTTCGGCGTGACGATGGTGCTGCCGATCGGCGGCGCGGACATGCCGGTGGTCATCTCGCTGCTCAACGCCTTCACCGGCACGGCGGTGGGCATGGCCGGGTTCGTGCTGAACGAGCCCGCGCTGATCATCGCCGGCGCACTGGTCGGCGCCTCCGGCACGATCCTCACCAAGCTGATGGCCGACGCCATGAACCGGTCGATTCCGGCCATCATCGTGGGCGGCTTCGGCACTGGCGACGACGCGGCGGCGCCGGGCGGGGACGGGGACGTGCACGTCCGTCCGGTCTCCGCGGACGACGTGGCGATCCAGCTCGCGTACGCGGGCAAGGTCGTCATCGTGCCGGGGTACGGGCTGGCCGCCGCGCAGGCGCAGCACGAGCTGGGCGAGCTGGCGGACCTGCTCCAGGAGCACGGGGTGGCGGTCACGTACGCGATCCACCCGGTCGCCGGCCGGATGCCGGGGCACATGAACGTGCTGCTGGCCGAGGCCAACGTGCCGTATCCGCAGCTGAAGGAGATGGAGGAGGCGAACCCCGAGTTCCCGCAGGCGGACGTGGCGCTGGTGATCGGCGCCAACGACGTCACGAACCCGGCCGCGCGGCGGCCGGGCAACGCGATCTCGGGCATGCCGATCCTGGATGTGGACCGGGCCAAGAACGTGGTGGTGATCAAGCGGTCGATGGGCCACGGGTACGCGGGCATCGACAACGAGCTCTACACCGCGGAGAACACCGGGATGTTCTTCACCGACGCCAAGAAGGGGCTGGCCGACCTGAAGGCGGCGGTCCGTACGTTCGTGGGCTAGCCCGCCGTGGCGTGCGGGCGCCCGGGCGCGCCCGGCCGGCGGGTCAGTCGATGCCGCGCAGGATGTGCAGCTCGGCGGTGTCGGCCGGGTCGTCCTCGTATCCGGCGAGCCGGATCGGGGCCGAGCGCGCCCACACGTCCAGGCTGGTCAGCGGCTCCGCGGCGGTGTCCGGGCGCGCGGGCGTCCGCGGGGCGGCGGGCTGTGTGTGCTGTTCTGCTGCGGCTTCTGTGGTCACCGTGCACTCCTCCGGGTCATGTGAACTGGTCAGCCCTGCCCGGGCGGGCGGGTGTCGGCGGACACCCCGGGCTGTACGGATGGGCAGTTCGGACGCGGTGGCGCCGGCTGTGCTCGCGGACGGTCCGAGGGTGTCGGTCCTTCCCCTTGGGCGGGGTTGTCCGTTTCCACAGGGTAACGAGTCGAAGCGGCGTACGCCTGCCGTTATCCCGTCCCGTCCGCCGATCTTAGAATCAGATCACAGACCCTTATAGCGGGCATTTCACCCCGAAGGGAGCGCCATGGGCGCCAGCCGCATATCCCGCCTCCTGCGTGTGCCGGCGGCCCTGCCGGCCGCACTCCTGCTGCTGCCGGCGCTGCTCGCGGGCGGCTGCACCGACGACGCGGAGGAGCCGCGGAAACCCGGGGAGGGCACGGAGGAGGGCACGAAGGACGTCTCGCCGTTCACCGGGATGGCGGGGCGCGGCGGACCGGTGCTCGGCGTGAAGGTCGACAACGCCGCGCCCGCCCGCCCGCAGACGGGGCTGGAGCAGGCGGACATCGTGTACGTCGAACGGGTGGAGGGCGGCCTCAGCCGGCTGCTCGCGGTCTATTCCACCCGCACGCCGGCGCGCGTCGGGCCGGTGCGCAGCGCCCGCGAGTCGGACCTGCGGCTGCTGGAGCAGTTCGGCCGGCCCGCGTTCGCCTTCTCCGGCGCGCAGTCCCGGCTGCTCCCGGCCATCGACGACGCGCCCCTGTTCCCCGTGCCGCCGGCCGAGGCGGCCGGCGCGTACCTGCGCGGCTCCGCGAAGCCCCCGCCGCACAACCTCTTCCTGCGGCCGGGCAAGGCGCTGGCCGCCGCGCCCGACGCGGACCCGGCGCCGGACATCGGCTTCCGCTTCGGCGCGGCACCGGAGGGCGGCAGGGCCACCGCCGCGCGCACCGTGCGCTATCCGGCCGCGAGCTTCGGCTTCACCTGGGACGCGGGCCGGGAGCGCTGGCTGATCTCGTTCGACGGCAGCCCGGCCGCCACCGCGGCGGGCGGACGGCTGTCGGCGGCGACCGTCGTGGTCCAGCACGTGCGGATCCGCGACTCCACCCTCGGCGACTCCCTGGGCAACGTCACCCCCTTCACCGAGACCGTCGGCAAGGGGAAGGCGGAGGTGCTGCGCGGCGGCAGGTCGTACCCGGCGCGCTGGGAGCGCGGATCGGCCGGCGACGGCACGGAGTTCACCGGCCCGGACGGCGCGCGGATACCCTTCGCGCGGGGCCCGGTGTGGGTGGTTCTCACGGAGTGACGCAATACACACCCCTCTTGGCGCGAACGCGTTCTGACAGCCGCTATCATTTTTCTCGGTGTACGAAACCGTTTCGTTCCGCAGACTGGGGAGGGGGCCCGGATGGTCGTGCAGGACACCAGCACCGCCGGGCGCCGGAGCCGGCTCAGCGCCGAGCGCGAGCACGAGCTGTTCGAAGCCGTGCTCGACCACCTGCGCGAGGTCGGGTACGAGGCCCTCACCATGGACGCGGTCGCGGCTCGTACGCGGTCGAGCAAGGCCACCCTCTACCGCCAGTGGCACTCCAAGCCGCAGTTGGTCGCCACGGCGCTCCGGCACAGCAAGCCGGTGAGGACGGCCGGAATCGACACCGGCACGCTGCGCGGGGATCTCGTGCAGTTCGCCGAGGGCGCCTGCCAGAGCGCGGAGAAGGACACAGCCCTCCTTCGCGCGGTGTGCTTCGCCCAGCAGTCGAACGAGGAGCTGCAGCAGGCCATGTGGCAGCTGCTGGTCGAGCCGGAACTGGCAGCCTTCCACGACCTGATCGACCGCGCCGTCGGGCGCGGTGAGCTGGTCGCGGGGGTGGCCGGCGCGGAGTTCGTCCCACACATGATGCTGGGCGCCGTACTGGCCCGGCCGCTCATCGACAACGCCCCGGTCAGCCGCGACTACCTCGTCCGATTCGTCGACGCAGTGATCCTCCCCGCCCTGCGTCTGCACTGACCTGCCGGCCGCTACCACAACCGAACACAGCTCCACCTGGCGCACGCCGCTCTCGTCGTCGGGCTGGTTCCACACAACCCACCGTCGAGATCAGGAGACACCTGCTCGTGGCCACCTACCTATACAAACTCGGCCGGCTTGCCTTCCGGCGGCGCCGCCTGACGGCGCTGATATGGCTGCTGCTCTTCGGCCTCGCCGGGTTCGGCGCGTCGACTGCGGGCACCCCGCCCGAGGACGACTTCGCGCTGCCCGGCACCGAGGCACAGCAGGCGTTCGACCTCCTTGAGGAGCGCTTCCCGGGGCAGTCCGCCGACGGCGCGACCGCCCGTATCGTCTTCGAGGCACCCGACGGCCAGCAGATCACCGCCACCGACAACCGCGAGGCCGTCGACGGCGTGCTCGACGGGATCGCCGGCAAGCAGGTGGAGAAGATCTCGGACCCCTTCGCCGACAACGCGGGTGTCAGCGAGGACGGGTCCACCGCCTACGCGGTCGTCGACTACAAGGTCACGGCCATGGAGATCGAGGACGAGACCCGCGAGGCCATCACCGACGTCGCGGACAAGGACCGCAAGGACGGGCTGACCGTCCAGGCCGGCGGTGACGCGCTGATGGTCGAGCCCCACATGGGCAACGGCGAGATCATCGGTGTCGGCATCGCGCTCGTCGTCCTCGTGATCACCTTCGGGTCGCTGGTCGCGGCCGGGCTGCCGATCATCACCGCGCTCATCGGCGTCGGCATCGGCATCTCCACGATCACCGCGTTGGCGACCGTGCTCGACCTGTCCGCCACCACCTCCACGCTGGCGATGATGATCGGCCTCGCGGTCGGCATCGACTACGCCCTCTTCATCGCCTCCCGCTACCGGGCGGAGCTGTCCGAGGGCCATCCACGCGAGGAGGCGGCGGGCCGCGCCGTGGGCACCGCCGGTTCCGCGGTGGTCTTCGCCGGCCTCACCGTGATCATCGCGCTGGCCGGCCTGGCGGTCGTCAACATCCCGATCCTGACGAAGATGGGCCTGGCCGCGGCCGGCACGGTCGCGATCGCGGTGCTCATCGCGCTCACCCTGGTCCCGGCCGCGCTCGGCATCGTGGGCAAGCGGATCTACGGCAAGAAGGTGCGCACCGCCAACCCGGAGACCGGCGCCCCGCCGGCGTCCGCCAACGACGCCAAGCCGAACATGGGCACCCGCTGGTCCCGTGCCGTGCTGAAGCGCCCCGTCCTGGTGCTGGGCGCCGCCATCATCGGGCTCGGCGCGCTGGCCGCGCCGGTGGCGAGCATGGAGCTGGGCCTGCCGGACGAGGGCAGCCAGCCGACGGACACCACGCAGCGCAAGGCGTACGACATGCTGTCCGAGGCGTTCGGCCCGGGCTTCAACGGCCCGGTCACCGGCGTCATCGACGCCACCGAGGCGGAGAACCCGCAGCAGGCCGCCGACGAGGCCATCGCGCAGATGTCCGACGTGGACGGCGTCGTCTCCGTCACCCCCGCGGCGTTCAACGAGGCCGGGGACACCGCGACCGTCATGGTCACCCCGTCCACCGGTCCGAGCGACACCGACACCGAGAAGGTGGTCAAGGAGATCCGCGGCCTGGCGTCGGGGCTGCAGGACGACACCGGCGCGGAGCTGTACCTCACCGGCAGCACGGCCGTGAACATCGACTTCTCGCAGGTGCTCGACGACGCGCTGGTGCCGTATCTGGCGCTGGTGGTCGGCCTCGCGTTCGTCCTGCTGATGCTGGTGTTCCGCTCCCTGCTGGTGCCGCTGAAGGCCGCGCTGGGCTTCCTGTTCTCCGTGCTGGCCGCGCTCGGCGCCGTCGTCGCGGTGTTCCAGTGGGGCTGGCTGGCCGGGGTCATCGGGGTCGAGGAGACCGGTCCGATCATGTCGATGATGCCGATCTTCCTGATCGGCGTGGTCTTCGGCCTGGCGATGGACTACGAGGTCTTCCTCGTCAGCCGGATGCGCGAGGCGTACGTGCACGGGGAGTCGGCCGGCGACGCCGTGGTCACCGGCTTCCGCTACGGCGCCCGGGTGGTCACCGCGGCCGCGGTCATCATGATCAGCGTCTTCGCCGGCTTCATCGGCGCGGGCGACTCCATGATCAAGATGATGGGCTTCGGCCTGGCGGTGGCGGTCCTCTTCGACGCCTTCCTGGTCCGGATGACCATCGTCCCGGCGGTGCTCGCCCTGATCGGCAAGTCCGCCTGGTGGCTGCCGAAGTGGCTGGACCGGATCCTGCCGAACGTCGACGTCGAGGGCGAGAAGCTGTACCGGCAGCTCGCCGCGGCCCCCGTGCCGCCGCCGACGGCCGGCGAGGAGCGGGAGCCGCAGCCCACCGGGGTGCGCTGAGGCTCGTTCCGTACGACGACGACCGGGGCCCGGTGGCGTGCGCGCCACCGGGCCCCGGTCCGTTGCGACGGGCGGGCGGGGGCCGCCCGGGGCGGGGCGGACCGGAGCTGCTCAGCGCAGGACGGCCGCCACCAGGTCGTCCCCCAGCGCCGTCAGATCGGGCAGGTTGAGGGTGTAACGGACGTAGCGGCCGTGCCGCCGGGTGGTGAGCAGGCCCGCGCGGCGCAGGACGGCGAGGTGGCGGGAGACCTCCGGGGGTGAGAGTTCCCAGGCGTGGGCCAGTTCCCCGTTGGTGTGCGGCCCGCGGGACAGCGTGCGCAGCAGCCGCAGCCGTACGGGGTGCGCGAGCGCCTCCAGCCGCAGGGTGACCGTCTCCAGCGACACCGGCTCCGGCGGCGCGGCCTCGGCCACCGGGTACTGCAGCACCGGCCGCCACCCGGGCGCGTGCACCGCCACCAGGTGCGGGCGGCCGAAGACGCTGGGCAGGAGGGTCACTCCGGTGCCGCGGGCGTCCGCTACACGGTCCTGCAGCTTGTCCACGACGATGCGGTCGCCGTCCGGCGCCAGGGTGACGGCGCCGGAGACCGAGGCGAGTGCCGCCCCGGCGCCCCGGTGCTTCAGCAGGTCGTTCTTCAGGCGCAGGTCGGCGGCGAGTTGCACGGCGACGCCCGCCCAGGCGGCGTCGAAGAACGCCTCGGCGCACTGTTCGAGGGTGTGCCGCACCCGCGCCCGTACGGCGGCCGGGTCCGCGAGCAGCCGTTCCGCGAACGCCTCCTGGAGCGCGCCGCGGGCCTGCGCCAGGTCCAGGGCCTGTGCGCGGGCCGTCGCGTCGGCGAGCGGCGACGGCGCGCCGAAGTGGACCCGGTTGCTGCCGCACGTGGTGACGAGCGCGGCGGCCACATAGGTCTCGTCGTCGATCCGGTCCACGTCGTCCAGCTCCTCGGCGAGGGTGGGCCGGGGCCGGGCGGGGACCAGGAAGTCGGCCCGTGAGGAACGCCAGAGGAACTCCGCCTCCCTGAGCCGCTCGGCCAGCTCCGGCCGGAGCCCCGCCCAGACGTCCCCGGCCCAGCCGACGAGCTGCGGGTGGTGCGCGGGGTCGGCCAGCACGTGCAGCATCGCGGTCAGCTCGGCCAGCGGGGAGGCAGCGAACCGCAGCCGCCCCGGGGACGGACCGCCGATGTCGATCCTCAGCGTCATCCCCCCATCATGGCTGGCCGGACGGCCGGGGCGGCGTCCGTTGACGGGGTCCGTCAAGCGGCGCGGCCGTCCCGGCGGCCGGGCGCAGCGTGGGTGCCATGGCAACCACCAAGATCCGGCCGCGCGCCCTCGTCCGGGCCTCCGGGGGCCCGCGCTATGCGGTCGCCCTGGTCGTGGACGCGCTCGGCACCGGCCTGCTGCGGCCCTTCCTCCTCCTCTACGGGGTGTCCGTGCTGGGGTTGTCCGCGCCGGTCACCGGCGTCGCCATGACGGCCGGCGCGGTCGCGGGCCTGGTGTGCATGCCCGCGGTCGGCCGGTGGCTGGACCGGGGCGCGCGGAGCACCGCCGTGGCGGCGTCGATGCTGGTACGGGTCCTGGGCGTGGCGCTGCTGCTGGCCGCCCCGGCGGGGCAGGTCTGGCTGTTCGCCGCCGCCACGCTCTTCCTCGGCATCGGCAACCAGGCCTGGCCGGCCACCCACGCGGCCCTCGTGGCCACCGTCGCCCACGGCCGCGCACGCGACGCCGCCCTCGCCGGCGGCCGCGCCCTGCGCAACGCCGGCCTGGGCGCCGGCGGTCTCCTCGCCACCGTGTGCCTGGCGGGCGGCACCACCGCACTGCGGGTGCTGGCCGTGGTCACCGGGCTCGCCTACCTCGCCGCGGCGGCCCTGGCGTGGTCCGTCCGGGTGTGCGCGCGGCCGGCCGGGGCCGGGGACGGGGACGAGCAGCCCGCGCCCCGGATGCGTACGCTCCTCGCCGCCAATGTGATCTACGTCTTCTGCCTCAACGTCCCCGAGGTCGCCCTACCGCTCGTGCTGGTGACGCAGCTGGACGCCTCCCCGGTGTGGACGGGGGCGATCTTCGCGGCCAACACCGTACTGGTGGTGACCCTCCAGGTGCCGGTCACCGTCCTGCTGTCCCGCTTCCCCCGCCGGACCGTGCTGACGGCCGCCGGCATGGTGCTCACCGCGTCCTACCTCGGCTTCCTCGCCGCCACCTCCCTGGGGCCCGGCTGGGCCGCCCCGGCCGTCGCCGCGGTCTCCGTGGTCTGCACCCTCGGCGAGATCATCTACGCGGGCAGCGCCACGGCGCTCGTCACCGCCCTCGCCCCGGCGCATGTCCTGGGACGCGCCCTCGCCCGCTTCCAGCTCTCCACGGGCTTCGGCCTCGCCGTCTCCCCGGCGGTCATCACCGCCCTCGCGCCCCTCGGCCCGGCCGCCCTCTGGGGCGGCCTCGCCACCGCGACGCTCGTCTCCGCCGGCGCCGTCGCCACCGAACGGGAAGCGGCTCCCGCAAAGGCTGAGACACGACCGTGACCGCGCGCGAACCGGGACTCAACTCCGCGGTGCTTACCTGAAGATGGGCGATGAGTTTCCGGCGCCCGCCCGGTCTCACCTACCAGACGGCACCACACCGCCACCGGCGGCCCGGCAGGGGCCGCCGCCTTTCGACCGAGAGGTGTCCGATGTGCTCCCACCGGCCCGCGTGCCCCGCCGCCGACCGCCCTGACCGCGACGCCGCCCAGACCGTGGCCTTCCACCCCGAGCAGGGCTGGAGCCTGCTGTGCAACGGCACGATCGTCTTCGACGACACCGGTGAGCTGCTGCCGACGGGCGCCGTGGTCGCGCCCCGGCGCGAGGTGCGCGCCGGCCTGCTGGCCACCGCCGCCTGAGGCGCCGCGATGAGGCGCATGAGCGTACGCATCCGCCGGCCGCGCGGCACCGCCCGCCCCCTGGATCTGCGCACCCCCTCCGGCCGGCCCCTGCCCTACTGACTCCGCCCGGCAGCCGACCGCACAGACCGCGCTGACAGTGACGGCCCCGCGGCCCGCGCAGACCGTGCGGCGCGGCCGCCGCTAGCCCCCGCGGACCGCCACCAGCACGCAGTTGTCTCCGAACTGCCACACCGTGCCCACCGACGCGAAGCCCGCCTTCTCCAGCAGGTCCACGTGGCGCGCCAGGCTCAGCCCGTTCTCTTCGCCGGGCGGCGGGCCGCGGCGCCGCCGCTCGGCGAAGAGCCGGGCCAGCTCCGGCGCTTCGGCCGCCTCGGCCCACCAGGACGACGCGTCCTCGCCGCCCGGTGCCCGCCGCCGCTCGGCCTGCCGCCGGCCGACCTCGCCGGCCAGCCCGGCGACGGCCCCGTCCTCGTGGGGCAGCCGGCCGGCGTTGACGAGCAGCCCGCCGGGGCGGAGCAGGGTGTGCAGCCGGCCGTAGACCTCCAGCAGGACGCGCTCGGGCAGGCGGTGCAGCATGGACGCCGACACCGCGGCGTCGAGGGGGCGTCCCAGGTCGAGGTCGTCCGCCCAGCCGAGGCCGCCGACGACCGTGTCGACGAAGCGCACCCGGGTGCCGTGCAGCCGGCGGCCGAGGCCGAGCAGCACGGGGTCCGCGTCCACGGCGACGACGTCGAGGGCGGGCATCCGGCGCTGGAGCCGGGCGGCCAGCGAGCCCGTACCGCAGCCGAGGTCGAGGACGGCGGCGCGGTCGTGGCCGGCGGTGACCCGCTCCAGCAGGTCGCCGACGACGGTGAACCGCTCCTCGCGGCCCGTTTCCCGCCGCTCGCGCTGAAGCTCCCAGCGCACCGCCCAGCCCTTGGCCGCCGCCGCGCTCAGGTCCTCGCCCATCCCGTGAGAATACCCGGCTACGAGATCTTGAATTCGCGGCGCGGGCGACGAGGGGGTGGTGCGCCGGGCGCGCGTTGAGGTGCTGCGCACCGGGCCGGGCGCCGTCCGCCCCCGCCGGCCCGCCCGGACAGGCCGTCACCTCCCGGTCCGCGCACGACCGTTGACCACCCGTTAGTAAGGGCTTACTTTGACAGGGCACCGTCAGCAAGCGCTTTCTACACGCCTCGCGCGAGGGGCCCGCCTCCGCCGCGACCCACGTTTCCGCGCACGACTGGGAGCACTATGAGACGCCTAGCCAGACCACCCCTGTCACCCGTCGCCGCCCTGGCCGCGCTGCTGGCGCTGCTCCTGGGCGCGGCCTCGGCCACGGCCGCACCGCAGGACGAGGAGGCCGACTTCCGGGTCCTGGTCTTCTCCAAGGTCACGAACTTCTACCACGACTCCATCCCCGCGGGCATCGAGGCCGTCGAGAAGCTCGGCGAGGAGAACGGGTTCGAGGTCGACGCGACCGACGACGCCACCGCGTTCACCGACGAGAACCTCGCGCGGTACGAGGCTGTCGTCTTCAACAACACCAACTCCACGCCGGCGAGCGGCGACCTGCTGAACGCGGACCAGCGGGCCGCGCTCCAGTCGTACGTCCGGGCCGGCGGAGGCTGGCTCGGCCTGCACGCCGCCTCCGCCAGCGAGCGCGACTGGGACTGGTACGAGGGCCTGGTCGGCGCGATCTTCGACAAGCACCCCGCGCCGCAGACCGGCCGGATCAAGGTGCTGGACGACGACCACCCCTCCACGAAGGGCCTGCCGCAGCTGTGGGAGCGGCACGAGGAGTGGTACAACTGGCGCGCCAACCCGACGGGCAAGGTGCACACCCTCGCGCAGATCAAGGTGCGCGACGGCGTCACCGGCCTGGACGAGGGCGTCGACCACCCGTACTCGTGGTGCCAGAAGTACGACGGCGGCCGGTCGTGGTTCACCGCCGGCGGCCACGACGCGTCCTCCTTCGACGAGCCGCTGTTCCTCAAGCACCTGCTCGGCGGCATCGAGTGGGCCGCGGGCGCGAAGCCCGGCGACTGCTCGGCCACCCAGACCGGCAACTTCCAACGCACGCCGCTGGTCACCGAGGACCTGGCCGACCCCTTCGAGCTGGCCGTCGCCCCCGACCGGCGGGTGTTCTACGCCCAGCGCACCGGCGAGCTGAAGGTCGTCGACCAGGAGACGCTGAACGTCTCCACCGCCCTGGACTTCGACTACACCCCCGAGATGACCAGCCAGTCGGACGGCCTCCTCGGGCTCGCCCTCGATCCGGGCTTCGCCAAGAACAACTGGGTCTACCTCCTGCACTCCGACAAGGAGGAGAACCACATCAACCTCTCCCGCTTCACCATGGAGGGGGATGTCGCCGACCCGGAGTCGCAGAAGGTGCTGCTGACGATCCCCACCTGGCGCGGCGAGGGCCGGGCCAATGTGCACATGGCGGGCTCGATCACCTTCGGCGCCAAGGGCAACCTGTACGTCGCCACCGGTGACAACACCGACCCGTTCGAGTCCAGCGGCTTCACCCCGATCGACGAGCGGGACGGCCGCCGCGCCTGGGACGCCCAGGGCACCTCGGGCAACACCAACGACCTGCGCGGCAAGGTGCTGCGCGTGAAGCCCACGAAGGACGGCGGCTACACCGTCCCGGAGGGCAACCTCTTCGGGAAGGGCGAGGCGAAGACCCGTCCGGAGATCTACGCGATGGGCTTCCGCAACCCGTTCCGCATCACCACCGACCCGATCTCCGGCGCCCTGCTGGTCGCGGACTACGGCCCGGACGCGCGCGGCGCCGACCCGGACCGCGGGCCGGAGGGGACGGTGGAGTACAACCGGATCACCGAGGCCGGCAACATGGGCTGGCCGTACTGCATCGGCAACAACACGCCGTTCAACGACTACGACTTCGCCACCGGCACCTCCGGCGGGAAGTTCGACTGCTCGGCGCCCGTGAACGACTCGCCGAACAACACCGGCAGGACCGAGCTGCCGCCCGCGCAGCCCGCGACGGTCTGGTACGCGTACTCGGCCTCGGAGGAGTTCCCCGAGCTGGGCACCGGTGGCGGCGGCCCGATGAGCGGCCCGGTCTACGACTACGACCCGAAGAACGACAGCCCGTACAAGTTCCCCGAGTACTTCGAGGGGAAGTGGATCACCTACGAGCTGACCCGCAAGTGGTTCAAGACCTTCACCTTCCAGGAGAAGGACCAGCGGTTCGAGGACCCGAGGTTCGAGCCCGCCAAGAAGGGCGACCTGCACTCCATCAACGGGATCTTCGGCGACATGGAGTGGATCCAGCCCTTCGAGGCGCACTTCGGCCCGGACGGCTCGCTCTACGTCATCGACTTCGGCGAGGGCAGCGGCACCGGCCGCGGCGGCAGCAACGAGAACGCCGGCATCTACCGCATCGACTACGTCGCCGAGGGCCGTCCGCCGGTGGCGAAGATGACGGTGTCGGCGGACTCCGGGCCCGCGCCGCTGACCGTGGAGTTCTCCTCCGAGGGCTCGCACTCGCCGGGCGACGACCCGATCACGTACGCCTGGGACTTCGACGGGGACGGCACGACCGACTCCACCGAACCCGACCCGACGCACACCTACACCGAGAAGGGCCGGTTCAACGCCCGGCTGACGGTGGAGGGCCCGCCGGAGCGCACCGCGATGGCGGTGCGCGAGATCACCGTCGGCAACACCCGGCCGGAGGTGACGGTCACCACGCCGGCGGACGGCGGGGCGTTCGACTTCGGCGACACCGTCCCGTACCGGGTGGAGGTCGGCGACGCGGAGGACGGTGAGATCGACTGCTCGCGCGTGGTGGTGCAGACACAGCTCGGGCACGACGACCACCTGCACCCGCTGGACAACCTGACCGGCTGCGCGGGCGAGTTCAAGACCGACCCCGGCGACAGCCACGGCCCCGGCCAGAACCTCTACTACGGCATCAGCGCGCAGTACGAGGACACGGGCGCCGACGGCGTGCCGAGCCTGGTCGGCTCCGACTCGCTCAGCCTGCGGCAGAAGTTCCGCGAGGCCGAGCACCACAACGGCACCGGCGGCGCGAACGGCGGCGTCGAGACGCTGGCCCGGGACGACTCCTCCGGTGGCAAGCGGCTGGGCGAGATCGAGAACGGCGACTGGATCGTGCTGGACCCGGCGAGCCTGAGCGGGATCGACTCGGTCACGGTCGGCGCCTCCTCCGGCGGGCTCGGCGGGGACGTGGAGTTCCGCGCCGGCGCGCCGGACGGCGAGCTGCTCGGCACGGCGACGATCCCGAACACCGGCGGCTACGGAGACGTGGTCTCGCCGACCGTGCCGCTGACCGGCCCGGACGGGGTGGAGAAGATCTACGCGGTCTTCACCAACCCGGAGTGGACGCCGTCGGGTCCCGACCTGCTGGCGCTGGACTGGCTGCACTTCAACGGCCCGGGCGCGGAGAAGGAGTCGGCGGCCGAGGTGACGGTGACGGCCACGCCGGCGAGCGGGACGGCGCCGGCGGAGCTCTCCTTCGAGGGCGCGGTGACGCTGCCCGAGGGGCGGACGGCCGAGGCGTACCACTGGACGTTCGGCGACAACGCGACGGCGGACGGCGCGGCCACGGCGTCGCACACGTACGCCGGGAAGGGGACGTACACCGCCCATCTGACCGTCACGGACGACACCGGGGACCTGACGACCGGTGCGGTGCAGGTGACGGTGGAGTGAGCGCGCCTGCGGTGAGCTGACGCGCTCGCGCGGGCGGCGGCCGGCCGGGGAACGCCCCGGTCCGGCCGCCGTCCCGTCGGCACCCGCGCGCGCGGGTACGGGCCCTCAGCCGCGCGCCGCCGCCGGGACCGCCGGCGGCCGCACGCCGCCCGCGTCGAGGAAGCGGCTGAGCGGCAGCGTCGCGGCGCCCACGGTGACGGCGTCGGTGCCGAGTTCGCCCATCTCGATCGCCGCGCGCGCCGCCGGGTAGCGCAGCGCGTACATGGCCGTGGCTCCCCGTACGGCGGGCAGCAGCCGGGGTCCGGCGAGCAGCCCGGCCCAGCCGGACAGGACGATGCGCTCCGGGTTGAAGAGGTTGACGAGGTCCGCGATGCCGGCGCCCAGGTACTCCGCGGTCTCGTCCAGCACCGCGCGGGCCGCGGGGTCGTCGGCGGCGAGCAGCTCCGCCAGCGCCGACTCCTCGTCGGCCGCGACCGGTTCGCCGCCCGCCTGCCGCCAGCGCTCCAGCATCCCCTCCGCGCCGACGTACGCCTCCAGGCAGCCGCGGGCGCCGCAGCGGCAGCGCCGGCCGCGCAGCTGCATGGTGGTGTGCCCCCACTCCCCCGCGCCGCTGGCCGAGCCGCCGTAGGCGGTGCCGTCGGTGACGACGCAGGCGCCGACGCCGGAGCCGATCAGCGCGATGACGGCGTTGCGCGCGCCGCGGCCGGCGCCGAACCACATCTCGGCCTGGCCCAGCGTCTTGGCGCCGTTGGCCACGGTGTACGGCAGGTCGCCGAGCCCGGTCGCGGCCGTTCGCAGCATCGCCTCCAGCGGTACGGCGTCCCAGCCGATGGTCTGCGCGTGCACCACCGCGCCGCCCCGGGCGGGCTCCCGGTCGACGATGCCGGGGACGCCGAGGCCGACGCCCAGCAGCTCTCCGGGGGCGACGCCGGCGTCGGCGAGCACGGCGGCCAGCCCTTCGGCGATGTGCGCCACGACCCGCCCGGCGTCCCGGCCGCCGTCGGCGAGGGGGCGTTCGGCGCGGGCCAGTTCGGTGCGGGCGAGGTCGAACAGCTCCACCCGCACCCGGGTCTCGCCGACGTCGACGCCGACGAGGTGCCCGCAGCGCGGCGCGACCCGCAGCAGCGTACGGGGCCGCCCGCCGTCCGAGCCGACCGCGCCCGCCTCCTCCAGCACCCCCTCGGCGATGAGTTCCGCGGCGACGTTGCTGACCGACCCGGAGCTGAGCCCGGTGACCGGGCCCAGCTCCAGGCGGCTCAGCGGCCCCTCGAAGTACAGGTGGCGCAGCACCGCGGAGCGGTTGCTGCGGCGCAGGTCGCGCACGGTACGGCCGTTGCTTCTCGCCATGTGGCTCCTTCCCGGAGGAAACATACGCGCCGGGAAACCCGTGTGAGAAGGGTTGACGGGGACTTCTTTCACTACTTAACTCACGCTCTAAATTTAGCGCGAGCCGCGTTCACAGCCTTAAGTCATGCGCCCGGAGAGGGGCCACACGACCATGCGCAGAATCCGCCTGGCGGCGACCGCCGCACTCGCCACCGCACTCAGCCTCACCGCCGCCTCCTGCGGCGGCGGCAGCTCGACCGGCTCGGAGGGCACCAACGACAAGCCCGACGAGCTGACCTACTGGGCGAGCAACCAGGGCACCAGCCTGGAGCACGACAAGGAGGTGCTGACCCCGGAGATCGAGAAGTTCGAGAAGGAGACCGGCATCGACGTCAAGCTCGAAGTCGTCCCCTGGGACAGCCTGCTCGACCGGATCCTCGCGGCCACCACCTCCGGCCAGGGCCCGGACGTGCTCAACATCGGCAACACCTGGTCCGCCTCGCTCCAGGCGACCGGCGGGCTCCTCGCCTGGGACAAGGAGAACCTCGACAGGATCGGCGGCCGGGACCGGTTCGTCCCCTCGGCGCTGGCCGCCGCGGGCGCCGAGGGCAAGGACCCGGCGGCCGTGCCGCTGTACTCCCTCTCCTACGCCCTCTACTACAACAAGGCGATGTTCGCCGAGGCCGGGATCGAGGAACCCCCGACCACCTGGGACGAGTTCGTCGAGGTCGGCAAGAGGCTGACGAAGGACGGCACGTACGGCGTCGCCGTCGAGGGCGGCAACCCGGTGGAGAACTCGCACCACGCCTTCGTCTTCGGCAAGCAGCACGGCGCGGACTTCTTCGACGCCGAGGGCAACCCCACCTTCGACAGCCCCGAGGCGGTCGCGGCCGTCAAGCAGTACGTCGACTTCCTCGCCAACGACAAGATCGCCGCGGTCGGCAACGCCGAGTACGCGCAGAACCAGTCGGTCAAGGACTTCGCCACCGGCAAGGCCGGGATGCTGCTGTGGCAGGCCGCCGGCAGCTCGCTCAAGGCGCACGGCATGAAGGCCGACGAGTACGGCGTGGCGCCGGTGCCGATGCAGAGCGAGGACCCGCCCGCGGGGCAGGACGTCAACTCCATGGTCGCCGGCATCAACATCGCCGTCTTCAAGAACAGCGACAACATCGACGGCGCCGTGGACTTCGTGAAGTTCATGACCTCGACCGAGGAGCAGATGATCCTCAACTCGACCTACGGCTCCATCCCGCCGGTGGTCGAGGCGCAGGAGGACAAGGCATTCAGCACCCCCGACCTCACCGTGCTGCGCGAGGTGCTCGCCACCACCTCCGCGCCGCTGCCGCAGGTCCCGGACGAGGCGCAGTTCGAGACCCTCGTCGGCGACGCGATGAAGGAGCTGTTCGCGGACGCCGCCGCCGGCGACGAGGTGACGACGGAGTCGGTCCAGGAGCGGCTGACCGAGGCCCAGCAGCAGATGGTGAAGTGAGCTGCCCCGGATGACCGCGACCGCCCTCGACACGCCCCCGGCCGGCCCCGGCGACCAGCCGCCCGCCGGCCGGGGCGCCGCCCGCAAGCGCCGCCGCCCCGGCCGCGGCCGCGTGCGCCGCGGCGCCCTGCCGTACCTGCTGCTGCTGCCCGCTCTGCTGCTGGAGCTGCTGATCCACCTGGTGCCGATGGCCGTCGGCGTGGTGATGAGCTTCAAGGAGCTGACCCAGCGCTACATCCGCGACTGGGGCGCCGCGCCCTGGGCGGGCCTGGACAACTTCGAGGTCGCCGTCGACTTCGACGCCCCGGTGGGCGAGGCGCTGCTGCGCTCGTTCCTCATCACCTGCGCCTTCACGGTGCTCGCGGTGGGCCTGTCGTGGCTGCTCGGCGTCACCGCGGCGGTCCTGATGCAGGACTCGTTCCGCGGCCGCGGGCTGCTGCGCGCGCTGTTCCTCACGCCGTACGCGCTGCCCGTCTACACCGCCGTCATCACCTGGTCGTTCATGCTCCAGCGGGACAACGGCCTGGTGAACCACGTGCTCCACGACCAGCTGGGGCTGACGGCCGAGCCGACGTTCTGGCTGATCGGCGACAACGCGTTCCTCTCGCTGGTCGTCGTCTCGGTCTGGCGCACCTGGCCGTTCGCCTTCCTGGTGATCACCGCCGCGCTCCAGAACATCCCGCGGGAGATGTACGAGGCGTCCGCGATCGACGGCGCCGGGATCTGGCAGCAGATCCGCCGGATCACGCTGCCGTCGCTGCGGCCGGTCAACCAGGTGCTGGTCCTCGTGCTGTTCCTGTGGACCTTCAACGACTTCAACGTGCCGTACATCCTGTTCGGCAAGTCGGCGCCGGAGTCGGCCGACATCATCTCCATCCACATCTACCAGTCGTCCTTCGTCACCTGGAACTTCGGCGCCGGCTCGGCCATGTCCGTGCTGCTGCTGCTCTTCCTGCTCGTCGTCACGGCCGGCTACCTGCTGCTCACCTCCCGCGGAAGGAAGGCGGCCCGTGCCTAGCTCCCCCACCGCGCCGCCGCGGTCGTTCGTGTGGACCCGGCGGATCGTGCTCACGCTCCTGACGGTCTTCGCCGTCACCCCCGTGTACGTGATGCTCAGCAGCTCGCTGAAGCCGCTGGAGGACGTCACCGGGGCGTTCCGGTGGATCCCCAGCGGGCTGACCGTCCAGCCGTACATCGACATCTGGGACACGGTGCCGCTGGCCCGCTACTTCCTGAACTCACTGATCGTGGCGGGCGCCGCGACCGGCTGCTCGGTCGTCGTCGCGGTCTTCGCCGCGTACGCCGTCAGCCGCTACCGCTTCCGCGGCAAGCGGATCTTCACGGTCACGGTGCTGTCCACCCAGATGTTCCCGGGGATCCTCTTCCTGCTGCCGCTGTTCCTGATCTTCGTCAACATCGGGAACACCACCGGGATCGCCCTCTACGGCTCCCGCGGCGGGCTGATCCTCACGTACATGACCTTCACCCTGCCCTTCTCGATCTGGATGCTGGTCGGCTACCTCGACTCCATCCCCCGCGACCTCGACGAGGCGGCGCTCGTCGACGGCTGCGGGCCGCTGAGGGCGCTCTTCCGGGTCGTGGTGCCGGCCGCCGTCCCCGGGATCGTCGCCGTCGCCATCTACTCCTTCATGACCGCCTGGGGGGAAGTGCTCTTCGCCTCCGTCATGACCAACGACGTCACCCGGACGCTCTCCGTCGGACTGCAGGGGTACGCCACCCAGACCGAGGTGTACTGGAACCAGGTCATGGCCGCCTCCCTCGTCGTCAGCCTCCCCATCGTCGCCGGCTTCCTGCTGCTCCAGCGCTACCTCGTCGCCGGGCTGACCGCCGGAGCCGTCAAGTGACCCGCCCGAAAGGAACTGAAGTGCCCGACCTGGACCTCGACCTCCTCCCGTCCGACTTCGTGTGGGGCACGGCCACCGCCGCGTACCAGATCGAGGGCGCCGTCCACGAGGACGGCCGCGCCCCCTCCATCTGGGACACCTACGCGCACACGCCCGGCATGGTCGACGGCGGCGACACCGGCGACGTCGCCTGCGACCACTACCACCGCTGGCCGGAGGACATCGCGCTGATGCGCAGCCTGGGCACCGAGGCGTACCGCTTCTCGATCGCCTGGCCGCGCGTCGTCCCCGGCGGCGACGGGCCCGTCAACGAGCCCGGCCTGGCCTTCTACGACCGGCTCACCGACGCCCTCCTCGAAGCGGGCATCACGCCCTTCCCCACGCTCTACCACTGGGACCTGCCGCAGGCCCTCCAGGACCGCGGCGGCTGGGCGGAGCGCGGGACCGCCGAGGCGTTCGCGGCGTACGCGGACGCGGTGGCACGCCGGCTCGGCGACCGGATCACCCACTGGGCCACCCTCAACGAGCCGCTGTGCTCGGCCTGGATCGGGCACCTGGAGGGCCGGATGGCGCCCGGGCTCACCGACCTGACGGCGGCGGTGCGGGCCTCGTACCACCTGCACCTCGGCCACGGCCTCGCGGTCCAGGCGCTGCGCGCCGCCGTGCCCGGGGCCCGGATCGGCCTGGTCAACAACCTCACGCACTGCGAGCCGGCCTCCGACCGGGACGAGGACGTGGCCGCCGCCGCGCGCGCCGACGGCCACACCAACCGCTGGTGGATGGACCCCGTCCACGGCCGCGGCTACCCGGAGGACATGCGCCGGCTGTACGGCGTGGACCTGCCCGAGCGCCCCGGCGACCTGGAGACCATCGCCGCGCCGCTGGACTGGCTGGGGCTGAACTACTACTTCCGCCAGGTCGTCGCCGACGACCCGGACGGCCCGCTGCCGTACGCGCGCCAGGTCGACCTGCCAGGCGCGCGCCGCACCGCGATGGGCTGGGAGGTGCACGCCGAGGGGCTGACGAAGACGCTGGAGCGGATGGCGGACGACTACCGCGTCCGCTGCCTCTACGTCACCGAGAACGGCGCCGCCTACCCGGACGCGGTCGGCCCCGACGGCCAGATCGACGACCCGGAGCGCACCCGCTACCTGGAGGAGCACCTCGCGGCCTGCGCCGAGGCGGTGCGCCGCGGCGTGCCGCTGGCGGGGTACTTCGCCTGGTCGCTGCTGGACAACTTCGAGTGGGCGTACGGCTACGACAAGCGCTTCGGGCTCGTCCACGTCGACTACGCCACCCAGCGGCGCACCGTCAAGGGCAGCGGCCGGCGCTACGCCGACCTGATCCGCGGCCACCGCGCGGCGGCGCGGCGGGCGGCGTAGCGCGTACGGCCGGGCGCCCGCGCGCCCGCACTCCGCCCGGGTCCGCCGCCGCGTCCCCTCCCCTCCCCCCACCACGACGGCGTGCCCGGGCGGTCACCGGCTTTCGCGGTTCACCCATCCCCCACACCGAAGGAGCCGCACATGCACGACGCACCCGCCCCGCACCCGCGCCCGTACGGCACCGCCGCCCCGGCCGCCCCGGCGAAGCGCCGGCGCCGGCCCCGGGCCGCGCACGCCGCCCGGCCGCCGCGTACGCGCACCGCCAAGGCGATCGCCGCGGCCGGCGCGCTGCTGCTCGCCGCCGGCGGCTACGCGCTCGCCGGCCCGGCGCAGGCCGCCGGGACCGCCGCGGAGGTCTGGATCACCACGGCCGACGGCGGCAGCAGGCTCGCCCCGGCGGCCGGCGCCGCCTTCGACGGCTCGCCGCAACGGATCGACATCGCGGTCGACACCGGGGAGCGCGCACAGGAGTTCACCGGCGCCGGCGCGTCCATCACCGAGGCGTCCGCCCGGCTGCTCTCCGGGCTGCCGCAGGGCACCCGGGACGCGCTGATGACCGACCTGTTCGGCACCGGCGGCGAGGGCATCGGCCTCGACTACCTGCGCCAGCCCTTCGGCGGCACCGACTTCGTCGCCGAGCTGCCCTACTACTCGTACGAGGACCAGCAGGGCTCGTTCTCCGTCGACCGCGACCGCGCCGAGATCCTGCCGCTGCTGAACCAGGCGCTCGACGTGAACGGCGACGTCCGCGTGATGGCCACGCCCTGGTCGGCGCCCGGCTGGATGAAGGACTCCGGGCGGCTGGAGGGCGGCAGCGTCACGCCCGAGCACTACGGCGACTACGCCGACTACCTGGTCGAGGCGCTGAACGCGTACGCGGACGCGGGCGTGCGGGTCGACGACCTGACGGTGGCGAACGAGCCGCTGTTCGAGACCTCGTACCCCTCGATGGGCATGTCCGCGGCCGAGCAGGCCGACTTCCTGCGCGTCCTCGACGGCCGGCTGGCCGACGCCGGCCTGGACACCCGGCTGTTCGTCTACGACCACAACTGGGACCGCCCCGACTACCCGCTGGACGTCCTGGACGCCACCGGCGACCTCGACCGGGTGCAGGGCGCGGCGTTCCACTGCTACGGCGGGCAGCCGGAGGCCCAGCAGCAGGTGCGCGACGCCGGCCACCGGGTCTTCTTCACCGAGTGCTCGGGCACCGACAGCAAGGACCCCGCGCGCACCTTCGCCGACACGCTGAAGTGGCAGACGGAGAACCTCGTCATCCGCAGCATGCGGTCCGGCTCGGAGACCGTGGTCCTCTGGAACCTCGCCCTCGACGGGCGGGGCGGCCCGCACTTCGGCCACTGCGGCACCCGCTGCAACGGCGTCGTGGAGGTCGACGGCGGCGAGGTCACCAAGAACGCCGAGTACTACCTGCTGGGCCACGTCTCGAAGTTCGTGGACCGCGGCGCCGTGCGCGTCGGCTCGACGACCCAGGGCCCGGGCGGCGTGCAGAACGTGGTCTTCGAGAACCCGGACGGCTCGCGCGCCGCGGTGGTGCGGGGCGCCGCCGACGGCGCCCGGACGTTCTCGGTCACGGAGAACGGCGCCTCGCTGACGTACGAGCTGCCGGCCGGCGCCGTCGCCACCTTCACCTGGCCCGGGGCGCCCGCGGCGGGCTGACCTCCGACTCCCGGTCCCGCCGCCCGCCCCCGCCACCGGGCGGGCGCGGGGCCGGGTCCCCGGCCGCCGCGGCGTCGGCGGCCCGCAGCCCCGGCGCCACCGCCAGCGTCACGGCGACCGAGAGCGCCCCCATCGCGGCCATCGCCGTCGCCGGCGAGGTCAGCTCCGCGACCCCGCCGGCGAGGGCGGCGGCCACCCCCTGCATGGTGAGCATGCCGGAGGTGTGCAGCCCGAGGGCCTGGCCGCTCAGCTCCTCCGGGGTGTGCGCCATCAGCCGCTCCTGCTGGACGAGGCTGGCCGCGAACCCGGCCGAGGCGGCGGTGACGGCGACCGCCGCCACCGCCGTCGGCGGGCGCAGCGCGAAGACCAGGTACGGGACCGCCAGCAGCAACAGCAGCGGCACCCCGAGCCGGGGCCGCCACGCCGGCGGCAGCACCCGCCCGGCCAGCACGTCGCCGACGAGCATGCCCAGCGCGGCGAGCGCCAGCAGCAGGCCCGCGCGGCCCGGGTCGTACGGCACGAACTGCGACTCGGCGCCGACGACGAGGCCGTTGGGCAGCCACAGCGCGAGGTACAGGACGCGGCGGTGCCGCGAGGACCACAGCAGCCCGTTGACCCGCCAGGTCTCCGCGACCGAGGGCCGGCCCGCCACCCGCGGCGCGCGGACGCCGAGCCCGGCGCGGGCGACGGCGGCGCCGGCGAGGAACGCCCCGGCGGCGACGAGGAGCGTGCCGCGCGGGGACAGCACCCCGACCAGGACGCCGCCGACCGCGAAGCCGGTGATCTGCATGGCGCCCGCGGACATGTTGACCACCGAGCGGCCGAGCAGATAGCCGTCGCGGGGCAGGATCTCGTTGAGGAGCCCGTAGCGCACCCCGCCGCCGACGGAGGCGAGCAGGCCGAGGCAGAGCAGGATCGCGAACGCCCCCCACACCGGCATGCCCGGCGTGGCCTGCGCCGCGGTCGCGGCGGCGTAGACCAGGGCGAGCGCGGTCATCGCGGCGCGCGGCGGCAGCCGGTCGGCGGCGGACAGCAGCAGGGTCGCGCCGAGCACCTGGGCGAGCGAGGGGCCGAACATGGCCAGGGCGGACAGCAGCGGGGAGCCGGTCTTCTCGTAGATGTGCGTGCCGAGCGCCAGGCCGCTGACCGTCAGCCCGGCGACCTGGAGGGAGGAGGCGGCGAAGAGGGGCGTGAACTCCGGGGTGCGGAACAGCTCTCGATACGTGCGCATGGCGGACAGCCTCCGGGGATCTCCGCGCGGGCGTTAGAGTTTCGCCGGGAGGCGAAAGCAATGGGGTGGTGGCAGGTCGACGCGGACACGCTGGCGGGCAGCCGGTTCGTCGTCTCGCCGTACGCCGAGGCCCTCGCCTGCCTGAAGGCGCTGGCCCGCGGCACGGCCGCGCACCCCGGCGAACGCGCCTGGCTCGACGCCCACCTGCCGGCCTACCGCGCGCGGCAGGAGGCGGACCCGGTGACCGACGAGCTGGTCCGGGCGGGGCTGCTGCGGCCGTGGAACGCGGACTTCCTCACCCCCACGCCCACGGGCGCGCCCGGGGTGACGTTCGAGGAGGAGCTGCGGACGGTACGGGCCACGCCCCCGGACGCCGCCCGCGCCGACGTCGCCGTCAGCCTCGACGGCCGGCTGCCGGCGCGGCTGCGCCGCGACGACCTGCCGCGGCGGGCGGCGGAGGTGCTGGAGTGGGTCTGGCGGGAGACGGTGCTGCCGGACTGGCCGCGGCGCCGGCGCGTCATCGAGGCGGACATCGTCGCGCGCACCGCCCAGGTGGGGCAGGGCGGCTGGGCGTCGGCGCTGGACGCGCTGCGGCCCGGGACCCGGTGGCTGGGCGCGAGCCGGCTGCAGATCAACGTACGCGACTACCCGCCGCGGGACATCTCCGGCGCCCGGCTGCTGTTCGTCCCCGTCGTGACGCGCGCCGGCTGGGTGTCCTGGCACCTCCCGCAGCGGCGCTACGCGCTCGTCTACCCCTGCGCCGGCGTGCTCGCCGAGACCGGCTCCGCCGCGCCGCCGGAGTCGCTGGGCCGCCTGCTCGGCCCGGCCCGCGCGGCGGTGCTCACCCTGCTCGACACGCCGAAGAGCACCACGCAGCTGGTGGCGCTCACCGGGCAGGGCCTGGGCTCGGTGGGGCGGCATCTGAAGGTGCTGCTCGACGCCCGGCTGGTGGAGCGCAGGCGGGCGGGCCGGTCGGTGCTGTACTACCGCACGGCGGCGGGCGAGGTGCTGGTGGCGGCGCAGCGGGCCGGGTGAGGCGGCGGCCGCCGGACGGCGGGAGGCGCCGGGCACACGTCCGGCCTCGCCGGGCGCGGCCCATCGGGCGGGTGTGCCGGGGTTGTTGACGGGGCCGGGAGGCGGTGGGACGCTCTCTCCCCGAGCCTGTGAAATCGATTTCTTGGGATCTTCGGGAGGGCCCATGGGCAGTCATCGCGAGGCCGGACGAGGGCGTGGCGCGCCGATGAGCAGGGCGCGGTTCCTGAGAACGGCGGCCGGTGCCGCGGCCGGCGGCGGGGTGCTGCTGGGGACCGGGCAGGCCGCGGCGGGAGCGGTGGGCGGCGCGGCGGGAGCGCGGGGCGGCAGGGCCGGCGCCGGGCGCGGGGCGCGGGCGCTGGAGGTGACGAAGATCCGGGACCTCACCGGGCCCGGCATCACCACCGCCTACCGCATGGAGGCCACCGACCTGGGCATTCCCGTGCGCACGCCGGACGGGAGGATGCTCTTCGTCTTCGGCGACACCTTCGAGGAGGCGCGCGTGGGCGGCGGCTGGTGGCGCTCACCCGTCGCGCTGTACTCCCGCTCCCGGGACCTCGACGCCGGCGTCACCTGGTCCGGCGCGGTCGGCGGGGCGGCGGCGCAGCAGCTGTGGGCGTACGAGCACGACAACCCCGTGTTCTCCACCGTCCTGCCGTCCGACGTGATCACCGTCGGCTCGACGATGTACCTGCACGCCATGGTCAACAAGGGCCTTGGAAACGTTGTCTGGACGGAGATCTGGCGCTCCGACGACAACGGCGCCTCCTGGGTGCACACCGGCGCGAAGTTCGCGCCCGACCTGCACGGCGGCCTCTTCCAGCTGCTCACCTGGGCGGAGGGGAACGACGGCTTCGTGTACGTGTTCTCCACGGAGTTCACCCGCAGCAAGCCGATGATCCTGCAACGGGTGCCGACGGCCCGGATCGCCGACCCCGGCGCGTACGAGCCGTGGGGCTACCGCAACGGCGCCTGGGCCTGGGGCAACCCCCCGACCCCGGTGCTGGAGGGGCGCTTCGGCGAGATGTGCCTGCGGCCGATGGCGGGCAAGTGGATCCTCACCTGGTTCAACGAGGCCGACTACCGCATCGACGGCATCCTCATGGACACCCCCACGTCCAACCTGTACGAGGCGCACCGCCGGACGCTGATCCGGGGCGGCGAGTGGGGCAACGAGGACGACTCCCACGTGGCGCAGCTCTACGGCGGCTACGTCATCCCCGGCTCGACGCCGGACAACCTGCACCTCGCGGTCAGCCAGTGGAACACGGCCGAGGGCTGGCCCTACCGCGTCATGCAGCACCGGGTGCGGGGGTTCGTCTAGGGGGCGGCGGGTTCGGGGCGGGGGCGGTGCGGTCCGCGCGGCCGGTGACCACCGTCGCCGCCAGGTCCGCGCACGTCGCCGTCCGTGCCGCCAGGCCGGCGGCCACGACCGCCGCGCGGGTGCCGGGCTCCTGGCGGCCGCTCGTCTCCACCAGCAGCACCCCGCCGGGCGCCAGCCACCGCGGGGCGTCCGCGAGCACCCGGCGCTGCACGTCGAGGCCGTCGGCGCCGCCGTCGAGCGCGGTGAGCGGCTCGTGGTCGCGGGCCTCGGGGGGCAGGAGCGGGACCTCGGCGGTGGGGACGTACGGGGCGTTGACGACGAGCACGTCGACGCGGCCGCGGAGCGCGGCGGGCAGGGCGGCGTACAGGTCGCCCTCGTGGACGGTGCCCCCGGCCGGCCCGACGTTGCGGCGGGCACAGCGGACCGCCGCCGAGTCGACGTCGGCGGCGTGCAACTCGACGGCGGGCACGGCGGCGGCGACCGCGGCGCCGGCGGCGCCGGAGCCGCAGCACAGGTCGACGACGACGGGCCGGCTGCCGGGGGCGGCTGCGGCCCGCGCCGCCGCGGCGGCCTCGGAGACCAGGAACTCGGTGCGCCTGCGCGGCACGAACACCCCCGGCTCCACCGCGATGCGCAGCCCGCAGAACTCGGCGTGGCCCAGCACCTGTTCCAGCGGCCGGCCGGCGGCCCGGCGCTCCACCAGCCGGTCCAGCTCGGCGGGGCCGGAGGCGGCGGCCAGGAGGAGACGGGCCTCGTCCTCGGCGAAGACGCAGCCGGCGGCGCGGAGACGGGCGACGAGACGGGCGGGCGGCGGGGCGGCGTCGGGGGCGGACTCCTGCGGTGCGGTGGCCTGCGGCGGTGTTTCGGGCACGTACCCGTTGTACCTCCTCGCCCGTACGCTCCGCCCGCCCTTATTTCGCGTCCGCATAGCACTCCACCACCGCCGTCGTGAACGAGAACACCACCGGCGTCGCCCCGAACACCACCTCCCCCGCCCGCGCCGACGCCGCCGTCAGCGCCTTCTCCACCGCCGGCGCCTCCTGGGCCGGACAGTGCACGATCACCTCGTCGTGCTGGAAGAACACCAGCTCCGCCCGCAGCCCCGCCAGCTCCTGCCGCAGCGCCGCCAGCAGGCACAGCGCCCACTCCGCCGCGCTGGCCTGCACCACGAAGTTCCGCGCGAACCGCCCCCGCGCCCGCGCTGCCGCACCCCCGCGCGCCTGCGCCCCGCCCCCGTCGTCCTCCTGCGGCAGCCCCGCCTCGCCGTCGTCCGCCGCGTCCGACGGCGCGCACGTACGGCCCAGGTGGCTGCGCACCAGCCGGCCCTCCTCGCCGGCGCGGGCCGCCTCATCCACGTACGCCACCGCGGCGGGAAAGCGGCGGCGCAGATCCGCGAGGTACGTCAGCGCGTCGCCCGAGGTCTGGCCGTAGATCGCGCCCAGCAGCGCGAGCTTGGCCTCGGCGCGCCCGCCCGCGAACGCGCGGTCGGCCAGCGCCGCGTACAGGTCCCGGGTGCCGTCGGCCGCCGCCATCAACCCCCGGTCGCCCGAGACGGCGGCCAGCACCCGCGGCTCCAACTGGTCGGCGTCGGCGACCACCAGCCGCCAGCCCGCGTCCGCGACCACCGCGCGGCGCACCACCCGCGGGATCTGCAACGCGCCGCCGCCGTGCGTCGTCCAGCGGCCGGACATGGCCCCACCCGGCAGGTACTCGGGGCGGAACCGGCCGCCGTGCACCCAGGTCTGCAGCCAGGACCAGCCGTGGGCGGTGTGCAGCCGGTAGAGCTTCTTGTACTCCAGCAGCGGGGCGACGGCGGGGTGGTCGATCCCACGCAGTTCCCACTTGCGGGTCGATGTGATCCGGACCCCGGCCCTGCGGAACGCGCGCACCACGTCGGCGGGCAGGTCGGGGCGCACCCGCTCGCCGAACGCACCGGACACCTCGTCGGCCAGCTCGGCGAGGCGGGGCGGCTCCAGACCGCCGGGATAGCGGCCGCCGAGCAGCTCGGTGAGCAGGGCGTCGTGGACTTCGGCCCGCCACGGCAGGCCCGCCCGGTGCATCTCGGCGGCGACGAGCATGCCGGCGGACTCGGCGGCGACGAGAAGCCGCATCCGGTGGGGGTGGGCGGTGGCGGAGATACGTTCCTGCTGGGCGGCGTGGACGGCGAGGAGAGCCTGCAAGGGGTCCGCGCCGTGGGGAGCGGCCGGGGCCGCGTCGAAAAGGGTCGGCGCGGGCTCGCCCGCGAAGGAACGGGGCGGCCGGTCCTCGGGAACGGGAAGCCCGCGGAGGCGCGCCCACGCGGCGGCGAGAGAACGGGGCAGGCCCCACAGCCCCTCGTGGCCGAGGAGGATCGCCTCGGCGGCCTCGACGTCGTAGCAGCGCGGGACGGTGACACCGGCGTCGAGGAGACGGGGATAGAAGTCCGCGGTGGCGGACCAGATCCAGCGATCGGCGACGGGGTGGTGATGCCTGACGGCGTCGGCGGGGTGGGGGTAGCTGTGCGAAGGGCCGGCGGGGGTGCCGTCGGGGGCGACGGGGCAGACGGTGACGGCGCCGTGCGGTGCGTCGGCCATGGCCCAGTGCATGCCGCCGAGTCTGGCACCCCCCACTGACACCGGGGCCGGTGGCGGGGGGTGTTCCCCTGACCCTCCCCCTACGCCCTGCGGGCGTGGGGGTACCCCCACTTCCCGAAACCGGGGCCGCGCCCCGGACCCCGCGACCGCGCCTGCGGCGCGGAGCGGGGTTGCGGGGGCTACGCCCCTGCGACCCCACCGGGGGCTCCGCCCCGGGCCCCGCGCCTCCGGCGCGAACAGGACGACGGACCTCCGCCCGTCCGACGCGGACAGCCCAACCGGACTCCGCCCAGCACCGCTGCCCCTTGCCCCGCGACCGCGCCTCCGGCGCGGAGCGGGTTGCGGGGGCTACACCCCTGCCACCCCACCGAGGGCTGCGCCCCCGGACCCCCGCGCCTCCGGCGCGAACAGGACGACGGGCCTCCGCCCGTCCGACGCGGACAGCCCAACCGGACTCCGCCCAGCACCGCTGCCCCTGGGCCCCGCGACCGCGCCCGCGGCGCGGAGCGGGTTGCGGGGGCTACGCCCCCGACCCCCGCACCTCCGCGCCTACACGACGACGGGCCTTCGCCCGATCCCCCTCACCGCACGTCCGGCGCGGACAGCCCAACCGGGCTCCGCCCAGCACCGCTGCCCCTGGGCCCCGCGACCGCGCCTCCGGCGCGGAGCGGGTTGCGGGGGCTACGCCCCTGCGACCCCACCGGGGGCTCCGCCCCCGGGCCCCCGCGCCTCCGGCGCGAACAGGACGACGGGCCTCCGCCCGTCCGACGCGGACAGCCCAACCGGGCTCCGCCCAGCACCCCTCCCCCGCACCTTCGGCACGGATCAGGACGACCGGGCTTCACCCAGCCCCACGCCCCGCGCCTCGGCGCGGACGGGCGCACACCGCTACGCGGCCCCGGCGCGAAACCCGCTCGGTCTCACTCGTCCCGCCACACCTTTCTGCGTCCGTCCCCCATCGACGGCCGCGTCGCCTCCCACACCCGCCGCCACTCCGCCACCGGCTTTCCCTGCTCCACCGGCGTCGCCGTCAGCGGCAGCGCCGTCGTCCGGCCCTCCGGCAGGGTCAACCGGCCCTCCTCCGCCGCCCGGAGCGACTGGTACCAGCCCAGGTCCTCCTCCGCCCACAGCGCCGCGATATGCCGCAGCATCCGCGCGCGGAAGTCCGTCACCGACTCGTCCTCCTGCGGCGGCAGCGGGCGCCCGAAGCGTACGACCAGGCGTGTGCCCGTACGGGTCGGCAGTGCCTTCCCGCGCGGCATCGCCGCGAACGTGCCGCGCACCGCGACCGGGACCACCGGGATGCCCATGTTCACGCACAGCCGCGACGCGCCCATCTTGAACGAGCTCATCCAGCCGTCGTGCGACCGCGTCCCCTCCGGGTACAGCAGCAGGCTCCAGCCGTCGTCGATCAGCTCCGCCGGCAGCGACACCCCGCCGCCCCGCCGTGAGCCGTAGCGGTCCACGGGGAAGGCGTTGAACATCAGCGCCGTCGTCACGCTGACCGCGGTCGACGTGAAGAAGTAGTCCGCCGCCGCGCCGACCGCCGTGCGGTCGGCGATGCGGCGGGGCAGGGAGCCGAGGATCAGCGGGGTGTCGAGGTGGCTGGAGTGGTTGGCCACGAAGATCGCCGGGCCGCGCAGCGACTCCAGCAGGTCCAGCCCCTCGATCTGCGGCCGGGTCTTCGCCCAGGCGTACTGCTTGAGCACCCCCCGCTGGAGCACGTTGCGCACGGCGCGCGCCGCGGGCGTGCGCGCCCACGCCGTCGGGAAGGTCTTCTGCTCCGCCTTCCCCGCCCCGTACCCCGCCGCGCCGCCGCCGGGGGCGCGGTACCCGCGGGGGGCCAGCGCGCGGCCGCGCCAGTCGCGACCCGACCGCAGCAGCGCGAGGTCGCCGCGCAGGCTGCCCTTGCCGCTCCTGCCGCCCTTCCGGGGGGACTTCGCGCCGCTCATCGGACCGACGCCAAAGTCAGCGGCGGCATGTGCTGGTACGTGATGGAGGGGCTGGTGCCCACCGTCTGCGAGGCCAGTTGCAGCGCGTCGTTCAGGGTCGAGGCCGACTGCACGCCGAGCCGGGACGCGGCGCTGCGGTCGGCGCCGACGAAGATGACCTGGCCCAGGTGCTGCATCGCGTGCGCGCCCCAATACCACATGTAGAAGGGGTGCACGCCGTGGTAGGCGTAGCTCTTGCGGTAGAGGTGCGTGTACCACGGGTCGGTGGCGAACTGCTTCTCGAACTTGGCCTCGATGACCGCCGGGTCGGTGGTCTCGGCCAGCACCTCCTCGTAGAAGTCGATGTAGCTGGGGTGGTGCACGGGATGGAACTCGTTGGGCATCGGGTGGTAGAAGATCCCGACGCCGCCCTCCCGCACGATCGGCTTGTTCAGGTAGAGGTTGAAGAAGTAGCCGAGCCCCAGGCACATCGTCAGGATCGGGTTCATCACCGAGTTGACGTTGTAGGGGCAGATGTACGGCAGCCCGTACACCGCGACGTCCGCCTGCCCCTGCACCTCGGTGAGCTGCTGGCGGTGGACGTTCCGCAGGGTGATCGGGTGCACCTCGCTGGGCGCGCCGGCGTTGACGCCGGTGACCCCGTACGGCGCCTCCGTCTTGTGCCACAGCCGGCGCCGCATCGACGGCGTCATCAGCGAGTTGCCGCGCCGGGAGGCGAGGTAGGCGGCCTGGTCGCCGTAGTTCCACTCCCACTCGCGCTTGTTGAGGAAGCGGGTGGCCGACGGGAAGGTGTCGTTGTTCAGCGTCGTCTCGACGGTGAACACCTTGACCTGGCCGCCGATCAGGTCCTGCATGCGGTTGTACGAGTGGTGCATGGCCGACTTCGGCGGGTCGTTGAACGACCGGGAGTGCCGCAGCGTGTGCACGTTGTGGTGGTGGCGGATGCTGCGGTAGCTCGCCAGGCCGACCGACACCGACTTGGGGCCGCCGCTCATCGCCGTCGAGGTGATGTTGACGTAGACGACGAGGTCGCTCTCGGCCGCCCGCCGGTTGATCTCGACCTCCTCGCCCTCCGCGGTGTCGCCGAGGTGGACGAGGTTGTCGCGGTCCTCGGCGTCGTGGTTGGTGAGGTGCTGCGGGAAGAACGACCGGAACACCCGGTCGCCCACCACGTGCTGAAGCTCCGCGGGGGTCATGCGCCGGTGCAGGGCGTTGGCGGCGATCAGCTCGACGTCGTCGACGCCCTTGGCCGCGGCCATCTCCAGCACCTGCTCGATGATGCGCTGGCGCACGTCGGGCCGGCGCATCGGCGGCAGCGGCAGCGACAGGTCGTCGAAGACGATCGTCAGCCGCATGCCGGCGAACAGCAGCTCGGGCAGCGGGTCGCTGCCGTGCGGTTCGAGCAGCGCGCGGCGGATGACCCCGTCGAGGTCGCGGATGCCGGGCAGCGAGTCGGGCGGGTAGATCACCCGGGTGCCGTGGGGCAGCCGCTCCAGCCGGAAATTCTCGCCCTCGTGCACGAGCAGGGGCGGGGTTCGTTCGTCGACTTCCAGCACGAAGCCTGGTCTGCTCACGTTCTCTCCTCAGTGTGGTCGCCGGCGCCGGCAGCGGGCGGCGGTGCGGGCGGCGGTTGCCCTGCGGCTGCGTACGGCGGTGGGGGGCGGCCGACTGGTGTGCCGGCCCCTACCCTGCCATTCGTGCCCGGTCAGCCGTCCAGGGTCGGGTCAAAGGCGATCTTGACGGAGCCCGCCGAGCCGGCCGCGAACGCGTGTTCCAGCGCGGGGCGCCACTGCTGGAGCGCGTAGCGTTCGACGTACCCGTCCAGGGGCGCGGTCGCGGCGAGCTGGGCCGCCTTGTCGAAGTCGGTGCCGGGACGGCCGTCGGGGCCCGTGTCGGGGCCGCCGTCCGGCACGGCGTCCTCGCGGCGTCTGGTGGTGTACGCGCCCACCAGGCTCAGCTCCCGGTACCACAGCGGCGTCAGGTCGGCGCCGCCCGGGATGCCGGAGACGACGACCGTGCCCCCGGCCCGTACGGTACGCAGCGCGGTGTCGAGCCCGGCGCCGCCGCCGGTGCACTCGAAGGCCACGTCCGCGCCGCCGAGCAGGAACTCGGAGCCCAGCTCGGGGCGCTGCGCCAGCGCCGAGGTCATGCGGCGGACGGCGCGCAGCGCGCGGTCCGGCTCGACGGCCTCGTCGGCGCCCAGGGCCAGGGCCCGTTCGCGCTGGTGGCCGTGCTTGGCGACGACGTGGATGGTGCCGGCCTCGGTGAGCTGCCGCAGCGCCAGCACGGTGAACAGGCCCACCGTCCCGGCCCCGATGACGAGCACCGAGGCGCCCGGCTCGATCGGCACCCGCCGGACCGAGTGGATCGCGCAGGCCAGCGGCTCGATGAGCACCGCGCGCTCGTCGGGCAGGTCGTCCGGCACCGGGCGGAGCTGGTGTTCGTGCGCGACCATGCGCTGGGCCCAGCCGCCGCCGGTGTCGGCGCAGTAGCCGGTCTGCATGCCGGGCGCGAGGTGCCCGGAGGTGATGTGGTCGCAGCGGTTGGTGTGGCCGGCGCGGCAGGCGTCGCACTCGGGCAGGCCGCGTACCGCGCAGGACAGCACCGGGTCGAGGACGACGCGGGTGCCGCGGGGGATGGTCGGCAGGTCGTCGATCGTGGTGCCGACGACCTCGTGGCCGGGCACGAACGGCGTGGACGTCAGCGCCGCCAGGTACGGCGACACGGTGCCGTTGAGCATCCCGAGGTCCGAGCCGCAGATGCCGGACAGGCTGGGCGCCAGCCGCGTCCAGCCGTCGCCCTTGGGCAGCTCGCGCCGGTCGCGGCTGAGCCGCAGCGGCGCGAGCGAGCCGGCCAGCGAGCCGGCGGCGCGGCTGCGGGTGCGGCTGAGCCCGCGGGCGGCCAGGAAGCGCGCGGGCGAACGGTGGTACTGCAGCGCCAGGCTCATCGGCCCTCTCCGTCGGATGCGGTGCGGCCGGCCGCGGGCAGGGCCCGTACGGGCCGCGGCCGGGTGTGGCTGATCACGGTGCCGGCGAGCGCGTCCCAGCGGCTCGCGGTGTGCGTCCCCCACCGGGCGATCTGCCAGTGGCGGCGCTTGGCGTGGCGGAACAGCCGGGTGTCGGGGTTGACGGCGTACGGCTTGCCGACGGTCTCCAGCAGCGGCCGGTCCGAGTAGCTGTCGGCGTAGCCGTAGCTGGCGCCGAGGTCCAGCTCCCGGTCGCGGGCGTGGCTCCGCAGCCACGCCGCGCGGCCCTCGCCGACGATCGGCGGGGTGCGCAGGAAGCCGGTCAGGAGGCCGTCGCGTTCGGCGAGGTGGGTCGCCTCGATGTCGTCGAAGAGCGGGCGGAGCGGCTCGACGAGCAGGTCGAGGCTGCCGGTGATGAGGACGGTGCGGTGGCCGGCCGCGCGGTGGGCGCGGATGCGCCGTACGGCCTCCGGCATCACGCGGTGCAGCAGCGCGTCGCCGACCTGCTCGGCGACCAGGGCGCGCAGCTCCTCGACGTGCGCGCCCTCGTAGCGGCGGAAGAAGGAGCGCATCACGTCGCCGCGGTCGCGGCGTTCGGCGAGCAGGTAGCGCGGGGCGTTGCGGGCGAGGTCGAACAGCTCGGGGGCCCAGCGCCCGCGGGGCAGCGCCGCCAGCCGGGTCCAGACGTAGGACTCGACGATGTCGGAGGCGATGATCGTGCCGTCCAGGTCGAAGACGGCCGCGGTGCCGCCCGCGGTGCCGTCGCCGCCGGGCGGGAGCGCGGCGGGGTTCGGCTTGCGGGTGCTGCGCCGGCCGCCGGTTCTGGCCCGCAGGGGGGCGGTGACCTTGGGGCAGTGGACCTCTTCGAGGTACGTGTACCAGTCGATCCCGGCCGGGTCGAAGCCGTGCTCGGCGGCGCGGTCGGCGGGCAGCGCGGCGTTGAGCGCGCGCAGTTCGCTGTCGTCGTAGACGACGTCGGTGCGGGTGTAGATGCCGTACAGGTCGGAGTACTTGCGCAGCGTCTCCAGCGACCGTTTCTCCTTGTGGAGTCTGCTCGCCCACTCCTGGGTGCGTTCGGTGCCGGGGAGCTGGCCGAGGAGCTTGTCGGCGAGGTTCGCGGCCCGCTCGCCGGCGCCGAGCGCGAACTCCACCCGGGCGGCGCCGGGGAAGGTCCACGTCGGCGGGCGCACGTGCCCGCGGCCGCTGCTCTCCGGCAGCGGGTCGCGGCGGAAGTAGGAGTGCACGTGCTTGTAGAGGTCGCGCAGCGTGAGGGGGTTGGTGGCGCCGGAGCCGACGTGGAAGTAGTGCGGTCCGGCGCCCTCGTCGGGCGGGGCCGCGGCGGCGGCGAGGGTGGCGTTGACGACGAGGTCGACGGGGACGACGTCCATGACGGTGTCCGGCTGCCCCGGCATGTCGCGCAGCAGCCCGCTGCCGTACGCGATGATCAGCGGGTCGGCCATCTTGAAGCCGTCGATCCAGCCGGGGTACGGGTGGCGCAGCGCGCTCTCCACGATCGCGGGGCGCACGATCGACAGCGGCCGGTCCGCCCACAGCTCTTCGACGGCGCGCTCGGACATCGCCTTGGTGAAGGTGTAGACGTCGGAGAAGCCGAGGATCTCGGCGCGGGCGGCGCCGTGTTCGACGAGCCGCTCCTCCACCCAGGCGCGGCGCGCGTCCTCCGCGTCCTTGGCGGCGATCTGCGGGCCGGCCTTGCCGTGGTCGCGGCCGGCCTTCTCCAGCGCCTTGCGCAGCACCTCGGGGCGGCGGGAGGCGCGCTCGACGTCGTCGCGGGCGGCGAGGCCCTGGGCCAGCTCGCGCCGCCAGTCGATGTCGTGGGTGAGCCGGCCCTCCCGGACGAGGCCCTGGCCGCCGCTGGAGACGTACGCGGTGGAGATGTGCACGATGTGCGGCGGGCGCTCCTGCCTGCCCAGCTTCTCGTAGAGCGCGACGGCGCCGGTGACGTTGCTGCTGAACGCCTCGTCGATGGGCGGGTCGAAGGAGACGGACGACGCGCAGTGGATGGCGACGTCGACGTCGTCCGGGAACTCCACGTCGTCCAGCCGGTCCAGCGCACCCTCGATGACGGTGACGCGCCGCTCCGCCTCGGCGAACGCGGCCTCGTCGCCGATCTCCTCGCGCCAGGCGCGGAAGACGTCCTTGCGCAGCAGCCGGCGGAAGCGGTCGGCGGCGCCGCCGTTGCCCCGCGGGCGGACGACGATCGAGACGCGGGTGCCGGGGTGGCCGGACAGCAGCCGCTCCAGCAGCGCCTGCCCGATGAAGCCGGTGGCCCCGGTCAGCAGGACGTGCGCGTCGTCGAGCCGCCCGATGCGGTAGGTCCCCGTCACTCGTACCCTCCCCTGGTCTGGTCTTGCATGTGCCGGTCTCTGTTTCTGTTGCGGACCGGCGTCAACCGGTGGCGGGCCGCGGCGCCGCCAGGTCGCCCCGGTAACGGACTGCGGCAGCTTCGCACACCGCGCGTACGGGCCAGCCCAGCGCGGCCGCGGCGGTCTCCGCCTCGGCCAGCTCCGGCTGTACGGTGAGCGCGCCGCCGGGGCCGTCCGCGACCTTGACGGTGACGGGTTGCCCGGCGCCGGGCGGGCCCACCTCCACCACGGCGCTCTGCCGGGGCAGCATCAGGCGCCGGCGGGCGGACCAGCGGACGCCGAGCGTGGTGGTGTGCCGGAACAGCGCGTCGGCGACGGCGGGCCGCACGTCCGCCGCGCAGAGCGCGGTGACGACGCGGCCGGGCCGGCCGTGCCGGCCGACGGTCTCGGTGGTCCAGCAGTCCCACGCGCCGGCGGCGCGCAGGGCGGCGAGGACCGAGGGCCACAGCCGGGGGTCGAGGTCGTCGACGGTGCTCTCCACGACGGTGACCTCGCCCTCGGCGGGGGCGCCGCCGCGGGGGGCCGCCGGGGCGGCGCGGGTGCCGGTGACGACGCGGGTGATGTTCGGGCGGTCGGGCGTGTCGCGGCTGCCGCCGCCGGTGCCCACAGCCCGTACCGCCATGTCCGGCAGCGGGCCGGGCGCGGCGAGGGCGGCGACCAGCGCGGCGCCGGTGGGGGTGGTGCGCTCGCCGGCGAGCGTGCCGCCGGTCAGCGCGAGGCCGCCGGTGGCGGCGAGGTGCAGCACGGCGGGTACGGGGACGGGCATGCGGCCGTGCGCGCAGTCGACCTCCCCGCTGCCCGCGGCGAGCGGGGAGCAGCTGACGGCGGCGTCCGGGGCGAGCAGGCCGAGTTCGGCGAGCGCGGCGGCGCAGCCGACGACGTCGGCGAGCGCGTCGAAGGCGCCGACCTCGTGGAAGTGGACGTCCTCGGGGGCGGTGCCGTGCGCCTTGCCCTCGGCCTCGGCGAGCAGCCGGAAGACGCGGCCGGCGAAGGCCGCGGCCTCTTCGGACAGCCCGGCGCGGGTGGCGCGTTCGACGTCCGCGAGGACGTCGCCGAGGCGGCGGTGGTGGTCGGCGGCGGCGGGGCGGTGGACGGTGGCGCGGGCGCACGCGAAGCCGCCGCGCCGGTCGCGCGCCAGGGACACGTCGAGCCCGTCGATGCCGAGCGCCGCCACCGCGTTCCGTACGGTGTCGAGGCGCGCGCCGGCGTCGAGCAGCGCGCCGAGCAGCATGTCGCCGGCCACCCCGGCGGTGCAGTCGAGGTGGGCCGCGGCCGGGTGTTCAGCCACCGTGCGCCACCCCCGCGGGGTTTCCTGCGGAATGCGCTGCGTGATCACCGGGTGAGCCCTTCCCGCCGCGCTTCCCCGCCACACCGGCCGGAGAGAGGGGCGGGGCGACGCGGACAGCGGCCGCGCGGGCACGGACGCCGCGGAGGACACGTGCCCCCCGCGCAGGCCGCCGCGGCGCCTGCGGCGCGCGGGTACCGGCACCGGCGGTCGCCTTCCCGGTGCCCGGGCACCCGACGCACCGCGCCGCGCCGGCGGGTACGGCCGTCGCCCTCCGGTGCCGCCGGCGCCCCGCGGGCCGCGGGGCGGCGCCGCGCCAGGGCTCACGCATCGTGGGTCACCCCCACGATCTTCGCGGCGTGGACGGCGGCGCCGAAGCCGTTGTCGATGTTGACCACGGTGAGCCCGGGGGCGCAGGAGGACAGCATCGCGCCGGCGGCGGCGCGGCCGCCGTCGGCGAAGCCGTAGCCGACGCTGGTGGGGACGCCGACGACGGGGGCGGCGAGCAGGCCGGTGACGACGCTCGGGAGGGCGCCGTCCATGCCCGCGACGACGATCGCGCAGTCCGCCGCGCGGACTTCGGCGAGCACCGACAGCAGCCGGGACAGGCCCGCGACGCCGACGTCGGCGAAGAGCCGGGAGCCGGTGCCGAGGGCGTCGAGGGTGACGACGGCCTCGCGGGCGACGGGCAGGTCGCTGGTGCCGGCGGTGAGCACGGCGACCTGGCCGCGCGGGGCGGGCAGGGCGCCCACGGTGACGGTGCGGGCGCGGGTGTCGATCCGTACCGGCTCGGCGGCGAAGGCGTCGGCGGCGTCCCGCAGGACCTCGTCGGGGCAGCGGGTGGCCAGGGCCGGGGAGTCCGGGGTCCGGCGGCGGAGTTCGGCGAGGAGCTCCAGGGTCTGCGCCGGGGTCTTGCCGTCCGCGTAGACGACCTCGGGGACGCCCGTGCGGCGCCGCCGGCCCAGGTCGAGCCGGGCGAAGTCGCCGACCTGCGCGACGCCGCCGTCCAGCGGTGCCGCCGCTCCCGGCGGGCCGCCGGCGGCGTCGGGTGCGCTGACGCGCGACTCGCTCATCGCGTCGGTGCTCCTTCGGGGGCGGCGGCGCGGGCGGCGGTGCTCACCGCGCCCGCGGCGTAGGCGGTGAGGCTGCCCTCGCCGAGCGGGCCGACGGCGGCGGCCTCGCGCAGCAGCGTGTCGCCGAGGCCGTGGGCGGCGGCCACCTCGCGGTGCGCGGGCGCGTCCAGCTCGATCCGGAAGCCGTGCTTCAGCAGTCGTACGCGGACGTCGCGGGCGCCCACCCGGTGCTCGTCCAGCGTGGCGCGGACCCGCTCCTCGGCCCGTTCGACCAGGTGCAGCCGGTCCTTCGAGACCGGGACGCCCACCGCGATCCGGGACGCCAGGCACGGCATGCCGGGCTTCTCCGCGACCGGCAGCCCCCACGCCCGCGCGACCGCGCGCACCGCGGCCTTGCCGAGGCCGGCGGCGGCCAGCGGCTCGGCGGCGTCGAGTTCCTTCGCGGCGCGCAGCCCGGGGCGGTGGGCGGCGCGCCGGTCGTCGCGGTGGGTGCCGGTGGCGACGTGCGCGAAGCCGTGCTCCGCGGCGTAGCCGGCGACCCGGCCGAGGACGGTCTGCTTGCAGAAGTAGCAGCGGTCGCCGGCGTTGGCGCGGTAGCCGGCGACGGACAGCTCGTCGGTGTCCAGCACGACGAGTTCGGCGCCGAGGCCGGCGGCCGTGTCGCGGGCGAGGGCGAGCTCGCCGCGGGCCAGGGCGGGCGAGTCGGCGATGACGGCGACGGCCCGGCCGGGGCCGAGGGCGCGTACGGCCGCGGCGAGGACGACCGTGGAATCCACGCCACCGGAGTATGCCACCGCGACGCTGCCGAGTCGTCCGACTTCGTCCAGCAGCGCCGCGGCCGCCGCGGCGGCGTCCGCGGCGCCGGTTTCGGTGGCGGCGGGGCCTGCGTCCGTCATGCCCGCGAGCCCGCCGATCGGCGTCGTACGGCGGCGATCCCGGCCGCGCCGGCGACCACCGCGGCGCCGGCGACCAGCCCGCGCGTACGGGAGCCGCGGCCGCCGGAGCCGACCGCCACCGGCACCCCGGCGCCGAAGTTCGCGACGCCCCGCTGGACCAGGTTGAGCCCGTCCATGCCGGGGAGTTTGTGCACCTTCTCGTCTATCTTGCGCACCGCCGCGGCGCCCGCGTCGTCGCCCAGCAGGTGCCGCAGCACGAAGCGGGTCTCCTCCACCGGCTGAATGGTGGAGCCGACGGGCTGCCAGAAGCGGTCGGTCACCCAGCGGGTCAGCGAGCGGGCCCGGGAGGAGCGCTCCAGGCGGTCCTTGGCCTGGCTGGCGTAGAACGCGAGGTGCCGGGACTCCTGGCGTTGCAGCCGGCCGAGCAGCTTGGTCAGCTCCGGGTGCTGCTCCTTCTCGATCAGGCTGCCGTACGCGGCGTGCGCGGACCACTCGTTGATGGCGCCCCACGTCATGTGCACGGCGACGAAGTCGTCGCCGATGGCGTTGGCCGCGACGGACTGGTAGATCGGCGCGAGCCGGTCCTTGAGCCCCTGTGCCTCGCGCACCTCGCGGATGTGGTCGTAGTCGGCCTTCTGCCCGTGGGCGCGCAGCACGGAGTCGATCGCCTCGCCGTGCCAGAATTCCTCGAAGGCCCACATCGACATGAACGCCGTCACGTCCGGGTCGCGGTGGGACGGGGTGACCAGCACGTCGCGCAGGTAGCAGATCGTGTGGCTCTCCACGTCCGACATGTAGCGCAGACAGCGCAGCGCCTCCTCGGACAGCGGGCGCTCCGCGAACGCGTCGAGGTCCAGGTCGTCGACCTGTACGCGTCCCGCGGTGTTGATGTAGCCCGGTATGTCGAAGGCCATTGCTCTCCCTCCGGCGGTGCGCCGATTACGCCGAGTCCATCACGGCACGAAGGTCTTTATCAACATCTGTTGAGTTAGCTCGGGATTCTAGATCGCCGCGGCTTCGGGACGCCACCGCCCCCACCCCTGACGCAGGGGCGGCCCGTGAGGTTGACTCGGCGCTAGGCGGTCGGCAGCGGCCCGAAGAGGTAGCCGTCGATGGTGCCGCCCACGATCTCGGCCAGCTCCGGCCGCGGCAGGTCCGCGAGTGGTCCGAATCTCACCACGTAGCGCACCAGCGCCGTGCCCACGAGGTGCGAGCCGGCGAGGCCCGCGCGCAGCTCGGCCCGGTCCGGGACCGCGCGGGCGGCGACGCGGGCGACCAGCTCACGGGTGATGAAGTCGCGCAGGACGGCGGCGGCCGGCTGGTACGAGGCGGCCGACAGCAGGATCGCCTGAAAGGGCCACCTGGTCTCGGCGTCGTCCCACAGATCGAAGTAGTACCCGGCGAGCCTGCGGCCCAGCCCGTCGGAGGTGTCCCCGACGATCCGGTCGAGTACGTCGTCGGGGCGCATGACGTCGGCGATGGCGGCCAGGTACAGACCTTCCTTGCTGCCGAAGTACTGGACGAGCAGCGACGGGTCGACGCCCGCCTCGCGCGCGACGGCGCGCAGGCTGCAGGAGCCGTAGCCGCGGGCGAACATGCGCTTCGCGGCGCGGATGATGTCCGCCCTGGTGTCGGGGCGGCCGGGGCGGGGCCCGAGCGGCCGCACCCGAGGGCTCAGCGTTCTCTTCCCGGTCACGTGGTCGCTCACGCTCCAACGCAGAGGTGGACTCTGCCGGTTGCGGACAGGTCTTCGGCGGGGGCGGGCGCCGGGCGGCCGCCCCGATTATCGGCTGATGCCCGGCGAAGTCGCACAACAGGGATTGAACGGCGCATCACCGGCGCGCAGTTGCACCTTGGCATGGACATGGGTGTCGAAGGGCAGGGTGTGGTTACCACTCGGTACACCTCACCCCCAGGGGGTTCCATGAGAACTGCCCGGCCCTTGCGGCTGCTGCTGGGCTTCCTCGTCGCCACCACAGTGGCGCTGCTCGGCACCGCGCCCGCCCAAGCCACCGACAGCGCCGCCACCGCCGCCGAGAGATACGTGGCCCTCGGCGACTCGTACTCCTCCGGCGTGGGCGCCGGTTCGTACGACGGCGACTGCAAGCGGAGCTCCAACGCCTACCCGGTGCTGTGGAAGAACGCGCACGACCCGGCGTCCTTCTCCTTCACCGCCTGCTCCGGCGCCCGCACCGGCGACGTCATCAACAACCAGCTCGGCCCGCTCGACTCCGCGACCACCCTCGTCTCCCTCAGCATCGGCGGCAACGACGCCGGCTTCGCCGACGCCATGATGACCTGCGTGCTCCAGGGCGAGTCGGCCTGCGTCGACCGGATCAACCAGGCGCGCACGTACATCCAGGGCACCCTGCCCGGGCGGCTGGACGCGGCGTACGACGCGATCAGCTCCCGCGCGCCCAACGCGGAGGTCGTCGTGCTCGGCTACCCGCGCATGTACCAGCTCAACGGCGGCTGCTGGTTCGGCATCAGCGAGCGCTCCCGGGCGGCCATCAACGGCGCCGCGGACCTGCTGAGCGACGTCACCGCCAAGCGCGCCGCCGACCACGGCTTCGCGTACGGCGACGTCCGGCCGGCGTTCGCCGGGCACGAGATCTGCTCGGACGACGAATGGCTGCACAGCGTTACCTTCCCCATCGGCGACTCCTACCACCCCACGGCCTCCGGTCAGTCCGGCGGCTACTACCCCGTGTTCAACGCCCTGAGCTGACCGCCCCGGACAGCGCGGACAGCACCTCGCGGGCGGCCGCCACCGCGGCCGCCCGCTCCGCCGCCACCAGCCCCAGCCGGGTGCGCCGGTCCAGCAGGTCGGCCTCGTCGAGGGCGCCCTCGTGGCGTACGGCCCAGGCCAGCTCGGCGCCGGTGACCGGGTGTCCCGGGACGACCGGCGCGGCGAGCGCGGGCTCGGCGGCGGCCAGCGCCTGCACCGCCGGCGCCTCCGTCCCGTAGCGCTGGACCAGCCGGCGCGGCGCGTCCAGCCGGGCCAGTTCGGCGGGCGGCGCGGCGCCGACCAGCGGCAGCCGGGCGGTACGGCACGGGCCCGCGGCGAGCCGCGCGCCGGCCACGGCCGCGTCGACGGCGTCCTCGGCCATCCGCCGGTACGTCGTCAGCTTGCCGCCGACGACGGTGACCACGCCGTCCGGCGAGGTGAGGACCGCGTGCCGGCGGGAGAGGTCGGCGCTGCGGCCGTCGCTCTCCAGCAGCGGGCGCAGCCCGGCGAACGCGCCGACGACGTCCGACCGGCGCACCGGCACGTCGAGCGCGGAGTCCAGCACGTCCAGCAGGAAGCCGACGTCGGTCTCCGGCACCGGCGGCTCGTCCGGCACGTCGCCGTCGACCGGCTCGTCGGTCAGGCCCACGTACACCCGGCCGTCGTCCTGCGGCAGCACCAGCGCGAACCGGGCCGGCGCCCCCGGGATCGGGATGTGCACCCCCGCCCCGCGCGTCTGCCGCCCCATTCCCAGCGCCTCGGCGCGCAGCACCAGGTGCGTGCCGCGCGAGGGGCGCAGCCGCACCCCGGGCACCAGCGAACCGGCCCACACCCCGGTCGCGTTGACCACCGCGCGGGCGCGGATACGCAGCCGCTCCCCCGTCGTCCCGTCGCGGACGACCGCGCCGGAGCCGGTCAGCTCCACCGCCCGGGCCCGGGTGAGCACCCGGGCGCCGTACCCCGCGGCGGTCCGCGCCACGGCCGTCACCAGCCGGGCGTCGTCGGACAGCTGCCCGTCCCAGGAGAGCAGGCCGCCGCGCAGCCCGTAGCGCCTGAGCCCGGGCACGAGCTGGTGGGTCTCCACCGCCGACAGCCGGCGCGGCGCGGGCAGCGCCGCGCGGGAGGTGCGCGCGGCGGCGCGCAGCAGGTCGCCGGAGCGCAGCCCGGCCCAGGCGACGGCGGCCTGGGCGCGGGTGGTCAGCGGGGTGAGGGGGATCACGAACGGCTGGGCGTGGACGAGGTGCGGCGCGATGCGCTCCAGCAGCGCGCCGCGCTCCACCGCGCACTCGTGGGCGATGCCGACCTGGCCGGAGGCCAGGTAGCGCAGTCCGCCGTGGACGAGCTTGCTGCTCCAGCGGGACGTGCCGAACGCGAGGTCGTGGGCGTCGATCGCGGCGACCGAGAGCCCGCGCGCCGCGGCGTCCAGCGCGACCCCGGCGCCGGTGGCGCCGAGCCCGACGACCAGCAGGTCGACCCGCTCGCCGGCGGCCAGCGCGGCCAGCTCGCGGGCGCGGCGGCGGGCGTTGAGGGAGAAGTCCCCGCCGGCGGCGGGGTCGCGGCCGGGGGCTTCCATGCTGTCCGCTTTCCGCACGGTCATGGCGCGAGCATCCTCTCCAGCACCTCCCGCAGTTCGCGCTCGAACGCGGCGGTGCCGAGGTCGGGGTCGTCCTCGTCGGTCATGGTGCGCATCGAGAAGGTGAAGGACTGCACGACGAGCAGCGTGGCCCGCGCCTGCCGCACCGCGTGCCCCTCGCGTACGGAACCGTCGGCGTGGCCCTTGCGCACGTCGTCGGCGATGAGGTCGAGCAGGACGTCCTGGCTGGCGCCGCGGCGGTCGAGCATGTACGGCAGGAGCAGCTCGGGGTCGACGTCGAGGATCTTGCGGAACAGCGGGTGCGCGCGCAGCGCCCGCGAGCCCTCCGTGAGCCCGGCGACCAGCACCTCGCGCGCGTTCGCCGCGCCGTCCGCGGCGGGGAGGGCGCCGCGCGCGACGTCGATCCACTCGCGCGTCATCAGGTCGCCCACCAGCGACTGCACGTCGGGCCAGCGGCGGTAGAGCGTCATCCGCGACACGCCGGCGCGGCGGGCCACGTCGGTGAGCGTGGTGCGGCGCACGCCCACGGCCAGGACGCAGTCGCGCAGCGCGTCCAGCGCGACGTCGTCCAGCGAGGGCTTGTGACGTTTCGACTTCACCTGTCACAGTGTAACGAGTATGGCGGCGGAGGAAAGCCCTCCGGCCGAGGTCGTACGCCCGTACGGGAGGACCGCGTTGGAGATGCTGTGGAACGGGTGGGGCGACCCCGGGCAGGCGGCGCCGCTCCCCGGCTCCGTCCGCGACCTGCTGCGCGACCTTCTGGGGGTGCGGCCGGCCGACACGCCGCCGGCGGCCCTGACGGACCTCGACGTGCCCGCGCCGCGCCTGGACGCGGAGGCCCTCGACGCGCTCGCGCGCGCGGCGGGCGGCGCCGCGCACGTCCTGACCGGCGCGGCGGACCGGGTGCGGCACACCCGCGGCAAGTCCACCCCCGACCTGCTGCGCATCCGCGCCGGCGAGGTCGCGGACGCGCCGGACGCGGTGGTGCTGCCCGGCGGGCACGACGAGGTGCTGGCGGTGCTGCGGGTGTGCGCAAAGCGGCGGGTGGCGGTGGTGCCGTTCGGCGGCGGCACGTCGGTGACCGGCGGGCTCGCGCCGTCCGCGCACGGGGCGGGCTTCGCCGGCGTGGTGGCGCTCGACCTGCGCCGCCTGGACCGGCTCACGGCCCTCGACGAGGTCGCGCGCACCGCCGTCCTCGACGCCGGGCTGCGCGCGCCGGAGGCCGAACGGTTGCTCGGCGAGCGCGGGTTCACCCTCGGCCACTTCCCGCAGTCCTTCGAGTGGGCGACGATCGGCGGCTTCGCCGCGACCCGCGGCAGCGGCCAGGCGTCCGCGGGCTACGGGCGGTTCGACGAGATGGTCGTCGGGCTGACCGTGGCGACGCCGGAGGGCACGCTGCGGCTGGGCCGGGCGCCGCGCTCGGCGGCCGGGCCGGACCTGCGGCAGCTGGTGCTGGGCTCGGAGGGCGCGTTCGGGGTGATCACCTCGGTGACCGTACGGGTGCGGCCGCGGCCGCGGGTGCGGGAGTACGAGGGCTGGCGCTTCGGCTCCTTCGACGCGGGCGCGGCGGCGCTGCGCGCGCTGGCGCAGGACGGGCCGCTGCCGACGGTGCTGCGGCTGTCCGACGAGACGGAGACGGTGGTGGGCCTGGCCCGCCCCGAGGACATCGGCGCGGCGGAAGCGGCGCCGCCGGCCGGGTGCCTGGTCGTCGCCGGGTACGAGGGCGCGGCGGGCGAGGCGGCGGACCGCCGGGCCGCGGCGCACGTGGTCCTGCGGGCGGCCGGCGGCGAGCCGCTGGGCGCCGAGCCGGGCGAGGCGTGGGCGGAGGGCCGCTACCGGGCCCCGTACCTGCGCGACGCGCTGCTGGACGCCGGGGCCTTCGCGGAGACGCTGGAGACCGCCGGCTTCTGGCCGGCGCTGCCGCGGCTGTACGAGGCGGTGCGCGCGGCGCTGACGGAGGCGCTGACCGCGGCGGGGACGCCGCCGCTGGTGATGTGCCACATCTCGCACGTGTACGAGACGGGCGCCTCGCTGTACTTCACGGTGGTTGCCGCCCGGGGCGACGACCCGCTGGGCGCGTGGGAGCGGGCCAAGCGGGCGGCGGGCGACGCGATCCTGGAGTGCGGCGGCACGATCAGCCACCACCACGGCGTCGGCACCGACCACCGGCCCTGGTACGCGCGCGAGATCGGCTCGCTGGGCGTGGCCGCGCTGCGCGCGGTGAAGGCGTCGCTGGACCCGGCGGGCGTCCTCAACCCGGGCGTGCTGCTGCCGCGGGCGGACGAGTGAGGGCGGCTCCGCTCCGCACCCGACCCGCACACCGCCCGCACGCCGAACCGGAGCCCGCCATGCGCCGCTTCACCGCCATCGTCAACCCCGCCGCCGGCCGGGCCGCCGGGGCCGCGGCGCTCATCCCGCTGGCCCGGGCGCTGCGCGGCGCCGGGGCGCAGGTGGAGGCGGAGTACAGCCGCGGCTTCGCGCACGCCGCCGCGCTCGCCGGGCGGGCCGCCGCGTCGGGCCGCACGGTGCTCGCGGTGGGCGGCGACGGCATGGCCGGCACGGTGGCCGGCGCCCTCGCGGGTACGGACGCGGTGTGCGGGCTGGTGCCCGGCGCGGTCGGGCAGGGCGCCGTCGCGCGGGCGCTGGGGCTGCCGCGGGCGTCCGAGGAACTGGCGGAGCTGCTGCTGGGCGGCGAGCCGCGGCCGGTGGACGTGCTGCGGGTGACGGGCCCCGAGGAGCCGGCCGCCTGGGCGCTCGGCGCGGTGTGGGCCGGCGCGGGCGCGGCCCGCACGGCGCCGGGACGGGCGCTGGCGTCGCGGCGGTCGGCGCTGTTCCGTATCACCGTGGACGACGCTGTTCACGAGAGGCGCGGCCACACCGCCGTCGTCGCCAACGCCCCCTGCCTCGACGGCGGTTCCGCCGGGGACTCCGCCGCCGGGGTCCGGCTCGACGACGGCGCGCTGGACGTCGTCGTGCTCGGCGGCGGCCCGGGGCGGCGGACGCGGACGCGCGGCGAGGCCCTGCGCGGGCGGCGGGTGCGGGTGGAGGCCGACCGGCCGCTGGCGTACGCGGCCGACGGCATCCCGGCGCCCGCCCTGCCGCTGACGGCGGAGGTGCTGCCGGCGGCGCTCCGCCTGCTGCGCTGACGGGCGGACGCCGGGCAGGCGCCGGGCCCCCGGCGCCGTGCGGTGCCGGGGGCCCGGGTCGTACGCCGTGCCTGGGGTGCGGGGCCGTGGGCCGCGCCGGTTACGGGATGGTCGCCCCGTACTCGTCGAGGGCCGCGACCACCGGCTCGAAGAACGTCTCGCCGCCGCTGGTGCAGTCGCCGCTGCCGCCCGAGGTCAGGCCGATCGCGTCGCTGCCCGCGAAGAGCGCGCCGCCGCTGTCGCCGGGCTCGGCGCAGACGTCGGTCTGGATCAGGCCGTCGACGGTGCCCTCGGGGTACGTCACCGACACGTCGAGCGCGACGACGGTGCCGTCGTGCAGCTGCGTCGTGCTGCCGCTGCGCTGCACGGTCTCGCCGACCGTGGCCTCACGCGCGCCGGTGATCTCCTGGGTGGTGCCGTCGTAGAGGTCGACCTCGCTCGGGTGCTCGGTGTCGGCGACGTACTTGACCAGCGCCCGGTCGTTGCCCGGGAAGGTCGCGCCCTCGGCCTCGCCGACGACGGGGCCGCCCGAGGTCTCGGACCAGGAGGTGCCGCCGAGTTCGACGCAGTGGCCGGCGGTCAGGAAGTACGGCTCCCCGCCCTTGGTCACGTTGAAGCCGAGCGAGCAGCGCGAGCCGCCGGTGTAGATGGCCTGGCCGCCGGCGATGTACGGCTGGAACCTGCCCTCGCTGCGCTTGAGCACCGCCTTGCCGTCCTGCGCCGCGACCTCCTTCTTCAGCGCGGCCAGTTCGGCGCCCTCGACCGTGCTGTCGGCGGTGACGACGACCTGGTTGGTGACCGGGTCGAGCGCCCGCGAGGTGCCGGCGGTGGCGCCCTGGGTCAGGTCCGCCTTGGCGGCCTGGAGCTGCTTGGTGGTGTGGTCGACGGTGCGGGCGCGGGCGCCCGCCGCCTCGGCCTGCTCGGCGGCCTCGTCGCTGACGACGTTGACGACGAGTTCCCTGGCCTCGGCGTCGTAGTACGCCCCGGCCGCCCCGCCGTCGAGGTCCTGGACGAGGGTGCCGGCGAGCTCGCTCGCGGCGGCCGACGAGAGGGTGTCGGCGACGGGCTCGCTCGTGCTGGCGTTGGCGGTCGCGAGCGTCAGGCTGCCGGCGATCAGCGCGGCGGCGCCGACGCCGGCGATGGCGTACCGGCTTTTGGATATGGCTCGATACTTCAACGTGCTGCCTCCTATGGGGGGTTGGATCCGCCCGGCGAGGGGGGATTCTGGAGGATTTGGTTGGACATGCGCATGCCAAGCGGCGAACAGATTTGTCACCGCTGGACAACTCGCCGAGTATGACCAACCCGTGAGTAACACACAAGGCCACGCCCCTTGTGTCCCGGATCACTTGAGGCCGGGTGCGCCCGCACGCGGCCGGCCGCCGCGGCCCGCGGGCCGCTTCGCGGCGCCGACCCGGGGCGGCGCGCGGCGCCCTCCCGCACGCCCCCGCGCCCCCCGAAGCCCCGGAGGCGACGGCCGGAGACAGCGCCCGAGTGGGCGCGCCCCCGGGCCGGGCCTGGGCACGCGCCCCCTCGCCCGCGCCCTGCGCGGTGTGCAAGCCTCGTGGTCATGAGGAAGCTGGTGGCAGGGGTGGACGGCTCGGAAGCGAGCCTCGCGGCGCTCGACTGGGCGGTGGCCGAGGCGGTACGGCACGGCGTCGGCGTGCGGATCGTGTACGCGCCGCTGTGGGAGCCGTACGAGCGCACGTGGCCGGAGTTCGGCACCGCCCGGCCGCGCGGCCGGAGCGTGGCGGAGCACATCCTGGTGACCGCCGGCGAACGGGCCCGCGAGCGGGGCCCGGAGGTGCCGGTGGAGGCCGAACCGCTGTCCGGCGACCCGGTGCCGGCGCTGCTGCGCGAGGCGGACGAGGGCACGGTGCTCGTCGTCGGCGACCGCGGGCGCGGCGGGCACGACGCCCTGCCGCTGGGGTCGGTGGCGCTCACGGTGGCGGCCCGGGCGGCCTGCCCGGTCGTGGTGGTACGGGGCGGGGCGCCGGCGCGACGCGGCGAGTTCGGCCGGATCGTGCTCGGCACCGGGCACGACGGGGCGGAGCCGGCGGCGGTGGACTTCGCGTTCCGCGAGGCGCGGGCGCGCGGCTGCGCGGTGACGGCGGTGCACTCCTGGCGCTCGCCGGAGCGGGGGGTGGCGACGCACGCGCACACCCTGGGCGGGGCGCCGGACCCGCGGATGCGGGAGGCGGAGTGGGCGCTGGACCGGGCGGTACGCGCGGCGGCGCAGCGCCGTCCGGACGTACCCCTGGAGCGGCAGACGCCGGAGGGCCTGGCGCGCGACACGCTGCTGGCGGCGGCGGCCGCGGCGGACCTCGTCGTCCTGGGCGCCCGCCGCACGCCGGCCGCGGACGCGACGGCCGCGGCGGGGGCGACGGGCATCCAGCTGGGCCCGGCCAGCCACGGGGTCCTGCACCTGGCGCCGTGCCCGGTGGCGGTGGTCCGGGAGGGCTAGCACCCGGCTCCGGCGGCAGGACGCCGTCGCGTACGGGGCGTTGTCGGACCCGCTCCGCAGGGTGGCCGCACGGGGATCACCACCGCGCAGCGCCGTGCCCGGCTCGCGCACCGGCAGTTGCCCGTCGCCTCCGCGCGCGCCACCCGGCCCGAGGAGGTGGCGGAGGCGCTCGTGGGGCTGACGCTGGGCCGGGCCCGCGCCGCGCCGGCGGAGGCCGGGGCGGTGGAGGTGCCGCTCGACGAGGGCGTCGGGTACGCGCTGCCCGGCGACCCCGGCGCGGAGGGCCGGCTGGCGGCGCACGGTCTCGTGGTCGGCTTCCCGGCGCCACCGGCCAGGGAGCTGGCCGCCTGACCGCCTGACCGCGGCTCCGCACCCCCCTTTCACCTACGCATTTGCAGGTAAAGGAACAGCAATGTCCGTTTTACCTACCAGCGCCCGTTTTCACGTGTGACCTCCCGCATATGGGCTGCGTCACATACGAAGCGGCGTCGTACGCCGCCCCCGACACCGGGCCGCCCCGCGCCTCAGCGGAGCGGCAGCACCCGCGGCTTGTCGCACTATGTGGGGTAGTAACTGGGCTGTGTGCATTCCGGGTTTATGTCCGTTAAAACTTCCCGGGTCGCTCGGTACCGCAATTTACCGACGGCCGTCCCCACGCATGGCTCACGGAAAGAGACCCGCTCACATGTCTGCTCCCGCCCTCCGGCGCCCCGCCCTCTCCACCCGCCGACGACTGCTGGCCGCCGGCGGCTGGGCCGCCGCGGCCGCGGCCGTCGGCGTCGCGGTGGCCCCGCAGGCCGCCGCCGCGCCCCAGGCGCCCACCGCCCCCGCCGCCGCCCCGGCCGCGGTGGCGACGACGGGCACGACCCTGAACGAGTGGATCAACGAGGCCCTCGTCGTCATGGAGGCCAACGGCATCCCCGGCACGTACGACGGCATCTACCGCAACATCATGCGCGAGTCCAGCGGCAACCCGAACGCCATCAACAACTGGGACTCCAACGCCGCGGCCGGCATTCCCTCGCAGGGCCTGCTGCAGGTGATCCCGCCCACCTTCGCCGCCTACCACGTGGCCGGCACCTCGACGACCATCACCGACCCGGTCGCCAACATCGTCGCCGCGTGCAACTACGCCGCCGACCGCTACGGCTCGATCGACAACGTCTACGGCGCCTACTGAGCCCGCCCGCACCCCGGGACCCCGCCGTCCGGCACTCTCTCCCCCCGCCGGACGCCGGGGTCCCGGCCTTGCCCGCCCCGTCACGGCCCCTGCCGGAATTCACCCTTCCGGTAATCCAGGGCCCCGGCGCGGGGGTCCCGCCGCAGGTCAGAAGGGACGCCGGCCCCGGTCCGGGACCGGCGCGCGGCGGCGGGCACCCCTGTGGATGGCTTAGCGTTGGCCCGTGCACAACCGGGAGTCGACGCAGGTGACGCGGTGCTGGACGGTGGCGGCCGCGCTGGCCGCCGTCGTCTCCGGCGCCGTCGGCGCCTGGGCGTACGCCCGCGCCGGCGCCTCCACCGCCGACCTCCTCCGCGACCTCGCCGTCGGCTGGGCCTACGCGGGCGCCGGGCTGGCCGCCCGGTGGCGGCGCCCGGCGAACGCGACCGGGGCGCTGCTGACCGCCGTGGGCGTCACCTGGTTCCTCGGCAACCTCCAGGGCTCCGCCGTGCCCGCGCTCTTCGCCCTGGGCGCCTGGGGCGAGGGCCTGAACGTCGCCGTCCTCGCCCACCTCGTCCTCGTCTACCCCGACGGCCGCACCGACTCCCCCGCCGCCGGCCGGCTCATCCGCCTGTCGTACGGGCTGGTGGCCGGCGGCGGCCTGCTGCGCACCCTGGCCTTCGACCCCGCGGCCCGACCCGACGGCTCGTACCTCACCTGCCGCGACTGCGGCCCCAACCCGCTGTTCGTCCCCGCGCTCGGCGACCTCTTCCCCGCCTTCGACGCGGGCTACCGGGCGGCCGGCTGGGCCGTCTCCCTCGCCGTCGTGACGATCGTCGTACGGCGCTGGCGGCGCGCCTCCGTCGCCCGCCGCCGCGCCCTGCTGCCCGCCTGGCTCGCGGTCCTCGTCGCCACGTCCTTCCTGCTGTGGGACGTGCTGGTGGTCCTCGTGCCCGCGGGCCAGCCCGTCGAGGGGGCCGTGGGCGCGCTGTCCGACGTGGCGCAGACCGCCGTGCCGCTGGCCTTCCTCACCGGCCTGCTGCGCATGCGGCTCCAGCGCGCGGAGGTCGGCGGCCTGGTCATGGAGGTCGGCGGCGACGCCGACCCGGGGCGGCTGCGCGAGGCGCTGGTGCCGGTCCTCGGCGACCCGGGGCTGCGGCTCGGGGTGTGGCGGCCCGAGGCGGGCGCGTACGTGGACGCGGCGGGCGAGCCGGTCGAGGAGGCGGCGGCGGGCAGCACCCGGATCGACGCGGCCGGCGGCGCCCCGCTGGCGCTGCTGCGCCACGACCCGGCGGTGGCGCAGGACGCGGAGCTGCTGGGCTCGGCGGTCGCCGCGCTGCGCCTGGCGCTGGAGAACGTCTGGCTCCAGGCGGAGGCGCGGGCGGCGGGCGCCCGCGTCGTCCAGGCCGCGGACAGCGAGCGGCGGCGGCTGGAGCGGGATCTGCACGACGGGGCGCAGGCCCGGCTGGTCTTCGCGCTGATGACGCTGCGCCGGGTGGAGAAGGGCCTGGCCGGCCACCCCGACGAGGAGCTGCGCCGGTCCGTCGGCGAGGTGGAGCACAGCCTGCGGCTGGCGGTCGAGGAGCTGCGCGGGCTCGCGCACGGCATCCACCCGGCGGTGCTGACCCGCGAGGGGCTGGCGTCCGCGTTGCGGGAGCTGGCCGGGCGGGCGGAGCTGCCGGTGGTGGTGGCCGCGGAGGACCGGCGGTTCGCGCCGCACGTCGAGGCCACCGCGTACTTCACGGTCACCGAGGCGCTGGCGAACTCCGCCAAGCACGCCCGCGCCCGGGCCGTCAGCGTCAGCGCCCGCCACCGCGACGGCCGGCTGGTCGTCGAGGCCGTGGACGACGGCGTGGGCGGGGCCCGGCACGACCACCGCGGCGGCGGGCTGCGCGGGCTGGCCGACCGGGTCGCGGCGGTGGGCGGGGTGCTCACGGTGCACAGCCCGCCGGGCGGGGGCACGCGGGTGGTGGCGGAGCTGCCGTGCGAGTGATCGTGGCGGAGGACTCCGCCCTGCTGCGGGAGGGCATCGTCCGGCTGCTGGGCGACGCGGGCGTCGAGGTCCCCGCGCAGTGCGGCGACGCCGGCCCGCTGCCCGCCCTGGTCGAGCGGCACCGCCCGGACGCCGTCCTGCTCGACATCCGCATGCCGCCGACGCACACCGACGAGGGGCTGCGCGCCGCGGCCGCCATCCGCGCGGGGTACCCGGGCACGGGCGTGCTGCTGCTCTCCCAGTACGTCGAGACCGGCACCGTCGTCCGCGCCCTCAGCGAGGATCCGCGCGGCTTCGGCTACCTGCTCAAGGAGCGGGTGGCGGACGCGGGCGAGCTGGCCGGCGCGCTCGCCCGGGTGGCCGCCGGGGAGAGCGTCGTGGACCCGCGGGTGGTGACGGACCTGATGCGGTCGCGGCGGGCGGCGGAGCCGCTGGCCGGGCTGACGGCGCGGGAGCGGGACGTGCTGGCGCTGATGGCGGAGGGGCGGTCGAACGAGGCCATCGCGCGCGACCTGGTGGTCGGCGGGAAGACCGTCGAGACGCACGTGCGGAACATCTTCGCCAAGCTGGGCCTGGAGTCGGACGTCTCGGGGCACCGGCGGGTGCTGGCCGTGCTCGCGCACCTGCGCGGCTGACCCGCGCCCCCCGGTACCGGCAGCCGCTCCGCGTCGATCCCCCCGCGCGCGCCCCGTTGTCCCCCGTGCAACCCACGCGCCCGTCGCGGAGCGGAGCCGGTGATCACCACCGTAGCCGGGCGCGCACCGCCCCGCCTCAGGGCTGGCCCTGAACTCCGCGGCGCGCCGCCGCCCAGCGGGCCCGGCGTGGGCGGGTCGGCCGGCCGTCCCCCGGTACACCCTAGTTTGCTCTTTCCAAAGACAAAGTCGCGCCAATTCTGGTCGTAGGCATTGGCGTTGCGTCGAAAGAGGTCTAATCTCCAACCGGTCGCCGTCACATGTCGGGAGTGTGCGCGGCGGGGGGACGTGAAGCCGCGCAACGAGCCACAGCGCGTGGGCCGATCAAGGACGGCGCGAACGGGCCGACCACCCAGGAGCGTGTCCAGCCGCCTTGTCGTCCAAGCCCCTGGGAGGGGAAATGCTACGAAGACTGGCCCTGTTCGCCGCCGGCGCGGTCGGTGCCGCGCTGCTGGTCGCGCCCGGCGCGACCGCGGCGCCGCCGGACGGCGGGGACCGGCCGCCGCCGGACTCCGCCTTCGAGAAGATCACGCTCAACGACCGCCCCGGCGAGCCGCTCGACCTCGCCGTCCTGCCCGACGAGCGGGTCCTGCACGTCACCCGCGCCGGCCAGGTGTGGCTCAACGACCCGGACACCGGCGTGAACAAGCTCGCCGCCGAGCTCGACGTGTACCAGCACGACGAGGAGGGGCTGCAGAACGTCGCCGTCGACCCCGGCTTCCGCCACAACAAGTGGGTCTACCTCTACTACTCGCCGCCGCTGGACACCCCGGTCGACGACCCCGACACCCCCGTCAACGAGGGCGACGCGCCCTTCGAGGGCACGCAGGCGGACTGGGACCGCTACAAGGGCCACCTCCAGCTGTCCCGCTACAAGCTCCGGGGCGACACCCTCGACCTCGACAGCGAGCAGAAGATCCTCCAGGTCCCGGTCGACCGGGGCATCTGCTGTCACGTCGGCGGCGACATCGACTTCGACTCCCAGGGCAACCTCTACCTGACCACCGGTGACGACACCAACCCGTTCGAGTCCGACGGCTACACGCCGATCGACGAACGGGACGGCCGCAACCCGGCGTTCGACGCCCAGCGGACCTCCGCCAACACCGACGACCTGCGCGGCAAGGTGCTGCGCATCAAGGTCCGCGGCGACGGCTCGTACGGGATACCCCGGGGCAACCTCTTCGAGCGCGGCGCAGCGGACGCGCGGCCGGAGATCTACGCCATGGGCCTGCGCAACCCGTACCGGATGGAGATCGACCCGCACACCGACGACGTGTACGTCGCCGACTACTCCCCCGACGCCCGCCAGGCCAGCGACACCCGCGGCCCGGCCGGCCACGGCAAGTGGCTGGTCCTCGACGAGCCCGGGAACTACGGCTGGCCGTACTGCGCCACCGCGGAACTGCCGTACCACGACCACGACTTCGCCACCGGCGAGTCCGGCGCGGCCTTCGACTGCGCCGAGCCGGTGAACACCTCGCCGCACAACACCGGCCGCACCGAGCTGCCGCCGGTGGAGCAGCCGGAGGTCTGGTACTCCTACGGCCAGTCCGCCGAGTTCCCGGGCCTGGGCACCGGCGGCATCGCCCCGATGGCAGGCCCGGCGTACGACCACGACTGGCTGACCACGCTGTTCAACCGCGACGTGGCCTGGCCCCGGTACTACGACGGGACGCCGCTGTTCGCCGAGTGGTCCCGCGACTACATCAGGGAGTTCCGGCTCGACCGCTCCGGCGCCGTGGAAGCGGTCAACCCGGTCGCCCAGGGGGTCGCCGAGCCTCCCGTCGACAACCCCATGGACATGGAGTTCGGCCCGGACGGCGCCCTGTACGTCCTGGAGTACGGCGACGGCTACTTCTCGGAGAACCCGGACGCGCAGCTCTCCCGCATCGACTACATCGGCCGCACCGGCAACCACGCGCCGCGGGTGGAGCTGGCCGCCTCGCCGGTCAAGGGCCTCGCGCCGCTGACGGTCGAGTTCTCCGCCGACGGCACCGCCGACCCCGACGGGGACCGGGTGCGCTACGCCTGGGACTTCGACGGCGACGGCAGGACCGACTCCACCGAGATGAACACCTCGCACACGTACGAGGAGGACGGCACCTTCAAGGCGTCCCTGAAGGTCACCGACCGCAAGGGCCGCTCCGCGTACCGGGACGTCGACGTCACCGTCGGCGACCAGGCGCCCGAGGTGACGCTGGTCAAGCCGGCCGACGGCCAGGAGTTCCACTTCGGCGACGCGGTGGAGTTCGAGGTCACCGTGGCCGACGAGGCCGAGGTGGACTGCGCCAGGGTCCAGGTGCACTACATCGTCGGCCACGACACGCACGGCCACCCGCAGAGCACCACCACGGGCTGCACCGGCACCGTCCAGACCGAGCCCATCTCGGGCCACGACCCCTCCGAGGGCGACATCACCGGCGTGTTCGTCGCCGAGTACACCGACCCGGGCGGCCTTGTCGGCAGCGACCGGGCCGTCATGAAGGCCGCCGGCTGAGCCTCCGGCACGGCGCGGGGTGGCGTGCGCGCGCGTACGCCACCCCGCGGTTCCCGCCACGTCCACACCGACTACGCAGGAGAGACACCGCATGAGCAAGCCCAGCCTGCACCGCCGTGGATTCCTCCGGGCCGCCGCCGGCACGGCGGCCGGCGCCGCCGTCGCCGCGGGCGCCGGGGCCCTCGCCGCCCCCGCCGCCGCCCACGGGCACGGCCGCGGCGGCCTGATCCCCCGGGGCCGCATCGGCCTCCAGCTCTACAGCGTCCGCGACCAGATCCAGCAGCGCGGCTTCACCCCGGTGCTGACGGAGCTGGCCGCGATCGGCTACAAGCACATCGAGTTCGCCGGCTACAGCTCGCCGGCGGAGCCGGACATGACCGTCCCGAAGCTGCGTACGCTCCTCGACGACCTCGGCCTGCGGGCCGGCGGCGCCCACGTCGGGCTCAACGCGCTGCTCAACGCGGACACCCGCGAGCGGGAGTTCGAGAACGCCGTCGCGCTCGGCATGGACTACGTCGGCACCGCCAGCGACTTCCCCGGCCGCACGGCGGCGGAGATCCAGGCCGGCGCCGACCGCTTCAACGAGTCCGGGGAGGCGGCCCGCCGCCACGGGCTGAAGATCTACCAGCACAACCACACCAACGAGTTCGGCCCGGTCGCCGACCGGCCCGGCGTGCGCCGCCACGACCTGTTCCTCGACAGCACCGACCCCCGGTACGTCTTCCTGGAGCTGGACATCCTCTGGGCGTTCGGCGCCTCGCTGCGCTTCCGCGACGAGCTCGGCGAGTTCGACCCGCTGGACTACGTCAACGCCGCCCCGGGGCGCTACATCGCCTTCCACGTCAAGGACGGCGTGCGGGACCCGGAGCTGACGAACCAGTACCGCGACGTCGTCTTCGGCCGGGGTGAGCTGGACTTCCGCCGGTTCTTCAGCGGGCTGCGGGCGCCCGGGCTGCCGCTGTACCTCTGGGAGCAGGACCGCGGCCCGCAGGAGCCGCAGGGCTCCATCTGGGCGGCCGAGGCGAGCTACGACGCGATGGCGGCCCTGCGCGGCCGGGACTGCTGAACGGGTCCGCAACAGCGCGCGCTCCGGTGCCCCGGCCCGCCCCCGCGGCGGCCGGGGCACCGGGCGTGCGCGGCCCTCGGCGGACCGGCCGTGGGCACCTCCCCCGCAACCGAGTCGAGGAGGTGCCCGGCGGCCGGTCCGCCGCGGGTGGTCAGGCGGCGTCGCTGCGTCCGCCGGCCGCGCCGGCGACATCGCAGGACCAGGCGGGCTCGGTCCCGGTGCGCCGGCAGAGCAGCAGGTACAGCGGGATCGGCGGGGTGTACGGAACCCCGTCGGCCGGGCGGTGCACCAGCCGGGGCACGGCGGCCGCCCCGCCCGGACCCGCCGCCGCGAGGGAGACCGCGGCCCCCGGGGCGTAGTCGACGGCCGGCGGCCAGAACAGGCCGAGGTCGGAGCCGCCCGGCACGATCCACCACCACCGGCCGCCGTAGGCGAAGACGCAGCCGACGCGGGGCAGCCGGGCCGTCACGTCGTATCCGAGGCGCTCCGGCACGCCCACGGCGTCGCAGCCGAGCGCGGCGGCGCCCGCGCCCGGTACGGCCAGCCGGAGCCGGCCGCCGGGCCCGGTGCGCCTCATCCGGCCGCCCGTTCGACGACCGCCCGGCCGGCCACCGCGTCGGCCCCCGATGTCTCCGGCGCACCGGCCGTCCGGGTGCTCGGTGCGGCGGCCCCCCCGGCCGCCGGCACCTCGCGCCGCAGCTGCGCCCAGACCACCAGGCCCGGGCCGGGACGGGCGTCGTACGCCCCCCAGCTGCTGCTCACCGCGGTGACGAGCAGGAGCCCCCGACCCTGCTCGTCCGCGCACGACCGCTGCACCCGCAGGCTTCCCGGCTCGGCACCCTGGTCGGTGACGGCCAGCCGCAGGCTGTCGGCGCTGCAGCGCAGCTCGCACCCTATGCGCCGACTCCCCGTATGCAGCAGTGCGTTGGTCACCAGCTCCGAGAGGACGAGGGTGGCGCTGTCGCCCACCTCGTCCTCCACCCCCCAGCGGAGCAGCTGTTCGCGGGCCAGCCGGCGGGCGACCGCAACGGCCTCCGCCCGACCGGGCACCTCGAACCTGCTCCGCGCCGCATCCGCCCCCGAACGGGCCCCCGGCACGCCGGGGTCCTGTGTCACGACCCCCGAACGATGCAGCTGTGTGGACTGGCTCACGTCCCAAACTATGGTCCCGCCGCGGCCACTTGGCAACCCCCACTCTGAATTTTTCAGAGTTGCCCCTGCACTGTGTGCAGAAAGCTCTGCTCGTGGCACACTGCTTGAGGCATTCGGACAGGGAGGTATGGCGTGAGCGAACCGCGGTCCGCGCCGACCGTGGGGCAGGTCGTTCTCGGCAAACGACTGCAGGAGCTGCGCGAGCACGCCGGGCTGAAGCGGGAGGAAGCGGCCCGGGTCCTGCGCGTCGCGCCGGCCACGGTCCGCCGGATGGAGACCGCCGAGGTCACGCTCAAGGTCCCCTACGTGCAGCTGCTGCTGCAGACGTACGGCATCGGCCAGGAAGAGGTCGACGCCTTCGTCGCGCTCACCGAGGAGGCCAACGAGCCCGGCTGGTGGCAGCGCTTCCACGACATCCTCCCCGACTGGTTCAGCATGTACGTGAGCCTGGAGGGCGCGGCGTCGCTCATCAGGTCGTACGAGCCGCACTTCGTGCCCGGCCTGATGCAGACCGAGGACTACGCGCGGCACGTGCTGAAGATCGGCTCCCTGGGCCGGGTGGGGCCCGCGGAGATCGAGCGGCACGTCGCGCTGCGCATGGAGCGCCAGGAGCTGCTCACCCGCGAGAACGCGCCGCGGTTCTGGGCGATCGTGGACGAGACGGTGCTGCGCCGCCCGGTGGGCGACGGCGCGGTCATGCGCGCGCAGGTCGACCGGCTCCTCGACGTCGCCGCGCTGCCCAACGTCACGTTGCAGATGGCCGAGTTCCGCACCGGGCACCACCCGGGCACGTACAGCCCCTTCGTCCTCTTCCGGTTCGCCGTTCCGGAGCTGCCGGACATGATCTACACCGAGTACCTCACCGGCGCCGTCTACCTCGACGGCCGGCAGGAGGTGGCCTCACACCTCGCCGCCCTGGACCACATGGCGGCCCAGGCGGCGACGGCGAAACGCACGAAGGAGATCCTCCGGGACTTCCGCAAGGAGCTGTGAATGAAACGCATCTACAACGGCATGCCCGCCGCGGACCTCGGCGCCGAAGGCTGGCGCAAGCCGTGGAGCGGCGGCAACGGCGGCAACTGCGTCGAGGCCATGAGGCTGCGCGACGGCCGGATAGCGGTACGGCACTCCGCCGACCCGGACGGCCCCGCCCTGATCTACACCCCGGGCGAGATGGACGCCTTCATCGAGGGCGCCAAGGCCGGCGACGCCGACTTCCTGCTCTCCCGGAGCCCGGAATGACCCACCCCGGCGCACCTGCCGCGCACCCGCGGCGGCGGCGCCACCCGGTCCACTCGCCGGTCGCGACGGACGGCGAGCCCGACCCGGCGAACGGGGGTGTGGCCCGCGCCCGTTGACGGGGGCCACCGGCCGGGAGCACAGAGAGGGAGGGGACGCCCGGGGGGCGTCCCCTCCCTCCACGCGTGCCCTGCCGTCCACGCGCGCGGGCGCGGGCGCGCGATGGAATTCCAGAAATCATGAACCGTGGGTGCACGAAACGCTGCCTTCCGCGACGCAAGGGCGTACGGTATGCCCCCGATGGCCCTCATCAGCCACTCGGGGAGGCCTGCGATGAGCGTGTCACCACCCCCGTCCAGCGGCGCTGCCGGCGCCGGACGGGCGGTCCGGGTCGGGGTGCTGCTGCCCAGAATGCCCGAGGAGCCCGCCTCCTGGCTGGCGGAGTGCGCGGCGTACGACTCCGCCGGCGCGGACGCGCTGTGGCTGGACGGCGGTCCGGACCCGGCGCACGACGTCCTGGCGCTCGCCGCCGCCCTGGCCGGCGCCACCGACCGGGCGAGGCTCGTCGTCGCCCTGCCCGACAGCGTGCCGCAGGCCGCGTGGCTGGCCCGGGCGCTGGCCACCGTGGTGCTGCTGAGCGAGCGCCGGCTGGCACTGGCGGCCGACTCCCGGCGGTGCGCGGAACTCGTCGCCGTCGCCCCCTCGGTGCCCGCCTTCCGCCGGCTGGCGCCCGCGGGGCCGGGGTACGAGGAGCCGGACGGCGGGCGCTGGACCCCGGCGGCGGCGCCGGCCGGGCCGGATGCCTGGCGGGCCGCGCTGGCCGGGGCCGCGCAGCGCGGGGTGCGCGGTCTCGTCGTACCGGCGGGGCCGCCGCTGCTGGAGGCGCTGCGCCGCGGCGGCGGTGTCGAACGTCACAGGCGCCCCATCCGTCCCACGCGTGCGCGCGTAGCCACGGAGCGTCAGAGTAGGCGTGGATCCTCGTGATCCTCTTGTGATCTGCCGTTCGATCTCCTAGTGTCCGAGACGTTCGCAGACGCGAGCACCGCGCTCCGGTACGCCGAATCCTGCCCGTCGGAGCCCGGAACCGTCGTCCCCACAGCCGTTCGGGCAGGAGCGGGGGAACCACTTCTCCGTCGGCCGGAGACACGGTGGCAACCGCACCGGACTCCCCGACTCGGGGTGAAGCCGCATCGCACGACGCGGCCGGGCAACTCCAGCCCGAACCCGACAGCTCACTTCGCAGGCGTCGGAGAAAGAGCGAGCCACCATGGCCGGAACCGGCACCCGGCGCGCGCCCAAGTCGCGCTCCAGCCGCCGCTATGCCGCCGCCGCGGGCGTGGGCATAGCCCTGCCCGTCGCCGGCGGAGTCGCGGCGACCGCCGCGCACGCCTACACGGTCGAGAAGGGCGACACCCTCTCGGAGATCGCCGAGGACAACGGATTCGGGGCCGACTGGCAGCGGCTCTACGAGGCCAACAAGGCGGCGGTCGGCGACAACCCGCACCTGATCCTCCCGGGCCAGGAACTCGACCTCGACGGGAAGAAGCAGGCCGCCGACAAGCCGACCGAGGCCGACCGGACCGCCGCCGAGACCGAGAAGAAGCAGCGGTACGTCACGCACACCGTCGGCGCGAACGACACGCTGTCCAAGATCGCCGCGAAGTACGACGTGCCCGGCGGCTGGCAGCGCGTCTACGTCGACAACGAGAAGGCGATCGGCGACAACCCGGCCGCGCTGACGGTCGGCACCGAGCTGCGCGTCGACACCGAGGGCGGCGAGGTCGACCGGTCGATCGACCCGAACGGCTCGTCCTCCGCCGGGAGTTCGGGCGGCTCCGGCGGCGCCACCGAGGCGTCGCAGGCGAGCGTGCCGACCACCGAGTCCGGCATCCAGGCCGCGGCCCGGGAGATCGTGCCCGCCGACCAGTTCACCTGCTTCAGCAACATCGTGGAGCGGGAGAGCGGCTGGGACCACACCGCGACGAACCCCAGCTCCGGCGCCTACGGCCTGATGCAGGCCCTGCCGGGCTCGAAGATGGCCTCGCACGGCGACGACTGGCAGACCAACCCGGTCACCCAGCTGGAGTGGGGCCTGGACTACATGAACGACCGCTACGGCAGCCCGTGCGGCGCCTGGGAGTTCTGGCAGGCCAACAACTGGTACTGACCCCCCGGGCCGGACGGCCCGCCGGAGTGCCGAAGCCGCCCCGTCGCGCGGATGCGTCCGCGCGGCGGGGCGCACGCGTGGGTACGGGACCGCGGAACCGCCCCGCGCCGGCCGCCCGTCAGCCCGCCGCCGGGCCCGGCTCCTGCTCCGGCGCCGCGGTCAGCTCGGCGAGGTCGTGCGCCGCCTGCGCGAGCAGCCCGCGCATCGCCGTCTCGGCGGCGTCCGGGTCCTCGGCCCGTACCGCGTCGAGCACCGCGCGGTGGCTCGGCACCGGGTCCCCGGGATGGTGCCCGGGGCCGTGCACCAGCCGGTCGCGGGCGGCCAGGCCGGTGGCGATGACCAGGTCCATGCGCTCCAGCAGCTCGTTGTGCGAGGCGGCCAGCAGCGCGCGGTGGAACGCCAGGTCCGCCGCGACGGCCGCGGCGGAGGCGGCGGCCCCGTCCCGCGCCTCGGCCATCGCCGCGAGCGCCGCGTCCAGCGCCGCCAGGTCCGCGGCGGTGCGCCGCACCGCCGCCAGCCGCACGGCCGCCGGCTCGACGATGCCGCGCACCTCGTCCAGGTCCCGCAGCAGCGGCGAGGCGGCCCGCGCGGCGGCACCGTCGCCCTGCTCCCGCCCGGCGGTCTCGAAGCGCCAGCGCAGCACGTCGGCGTCGAGGAGGTTCCAGTCGGAGCGCGGCCGGACGAACGTGCCGCGCTTCTGCCGGGCGTCCACCATGCCCTTGGCGGCCAGCACCTTCAGCGACTCGCGCAGCGCGGTGAGGCTGACGCCCAGCTCGGCCTGCACGGCGGCGAGGTCGAGGGTGGCGCCCTCGGCTATCTCGCCGCTGAGGACGCGGTGCGCGAGGGCCTCCACCGTCTGGCCGTGCACTCCGCGGCGGGCGTAACCCGACATGGCCGCTTGCTCCTCCCTGTGTCGCTGCTCCGGCGCGCCCCGGCGGGCCCCCGCCCGTTCCGCCTTCAGGCCGATGACTTTACGACGCTCCAGCCGCCGTCCACGACCAGGCTGGCGCCGGTGACGTAGGACGCCTCGGGCGAGGCGAGGAAGGCGACCGCGGCGGCCACCTCCTCCGGCGCGCCCAGCCGGCCGGCGGCGGTCTGCGCCGCGCTGGCCCGGCGGTCCTCCTCGGGGACGCGGTCCCACAGCCGGGTGAGCACGGGGCCGGGCAGCACGGTGTTCACCCGTACCGACGGGCCGTACTCGACGGCGAGTTGGCCGCCGAGCGACAGCAGCCCGCCCTTGGCGGCGGCGTACGCGGGATGGCCCGGGATGCCGTGCGTGGCGTGCACGGACGAGACCAGCACCACGGCTCCGGGGGCGTCCGGCTGCGCGCGCAGGCCGGGCAGGCAGGCGCGGAAGCCGAGGAACGCGGCCGTGAGGCCGACGTCGACCTGGCGCCGCCAGGAGCCGGGCGAGGTCTCGTGCGCGGGGGCGACGTCGACGGCGACGGCGTTGGAGACCAGGACGCCGACGGGCCCGAACGCGCCGGCCGCGGCCGTGATCCGCGCCCAGCCCTCCTCCCCCGCCACGTCCGCGGTGACCGCGGCGGCGGTGCCGCCCGCGGCGGTGATCTCCGCGGCGACGGCCTCGGCCCGGTCGCCGTCGATGTCGGCGACGACGACGGCGCCGCCCTCGGCGGCGAGCCGCCGGGCGACGGCCGCGCCGATGCCGGCGGCGGCGCCGGTGACGACGGCGGTCCGGCCGGCGTAGCGGCCGAGTTGCGGGGGTCCGGCTGCTGTCACGAGTTCACGCTCCGGGTATTGACGGATCTGCCACGGCGCTTCTACGTTGCCCGCACGTTAATTCGTAAATTACGAAATCAGCAAGAGGGGCGGAGGAAGCACACGTGAGGCGCATCCACTTCGGCGGCGACTACAACCCCGAGCACTGGCCGGAGGAGGTCAGGGCCGAGGACATCCGGCTGATGAAGGAGGCCGGAGTCTCCATGGTGACAGCCGGGATCTTCTCCTGGGCGCTGGTCGAACCGCGCCCGGGAGAGTACGACTTCGACTGGTTCGGCCGCGTGCTGGACGACCTGCACGCCGCCGGCGTGCGCGTCTGCCTGGCGACCATGACCGCCTCCCCGCCGCCCTGGCTCTCCGAGCGGCACCCGGAGATCCTGCCCCAGGGCCCCGACGGCGTCCGCAAGTGGCCCGGCTCCCGGCAGCACTACTGCCCCTCCAGCCCGGTCTACCGGGAGCACGCCGTCCGCCTGGTCACCGAACTCGCCACCCGCTACGGCACCCACCCCGCCCTGGACAGCTGGCACATCGGCAACGAGTACGGCTGCTCCAACCCGCGCTGCTACTGCGACGTCTCCGCCGCCGACTTCCGCCGCTGGCTCCAGGAGCGCTACGGCACCGTCGAGGCGCTCAACACCGCCTGGGCCACCACCTTCTGGTCGCAGCGCTACGACACCTTCGCCCAGGTCCTCCCGCCGCGCACCACCCCCACCCACCCCAACCCGGCCCAGGAGCTGGACTTCGCCCGCTTCTGCGACGACGCCCTGCTGCAGTGCTACCTCGCCGAGAAGGAGGCGCTGCGCCGCATCACCCCCGACGTGCCCGTCACCACCAACCACCTGCCGCTGCACAAGGCCGTCGACGCGTTCTCCTGGGCCGCGCACGAGGACGTCACCGCGCTGGACTTCTACCAGGACCCGTACGACCCGGAGACCCACCTCACCGCGGGCCTGGCCTTCGACCTGACCCGCTCCGCGGGCGGCGGGCAGCCGTGGATGCTGATGGAGCAGGCGCCCAGCGCGGTCAACTGGCGGCGCCGCAACAGCCCCAAGCCGTTCGGGTCGATGCGGCTGTGGAGCTGGCAGGCGGTCGCGCAGGGCGCGGACGCGGTGCTGTACTTCCAGTGGCGCGCGACCCCGGGCGGCGCCGAGAAGTTCCACTCGGCGATGGTGCCGCACGCCGGCACCGACACCCGGATCTTCCGCGAGGTGCGCGAGCTGGGCCGGGAGCTGGGCGCCGTCCCGCAGCTCGCCGGCTCGCGCGCGCGGCCGGACGTGGCCCTGCTCGCCGACTGGAACAGCTGGTGGGCGCTGGAGCAGGGCTCGCACCCGTCGGCGGACCTGGACTTCACCGAGACGCTGCGCCGGCACTACAAGCCGCTGTTCGAGGCGGGCGTGCCGTGCGACGTCGTGCCGCCGGACCGCGACCTGTCGGCTTACCGGCTGGTGGTCGTGCCGAACCTGTACCTGATGAGCGAGGAGACGGGCAGGCGGCTGACCGCGTACGTACGCGCCGGGGGGCACCTGCTCGTCTCGTACTTCACCGGCATCTCCGACGACTGCGACCGGGTCCACACCGGCGGCTACCCGGCGCCGCTGCGCGAGGTCCTGGGGCTGCGCGTGGAGGAGTTCTGGCCGCTGGCCGAGGACCAGAGCCTGCCGCTGACCGGCGCGCTCACCGGCACCGGCGACCTGTGGTCGGAGTCGGTCGACCTCGAAGGCGCCACCGCCGTCGCCGCGTTCGGCGCCGGCGAGCTGGCCGGGCGGCCCGCCGTCACCCGGCACGGGTACGGGGACGGGGTCGCCTGGTACGCGGGCACCCGGCTCGCGCCGGAGGCGATGCGCACCCTGGTGGACCGGGTGCGCGCCGGGGCCGGGGTGGCGCCCGTGCTGCCGGGGCTGCCGGCCGGCGTGCAGGCCACCGTGCGCGAGGGCGCGGACGGGGCGGACGAGCGCTTCCTGTTCCTGCTCAACCACGGCGCCAGCGCCGCAACGGTCACCCTGCCCGAGCCGATGCGCGCGCTCGTCGGCGACGGTGCCGACGCCGCGGCCGCCCCGGTCACCGCGGTCGAGCTGCCCGCCCGCGGCGTCGTCGTCCTGGTCCCCTGAGCCGCCTGCCGCTACCGAGAAGACGCACTGACGAGGAGGTCGGATGCCCACCCGAAGAGAGGTCCTGGCCTGGGGCGCCGCGGCGGCCGCCGCGGGTGCCCTGGCGGGCTGCGGCGAGGAGGTCGGCGCGGCCCGGCAGACCCGGGCGACCAAGCGGAAGCCGGGCCAGAAGGTCACGCTGAGGTTCTGGACCTGGGTGCCGCTGCAGAAGGCCGTGGCGCTGTGGAACAAGCGGAACCCGGAGATCCAGGTCGACGTGCAGACGGTGCCCGCCAACACCTCCGGCGGCTACCAGAAGATGCACGCCTCCCTCACCGCCGGTGACCCGCCCGACCTGGCGCAGGTGGAGTACTACGCGCTGCCCGAGTTCATGCTCGTCAACGGCCTGACGGACCTGAGCGAGTACGGCGCCGACGAGCTGAAGGGCCGCTACGTCGACTGGCAGTGGCAGCAGGGCGTCTTCGCCGGCCGGACGTACGCCATCCCGCAGGCGTCCGGGCCGATGGGGCTCTTCTACCGCCAGGACCTCTTCGAGCGGTGGGACATCGACGTCCCGGCGACCTGGGACGAGTACCGGGCCGCGGCCCTGAAGATCAGAAAGCGCGGCGGCGGCTCCGTGATCACCGCCTTCCCGCCCGCCAACGCCCAGTGGTTCGCCTCCTTCCCCTGGCAGCGCGGCGCCCACTGGGTGAGCACCGACGGCGACACCTGGGTGGTCGACCTCACCAGCCCCGAGTCCCTGGAGGTCGCCGACTTCTGGGACGGGATGCTCTCCGACGGGCTGGTGTGGCCCACCCAGGACTCGCAGTCCGCGTTCTTCAAGGGGCTGCAGACCGGCCGGATCGCCACCTGGCCGGGCGCCCAGTGGTACGACGCCCTCATCCGCGGCAACGCGCCGCGCACCGAGGGCCGGTGGCGGGTCGCCGAGCTGCCGCAGTGGGAGCGCGGCGCGCACGCCTCGTCCAACTGGGGCGGCTCGGCCACCGCGATCCTCCAGGGCAGCAGGCACCCGGTGGAGGCGCTGGAGTTCGCGCACTGGCTCAACACCGACCCCGAGGCGATCGACCTGCTGATCGCCGCCGGCTACGGCTGGCCGGCGGCGAGGATCGAGCTGGCGGACTCCGCGCTCGGCAAGCCCGACCCGTTCTTCGGCGGCCAGCGCTACAACGAGGTCTTCCAGCTGTCCGACAGCAACGTCGACACCTCCTGGCGCTTCGCGCCCACCACGACCCAGTCGTACGCCCACATCCAGGACGCCTTCGGCCGCGTGCTCGCCGGCAGCGGCTCGCTCGGCGAGGCCCTCAGGGACGCCGAGGGCAAGTTCGTGGACGACCTGAAGGCCAAGGGACTCAAGGCGAGGAGCGCGAGATGAGCACCTCCGCGAAGCCCCGCGGCGGGCGGCGCAGCCGCCCCGACCGCAAGGCGTGGGCGTTCCTCGGCCCGTTCCTCGCGCTGTACCTGTTCGCGATGGTGGTGCCGATCTTCTACGCCCTCTACCAGAGCATGCTGAAGGTCGAGCGCAGCGGCCCCCTGGGCCTGGGCGAGCCGTCCGTCGGCTTCGCCGGCTTCGAGAACTACTCCCTGGCCCTGCAACAGGAGACGTTCGTCGAGGGCTTCGGCCGGGTGCTGCTCTTCGGCGTCGTGCAGGTGCCGGTGATGCTGCTGCTGGCGCTGGTCCTCGCGCTGCTGCTGGACCAGGTCTCCGACCGCTGGGCGGGGCTGCTGCGGGCCACGTACTTCCTGCCGTACGGCATCCCCGGGGTGATCGCCACCATCCTGTGGGGCTTCCTGTACGTGCCCGGGGTCAGCCCGGTCAACGACGTGCTCGGCGACCTCGGCTTCCAGCCGGACTTCCTCGGCTACGACAGCGTGCTGTGGTCGATCGCGAACATCGTGATCTGGGAGTTCGCCGGCTACAACATGCTGATCATCATCGCCCAGCTGAAGTCGGTGCCGCAGGAGCTGTACGAGGCCGCGAAGATCGACGGTGCCGGGCCCTGGCAGACGGCGCTGCGCATCAAGATCCCGCTGGTGCGGCCGGCTCTGGTGCTCACCACCGTGTTCTCCATCATCGGCACGATGCAGCTCTTCGCCGAGCCGCTGGTGCTGAAGAAGGTCGCCCCGGCCGTCACCACCGACTACACCCCCAACCTCAGCGCGTACTTCGACGCCTTCGCGAACGCCAACCTGTACCTGGCCGCGGCCAAGTCGGTGATCCTGGCCGTCGTCGCCATGGTGCTGTCGTTCGGATTCCTCAGCCTCGTCACCCGCAAGCAAAGGAGCGAGCGGTGAGCGCCACCGGCACGACCACCACCGAGGCCGCCCCGGCGGCCGGGTCCCGCCCCGCCCCGCCACCGCGCCGGCGGCGCCGGGTACCGGGCCCGGGCCGTATCCTGCTCGTCGCCGTGCTGACGGCGGCCGCGCTGTACTTCCTGCTGCCGGTCTACTGGCTGGTGGTGGCGGCCACCAAGTCGAACGACAGCCTCTACGGCTCCTTCGGGCTGTGGTTCGACGACCCGCGGCTGTGGGACAACCTCGGCGACGTCTTCAGCTACGACGGGCACGTCTATCTGCGCTGGGCGCTGAACTCCCTGCTGTACGCGGGCGTCGGCGCGGTGGTGGCGACGCTGCTGTCCGCCGCGGCCGGCTTCGCGCTCGCCAAGTACCGCTTCGCGGGCCGGGAGGCGGTCTTCAAGTTCGTCCTGGCGGGCGTGCTGCTGCCGTCGACGGCGCTAGCGCTGCCGCTCTACCTGATGTTCAGCAAGCTGGAGCTCACCAACACCTACTGGGGCGTGCTGATCCCCAGCGTCGTCAGCCCGTTCGGCGTCTACCTCTGCCGGATCTACGCCGAGGCGGCGGTGCCCGACTCGCTGCTGGAGGCGGCGCGGGTGGACGGCGCGGGCGAGGGGCGGATCTTCTTCTCGCTGGTCCTGCGGATCATGACGCCGGCGCTGGTGACCGTCTTCCTCTTCCAGTTCGTGCACATCTGGAACAACTACTTCCTCCCGCTGGTGATGCTCTCCGACGACCGGAAGTACCCGATCACCCTCGGGCTGGTCACCTGGCAGCAGGCCGCGGACCGGGTGCCCGAACTCACGCAGTACACCGTCGGCGGGGCCTTCGTCTCCGTCATCCCCCTGGCCGTCGCGATGCTCGTCCTCCAGCGCTTCTGGCGGACCGGGCTGACCGAGGGCAGCGTCAAGGAGTGAGCAGTTGAAGATCACCCGGGTCGAGACCTTCGCCGTGCCGCCGCGCTGGCTGTTCTGCCGGATCGAGACGGACGACGGTCTCGTGGGCTGGGGCGAGCCCGTCGTGGAGGGCCGGGCGGCGACCGTCCGCACGGCCGTCCACGAACTCGCCGAGCAGTTCCTCGTCGGCGCCGACCCGCTGCGCGTCGAGGACCACTGGCAGCTGATGACCAAGGGTTCCTTCTACCGCGGCGGGCCGGTGCTCTCCTCCGCCGTCGCGGGGCTCGACCAGGCGTTGTGGGACATCGCCGGCAAGGCGTACGGCGCGCCCGTGCACCGGCTGCTCGGCGGGCCGGTGCGCGAGCGCGCCCGCGCGTACTGCTGGGTCGGCGGCGACGAGCCGGGCGAGGTGCGCGACCAGGTCGCCGCGCAGGTGGAGGCCGGCTTCACCGCGGTGAAGATGAACGGCTCCGGGCGGATGGACCGGCTGCCGAACGTCGCCGGCCTGCGCCGGGTCGCCGCCCGGGCGGAGGCCGCCCGCGACGCGCTGGGGCCGGAAGGGGACTTCGCCGTCGACTTCCACGGGCGGTTCTCGGCGGCCGGCGCGATCCGGGCGATGGGGGTGCTGGAGCCGTACGCGCCGATGTTCGTGGAGGAGCCGGTGCTGCCCGAGCACACGCACCTGCTGGAGCGGGTCACCGGCGCGACGTCGCTGCCGGTGGCCACCGGCGAGCGGCTGTACTCGCGCGGCGAGGTGCTGCCGGCGCTGCGGGCGGGCGTCGCGGTGCTGCAACCGGACCTCTCCCACGCCGGCGGCATCTCGGAGACCCGGCGGATCGCCTCGCTGGCGGAGACGTTCGACGTGGCGATCGCCCCGCACTGCCCGCTGGGGCCGCTCGCGCTGGCGGCGAGCCTGCAACTCGCCTTCTGCACGCCGAACTTCCTCATCCAGGAGCAGTCGATCGGCATCCACTACCACGCCGGCGCGGAGCTGCTCGACTACGTCGCCGACCCGGAGGTCTTCCGCTTCCACGCCGGGCACCTGCTGCGCCCGACCGGCCCGGGGCTGGGCGTGGAGATCGACGAGCGGGCGGTACGGGCCGCGGACGGCACCGCGGACAGCTGGCACAACCCGGTGTGGCGGCACCCGGACGGGTCGTTCGCGGAGTGGTGAGGGCCGTCCCGTAGCCGGCGGGCGGCGCCGGTTCAGCGCCGGGTCGCCGCCACCGCGCCGGCCGTCACCAGCACCGCGACGGCGACGCCGAACGCGGTGGTGCCCGCCGTCAGCCCCACCCCGTCGCTGAGGTACCCCGCGGCCACCGGCAGCGCGCCGGCCATCAGGTAACCGCCCGAGGTGAGCGCCGCGTTGGCCTCGGCGAGCCGGGCCGAGGGCACCCGCGCGCTGAGCGTGCTCAGGCCGCCGAGCTGCGAGCTGCCCTGGCCGAGGCCGGCGAGGACGGCGGCGGCGAGCAGCAGCGGCACGGAGGTGGCGGCGGTGCCCAGCACCAGGGCGGCCATCGAGGCGGTGGTGAGCGCGGCGCCGAGCCGGAAGAGGGTGCGTACGGGAAGGCCGCGGACGGCGAACTGGACGCCGGTGGCCGCCGCGAAGAGCAGGAAGATCATGCCGCCGGCGAGCGCGCGGTTGCCGGTGTGCAGCAGCTCGGCCAGCAGGGACGGGCCGAGGGAGAGCACGAAGCCGGTGGCGGTCATGGCGGGGGCGAAGACGGCCAGGCTGAGCAGCAGGGTGCGGCGGTGCTCGCGGGGCACGGACGGGACGCGCAGGGCGCGGCCGGCCCCGCGGGGTTGCGCGCCGGGCCGGCGCAGCGGCATCCGCAGCACCACCGGCAGCGCGGTGAGCAGCAGCCCGGCCTGCACCGCGAAGACCAGCACGGTCGGGTGCGGCAGCGCCTCCGACAGCACCCCGGCCAGCAGCGGCCCGAGGGCGGCGCCGCCGACCATGGCGGCGGAGGCGACGAGGCCGCCGAGCTGCTTCTCGCCGGCCGGCGCCAGGTCGGCCACCGCGGCCATGCCGGCCGCGAGGAACGCGCCCACGGCGAACCCGCTGAGCACCCGGGCCACGCCCAGCACGGCGACGGAGTGCGCGGTGGCGAAGAGCGCGGCGGCGACCAGGGCCAGCGCGAGGCCCGGCAGCAGCACGGGCTTGCGCCCGTAGCGGTCGGCGAGGGTGCCCGCGAAGGTGAGGGCCGCCAGCAGCCCGGCTATGTAGCCGGCGTAGATCAGCGTGATGGTGGCGGCGGAGAAGCCGAGCCGGTCCTGCCACAGCACGTAGAGCGGCGCGGGCTCGTTGGAGAGCGCCAGGGCGACGACGACGGGCCAGGCGGCCAGCCACATCCACCGGCGCGACCCCGGCGGCGGCTCGGCGGCCCCGGGGGTGGCGGCGGTGCGGTCCGGCCGGCGGGTGTGTGCCGTCATGCGCGCTCCAGACAGGTGAACCGACACTGTACGAGGTCTCTCGTACAGCCACTAGTACGAGTAGATTCGTACAGCATCTCTGCAGTACGATGCAACTCGTACAAGGAAGGAGTCCGCCGATGCCCCCGACCACCGCCTCCGCCGCTCCCGCGGTGGACGCGACCACCGGCTTCCGCAGCTTCACCGAGCCCGCGGACCTGCCCGCGCCGCTGCCCGAGCCGACGCGCGCCGAGCTGCGGCTCGAAACGGTGCTGGCCGCGCTCAGCGACCCGCTGCGGCTGCACGTGGTGCGCAAGCTGCTGCTGGAGGCGGAGCGCATCGACCACCCGTGCGGCTGGTTCGGCATCGACCGCCCCAAGTCCTCGCTCACGCACCACTTCCGCACGCTGCGCGAGGCCGGGCTCATCCGCCAGCGGCAGTACGGGCTCTCCCGCGGCAACCAGCTGCGGGTGGCCGACCTCGAAGCCCGCTTCCCCGGGCTGCTGGCCCTGGTCGCCGGCTGGCGCCCCCCGCCCGGCTGACGGCACCCGGCGGCCGGGCGGCGGCGGGGCGGGCATTGTGCCACCTCGGGCCCGCCGGCCGGCCGAATCCCGCGGACTCGCCCGCCGCCCGCCCCGGCACCTTTACGGTCGTCGGTTGTGCGACACCAGCCGGCCACCGACCTCCGGGGGACCACGATGAGGAACCGCAGCGCCGGTGAACTGCCCGCCGAGGCCACCAGCTTCGTCGGCCGCCGGGAGGAGCTCGCGCTGCTCGACACCTGTCTGCGGCAGGCCCGCCTGGTCACGCTCACCGGGCCCGGCGGGGTGGGCAAGACCCGTACCGCCGTGCGCGGCGCGCACCGGCTGCGCTCCCGCTTCCCCGACGGGGTCGCCCTCGTCCCACTGTCCGCCCTGGCCGACCCGCGGCTGCTGCCCAACACCGTCGCCGCCGCGCTCGACCTGCCGGAGCAGACCGCCCTGCCGGCGCAGGACGCGCTCGCCGCGTACCTCAAGGACAAGACGGCGCTGCTGATCCTCGACACCTGCGAGCACCTGGTCGACGCCTGCGCCGTGCTCGCCGAGGAGCTGCTGCGCGCCGCGCCGCAGCTGCACGTGGTGGCCACCAGCCGGCAGCCGCTGGACGTCGCGGGCGAGCACATCCTGCCGGTCCCGCCGCTGGATGTCGCGGACTCCGGACCCGCCGAGGACGCGCTGCGGCTGTTCACCGACCGGGCCGCCGCCGCGGTGCCCGGATTCACCGTCGACGACGACAACCGCGCCGACGTCCTCGCGCTCTGCCGCCGCCTCGACGGCATCCCGCTCGCCATCGAACTGGCCGTCAGCCGGCTGCGGGTGCTCTCCCCCGAGGAGATGCTGAACCGGCTCGACCACCGCTTCCAGCTGCTCACCGGCGGCCGGCGCACCGCCGTGCCCCGGCACCAGACGCTCCGTACCACGATCGGCTGGAGCTACGAGCTGTCCACCGGGCCCGAGCGGCTGCTGTGGTCCCGGCTCGCGGTCTGCGCCGGGGAGTTCAGCCTGGAGGTCGCCGAGGCCGTCGGCGCGGAGGCGGGCGGGGCCGGGGACGCGCTGCCCGCCGGGGACGTGCTCGACGCGCTGATCGGGCTGGTCGAGAAGTCCGTGGTGCTGCGGGTGGAGTCCGAGGACGGCACCCGCTACCGGATGCTCGACACCATCCGGGAGTTCGGCCTGGAACAGCTCGGCCCGGGCGCCGAGGAGGAGCGGACCCGGCGCCGGCACCGCGACCACTTCCTGCGCCGGGCCCGGCTGTTCGAGGCCGGGTGGACCGGCGACCGGCAGGTGGAGCTGCTGCGGCAGATGGTGCGTGACCAGGCCGACGTACGGGTCGCGCTGGAGTTCTGCCTCGCCGACCCCGACGACGCCTCCGCGGGCCTGCGGATGGCCACGCTGCTGTGGGGCTACTGGCACTGCGCCGGGCTGCTCACCGAGGGCCGCTACTGGCTGCGCCGCGCCCTCGACCGCTGCCCGGAGGACCGCCCGGAGCGCGTCAAGGCCCTCTGGCTGACCTGCTGGTTCATGGATCTGCAGGGCGAGCGCGGGGACACGTACGCGCTGCTGGACGAGGCCGAGGCCGTCGCGCTGCGCATCGACGACCGCACGGGGCTCGCCTGGGCCCGCGCCTTCCGCCACCACACCCGCTACTTCCGCGGCCGGACCGACGGCGTCGCCGAGGGCTTCGAGGCGGCCCGGCGGGAGCTGGCCGCGCAGGGCGACACGACCGGGCTGCTGATGAGCGGCTTCTTCGTGGGCTTCTTCCACGTCCTCAACGGCGGTACGGGCGAGGGCATCGCTCTCTGCGAGGACTCGCTGCGGCGCAACGCGGACACCCCCGCCGAGCTGTGGTCGCGCGGGTGGGCGCTGTGGGTCAAGAGCATCGGCCTGTGGCTGAAGGGCGACCACCCGGAGAGCATCGAGTGCGCCCGGCAGGGCATCCGCGCCAAGGCCCAGCTGCACGAGCTGATGGGCATCGCGCACTTCCTGGAGGGCTTCGCCTGGCGCGCCGCGGAGCTGCGGCACTTCGAGCGGGTCGCCGTCCTCCAGGGCGCGGCGGACGCGCTGTGGCGGCGGGCGGTCAAGGAGCCCCGGTTCGGCATCCCCGTCCTGCACGACCTGCACGGCGGCGCCGCCGACGCGGCCCGCGAGGCGCTGGGCAACGACGGCTACGACACCGCGTTCGCCGAGGGTGGCCGGTTACCCGTCGACGGCGCCGTGGAGCTGGCGCTCGCCGACGAGGCGGCGCCGGCCGCGCCCGCGGTCCCGGCCCAGCCGCCGGGCCCGGGCGACGGGCTCACGCCGCGGCAGCGGCAGGTGGCGGGGCTGGTCGCGCGCGGGCTGACGAACCGGGAGATCGCCGAGAAGCTGGTGATCTCCAAGCGCACGGTCGACGCGCACGTGGAGCACATCCTGGCCAAGTTCGGCTTCACCTCGCGCTCCCAGATCCCCGCCGCCCTGGCCGGGCCGGTGCCGACGCGGCCGGACTGAGGCGGGAGGCCGCGGGCCGCGAGGCCGGGGGCCGCGGGGCCGGGGGGCACGGTCACAGGGCGTCGGGGTCGGCGCGCTCCAGCGCGGGCCGCGGGCCGGGCGCCACCTCGTGCAGCAGGTAGTCCGCGGCGACGGTGTCCGTGACCAGGCTGGTGACCAGGCCCGAGCGCAGCACCGCCACGATGGCCTCGCGCTTGCGCGCCCCGCCGGCGATGGCGACCACCTCGGGGATCCGGCGCAGCCGGTCGGCCTCGACGGTGATGCACCGCTCCCCCAGGTCGCGGCCGATGCGGCGGCCCTCGGCGTCGAAGAGGTGGGCGGACATCTCGGCGGCGGCGCCCAGCGAGGCGTAGTGCTCGCGCTCCTCGGCGGAGAGCATGTCGTGGACGGTGGAGATGCCCTCCTCCCAGGAGCCGATGGAGACGGCGGCGACGGTCACCTTGTCGAAGTACTCGAAGGCGCGGGCCACGCCGGTCTGGCTGCGCAGCGCGGTGGCGGTGGCGGCGTCGGGCAGCAGCATGGGCGCGTAGATGGGGTGGGCCTCGCCGCCGGCGACCTCCGCCGCGCGGCGCACCGCCTCCACGGAGCCGCGCTCGGCGGTGCCGGCGTCGTAGACGCCGGTGAGCTGGACGACGGTGGCCGGGGGCAGTCGGTGCAGCGCCTGCGCCATGTTGATCGTGGACCGGCCCCAGGCCAGCCCCAGCACGTCGCCCTCGGTGACCAGCTCGGCGAGCAGGTCGGCGGCGACGCTGCCGAGGTTTTCCGGGTCGCGGGTGTCGGGCACGGCGTCGGCCGGCGCCTCCACGACGACGGCGTGGCGCAGGCCGAAGCGGGCACGCAGGGCGTCGGAGCGCTCGGCGTCGAGTTCGGCGGGGACGCGGATCTCGATCCGTACGAGGTCGCGTTCGAGCGCGGTCTCCAGCACCCGGGCGACCTTGAAGCGGCTGACGCCGAACTCGTCGGCGATCTGGATCTTGGACTTGCCCTCAAGGTAGAAACGGCGAGCCATCGCCGCCGCCTGTACCAGCTCCGCGGGTCCCATCCGCGCAGCCGTCCGGCCCGTCGACACCGCGATCTCCTTTGCGTTCCCCGGCGGCGCTGCTCGGCGCCGCTTGTGGTCCATACTTTCACGATCCGGGCCCGGAGGCGCCGGCTCCGGGTGGCCGGCGGCCGCGGGCCGGGTGGTGCGTGGTGCGGTCGTGGGTCGTGGGTGGCGCGGTGGTACGCGGACGGCTAGCGGCAGCCGGCCGCCCAGGCCGCCCCCTCACTGGCCGCCGCCGCCTGCGCGCGCAGCGCCCGCACCGCGGCGGCCGGGTCCTCGGCCCCGTACACCGCGGAGCCCGCGACGAACACGTCCGCGCCCGCCTCGGCGCACCGCTCGATGGTCTCCGCGGACACCCCGCCGTCGACCTGCAACCACAGCTCCAGGCCGTGCTTGGAGATCAGCTCCCGGGTGCGGCGCACCTTCGGCAGCATGATGTCCAGGAACGCCTGGCCGCCGAAGCCCGGCTCGACGGTCATGACCAGCAGCATGTCGAGCTCGGGCAGCAGGTCCTCGTACGGCTCGACCGGCGTGGCCGGCTTGAGCGCCATCGCGGCGCGCGCGCCCTTCGCGCGCAGCTCGCGCGCCAGCCGCACCGGCGCGGCGGCGGCCTCGGCGTGGAAGGTGACGGAGCCGGCGCCCGCGTCCACGAACGCGGGGGCCCAGCGGTCCGGCTCGTCGATCATCAGGTGGCAGTCCAGCGGGGTGTCGGTGGCCCGGCGCAGCGACTCGACGACCGGGACGCCGAGGGTCAGGTTGGGCACGAAGTGGTTGTCCATGACGTCGACGTGGAGCCAGTCGGCACCGGAGACGGCCTCCGCCTCGTCGGCGAGCCGGGCGAAGTCGGCGGACAGGATGCTGGGGCTGATCTGGACGGCCATGCCCCCAGCCTGCCATGTCCGCGCCGGGGGAACGGCCGCGGTACCCGGCTTCCCCCTGCCGTTCACCGCGGCGGGGGCGGATTGTCGGTCCCGCGTGGCATGCCCGTATGCACGGGCAGGGCGCGGTGGACGCGGAGGGGACCGGGTGCGGTGGCCGGGCGCGATGGCCCGCCGCCCCGCGGGCGCCCCGGAGCAGGCCCGCGCGGAGGCGGCCGCGCGGACGTGGCAGGGTCGCCCCGCCCCGGGTCAGCCGGTGCGGCGCAGCAGCGCGAGGTACATGGCGTCGGTGCCGTGGCGGTGCGGCCAGAGCTGGACGTCCGGGCCGTCGCCGAGGTCCGGTACGCCGGGCAGCAGCGGCCGGGCGTCGAGCAGCTCGGCGGCGGGGGCGCCGGCCGCCTTCAGCGCGTCGTCGACGACCGCGCGGGTCTCGGCGGGGTGCGGCGAGCAGGTCACGTAGCCGACGACGCCCCCGGGGCGTACCGCCGTGAGGGCGCCGCCCAGCAGCGCCCGCTGCAACGGCGCGAAGCCGTCCAGGTCCTCGGGGCGGCGCCGCCACCGGGCCTCGGGTCGGCGGCGCAGCGCGCCCAGGCCCGTACAGGGGACGTCGACGAGGACGCGGTCGAAGCCGCCGGGCCGCCAGGCCGGGCGGGTGCCGTCGGCGACGACGACCTGGTACGGGCCGGGGTTGCCGGCGAGCGCGCGGGCGACCAGCCGGGCCCGGTGCGGCTGTTTCTCGGCCGCCACCAGCGCCGCCCCGCGCTCCGCGGCCAGCGCGGCGAGCAGCGCCGCCTTGCCGCCCGGCCCGGCGCAGCCGTCGAGCCAGCGGGTGTCGGGCCCGTCCAGCGGCGCGTTCGCCAGCGCCAGCGCGACGAGCTGGCTGCCCTCGTCCTGCACGCCGGCCCGGCCGTCGCGCACCGCGTCGAGCGTTCCCGGGTCGCCGCCCTCGGTGAGCCGCACGGCGTACGGGGACCAGCGCCCCGGCAGCGTGTCCGGGCCGCCCAGCTCGGCGGGCGCCGCCCGGCCCGGGCGGGCGACGAGGGTGACCTCGGGCCGTTCGTTGTCGGCGGCGAGCAGCTCCTCCATCCCGGCCCGGCCGCCGCCGAGCGCGTCCCACAGCGCGGAGACGATCCAGCGGGGGTGGGAGTGGACGACCGCCAGGTGCTCCTCGGGGTCGTCGTCGTACGGCGGCGCCACCTCGGCGAGCCAGCCTTCCAGGTCGCGGGCGGCGATCCGGCGCAGCACCGCGTTGACGAACCGGGCCCGGCCGTCGCCCAGCACCACCCGGGCCAGCTCCACGGACGCCGACACCGCGGCGTGCGAGGGGATGCGGGTGCCGAGGAGCTGGTGGGCGCCGAGGCTGAGGACGTCGAGCACCTCGGGGTCGACCTCGCGCAGCGGCCGGTCGACGCACTCGGCGATGATCCGGTCGTACGTGCCCTGGCGGCGCAGCGTGCCGTAGACCAGCTCGGTGGCCAGCGCCGCGTCCCGGGCGTCGAACCCGTCCCGCTGCCGGGCCTGCCGGAGCATGGGGGGCAGCACGAGGTTGGCGTAGGCGTCGCGCTCGTCGACCGCGCGGAGCGCGTCGTAGGCGAGGATCCGTACGGGGTCCTTCTGCGGCCTGCGGTAGGGCTTGGCGGGCCGGCGACGGCGCGGCTGGTCGCTCACGTGAAATGTGCTCCGGGGCTGGCTGTTGCGTACACCGGAAGCCTACGCCCCGGACGGCTCCGGCCCGTCGCCGAGGCGTTCGCCGGAGGCGATGCGCACGCCGCGCGCCCAGTCCGCCGCGGCCATCGGCCGCTTGCCCTGGGCCTGCACCCACCCCAGCTCGACGGCGTACGAGCCGGTGCCGACGTGGACCGCGGACTTCGTCACCTCCAGCTCGCCGGGCGCCAGGCCGTCGTGCCCGGGGCGCGGCGTCACCGAGCGGACCTTCAGCCGCTCGCCGCGGAACGTCGTCCACGCGCCGGGCGCGGGCGTACAGCCGCGCACCACCCGGTCCACGCGCAGCGCGGGCGCGGTGAAGTCCAGCCGCGCGTCCTCGACCTGGATCTTCGGCGCCGACGAGACGCCCTCGGCGGGCTGCGGCACGGCCTTGAGGCCGCCGTCCTCGATGCCGTCCATCGTGGCGGCGAGCAGCCCGGCGCCGGCCATGGCCAGCCGGGTCAGCAGGTCGCCGCTGGTGTCGGTGGGGCGCACCTGCTCGGTGACGACGCCGAACACCGGCCCGGAGTCGAGCCCTTCGTCGATACGGAACGTGGTCGCGCCGGTGACCTCGTCGCCGGCGAGGATCGCGTGCTGCACGGGGGCGGCGCCGCGCCAGGCGGGCAGCAGCGAGAAGTGCAGGTTGACCCAGCCGTGGACGGGGATGTCGAGCGCGGGCCGGGGCAGCAGGGCGCCGTACGCGACGACGGGGCAGCAGTCGGGGCCGAGGGCGCGCAGCCGCTCCAGGAACTCCGGCTCCTTGGGCCGGGCGGGCTTCAGCACCTCGACGCCGGCCTCCTCTGCCCGCTGCGCGACCGGGCTCGCCACCAGGTGCCGGCCCCGGCCGGCGGGCGCGTCGGGCCGGGTGACGACGGCGACGACCTCGTGCCGGTCCGACGCCAGCAGGGCGTCGAGGGCGGGCACGGCGACTTCGGGCGTACCGGCGAAAACGAGCCTCATGGGTGGCGCGGGTCCTCTCGGGTGCGGGTGCAGCGGCGGGGCGGTGGGGGCGGGGTGGGACGCGGGTGGCGGGCGCGGAGCCGCGGTCGCGTGCGGTGGGACGCGGTCGGGTGTGCAGGGGTGCGGCAATTCTAGGACCGCGGTCGGCGCGGCGGCGGGGCGGGCACGGACGGAACGCCCGGGTCCGATACGCCCGGGGCGTGCGTGCGGCGGCACGCTCCCGGGTGCGGAGCGCGCGCCCCCGACCCGTGACCGCCGCCCCGGGTGTCGCGTTGCTCAGTCAGGAAAGTGAAAAGTGACCGAAACGGGCCGCTTCGGCGGCCCGATCCGAACGACGCCGGTTCGAGAGGCTTCCCCATGGCCGACCACGCAAGCCACGACGCCCAGGCGCGGGCGAGCCTGCAACTCCTGGTGCGGGACATCGAAAGGGTGCGCAGGCAGGTCGACGCGCTGCGCACCCTCACCGCCCAGCTGGGCAACGTCTACCGCCCGCGGCGGACGGGCCCGTCCGCGGGCTTCGTCGTGTACGGGCGGGCCCCGGCGCCCACGGTGCGGCTCGCCCAGGAGTTGCGGGACAGCGTCGAGACGCTGGTGACCGCGGCGGTCGAGTTCGACCGCTCGCTCGGCTTCTCCTGGGACGCGGTGGGCTCGGCGCTGGGCGTCACCAAGCAGGCGGTGCACCGCCGGTACGGCACGCGCCGGGCGCAGCAGCCGGGCCGCGACGCCGGCGCCGCGGAGGCCGGCGCGCCGGTGGGCGGCGAGGGCCGGCTGCCCGCGGGCACGCTGCCGGTGGTCCCGGCGGCCCGCCCGGCCCCGGGCACGGGTGCGCCGGCCCAGCCGGCGCCGGACGCGGTGGCGGCCACGCGGTCCTGACGGAGCGGTCCCCCGGGCCCGGCTCGCCGCGGCACACGCTCCGGCAGCGCCCCGTCCACGTCCTTCGGGCGATCACCGCCCCCTGACCGCATCGACGACACCACCGCCGGGACAAGCCCGGGCTAGCCGTTGCGGACGACTCGCCACCTGTTGTCGGCGGTGCCGTTGTCCGCGTCCTGGACGGCGAACGCGCCGACGGCGGTGGAGTGGTTCTGGATACCGAGCAGCTTTCCGCTGTTCCCGTTGCGGATCTCGTACGTGCCGTCTCCCTGGTCGGCCATCGTCCACCGGTGGTCGGCAGTGCCGTTGTCCGCCCACTGCAGGACGGCCGCACCATCCTGCGTGGACATGTCCTGGACGCCGAGCACCTTGCCGCTGTGGGCGTTGCGGAACCGGACCGCATCGCCGTCGGGGATCATCTCCCAGTCGTGGTCCGCCGTGCCCGAGTCGTGCCACTGCAGGGCGCGCCCGCCGTCGGCGGTGGACATGTCCTGGATGCCGAGCACGAGGGCGCTGGCGGCGTTGACGAGCCGGACGGTGTCTGTGCCGCCCTGGCCGTCCGCGTTCCAGTAGACGGTGTAGTTGTGGCCGTGCGCGTCGTAGAAGGGGCCCAGATTGACGGTGGCGCCGTCGGCCGTGGCGGTGAAGGCGAGCGAGTCGCTGCCGGTCCTGGTGATCGAGGCGGTGTCCAGCGACGGCAGCGAGCCGAGTGAGGTGTTGCCGTAGTCGCCGGACAGCACCACCGGGCCGTAGGTGACGGCGGCGACGTCCGGGGCGTCGTTGGCAGCGCGCATGACGACGCGCATGGGCAGGCGGACGCTGACGGTGTCGCCGGAGGACCAGGAGCGGGTCAGGGCGGCGTAGCTGCCGGGCGTGGTGGCGATGTCCTGCACCACGCCGTTGACGCTGATGGTCGCCCCGGTGGTCCAGGACGGGATGCGCACGCGCATCGTCCACGTCCCGTCGGCGTCTCCGCTGATCCGCAGGGTGGTGGTGTCACCGACAGGAAACGACGTGGTCTGGGTGACCGTGATCCCGCGCTGCGACCAGTCGAGCACCGAGGGCACGAACAGGTTCACGATCAGCGTGGTGTCACTGTGGAAGTAGACGGAGTCCATCAGCCTGGTGTGCATCTCCAGACCCGTGCCCTGACAGCACCAGAAGCTTTGGTAGTCGGTGCTCCAGGTGCCCCCGCCCCACGCCGGGCCCACGCCGCGTCGACCGCCGGGGTTGAGCGGGGTGAAGTAGGTGATGTGGCCGTGGTCGTCGGCCGGGTTCTGCTGGCCGATCATCTGGTTCAGCCATGCCCGCTCGTAGTAGTCGAACAGTTCGGCCCGGCCGGGATCCAGCGTGAACAGCTCCCGGGTGAGCGTGAGCATGTTGTACGTGTTGCAGCTCTCGCAGGTGTCCCGGTTGAGGTAGCCGGCGATGGCGTCCGGCGGGCGGAAGTGCTCCGCCTGGCTGTTGCCGCCGATGACGTAGGTGTGCGCGCCCACGCAGATGTCCCAGGCGTTGACGGCTATGTCCCGGTAGCGGGTGGTGCCGGTGGCCTGGTACTCCCGGGCGGCGCCGATCCACTTGGGGACCTGGGTGTTGGCGTGCAGCCCGTTGAGCCGGTCCTGGTTGGCGGCCAGGGGGTCGAACACCGCGGCGTGGTCGAACCGGCGGGCGACGGTGAGCCAGCGGGCGTCGCCGGTCTGCTGGGAGATGTCGGTCAGCACGGCGTTCATGCCGCCGAACTCGGTCCCCAGCACGGCCTGCATCTGCTGCCCGCTCAGCCGGCCGGTGCGCCAGTCGACCCACCCCGCGAGGTTCAGCAGCACGTCCCGGGCCTGTGCGCTGCCCAGCAGGCGCCACACGTCCAGCAGACCGGCCAGCGTCTTGTGGATGACGTAGTACGGCACGTTGCCGTTGGACAGGGTCCGGTCCTCCAGCGCGGTGAAGTCGGACTCGGGGAAGCCGCACACGTACCCGGCGTTGAACCCGGCGGCGCCGTTGTTGGCCTGGCACCGGGCCAGCTCCGCGACCATGTACCGGGCCTTGTCCCGGCAGGTCGTGTCCCCGGTCACCGCGTACGCCTGGGCCCAGCCCGTGAGGAAGTGTCCCTGCATGTGGCTGCGGAACGGGAACGTCGGCGCGTCCCAGCCGCCGTTGGCGGCGGCGCCGTTGGTGGACAGCCGGTGGTTGGCCCGGAAGTTGTACAGCAGCCGGTCGACATCGACGAACCGCAGGTAGTTCAGCGTGCGGTTCTGGTTGTCGAGCCACCGGCTCGCGGTCAGCCGCACCTGCCCTAAGCCGAAGGGGGACGCGGAGACCGCGGCGCGGGCCCGGGCCCCGGCGCTCGCAGCCCGGGCGGTGGGGCTGCCGAGGGCGGGGCCGGCCGCGGAGCCGACGGCCGCGGCGCCGGCGGCCTGCAGGAGCCGGCGTCTGCTGACGGAGGGGGACATGTTCCGTCCTTTCCGTGGGGGGAGGAAGCGGATACGTCCGTTCGATATTTCGAACCTTGTTCTTGCAGTCGAACGGACTGTATGGCCGCCCGGAAGGGGTGTCAATGGCATGCACGCGCCCAGCCAAGAGCTCCGGTACCGGCACCCGCACCGCCGCCCCGGCTCGGGGCCCGGCGTGGAGGGCGGCTCAGCCGATGTCCGGCGGGTCGATGCGGACCCGCAGCGGCGGGCCCGTACGGCGGGCCATCCGGGCCGCCTGCGCCGCCTTCAGGGCCGCCGCGAGCGCCGACCCGTGCCCCGGCGGTACGCGCAGCAGCACCCGCTCCCAGGAGCCCCCGGGCGCCGCCGCGCCCCGCGGGCCCGCCGCCGGGTCCGGCGCGGGCACCGGGCCCAGCACCTCCGTCGACGGCGGCAGCTCGGCGGCGCCCACGAACGGCGTCACCGCCTCCGGCGGGCCCCAGACCGCCGCCATCCGGGAGACCGGCGGGAAGCCCAGCTCCGCGCGCTCCCCCAGCTCCGTGCCGGCGAAGCCGGCCGGGTCCCAGCGCACCAGGGCCTGCACCGGCCGCTGCGCCGGGTCGGCGACGACCGCCGCGACCCCGCCGTCCGCGGCGCCGCGGACCAGCGCGGCGGCGGTCAGCCAGCGCCGCAGCGCCTCCTCCCCGGCGCGCAGGTCCGGCCGGTTCAGCAGTGCCCAGCCGTCGAGCAGCAGCGCCGCGGCGTACCCCCCCTCCGCGACGGGCTCGGCGCCCGGCGTGCTGACCACCAGCGCCGGGGCGTCCGGCACCCGCGCCAGCACATGGTCCCGGCCGGACGTGCGCACCGGCACCGACGGGAACGCCCGGCCCAGCTCCTCCGCCGTCCGCCGGGCCCCGACGACCTGCGCGCGCAGCCGGGTGCCGCCGCACTCGGGGCACCGCCAGGCGTCCTCCCGCGCCGCGCACCAGCCGCACTCCAGCGCCGCCCCGCGCCCCTCGCCCACCAGCGGCCCGGCGCAGCGCGCGCAGCGCGCCGGCGCGCGGCAGCGGGCGCAGGCCAGCCGGGGCGCGTACCCCCGGCGGGGCACCTGCACCAGCACCGGGCCCGCGCGCAGCCCCTCCCGCGCCACCTGCCACGCGAGCGTGGGCAGCCGGGCGGCGCGGGCCGCCGCGTCGCGCGCCTGCTCGCTGTCGCCGACGGTACGGACCAGGGGGGCGGCGGCCCGTACCGTCTCCCGCGGGGCGGCGACGGCCTGGGCCCAGCCGCTCTCGACGTAGCGGGCGGCCTCGACGCTGCGGGCGTGGCCGCCGACGAGGAGCGCCGTGTGCTCCCGGGCGGCACGCAGGGCCAGGACCTCGCGGGCGTGCGGCTGCGGGGCGCGGTCGTCGGCGTGGCCGCTGTCGGCGTCGTCCCAGATCGCGGCGAGCCCCAGGTTCCGTACGGGGGCGAAGGCGGCGGCCCGGGTGCCGACGACGCCGCGGACGGCGCCGCGGCTGACGGCGAGCCAGCGGCGGTAGCGGGCCTCGGGCCCGGCGTCGGCGGTGAGCAGCACGTGCCGGCCGCGGCCGACGAGGGCGGTCAGCGCCTCGTCGACGCGGGCGGCGGCGCGGCCGTCGGGCAGCACGGCGAGCGCGCCGCGGCCGGAGGCGAGGGCCGCGGCCAGCGCGCGGGCCAGCTCGTCGGGCCAGCCGGGGCCGGGCAGCGCCGTCCACACCGCCCGCGGGCCGCCGCCGTCGGCCAGCGCGGCGAGCAGCCCGGGCCCGTTCCCGTAGCGCGCCCAGCCGCCGGGCTCCGGCGCGGGGGGCGGCGGGAGCGGGTCGGGCGAGGGCTTCTTCTCGGCACGGGCCATGCGCGGCGGCAGGGCGAGCTGGACGACGTCGGCGAGCGCGCCGGCGTACCGGTCGGCGACGGCCTGGCACAGGCCCAGGAGCTGCGCCCCGAGGACCGGCTCCGGGGAGAGGACCTGGGCGATCGGCGCGAGGGTGCCGGGGAAGTCGCTGCCGGCGCGGCGCTCGACGACGTACCCGTTGATCAGCCCGCCGCCCTCGCGCCGCCCCTCCCGCTCGCCGGCGCCGAAGCGGACGCGCACCCGCACGCCGGGGCGCGCCTCGGCGTCCATGGCGGCGGGCACGGCGTAGTCGAAGAGGCGGTCGAGGTGGAGCAGGCCCTTGTCGACGAGGACGCGCGCGACGGGCAGCTCCTCGGCCAGCGGGGCGCCGCGCCAGGTGCGCGGGCGGGCGCGCGGGCCCCTGGCCCGGCGCACGGTCTCCCGGATGAGGGCGAGCTGCTCCGCCCCCTCGGGCTCCGCCTCCCGGGCGTCGTCGCTGGTCACCTCTCCGTCCTACCAGACGGCGGGGACATCCCGCCCGGACGGCCTCCGGCCCCGGCCTGGGGCCGGGGCCGGGGGGCTGTCCTGCGGATCATCGCCCTGCGACGCGCGGCAGGGCCACCGCGGCGGGCGCGGGAAGCGCGCTCAGCTGCCGGCGGCCTTGCGCAGCGCGTCGACGCGGTCGGTGCGCTCCCAGGTGAAGTCGTCCAGCGGGCGGCCGAAGTGGCCGTACGCGGCGGTCTGGGAGTAGATCGGGCGCAGCAGGTCCAGATCGCGGATGAGCGCCGCGGGGCGGAGGTCGAAGGTCTCCGAGATGGCGGTCTCGATCTTCTCGACGTCGACGGTGGCGGTGCCGAAGGTCTCGACGAAGAGACCGACCGGCTCGGCCTTGCCGATCGCGTACGCCACCTGCACCTCGCAGCGGGTGGCGAGGCCGGCGGCCACGACGTTCTTGGCGACCCAGCGCATCGCGTACGCGGCGGAGCGGTCGACCTTGGAGGGGTCCTTGCCGGAGAAGGCGCCGCCGCCGTGCCGGGCCATGCCGCCGTAGGTGTCGATGATGATCTTCCGCCCGGTGAGCCCGGCGTCGCCCATGGGGCCGCCGATCTCGAACCGGCCGGTGGGGTTGACCAGCAGCCGGTAGCCCTCGGTGTCCAGCTTGATGCCGTCGTCGAGGAGGGCCTTCAGCTCCGGCTCGACGACGAACTCGCGGATGTCGGGCGTGAGCAGCGAGTCGAGGTCGATGTCGGAGGCGTGCTGCGAGGAGACGACGACGGTGTCCAGCCGGACCGCCTTGTCGCCGTTGTACTCGATGGTGACCTGCGTCTTGCCGTCGGGGCGCAGGTAGGGGATGGTCCCGTTCTTGCGGACCTCGCTGAGCCGGGCGGACAGCCGGTGCGCCAGGTGGATGGGCAGCGGCATCAGCTCGGGGGTCTCGTCGCACGCGTAGCCGAACATCAGGCCCTGGTCGCCGGCGCCCTGGAGGTCGAGGTCGTCGCCGCCGGAGCCCTCGACGCGGCTCTCGTACGCCGTGTCGACGCCCTGGGCGATGTCCGGCGACTGGGCGCCGATGGAGACGGAGACGCCGCAGGAGGCGCCGTCGAAGCCCTTCTTCGACGAGTCGTAGCCGATCTCCAGGATCTTGTTGCGCACGAGGGTCGCGATGTCCGCGTAGGCGGTGGTGGTCACCTCGCCGGCCACGTGCACCTGGCCGGTGGTGATCAGTGTCTCGACGGCGACCCGGGAGTGCGGGTCCTCGGTGAGCAGGGCGTCGAGGACGGCATCGCTGATCTGGTCAGCGATCTTGTCTGGGTGACCCTCGGTGACGGATTCCGAGGTGAAAAGACGGCGGGACACATCGCTCCCCACGGTTGCAGCGGCTGCTGGCTGATCTGGGCGGACCCGCGTCCCGGTGCTCCCGGGACGGGCCCGCGGGCTATTTTATCCGGCAGCAGCGCCTGCGGGACAACCCGTCTCGGTCCGTGGATGCCCGTTGACCTGGGGAACCGCACGAAAACCCGGCCGAATTCCATCGCAAAGCAGCAAGAAACTGTCCGGAGTGTCGCCGGGGATCACTCAGTCGAGGGATTCCGCTACGAGATCCCACACCACGTCGGCCAGCGCCTCCTTCGGCCCGTACGGCACGGCCACCTCCCGCCCGCCGGCGGTGAGCACCACCGCCTCGTTGCCGTCCGAGCCGAACGCCTTGGCCTCCCCCACCTCGTTGACGACGAGCAGGTCGCAGCCCTTGCGGGCGAGCTTGGCGCGGCCGTTGGCGAGGACGTCGTCGGTCTCGGCGGCGAAGCCGACGACGACCTGCCCGGGGCGCGGCCGGTCGGCGGAGATCCCGGCGAGGATGTCGGGGTTCCGGGTGAGGGCGATCGGTTCCGGATCGTGGCCGTCCCGCTTCTTGATCTTGCCGGTGGCGTACGTCACCGGCCGGAAGTCGGCGACGGCGGCGGCCATGACGACGGCGTCGGCGTCGGCCGCGGCCTTCACCACGGCGTCCCGCAGCTCCACGGTGGTGCCGACGCGGACGACGTCCACGCCCGCGGGGTCGGGCAGCGCGGTGTTCGCGGCGAGCAGGGTGACCCGGGCGCCGCGGGCGGCGGCGGTACGGGCCAGGGCGTAGCCCTGCCGGCCGGAGGAGCGGTTGCCCAGGAAGCGCACCGGGTCGAGCGGCTCGCGGGTGCCGCCGGCGCTGACGACGACGTGCCGGCCGGCGAGGTCGGGGCCGAGGCCGCCGGCGCCGCGGGCGAGGGCGCGGCGGCAGACCTCGAAGATCTCCGCCGGCTCCGGCAGCCGGCCCTTGCCGGTGTCGGTGCCGGTGAGCCGGCCGACGGCGGGCTCGATGACGACGGCGCCGCGGGCCCGCAGCGTGGCGACGTTCGCCTGCGTGGCGGGGTGCTCCCACATCTCGGTGTGCATGGCCGGCGCGAAGACGACCGGGCAGGAGGCGGTGAGCAGGGTGTTCGTCAGCAGGTCGTCGGCGAGGCCGTGGGCGGCCTTCGCGAGCAGGTCGGCGGTGGCGGGGGCGACGACCACCAGGTCGGCCCGGCGGCCGATCCGCACGTGCGGGACCTCCTGCACGTCCGCCCAGGTCTCGGTGGCGGCGGGGCGGCCGGAGAGCGCCGCCCAGGTGGCCTCGCCGACGAAGTGCAGCGCGGCGGCGGTGGGCACGGCCCGTACCGCGTGGCCGGACTCGGTGAACAGCCGCAGCAGCTCGCACGCCTTGTACGCCGCGATGCCGCCGCTGACGCCGAGCACGACCTCGGCCGGTGCCGTCGCGTCCTCCACCATGTCCCGCTCCCCACCGCTCGTCTTGCGCTTCCCCCCCATGACACACCACGGGCCCGGCAGCCGCGCTGCCGGGCCCGGTGGGAGAGGAGATTACTGCGCGGGGCCCTCGGTGGCCTCGGAGGTCAGCAGACCCGCGTTGATCTCGCGGAGCGCGATCGACAGCGGCTTCTCGTGCACATGCGTGTCCACCAGCGGGCCGACGTACTCCAGCAGGCCCTCGCCCAGCTGCGAGTAGTACGCGTTGATCTGCCGCGCGCGCTTTGCCGCGTAGATCACGAGGCTGTACTTGGAGTCGGTCGCCTCCAGCAGCTCGTCGATCGGCGGGTTGATGATGCCCTCGGGCGCGGTGATGGGAGAGGACAACCTATCCAGCCTTCCAGTGAAACTTCACGAATCAAACCTGCATCAAGGCTAGCAGCTCGGCGGAGACGTCCTCGACCGAGGTGTTGACCAGGGTCGCGTCGAACTCCTCCTCGGCCGCCAGCTCCGTACGCGCCGCCGCCAGCCGGCGCTCGATGACCTCCGGCGGCTCCGTGCCGCGCCCGGTCAGCCGGCGGACCAGCTCGTCCCAGCCGGGCGGGGCGAGGAAGACCAGCAGCGCCTCCGGCATGCTCTCCCGGACGAGCCGCGCCCCCTGGAGGTCGATCTCCAGCAGCACGGGCTCGCCGGCGTCGAGCCGCTCCAGCACGGGCCCGCGCAGGGTGCCGTACCGGTTGCCGGCGAACTCGGCCCACTCCAGCAGCTCGCCGTTGGCGACGAGCTTGTCGAACTCGTCGTCGCTGACGAAGAAGTACTGGACGCCGTGCTGCTCGCCGGGGCGCGGCCTCCGGGTCGTCGCGGACACCGAGAGCCACACCTCGGGATGGACCTTGCGCAGATGCGCGACGACCGTGCTCTTGCCGACCCCGGAGGGGCCGGAGAGCACGGTCAGCCGCGGACGATCTGCCGGCGGGACGGGGGCCGCCCCCCGGGAGACAGCTGTACTCATGCAGCGATTATCCCGGTTTCCGGGAGTGCCGCAGAACGTCAGGAACCGGTGCTGCCGAACTCACGCTCCAGCGACGCGATCTGGTTGGAGCCCAGACCGCGCACCCGACGGCTCTCGGAGATGCCGAGGCGCTCCATGATCTGCTTGGCGCGCACCTTGCCCACGCCGGGCATGGACTCAAGCAGGGCGGAGACCTTCATCTTGCCGATGACGTCGTTCTCCTGGCCCTGCTTGATGACGTCGTGCAGGGAAGCGCCGGAGTGCTTCAGCCGATTCTTGACCTCGGCGCGCTCCCGGCGAGCCGCTGCGGCCTTCTCGAGCGCGGCTGCGCGCTGTTCAGGGGTAAGGGGCGGAAGAGCCACGCCTACGTCACCTCGGATGTCGAACTAATCGGATATGGAACGGTGTGGAACCTAGTGGCCCCGCACCTGCGGAGCAACGAGCAACGCGCTGGTGCCCGCGCTCTGATGACGGAGACTAGCGGCCGAGAACGCGCCAGTCAGCGAGAACAGATGAAAAGTCCTGGTCAGACTCAAGTTCCGCGGCAAGTTCTGGGTATATCACCCGGTTTATGAGGATACGTTTCGTACGTCATCGGCCAGCTGTTCGGCCGCCGCCCGCAGCCTCGCGATATCCGGTCCGTGCGCCAGCACCGAGCGGCTTGCGCTGGGCAGCACGTGGGGCAGCGCGGGGCCGAAGACCCGCGGGAGGTCGGCGGGCGCGGCGCCCTGGGCGCCGATGCCGGGGGCGAGCAGGGGCCCGTTCACGGCCAGCTCCGCGCCCGCCTCGGCGAGGGTGGCGCCGACGACGGCGCCGACGGAGCCCAGGGGCGCGGCGCCGCGGTTCTCGGCGGCGATGTGGTCCAGGACGGTCTGCGCGACGGTACGCGCGCCGTGCGCGCCGTCCGTCCCGCGTACGGCGGCGCGCTGCACCTCGGCGCCCTCCGGGTTGGAGGTGAGGGTGACGACGAACACGCCGGCGCCGGCGGTGTGGGCGGCGTCCAGCGCCGGGCGCAGGGACTCGAAGCCGAGGTAGGGCGTGACGGTCAGCGCGTCGGAGCGCAGCGGGGCGTCCTTGTCGAGGTACGCGGCGGCGTAGCCGGCCATCGTCGAGCCGATGTCGCCGCGCTTGGCGTCCATCAGCACCAGCGCCCCGGCGGCCCGCGCCACCGTGACCGCCTTCTCCAGGACCGCGACGCCGCGGGAGCCGAAGCGCTCGAAGAACGCGGACTGCGGCTTGAGCACGGCGACCCGGTCGGCCAGCGCCTCGACGGCGGTCATGGTGAACCGCTCCAGGCCCGCCGGGTCGTCCGGCAGCCCCCAGCGGGCCAGCAGCGCGGCGTGCGGGTCGATGCCGACGCACAGCGGGCCGCGGTCGTCCATCGCGCGGCGCAGCCGGCGGCCGAAGGGCTCGGGGGGTTCCGGGGGCAGGGTGCTCATGGGGCCGCCTTCCTGGCGTCGGCGCCGACGGCGTCGGCGAGGGTGGCGTACGGGGAGGCGGCCAGCAGCTCCGCGAGGCCGCGGTGGATCCGGCGGGGCCACAGCGGGCCGTCGTAGACGAAGCCGCTGTAGCCCTGGACGAGGGTGGCGCCGGCGAGGACGCGCTCCCAGGCGTGCTCGGCGGTCTCGATGCCGCCGGCGCCGACCAGCACGACGCCGTTGTCGCCGGGCGCCCCCACGCGCGCGTAGAGGCGCCGCAGCACGTCGAGGGAGCGGCCGCGCAGCGGCGCCCCGGACAGCCCGCCGGGGCCGATGGACGCGACGCGGGCGGCGGCGGTGGCCAGGCCGTCGCGGGCGACGGTGGTGTTGGTGGCGATGATGCCGTCGAGGCCGAGGTCCAGGGCCAGGTCGGCGACCGCGTCGACGTCCTCGTCGGCGAGGTCGGGGGCGATCTTGACCAGCAGCGGTACGCGCGCGGGCGCGCCCGGCCGGGCGGCGTCGCCCGCGACGCTGTCGGCGGCGGCGCGCACCGCTTCGAGCAGGGGGCGCAGCCGGCCGACGGCCTGGAGGTCGCGGAGCCCGGGGGTGTTGGGCGAGGAGACGTTGACGACGAGGTAGTCGGCGTGGCCGGCGAGCCGCTCGGTGGCGGTGACGTAGTCCCGGATCTCACCCGATTCGGGGACGTCCTTGTTCTTGCCGATGTTGACGCCGACGACGGCGTTCGGCCGGTACGGGGTCCGCCTACCGTACCGGCGGCGGGCGAGCCGGGCGCCGACGGCGGCGGAGCCGTCGTTGTTGAAGCCCATCCGGTTGACCAGCGCCCGGTCCGGGATCAGCCGGAACAACCGGGTCGGCTCGTTGCCGGCCTGGGGGCGGGCGGTGACGGTGCCGACCTCGACGAAGTCGAAGCCGAGCATCGTCAGCCCGTCGACGCCGACCGCGTTCTTGTCGAAGCCGGCGGCGAGCCCGAAGGGGCCGGGGAAGTCGATGCCGAGCGCGCGGACGCGCAGCTCGGGGTGGCGGGGCGCGGCGGTCAGGCGCACCGCGCTGCGCACGCCGGGCGCGGCGGCGGCGCCGCGGATGGCCGCGAACGCCAGGCCGTGGGCCCGTTCGGGGTCCATCCGGGCGAAGACGCTGTGGAAGAGGAAGGGGTACATGGGGGCCTTCGGCTGCTTCGGGGGCCCGTCCCCGCCGGCGGCTCGGTCGCCGGCCGGCGGGGGCGCGGGCTGCGGGTGGACGCGGGGTCGGGTGATCGGGGCCGCCGCTATCGGGCGCGGGCCGCCGTGAGGTGCTCGGCGTGCTCCTGCAGCGAGCGCACCCCCACCTCGCCGCGGCTCAGCGCCTCGATGCCCTGGACGGCGGCGGCCAGCGCCTGCACCGTCGTCAGGCACGGCACCCCGCGGGCGACGGCCGCGGTGCGGATGTCGTAGCCGTCGAGCCGGCCGCCCGTGCCGTACGGGGTGTTGACGATGAGGTCGACCCCGCCGTCGTGGATCAGCTGCACGATGGTCCGCTCGCCGTTCGGCCCCGGGCCCTCCGACTGCTTGCGCACGACGGTGGCGGCGATGCCGTTGCGCCGGAGCACCTCGGCGGTGCCGGAGGTGGCCAGCAGCTCGAAGCCGTGCTGGACCAGCTCGCGGGCCGGGAAGACCATCGAGCGCTTGTCGCGGTTGGCGACCGAGACGAACGCCCGCCCGCGGGTGGGCAGGGCGCCGTACGCGGCGGCCTGCGACTTGGCGTACGCCGTGCCGAAGACGGCGTCGATGCCCATGACCTCGCCGGTGGAGCGCATCTCCGGGCCGAGCACGGTGTCGACGCCGCGGCCGCGGATGTCGCGGAAGCGCGTCCACGGCAGCACGGCCTCCTTCACCGAGATCGGCGCGTCCAGCGGCAGCGTGCCGCCGTCGCCGGCGGCCGGCAGCATGCCCTCGGCGCGCAGCTCGGCGACGGTGGCGCCGAGCGAGATGCGGGCGGCGGCCTTGGCCAGCGGCACGGCGGTGGCCTTGGAGGTGAACGGGACGGTGCGGGAGGCGCGCGGGTTGGCCTCCAGCACGTAGAGGATGTCCCCGGCCAGCGCGAACTGGATGTTGATCAGCCCGCGTACGCCCACGCCGCGGGCGATGGCCTCGGTGGAGGCGCGCAGCCGCTTGACGTCGTGCCCGCCGAGGGTGATGGGGGGCAGCGCGCACGCGGAGTCGCCGGAGTGGATGCCGGCCTCCTCGATGTGCTCCATGACGCCGCCGAGGTACAGCTCACGGCCGTCGTAGAGCGCGTCGACGTCGATCTCGATGGTGTCGTCGAGGAACCGGTCGACGAGCACGGGGTGTTCGGAGATGAGGCCGGCGTGCCGCTCCAGGTACGCGGCCAGCGACGGCTCGTCGTAGACGATCTCCATGCCGCGCCCGCCGAGGACGTACGACGGGCGCACCATCACCGGGTAGCCGATGCCGGCGGCGATCCGCTTGGCCTCGGCGAAGGAGAACGCGGTCCCGTACTTCGGCGCCGGCAGCCCCGCCTCGGCGAGCACGCGGCCGAACGCGCCGCGGTCCTCGGCGGCGTGGATCGCCTCCGGCGGCGTGCCGACGATGGGCACGCCGTTGTCCTTGAGCGCCTGCGCGAGGCCCAGCGGGGTCTGCCCGCCGAGCTGGACGAGGACGCCGGCGACCGGGCCCGCCTGGGTCTCGGCGTGCACGACCTCCAGCACGTCCTCCAGCGTCAGCGGCTCGAAGTACAGCCGGTCGGAGGTGTCGTAGTCGGTGGAGACGGTCTCCGGGTTGCAGTTGACCATCACGGTCTCGTAGCCGGCCGCGCCGAGGGCGAAGGAGGCGTGGACGCAGGAGTAGTCGAACTCGATGCCCTGGCCGATGCGGTTGGGTCCGGAGCCGAGGATGATCACGGCGGGCCGCTCGCGCGGGGTGACCTCGGTCTCCTCGTCGTACGAGGAGTAGAGGTACGGGGTACGGGCCGCGAACTCGGCGGCGCAGGTGTCGACCGTCTTGTACACCGGGCGTACGCCCAGCGCGTGCCGCACCTCGCGCACCACGTCCTCGCGCAGCCCGCGCACGCCGGCGATCTGGGCGTCGGAGAAGCCGTGCCGCTTGGCGTACGCCAGGAGCCCGGGGTCGAGGTGGTCCGCGGCGGCCAGCTCGTCGGCGATCTCCTTGATGAAGAAGAGCTGGTCGACGAACCAGGGGTCGATCCGCGTCGCCTCGTGCACCTCCTCCGGCGTGGCCCCGGCCCGGACGGCCGCCATCACCGTGTTCAGCCGGCCGTCGGTGGGCACGGCCGCCGCCGCCAGCAGCGCGGCCTTCTCGTCCGGGCCCGGCGGCGGGCCGGCGAAGTCGAAGGGCGCGCCCTTCTTCTCGACCGAGCGCAGCGCCTTGTTCAGGGCCTCGGTGAAGTTGCGGCCGATGGCCATGGCCTCGCCCACGGACTTCATGGTGGTGGTGAGCGTCGCGTCGGCGGCCGGGAACTTCTCGAAGGCGAACCGGGGCACCTTGACCACCACGTAGTCGAGCGTGGGCTCGAAGGACGCGGGGGTCTCACGGGTGATGTCGTTGGGGATCTCGTCCAGGGTGTAGCCCACGGCGAGCTTCGCGGCGATCTTGGCGATCGGGAAGCCGGTGGCCTTGGAGGCGAGCGCGGAGGAGCGGGAGACGCGCGGGTTCATCTCGATGACGACGACCCGGCCGTCGGCCGGGTCGACGGCGAACTGGATGTTGCAGCCGCCGGTGTCGACGCCGACCTCGCGGATGACGGCGATGCCGATGTCGCGCAGGATCTGGTACTCACGGTCGGTGAGCGTCATGGCCGGGGCGACGGTCACGGAGTCGCCCGTGTGCACGCCCATGGGGTCGAGGTTCTCGATGGAGCAGACGACCACGACGTTGTCGTGCTTGTCGCGCATCAGCTCCAGCTCGTACTCCTTCCACCCGAGGATCGACTCCTCCAGCAGCACCTCGCTGGTCGGTGAGAGCGCGAGCCCCTGGCCGGCGATGCGGCGCAGCTCCTCCTCGTCGTGCGCGAAGCCGGAGCCGGCGCCGCCCATGGTGAAGGAAGGGCGGACGACCACGGGGTAGCCGCCGAGGCCGTCGACGCCCGCCAGCACCTCGGTCATGGAGTGGCAGATCACCGAGCGGGCGGACTCGCCGTGGCCGGTCTTGCGGCGCACCTCCGCGACGACGTCCTTGAACTGGTCGCGGTCCTCGCCCTTCTGGATGGCCTCGACGTTGGCGCCGATCAGCTCCACGCCGTACTTCTCCAGCACCCCCGCGTCGTGCAGCGAGACCGCGGTGTTGAGGGCGGTCTGGCCGCCGAGGGTGGGCAGCAGGGCGTCGGGGCGCTCGCGCGCGATGATCTTCTCGACGAACTCGGGGGTGATCGGCTCGACGTACGTGGCGTCGGCGATCTCCGGGTCGGTCATGATCGTCGCCGGGTTGGAGTTGACGAGGACGACGCGCAGGCCCTCGTCCTTGAGCACGCGGCACGCCTGGGTGCCGGAGTAGTCGAACTCGGCGGCCTGGCCGATGACGATCGGGCCCGAGCCGATGACCAGGACGGACCGGATATCGGTGCGCTTAGGCACGCTGGGCTCCCTGTGCTGTCTGTGCGTTCCGTGCGGCGGCGTGATCCGCCATCAGCTCGACAAAGCGGTCGAAGAGGTACGCCGCGTCGTGCGGCCCGGCGGCCGCCTCCGGGTGGTACTGGACGGAGAACGCCGGCCGGTCCAGCAGCCGGATGCCCTCGACGACCCGGTCGTTGAGGCACACGTGGCTGACCTCGGCGCGCCCGTACGGGGTGTCGGCGACGGCGTCGAGGGGCGCGTCGACGGCGAAGCCGTGGTTGTGCGCGGTGACCTCGACACGGCCGGTGGTGCGGTCCTGGACGGGCTGGTTGATGCCGCGGTGGCCGTACTTCAGCTTGTACGTGCCGAAGCCGAGGGCGCGGCCGAGGAGCTGGTTGCCGAAGCAGATGCCGAACAGCGGCGTGCCGCGCTCCAGCACCGCGCGGACCACGGTGAGGTCCGCGGCGGCCGGGTCGCCGGGGCCGTTGGAGAGGAACACGCCGTCGGGCCGGACGGCGTACACCTCCTCGGCCGTGGCGGTGGCCGGCAGCACGTGCACCTCGACGCCGCGCTCGGCCAGGCGCCGCGGCGTCATGCCCTTGATGCCGAGGTCGAGGGCGGCGACGGTGAAGCGCTTCGCGCCGGCCGCGGGGACGACGTACGGCTCGTCGGTGGCGACCTCGGGGGCGAGGTCGGCGCCGGTCATCTGCTCCTGCGCCCGCACCCGGGCGAGCATCCGGTCCGGGTCGGCGACCCGGTCGCCGGAGAAGATGCCGACGCGCATGGCGCCGCGCTCGCGCAGGTGGCGGGTGAGCGCGCGGGTGTCGACGCCGGAGATGCCGACGACGCCCTGGCGGCGCAGCTCGTCGTCGAGGGAGCGGGTGGCGCGCCAGTTGGAGGGGAGGCGGGCGGGGTCGCGGACGACGTAGCCGGAGACCCAGATGCGGGCGGACTCGGCGTCCTCGTCGTTGACGCCGGTGTTGCCGACGTGCGGGGCGGTCATGACGACGACCTGGCGGTGGTATGAGGGGTCGGTGAGGGTCTCCTGGTAGCCGGTCATGCCGGTGGAGAACACGGCTTCGCCGAAGGTCTCCCCCGTCGCGCCGTAGGCGCGGCCGCGGAAGCTGCGGCCGTCCTCAAGGACGAGTACGGCGGAGGGCGGGTGAATCTTCGGATATCGCGTCATGGAGCTGCCTCCCGGCTGCTAGCTTCGTCCTTGGCCGCCGGGCTGGCGGTTGCGGCCTGTGGAGCTGGTGTAAGACCTCGGCTTGGGTTCGTCCCGGGGGCTGCCGGCCGAGAAGCAGGAAGGGTCTCCGGGCGACTGGGGGCGCTCCGCCCCTGCGGTGGAGTGGAGGTCAACGTGGGCCTTCCGTGGTCTTCGGCAACGGCTCACTCGTGGGCACGGCGCCCTGGATGAGCCGCTCCAGAGCGGCCACCCAGGCGCCGTGCTCAACGGCCCTGTCCGAGCGGAACCCGGAGTCGTACTCCGCGCCGCCGTGCTCCCAGGTGACCACCAGCAGGCCGCCCTCGGTGAGGACCTTGCCGGCGATGGCCTTGTCGAGCCGGGCGCCGCGCAGCCGCGCGGCGGGGACGAAGAAGTCCGTGGCCCCGGGGCGTACGACCGCGAGGCCCCCTTCGGTGAGGGTCAGCTCGACGCGGCTGCGTACGCCCAGGCCGTGAGCGACGATGCGGTCGAGCCACTGCCCGGCGGCGGTGGTGCCGTGGTAGCGGCCGGTGAGCACGAGGCGCTCCGGGCCGGTCTCCTCGGGGATCGGGGGCAGGTCCGGGATGCCGGACTGGAGCTGGCCGCGCCACTTCCAGCCCTCGCGCATCAGCCAGTAGACCAGGGCGATGAACAGGAGCAGGCCGACGATCCAGCCGATGCGGGCCGCCCAGTCGGTCACGGGCTGCGACTGCCGCTCGTCGGCGAGCAAGGTGGCGAACGTCACGCCGGCTCACCCCCGGCGAGGGTGGCCCGGCCGCGCAGGAACGTGTGCGTGACCCGGCCCGGCAGCTCGCGGCCGGCGTAGGGGGTGTTGCGGCTGCGGGAGACGAAGTGCTGCGGGTCCACCCGGCCACGGTATGCCGGGTCGAGCAGGGTGAGGTTGGCGGGCTCGCCGGGGGCGATGGGCCGGCCGTGGCCTTCGAGGCGGCCGATGGCGGCCGGGCGGCGGGACATCCGGTCGGCGACGCCGGGCCAGTCCAGCAGGCCGGTGTCGACCATCGTCTGCTGGACGACGGACAGCGCCGTCTCCAGGCCGACCATGCCCATGGCGGCGGCGGCCCACTCGCAGTCCTTGTCCTCCTGCGGGTGCGGGGCGTGGTCGGTGGCGACGCAGTCGATGGTGCCGTCGGCCAGCGCCTCGCGCAGCGCGCGCACGTCGGTCTCGGTGCGCAGCGGCGGGTTGACCTTGTAGACGGGGTCGTAGGAGCGGACCAGCTCGTCGGTGAGGAGGAGGTGGTGCGGGGTGACCTCGGCGGTGACGCGCCAGCCCTTGGACTTCGCCCAGCGCACGATCTCCACCGAGCCGGCGGTGGACAGGTGGCAGATGTGCACCCGGGAGTCGACGTGCGCGGCGAGCAGCACGTCCCGGGCGATGACCGACTCCTCGGCGGCCGCGGGCCAGCCGCCGAGACCCAGCTCGGCGGAGACGACGCCCTCGTTCATCTGGGCGCCCTCGGTCAGCCGCGGCTCCTGGGCGTGCTGCGCGACGACGCCGTCGAACGCCTTCACGTACTCCAGCGCCCGGCGCATGATCACGGCGTCGTCGACGCACTTGCCGTCGTCGGAGAAGACCACGACGCCGGCCGCCGACTCGTGCATGGCGCCCAGCTCGGCGAGCTGCTTGCCGCCCAGCCCCACGGTGACGGCGCCGACGGGCTGCACGTCGCAGTAGCCGGACTCGCGGCCGAGCCGCCAGACCTGCTCGACCACGCCGGCGGTGTCGGCGACGGGGAAGGTGTTGGCCATCGCGTGCACGGCGGTGAAGCCGCCGCGGGCGGCGGCGCGGGTGCCGGTCAGGACGGTCTCGGAGTCCTCGCGGCCGGGCTCGCGCAGGTGGGTGTGCAGGTCGACCAGGCCGGGCAGCAGCACGTGCCCGGCGGCCTCGACGACCTCGGCGCCGTCGGCCGGCAGCGCCGCGCCGGGCTCGCCGACCGCGGCGATCGTCTCACCGTCGACCAGGACGTCCCGCGCCTCGCCGCCGAGGACCTGCGCGCCGCGGATCAGGGTCTTGCTCATCGGTCGGTCTCCTCGGTGCGTGCGGTGGTCGGGGCGGGGGCGGCCGGTGCGTCGCCCGGGGCGGCGCCGCCGAGCAGCAGGTAGAGCACGGCCATGCGGATGGAGACGCCGTTGGCGACCTGCTCGACCGCGGTGCAGCGGGGCGAGTCGGCGACCTCGGCGGTGATCTCCATGCCGCGGTTCATCGGGCCCGGGTGCATGACGAGGGCGTGCTCGGGCATGCGCGCCATCCGGTCGCCGTCGAGGCCGTAGCGGCGGGCGTACTCGCGCTCGGTGGGGAAGAACGCGGCGTTCATCCGCTCCCGCTGCACCCGCAGCATCATCACGGCGTCGGACTTCGGCAGCACGGCGTCCAGGTCGTACGAGACCTCGCACGGCCAGGTCCCGACGCCGACCGGCACCAGCGTGGGCGGCGCGACGAGGGTGACCTGGGCGCCGAGGGTGTGCAGCAGGAGCACGTTCGAGCGGGCGACGCGGCTGTGCAGGATGTCGCCGACGACCGTGACCCGGCGGCCGTCGAGGCCGCCGCCGGTGCCGGGGGCGAGGTGGCGGCGCATGGTGAAGGCGTCGAGGAGCGCCTGGGTGGGGTGCTCGTGGGTGCCGTCGCCGGCGTTGACGACGGAGCCGTTGATCCAGCCGGAGGTGGCCAGCCGGGCCGGCGCGCCGGAGTCGTGGTGGCGGATGACGACGGCGTCCGCGCCCATCGCCTCCAGGGTCAGGGCGGTGTCCTTCAGCGACTCGCCCTTGGAGACGGACGAGCCCTTGGCGGAGAAGTTGATCACGTCGGCCGAGAGCCGCTTGGCGGCGGCCTCGAAGGAGATGCGGGTGCGGGTGGAGTCCTCGTAGAAGAGGTTGACCACCGTGCGGCCGCGCAGGGTGGGCAGCTTCTTGATGGGCCGGTCCGCGATCCGGGCCAGCTCCTCGGCGGTGTCGAGGATCAGCACGGCGTCGTCGCGGGACAGGTCGGCGGCCGAGATGAGATGGCGCTTCACTGGGTGCTCCGGGGTGTCGGGTGTGCGGCGGGTCGCGCGCCGCGGGCCACGGGGGCGTACTCCCCCCACGGCCGGCGGGGCGGGGCGGGCGCCCTACTTGGAGCCGAGCAGCACGGCGTCGCGGCCGTCCTGTTCGGTGAGCTGGACGCGGACCGTCTCCCGCAGCGACGTCGGGAGGTTCTTGCCGACGTAGTCGGCGCGGATGGGCAGCTCGCGGTGGCCGCGGTCGACGAGGACGGCGAGCTGCACGGCGCGGGGTCTGCCGATGTCGTTCAGCGCGTCGAGCGCGGCGCGGATGGTGCGGCCGGAGAAGAGCACGTCGTCCACGAGCACCACCAGCCGGCCGTCGATCCCCTCCGCGGGGATGTCCGTGCGGGCGAGCGCGCGGGGCGGGCCCATGCGCAGGTCGTCGCGGTACATGGTGATGTCGAGCGAGCCGACGCCCGACTGGCCGAACTTGCTGCCGGTGATCTCTTCGAGCTTCGCGGCGAGCCGGTGGCCGAGCCACACGCCGCGGGTCGGGATGCCCAGGAGCACCACGTCGTGCGCGCCTTTGGTGCGCTCCACGATCTCGTGGGCGATGCGGGTCAGCACCCGCTGGATGTCCGGTGCCTCCAGGACGGGGCGCGCCGGGTCGGGGCCGCCGGTGCCATGCGTGTCCATACGGAAAGGACCCCCTTCCCCGCCTCACGGGACGGGCGTTAAAGGACGTCAGGTCCCCTCCACCGTAGCAGCGGGGCCGGACACCGCCGCCGCCGGGCTCCCGCCGGACCGCTGCCGCGCGCGTACCACCCTCATGGGTGGCGCCCGGATGAATCTTCCGCTTGACGAAGCCAAGTTACGCTGCGTAACCTCACAGTGAGTTACCAGACTGTCGTCCGGGGAGCCATATGTCCAGCGAATACGCCAAACAGCTCGGGGCCAAGCTCCGGGGCATCCGTACCCAGCAGGGCCTCTCACTGCACGGCGTGGAGGAGAAGTCCCAGGGGCGCTGGAAGGCCGTCGTCGTCGGGTCGTACGAGCGCGGGGACCGTGCGGTCACCGTGCAGCGCCTGGCGGAGCTGGCGGACTTCTACGGGGTGCCGGTGCAGGAGCTTCTCCCGGGTTCGGCGCCCGGCGGGGCCGCGGAGCCGCCGCCGAAGCTCGTGCTGGACCTGGAGCGCCTGGCCCAGATCCCCGCCGAGAAGGCGGGCCCGCTCCAGCGCTACGCGGCGACGATCCAGAGCCAGCGCGGGGACTACAACGGGAAGGTCCTCTCGATTCGCCAGGACGACCTGCGCACGCTCGCGGTGATCTACGACCAGTCGCCCTCGGTGCTGACCGAGCAGCTGATCGGCTGGGGCGTCCTGGACGCCGACGCCCGCCGCGCGGTCGTGGTCCACGAGGACGCCTGACGGCCGCCCGGCAGCAGAAACGTACCGCCGTCGGCGGGCCGGACCCGGATGGGTCCGGCCCGCCGACGGCGGCGTGCGTTCGAGGCGCGCGGGCGCGGCGGCCAGGCGGCTCCGCCGGGACCCGGCGCCGGACGGATTCCGGGGCTCCGCCCCGGACCCCGAGGACCGGCGCGTCCCCGGACCGGCGCCGGAGCTAGCCGGCCTCCGGCCGCGGGGTGCCGTCCGGCGCGTCCTCCGCCGCGGCGGCGCCCGGTGCCCGCGTCGCCGCCCGGGCGGCGGGGCCCCCGGCCTCCGCCGTGGCCGGGCCGTCGCCCCGCGGGGCGCTCCCGGCCCCGTCCGGGACGTCGTCGCCTTCCGGATCCGCGCCGGCCTCCGGAACGGCCTCGGCCGCCTCCCCGCCGTCCTCGGCGGTGGTGCGGCGCAGGCGCGGCTTCAGCTCCTGGAGCCGGCCCAGCAGGCCGTTGACGAAGCCGGGCGAGTCGTCCGTGGAGAACTCCTTCGTCAGCTGCACCGCCTCGTCGATCGCGACGGCGTCCGGCGTCTCGTCCTCCCAGATCAGCTCGTACGCGCCGAGCCGAAGGACGCTGCGGTCGACGACCGGCATCCGGTCGAGGGTCCAGCCGACCGCGTACGCGCCGAGGAGCTCGTCGATGCGGGCGGCGTGTGCCGCGTAGCCCTCGACCAGCCGCCGGGTGAAGTCGCCGACCGGCGGCTGCCGCGGGTCGGTCCGGCCCAGCCGGATCCAGTCCTCCAGCACCTCCCCGGCGGGAGCCCCGCGCTGGTCGGACTCGAAGATGATCTGGAACGCGCGCTTGCGCGCCGTGTTCCGTGCGGCCACGTCAGCCGCTCACGCGGCCGAGGTACTCGCCGGAGCGGGTGTCGACCTTGATCTTCTCGCCGGTGGAGATGAACAGCGGAACCTGGATGGAGTAGCCGGTCTCCAGCTCGGCCGGCTTGGTGCCGCCGGTGGAGCGGTCGCCCTGCACGCCCGGGTCGGTCTGCGCGATCGTCAGCTCGACGGCCGCGGGCAGCTCGACGTACAGCGGCGTGCCCTCGTGCAGCGCGACGGTCGTGTCGAAGCCCTCCAGCAGGTAGTTGGCGGTGTCGCCGACCGTCTTGGGGTCGACGTGCAGCTGGTCGTACGTCTCCATGTCCATGAAGACGAAGTACTCGCCGTCCTTGTACGAGAACTGCATGTCCCTGCGGTCGACGGTGGCCGTCTCGACCTTCACACCGGCGTTGAACGTCTTGTCGACGGTCTTGCCGGAGAGCACGTTCTTCAGCTTCGTACGGACGAATGCGGGACCCTTGCCGGGCTTCACGTGCTGGAACTCGACGACGGACCAGAGCTGGTCGCCGTCGAGCTTGAGCACCAGGCCGTTCTTCAGGTCGTTCGTGGTGGCCACGTCGTGAAATCTCCTGGACTGCGTGGACGACGGAGGAGGCCCGGTACTCCCGCGACCCGGCCGGGGTCAGAGGGCGAGCAGTTCCTTCGTCGTGATGGTGAGTAGCTCGGGACCGCCGTCCGCCGGCGAGCGGACGACGAGCGTGTCGTCGATCCGGACCCCGCCCCGGCCGGGGAGATGGACTCCCGGCTCGACGGTGACCGGCACACGAGCGTCCAGTTTACCCATCGACGTCGGGGCCAGCCGCGGGTCCTCGTGGATTTCCAGTCCCACACCGTGGCCGGTGAACGGCCCGGCCCCCTCGCCGTGGCCGGCGGCGGCGAGCACCTGCCGCGCCGCCCGGTCCACCTCGCGGTACTCCGCGCCCGGCGTCAGCGCCTCCCGGCCGGCCCGCTGCGCGGCGAAGACCAGGTCGTACAGCTCGATCTGCCAGTCGTCGGGGGCGGTGCCGACGACGAAGGTGCGGCCGATCTCGCAGCGGTAGCCGCGGTAGCGGGCGCCCAGGCAGACGCTGAGGAAGTCGCCCTCCTCCACCCGCCGGTCGGTGGGTACGTGCCCGGCGCGGCCGGCGTGCGGGCCGGTGCCGACGGCGGTGGGGAACGCCGGGCCCTCGGCGCCGTGGTCGACGAGCCGCCGCTCCAGCTCCAGCGCCAGGTGGCGTTCGGTCCGGCCGACGAGGATGGACTCCAGCAGTTCGCCGAGCGCCTGGTCGCCGATCTCGGCGGCGACGCGCAGGCAGGCGATCTCCTCGTCGTCCTTGACGAGCCGCTGCTGCTCCACCGCGCGGGCCAGGTCGGTCAGCGCGAGCCGGGGCGCGACGGAGGCCAGCGCGCGGTGTCTGGCCACGGTCAGGTGGTGCTCCTCGACGGCCAGCGCGGTGGCGCCGCCGGCGGCGGCCAGCCCGGTGGCGGCCACCGCGGCGTCGCCGTCGGGGGCGCCGAGGGCGTGGACGCGCAGGTCGTCGGGCTGCGGCGCGCCGGCCGGGTCCTGCGCGGGGTCGCCGGGGCGGACGAGCAGGTCCTCGCCGGTGCCGAGCAGCAGGACGGATCCCGGCGGGGCGCAGCCGGCGAGGTAGCTGATGTTCGCCGGCCGGGAGACCAGCACGGCGTCGCTGCCGGCCGCCTCGCAGTGGGAGCGCAGCCGGGTACGGCGGGCAGCGTGCACCTCGGGCATGATCCGAGCCTAGGGGGGTCCGGCGGCCGGGGCCGCGCAGGCGCGTCCGTACGGGCGGCGGGCCCGGCCGGGCCCGCCCGGGGGCGGCGGCTACCAGGCCGGGGGGCTCGCCAGGCTGCGCCCGACGACCTCGTCGAGCATGCGGACGGTGGCGGGCACGTCGTGGCGGGAGTTGTCGATGATGGGCAGCCCCGAGCCGTACCAGCCGGCCATCCGGCCGTGGATGCGGGCGACTTCCTCGTCGGCCAGCCGCCGGTTGCCGGTGCGCGCGGCGTTGCGGGCGAGGACGGACTCCAGCCCGGGCAGCAGCACCACGGGCAGCAGCCCGGGGCCGACGTGCCGCTTCCAGCCGCCGAGGCCGACCACGGGGCGGTCGGGGAAGACGGCGTCGTCGAGGATGCAGGAGATGCCGTTGGCCAGGAAGTTGCGGGCGGCGAAGCCGCAGGTGCGGCGGGCCAGCCGGTACTGCGCCTCGGAGTGGTCCGTCCAGCCGGCCTGCGGGTCGGCGAACCCGGCCCGCACCCACTCGCGTACGTCGTCGAGGCTGATGTGCGCGGTCGGCACCCGGCGGGTGTCCGCCCAGTGCCGGGCCACCGTGGTCTTGCCGGCCCCGGCCGGGCCGATGAGCAGCACCGCCACCGTCGGTGGCGGTGCGCCGTGCGGCATGGGCGCGGGCGGCGGGCTGGGCAGCGTGACCGGGCCGCCGACCGGGAGCTTGATGTGGCCGGTCGTCTCCACCGCGTCGTGCGGCCCGGCCGCCGGCGGCGGGCCGCCCGGCCCCGGTCTGCCCTGGGGCGGCTGCGGAACCCCCACTGCGTGCTGCATGCCGTGCACCCTCGCTCTTCACCCGTTGCGTACCGACACCCCGGCTGGTCACGGCCGTACGGCGGTACGGGGCCCGTAGCCCCGCACGGTACCGGTACGACCCACCGTGGTGGGAACGATCCTGCCAGGAGCCTCGCGGGGACCTAGTCCCAGGTGTGCCCTCCCCCCAGCAGAAGGGTGTGCTCCAGCACGTCCTCCATCGGATCGTCGATCTGCCCGGTGCGCAGGATCGCGAAACTCGATCCGAACGAGACGTCGCCGTCGTAGTGCTCGTCGGCGGCCGCCACCCCGCCCGTCAACCCCGCGCCGGCCGGCGCCGTGACCACCGCGACGGCCACCCGTGCCCAGATCCTCATCCGTGTTTCTCCTCGTCGTCGACGTTTCTGACGGGGACTCAGAGGTCCCTCCCTCTTATCCGCGGCGGACGCGGTGAGGTTACGGCTTCGCGACGAGGAGAAGATCCGGAACTCCGGCGGCGGTGCACGGCGTCTCTGTCGGGCGGGCGGCGGGAGTCCTTCAGACCGGCGAGGGAGCGGCGGATGGGTGCAGGGCGGGAGGCGGGCGGCGGGCCGCGGTTCGGTCCGTACCGCGCGGTCGGGCTGCTCGGGCGGGGCGCGATGGGGCAGGTGTTCCTCGCCCGCGACGGCACCGGCCGCCCCGCGGCCGTGAAGGTCGTGCACTCCTTCCTGGCCCGCGACCCCGAGTTCCGCGTCCGGTTCGCCCGCGAGGTGGCCGCGGCGGGGGCGGTGACGAGCCCCTGCACGGCGGCGCTGCTGGCCGCGGACCCGGACGCGGCGCGGCCGTGGCTGGCCTCCACGTACGTCGAGGGGCCGACGCTGGGCGCGCTGCTGCGGGCGCACGGGCCCCTGGGCGAGGAGCGGTCGCGGGCGCTGGCGGGGGCGCTGGCGACGGCGCTCGGCGCGATCCACGCGGCCGGGATCGTGCACCGGGACCTGAAGCCGGCGAACGTGATCGTGGGCGCCGGCGGTCCGTGCGTCATCGACTTCGGGGTGGCCCGCGCGACCGACGCCACCCGGCTGACCGGGACGGGCGTGCTGATGGGCACGGCCGGGTACGCGGCGCCGGAGCACCTCACCCGGGGGGTCTCGTCGCCGGCCGGCGACGTGTTCGCGCTGGGGGCGGTGCTGGCGACGGCGGCGACGGGGCGCCGCCCGTTCGGCGACGGTCCCGCGCACGCGGCGGCGTACCGGACGGTGCACGGGGAGCCGGATCTGGCCGGGGTGCCGGAGTCGCTGCGGGAGCTGGTGGCGGCCTGTCTGGCGAAGGACCCGGATCGGCGGCCGACGGTGGCGGCGGTCGCCGAGGCGGCGGGTTCCGCGGGGCCGGCGGGCGGGGTGTCGTGGGCGTTCGCGGCGGCGGTACGGAACCGGGAGGCCGCGGCCGTACGGGACCCGGAGGCGGACGGCGGCGCCGACGCGGCAGGGGGCCCGGGGGCCGACGCCGCGGGGCCCGGACCGGACGCCGCGCCCGCGGCCCACGGACCGGCCGCGGACGCGCCGTCCCCCGGACGCCACCGGGACGCCGCCCCGGCCGGCGCGCCCCTCGGCGTCTTCGGCCCCGCCCCGCCGCCGGTACCCGCCGGCCCGCCCCCGCCCGTCACCCCCGGCGCACCGCGGTACGGCCGCATCCGCCGCCGGGGCGCGGCCGCGGCCGCCGGCGTCGCGGTGCTCGCGGCCACGGCCGTCCTCGCCGCCACCCTGCTCGGCGGCGGCGGGGAGGACACCCCGGCCGCCGGCGGCGGCACGCCGCCCGGCGCCGACGGCCGCGGCCGGCCCGCGGCGTCCGGCTCCCCCGTCACCGACCCCGCCGAGCCGGGCGGCGACCGCGCCCTGCCCGAGCCGGCCGGAGTCGTCGAGGACGTCTCCATGGCGGCCGGCCCGTGGACCGTGGAGTGGGACAACCGCCCGCCGGAGCCGGGGGCCGGCGAGGACGTCAACGAGGTCCGGGACATGGGCCTCCTCGGCGGCTGGCTCACCGACGACGTCGTCGTCAGCGCCAACGAGCACGACGTACGCGGCTACGACCGTGCCGACGGGGACCTGGTGTGGACCGCGAAGCCGCCGGCCGAGGGGCTGGTGCCGTGCGCCATGTCGCGCACCGTGAGCGGCGGCCGGGGGGCCGTCGCGTACGGCACCACCGACCGGCCCGACAAGGGCTGCGACCACCTCGCCGTCCTCGACGTCGACGACGGCGGCATCGTCTGGCGCACCGGGCTGCGCCCGGAGAAGGGCGGCGACGAGTGGGTCCGCACGACGGTCGGCATCGTGGGCGACCGGGTCGTCGTCCGGTCGTACTCCGGGCTGGTCGGCTACGCCCTCGACGACGGCCGCGCGAGGTGGCTGCGCACCCCGGACGCGGACGGGTGCGCGCTGGGCGACGCCGCCGTGGGGCGGACGTCCGTCGCGATGGTCACCGTCTGCGGCGGGGACGCCGACCGGCGGCGCGCCGACCAGCCGAGCGCCGCCCGGTTGCGGGTCGCGCAGCTCAACGCGGACGACGGCACCGAACGCTGGTCCACGGAGCTGGGCGCGGGCATCACCGGGGGCAGCATCGAAACCGTCGAGCCCGTCGCCGTACGCACCTCCGCGGAGGGCTCCGACGACCTGCCGCTCCAGGTCTTCGGCCCGGACGGGACCGCGCACGAGCCGCTGGCCGGCAAGCAGCCGTTCGGCCACGTCTACACGAGCAACTTCGGCGACCTTCTCTCGCCCCAGGTCGTCGGCTGGCGGGACACCCTCGTCACCACGTACTCCGCCGGGCCGAAGGAGCACCCGGTCTTCGGCATCGCCGCCTACGACGCCCGCGCCGGCAAGTGGCGCTGGCACCGCCGGCTGCCCGGCGACGCCATCGGCGAGGTCTACGGCCTGGACGACGACGGCGTGCTCCTCGGCAGCTCGGAGAAGGTCTTCGGCGACATCCCGCTGCTGCGGCTCGCCCTGGCGGACGGGGACATCCGCACGGGCGGCACGCTTCCCCTGCTGATTCCCGGCGTCGACACGCTGCTGGCCCGAGAGGACACCTTGGTCATCTTCGACTCGCCGACTTCCACCGAGGGCATGGCGCTGCTGACCGCGCCGGACGCATGACCGCCCCGCCCGGGGCCGGGCCCGGGGCGGGCGGCCACGAGCCGGGCGGCCCGGAGCCGCACCCGCCGGAGCCCGGCGCCCGGGTCGGCCCGTACCGGCCGGTGCGGCTGCTCGGCGCGGGCGGCATGGGCGAGGTGCACCTCGCGCGCGGCGACGACGGCAGGCACGTGGCGCTGAAGCTGGTGCACGAGGAGCTGGCCGCCGACCCCGAGTTCCGGGCGCGCTTCCGTCAGGAGGTGGACGCCGCGCGCCGGGTGCTGAGCTTCTTCACCGTGCCGCTCGTCGCCGCCGGGCCCGACGACCCCGTGCCCTGGCTGGCCACGCAGTACGTCCCCGGCCCCTCGCTGGCGCACGCGGTGGCGGCGGACGGGCCGCTGCCGTCGCGCCGGCTGTGCTCGCTGGCCGCCGCGCTCGGCGAGGCGCTGGTCGTGGTGCACGGCGCGGGGATCGTGCACCGCGACCTCAAGCCGTCGAACGTCCTGCTCGCCGACGACGGGCCGCGGGTGATCGCCTTCGGGATCGCGCGCGCCGCCGACGCGACCGGCCTGACCGGCACGGGCATGGCCATCGGCACCCTCGGCTACGCCTCCCCGGAGCAGCTCGTCGGCGACGGCCCGGTGGGCCCGGCCGGCGACGTGTACTCCCTGGGCGCGGTGCTGCTGTACGCCGCGACCGGGCGGCCGCCGTACGGCGACGTGCCGGCGGCGACGCTGGCGTACTGGACGGTGCACGGCACGCCCGACCTCACGGGGTGCCGGCCGAGCTGCGGGACCTGGTGCGCCGCTGCCTGGCGCGCGAGCCCGCGGACCGGCCGACGCCGGCGCAGGTGATCGCGGCGGCGCGGGCGGCGGAGTCGCCGGAGCTCCAGCCCCGGCCGGAGCCGCCCGCGGCCGCCGGCGGCACCACCACGTCGTACCCGCTGCCGCCGCCCCACTCCCCCACGGCCGCCCCGGCGCGGCCGGCGCCGCGCCGCGGCCGGCTCCGCGGGCCGGCGGCCCGGCCCGTGGCCGCGGCCGCGACGGCGGCGGTGACGACGGCCGCGCTGCTGGCCGGCGCGTTCCTCTTCCTCCCGGACGACGACGGCGGCGGCCCGGCGGCGCGGCCGTCGGCCTCGCCCGGCGATCCCGGAAAGGGCGCCGACAAGACCGGGGACGGCGGCCGTACCGCGGCGCCCGAGCCGTCCGGCCCCGCCGCCGACACCGCCGCCGCGGTCACCGCCGCCGGCGACCGGGTCCGCGACTGGCGCGCCCCGGCCGAGGGCGGCGAGAACGAGACGGCGCTGGTCGGCGGGTGGCTCACCGGGCACACGGCCGCCCGCACCGACTCCCGCGGCACCGTCGGCATCGACCCCGCGGACGGCGGGCGGCTGTGGTCCGTACCGCCCCCGGAGGGCTCGTCGGTGGCGTGCGAGACGTCGCTCGGCCGCACCGCCACGTACGACGGGGTCGGCGCGGTCGTCTACGGCGACCGGGAGGACGACCGCGACGAGTGCGACACCGTGGGCGCGGTCGACACCGCCACCGGCCGGCTGCTGTGGCACGAGGAGATCGGCGGGTCCTCGACCCGCACCTGGACGGTCGGCATGTCCGGCGGGCGGCTCGTCGTCGCCGCCGAGAAGGGCATGGCCGGCCTCGACCCCCGCACCGGGGACGAACGCTGGCACCGTACCGACGGCATCGACGGCTGCTCCCTCACCGACGCGCTGACCGGCCCGCGCACGGTCGTGCTGATGGAGACGTGCGGGCGGGCCACCGACCCCAACACGGTCGTGGAGCTGGACTCGGCCACCGGCGAGGAGCGCTGGCGCTTCACCCTGCCGGACAACGCCACGCGCGCGCTGCCGCTGACCGCGGAGCCGGTGTCGGTCTCGCTCCGCCGGGGCGGCGACGGCAGCGAGGACGCGCTGCTGGTCTTCGACCGGACCGGCAAGCACCACCACGAGATCCCGCAGCGGTCCGCGGCCGGCGAGCTGAACCTCGACGCCGACGAGAACGCCGACATGCCGTGGATCGGCGCGCACGGCGACACCCTGGTCGTCGCCGCCTCGTCGTCGGGCCTGGCGTCGTCGAACCGGCTGACCGCGATCGACGCCGTCACCGGGAAGATCCGCTGGGACGAGGACGTGGCCCTGGGCACCCCGGTGATTCTGGCGGCGGACGGCGAGTCGGTGACGGTGCGCACCGAGTTCGGCTCCACGGACGAGGTGCACCTGGTGAGGTACGCGCTGGACGACGGGGACGTCCTCGCCGACGGCACGCTGCCGGCGCGGTTCGCGGAGCCCTCGGACCGCCGGGTGGTCGCGGCGGGCGACCTGGTGGTGTCGTTCTTCGGGCGGCTGCCGACCGGCGCGGAGGGCTACGCCGTCCCGGCGGACGGCTGACGGCGGGCGCGCCGACGGCCCGTACCGTACGGGCCGTCGCCGCACCCGGCGCTCAGGACGCGGCCAGGTCCTCCGCCAGCGCGCGCAGCGCCAGCCGGTACGAGCCGATGCCGAACCCGGCGATCGTGCCGGAGGCCACCCCGGCGATCACCGAGGTGTGCCGGAACTCCTCGCGCGCGTGCGGGTTGGAGATGTGCACCTCGACCAGGGGCGCCGTGCGCTGCGCCGCCGCGTCCCGCATCCCGTACGAGTAGTGCGTGAAGGCGCCCGGGTTGATGACGACGGGCAGCCGGCCGTCCGCGGCCTCGTGCAGCCAGCGGATCATCTCGGCCTCGTCGTTGGTCTCCCGCACGTCGACCTCGAAGCCCAGCTCCTTGCCGAGCGCGGTGCACTGCTCGACGAGCCCGGTGTAGGACGTGGCGCCGTAGACGTCGGGCTCGCGGGAGCCGAGGCGGCCGAGGTTGGGCCCGTTGAGCACCAGGACACGCGTCATGCGGCGGCCTCCCCGTCCCCTGCCGCGATCTCGGCGTGCGCGGCGAGCAGCATCGCCGGGTCGGGCCCCTCCAGCACGGCGGGTCTGGCCAGGCCGTCGAGGACGATGAAGCGCAGCAGGTCGCCGCGGGTCTTCTTGTCCACCTTCATCGTCTGGAGCAGCTTGGGCCACTGGTCACCGCGGTACGTCACGGGCAGCCCGACGGCGCGGAGCACCGCGCGGTGCCGGTCGGCGGTGGCGTCGTCGAGGCGGCCGGCGATCCGGCCCAGCTCGGCGGCGAAGACCATGCCGACGGAGACGGCGGCGCCGTGCCGCCACTTGTAGCGCTCGTTCTTCTCGATCGCGTGGCCGAGGGTGTGCCCGTAGTTGAGGATCTCCCGCAGGCCGGACTCCTTGAGGTCCGCGGAGACCACGCCGGCCTTGACCCGGATCGCGCGCTCGACCAGCTCGGCGGTGTGCGGGCCGGCGGGGGTGCGGGCGCCTTCGGGGTCGGCCTCGATCAGCTCCAGGATCGCCGGGTCGGCGATGAAGCCCGCCTTGATGACCTCGGCGAGGCCGGAGACGTAGTCGTGGACACCGAGGGAGTCCAGCGCGGCGAGGTCGCACAGCACCCCGGCGGGCGGGTGGAAGGACCCGACGAGGTTCTTGCCCTCCGCGGTGTTGATGCCGGTCTTGCCGCCGACCGCCGCGTCCACCATGCCCAGCACGGTCGTCGGCACCGCGACCCAGCGCACGCCGCGCAGCCAGGTCGCGGCCACGAAGCCGGCGAGGTCGGTGGTGGCGCCGCCGCCGACGCCGACGACGGCGTCGCTGCGGGTGAAGCCCGACTGGCCGAGCGCCCGCCAGCAGTACGCGGCGACCTCGGCGGTCTTGGCCTCCTCGGCGTTCGGCACCTGGATGACGACGGCCTCGTACCCCTGGCCCGCCAGGTCCTCGCGCAGCGTGCCGCCGGTCTCGGCGAGCGCCTCCGGCACGAGGACCGCGACGCGCCGGGCCCGCTCGCCGATCAGCCGGGGCAGCTCGCCGAGGAGCCGCCGGCCGACGACGGCCTCGTACGGCTCCGTGCCGGCGGTGCCGCCGATGTGGATGCGGGTGGCCTCGGCCCCCTCGGCGCTCGGTGTCATGCGGGGTGGTTCTCCAATGCTGCGAGTACGAGCTCGGCGACCTCGTCCGGCGTGCGGCCGGCGGTGGTGACGGTCGCGCGGGCGACCTGCGTGTAGTGCGGGCGGCGCTGCTCCATCAGGGTGCGCCACTGCTGGCGCGGGTTGACGGCGAGCAGCGGGCGGGGGGCGTCGAGCCCGACGCGCTTGACGGCGTCGGCGAGTTCGACGTCGAGGAAGACGACGCGGTGCGCGGCGAGCAGCTCGCGGGTGGCGGCGTCCATGACGGCGCCGCCGCCGAGGGCCAGCACGCCGGGGTGCTCGGCGAGCGCGGCGCGCACGGCGGCGCGCTCCAGGGCGCGGAAGGCGGGTTCGCCGTCGTCGTAGAAGATGTCGGGGATGGGCTTGCCGGCGGCCTTCTCGACGTCCTCGTCGGTGTCGCGGACGGTGGTGCCGAGGCGGGCGGCGAGCACGGCGCCGACGGTGGACTTGCCGGCCCCGGGCGGGCCGACGAGCACGACGGCGGGGCCGTCCGGCCGGGCCGCGGCGGCTGCGGTGTCGGGGCGCTCGCGGCCCTCGGTGCTGCTGGTCATCGGATCGCCATGTTCTCCAGGTAGCCACGGACGTTGCGGGCGGTCTCCGGGACGCTGTCGCCGCCGAACTTCTCCGCCACCGCGTCGGCCAGCACCAGCGCCACCATCGCCTCCGCCACGATGCCGGCGGCGGGCACGGCGCAGACATCGGAGCGCTGGTGGTGCGCCTTGGTGGCCTCGCCGGTGGCGACGTCGACGGTGGCCAGGGCCCGCGGCACCGTGGCGATGGGCTTCATCGCGGCGCGTACCCGCAGGCGCTCGCCGGTGGTCAGCCCGCCCTCGGTGCCGCCGGAGCGGCCGGAGGAGCGGCGGATGCCGTCGTCGGTGCCGACGATCTCGTCGTGGGCCTGGGAGCCGGGGACCCGGGCGAGCGCGAAGCCGTCGCCGAGCTCGACGCCCTTGATGGCCTGGATGCCCATGAGCGCCCCGGCCAGCCGGGAGTCCAGCCGGCGGTCCCAGTGCACGTGCGAGCCGAGGCCGACCGGCACGTCGTACGCGACGACCTCGACGACGCCGCCGAGGGTGTCGCCGTCCTTGTGGGCCTGGTCGATCTCCGCGACCATCGCGTCGCTCGCGCCCTCGTCCAGGCAGCGCACCGGGTCGGCGTCGAGCCGCACCACGTCGGCCGGGACGGGGACGCTGCCGTACGGGGCGCGGGCGCCGCCCAGCTCCACGACGTGCGAGACCACCTCGATGCCGGCGGTCTCCTTCAGGTACGAGCGGGCCACCGCGCCGAGCGCGACCCGGGCCGCCGTCTCCCGGGCGGAGGCCCGCTCCAGCACCGGGCGGGCCTCGTCGAAGCCGTACTTCTGCATGCCGGCGAGGTCGGCGTGGCCGGGCCGCGGGCGGGTCAGCGGCTCGTTCCGGCCGAGGCCCGCCAGCTCGGCCGGGTCCACCGGGTCGGCGGCCATGACCTTCTCCCACTTGGGCCACTCGGTGTTCCCGATCATGATGGCGACCGGGGAGCCGAGGGTCAGGCCGTGGCGTACGCCGCCGAGGAAGGTGACCTCGTCGCGCTCGAACTTCATCCGCGCCCCGCGGCCGTACCCCAGCCGGCGGCGGGCGAGGTGGTCGGCGACCAGGTCGGTGGTGACGGGCACCCCGGCGGGGAGGCCCTCCAGCGTCGCGACGAGTGCCGGGCCGTGCGATTCCCCTGCGGTGAGCCAGCGCAACCTGCTCAACGGTGCTCCCTTTCGAGTGCGAGTTCCTCGCCTCGATCCTCCCACGCTCCGGGCCGCGCCCCGGTCCAGGTCCACGTTCTGGACGGGGTGACAGGCAGGTTCTTGCACCTTCCGGCGCCCCGGGCCGCCCGCCCGCCGGGCCGCCGGGTCAGACGGCGCGGGTGCGGAGCGCGGCCTCGCCGGCCTCCCGCATCGCCGCCAGCGGCGCCCGGGCGACGCCCGTCATCTGCTCGACCTGGAGCACCGCCTGGTGCACCAGCAGGTCGAGACCTCCGACGACTGTGCCGCCGCGCGCGTCCCAGGCCGCGGCGAGCGGGGTGGGCCACGGGTCGTAGAGCACGTCGAAGAGGGCCCCGGGGCGGTCCGGGACCCGGGCCGCCAGCTCGTCGGTGGCGCCGGCCGGGGTGGTGGCGACGATCAGCGGGGCGTCGAAGGCGGCGGCGGCCTCCGACCAGTCGGCGCAGCGCACCGGGACGCCGAGGCGCTCGCCCCACTGCTCCATCTCCGTCGCCCGGGCGGCGGAGCGTACGTACGCCGTGACCTCCCCCGCGCAGACGGTGGCGAGGGCGGCGAGCGCGGAGGAGGCGGTGGCGCCGGCGCCGAGGACGGCGGCGCGCTCGGCCTTCTCGATGCCGCGTTCGCGCAGCGCCGCCACCATGCCCGGGATGTCGGTGTTGTCGCCGAAGCGGCGGCCGTCGCCGTGCAGCACGACGGTGTTGGCGGCCTCGACGGCCCGGGCCGTGGCGCTGACCTCGTCGAGCAGGGGGATCACCGCGCGCTTGAGCGGCATGGTGAGCGAGAGCCCGGCCCACTCCCCCGGCTGAAGGCTGTCGAGGAAGCCGGAGAGCCGCCGCTCGTCGACCTCGTAGCGACCGTACGTCCAGCCGGTCAGGCCCAGTTCGCCGTACGCGGCGCGGTGCAGCACCGGCGACAGCGAGTGGGTGATGGGCGAGCCGAGCACGGCCGCGCGCCGGGGCCGGTCCATCAGTCGCCCTTCTCGCGCTGCTTCTTGTTGAACTCCTCGACGTTCCGGTCGTGCTCCTCCTTGCTGGCGGTGAAGCGCGTGTCGCCCTCCTCGACGGTGACGAAGTAGAGCCAGTCGCCCTCGGTCGGGTCGAGGGCGGCGTTGATGGCCCGCTCGCTGGGGTTGTCGATGGGGGCGGGCGGCAGACCGGCGTGGAGGTAGGTGTTGTACGGCGAGTCGAACTGGGTGTCCTGGTTGGAGATGTTCAGGTCCGACTCGCCCTTGGCGTAGTTGATGGTGGAGTCGAACTGGAGCATGCCGTTGGTGGCGGTGTTGTCCGGCTTCAGGCGGTTGTAGATGACCCGCGAGACCTTGCCGAACTCCTCCTTCGACTGCCCCTCCGCCTCGATGAGGCTGGCGATGGTGAGGATCTCGTAGGGGGTCATCCCCGTCTTGTCCGCCTTCTCCGCCAGGCCGATCTCGGTGTACTTGGCGTTGGCCCGCTTGACCATCTCGCGCAGCAGCTTCTTGGGGTCGGTGCCCTCGGCCGCGGAGTAGCTGGAGGGCCACAGGAAGCCCTCGGGGTTGCCCTCGGCCCAGTCGGGCAGGCCGAGGCCGCCCTTCTCCGCGACCTTGGCGGTGGTGTCCTCCTTGAGCCCGAGGTGCTCGTCGATCATCGCGTAGACGGCGGTGGCGCGGCGGCCCTCGGGGATGACGAGCTGGTTGGCGGCCTCCGGGCTCAGCATCAGCTCGACCGCGGCCTCGCCGGACATCTCCTTGTGCAGGGAGTAGGAGCCGGGGTGGAGCATCTCGGAGCCGGCGGCGTCGATGAACGCCTGGACGCTCTTGACCACGCCCTTCTCCTTGAGGAGGTTCCCCATCTGCGTGATGCTCGCGCCCTCGGGGATCTCGACGGTCACGTTGCCGTGGCCCTCGCCCGCGTAGTCGGGGGCGGCGCCGAAGCGGTCGCTCCAGAAGTTGTAGCCGACGTAGCCGAGGCCGCCGAGGCCGGCGGCGAGCACGAGGGCGACGACGAAGCAGGCGCAGCCGTTGCGCCGCTTGGCGCCGCGGCGGTTGCGGCCGGCGCTCCGGCCGCCGCGGCGGCCCTCGCGGGGCTCGTCGGGGTCGTCGTCGCCGGGGGTGCCGTCGTCGAAGAAGGGGTGGTCGTCGCGCTCGGGCGGGGCGGAGGCCGGGTCCCAGTCCTCGCGGGGGCGGCGGCCGTCCGGGCCCGGCCGGCCGGGCTGCGGGCGGCGCGGCGGCTGCTGCTGGTGCGGGGACTGCTGGTGGGGCGGCGGCTGCTGCTGGTGGCCGGGCGGTGGCTGGTGGCCGGGCTGCTGGTGCGGCTGCGGCCGGCGCGGGTGCGGGTTCGGCGGCGGATAGGCGTCCGGCGTGCCGTAGTAGTCGGGCTGCGGCGCGGGCGCGGCGTAGGGGTCGGCCAGCGGCATCCCGCCGGTGGTGTCCCAGCCGCCCGGGTACTGCGGTGTCTGGCCCTGGTCCCAGGCGGCCTGGGACTGCTGCGGATAGTACTGCTGCGGCTGCTGCCCCCCGTAGTGGTGGTGCCCGGTGCCGGGCTGCCCGTCCGACCAGTCCTGCTGCCCGCCGTAAAGGCTGTCGTCGGGCTGCCAGGCCTGGGAGCCGGGGTTTTGGCCGTAGTCAGTCATCAGTCCCCTATGCCGCGTGACCGCCGGTGCTTTTATACGACGGGTGCCGTGTCCGCGCGGAACGTTACCGTATCGCGATCACTCGGCGACTTCGACGCTCTCACCCGGAGCGGCACCCGACGCCCGTTCGGCCTCAAGCGCGTTCTGGAGGATGACAACTGCCGCCACCTGGTCGACAACCGATCGCCCCGAGCGGCTCGACCTCCCGGCCGCACGCAGGTTCTGCGCGGCCGTCACCGTGGACATGCGTTCGTCGACGAGCCGTACGGGCACGGGGTGGACCCGCCGCGCCAGCTTCTCGGCGAAGCCGCGCACCTTGGCGGCGGCCGGACCCTCGCCGCCGTGCAGCGAGCGCGGCAGGCCGACGAGCACCTCCAGCGGCTCGTACTCCTCGGTCAGCGCCGCCAGCCTGCGGTACGCCGCCGGCAGGTCCCGGCCCGGCACGGTCTCCACGGGCGTGGCGAGGACGCCGTCGGGATCGCAGGACGCGACCCCGATCCGGGCGTCCCCGACGTCCACCGCGAGCCGGCGCCCGCGGCGCATCACGCCGCCCTCCGGCGGCCGCCGCGCAGGCTGCCACCGCGCATCAGGCGGCGGCCTCCGCCACGCCCCGCTCGACCGCGGCCACGGCCTCGCCGACGGCCGCCGGGTTCTGCCCGCCGCCCTGGGCGAGGTCGGGCTTGCCGCCGCCTCCGCCGCCGAGCGTCTTCGCGGCCGTACGCACCAGGTCGCCGGCCTTCAGACCGCGCTCGCGGGCGGCCTCGTTGGTGGCGATCACGGTCACCGGACGGTCGCCGGCGACGGAGAAGAGCGCCACGACGGCCGGCCGGTCGCCGGGGATCCGGCCGCGTACGTCGAGGACGAGCCTGCGCAGGTCCTCGGCCGCGGTGCCGTCGGGCACCCGGGCGGCGACGAGCGCGACGCCGCGCACGTCCCGGGCGCCCTCGGCGAGGCCCGCGGCGGCCTGCAGCACCTTCTCGGCGCGGAACTTCTCGATCTCCTTCTCCGCGTCCTTCAGCCGGGCGAGCATGCCGGAGATCCGCTCGGGCAGCTCCTCCGGGCGGCCCTTGAGCAGCTCGGTGAGCTGGTGGACCACGGTGTGCTCGCGGGCGAGGAAGTTGTAGGCGTCCACGCCGACCAGGGCCTCCACCCGGCGCACCCCGGCGCCGATGGAGGACTCGCCGAGCAGCTTGACCAGCCCGAGCTGGGCGGTGTTGTGCACGTGCGTGCCGCCGCACAGCTCCTTGGAGAAGTCGCCGATGGTGACGACGCGGACCCGGTCGCCGTACTTCTCGCCGAACTCGGCGAGCGCGCCCTGCTTCTTGGCCTCCTGCATCGACATGACCTCGGCCTGCACGTCGAGGTCGCGGGCGAGCACCTCGTTGATCTTCTGCTCGACGTCGCCGAGGACGCCGTTCGGCACGGCGGCGGGGGCGCCGAAGTCGAAGCGGAAGCGGCCCGGGGCGTTCTCGGAGCCGGCCTGGGCGGCGGTCGGGCCGAGGGCGTCGCGCAGCGCCTGGTGGGTGAGGTGGGTGGCGCTGTGGGCGCGCGCGATGGCGCGCCGCCGGGTCACGTCGATCACGGCGAGGGCGGGCTCGCCGACGGTGACCTCGCCGACCTGGACGACGCCCTTGTGCACGCTGACGCCGGGCACGGGCTGCTGGACGTCGCGCACCTCGACCACCGCGCCGGAACCGAGGCGGATCCGGCCGGAGTCGGCGAGCTGGCCGCCGCCCTCGGCGTAGAAGGGGGTGCGGTCGAGGATGACCTCGACCTCGTCGCCCTCGGTGGCGGCGGGGGCGGCCACGCCGCCGACCAGCAGGCCGACGACGGTGGACTCGGCCTCGGTGTGGGTGTAGCCGGTGAACTCGGTGGCGCCGGCGGAGTCGGCCACCTCGCGGTAGGCGGACAGGTCGGCGTGGCCGGTCTTCTTCGCGGCGGCGTCGGCCTTGGCCCGCTCCCGCTGCTCCTTCATCAGCCGCTGGAAGCCGTCCTCGTCGACCGTCAGGCCCTGCTCGGAGGCCATCTCCAGGGTGAGGTCGATGGGGAAGCCCCAGGTGTCGTGGAGCAGGAACGCCTTGTCGCCGGGGAGCACGCCGGAGCCGGCGGCCCGGGCCTCGGTGACGGCGGTGTCCAGCACGTTGGTGCCGGCCTTGAGGGTCTTGAGGAAGCGGGCCTCCTCGGCGAGCGCGACCGACTCGATGCGCTTGCGGTCGGTGACCAGCTCCGGGTACTGCTCGCCCATGGTGGTGATGACGACGTCGACCAGCTCGCCGACGACGGGGCGGTCGGCGCCGAGCAGCTTCATGTTGCGCACGGCACGGCGCATGATGCGGCGGAGCACGTATCCCCGGCCCTCGTTGCCGGGGGTGACGCCGTCGCCGATGAGCATGACGGAGGCGCGCATGTGGTCGGAGACGACGCGCAGCGAGACGTCCGAGTGCTCGGCGGCGCCGTAGCGGGTGCCGGTCAGCTCCTCGGCCTTGTCGATGACGGCCCGCGAGGTGTCGATCTCGTACATGTTGTGCACGTCCTGCAGGATCATCGCCAGGCGTTCGAGGCCGAGGCCGGTGTCGATGTTCTGCTGCGGCAGGTCGCCGAGGATCGGGTAGTCCTTGCCCTTGCCGGGGCCGCGCACGTACTGCATGAAGACCAGGTTCCAGATCTCCACGTAGCGCTCGCCGTTGACGGCCGGGCCGCCCTCCTCGCCGAACTCGGGGCCGCGGTCGTAGTTGATCTCGGAGCAGGGGCCGCAGGGACCGGGCACGCCCATGTCCCAGTAGTTCTCCTCCTTGCCGAGGCGCTGGATGCGCTCGGGCGGCACGCCGACGACGTCGCGCCAGATGCGCTCGGCCTCGTCGTCGTCCTCGTAGACCGTGATCCACAGGCGCTCGGGGTCCAGCCCGTAACCCCCCGCGTCCTGCGGGCCGGTGAGCAGCTCCCAGGCGAGGGTCGCGGCGCCCTCCTTGAAGTAGTCCCCGAAGGAGAAGTTGCCGCACATCTGGAAGAACGTGCCGTGCCGGGTGGTCTTGCCGACCTCGTCGATGTCCGGGGTGCGGATGCACTTCTGCACGCTGGTGGCGCGCTTGTACGGCGGGGTGGCCTCGCCGAGGAAGTACGGCTTGAAGGGGGCCATGCCCGCGTTGATGAGGAGCAGCGTGGGGTCGTCGGCGATCAGCGACGCCGACGGCACGACGGTGTGCCCACGCTCTTCGAAGAAGCGCAGCCAGCGGCGGCGGATTTCGGCCGACTCCATCAGTGGTCCTCTTTCAGGTCGCGATTGCGGTGGTGCGGGTTGCGGTCGTGCGGCCGGCGCCGGGCGGCCTTCCGTTCGAGCTGCGCCTTGGCGCGCTGCCCGGGCAGCTCCGCGGGGCGGCCGCGGAGGCTCAGCCCCAGGACGTCGTTGAGCTGGTCCTCGCGCTCGGCCATCGCCGTGCGTACGTCCTGCGCGAAGAGCAGGGCGCGGCGGCCGGTGTCCACGGCGCGGTTGGCGGCGGTGGCCGCGATGCTCTCGGGGGTGACGCGGCGCAGCGCCCGCTGCGCCCGGAGGGTGGCCCAGACGCCGGTGGCCACACCGGTCGTGAACCAGAAGGTCCGACGGAACATCGCTTTCAGCCCTTTCTGCGCCTGGCGGAGAAGCCCCGGCGGGCGGCGGGCACCCGGGCGGTCGCGGCCGCGGCGGCCCGCGCGGGCCCGCCGGCCGGGCCGGCGACGATCACGTCGCCGTCGCCGTCCGCGGGCGCCCCGCGGTGGCGGCCGAGCGCGCGGCGCACCCCGTATCCGAAGGCGGCGACCTTGACCAGGGGGCCGCCGAAGGCGGTGGAGACGGTGGACGACAGCGCCGAGGCGTTCGCCGTGACCTCCTGGACGTCGGAGGCGATGGCGTCGACGCGGGCGAGTTGCGTGTTCGCCGAGCGGACGGTCGCGCCGGCGTCCGCGAGCAGCGGGACGGCCTCCTCGGTCACCCGGGTGACCAGCTCACCGGCGGCGCGGAGCGTCTGCGCGAGCCGGAAGAGGGCCACGGCCAGGAACGAGACCAGGATGGCCCAGAAGACGGCCACGAGGATGCCGGCCACCTCTCCACCGGACACGTTGCACCGCTCCTTCGGGACGGGGGGTCTGCGCTGCCAGGGGCAGGGTCCGACCCTATCGCGCCGGACCGACAGCGCCGTACCGGATTACCCCCCGGGCACCGGGGAGTTGCGCGAGCGGATTGTACGTTGCGCATACCGCCGCGTACGTTCCGTGCGCCCCGCCAAGGGCGCGGGGCCGTCAGCGGGCGTAGTACTCCACGACCAGCTGCTCGTCGCAGACCACGGGGATCTCGCGGCGGTTCGGGTCCCGGTCCAGCCGGAAGGCGAGGGCCGGCAGGTTGACCTCCAGGTAGCGGGGGGTCTCGCCGTCCGGGGCGTAGCCGCCCTCGCGCGCCACCTGGAAGGGGTACTTCTCGCGGCTGCGCTCGCGGACCTTGACGACGTCGCCGGGGCGGACCCGGAAGGACGGCTTGTCGACCTTGCGGCCGTTGACCTCGATGTGGCCGTGCACGACCATCTGCCGGGACTGGTAGACGGTCCGGGCCAGCCCGGCGCGGAGGACCAGCGCGTCCAGGCGGCGCTCCAGCTCGACGATCAGCGCCTCACCGGTCTTGGCCTGCACCTTGGCCGCGCGCTCGTACGCCCGGACGAGCTGGCGCTCGCTGATGTCGTACTGGGCGCGCAGGCGCTGCTTCTCCAGCAGCCGGACCTTGTAGTCGCTGGTCTGCTTGCGGCCGCGGCCGTGCATGCCGGGCGGGTACGGGCGGCTCTCGAAGTACTTGGCGGCCTTCGGGGTGAGCGGGATGCCGAGGGCCCGCGACTTGCGGACCTTGGGGCGCGGCTGGTTCACGCGGTTCCGTCCTCCTTGAGAAAGTTAGGTAAGGCTTACCTTAAAGGGTTTTCGCGCTCGCACGCGACAACCCTGGGTAACACCCCAGAGATTTCCGGCATTCCCGGCGGCCGGGCGCCGTGATCCGCGTCACCCGGAGCTGTCCGGCCCGCCCGGTCCGTCCGGCCCCGCCCCCGCCAGCCGCTCCCGCACCCGCTCGACCACCTCGGCGTAGCGCGCCTCCGCGCCGTACCGCGTGGGTTCGTAGTACCGCCGGCCGTGCAGGGCGTCCGGCGCGTACCGCTGGGCGGCGATGGCGCCGGGGACGTCGTGCGGATACACGTACCCCTGGGCGTGGCCCAGCTTCTCCGCGCCCTTGTAGTGCCCGTCCCGCAGATGGGCCGGCACCGGGCCCGCCCGGCCGGCCCGGACGTCGTCCATCGCGGCGCCGATCGCCTTCGTCACCGCGTTGGACTTCGGGGCCAGCGCGAGCGCCACCGTGGCGTGCGCCAGCGTCAGCGCCGCCTCCGGGAAGCCGATCATGGCCACCGCCTGGGCCGCCGCGACCGCCGTCTGCAACGCCGAGGAGTCGGCCAGGCCGATGTCCTCGCTGGCGGAGATCATCAGCCGCCGGGCGATGAACCGCGGGTCCTCGCCCGCCTCGATCATGCGCGCGAGATAGTGCAGCGCGGCGTCCACGTCCGAGCCGCGCACGGACTTGATCAGGGCGCTCGCCACGTCGTAGTGCTGGTCGCCGTCCCGGTCGTACGCCACGGCGGCGCGGTCCACCGCCGCCTCCAGCGTCGGCAGCGACACCTCCGCCTCGCCCTGCGCCAGCGCCGCGCCGGCCGCGGCCTCCAGCGCCGTCAGCGCCCGGCGCGCGTCGCCGCCGGCGATCCGCAGCAGGTGCTCCTCGGACTCCCCGGGCAGCGTCACCGCGCCGCCCAGGCCGCGCTCGGCGGCGACGGCCCGGCGCAGCAGCCCGCGCACGTCCTCGGCGGTGAGCGGCTCCAGCGTGAGCAGCAGCGAGCGGGACAGCAGCGGGGAGATGACCGAGAAGTACGGGTTTTCCGTGGTGGCGGCGATGAGCGTCACCCAGCGGTTCTCCACGGCGGGCAGCAGGGAATCCTGCTGGGCCTTGCTGAAGCGGTGGATCTCGTCGAGGAAGAGGACGGTCTCCTTGCCGTACCCGCCGGCGGCGCGGCGGGCGCCGTCGATGACCGCGCGGACCTCCTTGACGCCGGCCGTGATCGCGGACAGCTCCACGAAGCGCTTCCGGGTGGCCTGGCTGACCACGTACGCCAGGGTCGTCTTGCCCGTGCCGGGCGGGCCCCACAGCAGCACGGACGCCGGGCCGGCCGGCCCCCCGGCGCCCTCGCCGACCAGCCGGCGCAGCGGCGCGCCGGGCTTGAGGAGATGCTGCTGGCCCACGACCTCGTCGAGGCTGCGCGGGCGCATCCGCACGGCCAGCGGCGAGCTGGCGGGGTCCTTCTCCCGGCGCTCTTCGGCGGCGGCGGTGAACAGGTCGGGCTCCACGCTTCCCGAGCCTATGCCACGGGACCGACAGCGCTCAGAGGAGCGTCTTCCAGTACGACCACCAGCGGATGCCGATCAGGATGAGCAGCGTCCCGTACCAGAGGACGGGCACCACCCAGTTGAACTCCAGCACCGCCTCGCGCACCCGCGCCGAGACCGGGAAGACGCCGGTCTTCACGTTGTGCACGGTGATGTACCAGAACAGCAGGATCGTCACCGCCCAGACCAGGCAGCACCACAGGCACAGCGAGCCGATCTCGTACAGCGAGGAGTACTGGAGGAAGGAGACGAACCCGACGCCGAAGAGCGAGCCCGCCCACAGGCCCGTCCACCACCAGCGGCGGTGCCGGCCGCCGGCCAGCAGGCCGACGCCGATCACGACGAGCATCGGGAAGGCGATCCAGCCGACGAACGGGTTCGGGAAGCCGAACACCGACGCCTGCCAGCTCTTCATGATGTTGTTGCAGGACAGCACGGGGTTGAGGCTGCAGGCCGAGACGTAGTCCGGGTTCTCCAGCAGCTTCATCTTGTCGTGCGTGATCACCGCCGTCGCCACCGTGCCCAGCGTGCCGCAGATCATCAGCAGCCAGGCGAACGGCCGGCTCGCCCCGATCAGCCCGGATTCGGTCGGGTCCTCGCGCCGGGGCGATGCCGTTCTGGTTGCGGTCGTGGTCATCTCGCTGCTTCCGTGGACTCGGGGTGCCGGTGGCGGCACCCATTGTGCCGCAACGCGGGGCGGTCGGGCACCGGTGCACCGGCCCCCGGCCGGTCTCCGCCGGCCATCCACCGGCAGGGGTCAACGATGCCCGCCCGCGCGTTCGACCGGCGTAAACGCGCCCGTCACCGCGCCACCCCCAGGGGTCAGGAGAGCAGCCCCCGCAGCTCGCCCACGACCGCGTCCAGCGCCACCGGCCGCTGCTCGCCGCTGCCGAGGTCCTTCAGCTGCACCACGCCCTCGTCGAGGTCCCGCTCCCCGGCCACCAGCGCGTAGCGGGCGCCGGAGCGGTCGGCGGACTTCAGCGCGTTCTTCAGCCCCTTGCCGCCGAAGGCGAAGTCCGCCGCGACCCCGGCCCGGCGCAGCTCCGTGACCACGCCGAAGAGCGTCCTGCGGGCCCGCTCGCCGAGGGCGGCCGCGTACACCTCGGTGGCGGCGGGCAGGTCCAGCGCGACGCCCTCGGCGTCGAGCGCCAGCACCGTACGGTCCACGCCCAGCGCCCAGCCCACCGACGGCAGCGCGGGGCCGCCGATCATCTCCGACAGCCCGTCGTAGCGGCCGCCGCCGCCGATGGCGGACTGCGCGCCGAGGCCGTCGTGGACGAACTCGAAGGTGGTGCGGGTGTAGTAGTCGAGGCCGCGGACCAGCCGGGGGTCGTCCTCGTAGCCGACGCCGGCCGCGGTCAGCAGCTCGCGGACCTGCTCGTGGTACGCCTTGCACGCCTCGCACAGGTGGTCGCGCATCAGCGGGGCGGCGTCGAGCTGCGCGCGGACCTCGGGGCGCTTGTCGTCGAGGACCCGCAGCGGGTTGATCTCGATCCGCTCGCGGGTGGGCCCGTCGAGGTCGAGGCCGCGCAGGAAGTCCTGGAGCGCGGTGCGGTACGCGGGCCGGCACTCCTGGTCGCCGAGGGAGTTGAGCAGCAGCCGGAAGCCGGTCAGCCCCAGCGCCCGGTAGCCGTCGACGGCCAGCACGATCAGCTCGGCGTCCAGCGCCGGGTCCTCGGCGCCGATGGCCTCGGCGCCGACCTGGGAGAAGTGCCGGTAGCGGCCCTTCTGCGGGCGTTCGTAGCGGTAGTACGAGCCGGAGTACCAGAGCTTGACGGGCAGGTTGCCCTGCTTGTGCAGGTTGCTCTCCAGCGCCGCGCGGAGCACGGAGGCGGTGCCCTCGGGGCGCAGCGCCAGCTCGTCGCCTCCCTTGGTGGTGAGGGTGTACATCTCCTTGGTCACGATGTCGGTGGACTCGCCGACGCCGCGGGCGAAGAGCCGTACGTCCTCGAAGCCGGGGGTCTCGACGTAGCCGTAGCCGGCGCGGCGTACGGGCGCGGCGAACGCCTCACGGACGGCGAGGAAGGCCGCGGAGCGCGGCGGGACCAGGTCGTAGGTGCCCCGGGGGGCGCGGAAAGCCGGTGAAGTGCTCACGGAGGGTGTCGTCACATTCGTCGTCGGGGGCGGAGCGGGGCGGCCGGGCCGCCCGCCTGGCCGGCGGCCATCTCCTTGAGGAAGGGGTTGGCGGTGCGCTCGCGGCCGATGGTCGTCTGGGGGCCGTGCCCGGGGAGCACCACGGTCGAGTCGTCGAGCGGCAGGCACACGCGGGCCAGCGACTCCAGGATCTCGTCGCCGTCGCCGCCGGGCAGGTCGGTGCGTCCGATGGAGCCGGCGAAGAGCAGGTCGCCCGAGAAGAGGACCTGCGGCACGTCCGGCTGCTCGGGCAGCCGGAAGGTCACCGACCCCTTGGTATGGCCGGGCGCGTGCGCGACGGTGAGGCTCAGCCCGGCCAGCTCCAGCTCGGCGCCGTCGGCCAGCTCGGCCACGTCGTCCGGCTCGCCCACGGTCAGCTCGCCGAGCAGCGGCGCCCCGACGGCCAGGCCGAGCGCCTTCTCCGGGTCGGCGAGCATGTACCGGTCGGCCGGGTGGATCCAGGCGGGCACGTCGTGGGCGCCGCAGACCGGGATCACCGAGGCGACGTGGTCCAGGTGCCCGTGGGTGAGCACCACGGCGACCGGCTTGAGCCGGTGCTTGGCGACGGCCTCCGCGACGCCGTCCGCCGCCCGGTGCCCGGGGTCGACGATCACGCACTCCTCGCCCGCGGCCGGCGCGAGGAGATAACAATTGGTGCCCCATGCGCCCGCGGGGAACCCGGCAATGAGCACGATCGTCCTTCACCTGTCGGTTGTCGGCGGCGGCGGTGCCGCGGGCCCGCGCGCGTGGGCGGGGCCCGGAATTGCGGCCGTTCTGAGACTACCGGCGCTCCTCATCCGGCAGCGAATCGATATACGGTACGGCACACGGAATTCCGGTTCACGAACGCGTGTGACAGCGACCTGAGGGAGAAGACGCGGTGGTCAGCAGGGACCAGCGGAGGCGGCAGCTCGCCCGGGAGAAGTACGAGCGGCAGCAGCGCAGGCGCGCCGACCGCAGAAAGCACAACCGCAAGCTCGCGGCGATCATCGCCGCCCCGCTCGTGGTGGTGATCACCGCCGTCACGGTCGCGGCCGCCACCGGCTTCGGGTCGGACGACGACGACAAGAAGAAGGACGACGCCGCGGCGCCGAGCGCGAGCCCGTCGGAGAAGCCGCACGACCCCTGCGGCAAGCCGGAGAAGGGCAAGGCGTCGAAGAAGACGTGGAAGAAGGAGCCGAAGCTCGACGTCGACGAGTCCGCGACGTACACGATGACCCTGTCGACCACCTGCGGCGACATCGGCATCGAGATGGACGCGGGCAAGGCGCCGCACACCGTGAACAACATGCGGTTCCTGGCCGGCGAGGGCTACTTCGACCACAGCCCGTGCCACCGGCTGACCAACCAGGGCATCTTCGTGCTGCAGTGCGGCGACCCCGCCGGCACCGGCCAGGGCGGGCCCGGGTACACGATCCCGGACGAGAACCTCAAGGACAAGTCGGTCAAGGGCGGGACGTACCCGGCGGGCACCGTGGCGATGGCCAACACCGGCCAGAAGGACTCCGGCGGCAGCCAGTTCTTCCTCGTCTACCAGGACAGCCAGCTGCCCCCGAACTACACGCCGTTCGGCACGCTCACCGAGGAGGGCACCGCCACCCTCAAGATGATCGCCGAGGCGGGTGCCCAGCCGCCGGACCAGACCGGCAACACCGCCCCCAACGCGACCGTGGTCATCAACAAGGCCACCGTCACCGAGGGCACGAAGGAGCAGGAGACCGACCACTGAGTCAAGGCCGCCCCGCGTCGTTACGGGATTGGTCTCGCGCGGGATGCGGACAGCCGGCCCGCCGTTCGCCTATGTTGGCGTTGTGCAGGTGCGGGGGTGCCGGCGGCAGTCGTTGACACCCGCCGCCGGATCGGCCGGATCCGGTACCCCATCCCCCTTCCGGCCGCAGACAACTGTGGACGACGCCGCCGGGCTGCCGGGCCTGCCGGGCGTCATGTGAGGAGGCGCTGTGAGCAGCGACCCATGGGGCCGGGTCGACGAGACGGGCACCGTGTACGTGCGTACCGCCGACGGCGAACGAGTCGTCGGCTCCTGGCAGGCGGGCTCGGCCGAGGAGGCGCTCGCCTACTTCAAGCGCAAGTACGAGGGCCTGGTCGTGGAGATCGGCCTCCTCGAACGCCGGGTGCAGACCACCGACCTGTCCGCCAAGGACGCCACCGCCGCCATCGACCACCTGCGCGAGCAGGTGACCGAGGCACACGCGGTCGGCGACCTCGACGCGCTGGCGAAGCGCCTCGACCGGCTGGTGGAGGCGGTCGGCGCCCGCCAGGAGGAGCGCAAGGCGGCCAAGGCCCGGCACCAGGTCCAGGTGCGCGAGTCCAAGGAGGCCGTGGTCGCCGAGGCGGAGGAGCTGGCCCAGAGCGAGCAGTGGCGGGCGGCCGGCGAGCGGCTGCGGGAGCTGGTGGAGACCTGGAAGGGCCTGCCGCGGCTGGACCGCAGGAGCGACGACGAGCTGTGGCACCGCTTCAGCCACGCCCGCTCGGCGTTCTCCAAGCGCCGCAAGGCGCACTTCGCCTCCCTGGACGCCCAGCGCGAGGAGGCCAGGCGGCGCAAGGAGAAGCTGGTGGAGGAGGCGGTGGCGCTCTCCGACTCCCGCGAGTGGGGGCCCACGGCCGCCCGCTACCGCGAGCTGATGGCCGACTGGAAGGCCGCCGGCCGCGCCCAGCGCGACCAGGAGGAGGACCTGTGGGCCCGCTTCCGCGGCGCGCAGGACGTCTTCTTCCAGGCCCGCAGCGAGGTCTTCGCCGAGCGGGACCACGAGCAGCGCGAGAACCTCACGCGCAAGGAGGAGCTGGTCGCCGAGGCGGAGAAGCTGCTGCCGGTCACCGACCTCAAGACCGCCAGGGCCGCCTTCCGCACGATCAACGAGCGGTGGGAGGCCATCGGGCACGTACCGCGCGACGCCCGGGCGAAGATCGAGGCCCGGATGCACGCCGTGGAGCGCGCCCTCGGCGAGGCGGAGGAGACCGAGTGGCGCCGTACGAACCCGGAGGCGCGGGCGCGCGCCGAGGGGCTGACGGGACAGTTGCAGGACGCCGTCGACAAGCTCCACCGGCAGATCGAGCAGGCCCGGGCGCAGGGCAACGACGCCAGGGCCGACAAGCTCGCCCGCGAGCTGGAGGGGCGGCAGGCGCTGCTCGACCAGGCGCTCAAGGGCCTGCGGGAGTTCGGCGGCTGAGCCCGGCCGCGGCCGGTACGTGACGAGGGCCCCGCCGGGACGGCGGGGCCCTCGTCGTCGCTACGGGGACGGGGCCGGCGGGCGCGGTCAGTTGTTCCGCGCGGAGGTGACCCGGTACACGTCGTAGACGCCCTCGACCTTCCGTACCGCCTTCAGCACGTGCCCCAGGTGCTTCGGGTCGCCCATCTCGAAGGTGAAGCGCGAGGTGGCCACCCGGTCGCGGGAGGTCTGCACGGCCGCGGACAGGATGTTCACGTGCTGGTCGGACAGCACGCGCGTGACGTCCGAGAGCAGCCGGGAGCGGTCCAGCGCCTCCACCTGGATGGCGACGAGGAAGACCGACGACTGCGTCGGCGCCCACTCCACCTCGATGATCCGCTCCGGCTGCTGCGACAGGGACTCGACGTTGACGCAGTCGGCGCGGTGCACGGAGACGCCCTTGCCGCGGGTGACGAAGCCGATGATCGGGTCTCCGGGCACCGGCGTACAGCAGCGGGACAGCTTCACCCACACGTCGTCGACGCCCTTGACGATCACACCGGGGTCGTTGGCGGCCCGCCGCTTCCGGGTGCCGGGCAGCGGCGGGGCGCTCTCCTCGATGTCCTCGGTGGCCGCCTCCTCGCCGCCGAGCGCCTGGACGAGCTTCTGCACCACGTTCTGCGCGGAGACGTGGCCCTCGCCGATGGCCGCGTAGAGCGCGGAGATGTCGGGGTAGCGCATCTCGTGCGCGATGGTGACCAGGGAGTCGCCGGTGAGGATGCGCTGGATCGGCAGGTTCTGCTTGCGCATCGCCCGCGCGATGGCGTCCTTGCCCTGCTCGATGGCCTCGTCGCGGCGCTCCTTGGAGAACCAGGCGCGGATCTTGTTGCGCGCGCGGGGCGACTTGACGAAGTTCAGCCAGTCCCGGGAGGGGCCGGCGCCGGGCGCCTTGGAGGTGAAGACCTCGACGGTGTCGCCGTTGTCGAGCGCGGACTCCAGCGGTACGAGACGGCCGCCGACCCGCGCCCCTATGGTCTTGTGCCCGACCTCGGTGTGCACCGCGTAGGCGAAGTCGACGGGGGTGGCGCCGGCGGGCAGGGCGATCACGTCGCCCTTGGGCGTGAAGACGAAGACCTCGTTGCGGGAGAGGTCGAAGCGCAGCGCGTCGAGGAACTCGCCGGGGTCCTCGGTCTCCTTCTGCCAGTCGATCAGCTGGCGCAGCCACGCCATGTCGTTGACCTGCTCGGACTTGGCGCCCTTGCGGGTGCCGGCGCCCTGCTGGCGGGTGGCGCCGCCGGTCGCCTCCTGCTTGTACTTCCAGTGCGCGGCGATGCCGTACTCGGCGCGGCGGTGCATGTCGAACGTGCGGATCTGGAGCTCGACGGGCTTGCCCTCGGGTCCGATGACCGTCGTGTGCAGCGACTGGTACATGTTGAACTTGGGCATCGCGATGTAGTCCTTGAACCGTCCGGGGACGGGGTTCCACCGCGCGTGGATGGTGCCCAGCGCCGCGTAGCAGTCGCGGACCGAGTCGACGAGGACGCGGATGCCCACCAGGTCGTAGATCTCGGCGAAGTCGCGGCCGCGCACGATCATCTTCTGGTAGACGCTGTAGTAGTGCTTCGGGCGGCCGGTGACGGTCGCCTTGATCCGGGCGCTGCGGAGGTCCTGCTGGACCTCGTCGATGACGACCGCCAGGTACTCGTCCCGCTTCGGGGCGCGCTCGGCGACCAGGCGGACGATCTCGTCGTACATCTTCGGGTAGAGGATCGCGAAGGCGAGGTCCTCCAGCTCCCACTTGATGGTGTTCATGCCCAGCCGGTGAGCCAGCGGCGCGTAGATCTCCAGGGTCTCGCGGGCCTTCTGCTCCTGCTTCTCCCGGCGCAGGTAGCGCATGGTGCGCATGTTGTGCAGCCGGTCGGCGAGCTTGATCACCAGGACCCGGGGGTCCTTGGCCATGGCGACGACCATCTTGCGCACGGTCTCCGCCTGCGCGGCCTCGCCGAACTTGACCTTGTCCAGCTTGGTGACGCCGTCCACCAGCAGCGTCACCTGGTCGCCGAAGTCGCGCCGCAGGTCCTCGAGCCCGTACTCGGTGTCCTCCACCGTGTCGTGAAGCAGGCCCGCCATCAGCGTGGCGGGGTCCATGCCCAGCTCGGCCAGGATCGTGGTGACGGCCAGCGGGTGGGTGATGTACGGGTCGCCGCTCTTGCGCTTCTGGCCGCGGTGCCAGCGCTCGGCGACCTGGTAGGCGCGCTCTATCTGGCGCAGCGTGGCGGTGTCGGCCTTCGGGTCGTTCCCCCGCACTATCCGCAGCAGCGGCTCCAGCACCGGGTTGTACGGGCTCTGCCGCTGCACGCCGAGGCGCGCCAGCCGGGCCCGCACCCGGCTCGGCGAGCCGCCCCGGCCCGCCTGCCCGGCACCGTGGCCCGAGGCGGGCTCGACGCGCGCGGGAGCGGCCGGCTGCACCCGCCCGTCCGGCGGCGCGGCACGGCGGCCGCCCGACCCGTTCTCCGCGGCCCGGGCGGGCTGCGGGCGTTCCGCCGCGGCGGGCTGCCGCGGGTTCTCGGGCGGCGCGGCGGTGGACCGATGAGCCTCGTCTGGCAAGAGCACTCCTTGACGGTGGACGGCCCACGGGGAGATCCCCGGAACTGCCATGGTATCTGCCGCCGCGCCCACGCCACCCGGCAACCGCCGCACCCGGCCCCCGGCCGGGCGGAAAACCCCTGCTCAGCGAGGGTCAGACGGTGACGAGGGCGTCGAGCGGAGCACCGTCGAGCGCCTGCTCGACCCGCGTCCGGCCGGCCAGGAAGCCCAGCTCCAGCAGCACGGCCAGGCCGGTGACGCTGCCACCGGCCCGCCGGATGAGCTGCACGGACGCCTCGGCGGTGCCGCCGGTGGCCAGCACGTCGTCGATGACCAGCACGCGGTCGCCGGGCTGGAGGGCGTCGGCGTGTATCTCGATCTCCGCGGCGCCGTACTCCAGGTCGTACGAATGCCCGAGCGTGGCGCCCGGCAGCTTCCCGGCCTTGCGTACGGGCACGAAGCCGATCCCCGCGCGCACCGCCACCGGCGCGCCCAGGATGAAGCCGCGTGCCTCCAGGCCGACGATCTTCTGCGCGCCCTGCCGCCGGCAGACCTCGGTCAACGCGTCCGTGAGCACGGCGAACGCCTTCGCGTCGGCCAGCAGCGGGGTGATGTCCTTGAACATCACGCCCGGCTGCGGGTAGTCCGGCACGTCCTGGATCCGGCTGAGCAGCAGCTCCCTGCTCCCGTCGGGCAAGCTCACCGCCGCTTGCCCCCCGACCGGCCGCCGCGGCTGCCGGAGGGCCGGCCCCGGCCGCGCTGCCGGGACACCGGCTGCTGCCGCCGGCCCTGGGCCCGCGGCGGCCCGACGGCGCCCCGGGCGGAGTCGGGCTCGTCCTCGGGCTCGCCCACCTCGACGGCCACCGTGCCGGGCTCCAGCTCGTCGTCCACGACGATCGAGACGCCCGGCTCGGCCTCGCGCCGGCCCGACGCCTTCTCGCCGCGGGCGCCTGCGCCGCGCCCGGCCGACCCGCCCTCGCCGCGGGCGGCGGCGCGGGCGTCGGCGGCGCGGCGGGCCGCCACGCGCTTGTTGTGGTCCTTGACGGCCGGGTCGCGCTCCTTGAAGTCGACCACCAGCGGGGTGGCGATGAAGATCGAGGAGTACGCGCCGGCGGCGAGGCCGACGAACAGGGACAGCGCGATGTCGTTGAGCATGCCGCCGCCGAGGACGCCGCCGCCGATGAACAGCAGGCCCGCGACCGGCAGCAGGGCCACGACGGAGGTGTTGATGGAGCGGACGAGGGTGCCGTTGAGGCTGCGGTTGGCCGCCTCCCGGTAGGTGAAGCCCGTCTGTTTGGTGATGCCCTTCGTGCTCTCCTTCAGGCCGTCGAAGACCACGACCGTGTCGTACAGCGAATAGCCGAGGATGGTCAGCAGGCCGATGACGGTGCCCGGGGTGACCTCGAAGCCGACGATCGTGTAGACGCCGACGGTGATCGTCAGGTCGTGGATCAGCGCGATGAGCGCCGCCATGGCCATGCGCCACTCGAAGGCGATGGCGAGATAGATCACCACCAGGACCATGAAGATCCCGAGGCCCTGCCACGCCTTGTTCGCGATGTGCTCGCCCCAGCTCGGACCGACGAGCTGGTTGTTGATCCGCTGCGGGTCGACGCCCAGCTCCTCGGCGAGCGCCGCCCGGACCTCGTCGGCCTGCTGCGTCTCGACGGTGGCGACCTGGATGCGGAGCTTGTCGCCGCCCAGCTCCTGCACGATGGCCTGGTGCCCGGAGACCTCCTCGGCGACCTCCCGCGCCTCCTCGACCGAGGTCTGCGACGACGGGGTCGTGAAGACCGCGCCGCCCTCGAACTCGATGCCCATGTTCAGGCCGCGGATCAGAAAGCCCGCGATCGCGATGATCGTGATGAGGATCGAGACGCCGTACCAGAGGAACCGCTTGCCGACGAAGTCGTAGCCGGCCTCACCGCGGTAGAGCCGGGCGCCGAGGCTGCCGAGGCGCGACATCTCAGACCTCCTTCGGGTTGACGGGGCCGGCGGCGGCGACGCGGCGCGGGCGGCCGCGCAGCGGTGGCCTGGCTCCCAGCCTGCGGGGATCGAGCCCGGACCACGGGTGCCCGCCGGCGAAGAAGCGCTTCCGGGCGAGGATGGTCATCACCGGCTTGGTGAAGAGGAAGACCACGACGACGTCGAGGAGGGTGGTCAGGCCCAGCGTGAAGGCGAAGCCCTGCACCTTGCCGACGGTGACGGAGAAGAGCACGGCCGCGGCGAGGAACGACACGAAGTCGGACACCAGGATGGTCCGCCGGGCCCGCGGCCAGCCGCGCTCCACCGCGGGGCGCAGGGTGCGGCCCTCGCGGATCTCGTCGCGGATGCGCTCGAAGTAGACGATGAACGAGTCCGCCGTGATGCCGATCGCCACGATCGCGCCGCAGACCGCCGGGAGGTTCAGCGCGAACCCGATGCCGGGGCCGAGCAGCGACATGATCGTGTAGGTGAGGGCGGCGGAGACCAGGAGGCTGACGACGGCCACCAGGGCGAGCCCGCGGTAGTACACGACGAGGTAGAGGACCACCAGCGCCAGCCCGACGGCGCCGGCGATGAGGCCGGCCTCCAGCTGCTGGTCGCCGAGCGCCGGCGAGACGGTGGTGACCTCGGACTCCTCGAAGGACAGCGGCAGCGCGCCGTACGACAGGACGTTGGCCAGCTCCTCGGCCGACTCCTGGTTGAAGCTGCCGGAGATCTGCGCCCGGCCGCCGGTGATCGACTCGTCGACGGAGGGCGCGGAGACGACCTCGCCGTCCAGCTCGATGGCGAACTGGTTGTTCGGCGGGGCCTGGGCGGCGAGCTTGCCGGTGACGTCGGCGAACTTGTCGGAGCCCTTGTCGTTGAACTCCAGCTGCACGATCCAGCCGGAGCCCTGCTGGGCGTCGTAGGTGGCGGAGGCGTCGTCGACGTCCGTGCCCTCGACCTCGGCCGGGCCGAGCGCGTACTTGTACGCCCCGTCGCTGTCGCAGGCGACGACCGTGTCGGTCGGCTTGGCGTTCTCGCCGACCTTGGTGCGCTCCTCGGGGTCGGAGCAGTCCAGCGCGGTCAGCTTCTTCTGCACGTCGGCGGGGATCTGGCCGGTGGGCGCCTGCTGGCCCGGGGGCGGCGTCTCGCCCGGGGCCGGGGTCGAGGCCGGCGGCTGCGAGTCGCCCGGGCTGGGCGAGTCGTCGGCCTGGGCGAGGCCCTCGGACAGGGCCCGGCCCTGCTCGGTGGCGCCGTCGCTGGGGCTCGCCTCGTCGGAGGCGGTCTCGGACGGGGACGGCGAGGAGGAGGCGTCGTCGCCCTTGTCGCCCTTGTCCTTGCCCTGCTTCCCGGATTCGGAGGCGCTCGGCGACGGCTGCGGCGCCTCGTTCACGGTGTACGAGAGGACGGGGCGGAAGAACAGCCGCGCGGTGGTGCCCACCTGCTCGCGCGCCGCCTTCTGGTCGGTGCCCTTGGGGATGTTGACGATGATGTGCCGCGAGCCCTGCGTCTGGACCTCGGCCTCCTGCACACCGAGGCCGTTGACGCGGCGCTCGATGATGTTGACCGCGGTGTCCATGTTGGTGGAGTTGATCGCGTTCTCGCTGCCCGGCTGGGTCTTGGCCTCCAGCGTGATGCTGGTGCCGCCGGCGAGGTCGATGCCCAGTCGCGGGGTGGTGTGCCCGGAGAGGAACATCCCGCCGGTGAGCGCGGCGATCGCGGTCAGGATCAGCAGCAGGGGCCGCCAGGGCCTGCCCTGAGTTCCCTGGGACCTGCGGCCCGATTTCGGTGCTGCCACCTTCTCGATTCTCCTGTCCAGACACCGCGCGGCGCGGCTCGCCGCGCGGTCACGAAGTGTAGCCCCGCGGTGCCGCGAGGCGAAAAGTGACCGGTCTCCCGTCGACCGCGGGCCCGGCGGGGCCGCCGCGGGGGTGCGGGGCCGCCGACGGGGCCGCGGTCACTTCTTTGCGGAGCCGCCGTTCTTCTTCTCGTCCTCGTCGGCGTCGTCCACGACATCGGCGTCGTCGGCGGCGTCGGCGTCCTCTCCCTTGCCGAGGTCGATCTTGTCCGCCTTCCCGTCGTCGTCCGCGTCGTCGCCGTCGTCGGCGGTGCCGGTCAGCGAGGAGGCGTCGTCGGGGGCGGTGATCTCCTCGTCGAACTCCGGAGCGCCGTGCACGATGCGGTTGTACTCGGTGTCGTCCAGGACGGCGCCGATGGCGTTCTTCGCGTAGATCGCGTGCACTCCCGGCGCCACCTCCAGCAGGAGGGTGTCCTCGTGGACCTCCTTGACCGTGGCGTACATGCCGCCGACGGTCCGCACGCCGCTGCCCGGCTGCAATTGGTCCCGCATGCTCATCATCTGGCGCTGCTTGTTCTTTGCCGAACGGGTCATCAGGAACATCGCCCCGATGAGCACGATGAACGGCAGGAGAATCGCGATATCCACGGTGTCCGGGTTTCCTTCGTATGGCCGCGTTCGCCACGGCCTCGTTCGGGGGGCGGGGGTGCCCTCCGGTTCCGGAAGGCGTCGGCGGAGTCTAATGCGACATCCGCCCTGGGAACAACGCCCGGCATGTCACCGTCGTTCCGACGGGGCGGGGCCGGCGCCTCAGAAGGCGGTCTGCTGTATTCCGCCGCCCGGCTGCGGGGGCGTGAGCCCGAGGTGGGCCCAGGCCGCCGGGGTGGCGACCCGGCCGCGGGGGGTACGGGCCAGCAGCCCTTCGCGGACGAGGAAGGGCTCGGCGACCTCCTCGACCGTCTCCCGCTCCTCCCCCACCGCCACGGCCAGCGTGGACAGCCCCACGGGGCCGCCGGAGAAGAGCTTGAGCAGCGCGCCGAGGACGGCGCGGTCGAGGCGGTCCAGGCCGCGGTCGTCCACCTCGTAGACCTCCAGGCCGCGGGCGGCGATCTCGCGGGTGATCACGCCGTCGGCCTTGACCTGGGCGTAGTCCCGCACCCGGCGCAGCAGGCGGTTCGCGATCCGGGGGGTGCCGCGGGACCGGCCGGCGATCTCGGCGGCGCCGGCGGTGTCGACGGACACGTCGAGCAGGCTCGCCGAGCGGTGCAGGACGCGCTCCAGCTCGGCCGGCGTGTAGAACTCCATGTGGCCGGTGAAGCCGAAGCGGTCGCGCAGCGGCGGGGGCAGCAGCCCGGCCCGGGTGGTGGCGCCGACGAGGGTGAAGGGCGGCAGCTCCAGCGGGATGGCGGTGGCGCCGGGGCCCTTGCCGACGACGACGTCGACGCGCAGGTCCTCCATCGCCATGTAGAGCATCTCCTCGGCCGGGCGGGACATGCGGTGCAGCTCGTCGAGGAACAGCACCTCGCCCTCCTGGAGGGAGGAGAGGATCGCGGCGAGGTCGCCGGCGTGCTGGATGGCGGGGCCGGAGGTGATGCGGATCGGGGCGGCCATCTCGGCGGCGACGATCATCGCGAGGGTGGTCTTGCCGAGGCCCGGGGCGCCGGAGAGCAGCACGTGGTCGGCGGCGGCGCCGCGCTGGCGGGCGGCGCGCAGCACCAGGTCGAGCTGCTGGCGCACCCGCTCCTGGCCGACGAACTCGGCGAGGTCCTTGGGGCGCAGCGCGGTCTCCACCGCCCGGTCGTCGGCGTCGGCGGCCGAGTCCACCAGCCGCGGGTCGGCGTCCTCCCAGGTCATCGTGGTTCCGTCCGTCGTGGTGGGGCTGCTGGTTCGGTGTGCGGTACGCGCCGGGGGCCGGGCGGCCGCGTCATCGGGCGCGGTTCAGGGTCTGCAGGGCGGCGCGCAGCAGCTGCGGCAGCGGCGGGGGCGCGGCGCCGTCCGCCTCCGCCTGCGGCGCGACGGCGGTGACGGCCTCGTCGGCCTCGCGCGGCGCGTACCCCAGGCCGGTGAGCGCGGCGTGCAGCTGCTCGCGCCAGCCGGCGGCCGGGGCGGCGCCGGCCTGCCGGGCGGCGGGGCCGCCGGTGCCGAGCGGCTCGCCGAGCCGGTCCTTCAGCTCCAGCAGGAGCTTCTGCGCGCCCTTCTTGCCGATGCCGGGGACGGCGGTCAGCGCCTTCTCGTCGCCGGTGGAGACGGCGAGGCGGAGCGCGTCGGGGCGGTGCACCGCGAGCATGGCCTGGGCCAGCCGCGGGCCGACGCCGCTGGCGGTCTGCAGCAGCTCGAAGACCTGGCGCTCGTCGTCGTCGGCGAACCCGTAGAGCGTGAGGGAGTCCTCCCGGACGACGAGGGAGGTGGCCAGCCGGGCGTCCTGGCCGACGCGCAGCGTGGCCAGGGTGTCGGGCGTGCACTGCACGGCCATGCCGACGCCGCCGACCTCGATGACCGCGGCGCCGGGGCCCAGGGCGGCGACGGGGCCGCCGACGAAGGCGATCATGCGGGGTTCCTCCGGGTCTCGCGGTCCGGCGGCTCCGGGCGGTCCCGGCCCGGACCGTCGGCGGGCGGGGCGCCCCGGCCGGGCCGGCGGGCGGTGCGCCGCGCCCCGGGGGGCGCGGGCCGGACGGCCGCGGCGCCGGGCGCGGGGGCGGCCGCGCCCCGGGCGCGCGCCAGCCGGTCCTGCGCGGGGGCGCGCCACAGGTGGCAGATGGCCAGCGCCAGCGCGTCGGCGGCGTCGGCCGGCTTCGGCGGGGCGTCGAGCCGCAGCAGCCGGGTGACCATGGCGCCGACCTGCGCCTTGTCGGCGCGTCCCGAGCCGGTGACGGCGGCCTTGACCTCGCTGGGGGTGTGCAGCGCGACGGACAGGCCGCGGCGGGCGGCGCAGAGCAGGGCGACGGCGCTGGCCTGGGCGGTGCCCATGACGGTGCGGACGTTGTGCTGGCTGAAGACGCGCTCGACGGCGACGGCCGCGGGCTCGTGCGCGTCGAGCCACTCCTCCACGCCGCGCTCGATGAGCAGCAGCCGCTCGGCGGCCGGGGCGTCGGACGGAGTCCGTACGACGCCGACGGCGACCATCCGCAGCGCCCGGCCCGGCGCTCCGTCGACGACGCCGATGCCGCACCGCGTCAGCCCCGGGTCCACTCCGAGCACCCGCACCGCCGCCCCCTCTCGTCTGCGCGCGTACGTGTGTGCAGGCTACCGGCCGGCACCGACAACGCGGCCGAAGGGCCCGCCGGATGTCGGGCCCTTCCCGGCGCGCTCGTACGGCTCAGGCGGTGGCCTTCTCCATGACCTCGTCGGAGACGTCGAAGTTGGCGAAGACGTTCTGGACGTCGTCGCTGTCCTCCAGGGCGTCGATCAGCCGGAAGATCTTGCGCGCGCCCTCCTCGTCCAGCTCCACCTGCATGGTGGGGACGAAGTTGGCCTCGGCGGAGTCGTAGTCGATCCCGGCGTCCTGCAGCGCGGCGCGGACCGCGACCATGTCGCCGGCCTCGCTGAGCACCTCGAAGGACTCGCCCAGGTCGTTGACCTCCTCGGCGCCGGCGTCCAGCACGGCGGCCAGCACGTCGTCCTCGCCCAGCCCGGCCTTGGGGACGATGATCACGCCCTTGCGGTTGAACAGGTACGCCACCGAGCCGGGGTCGGCCATCGAGCCGCCGTTGCGGGTCATGGCGACGCGGACGTCGGAGGCGGCGCGGTTGCGGTTGTCCGTCAGGCACTCGACGAGGACCGCCACGCCGTTGGGGCCGTACCCCTCGTACATGATCGTCTCGTACTCGGCGCCGCCCGCTTCCAGACCCGCGCCGCGCTTGACCGCGCTGTCGATGTTCTTGTTCGGGACGGACTGCTTCTTTGCCTTCTGGATCGCGTCGTACAGCGTGGGATTGCCGTCCGGGTCGGGTCCCCCCTGCCGCGCCGCGACCTCGACGTTCTTGATCAGCTTGGCGAAGAGCTTTCCTCGCTTGGCATCGATCACGGCCTTCTTGTGCTTGGTGGTTGCCCACTTAGAGTGGCCGGACACAGCCCCGCTCCATTCCGCGTTCCGCGCATTCGACTAACCGACAACGAACGCGTCGATCCTACCGGTGGCCCTCGTCCCGCCCGGCGCACATGGCGGCGAAGAGCGCGTGCACGCGGTGGTCCCCGGTCAGCTCCGGGTGGAACGACGTCGCCAGCAGCGGCCCCTGCCGGACGGCGACGGCGTGCCCGCCGACCTCCGCCAGCCGCTCCACCCCGGCGCCGGTGGACTCCACCCAGGGCGCCCGGATGAAGACGCCGTGCACCGGGCCGCCCGGGACGCCGGCCACCTCCAGCGGCACCTCGAACGACTCGTTCTGCCGCCCGAAGGCGTTGCGCCGCACGATCATGTCGATGCCCCCGACGGTCTCCTGGCCGGAGCGCGGGTCGAGGATCTTGTCCGCGAGCATGATCATGCCGGCGCAGGAGCCGTACGCGGGCATGCCCGCGCGCACCCGCTCGCGCAGCGGCTCCAGCAGGCCGAAGGCGACGGCCAGCTTGGACATCGTGGTGGACTCGCCGCCGGGGATGACCAGGCCGGACACCTCCGCCAGCTCCGCCGGCCGGCGGACCGGCACGGCGGTCGCGCCGGCCTCGCCCAGGGCGGCCAGGTGCTCGCGTACGTCGCCCTGGAGGGCGAGGACGCCGACGACGGGGGCGGCCACGGGGTCCGTCCTCACCAGCCCCGGCCGGCGTAGCGCTCGGAGTCGTCCAGGGTGTCGAGGTTGATGCCGACCATGGCCTCGCCGAGGTTGCGGGAGGCGTCCGCGACGACCTTCGGGTCGTCGTAGAAGGTGGTGGCCTTGACGATGGCGGAGGCGCGCCTGGCCGGGTCGCCGGACTTGAAGATGCCGGAGCCGACGAAGACGCCCTCGGCGCCGAGCTGGCGCATCAGCGCGGCGTCGGCGGGGGTGGCGACGCCGCCGGCGGAGAACAGCACGACGGGCAGCCTGCCGAGCCGCGCCACCTCGGCGACCAGCTCGTACGGGGCGCGCAGCTCCTTGGCCGCGGCGTACAGCTCGTGGTTGTCCAGGCCGCGCAGGGCGCCGATCTCGTTCTTGATCTGGCGCAGGTGGCGGACGGCCTCGACGACGTTCCCGGTGCCGGCCTCGCCCTTGGAGCGGATCATGGCGGCGCCCTCGGCGATGCGGCGCAGGGCCTCGCCCAGGTTGGTGGCGCCGCAGACGAAGGGGGTGGTGAAGGCCCACTTGTCGGAGTGGTTGACCTCGTCGGCGGGGGTGAGCACCTCGGACTCGTCGACGTAGTCGACGCCGAGCGCCTGGAGGATCTGGGCCTCGACGAAGTGGCCGATGCGGGACTTGGCCATCACGGGGATGGAGACGGCCTCGATGATGCCCTCGATCATGTCGGGGTCCGACATGCGCGCCACGCCGCCGTCCTTGCGGATGTCGGCCGGGACCCGCTCCAGGGCCATCACCGCGACGGCGCCCGCGTCCTCGGCGATCTTCGCCTGCTCGGGCGTGACGACGTCCATGATCACGCCGCCCTTGAGCTGCTCGGCCATGCCGCGCTTGACGCGGGCGGTGCCGGTCTCGGGAGCCGACGGCTGGGGGGCGGAGCTGGGCGTGCTGGACACGGTGGAACCTCGCAGGGGTGAAGGGTACGGAGCGATATCTCTATCGTAAACACGTTCGGGCTACGGCCCCGAGCGCGCGCCACGGTCAAGGAAACCCCAGGCGGGAGGCGTGGGGAAAGAGCCAATCGCAAGGCTGTGGCCGTCGCGCCGGGCGGCCCGGCGGACCGGGCGTGCGGCTCAGCCCGCCGGGGCGCGGTCCGTCAGCGCCGGCGGCGGCTCGTCGTCCATCTCCACCGCCAGCGGGAACGGCGCGTGCCCGGCCAGCCGGAACCAGCGCACCTTGCGGTGCCGCCGCAGCGCCCGCGCCGCCCGTACCGCGTCGTTGTGGAAGCGCCGCGCCATCGGCACCCGCCGCGCCGCCTCCGCCAGCTCGTGTACGGCCTCGTCCCCGCCCGGCGCCCCGCGCACCGCCTCCACCTGCTCCGGGGCCTCGAACACCGCCCGCAGCGCCTGGCTCAGCTCGCTCTCGGCGACCTCGCGCTGGTCCTCCTCCGCCTGCCGGGCGGCGTGCGCCGCCTCGTACAGCACGATCGAGGCGGCCGGGTCGAGCAGGCCGCTGGTGGCCAGCTCCTGCGCCACCGAGGCGCGCCGGAGCAGCTGGGCGTCGAGGGCCGCCTTGGCGGCGTCGATGCGGGTGTGCAGCCGGTCGAGCCGCCCGGCGGTCCAGCTCAGGTAGACGCCGACCAGGCAGAGCGCGACCGCGACGAGCAGGAGCGTCAGCGGGGTCGTCACGGGTCACGCCTCCCGGTCGCGGGCGGGGCCGAAGCGGGCCCAGCGGCCGGCGCGCTCGTCCTCGGCGACGGACGCGGCGCCCTGGGTGACCGTCTCGTACACCGCGAGGACGTCCGCGCCGACCGTCGACCAGTCGAAGCGCTGTACGTGCCGGCTGCCGCGCTCCCGCAGCCCGGCCCGGCGGCCGTCGTCCAGCAGCAGCCGCGCCGCCCGCTCGGCCAGGTCCCCGGCGTCCCCGCGCGCGAAGACCTCCCCGGCCGTGCCGCCGTCCAGCACCTGCACGAACGCGTCGAGGTCGGCGGCGAGCACCGGCGCCCCCGCCGACATCGCCTCGACGAGGATGATGCCGAACGACTCGCCGCCGGTGTTCGGCGCCACGTAGAGGTCGACGCTGCGCAGCAGCCGCGCCTTGTCCTCGTCGCCGACCATCCCCAGGAACTCCACCCGCTCGCGCACCCGCGGCGGCAGGTGCGCGGCCACCTCCGCCCGGTCCCCGCGCCCGGCGACCAGCAGCCGGGCGTCCGGTACCCGTTCGAGGATCCGCGGGAACGCCTCCATCAGCACCGGCAGCCCCTTGCGCGGCTCGTCGATACGGCCGATGAAGCCGATCGTCCGGCCCTGCCACCCGGCCTTCGGCTCGGCCCCGGCGAAGAAGGACACGTCGACGCCGTTGGGGATGACGACGGCGTCCCCGCCCAGGTGCTCCACGAGCGTGCGGCGCGCGTACTCGCTGACCGCGATCCGGGCGCTGATCTTCTCCAGCGCCGACTGGAGGATCGGGTACGCGGCGATCATGCCGCGCGAGCGCGGGTTGGACATGTGGAACGTGGCCACGATCGGCCCCTTCGCCGCCCAGCAGGCCAGCAGGGCGAGCGACGGCGCGGCCGGCTCGTGGATGTGCAGCACGTCGAAGTCGCCGTCGCGCACCCAGCGGCGCACCCGGGCGGCGGACAGGAAGCCGAAGTTGATGCGCGCCACGGACCCGTTGTACGGCACGGGGACGGCCCGGCCGGCCCAGACGACGTAGCCGGGCAGCGGCGTGTCGTCGTCCGCGGGGGCGAGGACGGAGACCTCGTGACCGGCGGCGATCAGGTGTTCCGCCAGGTCGCGGACGTGGAACTGCACCCCGCCGGGCGCCTCCCAGGAGTACGGGCAGACGATCCCGATCCTCACCGCGGCGCCCCGCCGCCGAGGTCGTCCAGCCAGAAGCGCTGGAGCATGTGCCAGTCCTCCGGGTGGTCGGCGATGCCGGCGGCGAAGTCGTCGGCCATGGCCTGCGTCATGGCGGCGGTCTTCTCGGCGCGGGTGCCGGTGTCGGGCACCGCCACCGGCGGGTGCACCCGGCCCCGCAGCACGGGCGAGTCGTCGTACCAGAGCGTGACGGGCAGCAGCAGCGCGCCGGTCTGCTGGGCGAGCAGCGCGGGGCCGGCGGGCATGCGGGCGGTGGAGCCGAAGAAGTCCACCTCGACGCCGGCGGCGGACAGGTCGCGGTCGGCGACCAGGCAGACCAGCCCGCCGTCGCGCAGCCGCCGGGCGAGGGTGCCGAAGGCGTTCGCGCCGCCGTGCGCCAGCACCTCCATGCCCAGGCTCTCCCGGTAGGCGACGAAGCGGTCGTACAGCGACTCCGGCTTCAGCCGCTCCTGCACGGTGGTGAAGGGCACGCCCAGCTTGGTGGTGACCCAGGCGCCGGCCAGGTCCCAGTTGCCCATGTGCGGCAGCGCGAGGATGACGCCGGTGTCGCCGGCGATGCCGTCCTGGAGCCGGTGGACGTCCTTGGGGTCGAAGCCCTCCCGGATGCGCTCCTTCCGCCACGCGGGCAGCCGGAAGGACTCCATCCAGTAGCGCATGTACGAGCGCATGCCGGCCCGGCTCAGCTCGGCCAGCCGCTCGGGCCCGGCGTCCGGGACCACGCGCGCGAGATTCGACCTCAGCCGCCGTACGCCCTTGCCGTCGCGGCGCCAGGCGGTGTCGGCGATGCGCCTGCCGAGGGCGGCGGCGGCGGGCTCGGGCAGCCGTTTCACGGCGGCCCAGCCCAGGCCGTACATCCCGTCGGTCAGGCGCTCCCTCACGCGCGCTCCTGGTCCGCCGCCGCGCCTGAGTCTGCCGAGGGCGGCTGCGGCGGGCCGCCGCGCGGCGCGGGCGGCGGCAGCGGGTCGGCGGCGTCCTTCTCGGCGGCCTCCCGGCGCACGGTGACCATCCGCTGCAGGAGGGTGACGGCGCTGCCGGCGGCGACCACCCAGAGCGCGATCGGCAGCAGGATGTCGATATGCGGGATGCCGAAGGCGGTCTCCATGCCCGCGAAGCCGGCGAGCACCAGGGTGATGACCAGCCGGTCGGCCCGCTCCATCAGGCCGTTGACCTTCACCGGCAGCCCGATGCTCTCGCCGCGCGCCTTCGTGTACGACACGACCTGGCCGCCGGCCAGGCAGAAGATCGCCACCGCGCACATCATGAGGTCGTCGCCGTCGCCCGCGTACCAGAGCGCGATGCCGCCGAAGACGGCGGAGTCCGCCGCCCGGTCGAGCGTGGAGTCCAGGAAGGCGCCCCAGCGGCTGGCGCGGCCGGACTGCCGGGCCATGGTGCCGTCGATCAGGTCGGAGAAGACGAACAGGGTGATGACCGCAGCGCCCCAGAAGAACTCCCCGAGCGGGAAGAAGACCAAGGCCCCCGCCATCACCCCGAGGGTGCCCACCAGGGTGACGGTGTCGGGGCTGACGCCGCGGCGCAGCAGCATCGCGGCGATCGGTGCGAAGACACGCGTGAAGATCGCACGCGCGTACTTGTTCAGCATGGTCGTCCCAGGGTTTGCCGGTCGCCGGGCCCCGCGGCACGCCGGGGGCCCGTCGGTGGAAGTCGCTCAACGTAGCGCAGCCATCGTAGCCAGCGCCCGGGAGGGGCCGCGCGGGCCGGGCGCCGGGCCGGGCCGGGGCCGTACCCGGGCCGCCGCGGAACCCGTACGGGCGTCCGGGGCCGTCCGTGCTATGGACGGGGTCTGGCCACGGTGCAAAGCTCGAATGCACCGCACGTGTCAACGGAGGCGAGACACATGGGTGACAAGGCAAACGCACACCCCGGAGCCGCCGGCAGGGCAGCGGCGGCCGCCCGGCCCTCCGACATTCGGAACGTGGCGCTGGTCGGCCATAGCGGATCCGGTAAGACGACGCTGGTGGAGGCGCTGGCGCTGACCACGAAGGCGCTCTCCCGGGCCGGCCGGGTCGAGGACGGCGGCTGCGTATCCGACTACGACGAGATCGAGCACCGCCAGCAGCGCTCGGTACAGCTCTCGCTGGTCCCCGTCGAGTGGGACAGCATCAAGATCAATCTCCTGGACACCCCCGGCTACGCCGATTTCGTCGGGGAGCTGCGGGCCGGTCTGCGGGCAGCGGACGCGGCCCTTTTCGTCGTCTCGGCCGCGGACGGCGTGGACGGCGCGACCCGGATGCTGTGGGAGGAGTGCGCCGCGGTCGGCATGCCGCGCGCGATCGTCGTCACGCACCTCGACGCGGCGAGATCCGACTTCGACCAGATGACCGAGACCTGCCGGGAGGCCTTCGGCGGCGACGACCCCGACGCCGTGCTGCCGCTGTACCTCCCGCTGCTCGGCGCGGCGGGCGGCGACGGCCACGTGCCCGTACGCGGGCTGATCGGGCTGCTCACCCAGCGCGTCTTCGACTACTCCGGCGGCGCCCGCGCGGAGCGCGCGCCCACGGCGGAGGAGCTGCCGCTGATCGAGGAGGCGCGCAACCGGCTCATCGAGGGCATCATCTCCGAGAGCGAGGACGAGTCCCTCATGGACCGCTACCTCGGCGGCGAGGACGTCGAGGTCAAGACGCTCGTCGCGGACCTGGAGAAGGCCGTCGCGCGCGGGGTGTTCCACCCGGTGCTCGCCGCCGCGCCCGCCGCCGAGGGCGGCACGCAGGGGCTGGGCACGGTGGAGCTGCTGGAGCTGATCACCGGCGGCTTCCCCACCCCGCTGGAGCGGGAGATCCCCGACGTCGCCACCGTGCGCGGCGCGGCCCGGCCCCCGCTGGCCTGCGACCCGGCCGGGCCGCTGGCCGCCGAGGTGGTCAGGACCTCCTCGGACCCGTACATCGGCAGGCTGTCGCTGCTGCGCGTCTTCTCCGGCACCCTGCGCCCCGACCAGACGGTGCACGTCTCGGGGCACGGCATGGCGGACCGCGGGCACGAGGACCACGACACCGACGAGCGGATCGGCTCGCTCACCGCCCCGTTCGGCAAGCTCCAGCGCCCGCTGGACGCGGCGATCGCCGGCGACATCGCCTGCGTCGGCAAGCTGACCGGCGCGGAGACCGGCGACACCGTCTCGGCCAAGGAGGAGCCGCTGCTGATGGCGCCGTGGGCGATGCCCGACCCGCTGCTGCCGGTGGCCATCGAGGCGCACACCAAACAGGACGAGGACAAGCTGTCGCAGGGGCTGGCGCGGCTGTGCGCCGAGGACCCGACGATGCGGCTGGAGCAGAACGCGTCCACCCGGCAGCTGGTGCTGTGGTGCCTGGGCGAGGCGCACCGCGACGTGGCGCTGGAGCGGCTGCGCACCCGGTACGGCGTGCAGGTCGACGCCGTCGACCACAAGGTGTCGCTGCGGGAGACGTTCTCGGGCCGGTCGGCGGCGCGCGGGCGGCACGTGAAGCAGTCCGGCGGCCACGGGCAGTACGCCATCTGCGACATCGAGGTCGAGCCGCTGCCGGAGGGCTCGGGCATCGAGTTCGTGGACAAGGTGGTCGGCGGCGCGGTGCCGCGGCAGTTCATCCCCTCGGTGGAGAAGGGCGTACGCGGCCAGGCGGTGAAGGGCGTGGCCACCGGCTATCCGCTGGTCGACGTGCGGATCACGCTCGTCGACGGCAAGGCGCACTCGGTGGACTCCTCCGACGCCGCGTTCCAGACGGCGGGCGCGCTGGCGCTGCGGGAGGCCGCCGCGCAGGTGCAGATCCACCTGCTTGAGCCGGTCGCCGAGATCGGCGTGCTGGTCGCCGACGAGTACGTGGGCCCGGTGATGAGCGACCTGTCCGGGCGGCGCGGCCGGGTGGTCGGCACCGAGCAGTCGGGCGGCGGGCGGACGCTGGTGCGCGCCGAGGTGCCGGAGTTCGAGATCGGCAGGTACGCCGTGGACCTGCGCTCCCTGTCGCACGGCACCGGCCGGTTCGACCGGTCGTACGCCCGGCACGAGCCGATGCCGCAGCAGTTGGCCGCCAAGATCCGCGATCGGCAGTCCGGCGACGGTTGACCGCGGCTAGGCTGGGGCACATTGGTGGTCGGGCCCGCTGCCCGCGGGCCCGGCCCCATCACCGGGGCGGACGCGCGGCGTTGGGGGCGGCAGTGGCTGGTTCAGAGGGACTGGACTTCGACTTCGCCCCGCGCGCGCAGGTGCCGCTCTCCGGCGCCCAGGGCCAGACGGCCGCCACGCACGCGCTGGCCTCCGTCGCGTACCGGGACAACCCGGTCGCCAAGCTGCTCGACGCCAACAACGACTGGAGCAAGTCGGACTTCAAGAAGGGCAGGCTCTCGCTCTTCGAGCCGAACCTGGGCGAGGCGTTCGCGCGCGCGGTCACGGTGCGGATGCTCGCCGACGGCCGCAAGCCGCTGATCCAGTCGTTCGGCATGGAGCCGCAGGCGGTGCTGGAGCACTGCCTGGCGGCCAACCGCTACCGCAAGGAGCGCGACTCCCGGCTGACCATCGTGATGGCCGTCTTCGGGCTGCTGTTCCTGCCCGGGGTGCTGTTCTGGCTCGGCGTCTTCCAGCTCCGCCGCACCCTCGCCGGCGCGGCCGACAAGCGCGTCGGCGCGGTGGGGTACGTCCTGCTGGGCATCCTCGGCCTCGCCGCGATCTACCTGTTCCTCACGCTCCCCGTCGACGGCCTGCTCAGCGTCTACCTGCGCGGCCTGCTGGTCGCGCCCGTCGTCGGCTGGTTCTGGGCCAGCCGCATCTGCGAGAAGTACGCCAAGGGGCTGCGCGAGCACTGGAGCGCGCTGCTGGCCGGCGGCGGCCTCGGCGCCAAGATCCCCGAGGCGGTCCCGAGCAACCCCGGCGAGGCCAGCGCGGAGCGGCTGCGGCTGGGGCTCGCGAAGCTGTCGGCGGAGCAGCACAGTAACGTCGTCTTCTACGCCGGCCCCAAGGGGATACTCGGCATGGGCACCCGCTGGGGCTCCTGGCAGCTGGCGGAGGACCTCAAGCCGAAGCGGTCCGGCGCCGAGATCCACCCGTTCCGCAGCTGGGACGTGGTCAAGGCGGTGCACGACCAGCTGCGGATGCTGGAGCGCACCCCGCTGCACACCGGCGGCTTCCCGCCGCCCGCGATAAAGCACTGGATCGTCGCGCCGATCGGCGAGGGCGCCGGCGAGGTCGCCCGGCCCGGCGGCACCGTCGTCGACGGCTACTCCGTACGGGACTTCGAGGTCCAGCGGATCTGCAACGAGCAGCAGTTCGGCGCGGGCAACCGGCACTACCTGGGCGTGCAGTTCACGCTCTGGGACGGCCAGCTGATCATCACGCTGCTGGTCTCGGTGACCGTGCTCCACGAGACGCTGCGCATCGAGGTCACGGGCCACGCGCTCGGCCCGGTGCACCCGCTGTTCACCAGCAAGCCCGGCCGCGAGACCAAGACCGTGAGCGGCGTGAAGTTCTGGGAGACCAAGGAGAAGCCGCTCCCCCTGGTCCGTACCCGCGAGGTGGTGCGGCTGGCCGCGCGGGCGCCGTTCACCTGGTACCCGCCGCTCCTCGACTACCTCGGCGGCAAGCTGAAGCTCCCCGAGCCCTTCGGGCTGCGGCACGTGTGGGCCGACAAGCCCTGGCGGCACCGCTTCATGGCCGACGACGCGCTGCGCGCGGCGACCCCGGTGCTGCGGGTGGTGCACGCGGCCGCGCTGCGGGTGCTGGAGGAGAACGACGTCGACACCACCGACTTCGGCTCCCGGTCGCTGGCCCTCAGCGGCATGGTGCAGAGCGCCGAGCCCCGCCGGGCGGACGTGTACGACGCCTGACGGCGCGGCCCCCGGGTCAGACCGTCACGCCGCCGAGGGCGGCGGGCGCCGCCGGGCGGGAGCCCCCGTCGTACGCCGCCCAGGCCGCCGCCAGCCGCCCGACCGCCTCGGTGAGCACCGCCGGCGGGGAGCAGAAGTGCAGCCGCAGGTACGGGCCGCTGCCCCCGGCGGCGTCCACGCAGGCGCCGGGCAGCACCGCGACCCCGTGCCGGAGCGCCACCTGCGCGAAGGTCACCCCGTCCCCGTACGGCAGCCGCAGCCACACCGTCTGCCCGCCGCGCACCGGCGGGCAGTCCCACGCGGGCAGCAGCCGGGCCAGCTCGGCGCGCAGGTGGTCGTGGCCGCGGCGCAGCCCGGCGCGGCGGCGGGCGAGCAGCGGCTCGTACGACGCCAGCAGCGAGACGGCGACGAGCTGGGCCGGCACGTCCGTGCCCAGGTCGTGCACGGCCTTGAGCCGGGCGAGCCGGGCGACCAGGCCCGCGGGCGCGCGCACCCAGCCGATGCGCAGCCCGCCCCACACCACCTTGCTGAGCGAGCCGACGCTGATCACCTCGGCGCCGCTCGCCGCGCAGCCCGCCAGCACCGGCGGCGGCGCGTCGTCGAACGCCAGGTCCGCGACCACCTCGTCGTCCACCAGCGGCACCCCGAAGCGCCCGGCCGCCGCCACCAGCCGCCGGCCGCGCAGCGGCGGCAGCACGGCGGCGGTGGGGTTCTGGTGCACGGAGCCGACGTACGCCAGCGCCGGGCGGTGCTCCGCCAGCGTCCGCACCGCCGCGTCCACGTCGATCCCGGCCGCGCCCACGGGCACCGGCCGCAGCACCGCGGCCGCCTCCCGGAACAGGTCGAGCGCCCCCGGGTACGCCGGCGCCTCCACCAGCACCGGGTCGCCGGGGCCGACGAACAGCCGGGTCAGCAGCGCCAGCGCCTGCTGGCCGCCGGTGGTGACGAGGATCTGCGCGGGGTCGGTGGGGATGCCCCGCGCCGCGTAGCGGGCGGCGACGGCGGCGCGCAGGGCGGGCAGCCCGGCGGGGTGGTAGCCGAGGCCGGAGGCGGGCAGGTCGAGGTCGCGGTACGCCTCGGCCAGCTCCGGCGGCGGGGCGTCCGGGGCGGCGCAGCTGAGCGGGATCACGCCGTCGGACGGCTCCAGCAGGTGCAGGAAGAGCGGGTTCGCGGTCTCCGCCGCGCGCCCCGGCACGAGCGCCGCCTCCGCGACGCGCGTGCCGCTCCCCTGCCGCCGCACGACCCGGCCCTCCTGCCGCAGCACGCCGTACGCCGCCACCACCGTCGTCCGCCCCACCGCCAGCGCCGCCGCGAGCGCCCGCTCCGGCGGCAGCGCCGCGCCGGGGCGCAGCCGGCCCTCGTCGACCAGCCGCCGCAGCCGGGCGGCGAGCAGCGCGTACAGCGGGCCGCGCCCGGCCGACCAGCGGCCGAGGGCGGCCACCAGGTCGGAGGCCCGCACGTCGTCGGTGTCCATGGCGGACCAATCTCCCGGAATTGGCCCTGTTCCGGCAACCCATTCGCCACGGAGACTTCCGGCATGAGCGACGACCTGCACCCCTCGACCCGTACCGCCCACCCGCCCGTGCCCGAGCCCGAGGGCAGCCGCCCGGTGACCGTACCGATCCACCAGGGCCACGTCTTCACCTTCGACTCGGCCGACGCGCTCGCCGCCGCCTTCCACGACCCGGACGGCGCCTACCTCTACAGCCGCTTCGGCAACCCGACCGTCCGCGCCCTGGAGGACGCCGTCAGCGGCCTCGAAGGCGGTGCCGGCGGGCTGGCCTTCGCCTCCGGCATGGGCGCCATCAACGCCGTCCTCGGCACCCTGCTCTCCGCCGGCGACCACGTCGTCGCGCAGCGCTCCCTCTACGGCGGCACGTACGCCACGCTCGCCGACCTCGCGGAGCGCTGGGGCGTGTCGGTCACGTACGTCTCCGGCCGGGACGCCGACGAGGTACGGGCCGCGCTCACCCCGCGCACCCGGCTCCTGTACCTGGAGACCATCGCCAACCCCACCACCGCCGTCACCGACCTGCCCGCGCTCCTCGCCGCCGCCGCGGAGGCCGGCGTCCCCGGCGTCGTCGACAACACCTTCGCCACCCCGCTGCTGTGCCGGCCCCTCGACCACGGCGCCGCCGTCGTCGTCCACTCCGCCACCAAGTACCTCGGCGGCCACGCCGACATCCTCGGCGGCGTGGCCGTCTTCCGGGACGCGGAGCTGCACCGCCGGGTCTGGGGGCACGCCGTGGAGCAGGGCGCGGCGGCGGACCCGTTCGCGGCGTGGCTGACGCTGCGCGGCATGGCGACGCTGGCGCTGCGCGTCGAGCGGCAGTCCGCGACGGCGCTGACGCTGGCCGAGCGGCTGGCTACGCACCCGGCCGTCGCCCGGGTGCGCCACCCCGGGCTGCCGGACCACCCGGACCGGGCGACGGCCTCCCGGCTGCTCGCCGCGGGCGGCGGGGTGCTGGCGTTCGACCTGGCCGGCGGCCGGGACGCGGGGCGCCGGTTCGTGGAGTCGCTGCGGCTGGCGCTGCTGAGCCCGTCGCTCGGCGACGTGAAGACCCTCGTCATGCACCCGGCGAGCACCTCGCACCGGCAGCTGGACGCCGCGGCGCTGGCGGCGATGGACATCGGCGAGGGGACGGTGCGGGTCGCGGTGGGCATCGAGCACCCGGAGGACCTGTGGGCGGACCTGGAGCAGGCGCTGGCGAAGGCAACGGGCGCGGCGGGGGCCGCGTAGGGCCGGGCGGGGTCAGTCGCGGGGCCAGGCGTCGGCGAGCATCGCGCGGGTGTCCGCGAGCAGCTGCGGGAGCACCTTGGTGTGGCCGACGACGGGCATGAAGTTCGTGTCCCCGCCCCACCGCGGCACCACGTGCTGGTGCAGGTGCGCGGCGATGCCGGCGCCGGCGACCGGGCCCTGGTTCATGCCGAGGTTGAAGCCCTGCGCGCCGGACGCGGTGCGCAGGGCGGTCATCGCGCGCTTGGTGAAGTCCGCCAGCTCGTCGGTCTCGGCATCGGTCAGCTCGGTGTAGTCGGCGACGTGCCGGAACGGGACGATCATGAGGTGCCCGCCGTTGTAGGGGTACAGGTTCAGGACCGCGTAGACCTGCGAGCCGCGGGCCAGGATCAGCCCGTCCTCGTCGGACTTCTCCGGGATCGCGCAGAACGGGCACCCGTCGCCGGCGGCGGTGCCGGTGGGCTTGTTCTCCCCCTGGATGTACGCCATGCGGTGCGGCGTCCACAGCCGCTGGAACTGATCCGGGGTGCCGACCCCGAGCTGCTGCTCCGGCTCACTGGTCATGCTCAGCAGCATATGGCGTACGACCGCGTGGGCCGGGCCGAGGGCCCCGTCCCGGCCCGCGCCGGATCACGCCCCGGCGCGCTCCGCGACCGCGCGCGCGACCTCGTCGATCGCGTCGTCGATCGGCACGCCGTTGTTCTGCTCGCCGCTGCGGTAGCGGAAGGAGACGGCGCCCTTGGCCATGTCGTCGTCGCCCGCGATCAGCATGTACGGAACCTTGGCCTTCTGGGCGTTCCGGATCTTCTTCTGCATCCGGTCGGACGAGGAGTCCACCTCGACCCTGAGGCCCCTGGCCCGCATCTTCGCGGCGACCTCCCGCAGATACGGCACGTGGTCGTCGCCGATCGGGATGCCGACGACCTGCACCGGCGCGAGCCACGCCGGGAAGGCGCCCGCGTAGTGCTCCAGCAGCACCGCGAAGAACCGCTCGATGGAGCCGAAGAGCGCGCGGTGGATCATCACCGGCCGCTGCCGCGAGCCGTCGGCCGCCGTGTACTCGAGATCGAACCTCTGCGGCAGGTTGAAGTCGACCTGGATCGTCGACATCTGCCACGTCCTGCCGATGGCGTCCTTCGCCTGCACGGAGATCTTCGGCCCGTAGAACGCCGCCCCGCCCGGGTCCATGACCAGCTCCAGGCCCTGCTTCCCGGCGGCCTGGCGGAGGATCTCGGTGGCCTCCTCCCAGCTCTCGTCCGAGCCGACGGACTTCTGCGGATCGCGGGTCGACAGCTCCAGGTAGAAGTCCTCCAGGCCGTAGTCGCGCAGCAGGTTCAGTACGAAGGTCAGCAGCGAGTCCAGCTCGCCGGCCATCTGCTCCCTGGTGCAGTAGATGTGCGCGTCGTCCTGGGTGAAGCCGCGGGCGCGGGTCAGGCCGTGCACGACGCCGGACTTCTCGTACCGGTAGACGGTCCCGAACTCGAACAGGCGCAGCGGCAGCTCGCGGTACGAGCGGCCGCGGGCGTCGAAGATCAGGTTGTGCATGGGGCAGTTCATGGGCTTCAGGTAGTAGTCCTGGCCCTCATCGAGCTGCATGGGCGGGTACATGCCGTCCGCGTACCAGTCCAGGTGGCCCGACTTCTCGAAGAGCTTCCCCTTGGTCGCGTGCGGGGTGTAGACGAACTCGTAGCCCGCCTCCTCGTGCCGCCGGCGCGCGTAGTCCTCCATCACGCGGCGCACGACGCCTCCCCTGGGGTGGAAGACGGCGAGGCCCGAGCCGATGTCCTCGGGGATGGAGAAGAGGTCCAGCTCGGCGCCGAGCCGGCGGTGGTCCCGCTTCTCGGCCTCGGCCAGGAACTCCAGGTGCGCCTTCAGCTCGTCCTTCGACGGCCAGGCGGTGCCGTAGATGCGCTGGAGCTGCGGGTTCTTCTCGCTGCCGCGCCAGTACGCGGCGGCGGAGCGCATCAGCTTGAAGGCCGGGATCATCCGCGTCGTGGGCAGGTGCGGGCCGCGGCAGAGGTCCTTCCAGCACAGCTCGCCGGTCTTGGCGTCGAGGTTGTCGTAGATCGTCAGCTCGCCGGCGCCGACCTCCGCGGACGCGCCCTCGGCGGCGTCGGCGGCGCTGCCCTTGAGGCCGATCAGCTCCAGCTTGTACGGCTCGGCGGCCAGCTCCTCGCGGGCGTCGGCGTCGGTGGTGACGCGGCGGGAGAAGCGCTGGCCGCGCTTGACGATCTCCTGCATCTTCTTCTCGACGCGCTTGAGGTCGTCGGGGTGGAAGGGCTCGGCGACGTCGAAGTCGTAGTAGAAGCCGTCCTTGACGGGCGGGCCGATGCCGAGCCGGGCCTCGGGGAAGAGCTCCTGGACGGCCTGGGCCATGACGTGCGCGGTGGAGTGCCGCAGGATGTCGAGGCCGTCGGGGCTGCCGATCTCCACCGGCTCGACGACGTCGCCGTCGGCGACCTCGTACGCGAGGTCCTTCAGCGCGCCGGCGACGCGGGCGGCGATCACGGTGCGCTCGCCGGGGAACAGGTCGGCGGCCGTCGTGCCCGTCGTGACCACGCGCTCTTCCCGCTCGGCGGCATCGCGGCTGATGATCACACGGACGTCGGACACGGGGTCTCCTTCGCGAGGGGGCGGGGCGCCGCGCGGACGGCGGCACGGCGTGAATCGTACCGAGCCGAAGGACCGCGCGGCGAAATCAGGCGGCGGCCGGGGAACCGCGCGGGCTCAGCCGTCGCCGCACGCCTCGCCGGGCGGCGTCCGCGCCGCGGCGGCGTCCGCGCCGGGCGTGCCGCAGCCGCACCCGGCCCGCGCCGGTGGCTGCGGACCGGCCGAGCCGGGTGACGGCTGCGGTGAGCCGGACCGGGAGGGGAGGGCTCCCGGTGCCGGTGGCGGTGCCGCGACTCCGGCCGGCCGGGCACGGCCCGCCGGGGAAGCGGGCGGCCCGGCCCGGGCCGCGCGGGGGCCATGGCCCGACCGCCTTCCACCCGATGCCGGGCGGGTGACGGGGGCGGACCTCCGCGGGCGACCGGAGGTTGCGCGGACCCTCACTCTCTGTTGTCACCGCGTCGGCTCTCCGCCAAACAACCGGAGTTCGAATCCGGTGTGTTGCGGGTATCACCCGGTCGGTGGCCGGACCTCCACCACCCGTAAAACTCCAGGGAGTTGGGGCTGATGACGCTCTGGTACGAGGGGCCGCTGGCGGCCTTCGACACCGAGACGACCGGCGTGGACATCGAGCGCGACCGAATACTCTCCGCAGCCGTCGTGGTGCAGCCCCACATCACCTCGCCGCCCCGCCGGACGTCGTGGCTCGTCTCCCCCGACGTGGAGATCCCGGAGTCGGCCACGGCGGTGCACGGGCTGACGCTGCCGCATCTGCAGCGCCTCGGCCGCTGGCCGGCGCCGGTGATGGAGGAGGTGGGCCGGGCGCTGGCGGCGCAGTGCGCGAGCCACGTGCCGCTGGTGGTGATGAACGCCCCGTTCGATCTGACGCTGCTGGACCGCGAGTTACGGCGGCACCGCGCCTCGTCGCTGCCGAAGTACCTGAGCGGCGCCCCGCTGTGCGTGCTGGACCCGCTGGTGCTCGACCGGCACCTCGACCGCTACCGCAAGGGCAGCCGCACCCTGACGGCGCTCTGCGGGCACTACGGCGTCGACCGGGCGGGGGCCCACGAGGCGGGGGCGGACGCGACGGCGGCGCTGCACCTCGTACGGGCCATCGGCCGGCGCTACGCGGAGCGGCTGGGCGACCTCAGCGCGGCGGAGCTGCACGCGCGCCAGGCGGTCTGGCACGGCGCGCAGGCGCGCGGCCTGACCGCGTGGTTCGCGCAGAACGGCTCGGACGAACGCTGCGACCCGGCCTGGCCGTTGCGTACGAGCGGGCTCGCGACGGCGGCCTGACGCGCGGGGCGAGGCGCGGCCGGAACGCCCGAGGGCCGCTCCGCAGGATGCGGAACGGCCCTCTCCGGGTGGGCGATACTGGGATCGAACCAGTGACCTCTTCGGTGTGAACGAAGCGCTCTCCCCCTGAGCTAATCGCCCGGAAGCGCCGTGGTGGCGCGGCCAGAACCATACAGGGCGGCGGGCCGGGTGTTCAAACCCGTTGCCGCAGCAGGGCCAGCAGGCCACGCCTGCCGGAGCGCATCATCCAGGCGTGGTTGGCGGCGAAGAAGGGCCGCCCGGGCAGCGCGAGCAGCCGCAGCGAGGGCCGGGTCAGGTCCACCCGCTGAGCGAAGACGGCGCGGGTGCCGCCGGGACGGGCGGAGACGGTCCAGCGGGCCCAGCCGGTCAGGTCGCCGGTCATCTCGATCCGGAGCACCCCGGCCGCGGGGTCCTGCCGCACGGCGCGCGCGGTGACGCGCAGTTCGTACGGGAGCACGGAGCGGAAGACGGCGGTGCCGCTGCGGTCGTCGAGCGGCACGACCCGGCGGACCTGCGGCCACCAGGAGGGGTAGGCGGCCGGGTCGGCGAGGATGCCGTAGACGACGGAAGGAGGCGCGCCGGGCAGGTCCCACACGGCGCGGAAGCGGAAGCGGCTCGGGGCCATACCGCGAGTCTGCCGGGCCGCGCCCGCCGCGGACAGGGCCGCCGGCCGGCTCGTGGGCGATACTGGGATCGAACCAGTGACTTCTTCGGTGTGAACGAAGCGCTCTCCCGCTGAGCTAATCGCCCTCGCGCGACACCAGGTTACCCGAAGTGAGCACCCGCGTGTTCCCGGCGGCCGACCTTCCCCGCGCGCCTCCGTCACACCACGCCCGATCCCCGTTACTCTCCGCATCCATGAAGCCCAAACTATCCGCGCCGGAGAGTTCACCGGAACGGCCCTGCTCTGCGAATGCCCACTAGGCCGTACGAACTACGAAAAACATCACAAAACAGTCAGAGGGGTTTACAACGCCCCGGTAGGTGGCATGTCGACTTCGCCGACGTGCGAATCCCCGAGCGCACACTGAGCGAAAGGCCCTGGCGCTTATGAACCACACGGTCAGCTGCGAGCTGCACCTGCGCCTCGTTGTGTCGAGCGAGTCTTCCCTGCCTGTCCCCGCAGGTCTGCGGTACGACACCGCGGATCCTTACGCCGTGCACGCCACCTTCCACACCGGCGCCGAAGAGACGGTCGAATGGGTGTTCGCCCGCGACCTGCTCGCCGAAGGGCTCCACCGCCCGACCGGCACCGGAGACGTCCGCGTCTGGCCGTCCAGGAGCCACGGCCAGGGCGTCGTCTGCATCGCCCTCAGCTCGCCCGAGGGCGAGGCTCTGCTCGAAGCCCCGGCGCGGGCTCTGGAGTCCTTCCTGAAGCGCACGGACGCCGCCGTGCCGCCCGGGACGGAGCCACGCCACTTCGACCTCGACACCGAGCTCTCGCACATCCTCGCGGAGAGCTGAGGCGACAGGAGGCCATCCCTCACCGTCCGTAGCCGTCAGCCTCGGGGAGACGGCCGGACCACCACCGCACCAGCGCAGTACCGGACACCGTCGTCGTCCACCGTGGCGACGGCGGTGTCGCGCGTTGGCTAGAGTCGGCGGCAGACCGGCCAGGGGAATGCGCGGCCCGACCAGGGGAGCGGAACGGTGCTGATCAATCACGACACCCGGTGCGCGCTCGACATCGTCGTGGCGCTGCTGAACACCGACACCGGCGACGGGGGCGCGGAGACGGACGCCCTGCCGGACGTGGGCGCGCTGCAGGGCTTCGTCGACGAGCACGACATCAGCGGCATCGAGGCGCTCTGCCCCTCCGACGTGGCCGCGGTGCGGGCCGTACGGAGCGACCTCTCGGCCGTCTTCGCCGCCCCGGACGACCGGTCGGCGGCGGAGCGGCTCAACGCGATCGTGGCCGCCGCCGGCACCACGCCGCAGCTGACGGACCACGACGGCTACGAGTGGCACGTGCACTACTTCGCGCCCGGCGCCTCCGTCGCGGAGCACCTGGCCGCGGACGGCGGGATGGCGCTGGCGTTCCTCGTCGTCGCCGGGGAGCGGGAGCGGCTGCGCCGGTGCGAGGCGCCGGACTGCGGCCGGGCCTTCGTCGACTACTCCCGCAACCGCTCCCGCCGCTACTGCTCCAGCCGCACCTGCGGCAACCGGCTGCACGTGGCGGCGTACCGGGCGCGCCGGCGCGAGGCGGCGGCCGGGAGCGGCAACGGCGGGAGCGGGGACAGCGCCGACAGCGCCGACAGCGGGGACAGCAGGGACAGCGGGCACGTCCCGGGCGACGGGACCGGTACGGGGACGGCGGCGGCCGGCGAGGCGGCGCTCACCAGCCGATGAGGTCGTAGACCGACGTGCCGAAGATCAGCACGCCGACGACGGTGAGGAAGAGCATCAACGGCGGCTGGGACAGGGCGAAGAGGCAACCGCGGGGCTCGGCGGGGGCGGGCGGCCGCGGTGCGGGCGTGTGATCGTTCATCTCGCGCAGATGATTGCGCAGGCACGCATACCCACGTGGGCAACACGCCAGGAAAACCCGGCCCGTTCGCAAAGATCAGCCATGCCCGGGCGGGCTCCGCGGCCGAAGATCGACTCAGCGGCGGCGCAGGGTAGTTCGGCGGGTCCGCAGCGTCAGATTCCGTGCTTCTTCAGGATCGCCTCGATGTCGGAGAAGTCCTCGTCCCCGGACCCGGACTTCTGCTTCCTGCCGCCGGCCGCCGGGGCCGATCCGGCCGCGCCGTCCGCCCGGCCGCCGAGCGCGGGCCGGGACGCCGCGGGCGCCGCCGCCGGGGCGGCCGCCGCGCCGCCGCCCGCCTTGCGCTTGCTCCGCTCGCCGACGAGGCGCTGGATGACCCACAGCACCACGGCGACGGCGAGCACGCCGAAGCCGCCCCATACCGTGGGGTCGAAGGCCAGGTCCGTCGCCCAGTCCCCGGTCGCCTCGCCGACCTCGCGGCCGAGTTCGGCCAGCCCCGCCATGGCCAGGCCGATGGGCACCAGCGACAGGGCGGCGATCTTCGTCGCCCGCCGGAACTTGCGCCGGTACGCGCTCAGGAACGCGATCGCGAGCCCCGCCGCGGAGAGCGCGGCGCAGACCGTAGTGGTGAACATGCCTCCATCGTGCACCCGAACGCGTCGCGATTGCCATGGTGCGGCACGGCATGGGGGACATCTCCGGGTCCGGCTCGTCCGCAGGACCGAGACGACGGTACACCGCGGGGCCTGGAAGACTGGCGCTCATGGAGAACGATGTGAACGGCCCGCCCGTCCTCGACGTGTGGTGTGAGCTGCAGTGCCCGGACTGCCGTACGGCGCTCGCCGACCTGCGCGCGCTGCACGCGCGCTACGGGGACCGGCTCGACATCCGGCTGCGCCACTTCCCGCTGGACCGGCACCAGCACGCCATGGCGGGCGCCCAGGCCGCCGAGGAGGCCGGCGTGCAGGGGAAGGGCTGGGAGTACGCGGAGGCGGTGCTGGCGCGGGCGGAGGAGTTCGGCAAGCGGGGCGAGCCGCTGCTGGTCGAGGCGGCCCGGGAGCTGGGCCTGGACGCGGAGGAGGTGGAGACCGCGCTGGTGGACGGGCGGCACTTCCTGGTGGTGGACGCGGACGTGGCCGAGGGCAGGGCGATCGGGGTGACGGGGACGCCGACGTACGTCATCGGGGGCGAGCGGCTGGACGGCGGCAAGAGCCAGGAGGGGCTGCGGGAGCGGATCGAGGAGATCGCGGACCGGCTGCTGGCCGCGGCGGGCTGACGGCGCGCGGCCGAGCGGGCCGGGCGGCTAGGATCAGCTGAGCTCAGATCAGCGGCTTGCGCAGGTGGTACGCGGTCGGGCGGTAGCCCAGCGACTCGTACAGCCGCAGCGCCACCTCGTTCCCGGCGTAGACGTGCAGCCCCACGGTGCGCAGCCCGGCCGCCCGGCACTCCCGCTCCGCGACGAGCATCAGGGTCCGGCCGTGGCCCCGCCCGCGGTGCTCCGGCGCGACCGTCACGGAGTAGACGTACGCGCCCGTCGCGATCAGCGGCCGCAGCGCGATCCAGATCGTGCCGACCGCCGCCCCGCCGTGCTCCAGCACGCGCAGCGCCACGTCGGGGGTGGCGGCGCCATCCGGCAGCAGCGCGTCGTGGTCGGCGTGCGCCCGGCTCCGCGCCGCCTCCGGCGTCATCCCCCGGTCCCGCCAGCGCCGCGCGGTCTCCTCCGCCTCCGCGGTCCGCCAGGCCGGGTACTCGGCCGGCGTCAGCGGCCGGACCACGGCCCCCGGCGGCGGCTCCGGCGCCTCGCCCGGCTCCTTGTCCATGGTGCGGCCGGTCTCGGTGTAGCCGAGCGCCGCCGCCAGCCGCAGGCCGACGGCCGCGCGGGCGTCGAGGCTGAGCACGACCTCCCGGCAGCCCCAGCCGCGCAGCACCTCCTCGGCCGCCAGCGCGGCCACCGTGCCGCGGCCGCGGTGCCGCTCGGGCTTGTGGATCCGCAGGCTGCGGACGCGGCCGGAGGCGGGGCCGAGGCGGGCGTCGGTGGCCAGCTCGACGTCGCCGACCGGGCGGCCGTTGACGCAGACGGAGAACGCGCGGGTGCGGCCGCCGTCCGCCTCGCGCCGCTCGGCGCCGGCCGGGCGCAGGTGGGTCGTCATCGCTTCCCCTTCGTCCTCGCCCCGCTCGGCGGCTTCCGCGCCCCGTCCCGCGGTGCGCGCGGGCCGGTGTTCCTCCGGGTCCTCGTTCGTCCGGCTCCCCCGTAGTCCGTACGTTCCCACGGGGCGGGCGGTCTACGGGTCCACGTCGGCCGCGGACCGCTCGGCGAACACCTGCATCGCCTTCGCCGTGACCGGGCCGAGGGCGCCGGGCAGCTCGCCGCCGTCGAGGCGGCGCACCGCCTGCACGTCCCGCAGCGAGGAGGTCAGGAAGACCTCCTCCACCTCGCCGCCCCCGGCGAGCACCGAGAACGGCAGGTCCGTCTCGCGGGCGCCGGTCCACTCCAGCACCAGCTGCCGCGTGATCCCGGCCAGGCAGCCGGAGTCGAGCGGCGGGGTGTGCAGCTCGCCGCCGAGGACGACGAAGACGTTGGAGCCGGTGCCCTCGCAGAGCCGGTCGCGGGTGTTGGCGAAGAGGGCCTCGCTGGCGCCGGCGTCGTGGGCGCGGGCCAGCGCGACGACGTTCTCCGCGTACGAGGTGGTCTTCAGGCCGGTGACGGCGCCGCGCTCGTTGCGCGTCCAGGGGACGGTGACGGCGGCGGTCTCGTCCGGCCGCGGCTCGGCGGCGGCGAGGGCGACGACGAGGGTGGGGCGGCTGTCGTCCGGGCCGCTGCGGTGCGAGGACAGCGGCGCGGCGCCGCCGGTGTACGTGATGCGCAGCCGGCCGTGCGCCACCGGCTCGGCCGCGAGCACCGCCGCGCAGGCCCGCCGGACCTCGTCCAGGTCGGGCTCGGGCAGGCCGAGGCCGCGGGCGGAGCGGGCCAGCCGGTCCAGGTGCCGGGTGAGGGCGAAGGCGGTGCCTCCGGTGGCCTTGAGCGTCTCGAAGACGCCGTCGCCCACGGTGATGCCGTGGTCGAACACGGACACCCGGGCGTCCGCCACCTCGCGCAGTCCGCCGTCGAGCCAGACCTTCATGAGCGTACGGTCCCTCCACTCGTGACTTCCCTCTCCGACGCTACCCCGAGCAGCCGGGATGCCTTCAATTCGGTCTCCCGCCACTCCCGCTCCGCGTCCGAGCCCCAGGTGATGCCCGCGCCGGTGCCGAAGCGCAGCGCGGGGCCGCCGGCGGCGCCGCGGTCGATCCAGAACGTGCGGATGCCGACGGCCAGTTCGCCGGTGCCGCGGTCGGCGTCGACCCAGCCGACGGCGCCGCAGTACGGGCCGCGGGGCGCGGTCTCCAGCTGGTCGATGAGGCGCAGGGCGCTGCTCTTCGGCGCGCCGGTGATGGAGCCGGCCGGGAAGGTGGCGCCGATCAGCTCCGCCCAGCCGGCGCCGGGGGCCGGCTCGCCGCGGACGGTGGAGACGAGGTGGACGAGGCCGGGGTGCTCCTCGACGGCGCAGAGGGCTGGCACGGTGACGGAGCCGGGGGTGCAGAGGCGGCCGAGGTCGTTGCGCACCAGGTCGACGATCATGACGTTCTCGGCGCGGTCCTTCGCGGTGAGGTCGGCGGCGGTGCGTCCGGTGCCCTTGATGGGGCGGGACTCGGCGGTGCGGCCGGTGCGGCGCAGGTACAGCTCGGGGGAGGCGGTGGCGACCTCGACGCCGTGCGCGGGCAGCCGGACGACGCCGGCGTACGGGGCGGGGTTGCCGCGGGCGAGGACGGCGCCGAGGGCGTCGGCGTCGGCGGTGTCCGCGGCGGCGGGCGGGAGCGGGGCGGTGAGGATGCGGCACAGGTTGACCTGGTAGACGTCGCCGGCGGCGATGTGCTCGCGTATGCGGTGCACCCGCGCGACGTATCCGGCGCGGTCGAGCGACGACGTCCACGCCCCGGGGTCCGGGCCGCGCCAGCGCCGCGCGCGCCGGGCGGCGGGGCGCGGGTCGGGGCGTACGTCGCCGAAGCGCGCGCACAGCACCCGGCCCTCGTACCCGACGACCACGGCCCACCAGCCCGCGGAGTCGAGCGCGGCCGGGTCGGCGGTCACGTCGCGCAGGTCGGAGGCGACGAGACCGCCGAAGCGGGCGAGCGGTGCGAGGCGGGCCACGCCGCGAGTCTAGGACGGCCCGCGGCCGCCGGCCGCCGGGCTCACCCCCGGGCCGGGGGCCGGGCGCGTGCCGGAAACGAATTTGAGCTGGCCCCGGAATCCGCTAAGGTTCATGACTACCGGAAGGGCCTCGCGGCGCTTCCGACACGACCGGCGGACGTAGCTCAGTTGGTAGAGCATCACCTTGCCAAGGTGAGGGTCGCGAGTTCGAGTCTCGTCGTCCGCTCGATGGGGGTCTCACGGGCCCCCGCTGGTGGAGTGGCCGAGAGGCGAGGCAACGGCCTGCAAAGCCGTCTACACGGGTTCAAATCCCGTCTCCACCTCGGACGATTAGCTCAGCGGGAGAGCGCTTCCCTGACACGGAAGAGGTCACTGGTTCAATCCCAGTATCGTCCACCACGCGACGAGCGATCCCTGTCCGCGTACGGCGCGGGCAAGGGTCGCTTTCGTCGTTTTTGCACGGTTTCACGGCACGGATGCCCGGAGCGGGCAGAGCGACGTGCAGGGATCGGGCATGACGGATAGTGTCGAAATATGAACGACCGTGCTGCCATTGCGTTCCGCGAAATACCCGAGAGCGACCTCGACCGGGCTCAGGAGCTGGCCTACCTCGTCTTCCACGAGAAGCCCGAGGACGAGCTGCGCAAACGCCACCGCGAACTGCTGGCGGGCTGCCTGCGCATCGGCGCGTACGACGCGGACACCCTGGTCGGCATGGTCGCCGCCCTGCCGTTCACCATGGCCGTGCCCGGCGCCGAACTCCCCTGCCCCGGCCTGACCTTCGTCTCCGTCGCGCCGACCCACCGGCGCCGCGGGGTGCTCTCCGGAATGATCGGCGAGCTGTTCGAGCGGTGCACCGCCGAGGGGTGGCCGATGGCGGTGCTGTGGGCGTCGGAGACCGCCATCTACGGGCGCTTCGGCTTCGGCCCCGGCACGTACGGCACGACCGTCGAGATCGACTCCCGGCAGCCGCTCCGGCTGCGGATCAGCCCGGACGAGCGGCCGCTGCGGCTGGTGGACCGGGCGCACGCCCCCGCGCTGCTCGGCCCGTACTACGACCGCACGCGCGCCGCACGCGCCGGCCGGCCGGCGCGCAGCGAGGAGTGGTGGGCCAAGGAGTGGATGGTCGAGCGGGACCCGGACGACGAGGACTTCTCGCCGCCGCGCGTCGTCGCCCTCGGCGACCCCCTCGCCGGCTACGCCGTCTACCGCACCAAGGACGAGGGCGACCGCCCCGGCACCCCCGGCCTCGTCCGCCTCGACGAGCTGGAGGCGGACACCCCCGCCGTGGCCGCGGCCCTCTGGCGCTACCTCGCCTCCCTCGACCTGACCGGCACCGTACGGGCCTGGGGCCGCCCGCTCGACGACCCGCTGCTGCTCTTCGCCGCCGACCGCGACCAGGTGCGGGTCACGAGCACGTTCCCGGCGCTGTGGGTGCGGCTCACCGACGTGGGCAAGGCCCTGCGGCGGCGCGCCTGGGCCGCCCCGGCGGACGTCGTGCTGGCGGTGACCGACTCCGCGCTGCCGGCCAACGCGGGCACGTACCGGCTCACCGCCGCGCCCGGCGCCCCGGCCGCGTACGAGGGCGTCGACGCGGCGCCGGACCTCACCGTGGACGTGCGCGACCTGTCCGCCGCCTACCTCGGCGGCTCCCCCCTGGCCGCGGCGGTCCGTGCGGGCCTGGCCGTCGAGCACACCGCCGGCGCGGCCGACGCGCTCGACGCCGCGCTGCGCACGCCGCTGCTGCCGCACACGGTCGAGGAGTTCTAGGCCCGCCTCCCTTCTCGCTTCTCCCTGCCTCTCCCCTCGCCTTTCCCTTTCCCTGTCCACGTCCGTTCCGCCACGGCCGTCCGTCCCGTACGGGACCGGGCGGCCGCCTTCTGGTGCCTGCGAAAGGTCTGGACAAATCTGCGGGCCCGTGCTGTGGTGTCAGCGCACCGATTGAGAGCGCTCTCAACTCTCTGAGTTCCACCCCCACTCGACGCGAGGGAACTACAGAAAGAGGTCCGCAGTGAGACGCACATCGAGAGGCACGTCGAGACGCACCCTCGGATTAGGGCTCGGTCTGTCCGCACTCCTGCTGGTGAGCACCTGGGGCGGGGCCGCCGCGCTCACCCCCGCGGCGGGCGCGGACCCCGGGAAGGAATTCTCGCCCGGGCTGCTGACCGCGCTGGAGCGGGACCTGGGCCTGACGGCCGACCAGGCCCGGGAGCGGCTGGCCGACGAACGCCGGGCCGGCAAGGTCGAGAAGAAGGCCGAGCGCGCCGCCGGATCCGCCTACGCCGGTTCGTGGTTCGACGCGGACAGCGGCAGGCTCACCGTCGCCCTCACCGCCCCGCGGCGCGCGGACGCGGTACGCGCCGCGGGCGCGGACGTCACCGTCGTCGAGCACAGCGCCGCGCGGCTCGACGCGACCAAGAAGCGGCTCGACGAACTGTCCGCGCCCGCCGGCGTGGCCAGTTGGCACGTCGACGCGCGCGCCAACACCGTCCGGGTCGACGTCGTGGCCGACCGCCGCGACGACGCCGCCGTCGCCGCATTCCTCGAACGGGCCCGCGCCGCGGGGCCGGTCGAGGTCGGGACGGTCGCCGAGGCGCCGAGCACCTACGCCGCCGGGACCGTGGGCGGCGACCCGTACTACACCGGCAACGTCCGCTGCTCCATCGGCTTCTCGGTGCACGGCGGCTTCGTCACCGCGGGCCACTGCGGCAACACCGGCGCGGCGGTGCGCGGCTGGGACGGCTCGCACATCGGCACGTTCCAGGGCTCGTCGTTCCCCGGCAACGACTACGCCTGGGTCAACGTCGGCAGCGGCTGGTGGACCGTGCCCGTGGTCCTGGGCTGGGGCACCATCCCCGACCGGCTCGTCCGCGGCTCGGCCGAGGCCCCGGTGGGCTCCTCCATCTGCCGCTCCGGCTCCACCACGCACTGGCACTGCGGCACGCTGCTGGCCAAGAACGAGACGGTCAACTACAGCGGCGGCGCCACCGTCCACCAGCTGACGAAGACGAGCGTCTGCGCCGAAGGCGGCGACTCCGGCGGCTCCTTCATCAGCGGCGACCAGGCGCAGGGCGTCACGTCGGGCGGCTGGGGCAACTGCAGCAGCGGCGGCGAGACCTGGTATCAGCCGGTCAACGAGATCCTCGCCCGCTACGGGCTGACACTGCACACCGCCTAGCGCGGCGCGCGCCGTGCGGCCACCCGCCCCTCGCCGGTGGCCGCACGGACCGCCGATGATCATGGACTTGCGATGCCGGTCGGCGCGTGGAAGTATCTGGGCGCAGACACCGCGCGCGGTTAGCTCAGCGGGAGAGCGCTTCCCTGACACGGAAGAGGTCACTGGTTCAATCCCAGTACCGCGCACAGCAGCAGGACGGAAAAGCCGGAAGGGCCGGAGCGAATCGCTCCGGCCCTTCCGCCGTCGGCCCGTGGCGTCCGGGTCAGGACGAGAACAGCATCCGGGAGAAGCCGCCCTTGCGGTGGCCGTAGTGCCCGTGGCCGCCGTGGTGGCCGCCGCCCCAGCCCGGGGCCTGCTGCTGCGGGTAGCCCTGGGCGGCCGGCGGCGCGGGCGGCGGCGGCGCCTGCTGCGCCCACTGCGACTCAAGCCGGCTCAGGGTCTCCAGCTCGCCGTAGTCCAGAAAGATCCCCCGGCACCCGCTGCACTGCTCGATCTGAACGCCGTTGCGGTTGTACGTCTGCATCGGCGCACGGCACTTGGGACACTGCATGCTCGCCCTCAACTCCTCAGCTCTCCCGGCCGCCGGGGATGACGGTCGGCGGCCATGGCTGCACAGCCTACGACGCGCCGCCCGGCCGCGTCCCGTCCCCTGTCGGGTCCCCCGCACCGGCGGCCGCACCGCCGTCCGCCGCGGCCATCCGGGCGCAGGCGGCCAGCAGATCGCGGTCGGCGTCGTCCAGGGGACGTACGCCGGTCGCGGCGTCCACGAGGGCGCGGGCGGCGAGCTGGACGGTGAGGGCGCGGGCCGGTATGTCGACCTCGGGCGGCCAGAGGCCGCCGCCGGGGGCGACGGCGGGGCCGCCGGCGGCGCGGTAGCCGTCGAGGAAGGCGGCCCAGTCCGCCGCGGGGATGAGGCCGGTGGCGTAGCCGGCGGCGGGGCGGGCGAGGTCCCAGGCGGGCTCGCCCAGGCCGAGGTCGTCGACGTCGATGAGGTGCCAGGGCCCGTCGGGGGCGGGGTGGCGGACGAGTTGGCCGAGGTGCAGGTCGCCGTGGCAGAGCAGGGCGCGCGGCTGGGCGCAGGGGTCGGCGTCGCGGGCCCAGGCGGGCAGCCCCTCCCAGGCGCGCAGCACGAGGTCGGCCGCGGAGGCGCGGCCAGGCGCGGGCGGCGGGGGCTGTGGCGGGAGTGGGCCGGGGGCGGAGCGGTGCGGGGCTGTGGGCGCGGGCACGTACGGGGACGGGCACGGGGGCGCGGGCGCGGGCGGGGTCGTAGGCGCAGAGCCGGGCGGGGACGTGGGCGCAGACCCAGGCGGAGAAGTGGGAGCAGACCCGGGCGAGGACGTGGGCGCAGACCCAGGCGAGATCGTGGGCGCAAACCCGGGCGGGGACGTGAGCGCAGACCCGGGCGAGGTCGTGAGCGCAGACCCGGGCAAGGTCGTGGGCGCAGACCCGGGCGGGGACGTGGGCGGGGTGGCGGGCGCGGGCCCGGGCGAGGTCGTGGGCGCGGGGGCCGGGGTGCCCGCCGTCGTGCGCAGCGCCGCGACGGCGCGGGCCGCGTTCGCCGGGCCGGTCATCGGCGGCAGCGGCCCCGGCAGCCCGGCCACCGGTATCGCGTGCAGCCGGGCCGTCAGCCGACCCGCCTCCCGCCATGGCGCGGCCTCGGGTGCGTCCGGCGCCACCGCGGTCCCGTACGGCCAGCGGCTGACGTGCCGGCCGTCGACGGGGCCGGTCAGCTCGCCGAGGGGGGCGAGCAGGATGCCCTTGAGGAGCGGGTGCGCGGCGATCCGTATCCGGGCGGCGAGGTCGGCGGGGCCCAGCCGCGGGGCGTGGGCCTTGAGCACGGTGCCCCCGCTGCGTATGACGGTGACGTCCGGGCGGTCGACGAGCACCGCGGGCTCGCCGGCCCCCCGGCTCAGCTCCGCCAGCCGGTCGACGAGGCGTGCGCGCACCGGCTCATCCTACGGCCCGGCGTGGGGGATCTCGCCGGGTCGGAGAGCGCCGCTGGTTCGGCACGGGCCGAAACGGCAGGTCGGGGCCCGTACCCCGGCAGCCTGCGGGAACGATACGGGGGACGCGGGACGCGCTACGCGGTGTGCGGGCGGCGCCGCCGTCCGCGACGCCCCCGGACAACGCGTAGCCCGGGCGTCTCCCCAGACGCCCGGGCGTACACGTCCGTCCGCCGCACCCCCGTCCCCACGGGGCTGAGCCGGCTGTCCCCGGCCCGGGCCGCTCTCCCGGGCCTGACGGGGCTACTGCCCCATCATTCCGGCCACGGACGACGCATGGGTGATGACCGCTTCCCAGCCGCCGAAGACGACGGTGAGCACGATCGCCAGGGGCAGCACCATGGCGAGGGCGACCAGCGGGTGCCGGCGCTCCGGCGGCGGTGCGCCGAACGCGGCGAGCGCCCCGGCGACGGCCTCGGGCCGTGCGGTGTGCTCCGCTGTTCTCTCCATGGCTCCCACTCCTGATGTTGGGGCGGCGGGCGTCCGACCTCGGGGGACGAGTACTGCGCCCGCCGCTTGACGACAACATTAGGGAAGTGATCGGCACGGGTCGTCATGCCCGCGTATCGATTGCCTGGCCTCCCGGAGGATGACTGCGGCGCGAAGTCGCTACTCCCGTGGGTGGAGACCGCGTACTACGAGCCAGGGTCTTCCCGGAGGGGGACCTCGACGTCCGTGCGCGGCACCGGATGCTCCACCAGGGCGAGGACCCTGGTGGCCATGAACCGCGCCGTGCGCACCACCGAGCCGCTGCGCGTCACCTCGCTCACCTCGACCACGCCCCGGCGCACCGACGTCTCGACCCTCCGGCCGGCGCGCGAGGCCACCACCTGGTACGTCCTCGTCGTGTCCCCCGCGTCCACGACTATCTCCACTCGGTCGCCCTTCACCTGTCCCGCATCCCCCTTCCTCGGGGCCGCACTTGGGCCCGGCCATACCTCCAGGATCCCACCCGGGACTGACAATTCGGCCCGCCGCACGGCGCCCTGCCAGCGCGAGCGGCGCTCAAGTCCGTAAGCTGTGCACGGCAGACAGACCGGGCAGCGGGGATGGTTACGGCATGGCGATGATGCGGCTCCGTCGTGAGGATCCGCGTGTCGTCGGCTCGTTCCGGATCCACCGGCGGCTCGGCGCGGGCGGCATGGGCGTCGTCTACCTGGGCTCCGACCGGCGCGGCCAGCGGGTCGCGCTCAAGGTGATCCGGCCCGACCTGGCGGAGGACCAGGAGTTCCGCTCGCGGTTCGCCCGCGAGGTCTCGGCGGCGCGCCGCATCCGCGGCGGCTGCACGGCCCGGCTGGTGGCGGCCGATCTGGACGCGGACCGGCCGTGGTTCGCCACGCAGTACGTGCCCGGCCCCTCCCTGCACGACAAGGTCGGCGACGAGGGGCCGCTGGCGGCCGCGCGGGTCGCGGCGATCGGCGCGGCGCTCTCCGAGGGCCTGGTCGCCGTGCACGAGGCGGGCGTGGTGCACCGCGACCTGAAGCCGTCCAACATCCTGCTGTCCCCCAAGGGCCCGCGGATCATCGACTTCGGCATCGCCTGGGCGACCGGCGCGTCCACGCTGACGCACGTCGGCACGGCGGTCGGCTCGCCCGGCTTCCTGGCGCCCGAGCAGGTGCGCGGGCAGCCGGTGACGCCGGCGAGCGACGTGTTCTCGCTGGGCGCCACCCTCGCGTACGCGACCACGGGCGACTCGCCGTTCGGGCAGGGCAGTTCCGAGGTGATGCTCTACCGGGTGGTGCACGAGGAGCCGCTGCTCGACGGGGTGCCGGACGCGCTGGCGCCGCTGCTGCGCACCTGTCTGGCGAAGACCCCGGACGACCGGCCGTCGACGCTCCAGCTGTCGCTGCGGCTGAAGGAGATCGCGGCCCGCGAGGCGCACGGCGCGGGGCCGGAGCCCGCGCCGCCGCGCCGGGCCGCCGCGGAGCGTACGGACCCGGGGCCGACGGCCGCGCACCGGCCGCCGACGCCGCGGGCGACGGGTGCGGGCCGCCCGGGTCCGGGGGCCGGACCGGGCGGCGGGCCGGGCGCCGCGCAGCGGCCCGGGGCGCCGGGTGCGGGGCGGCCGGGCGCGGCGCAGCGGCCCGGCGCGGCCCAGGGCCCCGGCCCGGCCAGCGCCCGGGGCCCGCCGCGCGTCCCGCGCCGCCGCAGCGGCCGGGGCAGCGCGCGGGCGGCGGCGGAGCGGCGCGGGGGCCGGCGGCGGAGCGCGGGCGGGCGGCCGAGCCGCGTACCCACGGGTCCCGGAGCGGGCCGCGCGAGGGCGCCGGGGCGGCGTCGGCGCACGGCCCGGCGGCCCCGGCCCCGCGCAAGTCCGCGCCGCCGCGCCGGCCGGCGCCGGACCGGGCGCGGCTGATGCGGCAGCGGCTGATCGTGTTCGTGACGGTGACGCTGCTGGTCGCGCTCGGCATCGCGGCGGCCCAGGGCTGCCAGGGCCCGATCTAGTACCGCCGGCGGATCACTCCGGCGCCGCGCCGCCCGGGTGATCGGCCACGCCCGGCGCGGCCGGCCGACGGTTTTCGGCCACGTCCCCCGGACCGGTCGCCACCGCGTAGAACGCGACGGCCGCGGCGGCGCCCACGTTCAGCGAGTCCACCCCGTTCGACATCGGGATCCGCACCCACCGGTCCGCCGCCCGCAGCGCCCGCGGCGACAGCCCGGCGCCCTCCGTGCCCAGCAGCAGCGCCGCCTTCGGCAGCCGCTGCGGCGCCGCCTCGGTGATCGGCTCCGCCGCCGGGTCGGGGGTGAGGGCGACGAGGGTGAAGCCCGCCTCGCGCACCGTCTCCAGGTCGTGCGGCCAGGAGGCGAGCCGCGCGTACGGGACGTTGAAGACGGCGCCCATGGAGACCTTCACCGACCGCCGGTACAGCGGGTCCGCGCAGTCCGGCGAGAGCAGCACCGCGTCCATGCCGAGGGCCGCGGCGCTGCGGAAGACCGCGCCGACGTTGGTGTGGTCGTTGACGGTCTCCAGCACGGCGACGCGGCGGGCCGCGGCCAGCAGCCCGGCGGCGTCGGGCAGCGGCTTGCGGCGCATGGAGGCGAGCGCGCCGCGGTGCACGTGGTAGCCGGTGACCTGCTCGGCAAGCTCGAAGCCGACCACGTACACCGGCGCCGGCAGCGCGTCGATGACGTCCCGCATCGCGTCGACCCACTTGGCGGAGAGCATCATGGAGCGCGTCTCGTAGCCGGTCTGCACCGCCCGCCGGATGACCTTCTCGCCCTCGGCGATGAACAGCCCCTCCGCCGGTTCGCGCCGGCGGCGCAGTTCGACGTCGGTGAGGTTCGCGTAGTCGGAGAGGCGCGGGTCGTCGGGGTCGTCGATCGTGATGAGTTCTGCCACAGGGTGATCCTGCCGTGCCGCGGGCGGAATCCCGACGCCGGGGTACGCGCCCGGGCCGCCGGCGCCGCCGGCCGTCAGCCGGCCGGCCGGGCCGCCACCTCGCCGACGACGATCACCGCCGGCGGCCGCACCGCCGCGCGCTCGACCGCCGCCGCGGCCGTGGCCAGCGTGGCGTCCACCCGCCGCTGCGCGGCCGTCGTGCCCTCCTGCACGACCGCCACCGGCGTTCCGGGGTCGCGCCCTTCGCGTACGAGCGTCTCCGCGATGGCCCCGATCCGCTCCACCGCCATCAGCAGCACCAGCGTGCCGCGCAGCCGCGCGAGCGCCGGCCAGTCCACGAGCGAGCGCTCGTCGTCGGGGGCGACATGGCCGCTGACGACGGTGAACTCGTGCGCCACCCCGCGGTGCGTGACCGGGACACCCGCCGCCGCCGGGACGCTGATCGCGCTGGTGACGCCCGGTACCACCGTGCACGCCACGCCCGCCGCCGCCAGCGCCTCCGCCTCCTCCATGCCGCGGCCGAAGACGAACGGGTCGCCGCCCTTGAGCCGGACGACCGCCCTGCCCGCCCGGGCGTGCCCGATCAGCGCGTCGTTGATGGCCTGCTGGGCCATGGCCCGGCCGTACGGGATCTTCGCGGCGTCGATCACCTCGACGTACGGCGGCAGTTCGTCCAGCAGGTCGCGGGGTCCCAGGCGGTCGGCGATGACGACGTCGGCCTCGGCGAGCAGCCGGCGGCCGCGGACGGTGATGAGGTCCGGGTCGCCGGGGCCGCCGCCGACGAGGGCGACGCCGGGGACGCGTGTGCGGTGGTGGGGCGCGCTGAGCGTGCCGTCGCGCAGGCCCTCCACGACGGCGTCGCGGACGGCGGCGGAGCGGCGCGGGTCGCTGCCGGTGAGCACGGCGACGGTGACGCCCTCGCTCCGGCCGGTGGCGGGGGTCCAGGCGGTGGCGGCGGAGGCGTCGTCGCTGCGTACGCACCAGACGCGGCGGCGCTCGGCCTCGGCGGAGGCGGCGGCGTTGGCCTCGGGGTCGCGGGTGGCCACGACGGCGTACCAGGCGTCCGCCAGGTCCCCGTCCGCGTACCGCCGCCGCTCCCAGGTCAGCTCCCCGGCATCGGCCATCGCCTCCACGGACGGGGTGGCGGACGGCGAGACGAGGGTGACCCGGGCGCCGGCGGCGAGCAGCGCGGGCAGCCGGCGCTGGGCGACCTGGCCGCCGCCGAGGACGACGACGCGCCGGCCCGAGAGGCGCAGGCCCACGGGGTACGCGAAGGCGTCGGAACCGGAGGCGGGAGGGGCGGGGGGACGGGACATGGCGAAGCGGCTCCTCGTACGGTGTGCCGGCCGCTGCGGCGTCGGAGCGGCGGTTCGTCGCGGACCGGCCGGCGCCGGGGGCGTGGCGCGCACGGCCCGCGGTGCCAACCCTATGGCCTGCGCCGAAGCGGCGCCGCGGGCGCCCCGGGGCGTACGCGCGCGCTCAGCCCTTCTCCGTCACGCCCGCCGCGTCGAACGTCGCCACCTCGTGCATCGCCCGCGCCGCGCTCTGCACCAGCGGCAGCGCCAGCAGCGCGCCGGTCCCCTCGCCGAGGCGCAGGTCGAGGTCGATCAGCGGGCGCAGCCCCAGCTTCGTCAGCGCCGCCGCGTGCCCCGGCTCCGGGCTGCGGTGGCCCGCGATGCACGCCGCCAGCGCCTCCGGCGCCACCGCGCGCGCGACCAGCGCCGCCGCGCCCGCGCTCACCCCGTCCAGGACGACGGGCGTGCGCAGCGCGGAGCCGCCGAGGATGAAGCCGACGAGCGCGGCGTGCTCCAGGCCGCCGACCGCGGCGAGCACGCCGATCGGGTCGGCGGGGTCGGGGCGGTTGACCTCGATGGCGCGGCGGACGGCCTCGACCTTGCGGGCGTGCGTCTCGTCGTCGATGCCGGTGCCGCGGCCGGTCACCTCGGCGGGCTCGGTGTCGGTGAAGACGGCGATGACGGCGGCGGACGCGGTGGTGTTCGCGATGCCCATCTCGCCGGTCAGCAGCGCCTTGTTGCCCGCCGCGACCAGGTCCCTGGCGGTCTCGATGCCCACCTCGACGGCGCGGAGCGCCTCCTCCCGGGACATCGCGGGGCCCACGGTCATGTCCGCCGTGCCCGCGCGCACCTTCCGCGGCACGAGCCCCGCCGCGGCGGGCAGCTCGGCGGCCACCCCGGCGTCCACGACGCACACCTCGGCGCCGACCTGGGTGGCGAAGGCGTTGCAGACGGCGCCGCCGCCGAGGAAGTTGGCGACCATCTGGCCGGTGACCTCCTGCGGCCAGGGCGTGACACCCTGCGCGTGCACCCCGTGGTCGCCGGCGAAGACCGCGACGGCCGCGGGCTCCGGCACCGGCGGCGGGCACGTACGGGACAGGCCGCACAGCTGCGCCGAGATGATCTCCAGCACGCCCAGCGAACCGGCCGGCTTCGTCATCCGCTTCTGCCGCTCCCACGCCTCGCCGAGCGCCTTGGCGTCCAGCGGGCGGATGCCCTCCAGCGTCTCGGCGAGCAGGTCGTGCGGGTCCTCGCCGGGCAGCGCGCGGCGGCCGTAGCTCTCCTCGTGGACGACCCACGACAGCGGGCGGCGCTTGGACCAGCCCGACTGCACCAGCTCCGGCTCGTCCGGGAACTCGTCGACGTAACCGACGCACAGGTACGCCACGACGTCCAGGTGCTCCGGCAGGTCCAGCTCGCGGACCAGCTCGCGCTCGTCGAAGAAGCTGACCCAGCCGACGCCGAGGCCCTCGGCGCGGGCGGCGAGCCAGAGGTTCTCGACAGCGAGGGCGGAGGAGTACGGGGCCATCTGCGGCTGGGTGTGGCGGCCGAGCGTGTGCCGCCCGCCGCGGGTGGGGTCGGCGGTGACGACGATGTTGACCGGGGTGTCCCGGATGGCCTCGACCTTCAGCTCCTTGAACTGCTTGGCGCGGCCCTTCGGCAGGCTCTTCGCGTACGCCTCGCGCTGGCGCCGGGCCAGCTCGTGCATGCGGTGGCGGGTCTCCTCGGCGCGGATGACGACGAAGTCCCAGGGCTGGGAGTGGCCGACGCTGGGGGCGGTGTGGGCGGCCTCCAGGACGCGGAGGAGCACCTCGTGGGGGACGGGGTCGGAGCGGAAGCCGTTGCGGATGTCGCGGCGTTCGCGCATGACGCGGTGGACGGCGGCGCGTTCGGCGTCGGCGAAGCCGGGCGCGGCGGGGTCGGCGGCCACGGCGCCGGGGGCGGCCGCGGGGTCGGGGGCGCCGGTGGCGGCGGGCGCGGAGTCCGCGTCGGTGGCGGCGGAGTCGGGCGCGTCTGCCGCGGGCGCGTCTGCGGCGGGCGCGGGATCCGCAGGCACGTCTGCCGCAGGCACGGGGCCCGCGGGCGCGGGGTCCGTCGCGGCGGTGGCGGGGTGGGTCGCGGCGGCGGGCGCCGGGGTGCCCCCGGGCGGCGTCGACGCGGCCGGTGCCGGGCCGACGGCGGCAGGCCCGGGTGCCGGGGTGGCCTGTGCCGGTACGGCGGCGCCGGGAGCCGCCGCCGGGTCCGGGGTCTCCGCGTCCCCGCCCGGGGCCGCGGAGGCGGCGGCCGCGACGGGCGCGTTCACGGCGGAGCCGCGCCGCCGCCGGCCGCGGAGCTGCGCCACGGAGGCGCCGGCGCGCGGGACGGGCACGGCGGTCTCGTCGCCGGCGTCCGGGGCCACGGCCGCGGCGTCGGTCGCCCCGTCCGCGGCAGCGCCCGCGTCGCCCGCCTGGGCGGCCCGGGCCGTCTGGGGCGCCTGGGCGCCGTTCTGGATGCCGAGCGACACGCCGCGCCGGGCTCCGGCGGCGGCGTGCACGGCACCCGGGGCGGGCGCGGCCTCGTCGCTCGCGCCCCGCGCGGCGGGTACGGCGGGCTGCCCGCCGGCCGCCGCCGGGCCGTGCGCCGCCCGCGCCCTGGCCCCGTTGACGGGCTGCCCGTTGGTCACGGCGTGGAGCACGACACCGTCGGCGGGCGATGGTTCGGCGGAGTCGCCCGGACGGTCCGTACGGGACGGTGAGTCGTCGGCGGCGTGCGCGTCCGGCCGCGCCGCGTCGACGGGTTCGACCGGCTCCTGCTCGACGGCGGGTGCCGGAGAGCCGTGACCTGCCTGGCTGTCGGCCGCGGCGGCGGCCGGGCCGCTCTCCGCGGCCTCATCGGCCCCGGCCGCCGGGTCCTGACCGCCCGTCCCGGCCCGGGCGTTGCTGCCGGGCCCTCCGTCGCCTGCCGCCTGCGGCCCGGCCGCACCGACGACCTGGCCGCCGGACGCCGGAGTCCCGGGGCCCTGCGCGGCGGAACCCTGACCGGCTCCCGTGCCGCCCGCGATGTCGGCCGCCCCGGGCCCGGAGTCGTCGGCCCGCCCGTCCGCCGCGGCGTTGTCCGCGCTGCCGTCCGCAGGCCGACCGGCCGCGCCCGGCCGCGCTGCGGCGCCGGGCTGTTCGTCCCGTACCTCGTGCGGCACCGCCGTGGTCGCGGCCTGGGCCGCGTCGCCGCCGCCGGATCCGGTGGCGGGTACGGCGGCCGGCGCGGCCGCGTCCGCCGGTCCCCCGCCGGCGGCGGGTCCGTCCTGGTCGCCGGCGGCCGTCGTGGCCCGGGCGGGCATCGAGACGCCGCGGCCCAGCGAGGCGCCCGCCGAGGCCGCCGCCCGCGCGACGGCGGCCTGGGCCGCGTCCACGCCGGCGCTCACGCGGGTCGGCGCGGGCTGCGCGCCCGCGGTCCCGGCCGCGTCGGCCGGTTCGGCGCCGGCGTCCGGGGATGTCCCGGCGCCGTCCTGCGCGGCCGGTGTTCCGGACGCCTCGTTCGCCGCAGGGGCCGCCGCCGTGGCGCCGTCCCGGGCGGGCGCCGCCTCGCCGGGGTCGTGCGGCTGCGCCGGGGCGACCGTTTCTGCGTGGGCCGGGTGCGAGACGGCGGCCCAGCCCGCCGGGGCGGGCGGGATCTCGCCGAGCTGCGGGCCCGGCAGGTGGGTCGCGCCGGCCCGGGTGACGTCGAGGTACTCGGGGCCGGTGGTCGGCGGGCCCGGTGTGCGCAGCGGCGGGTGCGGCGCCTGGCCCGCGGCCTCCGCCACCTGCTGCGGTACGGGGCCGGCCGCGGCCGGCACGGACTCCTGCGGCACGGTCGCGGCCGCGTCGCCAGCGGCGCCGACGGCGCCCGCGGCCGCGTGCCCGGCGGCCGCGGCGGCCGGATCGGCTCCGCCCGCCGGCGCCGCCTCCGCCGTGGCCGGCGTGCCCGGTCCGGTGCCCGGCTCCTCCGGTCCACCCGGCGCTTGAGCCGCCGAACCGGCGCCCGTGGCCGTCGCGTTGCCGCCCTCCGCCGCGCGCGCCGGGCCGCGGTCGGCGAGCGAACGCACCACTCCCCCGGCCGTCTCCGGCACCGGCGGGCCCATGTGCAACGGCCGCCGCTGCCCGCCTGTCGCCGGCTCGGCGCCCGCCGCGGGCGCCGCCGTCCGCGGGTCGGTCCACGCGCCCTGCGCGCCGGGCAGGAACAGCAGGTCGTCGTCGTCCGCCGCCGGTGCCGCCGCGGGCTCGGCCGCCGGCCGGGGTGCGGTCTCCGGCGCGGTCTCGGGGTTCCCCGCGGAAGCGGGGGCGGGGTGCCCGCCGGCGGCGTCGTCCGGCCCCGGCTGGTGCCCCTCCGGGAGCTTGCCGGTGTCAGTCATGCGTCCGTACCCCTCGCCCATCGCTCCAGCTCCTTCTCCGACCGTTCGTCCGGCAGCAGTCCCTTCGGGACAGACCGGCCGCCCATAGCTAGAACGAGCACACCCCGCCCGGCGGCACGACCGCTCCGGCAGGGTTTACGTTCCCGACAACTGCGACAAGACCCCCGGACATTACCGGCATTCGGGAACGCTGCCACGAAAGCCTGGTCACGGCACAACAGTCGGCCAGCCTACCCGCAATCCGCACGCGGGTCCGGCTGGGGTCGAGGCCCGCGGGCGCGGCCCGGTGCACCGCGGGGAGCACCCGGCGCACGCCTCCCGCGCGCCCGGAGCGCGCTCGCGCGCACCAGCCGCCCGGCCCCCGGGTCAGCCCACCGCCCAGCCCCCCGGCTCAGCTCCCGCGGCTCCCGGCGATCAGGAACACGACGCTCCGCTCCCGTTCCCGCCACCCCGTGCCCTGCCCCGCGTCCGCCGGCCCCTCCGGGTCGAGGTCGACCGACTGCAACAGTGAGCACTCCACCGCGTATCCCGCGTCCGCCAGGGCCCGTACGACCTCCTCGGCGCCGTCCCGGGTGCGGGCGTGCGCGACGATCCGCTCCGGGCGCCGGGCCGCGCACTCGGCGACCACCGCCGCGCCGCCGCCGCCGACCCGGACGACGTCCGGCTCGGGCAGGTCGTTGAGCACGTCGGGGGCCTCGCCGTGGACGGTCTGGAGCAGCACCCCGAAGCGCCGGGCCGCCGCGGCGGCGCGGGCGCAGGCGTCGGGGTCGCGGTCCACGGCGAGGACGGCGGCGCCGAAGCGGGCGGCCTCGACCGCCGCCGCGCCGCTGCCGGAGCCGATGTCCCACACCAGATCCCCCCGGCGCGGCCCGAGCCGGGCGAGCTGGACGGCGCGCAGCTGCGGCGCCTCGCCCGGGTCCGGGGCGGCGGCGTACTCGGTGGCGGCCAGGCTCCAGCCGCGCTGCGCGGGCGGGTAGCCGGCGTCGTGGCCGGCGAGCCAGCCGCCGGCCGCCGCGGCCCCGCCGCCCTGGCCCGCGGACCCGGTGACACCGCCGGCGCCCGTGGCGAAGCCGCCGCCGATCACCAGCGTCACGTTCGGGTCGCGCCACACGTGCTCCGCCACCTTGTCCGACGTCAGCACGGTCACCCGCTCCTGCGCCCCGCCCAGCTCCTCGCAGATGACGAAGGTCCGGTGCACGTCCCGCAGCAGCAGGGCGAGTTCGGCGGGGCCCGCGCCGGGCGAGGTGAGGACGGCGACCTTGGGGTGCGCCCGGCAGACGTTCACGGCCCGGCGGAGGTTGCGCTCGTGCGCGACGACGACCTGCGCGTCGTCCCACGGCATCCCGGCCCGGGCGAAGGCGGCGGCGACGGACGAGACCGCCGGCAGCACCTCGACCTCCAGCCCGTGCTCGGGGGCGCGCAGGGTGCGTACGACGCCGAAGAAGCCCGGGTCGCCGTCGGCCAGGACCACCGCGGTGCCGCGGTGCCGGGCGATCCGGCGCGCCGCGAGGCCCACGCTGCCCAGCCGGATCCGCTCGGCGCCGGGCGGCACCTCCGGCAGGGCGAGGTGGTGCGCCGCCCCGGCCACCAGGCTGGCCGCGCCGAGCGCGGCGCGCGCCGCGTCGGTCAGCGGGGAACCGTCCCACCCGATCACGGTGACGCGGTCCGCCATCGCTCACTTCTCTCCTGGTCGTCGGCCGGGGGTGCGCCGGCGCCCCGGCGCCCGCGCCCGGACCGCGGGGGCCGTCGCGCACACGCGCGGGCGCGCCGGAGGCAAGGGAGCGTCAGAGCACACTACTCCCGCCGTCCGCGTCCAGGTCCTCGGGCAGCAGGCTCCAGACGATCAGGTCGGTGCGGATGTCGGTCCAGCCGCCGTCCTCGGTGCGCGTGCGCGCTATCCAGGCGTTGCGCAGCACGCCCTCGCTGATGCCGCCGATCTTCTGCGCGACCTGCTGCGCCGCGGTGTTGTCCGCGGCGGTGCGCAGCTCCATGCGCTCGAACTTCTGCGCGTCGAAGAGCCAGCGCGCGACGCAGAGCACGGACTCCGCGGCGTACCCCTCGCCGCGCGCCCAGGGGGCGACGACGAACCTGGCCTCGGAGGCCAGCGTGCGCCAGTCGGTCCGCCGCAGGTGGACGTTGCCGACGAGCCGCTGGGTGAGGAACTCCGACACCGCGAAGACGATGCCCCGGCCGCCGGTGCGCTCGGCCGGGGCGATCCGCGTCACCCAGTCGCGGGCGTCGTCCCGGGTGTACGGGTGCGGCGCCTGTGTCCACGCGGTGACGGCCTCGTCGTTCATCATCTCCGTCAGCGCCGGCACGTCCTCCTCGTCGAACGGTCGGAGCACCAGCCGGTCCGTGCTGAGGGAGACGTCCGGGAAGGTGGATGACATGCGCTTCTCCGAGTGCGTGGACCGACGAGAGCTGACCTACGACAGCATGCAGCATCCGCGCCCGGATGTGCCACGCATCAGCCCACGGGACCGAACACCGGTACGGACGAGGGGAACTCCTTCTCCAGGAACGCCTTGGTCTCCGGGGAGTTCAGCAGCTCGCCGAGCTTCCCGATCGCCGGATCGTCCACGTCGGCGGACCGTACGGCGAGGATGTTGACGTACGGGTTGCCCTCGGCCTCCTCCAGCGCCAGGGAGTCGGTCCGCGGGTCGAGGCCGGAGTCGATGGCGTAGTTGCCGTTGACGACGGCGGCGTCGACGTCCTGGAGCGCCCGCGGCGTCTGGGCCGCCTCCAGCTCGCGGATCTCCAGGCCGCGGTCGTCGGCGACGTCGTCCAGGGTGGCGTTCAGGCCGGTGCCGTCCTTCAGCTCGATGAGGCCCTGGGCGTCGAGGAGGTGCAGGGCGCGGCCCTCGTTGGTGGTGTCGTTGGGTACGGCGACGGTGTCGCCGGCGCCGAGCGCGGCGACGTCGTCGGCGGCGTCGGAGTACAGGCCCAGCGGTTCGACCAGCACGCCGACGGTGGGGACGATGTCGGTGCCGTTCTTGTCGTTGTAGTCGCCGAGGAACGGGGTGTGCTGGAAGAAGTTGGCGTCGACCTCGCCGGTCGCGACCGCCTCGTTGGGCTTGACGTAGTCGGTGAACTCGCGGACGCGCACGTCGATCCCGGCGTCCTCGGCCAGGTTGTCCTGCACGAACTTCAGGATCTCGCCGTGCGGCGTGGGCGTCGCGGCCACGGTGACGGTGTTCTCCCCTCCGTCGCCGCCGTCGGAGGTCAGGGAGGCGGTGCCGGCGGTGAGCGCGCCGACGAGCGCGACGCCGGCGACCGCGGTGACGCCCGCCCGCGCGGGGCGGGAGACGCGCAGGTAGGCGGCGCTGCGGGTGCTGCGGTCGCTGAGGCTGCGGACGAAGAAGTCGCCGATCAGCTGGACGACGTTGACCAGGAGGACGAGCAGCACGACGGTGACGAGCATGACGTCGCCCTCGTAGCGCTGGTAGCCGTAGCGGATGGCGACGTCGCCGAGGCCGCCGCCGCCGACCGCGCCGGCCATCGCGGAGTAGCCGACAAGGGCGATGACGGTGGTGGTCAGCCCCGCGACCAGGGACGGGAGCGCCTGCGGCAGCAGGGCCTTGCGGACGACGGTCCAGGTGCCGCCGCCCATCGCCTGCACGGCCTCGGCGAGGCCGGCGTCGACCTCCCGTACCGCGGTCTCGACCAGCCGGGCGAAGAACGGGATGGCGCTGAGGGCCAGCGGCACGATGGCGCCCTTGAGGCCGATGGACGTGCCGACCAGGGAGCGGGTGAACGCCGTCAGCGCCAGCATCAGGATGATGAACGGCAGCGAGCGGCCGATGTTCACGACGAGCCCGATGACCCGGTTGACGAGGAGGTTCTGCAGCGGCCGGCCGCGGTCGGTGAGGACCAGCAGCACGCCCAGCGGGGTGCCGAGGACGACGGCGACGAGCGCCGCCCAGCCGACCATGGCCAGCGTCTCCCAGAGGCCGGTCAGCAGCTCGGGGCGTATCTCGGTCCAGCTCACTTGGCACTCTCCAGGGCGGGCAGGGCGGGCAGGGCGGCGGCGCCGGCGCCGACCGGGTCGATCTGCAGGCCCTGCTCGCGCAGGAAGCCCAGGGGGACGACGTTCTCCTCGTACGGGCCGGGCAGCTCGATGCGCATCCGGCCGACCTGCCGGCCGCCGACGGTGTCCATGGCGGCGCCGAGGATCGACACGTCGATGTTGTACGTGCGCGACAGGTGGGAGATGACCGGGCGGCCGGCGGTGTCGCCGTGGAAGGTGATGTCGACGACGGTGCTGGTGGCGCCGTGCGCCTCGCCGCCCACGGGGAAGAGCTGGGCGGCGATCTCGGAGCCGGGGGTGGCCAGCAGCTCGTCGAGGGTGCCGGACTCGGTGACGCGGCCGTCGCGCATCAGGGCGGCGGAGTCGCAGACGGCCTTGACGACGTCCATCTCGTGAGTGATGAGCAGGACCGTCAGGCCCAGCTCGCGGTTGAGTTCGCGCAGCAGCGCCAGCACGGAGCGGGTGGTCTCGGGGTCGAGGGCGGAGGTGGCCTCGTCGGAGAGGAGGACCTGCGGGTCGCCGGCGAGCGCGCGGGCGATGCCGACGCGCTGCTTCTGGCCGCCGGACAGCTGCGCCGGGTACGCCCTGGCCCGGTCGGCGAGGCCGACGAGGCCGAGGAGGTCGAGCGCCTTGCGGGCGCGCTCCCGGCCGGACAGGCCCAGGATCTCCAGCGGCAGTTCGACGTTGTCCTGCACGGTGCGGGCGCTCAGCAGGTTGAAGTGCTGGAAGATCATGCCGATACGGGTGCGGGCGGCGCGCAGGTCGCGGCCGCCGAGCGCCGTGAGTTCCTGGCCTGCGACCGTGACGGTGCCGGAGTCGGGGCGCTCCAGGAGGTTGATGCAGCGGATGAGGGTGGACTTGCCGGCGCCGCTGCGGCCGACGACGCCGAAGACCTCGCCCTCGCGTACGCGCAGGTCGACTCCGTCGAGCGCGGCGGTCTCGCGGCCTCGGGTGCGGTAGACCTTCTTCAGGTCCGCAACTGTGATCACGTGGGTTCCATGGCTCTCGGGTGCCCGGCCGCGGGCGCGGGCGGGCACGGCGCGGCGCGCTCGCGGCGGAGCGCGCTGCTCGGATGACGGGGGTGGCGGATCGCTCCCGGCGGCGGCGCGCACGGCGGCGCGGCGCGGCCCGGGCACGCGGGCTCGGCTCTCGGCACACGGCCGTGCGGGGCACGGCGGCTTCAGCGGCCCGCGGACTCGCTTCGGGGCGCGAGTCGCGTGGCGGGGGCCCTCAGCGGTGCATTCGACACATGCGGCGAGCACCGGGCGTCATGTTCCTCGCCTCGGTCGCACTGCGGCTGCTCGTCGTGGTCATGCGGCCCAGTAAAACAGATGGCCGGCGCGGCCCGGGCTCGCCGTCCGCATTGCGGACAGCCCGGCCCACACCGCCGCCCACGTCCCCGCACACCGCCCTGACCTGCACGGACGAGGGTGCGGCGGGTCCGTCGCGGGGAGCGGCGGGGAGGGGGCGCTGTGGTCAACGCCACGGCCGGGGCCCGGTGGCCGGAAGCGCGCGTACGGTGCCGGGACCCGGATCCGGGGGCCCGCGGGGACGCAGTAAGGTCGAGTCATGTTCACCCCCTTGACGATCGCGGTCGCGCTGGCCGCGCTCGCTCTGGCGGCCTGGTGCGGGTACGCCGCCGTCAAGGATCAGCCCACGAAGGACTGGCACTTCGGCGGCATGGCCGTGGTGACGGTCCTCGCGCTGGCCCAGGTGGTCGTCGGCCTCGTGCAGCTCGGCCGCGGCGAGGACCCGGACGAGGGCACGGCGGTGTTCGTCGCGTACCTGCTCGCCGCCGGGTTCGCGGTGCCGGCGACCGGCGTGCTGTCGCTCTCGGAGCGCACCCGCTGGGGTTCGGCGACGGTGGCGGTCGGCGGGTTCGTCCTGGCGGTGCTGCAAGTGCGGCTGTACGACATCTGGGCGGGCACCGGTGGCTGAGCGGCGGCCGGCGGCCGGAGAGCCGCGCGAGCGTGCCCGGCTGTCCGGCGGGCCGGGGCGGCTGATCCTCACGCTGTACGGCGTCTTCGCCGTCGGCGCCACGTCCCGGGCGGTCTACCAGCTGAGCACGCAGTTCGACGAGGCGCCGCTGGCGTACGTGCTGTCCGCGCTGGCCGCCGTCGTCTACGTCTTCATCACCGTCGCCCTCGCGCGCGGCGGCGAGACCGCGCGCCGGCTCGCCCTGGTGTGCATCACCGCCGAGCTGGTCGGGGTGCTGGCGATCGGCACCTGGACCGAGGTGCAGCCCTCCGAGTTCCCGGACCAGACCGTGTGGTCCGACTACGGCCGCGGCTACCTCTTCCTGCCCGTCATCCTGCCGGTCATCGGGCTGTGGTGGCTGAGGAGACAGCGGACGGAGCGCCGTCCAGCGGAGCCTTCTCCAGGGTGACCAGGCTCAGTCGCGCGCTGACCCGCTCCGTGCCCACCGGCTCGTAGCCGAGCCGGCGGTAAAGGCGCAGGTTCGCCTCGCTGCGGTGCCCGGTGAACAGCTGGTACCGCTTGACCTGCGCCCCGCCCTCCGCGAGCCGGGCCTCCATGGCGAGCAGCAGCCGGGCGCCGAGGCCGTGCCCCTGGAGCCGGGGGTGGACGATGAGCCGGCCGATGACGGCGGTGCCGTTCTCCTCGACGGTGCCGCGTACGGCGCCGACGACCTCCTCCCCGAGGCGGGCGACGACGGCGGCGCCGCGGCCGAACTCGGCGCGCAGCTCGTCGAGGGTCTCGGTGAGCGGCGGTATGCGGTAGTCGCCGTAGAGGGCGGCCTCGGCCTGGTAGCAGAGGTACTGGAGTTTCAGGACTTGCTCGGCGTCGTCGTTCGTCGCCGGCGTGATCGTCACACTCTTGCCCATGCCGCGCCCGCCTCCCTTGTCACCCCGGTAGCCAGGCCGCACACCCTGCGGCCTACCGCGTGTTTCCCCGCACTTCACCCGGCGCAACCTCCGCCGTGAGCATTCTGCGCAGCGCGGTCAGGCAATGGCTACGGACCGGGCCGAGACTTCCCTGTGATATTGCCAACTCGCCCGAGATATCCCGGTACGTGGGGTCGCCTCCGTCCAGCAGCGCGGCGAGGAGCCCGGGGCAGCGGCCGGGCAGCCGGCGCACCGCCGCCCGCAGGGCGCGGCGGTGCTCGGCGGCGACCACGGCGCCCGCGGGGTCCGGCCCGTACCCGCCCGCCCCTTCGGCCCCGTACGCCCCCGGCCCCGCCGCGCCGTACGGCACCTCGCGCCCGGCCCGCCGCCGCGCGGCGCGCACCTCGGCCCGTACCGCCGCCCGCACCCACCCGGCGTCCGCCGGCGCCGCCGCGCGGTCCCGTTCCAGCAGCCGCAGCAGCACGCCCTGCTCGACGTCCGCCGCCTCGACCCCGGCCGCGTACGCCTCGGCCGCCGCCTCCGCCCGCAGCAGCGGGCGCAGCGCGGCGGCCGGGCCGGGTTCGTCGTCGTCGCACTCCTGGGTCACGGAAGGGTGCGACGCGCGGACGGGGGCCGCCGGTTGCCGGCGGCGACGGGCCTCACCCCTTCGAGAGGAAGTCGTCCCGGGCGAGGAGCCCGGTGTCGGGGTTGTCGGTGAAGATGCCGTCGATGCCCGTCTCGAAGTAGACCTGGAACGCGCCGAAGGCGTCGCCGTAGGCCGCCGGGTCGGTGCCGGTGCGGAAGTCCGCCGGGAGGAAGGTGTTCTCGTTGCGCATCGTGTACGGGTGCAGCACGAGACCGGCGTCGTGCGCGTCCTGAACCAGCGTGGTGGGCTCCAGCAGCCGGCCGGCAGAGTCCTTCGGGATGATCAGGTTCACGGTGGGCCCGATGCCCTTCGCGAAGCCCGCGATCCACGCCAGCCCCTCGGGCGTGACCAGGTCGGCGACGGTGCGCGGGTCACCCGCCTGGACGAAGTCCCACGGCCGCGAGGACGCGCCGCTGAGCAGCACGACGACCGGGCAGTCGACCAGCCCGGCGAGCCGCTCGACGCTCGTCGGCTCGAACGACTGGAGGAACACCGGCGAGTGGCGCCGGTCCCGGCCGTAGCGGCGCAGCAGGCGGGCCAGCGGCCGCTCCAGCTCCAGCCCGATCGACCTGAAATAGGACGGGTGTTTGGTCTCCACGTGGAGCCACACCGCCCGGCCGGTGCCGCGCCGCTGCTCCTCGGCCCACCGCAGCACCTCCTCGAACGTGGGCACCTCCCAGCGGCCGTCGTAGAGGGTGTTGCGCTGCCGCACGTCGGGGATGCGCTCCGTGGCGCGCAGCGTCTTCAGCTCGGCGAGGGTGAAGTCCTCGGTGAACCAGCCGGTGATCTCCCGGCCGTCGACCGTCTTGGTGGTCCTGCGGCCGGCGAACTCGGGGTGGTCCGCGACGTCGGTGGTGCCGCCGATCTCGTTCTCGTGGCGGCAGACGAGGTGGCCGTCCCCGGTCGGGACGAGGTCCTGCTCGATGACGTCGGCGCCCATGTCCAGCGCGAGCTGGTACGCGCCGAGGGTGTGCTCCGGCCGGTAGCCGCTGGCCCCGCGGTGCGCGATCACCGCCGGGTTCGGCAGCCGCCCGCCGTGGCCGCCGTGCCCACCGCGGCCGCCGGGCCCGGCGGCCCGCGCCGTACCGGGCAGGCCCACCGCCGCCGCCGCGCCGCCCAGCGCGGCCGCGCCCAGCACCGCCCGTCTGGCGGGGTTCTGCCGCTCCGTACCGCCGTCGCTCATGTCAGCCACCTCTCCGTCGTGCCCGCGCCGTACGGCGCCTCGACAAAAGACGGCCCGATGCTAGGACGCGGCGGCGCGGATACGGGAGACGTGCGGCGGCGTGCTTGTGAAATCGGCGGCAACACTGCGTCCCGGGCGGTTGAATCCGGGGTGGGAACCGTGCGGACAGGCGGGTATGGTCGCAGGCGTCACCACCACGACCGGAGGATCCTTCCCTTGTTCCGCGTTCTGATCAAGGTGTTTCTCGGCCTGCTCATGCGGGTGCTGTACCGCCCCCGGGTGGAGGGCCACGAGCACATTCCCGGCACGGGCCCGGTCGTCCTCGCCGGCAACCACCTCACCTTCGTCGACTCGATGTTCCTCGGCCTGATCGTGAAGCGGCCGGTGTTCTTCATCGGCAAGGACGAGTACGTCACGGGCAAGGGCGTCAAGGGCCGGCTGATGGCCTGGTTCTTCACCTCGGTCGGGATGATCCCGGTGGACCGGGACGGCGGCCGCGGCGGCGTCGCGGCGCTGATGACCGGCCGCCGGATCCTGGAGGAGGGCCGGGTCTTCGCCATCTACCCCGAGGGCACCCGCTCCCCCGACGGCCGGCTGTACCGGGCGCGTACCGGCGTGGCGCGGCTGACGCTGATGACCGGCGCGCCGGTGGTGCCGTTCGCGATGGTCGGCACGGAGAAGATCCAGCCGGGCGGCTCCGGCCGCCCGCGCATCGCCCGCTTCACGGTGCGCTTCGCGGAACCGCTGGACTTCTCCCGCTACGAGGGCATGGACCGCGACCGCTACGTGCTGCGCGCGGTGGCCGACGAGGTGATGAGCGAGGTCATGCGGCTGTCCGGGCAGGAGTACGTCGACGTGTACGCCACGAAGGTGAAGTCGGCGCCCGAGGAGTCCGCCGCCTGAGCGGTCCGCGATCCGGCCCGCGGCCCGGGCCGTACGGACCGACCGGCGCCCCGGCGCCTACTTCTCCAGCACCTCCCCCGCCGGGCCCGCCGGGCCGTCGTCCCCCGGGCCCCGCACTTCCGCGGGCAGCTCGTCCGGCGGCCCCGCCGCCCGCCCCGCGCCGGGCGCCGCGGCCGCCCCGCCGACGTTTGGCAGCCACAGCACGAACGTGCTGCCCGCGCCCACCCGCGAGAACAGCCGCGGCCGCCCGCCGTGCGACTCCACGATCTGCCGCACGATCGCCAGCCCCAGCCCCGCGTGCCGGTCCCGGGGCCGGCCCTCGGGCCCGGTGCCGCCGCGCCAGAACCGGTCGAACACCCGGGCCTGCTCGCCCTCGCCGATGCCCGGGCCCGCGTCCTGCACCGCGATCCACAGCCAGCCCTCCGCCCGGCCGGCGGCGACGGTGATGCGGGTGCCGGCGGGCGCCAGGCGCACCGCGTTGGAGAGCAGGTTGCCGACGGCCCGGCGCAGCGCGTACGGGTCGCCGATCAGCACCAGGCCCTCGTCCAGCCGGCGCCGGATGACCAGCCCCCGCTCCGCCGCCAGCGGCGCGAACTCCTCGCACGCCTCGTCCGCGACCGCCGCCAGGTCCACGTCCGCGTCGGCGAACGCGGCGGCCGACCGGCGCGCGGTGGCCAGCAGGTCCTCCACCAGCCGCGTCATCCGCGTCGTGGCCCGGTCGACCACGGCGACGGCGCGCCGCCGCTCCACCGGGTCCGACTCCTCGACCGAGAGCACCGCGTCGAGGTTGGCCCGGATGATGGCCAGCGGGGTGCGCAGCTCGTGCGAGGCGTCGTCGACGAGCTGGCGCTGCGCGGCGAAGGCGCCGTCGAGCCGGTCGAGCATGGAGTCGACGGTGTCGGCGACCATACGCAGCTCGTCGCGCGGCCCGTCGAGGCGGATCCGGCGGGAGAGGTCGCTGCCGGCCTGGATCTCCTCGGCGGTGCGGGCGATGGCGCGGACGGGGCGCAGCGCCCGGCCGGAGAGCACCCAGCCGGTGCCGAGGCTGGCGGCGGCGACGCCGCCGAGGACGGCGAAGGAGAAGTTGCGCAGGTTGCCCAGCGTCTCGTAGTTGACGGCCGCCTCGACGTCCTCGGCCTTGACGACGTCGATCTCCCCGACCGCCACGCCGTCGACCTGCTTCTCGGCCCGCAGCTCCTTGCTGACCGGGTGGGCGTCGCCGCTGCGCTGCACGGCGACGTACGCGCCGCCGAGGACCAGCGCCGTCAGGCAGAACACCAGCACCGAGTAGAGCACGGTGAGCCGGAAGCGGATGGTGTGGACGAACGCCGGCAGCGGCAGCCGGGGCCGCCTCACGGCGCCTCCTCCTTCAGCCGGTAGCCGTGCCGGATGACGGTCTCGATCAGCGGCTCGTCCTGGCCGGTGACCTTGCGGCGCAGCGAGCCGACCGTGACCCGCACGGTGTTGGTGAACGGGTCGGCGTTCTCGTCCCAGACGTGCTCCAGCAGCTCCTCCGCGGAGACGACGCGGCCGGGCCGGGTCATCAGGTAGTGCAGCACGCCGAACTCCTTGGGCGTCAGCCGCAGCGGGCGGCTCCCCCGGTACGCCTCGAACCGGGCGGTGTCCAGCCGCAGTTCGCCGACCTCCACGACGGAGGTGCCGCCCTCGTCGCGGCGCAGCAGGGCCCGTATCCGCGCCAGCAGCTCGGGCAGCGCGAACGGCTTGACGAGGTAGTCGTCGGCACCGGCGTCGAGGCCGCGCACCCGGTCGGCGAGGCGGTCGCGGGCGGTGAGCATCAGGATCCGCGGCCCGCCGGGGGCCGCGCGTATCTCCCGGCAGACGGCGAGGCCGTCGCCGTCCGGGAGGGTGAGGTCGAGCAGCACGAGGTCGTAGTCGTTCACCCCGAGCCGCTCCATCGCGCCGTCCACGTCGGCGGCGGTGTCGACCGCGTACCCGGAGCGTACGAGCCCGACCCGGAGCGCGCCGACCAGGTCCTCTTCGTCCTCGATCACGAGAATCCGCATGCGACGAACCTAATCGCCGTCGATGATCGAGTCCGCCGCCCGGACCGCGTCCTCGACGGGCACGGCGAAGCCGATGCCGATCGAGCCGCCGCCGCCCCGGTCGAGCGAGGCGATGGCGGTGTTGACGCCGACGACCCGGCCGCCCGCGTCCACCAGGGGGCCGCCGGAGTTGCCGGGGTTGATGGAGGCGTCGGTCTGCACCGCGCGCTGCCGGGCTCCGCCGCCGAGGGAGACCTCGCGGTCGACGGCGCTGACGATGCCGGAGGTGACGGTGCCGGACAGGCCCAGCGGCGAGCCGACCGCGAGGACGGAGTCGGCGACGGACAGGTCCGCGGAGCGGCCCATGGCCAGCGGGCGGGGGGCGTACGCGCCGGCCACCTCCAGCACCGCCACGTCCCGGCCGGTGTCGCGGCCCAGCACCTCCGCGTCGACCCGGCGGCCGCTGTGCAGCACGACGGAGGCGTCGGCGGCGTCGCCGACGACGTGGGCGTTGGTGAGGACGCGGCCGCGGTCGTCGAAGACGAAGCCGGAGCCCTGCCGCCCGCCGGCCTGCACCGACACCACGCCGGGCAGCACCCGGGCGGCGACGCCGTCGAGGTCGCCGGGGACCCGCCCGGCGGCGGCCGGTGAGGGCGCGTCGGCCGCCGCCTCCTCGCCGCCCCCGGGGCCGCGCAGGTCGCCGGCGGCGAACCCAGCCGCGCCGCCGGCGAGGACCGCGGCGACGCCGGCGGCGGCCAGGGCACGGTTCGCCGCCCGGCGCGGCGCGGGGGGCGGGGCCGGTGCGGGTAGCGGTGCCGGGGGCGCGGGGTACGGGGGCGCCGGCCGCCCGGGACCGGCCTGCGGCCCCGGGTCCGCGGCGCCGGCGCGTACCCCGGCGGTGAACGCGGGGCCGCGGGGCTCGCCGAGGCCGCTGCGGGGATGGGTCACGGTCGATCTCCTCACGGTAGGCGCGAGAACCACAGCAGGGACGTGGCCGCCGCCAGCAGCGCCGCGACCAGCGCACCGGCCACGAACCACTGCCATATCCCGCGCTCCTCGGTGCGATGGCCGACGGAGCTGCCGATGTCCTCGTAGACGTCCTCCAGCTCCGCGCCGGAGGCGGCCTCGTGGAACGCCCCGCCGGTCGCGGCGGCCAGCTCCGCCAGCGCGGGCCCGTCCACCGGCACCGGCACGCTCTGCCCGCCGGCCAGCTCGATGGTGCCGCCCTCGGTGCCGTACGCGATCGTGGACACCGGGATCCCGGCGGCCACCGCCTCCTCCGCGGCGGCGGGCGTGCCGCGGCCGGTGGTGTTCTGCCCGTCGGAGAGCAGGACGACGTGGGCGGGCGGCGGGCGGCGCTCGGCCTGTTCGTCCAGCGTGCGGATCGCCCCGGCGGACGAGAACACCGCCTCGCCGATCGCGGTGCCCTGCCGGGTGTCCAGCCGGTCGAGCGCGCGGCGCATGGCCTCGCGGTCGGTGGTCGGCGGCAGGGCGACGGCGGCGGTGCCGCTGAAGGTGACGAGCCCGACGTTGAACCGCTCCGGCAGCTCCGCGACGAACGTCCGGGCGGCGTCCTGCGCGGCGGTGAACCGCGACGGCCGCACGTCGGTCGCCCGCATCGAGGCGGACACGTCCAGCGCCACCATGATCGTCGCGCGTTCCCGGGGCACCTGGGTCTCGGCGGTGGGCCGGGCGAAGCCGACGACGAGCAGCCCGGCCATGGCGCAGAAGGCGGTGGCGGGCACGTGCCGGCGCCAGCCGGGGCGCCGGGGCATGACCTTGTCGAGCAGGTCGACGTTGGTGAAGCGCACGGCGTAGCGGCTGCGCCGGGCCTGCATGACGACGTAGACGACGACGAGGGCGGCGAGCGGCACGAGCAGCACGAGCCACCCGGGCGAGGCGAGACTCACGCGTCACCTCCGGGGAGTCGGCCCGTACGGGGCCGGGGCGGACGGGTGCGGTCGGCGGGAGGTGCTCCGGGCGCGCGGGCGACGGCGACGGCGGGATGCCACCGCGCCCGGGCGACACACGTACGGCGTCTGTGCACCGCCCCGACGCCGTCCGGGCGACGCACCGGCCCGGCCGTTCCGGTGCACGCGGGGCGGCGGCTGTCCCGGCGCCCGGGCGGACGGCGCGGCCAGCGCCCCCGCCCCGGCCGGGCACGGGGGCCACTCCCACCCGGACACCGAGGCCGCCGCCCCGGGCACCGCACGCCCGGACGCCGACACGGCCTGGACGCGCAGCCGCCGCGCGAACCCGGGACCTGGACACGACCGCCCCGATGCCCGCACGCCCCCGACCCCACCCGGCCCGGGGCACCGGGACCTCCGGCGCCGGGCCCCCGGCACCCGGACCGGAGGCCACACGCCCGGACACCGGGTCCGCCGCCCCGGGTGGTGCACGCCCGCGCGCCGACACCGTCCAGGCGCGAAGCCGCCGCACGGACCCGGCACCCGGACACGGCCGCTCCGATACCCGTACCCCGGCCCGCGGACAGCGGGGCCACCGGCCCCGCCCGGCTCGGGACATCCGCTCCGGCGCCGGACCGCCCGGCAACCGGACCGGAGGTCATGCCGCACCGCCCGTCCCGGGCCGCCGCGCGGCCGCCCGCTGCGCGGCCGCGTACCGCGCGATGTCCCGCACCCAGTCGCGGTCCGTACGCAGCCGCAGCCGCGCCGCGCCCGCGGTCCGCAGCGCCCGGCCGATCTCCTCGCGCTGCCCGGCCGCGGCGGCGGCGTACCGCTCCCGCACCCGCCGGGAGTGCGTGGGGACCTCCCGGCGCCGCCCCGACTCCGGGTCGACGACGGTCAGCAGCCCCACCGCCGGCAGCACCAGCTCCCGCGGGTCGACGACCTCGACCGCGAGGACCTGCTGCCGTCGCGCGAGGGCCCGCAGCGGGGCCTCCCAGCCCGGTTCGAGGAAGTCGGAGACCACGGCCACCAGCCCGCGGCGGCGCTCCGTGCGCCGCAGCGCCGAAACGCCCTCCGCGAGGGTGTGGGCCTGCGGCCCGGCGGGCACGCGGGGGCGTTCGAGCGCGGTGCGCAGGACCCGCATCAGGTGCCGCCGGCCGCCGCGGGCCGGGAGGCGCTGGAGGCCGTCGGGGCGGACGAGCAGGGCGCCGAGCCGGTTGCCGGCGCGCTCGGTGAGGAACGCGACGGCCGCGGCGGCGCCGACGGCGAGGTCGCGCTTCTCCATCCGGCCGGTGCCGAAGTCCATGCTGGCGCTGGCGTCGAGGACGATCCAGGTGGTCAGTTCGCGGTCCGCGAGCGTCGTGCGCACGTGCGGGACGGTGGTGCGCGCGGTGGCGTTCCAGTCCATGCGGCGGACGTCGTCGACGCCCGGGGTGTAGTGGCGGCTCTCGTCCGGCTCGCCGCCGGGGCCGGGGACCAGGGCGGAGTGGTCGCCCTGGAGGAGGCCGTCCGGGCGGCGGGTGAACAGGAGCCGGAGGTGGTGGAGCGCCTGGTCGGGGGTGAGTTCGCCGAGCGACGGCGACCCGGGTGCTCCCGCCGCGCCCGCGGCTCCGCCGGGGGTGCTCATGCCGCCCTCCCCGCCTTCCCGATCCCGCCGGGGTCGTCGCCGGCCGCGGCGTCCTCGGCCTGGTGCGGCGCGACCCGCGGCTGCGGCACCGCGGCGAGCACCTCGTCGACGACGGAGCCGGGGGTGACGCCGTCGGCCAGGGCGTCGAAGGACAGCACCAGCCGGTGGGCGATCACCTCGTGCGCGAGCGCCGCGATGTCGCCCGGCAGCACGTACTCGCGCCCGCGCAGCAGCGCCAGCGCCCGCGCCGCCGCCACCAGCCCGAGCGTGGCCCGCGGCCCCGCGCCGTACGCGAGCCGCCCGCCGCCCGCGGCGTCGCCGGGGGCGGCGAGTTCGCGGGTGGCCAGGACGAGACGTACCGCGTACTGCGCGAGGGCGTGGTGGACGAACACCTCGTCCGCGCGCCGCTGGAGGGCCGCGAGGGTCTGCGGCGTCAGCACCGCGCGGGCGGCGGGCGGGGCGACGCTCATCCGGTAGAGGATCGCCAGCTCCTCGTCCTCGGTGGGCGCGGTGACGTCGACCTTGAGCAGGAAGCGGTCGCGCTGGGCCTCGGGGAGTTCGTAGACCCCCTCGGACTCGATGGGGTTCTGGGTGGCGAGGACGAGGAACGGCTCGGGCATGGGGAGGGTCCGGCCGCCGATGCTGACCTGCCGCTCGGCCATGACCTCCAGCAGTGCGGACTGGACCTTGGCCGGGGCGCGGTTGATCTCGTCGGCGAGGACGAAGTTGGCGGCGACCGGCCCGGGTTCGACGGTGAACGTCTCGCTGGAGGGCCGGTAGATGCGGGTGCCGGTGATGTCGGACGGCACCAGGTCGGGGGTGAACTGGATGCGGTGGAACGTGCCGCCCGACACGGTGGCGAGGGTGGCCGCCGCCAGCGTCTTGGCGACCCCGGGCACGCCCTGGAGCAGGCAGTGCCCGCGGGCGAGCACGGCGGTCAGCAGCCGTTCGACCATCCGGTCCTGGCCCACGATCACCCGCTTGACCTCGAAGAGCGCCTGCTCCAGGAGCGCCGCCCAGGGGCCCGCCGCGAGGGCGGGCCCGGGGGCGGCGGAGGCGGTGGACGTCACAGGTCGCCCGCGTTCTCGGCGGCGCCCGGGGACGCCGGTGAACCGCCCTTCTCCGGGCAGTCCTTGCCGGCGGCGCTCCAGGCGCCGGCGGCCTCGCGGTCCTCGTGGACCACGAGCCGTACGCCGGGCTTCTCGTCCCCGCGGTCGGTCGGGCCGGTTGCGCCGGTGGCCAGGCCGGCCACGGCGAAGGCGGCGGCACCGGCGACCGAGAACCTCTGTATACGACGGGACATCGGGTCTCCTCCGTCAGACGACTGCGTGACCGCATGTCATCACCGGAGGGCGAAAATCCCCTTAAAGCCGCCGCGCGCGGGGGGCGTTGGAGGGGGGCGCCGTGCGCCGCGGGGCGGGCGGCGCGGACCCGGCCACGGCGTGCCGCCCGCGGCCCGCGGCCCCGGCGGCCCGGCGGGCGCTACGCCCAGGGCGTCGCCGCGCGGCGGCGCCAGTAGTCGGCGGCGGGCTCCGCGAGCGCCGCGAGGCGGTCGCACTGCTCCGGGTCAAGGTCGACGGCCGCGGCGGCGAGGTTGGAGTGCAGCTGCGCGGCGGTGGCGGCGCCGGAGAGCACGACACCGGCCCACGGCATGCGCAGCACCGCGGCGAGCGCGACGGCGTCGGGCTCGGCGCCGGTCTCGGCGGCGACGGCGCGCAGTTCGGCGGGGGCGGCGGCGCCGGCCAGCCGGCCGTTCGCCAGGCCCTCCTTGACGATCACGGTCAGCCCGGCGTCGTGGGCCTCGGCCAGCGCCTCGCCGGCGGCCGGCTCCAGCACGTTGTACGTGCTCTGCACGGTGTGGAACAGCCGCTCGCCGTCGACGGTGACCTCCAGCGCGGCGCGTACCGCGGCGGCCTGCTCCGGGCCGCTGGTGGAGAAGCCGACGGTGACGCCGCCGGCGGCCAGCTCCGCGAGCCGGGCGTGCAGGGCGGTGTCGGTCAGCGCCGGGCTGTCGGGGGTGAGGGAGTGGATCTGGTAGAGGTCGAGGCGGTCGCCGAGGACCTTCGCGGACTCCGCGCGCTGGCGGTCGTAGGCGTCGGCGCCGTGGTCCTTGACCTCGTGCACCTCGGCGTCCTGGCGCCAGTCGCCGACGTACGCGTAGCCCCACTTGCTGCCGACGACCGCGTCCCGGGCGTCGGGGCGCTCCCGCAGCCAGTCGGCGAGGAACTCCTCGGCGCGGCCGTAGGAGCGGGCGGCGTCGAAGTACCGCACGCCCTGGGCGTAGGCGGCGTCCAGCAGCTCGTGGGTGCGGGTGCGCATGGCCTCGACGGTGCGCGCGGGCGGCAGGTCCTCGGCGCGGCCCGTGGTGAGGTAGGCGGGGCGGCCCACGGCGGCGAGCCCGAAGCCGATGTGGGCGGCGGGCGTCGTCACTGCGGCCAGTCGGTCGAACGCCATCGCGGGCTCCTACGTCCTCGGGGCGGCTGCCGGGCCCGTCCACCGTAGAAGACGGGCCCCGCCCCGGTCAGCGCCCGACACGGGTTTCGCCGCCGCGGCCCCCCGCGGCGGGCCGCTGTGCTACGCCCCGGGGCCGGCGGGGCGCCCGGCGGCCGCCCAGCGCAGCTGCGCCGCCACGTCCTCCCGCACCTCCGCGAGCTGCGCCGCCACCGCCGCCGGCGCGGTGCCGCCGCGGGCGTCGCGCGCGGCGAGGGCGCCGCGGACGGTGAGCACGCCGCGCACCTCGGGCGTCAGCTGCGGGGAGACCTTCGCGAACTGCTCGTCCGTGAGCTGGTCCAGCTCGATGCCCTCGGCCTCGCAGACCTTGACGCACTCCCCCGCGGCCTCGTGCGCGACGCGGAACGGCACGCCCTGCCTGACCAGCCACTCGGCGATGTCGGTGGCGAGCGAGAAGCCGGCCGGGGCCAGCTCCTCCAGCCGCTCCCGGTTGACCGTGAGGGTGGCCGTCATGCCGGTGAAGGCGGGCAGCAGGACCTCCAGGGTGTCGATCGAGTCGAAGACCGGCTCCTTGTCCTCCTGCAAGTCCCGGTTGTACGCGAGGGGGAGCGCCTTCAGCGTCGCCAGCAGCCCGGTCAGGTTGCCGATCAGCCGGCCCGACTTGCCGCGCGCCAGCTCGGCGATGTCCGGGTTCTTCTTCTGCGGCATGATCGAGCTGCCGGTCGAGAAGGAGTCGTGCAGGGTGACGAAGGAGAACTCCTTCGTGGCCCAGAGGATGACCTCCTCCGCGATCCGGGAGACGTCGACCCCGATCATCGCGGTGACGAACGCGAACTCGGCGGCGAAGTCCCGCGCCGCCGTCCCGTCGATGGAGTTGCCCGACGAGCCGCGCTCGAAGCCCAGCTCCGCGGCGACGGCCTCGGGGTCCAGGCCCAGCGAGGAGCCGGCCAGCGCGCCGGACCCGTACGGCGAGACGGCCGTGCGCTCGTCCCACTGCCGCAGCCGCTCGGCGTCCCGGGAGAGCGCCTGGGCGTGCGCGAGCACGTGGTGGGCGAAGAGGACGGGCTGCGCGTGCTGGAGGTGGGTGCGGCCCGGCATGGCGACGTCCGGGTGCGCCTCGGCGAGGCCGACGAGGGCCTGCTGCAGCTCGGCGAGCAGGCCGCCGAGGGTGCGGGCGTGGTCGCGCAGGTACATCCGGAAGAGGGTGGCGACCTGGTCATTGCGGGACCGCCCGGCGCGCAGCTTGCCGCCCAGCTCCGGGCCGAGCCGCTCCAGCAGGCCGCGTTCGAGGGCGGTGTGCACGTCCTCGTCGGCGACGGTGGCGGTGAACGCGCCGCTCTCGACGTCCGCCGCCAGCCGGTCGAGCCCGGCGAGCATCCGCGTCAGCTCGTCCGCCGTCAGCAGTCCGGCACGGGCCAGGACGCGCGCGTGCGCGCGGGAGCCGGCGATGTCGTACGGGGCGAGCCGCATGTCGAAGTGGACGGACGCGGAGAGCCGCTCCAGCGCCGCCGCGGGGCCGTCGGCGAACCGGCCGCCCCAGAGCTTCACGTCCTGCGGCGGCGCCCCCTGCTCCCCCGCGCCCGTGTCCGTACCCGTGCCCGGTGCGTCGTCGCTCACCGGGCCAGGTCCCGGCCGGCCGCGATCTTCGAGGACAGGCCGAAGATCTCGATGAAGCCCCGGGACATCGACTGGTCGAAGGTGTCGCCGGTGTCGTACGTGGCGAGGTTGAAGTCGTACAGCGAGGCGGGCGAGCGCCGGCCGGTGACGACGGCCCGGCCGCCGTGCAGCGTCATCCGGATCTCGCCGGTGACGTGCTCGTTCGCCTCCTGGATGAAGCCGTCCAGGGCCCGCTTGAGCGGCGAGAACCACAGGCCGTCGTAGACCAGCTCGCCCCACCGCTGCTCGACCTGCCGCTTGTAGCGCGCCAGCTCCCGCTCGACGGTGACGTTCTCCAGCTCCTGGTGGGCGGTGATCAGCGCGATGGCGCCGGGGGCCTCGTAGACCTCCCGGGACTTGATGCCCACGAGCCGGTCCTCGACCATGTCGATCCGGCCCACGCCCTGCGCGCCGGCCCGCTCGTTGAGCTGCTGGACGGCCTGGAGCACGGTGACCGGGCGGCCGTCGAGCGCCACGGGCACGCCGCGCTCGAAGGAGATGACGACCTCGTCGGCCTCGCGCTCCGCGGCGGGGTTCTGGGTGTACTCGTAGACGTCCTCGATCGGCGCGTTCCAGATGTCCTCCAGGAAGCCGGTCTCGACGGCCCTTCCGAAGACGTTCTGGTCGATGGAGTACGGGGACTTCTTGGTGGTGGCGATGGGCAGGCCCTTGTCCTCGCAGAAGGCGATGGCCTTGTCCCGGGTCATAGCGTAGTCCCGGACGGGGGCGATGCACTTCAGCGACGGGGCGAGGGAGGAGATGCCGGCCTCGAAGCGGACCTGGTCGTTGCCCTTGCCGGTGCAGCCGTGCGCGACGGTGCCGGCGCCGTGCTTGTGGGCGGCGGCGACGAGGTGCTTGACGATGGTGGGCCGGGAGAGCGCGGAGACCAGCGGGTACCGGTCCATGTAGAGGGCGTTCGCCTTGATCGCCGGCAGGCAGTACTCGTCGGCGAACTCGTCCCGGGCGTCCGCGACCTCGGCCTCCACGGCGCCGCAGGCCAGCGCGCGCTTGCGGATCACGTCGAGGTCCTCGCCGCCCTGGCCGACGTCCACGGCGACGGCGACGACCTCGGCGCCCGTCTCCTCGGCGATCCAGCCGATGGCGACGGAGGTGTCCAGGCCGCCCGAGTAGGCGAGTACGACGCGCTCGGTCACGGGAGTCTCCTTAGGATGCATACGCGGACTGGAATAAGTATGCAGCACTCCGTATGTTTCGTCAAAGCGCCGCGCGCCCGGCGCGCCCGCGGCCCTCCGGGCACGGGTACGGGCCGGGCCGCCCCGCTCGGCCGCCCCTGCGGGATCGCCTGCTCCCGGGGGGCTCAACGACCGCCGAGGGCACCCCCGTACGGTGATCCCCACGGCTGTGACGACGCGCGCCGAGGTGACGCGCGGGGCCGCGGGAGACGGGACGCACCGATGCTGAGCACACCCCTGGGCGAGGGCGCCGAGCTGACCACGATGGAGCCGTGGCAGGCCGCCGAGCTCGCCGCGTTCACCGACCGGCACCGGGCGCACCTGGAGCCGTGGCTGCCCTGGACGTACGTGGTCCACGACGAGGCGAGCGCCCGGCGCTTTCTGCAGAAGTACGCCGACAGCCAGGCCCGCGACGCCGGCCGGATCTTCGCCATCCGGCTGGACGGCGAGCTGGTCGGCAACATGATCTACCGGCTCTTCGACACCGAGCAGGGCTCCTGCGAGCTGGGCGCCTGGCTGGCGCCCGAGGCGCAGGGCCGCGGGCTGGTCACCCGGGCGGCCGGCCGGATGATCGACTGGGCGGTGGACGTACGCGGCCTGTCCCGCGTCGAGTGGCTGGTCAACCCCGCGAACAAGGCGAGCATCGCGGTGGCGCGGCGCCTGGGCATGACCCACGAGGGCACGATGCGCAGCCTGTTCGAGATGGCCGGCGAGCGGCACGACATGGAGCTGTGGGCGCTGCTGGACCACGAGTGGCGGGAGACGCGCGGCCGGTGACCCCGCCGCCGCGGGCGCCGGAGATCGCCGTACCCCTCCCGCCGTACCCCGCCGTCCGCGGCGGCGGGGCGGCTCCGGCCCCGGGGCGCGCCGCCGGGCTCAGTGCGCCCCGCCCATCTCCAGCGCGACCACCCCGGCGGCGACCAGCACCAGCCCGCCGACCTGCACCCCCGTCAGGCCGTCGCCGAGGAACGCCGCCCCGACCAGCGCCACCAGGGCGACGCCGGCCGCCGCCCAGATCCCGTACGCGATCCCGATGGACATGCCGCGCTTGAGCACCATGCTGAGCAGCGTGAACGCGCTGAGGTAGCCGACGACCACCACGATCGACGGGACCAGCCTGGAGAAGCCGTCCGACAGCCGCAGCGAGACCGTCGCCGTCACCTCGCTGAGGATCGCCCCGATCAGCAGCACGTAGGTCATGATCCGCCCCTCCCCGCGTCTCCGGGGACCCACTGAACACCATCCCGGGCCGTCCGGGGGGCGCGGGGGGCGTACGGAACGGCGCGGTCAGCGCTCGCGCTCCGCCAGCTTCAGCAGGTGGTCGGCGAGCGACCGGCCGCCCGACGGGTCGCGGCTGATGACCATCAGGGTGTCGTCGCCCGCGATGGTGCCGAGGATCGCGGCCAGCTCCGCCGCGTCGATCGCGGACGCGAGGAACTGCGCGGCGCCGGGAGGGGTGCGGAGCACGACGATGTTGGCCGACGCCTCGGCGGAGATGAGCAGCTCCCCCGCGAGGCGGGCCATGCGCTCCTCCTTGGCCGACTCCCCCAGCGGCACCTGCGGGGTGCGGAAGCCGCCCTCGGAGGGGACGGCGTAGATCAGCTCGCCGCCGGTGTTGCGGATCTTGACCGCGCCCAGCTCGTCGAGGTCGCGGGAGAGGGTCGCCTGCGTCACCGTCAGGCCGTCGTCGGCGAGGAGCTTGGCGAGCTGGCTCTGCGAGCGGACCGGCTGCCGGTTCAGGATGTCGACGATCCTGCGGTGGCGTGCCGTGCGCGTGTGCGGCACGGCGGGACCGTTGTGCTCCTCGGACATCGTCACGTCACTCTCCGGCTCGTCGTGGCTCCACGGCGGGATCCGCCGCGTCGAGCACGGCGGGCAGCGCGGCGAGCAGGGCGTCCGCCTCCGCCTCGCCGAGGATCAGCGGCGGGGCGAGCCGGATCACGTCCGGCGCCACCGCGTTGACCAGGAATCCCGCTGCCTGGGCCGCCTGTTGCACCTGAGGTGCGACGGCCCCGGTGAGCACCATACCGAGCAGCAGCCCCGCGCCACGCACATGGTCCACGAGCGGGTGCCCGAAGCCCCGTATTCCCTCCTGGAGCCGCTCCCCCACGCGCTTGACCCGCTCCAGCAGCCCCTCGGCCTCGATCACGTCGAGCACCGCCAGCGCGGCGGCGCAGGCGACCGGGTTGCCGCCGAAGGTGGAGCCGTGCTTCCCGGGGGTGAGCAGGCCGGCGGCCGGCCCGAAGGCCAGCGTGGCGCCGATCGGCAGCCCGCCGCCGAGGCCCTTGGCGAGGGTGACGACGTCCGCCTCCACGCCCTGCGCCTGCGCGGCGAACCAGTGGCCCGTACGCCCCACGCCCGTCTGCACCTCGTCGAGGACGAGCAGCGTGCCCGTCGCCCGGGTGATCTCGCGGGCGGCGGCGAGGTAGCCCTCCGGCGGCACCACCACGCCGTTCTCGCCCTGCACCGGCTCGACGATCACCAGCGCCGTGTCCTCGGTGACGGCGGCGCGCAGCGCGTCGGCGTCCCCGTACGGCACGTGGGTGACCTCGCCCGGCAGCGGCCCGAAGCCCCGCTGCTTGCCGGGCTGCCCGGTGAGCGCGAGGGCCCCCATGGTGCGGCCGTGGAAGCCGCCGTCGGTGGCCACCATGTGCGGACGGCCCGTCAGCCGGCCGATCTTGAACGCCGCCTCCACCGCCTCCGCGCCCGAGTTGGCGAAGTACACCCGGCCCGGCCGGCCGGCGAGCTCCAGCAGCCGCTCGGCGAGCGCCACCGGCGGCTCGGCGACGAAGAGGTTGGAGACGTGGCCGAGCGTGGCGATCTGCGCCGAGACGGCCTCGACGACCGCCGGGTGGGCGGTGCCGAGGGAGGTGACGGCGATGCCGCCGACGAAGTCCAGGTACTCGTTGCCGTCGGCGTCCCACAGCTTCGCGCCCGCGCCGCGGACCAGGGGCAGGCGGGGGGTGCCGTAGTTGTCCATGAGCGCGCCCTGCCAGCGCCCGGTCAGCTCCGCGTTGCCGCTCATGCCGCGCTCCCCTCCGCGTCCGGCACGACCATCGTGCCGATACCCTCGTCCGTGAAGATCTCCAGCAGGATGGAGTGCGGCACCCGGCCGTCGATGACCCGCGCGGTGTGCACGCCGTGGCGCACCGCGTGCAGGCAGCCCTCCATCTTCGGGACCATGCCGCTGGCCAGGCCGGGCAGCAGCAGTTCCAGCTCGCCGGCGGTGAGCCGGCTGATGACCTCGTCGCTCTCCGGCCAGTTCTCGTACAGGCCCTCGACGTCGGTGAGGACCATCAGGGTCTCCGCGCCGAGCGCGGCGGCCAGCGCGGCGGCCGCGGTGTCGGCGTTGACGTTGAAGACCTCGCCGGCCGCGTCGGTCTCGTCGGCGGAGCGGGCGACGGAGGAGACGACCGGGATGCGGCCGTCGGCGAGCAGCGCCTCGATCGCGCCGGTGTCGATGGCGCTGACCTCCCCGACGCGGCCGATGTCGACCGGCGCGCCGTCGACCAGCGGGCGGTGCCGGGTGGCGGTGATGGTGTGCGCGTCCTCGCCGGTCAGGCCGACGGCGAAGGGGCCGTGCTCGTTGAGCAGCCCGACCAGCTCGCGCTGCACCCGGCCGGCGAGCACCATCCGTACGACGTCCATCGCCTCCGGCGTCGTCACCCGCAGCCCCGCGCGGAACTCGCTGGCCAGGCCGTGCCGGTCGAGCTGCGCGCTGATCTGCGGGCCGCCGCCGTGCACGACGACGGGCCGCAGGCCGGCGTGCCGGAGGAAGACGACGTCCTGGGCGAAGGCGCGCTTCAGGTCGTCGTCGACCATGGCGTTGCCGCCGAACTTGACCACCACGACCTTGCCGTGGTGGCGGGTCAGCCACGGCAGCGCCTCGATGAGGATCTGCGCCTTGGGCAGGGCGGTGTGCTTGCGGGTGGGGGTGGTCGGGGCCGCGGGTGCCGCGGGGGTGGCGGTCACGAGCTGTACGCGCTGTTCTCGTGGACGTAGTCCGCGGTCAGGTCGTTGGTCCAGATCACCGCGCCGGCATCACCCGCCGCCAGGTCCGCCACGATGTGCACCTCGCGGAAGCGCATGTCCACCAGGGCGCGGTCCTCGCCGAACGAGCCCTCCTTGCACACCCACACGCCGTTGATCGCGACGTTCAGCCGGTCCGGCTCGAAGGCGGCGGACGTGGTGCCGATCGCGGCGAGCACGCGGCCCCAGTTGGGGTCCTCGCCGTGGACGGCGCACTTGAGGAGGTTGTTGCGGGCGATGGAGCGGCCGACCTCGACGGCGTCGTCCTCGCACGCGGCGTTCACGACCTCGACCTTGATCTCCTTGCTGGCGCCCTCGGCGTCGGCGATGAGCTGCCGCCCGAGGTCGTCGCAGACGGCCCGTACCGCCTCGGCGAACTCCGCCTCGCCCGGCCGGACCCCGGAGGCGCCGGAGGCCAGCAGCAGCACGGTGTCGTTGGTGGACATGGCGCCGTCGGAGTCGAGGCGGTCGAAGGTCGTACGGGTCGCGGCGCGCAGCGCGGCGTCCAGCCCGGCGGCGGGCACGTCGGCGTCGGTGGTGAGGACGACGAGCATGGTCGCCAGCCCCGGCGCCAGCATGCCGGCGCCCTTCGCCATGCCGCCGACCGTCCAGGACGCGCCGTCCACCCCGGCGGTGACCTCCGCGGTCTTGTGCACGGTGTCGGTGGTCTTGATGGCGATGGCGGCCTTCTCACCGGCGTGCGCGGACAGCTCCGCCGCGGCCCGCCCGACGCCGGGCAGCAGCTTGTCCATCGGCAGCAGCGTCCCGATCAGCCCGGTGGACGCCACGGCGACCTCCGCGGCGCTGTGCCCGAGGACCTCGGCGACGCGCTCGGCGGTGGCGTGGGTGTCCTGGAAGCCGCGGGGGCCGGTGCAGGCGTTGGCGCCGCCGGAGTTGAGGACGACCGCGGACACCTCGCCGCCCTTGACCACCTGCTCGGACCAGACGACCGGGGCCGCCTTGACCCGGTTGGCGGTGAAGACGCCGGCGGCGGCGCGTCGCGGCCCCTCGTTGACCACGAGGGCCAGGTCCGGGTTGCCGTTCTCCTTGATTCCGGCGGCGATGCCCGCCGCCGTGAACCCTTTCGCTGCCGTGACGCTCACTGTGTCTCCTCGTTCGCTTCTCCGCCCGCGCGGCGCGAGCGCGGTTCGCTGTGCGGGGCCGGCCGGGCAGCCGCGCGTGCGACGCTCACGGTGCCACTCCCGTCATGGAGAGCCCCAGCTCCTCGGGGAGCCCCAGGGCGATGTTCATGCTCTGCACCGCGCCGCCGGCGGTGCCCTTGGTGAGGTTGTCGATGGCGCTGACCGCGACGATGCGGTGCGCGTTCTCGTCGTACGCGACCTGGAGCAGCGCCGCGTTGGAGCCGGTGACCGCGCCGGTGGCCGGCCACTGGCCGGGCGGCAGCAGCCGGACGAACGGCTCGCCCTGGTACGCCTTCTCGTACGCCGCGCGCACCGCCTCCGCCGTCGTCCCCGGCCGGGCCCGCGCCGTGCTGGTCGCGAGGATGCCGCGGGGCATCGGGGCCAGGGTCGGGGTGAAGGAGACCGTGACCGGCTCCCCCGCGACGGCGGCGAGGTTCTGGCTGATCTCCGGCGTGTGCCGGTGCCCGCCCCCGACGCCGTACGGGCTCATGGAGCCCATCACCTCGCTGCCGAGCAGGTGCGGCTTGAGCGCCTTGCCGGCGCCGGAGGTGCCGGAGGCGGCGACCACGACGGCCTCCGGCTCGGCGAGCCCGGCGGCGTACGCCGGGAACAGGCCGAGGGACACGGCGGTCGGGTAGCACCCGGGCACCGCAATGCGCCGGACCCCGAGGAGCGCGTCGCGGTGCCCGGGCAGCTCGGGCAGCCCGTAGGGCCAGGTGCCGGCGTGCGGTGTGCCGTAGAACCGCTCCCACGCGGCGGCGTCGGCGAGCCGGTGGTCGGCGCCGCAGTCGACGACGAGCACGTCGTCGCCGAGGGCCGCGGCGACGGCGGCGGACTGCCCGTGCGGCAGCGCGAGGAACACCACGTCGTGCCCCGCGAGGGCGGCGGGCGCCGTCCCGGCCAGCTCGCGGCCGGCGAGCGGCGCGAGGTGCGGCTGTATGTCGCCGAGGAGCCTGCCGGCGTTGGCGTGGGCGGTGAGCGCCCCGATCTCGACCCCGGGGTGCGCCAGCAGCAGCCGCAGCAGCTCCCCGCCCGCGTACCCGCTCGCCCCGGCCACTGCCACCCGCACGGTCATCCGCTCCTCCTCGCTCACGGCATGACTATACGTACCACGGCAGAGCTATGCAAAGGAGATACGGGCGGGCCGGGGCAGGGCACCGCGTGGCATGCGTGGCGGAACCTCCGACGGCGGGCCGCGCGGCCCGAGCGGTCGCGGGCTCAGCTCTTCGGCGGGACCTCCGGGATCGGCAGCAGCAGTGTGCCGAACGCGCCCTCCGGCACCGCCGGGTCGCGCGGGGCGACCGGGCGGACGCGGGTGTACGGGCGGTCCTGGGCCGGGCGGGGGTCCTCCTCGCCCTTGTTGGGCCACAGCGCCATCGCCCGCTCCGCCTGCGCCGTGATCGTCAGCGACGGGTTCACGCCGAGGTTCGCGGAGACCGCCGAGCCGTCCACGACGGAGATCCCCGGGTGGCCGTACAGCCGGTGGTACGGGTCGATGACGCCGTGCTCCGCGTCCTCACCGATCGGGCAGCCGCCGAGGAAGTGCGCGGTCAGCGGCCTGCCCATCAGCTCGCCCAGGTTCGTCCCGGCCACCCCGCCGATCTGCTCGGCGAGCACCCGCGCCGCCTCCGCGCCCTCGGGGATGTGCACCGGGTTGGGCGCGCCGTGCCCCTGGCGGGCCGTGAGCAGGCCCTTCCCGAGGCCCTTGTCCTTCAGGTGGGTGGTCAGGGAGTTGTCGTGGGTCTGCATGACGAGGCCGATGATGGTCCGCTCGGACCAGCGGTGGGTGGTGGCCGTGCGCGCGACCAGCACCGGGTGACGCAGGTACGCGCCCAGCACGCGCAGCGCCTTGGGGAGCCTGCCCTCGGCCCGGTACTGCGGGACGCACAGCAGCGCCATGGCGTTGGAGCCCTTGCCGTAGCGCACGTTCTCGATGTGCGTGGTGGAGTTGGGGTGGATCGAGGAGGTGATGGCCACGCCCTTGGTGAAGTCCAGCTCGTCCGCGCCGTGCTTCTTGCGGTACGTGCGCGGGAAGGTCACCGCGCCGACCAGCGCCTCGGAGTTCGTGCGGGTCAGCTCGCCGAGCCGCGGCGAGAGCCCCGGCAGCCGGCCGGCGGACCGCATGCGGTGCAGCAGGGTCTGCGTGCCGTACGTGCCCGCCGCGACCACCACGCGGTCGCAGCGCAGCACCTCGCGTGCGCCGCGGCGGCGCCTGTTCGTCGGCACGGTGGTCACCTCGTAGCCGCCGCCGGCGACCTCGTGGACGTCGACGACGGTGGTGAGCGGGTGGATGACGGCGCCGCGCCGCTCGGCGAGGTGGAGGTAGTTCTCCATGAGGGTGTTCTTGGCGCCCCAGCGGCAGCCGGTCATGCACGAGCCGCACTGCAGGCAGGCGGTGCGCTCGGGCCCCGCGCCGCCGAAGTACGGGTCGGGGACGGTCTCGCCGGGGGCGGCCTTCGCGGCGCCGTCGGCGTCGTGTCCGTCGCCGTAGAAGACGCCGACGGGGGTGAGCCGGAAGGTGTCGCCGACGCCCATGCGTTCGGCGGTGGCCTTCAGGTACTCGTCCGGGGCGGTGGTCGTGGGGTTCTGCCGCACGCCGAGCATCCGGCGCGCCTGGTCGTAGTACGGGGCCAGCTCCTCCTGCCAGTCGGTGATGCGGCCCCACTGCGGGTCCTGGAAGAAGGCGGGCGGCGGCACGTAGAGGGTGTTGGCGTAGTTGAGCGAGCCGCCGCCCACGCCGGCGCCGGCGAGCACCATGACGTTGCCGAGGAGGTGGATGCGCTGGATGCCGTAGAGGCCGAGGGAGGGGGCCCACAGGTAGTCGCGCAGCCGCCAGGAGTTCTTCGGCAGCTCATCGCGGGTGAACCTGCGCCCGGCCTCCAGTACGCCGACCTTGTATCCCTTCTCGGTCAGCCGCAGGGCGGCCACCGAGCCGCCGAAGCCGGAACCGATGACGATCACGTCGTACGAGCCCATCGATGATCGCTCCTCGCCCACGCGGTGCCACAAAAAACCTACTTGGCAGTAGACTTACTTAACCGTAGGGAGTTGGCAATGGCCCCGACATCATCCGCCCACCACGATCCCGCGTCCACCCGCACCGGCGCTCACACCCAGCTGTCGACATGGAGACTCCACCGCCCCGGCCGGCCCGTCAGGCCGACGGTCGACAGCGGCATCACGTCGATGTGCCAGTACGACGCGGGCGGCGCCCGCAGCGCGTAGACCAGCGCGGCCCGGATGATCGACGGCTCCGTGACGGCGAGCACGTGGCAGCCGTCGTCCACCGGGCGGGTGTCCAGCCAGCCGCCTATCCGCTGGATGAAGGCGATCAGCGGCTCGCCGCCGTGCGGCGCGGAGTGCGGATCCGCGAGCCACGCGTCCACGTCGCGCGGCTCGGTCATCATCACCTCCTCCAGCGTCCGCCCCCGCCACCGGCCCATGTCGCAGTCGCGCAGCGCGACCTGGACCAGCGGCGCGAGGCCGAGCACCCGGCCGGTCTCGCGGGACCGCTGGGTGGGCGAGCAGTACCGCAGGTCGGCGGCGGCGAGCGGGGAGAACACCGGAACGGCACGTTCGGCCGCACCCCAGCCCGCCGCGTCCAGGGGCCGGTCGTCGTCGAAGCGCTCCGCGAGCCGCGCCGAGTTGCGGGCCGCGGCGAGCAGCGTGAGACGAACGTTCATGCGGCGATGGTAGGAGCGCGATCACGCTGTGCCCAGAGCCATCCACTGGGTCGGATCGGCGAGGGGCTCGAAGCCGAACCTCGCGTACACGCCGTGCGCGTCGCCGGTGGCCAGGAGGACGCGGCGCAGCCGGTACGGGGCGAGGTGGTCGCGGACGGCGGCGACCAGCCCGCCGCCGATCCCGGCGCCGCGGGCGCCGCGGGCCACGTAGACGTCGCAGAGCCAGGCGAAGGTGGCGCGGTCGGTGACGACGCGGGCGTACGCCACCTGCCCGCCGGGGGCGGCGGGGCCGGCGGGGGTGCCTGCCGGGGCGTAGACGCCGAAGTTCAGCGAGTTGTCGATCGCGGTGTCCTGCTGCTCACGACCCCGGCCGAGCGCCCAGTAGGCGTCGGTGGACAGCCAGTGGTGGACGAGCGCGCGGTCGAGCCGGGCGGGGTCGGTGGACAGCTCGTAGGGGGCGGGTAGGTGATCCATGCGCCGAGCCTGGCACGCGCCCGGTGGCCCGTACACCCGCATTCTCCGGGGAGCCAAGAGCGGCCCGCGACCCTAGACTGGCCGTCACGGACCCAACTTTTCCGTGACGAGCCGGACAGGGAGGTCGACCCCATGCAGGCAGAGGTGGGCGACAAGCTGTGTGTGCACGGTCGCGTCGTCGGGCAGCAGGACCGGACGGCGGAGATCGTCGAGGTCCTGGGCACCGGCGGCGCGCCGCCTTACCGGGTGCGGTACGACGACGGGCACGAGGCGGTGATGTCGCCGGGCCCGGACTCCGTGGTCCGGCATCAGGACCGGGAGCCCGGGCCGGGCTGACGCCGCGGCGCGGCGCGCGCGGCTAGCAGCGCGGCGGCCGCACCCGCTCGCCGTAGTGGTCGGCGACCAGCCGGCTGACCGCGCCCAGCGGGTCCTGCGGCAGCAGCTTCGCGGAGAAGTACATGTTGCCCTGGACCTCCGGGTAGCCCTCGCAGAACGACAGGTGCCGGGACAGCTCCGCCGGGTCGAACCACGCCTCGGGCTGGCCGGCGGCGCCGACCTTGTACAGCGCCTCACCGATGTAGAGGTTGACGCCGGTGCCCGCCACCACGTCGTTCCACCAGGGCACGAGCTTGGCGTAGTCGGCCACCTCGAAGCCGATGTTCCAGTACACCTGCGGGACGATGTAGTCGATCCAGCGCTCGCGCACCCACCTGCGGGTGTCCGCGTAGAGGTCGTCGTACGTCTCCACACCCGCCCGGGTGTCGGAGCCCTCGGGGTCGGTGGCCGCGTTCCGCCAGATCGCGAACGGGCTCACGCCGAACTGCACCTTCCGCCTGGTCCGCTTGATGGCCCGGCCCAGCTCCGCGATCAGCAGATCGATGTTGTTGCGCCGCCAGTCGGCCTTGTCCGCGAAACCGCCGCCGTACCGCTGGTACGTCTCCTCGTCGGCGAACTCCTCGCCCCCGACCGGATACGGGTAGAAGTAGTCGTCGAAGTGCACGGCGTCGATGTCGTAGCGGCGTACGGCGTCGAGGATGCACTTCTGGACGAAGCGGCGGACCGCCGGGATGCCCGGGTTGTAGTAGATCTTGCCGCCGTACGGGACCGCCCACTCGGGGTGCCGGTTCACCGGGTGGTCCGGCACCAGCTTCTCCGCGTGCGCGTCGTTGCGCACCCGGTAGGGGTTGAACCAGGCGTGCAGTTCCAGCCCCCGCCGGTGCGCCTCCCGCACCGCGAAGCCCAGCGGATCCCAGCCGGGGTCGACGCCCTGGGTCCCGGAGAGCCACTCCGACCACGGCTCGTACCGGGACGGCCACATCGCGTCCGCCGTCGGGCGGGCCTGGAAGACGACGGTGTTCAGGTTGCGGTCCGCCGCCTCGTCGAGCCGCGCCAGCAGCTGCCGCTGCTGCTCCGCGGCGCTCAGGCCCTGCCGGACCGGCCAGTCGATGTTCGCCACCGTCGCCACCCACGAGCCGCGCATCTGCCGGTGACGGCCATGCCCGTGCCCGTACCCGTCCGGACGCCCCGCCGCGCCGGCCGTGGCCGCCACCGCGTCGCCCGCCACGGTCACCGCGGACAGGGCACCCACAGCCGCGGCGCCGAACCGGCGCCGGCTGAGGTGCGGTCTTTCGGGAGTGCTGCTCCCCATCTGGATCCTCCGTGTGTCGCCGAGAGCACGAATCCGACTGAGCCAAGTGGTCTGAACCACTCGTCAGTTGCGGCACATCCTCGCCCCCGGCCTCACCCGGGGACAAGAGCCATGCGCTACGCGGGTAACGTCGGGGTCCGAAAGGGTTGCCCACAGGGCAGGACGAGGGACGAGGAGTGACATTGACCGACATCGAACGCGTCGGAGTGGTCGGATCCGGCCAGATGGGCTCGGGCATCGCCGAGGTGTGTGCCCGCTCCGGGCTTCAGGTCGTCGTCGCCGAGACCACCGGCGACGCCCTCGAACTGGGGCGTACCCGCGTCACCAACTCGCTCGCCAAGGCCACCGAGCGCGGCAAGCTGAGCGAGTCGGAACGGGACGAGGCGCTGGCCGCGCTCAGTTTCACGACCGATCTGGGTGAGCTGGCAGACAGCGACCTGGTGATCGAAGCGGTGGTGGAAAATGAGCAGGTAAAGACCGAAATCTTCCAAGTGCTGGACCAGGTCGTCACCCGACCGGACGCCGTCCTCGCCTCGAACACCTCCTCCATCCCCCTGGTCAAGCTCGCCGTCGCCACCTCGCGCCCCGAGCAGGTCATCGGGATGCACTTCTTCAACCCCGCCCCCGTACAGCGCCTCGTCGAGCTGATCCCGGCCCTGACCACCAGCGACGAGACACTGAAGCGCACCGAGTCGCTGGCCCGCGACGTACTCGGCAAACACGCCATCCGGGCCCAGGACCGCTCCGGCTTCGTGGTGAACGCACTGCTCATCCCGTACCTGCTGGCGGCGGTCCGCATGTTCGAATCGGGCATCGCGACACGCGAGGACATCGACAACGGCATGGAGCTGGGCTGCGCACACCCGATGGGCCCCCTGAAGCTCGCGGACCTCATCGGCCTGGACACGGTCGTCTCGGTGGCCGAATCCATGTACGACGAGTACAAGGAGCAGCTGTACGCGACGCCGCCGCTGCTGGCGCGGATGGTCGAGGCGGGCCGCCTGGGCCGCAAGTCGGGCGCGGGGTTCTACTCGTACCAGTAGGTCCGTACGACAGGACCACGGCCGCCGGCCCCGAATCCGTCCGTGACCGGGAGCACCAGGACCAGCCCGGGCATATCCCCGCGTGCGCGGGGAGCAGCGGCACCGCCCGGATCTCCGTCACGACGGAGCGGGTCCATCCCCGCGTGCGCGGGGAGCAGCCTGGGTGGTGGGCTGACGTGGCGCGGCACCTGGGTCCACCCCCGCGTGCGCGGGGAGCAGATCGCACCTTCGGCCCGGAGCGCGG